>NZ_JAJOYU010000026.1 GCF_021290985.1 Rheinheimera soli
ATAAAAAAACAGTGCAATTTAATCAAATCATTACTCCTACACTTTGTGTGCTCTGTATATCTGACCGCAGCTAAAACCTGTGTTTTAGCCACCCAACCTAAATCGATAAAGTCTTGCCGCATTTGTGCCGATCCTGTATAAATTTCACTAACAAACAACTGATCTAGTTCAGATATTTATCGTAGGCCTGTAATGAGTACTTTACAGCAGCGGGCCTTGGCTCAAATCCCACCATTATTAACCCACTGAGGTGAACCATGACTCTGGTTAGAAAACTTGTTTTTGCTTTTGCTGCTATTGTGGCTTTGGTGACTTTATCTACCTTAATTACGTTAAATCAACTAACTAAAATGCAGCAAGCTGTAGAGTTGAATAACCATACCTTTGAAGTGATCCGCACCACCAACAGGTTGTCTGAAGATTTAGTGAATATAGAATCAGGACAGCGTGGTTTTATTATTACCGGCGATGAAAGCTCATTGCAGCCTTATCACCTCGGCAAAACCGGAGTGGAAACAGAATTAAAAGATTTACTGCAAAAAACTGCGGATAACCCGGCACAACAACAAAGTTTAAAAACTATTCAAGGCCTGTATACCGATTGGCTAACTCAAGCTATTGACCCAAGCATCAGCCAGATGAAAGCAGCAGGTACAGATACCACAGCACGCCAGGCAGTGCGCGAGTTTATACGCACTGGGGTTGGCAGAGAGTTTATGGAACAACTTCGTCTGCATATGGACACTTTGCAGCAACGTGAACGTGATTTGCTGGAGAGTCGCAGTCAGGAGGCAGCAGAAGCCAAAAATTTTGTTTTCGCGACCTTAATTATTGGCGGTCTGGTTATTTTAGTATTCAGCGCTCTGATCGCCTTGTACTTAAAAAATACCTTACAAAACCGTCTGCAAGTGGCCAAAGATTTAGTCTCCGCAGTGGCCAGCGGCAAACTAAACAATACAATCGACAGCAGTGGCGGCGATGAAGTGGCTGAATTGCTGCTGGCTTTAGGCAAAATGCAAACTCAGTTACATCAATTGATGAGCCAGATCAAAACCGCAGCGGCAGATTTAAGCGGCGCCAGCTCCACCGTTGCCAGCACGACTGAACAACTTTCAGCCTCAGCTGAAGAACAATCACGAGCCTCTTCATCTATTGCAGCCGCAGTGGAAGAACTCAGTGTCAGTATCGATTCTGTTTCTGCCAATGCCAGCGAAGCTCAAACCATTGCAGGTAAATCAGGCCAGCAAGCACAACAAAGCAGCAAAGTGATTAATGACACAGTGGCCAGTATGGAACGTATTGCCCAAGTAGTGCGTTCAGCCTCAGGCCGCATTGAAGAGCTGGGTAAACAATCCGAGCAAATATCTTCTATTGTCAATGTGATCAAAGGCATAGCTGATCAAACTAACTTACTGGCACTGAACGCCGCCATTGAAGCAGCGCGGGCTGGTGAACAAGGCCGTGGTTTTGCGGTAGTTGCAGATGAAGTACGTTTACTGGCGCAGCGCACCACTCAGTCCACTACTGAAATTTCCGGCATGATTGACGTCATACTGAATGGTACTGTGGATGCTGTAGGCCAGATGAGTACTGGTGTGGAGCAGGTGAATATGGGGGTAGAACTGGCCGGACAGGCAGGACAGGCTATTGATATTATCCAGCACAGCTTTCAACAGGTGGTCAGCGTGATTGAGTCGATTTCACTGTCATTGCACGAGCAAAATTCAGCCAGTAACGAAGTGGCAGGCCATATTGAACGTATTGCCACTATGTCAGCGCAAAACAGTGAAGCCACCCGCCATAACAGCGAGGTAGCACACGAGCTTCGGAATTTATCTAACGGACTAAATAGCGCCGTATCACGTTTTACATTGTAAAACAGCAGAGACTCTGCTGAGGGTTGTACGCAGGAAGAAGCAGGTAAAGCAGATTGCTTTTATTGCTTCTTTTTGCTAACAATCAATGTATTAGCATTAACAAGGCAAGTACAGAATGAAGCGTCTGATTCAGCTGAGTTTGTTTTTGCTGAGTTTTTCTTTGCCAGCTGAACCATTACGTATTGTCAGCAGTGAGTTTGTGCCTCACAACGGCGAACAACTGCCCAATCAGGGTTATGCCATTGAACTGATCAGGGAGATTTTTGCCACTCAGCAGCAGGAAATACAGATAGAATTTTTACCCTGGCCCCGCGCTTTACTTCAAGCCAGGCAGGGCGAAGCTGTGGCTCTTATTAGTGTCTGGTTTGATAGTGAAAGAACCAGCTATCTGCATTACCCTACGCCGCTTTACACCAATTACATGAAGTTTTACCACAGCAGCACAAAACCCATCAGGTTTACCGAACTGGACCAACTGGCCAAAACGCCTTTGCGATTAGGCGTAGTTCGTGGCTACAGCTACCCTCAAGCCATAAAAACTCTGCCTTTTGAATGGGTAGAAGTAAGCACTGATCTGGAATCGTTAAAAATGCTGGCCTTGGGTCGGGTAGATTTGGTGATTTGCGAACAAATGGTTGCAGAATATTTACTCAGCACAGAACTTTCCGAATACAGTGCTCAGCTTAGCTCGACAGGCCCTATAGTAGAAGCCCGGCCTATGTACCTTGCATTTTCAAAAGCACATCCGGACTCAGAGCGAATGCAGCGCAAGTTTGAACAAGGCTTACAACAACTCAAGCAGCAACGCAGACTGGAGCTGTTACAACCTGTTTATTAATAACAGCACCGTTTTCATAGCCGTTGAAACAACACCAGATGATCCAGCTCCAGCTTAATACCAATGCGACTTTGCAGCTGATGGTCGTGATGGCTCGGTGCTAAACAATACACCTGCTCTGCCCCTTCTAATTCCAGACTATACAAAATATGCGAACCACGAAACGACTTCCCTACCACTTTGGCGGTAAAACCACTTTCGTCGTCATGCACTATATCGTCCGGCCTGACCAACAGATCCACAGTTGCACCCGATGTAAATTCCGATTCTGTTTGGGTAAAGACACCTAAAGCTGTGTACACCTGATGGTCTGCCAATACTTCGCCTTTTAACAAAGCGCCGTGACCAACAAAGTCAGCAACAAATCTGTTAGCAGGCTGATGGTACAACTCATAGGCACTGCCCCACTGCTGCAGTTTGCCATGTTGCATCACGCCTATCTGATCGGCCATCGCAAAAGCTTCAAACTGATCATGAGTCACCATCAAAGCACTGATGCCACGCTGTTTGATAATGCCACGAATATCCTGTGCCAAAGCTTCACGTAAGTCTGCATCTAAGCCGGAAAAAGGCTCATCCAATAGCAAGACTTCGGGCTCTGGCGCTAATGCACGGGCTAAAGCCACCCGCTGCTGCTGACCACCAGAGAGCTGATGCACATAACGATCGCCGAGAGTGGGCAAACCGACTAAAGCCAAAAGATCTGCCACTATTTGTTGCTGCTGTGCTTTTGGCTTTTTCTTCACACCAAAAGCTATATTTTGCGCCACTGTCAGGTGTGGAAAGAGCGCAAAGTCCTGAAATACCATACCAATACGGCGCTGCTCGGGATTAATCAACTGATCAGGCTTTGACAGAACTACACCAGCCAATGCAACGGATCCTGTTTGCACAGGTTCAAAACCTGCAATAGCTCGTAATAAACTGGTTTTACCGCAACCTGACGGCCCTAACAAACAGCCTATCTGGCCTTGTTGCAACGTTAAGCTGACATCTTTGACCACAGTGGCCGGGCCATAAGCTATGGAGACCTGTTCTAATACCAGCATTTACTTGGCACCTCTGTTTGAACGATCCAAAGCACGGGACAGCAGGATCACCGGAATTAAACCTATCAGTACTATGGCAAGGGCTGGCAAAGCCGCATCGGCCAGCCGCTCATCTGAAGCCAGCTCGTAAGTACGTACCGACAAAGTATTAAAGTTAAAAGGCCGCAATAATAAAGTGGCTGGTAACTCTTTTAACACGTCAACAAACACCAACAATAAAGCACTCAATACCGACGCCCGCAATAACGGCAAATGCACACGCTTTAACACCCCAACTGGGCTTTCGCCTAAACTGCGGGCGGCGTTGTCCATCGAAGGCGTAATCTGCATCAGGCCAGCTTCGACACTATGCAAAGCTACAGCAATAAAACGCACCGTATAAGCCAGCACCAGCGCCACTAAAGTGCCGGACAACAATAAACCAGTGCGAATGCCAAATTGCTGCTCGGCCCACAGATCAATGGAATTATCCAAAGCCGCCAGCGGCAACATCACACCTATAGCTATCACTGTGCCGGGCAAGGCGTAGCCCATTGAAGCGATACGTACAGGCAAAGCTAATGACCAGTGGCCGGATAAACGTTTGGCATAAGCAAAACACAAGGCCAGGCTGGCAGTGACTAAAGCTGTTAAGGCCGCAAGAGAAAAGCTATTAATTAAAAGCTGAATAAAGTCAGGCGAGAATAACTGATTTAACCTGTCACTGGCCCAGCCTAGCAGCTGCAACGCTGGCAAGACAAAACCTAAAAGTACAGGCAATAAACACAGCAACAACAAAGCTAATCCTGCTACACCTGTCAGTGGCTGACGGGTGGGTTCCTGCTGTTTTTGGCCTTGCTGATAAAACTTCAGTTTGCGTCTGGACCACTGCTCCAGATAGAGCAGTAACAACACAAAACTACACAACAGCGCCGACAATTGCGCAGCGCCAAGCTGATTGCCCATCCCAAACCAGGTACGGAAAATACCAGTCGTAAAAGTGGTGACACCAAAATACTGCACAGTGCCATAGTCGGCCAGAGCTTCCATCATCGCCAGCGCTGCTCCGGTTAATATAGCTGGGCGAGCCACAGGCAAAGCCACTTTCCAGAAATGCTGACGTGGCGTTAAACCTAAAGTGCGGCTGGCTTCAAGTAATGAGCTGGATTGCTGGCGAAAAGCAGTGCGAGCCAGCATATAAACATAAGGATAAAGCACCAGCGACAACATCAGAATAGCGCCAGGCAAAGAGCGGATTTCCGGAAAATAATAATCGCCGTACGACCAGTCAAACCAGAGCCGCAGCTGGCTTTGCACAGGACCGGCAAAATCTAATAAACCTGTATAGCTGTACGCCATAATGTAGGCAGGTATCGCCATAGGCAGCAACAATAACCACTGCACCACAGAGCGACCGACGAACTGATAACGCGCAACAGTCCAGGCCATTAAAGTACCTATGCCAGCGCTTAGCACGCCCACACCCAAAGCCAATAGCAGGGAGTTAGTGACATAGTCGGCCAGCACTGTATCAAGCAAATGCGCCCAAAGTTCGGGCTGAGGAGTGAGCAAAGATCCAAGCACGACCAGCACGGGCACAGCCAATAGCAAGGCAAATACTGTTACAGTCCGGCTGAATAACGGGCTCGTCAAACGAAAGTTGTCCTTCTCAAAAAAACGTTACTCTAAGAAAACGTAGGGGCGACCTTAATGGTCGCCCTTCTATCAGTAGCAAAATGGGTACTCAGGCTAAAATCACTTCCAGCCTGCTTTGTCCATCACCTGAATAGCCTTAGCATTCAGTTCGCCTAAGGTCGACAATTGTAACTGGTCTGCCTTAAATTGCCCAAAAGATTCAAGTCGTTGGCTCCACTTTACACCCTGCACTACAGGGTACTCGTGGTTCACTTCAGCGTACCAGCTTTGTGCTTCAGGTTTCACCATATATTCCAGCAACTTCACTGCTTCAGTTTTATTTGGTGCATATTTAGCCACACCAGCGCCAGAAATATTGATATGAGCGCCACGGTCTTGCTGATTTGGCCAGAATACCTTCACAGCTTCAGCGGCGGCTTTATCATTAGCATCATCAAACATACCACCTAAATAATAGGTGTTGGCAATGGCGATATCACAAACACCAGCAGCAGCTGCTTTGATCTGATCGCGGTCACCACCTTTAGGTGGCTGAGCGAAGTTTTTGACAAAACCATTGGCCCAGGCCTGAGTTTTTTCTTCACCCAGCTGAGCGATTAAAGCAGCAACCATCGACTGGTTATAAATATTGTCAGAAGAGCGGATGCAAATTTTACCTTTCCATTTTGGGTCAGCCAAATCTTCAACTGTGCTTAACTGCTCTGGTTTTACTTTACCCGGTACATACATCACTGGGCGGGCGCGCATAGTTAAACCAAACCACTGTTGCTGTGGGTGGCGTAAGCTGGCCGGAATAGCATCGGTCAACAACTTAGAATCCACAGCCTGAAACAAGCCCTGAGTTTCAGCACGGTATAAACGACCTACGTCAGTGCTGATCAATACGTCAGCCGGGCTGTTACGGCCTTCACTTTGCATCCGGCTGATCAGTTCATCCGGCTTACCGGTGATCAGGTTTACTTTAATACCTGTTTCTTTGCTGAATTTATCCAGCATTGGCTTGATCAGTTCTTCCTGACGGCCAGAATACACATTCACTTCTGCTGCCTGAGCTAAAGCAGCTGCAGACAAAGCCACTGCAACTAAAGATTTTTGCCACAATTTCATCGGATACTCCGTTGAGGTTCACTGAAAGTTGCCGCAGTATAGCCACAAACAAGAACTATTCTCAAATAACAAAAGCAATTTTGCTGCAAATTGTCGCTTTAAAGGGTTAAACCGTACCCGCTGAATTCGTTATTTATACGCATGGAGCGGACTATATGCAGACACAGCTTGTAACAAGAGTTGGCACAAATTGAGCTGCAATTTGTTGCTGATGCAGGAAAACTACTCTAATTTGGACGCTTAAGCTGGCAAGCCCAGACAAACTGCTGTTATTTGTTAGCGATCTATTTGTTATTTATCCGGAGCTGGTATGGCACCTGAAATACAAGCAAAATTTGCCACCTACCCTTTAGAGGCGCAAAGGCAGCTTGAATATGTGCGCGGCCTGATTTTTGCTGTGGCAGCAGAAAATGCCTTGGGCAAAGTGGAAGAAAGCCTTAAGTGGGGTGAAGCCAGCTACCTGGTCAAAGGTGGCAGCACAATCCGAATAGACTGGAAAGCAAAAACCCCGGCTGTGATACACATCTATTTTCATTGCCAAACTAGTCTGGTCGAAACCTTCAGAGAAATATACCGGGATGAATTTAGCTATGAAGGACACAGAGCAATAATGCTGCCGTTAAATGCTGCAATAAATGAAGGACCATTGAGCCATTGCCTGCAGCTGGCATTGAAATACCATAGCCTGAAACACCTTCCGCTACTTGGGGCCTGATAACTGCTCTTCATTAGCTACTAACAAACACTGTCAAAAAGCAGCTCATCGCTGTTTTACTGCGCTTAAGCACAAAGGATCTCAGAAATGAAAAAATACATGGTTATTGAGAAGTTTAAACCTGGTTGTATCGAAGCTAATTATGAAAGATATAACAGCCAGGGTCGTATGTTCCCTGAGGGTCTGCATTATTTGAATTCCTGGGTCAATAGGGAGCTGAATGTCTGCTACCAACTGATGGAATCCAATGATAGTGAGCTTTTTTATCAGTGGTTTAAGAAATGGGACGACTTTGTTGATTTTGAATTAGTGCCGCTCGATTAATTCAGATATCGGAAGTCACTCAGGCTTTAATTTCAGCACCTGATCATATAAATCCTGCGCTTGCTGATTGGGAATAGCGGCCAGCGTTACTGTGCCATTGGCCGTACTGAATTGAACCTGCACCAGGTGCTGCCGATGGAAAAACAAGGATTGCACTAGCTGTACTTTTTGTACCTGCCGCAGCGGCAGTACCTGCCAGAACTGGCCAAGGCCACCATGCCACAAGTACAACACCTGATCCTGCACACAGAATCCATGCCAACGACGGTAGGCCCACAGATCAGTCAGCAGCCACAATACGGCAGCAAGTAGCACCAGAGCACCAGTGCTGAAAGCGACAACTCCGGTTTGCCACAGAACAACAAAGAGCAAACTCAGTAATACAGCAATAATGCCCCTGATCAACAATAAGCGTTGGAAATAAGCAGGCACATAACGCTGCAAGGGCAACTGCTGAATGTCAGACAAAGCTAAAAGCTGCTGTGCCCGTAATTGCTGATTAATGTCATCGCCAGTTTGCCCCAACAACACAAACTTACTGCTCTGTTCCTGAGAATTAGTAAAGCCATGAAAAACCAGTGAGAAATGACCAAAAACACGGGCCAGCCAGGGCTGCCGGACTGTGAGCATTTGCACTCGTTTTGCTTTGATCCGCTGCGACTTTTTCAGCAAAGCCCCCTGGATCAGCTGTAATTGCCGCTCATCGCGTAAAAACCGCTGAGGATAGAGCCAAATCAAGGTCATCAGCAGCAACACCAACCCAACCAGCAGCAGTGCACTCAGACTGACCACTAGTTGCAGTTCAAAGCTTTGCTGCAACCCAGATTGTTGCAACACCTCACGGCCCTGCGCAAACAGGCGTTCAAACAGCTCATCGTCCAATTGCGACTGTGCCGCGCCCAAGACAGCCACCAAAGGCAACCACAAATGTTTGTTGTATAAGGTCGCAAGCCAGATCCGAAAAAATGGCGTGGAAGGCACTGTCTGCTCAACCTGCACATCCCCTTGCAACAAAGCAAGTTGCTGTGACGTCACGCCAGTCAGATAAAACTCTTGTTGCTGACTACCAGCACTATCCAGACTCACTGTAAAAAGCTGCAGCGGCCGGAAGTAAAAAGGTTGCTGAACTTGTAGCTCCTGAATACGCGATTGCGCCAACAGCAAATGTTCTTTTTGCAGCAAACCGCGCCGTAATTCTATACCCTGGCTCGACACCCGAAACTGGGTGTAGCGCCAACTCAGCAACGCACTGCCCAGAACCAACAGTGCCAACGCCGAGATCCAATAGGGAGCATAAGTCTGAAAGCTACCACTGAAAATCAAATAAGCACCACCAATGATCACAGCAATCCATTGCTCCACAGCTTTTACCAGCAGCGGCACTAGTGCCCAGATGGAACTGCGCTGCCAATTTTCAGCTGTGGCAGGCTGTTCTGGCATCTCAGTGTTCAGCATCAGCATCTCCGCGCGGGATCAACAGACTAAGCTGCTCACTCAGCGCCTGTGCTACGCCATAGTCGATATCAGCCAGCGCTGCTTCCGCATCCAAACCGCCTGCTGTATAGACTTTCAGAGTGGCCAGAGCAAAACGTTTTTGCAGTGGTCCCTGGCTGATAGTGACATGCTGCACCCTATGCAACGGGATCAGCGCAGCTTTGCGCCAGAACACGCCGGATTGCAGTAAAAAATCCTCTGTGCGCAATAAAAATCGCGTGTGCCGGATGTCCAGTGGTAACCAGAACCAACTGGCCAGAAATACCAGTCCTGTCAGGCCCCAACAGAGTTGCAATAACAAAAATGGCCAGTCTGAGCTCCACCACCACTGTGTAATAAGTAATGAGACCACCACAACCAGTAAAGTCAGCAACCAGCGCCAGCGCCTTTTGGTTAACGCCTTTGCAGGCAACAACAACCACTGATCAGGCAAAGGACCGGACAAACATTGGTCGTCCAGAAACCCGGCATCAAGCAGTTGATTGGTCATGGCAAAGCCTCCTTATTCTTAGTTGCGCCAGCATAGCGCAAAGGCATCGAGCAAGGCGAACCTCTATTGTAAATATTCATTTATAAGCTGTTTTTGATAAATTCCACCAGCTTAGGGATATTGTCTCTGGCACTCCGGCCTGCACCTATCAGGGTTGCAGAACCCGGGCTTGCCCAATCGCCGTAACCAAAACACCAGACTCGCGGCTCCTTGACTGATTGACCATCCTGCACCAGTACTTTACCGTTTTGTTCCAGAATATCTAAAGCAGCAAGATGGCTAAGCTCAGGCTGAAAACCAGTACACCAGACCACTGCATCAACAGCTTGTTCTGTGCCGTCCTGCCATACCACGCCAGTTTCGGTAAAGTGACTAAACATAGGTTTAGTGCGTAATACACCACGCTCTCTGGCGGCTTTCACCGGAGGCACCATGACAATATCGCCTATACCGCCCACAGGCTGATCTGTGGCCTGGCCTGTGATCCTCGCCGTTGCGCGTTCAAACAATACTCTGCCATCTACTTCATCAGGCAAAAATTTAGGTTCTTCTCTGGTCACCCACAGTGCTGTTGCCGCTTCATCCAGCTCAGCAAAAATCTGTGCGCCAGAGTTTCCGCCCCCCACTACCAGCACTGTTTTACCGCTATAGTGTTCTGGCCCCTTATAAAACGCAGAATGGCATTGCTCTCCCGAAAAGATCTGTGCGCCAGCCATCGCGGGAATAACAGGATGACTCCAGTTGCCAGTGGCGCTGATCAGCGTTTTAGCTAACCAGCTGTACTTGCCATCACTGATTTTTAGACAATTATGTTGCACATCATGCACTACAGTTTTGACCTGATGAGGGCGATAAACCGGCAACTGATAGTGTTTTTCGTAACGCTCCAGATAAGCGACAACTTCATCCCTGTGTGGGTAGTTTTCTGTTTTGCTTGTAGAAAATAAAGTACCGGGTAAGGAGCTGAACAGGGCAGGCGAAAATAAACGCAAAGAAGGCCAGGTGTGATTCCAGGCACCACCGGCGTTGGCCTGATTATCCAGAATAATAAAGTCCAGACTGGCCCTTCGCAGATAATAGCCAGCCGACAAAGCCGCCTGCCCACCGCCGATAATTACTACATCAAATATCTTAGTCGCCATCCACTGCTCCACTTCCTTTAAAACCAGTTGGTTAAATCGCGGTTTGATTCACCCGCGCCATCAGTTCTTCTGCAGATTCTTTTCGCTCTGAATACCGGTTGGTTAAGTAGTCACTGCGATCTCGCGTCAACAAGGTGAACTTCATCAGTTCCTCCATCACATCGACAATACGATCGTAATAAGGTGACGGCTTCATTCTGTTGTTGTCATCAAACTCCATAAAAGCTTTTGCCACTGAAGATTGATTGGGGATGGTCAGCATCCGCATCCAGCGCCCGAGAATACGCATTTGGTTCACGGTATTAAAAGACTGAGAGCCACCACAGACTTGCATCAGCGCCAGCGTTTTGCCTTGAGTTGGCCGAACTGCACCTATGGATAACGGGATCCAGTCAATCTGAGCTTTCATCACACTGGTCATAGCGCCATGACGTTCTGGCGAACTCCAGACCATACCTTCACACCACTGAGTTAATTCACGCAGCTCCACTACTTTCGGATGGGTTGCATCTTCAGCATCAGGTAAAGGCAAACCTCTGGGATCAAAAATTTTTGTTTCAGCGCCCATCTCCTGCAGTATTAATGCAGCTTCTTCCGCAGCTAAGCGGCTAAAAGAGCGTTCGCGCAGCGAGCCATACAGCAACAGAATGCGGGGTTTATGCTCAGCAGGCTTATCAGCAAACAGCTGTTGATTGGATGGCAAGGCAAACACACCCTGCTTAATATTGGGTAGATTACTCATCACTCTCTCTTTTTATTCAGGTTTTAGCTACAACTGCCAAACTGTTCTGCAGATTTTTGTAATGGGCAACAAAGCCCGTCTGTCAGATTTTCGCTTTGATACTGCTGCCCAATAGCAGACAAAAACTGGATCAGCGACTGCAGGCTTTGAATACTCAAGGAATAACAAATGCGTGGATGCTCAATTTCTCCCACCACAATGCCCGCCGTTTTAAGAATACGCAGGTGCTCAGACACAGTAGATTGAGCCAAAGCTAATTCGTGAGTAATTTCACCACCGATACAACTGCTGCGGCTTAATAACAAGCGCACTATTTGTATACGGGCTGGATGGGCCAAAGCTTTTGCTATAGCAGCTAACTCTTCATTTGATGCCTGCTCTGCCGTTGATTTTTGTATTGTGTTCAAGCTAAAAACCACCATTATCGTTAATCGACGATTAACGAACGATAAGCTTCATTTTGCCCGCTGTCAAATAGTAACTGTCGAGAAAAACCAGGCGGCATCCACAAAACAATCATTTGACATACGAAAAAACATATATATGATCCAACGCATATCCTACAGGAGCATATGATGTCTAAACCACATTTGATCTTCATCTGTACTGAGAATTCAGCACGCTCATTGATGGCTGAAGCCATTGCAAAACATAGCTTTGGCGATCGTTTTGAAGTGGCAAGCGCGGGAACATCGCCGCAACAACCCGATCTCCGGGCACTGGAAGCAATTAAACGTCATGGCTTGTCTGTAGCAGGACTTCGCTCAAAATCACTGGATGAGTTTGCAGGGCTGTCTATTGATTACGCCATTATCCTTTGCAGCAAAGCAAAACTCGAATGTGCTGATGGACTTAATGCTAAAAAAACCATGGCGTGGGATTTCCCCGATCCTAAACTTGGTGCTTCAGATAAAACCTATGACACCACAATGCATGAGCTGAGTGAACGTATCAAAATGTTTGTGCTGCTTTATGACAAAGACATTTTGAATAAAGAGCAGAGAGTAAGTTAATGCAGCCATTGGAGTTTTTTAAATTACTGGCAGATGAAACCCGCCTGCATTCCGTTCTTTTGATTGCACAGGAAGGGGAGCTTTGTGTCTGTGAACTGACCACAGCACTGAACGAAACCCAGCCGAAAATATCACGCCATCTGGCCATGCTACGAAAATCGCAGGTTTTGCTCGACCGCAGACAAGGTCAATGGGTGTTTTACCGTATTAATCCAGCCCTTCCGGACTGGGCGAAACAAAACATTACTCACACCCTTGAACAAAATACAGCTCTGGTCCAGCCCTTAATGAGCAGTCTCTGTTCCATGGGCGACAGACCAGAACGAGCAGCAGCCTGCTGCCCTTAGCATCAGGCTAATTGGGTGTGAAAGGCGAATCACCACCAGTGACACACTGTTATTTAAACGCCAAAGGTAACTATGAATATTCTGTTTTTATGTACCCACAATTCCTGTCGCAGCATTCTGGCCGAGGCTATTACCCGGCATCTGGTTGTGCAGCAAGGTGATAACAGCGCTGTTATGGTTGCCAGTGCAGGCAGTTCTCCACGAGGTTTTGTTCATCCTTTAACTTTGCAGTACCTGTCGCAATGGTCGGTTGATACAAAAAATCTGCAAAGTAAAAGCTGGGATCATTTAACAGATTTTAATCCGGATCTGGTGATTACTGTGTGTGATCAGGCGGCAGGTGAGTCCTGCCCCGTCTGGTTTGGTCGCGCAGTCAAAGGCCATTGGGGTTTACCAGACCCAACCAGGGCCGGTCTTTCCCCAGCGCAAATTGATAGCGAATTTAACTTATTGTTTGATGTACTGATCAAAAGGTGTGAAGCGCTTATTCAACTGAAACAGCCTGATCCGTCAGCCGTTGCAACTATCGCACTTTCTTATCCTTTATAAATCACACGTTTCAAACCAGAGGCTTAATAATGGGATTATTTGAACGCTATTTATCGGTCTGGGTTGGGCTTTGTATTCTGTTGGGTGTGGCTTTGGGTTCATTGATCCCAGAGCTGTTTAATGCAGTAGCCACATTGGAATATGCCAGTGTGAACCTCGTTATCGCTGTGTTTATTTGGGTGATGATATACCCCATGATGGTGCAAATTGATTTTTCTGCCATCAAACAAGTGGGCCGCGAACCCAAGGGTTTAATGCTGACGTTGGTGGTGAACTGGCTGATTAAACCTTTTACCATGGCTTTACTCGGCTGGTTGTTTTTCCGCCTGTTGTTTGCCGACTGGGTGGACGCGCAAACCGCCACTGAATATATAGCAGGTATGATTTTACTCGGCGTTGCGCCCTGCACTGCCATGGTGTTTGTTTGGAGCCAACTGACCAAAGGGGACGCCAATTACACCCTGGTACAAGTGTCAGTGAACGATCTGATCATGGTGTTTGCTTTTGCTCCTATTACTGCGCTGCTGCTGGGCGTTTCGGATATTAGCGTCCCCTGGCCCACTTTGGTGTTATCTGTACTTTTGTATGTAGTGTTGCCTTTAGTGGCTGGTGTAGTGACCCGAAAAAAACTGCAACAAAGCCCCAACCCAAATGCTTTGCCAGAGTTTTTGGCTCGCATCAAACCCTGGTCTGTATTGGGTTTACTGGCCACAGTAGTACTGCTGTTTGGTTTGCAGGCCCCGACCATATTAAGCCAACCTGTCGCCATAGTGCTGATCGCTATTCCGCTGCTACTGCAAACTTACGGCATTTTTGCTTTGAGTTATTACAGTGCCTGCCGAATGAAATTACCTCACAACATAGCAGCCCCAGCCAGCATGATAGGCGCATCTAACTTTTTTGAATTGGCGGTCGCTGTGGCTATTTCGTTATTTGGCCTGCATTCAGGCGCTGCTTTAGCCACAGTAGTCGGTGTGCTGGTGGAAGTGCCTGTGATGTTATCGCTGGTGTGGTATGCCAATAAAACCCGCCGTTATTTTCCAACAACTTCAAGCCCGTCAAAGGACACTCAAGCATGACACATCCATTTGATTTATTAGCGCTGGCCCAAGGCGGCGGTATCATCTTTACACCTTGCCCTGGTACCAAAGGCGTGGATTTAGCCAGCTCAGTGCAGCAATTAAAAGCAGCTGGTACCCAGGTGTTGTTAACCCTGATGCCAACAACCGAAATGCAGCTGAATAATGCAGAACAACTGCCAGAGCTTTGTGCAGAAGCTGGCATTCAATGGTTTCAATTGCCTATCGCCGATGATCATGCCCCAGAGCAGGACTTTCAGCAGAACTGGCCAGCCGTTGTCGCCGTAGTACTGCCGCTGTTACAAGAGGGTGGCATAGTGGCTATTCATTGCAAAGGTGGCTCGGGCCGTACAGGTTTAGTTGCAGCTCAGCTGTTGCTGGAACTGGGTTACAGCAAAGTGGAAACTCAAGCCTTAGTGCAGGCTTTGCGGCCTTACGCACTGACCTTAGCCCCACATCAGGCATATTTTCAAAGCCTTGCCGAACAATCGGCCTAACCGAATTTTTAGCGGAGACACAGAGCATGCAAAAAATTAAAGTAGGTATTAATGGTTTTGGCCGTATTGGTCGTTTAGCACTACGTGCCGCTTTTGACTGGCCAGAATTTGAATTTGTGCAAATCAACGACCCGGCTGGTGACGCTGCTACTTTTGCCCATTTACTGAATTTCGACTCAGTGCATGGCCGCTGGTTAAATCAGGCCGAAGCTGAAGGCAATACCGTTATTATCAAAGGCCAGCGTATTGCGGTCACGCACAATAAAGCCATCAATGACACTAATTGGTCAGGTTGCGATGTCGTCATCGAATGCTCGGGCAAAATGAAAAGTTCAGCCCAGCTGCAGGCCTATTTAGATCAAGGCGTAAAACGTGTGGTCGTCAGCGCTCCTGTGAAAGAAGCCGGCGTATTAAACGTGGTGATGGGTGTCAATCATCAGTTGTTTGATGCTGCAGTGCATAAAATAGTCACAGCGGCCAGTTGCACCACCAACTGTCTGGCGCCTGTAGTCAAAGTGATCCACGAAAAGCTGGGGATCAAACATGGCTCTATCACCACTATTCACGACTTAACCAATACCCAGTCTATTCTCGATACACCGCATAAAGACTTACGCCGCGCCCGCGCTTGTGGCAGCAGCTTAATTCCAACCACCACAGGTTCAGCTACTGCTATTACCGAAATATTCCCTGAGCTAAAAGGCCGCTTAAATGGTCATGCAGTGCGGGTGCCGCTGGCCAACGCGTCTTTAACCGACTGCGTATTTGAAGTAGAACGCGCCACCACGGCTGAAGAAGTAAACGCCTTATTAAAAGCAGCTTCGGAGCAAGAGCTGAAAGATATTCTGGGTTACGAAGAGCGGCCTTTGGTCTCAGTGGATTATAAAACCGACCCACGGTCCAGCATTATCGATGCGTTATCGACTATGGTGATTAACGGCACTCAGGTAAAAATTTATGCCTGGTACGACAACGAATGGGGTTACGCTAACCGTACAGTGGAGTTAGCGAAATTAGTTGGTTTATCCGACAAAGCTTAAACAAGGGTACTTGGGTTCTTAGCAAACAGGAAAAGTAAAATGCAGACAGCACTGAAGCAATATATGGTAGTCACAGGCAACTACTGGGCTTTTACCCTGACAGACGGCGCTTTGCGTATGCTGGTGCTGCTGCATTTTTATAAACTGGGCTACAGCCCTTTAGAAATCGCCTCGTTATTTGTGTTTTACGAGTTGTTTGGTGTGCTGACTAACCTCTTTGGTGGCTGGCTGGGCGCTCGTATTGGTTTAAATAAAACCATGAATATCGGACTGTTTTTACAAATAGCAGCGCTGTCGATGTTATTGGTTCCTGCAGAGTGGCTCATAGTGCCTTGGGTGATGGCCGCTCAAGCCTTATCTGGCGTTGCCAAAGACTTAAATAAAATGAGCGCCAAAAGCTCGATTAAATTATTGGTGCCGCAGGATTCACAAAGCAAACTGTATCAATGGGTAGCTGTGCTGACAGGTTCAAAAAACGCACTCAAAGGGGTTGGCTTTTTTATTGGCGGTTTTTTATTAACTCAATTGGGTTTCCAAGCTGCTGTGGCAGTCATGGCTGGCGCTTTAGCTCTGGTTTGGTTGCTGAGTTTAGTGCTGCTGAAAAAGGATTTAGGCAAAAGCAGTTACAAACCTAAATTTAAAGACATGCTGTCGAAAAGTGGCCCTATTAATTTGTTATCCGGGGCGCGTTTATTTTTATTTGGCGCGCGCGATTTATGGTTTGTGATAGCACTACCACTGTTTTTAGCTCAGCAACTGGCCTGGAGCCAACAAGCCATAGGCACTTTTCTGGCACTGTGGATTATTGGTTATGGTCTGGTGCAAAGTTTAGCGCCCCAGATAACAGGAATAAAGAGGACTGGCAAGCGCTCTGGCAAAGTACCGGGGCGTTGGGCTGCTGTGGGCTGGGCTTTTGCACTTTGTCTGATCCCAGCAGTGCTGGCCAAACTCCTCCCCCTGCCCTTCCCAACTGAAACGCTGTTAGTCTCTGTATTGCTATTGTTTGGCGCTGTCTTTGCGGTGAATTCGTCCTTGCACAGCTATCTGATTGTCAGTTACGCCAAAGCCGATGGTGTGTCACTGGACGTCGGCTTTTATTACATGGCCAACGCCATGGGCCGCTTAATTGGTACTGTATTGTCAGGCTATTTGTATCAAACCCAGGGCTTAGAAGCCTGCCTGGTCTGGTCCAGCGGTTTTATTCTGGCCACAGTGGTTTTATCGTGTTTTTTGCCAAAGGCGAAAGAGGTACAGAAAGTTTAACCAAGACGTAGTGTTTCAACTGTAGAGGGGCTAACCACGCCGATAGTTAATAAACGCAGCTTGTAACTTTGCATTGGCTTTTGGCTGTTTATCCAACGCCTCGATTAACAATATTGCATCCCTTTCTGAAAGAGATAGTGCTCTTTCAGAATCAATAACTAGGTTGTCATTGCAGATCTCTTGATTAAGAACAACAGAATTAATTCCAAGATCACCAGTCATGATTACCTTCAATGAAATAGGAGCGTTTTTTTTCATATAAGCCATATTTTTATTTAAGAAGCGGAATACCCAATTATGGGTTCTTTTAAGCTTAATTTGTTAATCACGACTCAAAAAATAAATAGTAAGAATCGCATTGTAAGAATATTAGCTTGTTGCGCAGAACCTTAAACCTTGTTCAGTAACGTAATGCCCGCTACATTGAGAATTGATATATTCAGAACAGAAAGCCTTTCTTAATCAAAATGGTTACTTTCTGGCAAATTAACAAGATAAACCATAAATACTGGAGCTATCCATGGCAAATCAGATCACTATATTGGGAAAAGTATTTAACAGCCAAGCAGACGCTGAAAAGTACTTTTATGATATCAGAGACAAACTCTGGCGAGATCAGGAAACAATTATCCAAGGTGCCGAGTTTGACATGCTACATAATTTATATAAACAGTACTGCGAAAGCACAGACTGGCCAATTCCAGGAGATGTCGTTTCCTTTAGAGTAAAAAACATTGCTAGAGGATCAGGATCCGCTGGAGGAACCAGTCAAGGATTTGCAGTCATGTTCAGTACCGGAAAAGAAAGTGAGTTTTCTGCGCGTACAGCAATTAAAGACATTGTGAAACACAACAAAATTTAAATCCTGACGGCGCGCTTTGGTCATATTTACCGGTACTGTATTTTGGTTAAAGATCTTTCCTCAGTTATCAGGTTTATGAATTTATGGAAATAGATTCCTGTCCTGGAACTTAAGGATACTGTAGCTTTCAGACCTGTGTCTGCGAAAAATAAAAAGGCACATAGTCCGATCAGAATGCGCTCAGACGTTTAAATCGCGGGTTAGAAGTTGCCAACAGATAAAGGGGTCATGCTAAGGTGAGGATATAGAACTCAGCTTATTGATCAGTCTGGAGAAACCCCGTGTTAAGGTCCCGCAAATTATTGTCTTTTTTTACTCTCATTCTGTTGTGGCTGGCGCCAGCCGCTTTAGCCGCCACTGCGACAGAGCAACTGCAAAAAGTCATCAACGACCATTGGCAATATAGCCTGCAGGAAGACCCAGTCAGTGCGGGCCGGATGGGGCTGGCTGGTTACAACAACCGTCTGCCTGGTGTTACAGCCAAAGACCGCGCTCGTCGGCTGAAGGCTGAACAAGCATTGCTGCAACGTCTGCAAGCCATTGAACCACAACAACTGACAGACTCAGACAGAGTCAATCATCAATTACTAGGCTGGGTACTGCGTAATTCGATCCAGTCCAATAAGCTGTTCCTTGACCGCATTCCGGCCAATACCTTTTACAGTTTCTGGAGCTCAGCTTTGGATGCCAGCAATGGCCTGTCTATGCCCAAAGTAGCGGATTATCAGGATTATATAGCCCGCATCAATGACTTTGGCCGCTACTTTGACGAGAACATTGCCAATATGCGCACTGGTATTAAAGACAGCTTTGTATTACCAAAAATTGTGGTTCAGGGCATAGCCCCAACAGTGCGTGCTCAGGTTTATAGCGACCCAACCCAAAGCAGCCTGTACGAACCTTTTAAAACACTACCGGCAGCATTTTCCAAAAGTGAGCAACAGCAATTACAAAGTGCTGCAAAGAAAGCCATTCAGCAAACAGCTTTACCAGCCTTCGCCCGCTTAGCCGACTTCCTTGAAGGCGACTATATGCAGGCCGCAACAGAAAGTCTGGCGGCAGAACAATTGCCACAAGGTAAAGCCTATTACCGCCATACCATCAATACTTATGTCACTTTGGACATGGACCCGGCAGAAATCCACAAAACTGGCCTGGCCGAAGTAAAACGTATCCGCAGCGAAATGGATGCACTGATTAAAGAAACTGGTTTTAAAGGCAGCTTCAGCGATTTCACTCAGTTTCTGCGCACCGATCCGCAGTTTTATGCCAAAACACCGCTGGAACTATTAAAAGAAGCCTCCTATATCGCCAAACGTATTGATTACCGGCTGCCGGAGTTTTTCGGCAACTTGCCACGTCTGCCTTATGGCGTAGTGCCTGTGCCCGCCGAAATAGCACCCAACTACACTACTGCCTCTTATAACCCTGCAGCTATTGGTGGCATCCGTGGCGGCGCTTATTGGCTGAATACCGACTCGCTGGACCAACGTCCTCTATACGAACTGGTAGCCTTAACGTTGCACGAATCTGTACCTGGCCATCATTTGCAAAACGCTTTGTCACAAGAGCTGGAAAATGTGCCGCAATTTCGCCGTAACCTGTATTTAAGCGCCTATGGCGAAGGCTGGGGTTTATATGCAGAACGGCTAGGTGTGGAAATGGGTGTGTATGACAATGCCTATCAGCAATTTGGCCGCCTGAGTTATGAAATGTGGCGCGCTTGCCGTTTAGTGATAGACACAGGTATTCACTCCCAAGGCTGGAGCCGTCAGCAGGCGCTGGATTACCTGTCCGACAACACCTCTTTGTCACAAGCCAATGTGAGAGCCGAAGTAGACAGATATATTTCATGGCCGGGTCAGGCGCTGTCGTACAAGATGGGTGAGATTAAAATTCGCCAATTGCGCGCCAAAGCAGAACAAAAACTGGGTAAGCAATTTGACCTGCGCGCTTTTCATGATGCGCTGTTAGCCAATGGCGCATTGCCACTGGAAATTCTGGAAGCAGAAATGGATCGCTTTATTGCAACGGCTGCTGCTCAGTAAGTTCTGAGCGGCGGCAACTGTGATAGCTTATCCTTTGACGAAGAGTTTTAGGATGAGTAACACCATGACGGAAAATACCGCGGCCAGCGGAGCACTTTGATGTATTTGATTACTGCTTTTGGCCTGCTGATGTTGCTCTTTAGCCTGATGATGCTGTTCAAGCCAGATGCCTTTGCCCAAGGTATTATCAGCTTTAGCGAGCAGCCTTATTTTCATCCTTTTGAAATAATCAGCAGACTGATTGCCGGTGGCATTTTTATGGCTTATGCCGCAGACACTCAGTTCCCTTTGCTATTTCAAGTCATAGGTTTAGTGTTGTTATTAGTTGGCGCTGGCTTAGCTTTAACCCCTGCCAGCTTACATAAAAAGTTTGCAGTGCAATCGGCTCAACGTTGTAAAAACTATTTCCGTTTAATAGGTGTGGTTTCAGTCGTCTTAGCTGTAGCTTTGATTTATGCCGCAGTTGGGCATCTAATTGATCAGCAGCAATAACTCATCTAACTTAAATGCTAAATAAACCTCAGTGGAGCATCATCATGCTTAATCTGGTTAGAAATCTGGCCGCCATCCTTTTAGGTGTAATAGTGGGCGCTGCTGTGAATATGGCGCTTATCAGTATCAGCCCTATGCTTATTCCTCCACCTGCTGGCGTTGATGTAACGAACACCGAAAGCCTGAGTTTGGGCATCGACTTATTTCAACCCAAACATTTTATTATGCCTTTTCTGGCCCATGCCCTTGGTACTTTGACTGGCGCTTTGGTCGCTTACCTCACAGCTGCCAGTCATAAAAGCCGCTTTGCTTATGTGATTGGTCTCTTTTTTCTTTGTGGCGGCATAGCAGCAAGTTTTATGATCCCAGCTCCAACCTGGTTTATTGCACTGGATTTGGTGGTGGCTTATCTGCCAATGGCATGGCTGGGTATTTTGCTTGCGCGGCGGATCCAGCCAGAAAGAACCCAATGGTGACAAGGTTAAAACAAAGAACAGGAGCTGGTTGTGGAACATAAAATCATTGGATTAGCTCAGCTTGCCATCACTGTCAAAGATGTGCAGCTTGCGCTGCCATTTTATACTCAGGTGCTTGGGCTGCAGTTTCTGTTTGCTCCGACCGAACAGCTGGCCTTTGTTCAATGTGGCGACACCCGTCTGATGCTGAGCCAGCCACAAGGTGCTGGTGAGATTGGCAAAAACTCTATCCCTTATTTTAAAACAACAGATATAGAACAGTTTTATGCGACAACGCTGCAGCGTGGCGCTTTTGCTGAAAGAGCACCACAATTTGCAGCACAAATGCCGGATCATCAGCTATGGATTGGTTTTCTGAAAGACCCGGACGGTAACCTGATTGGCCTGATGGAAGAAAAGCGCTGAAAAGATCAGCAGCAAAGGCACTGCTAAGCTGCTGTCGTAAAGCTGTCGTGGTATTGCCGTAACCTGTAGCCGTTGTTTAGGTTATCTTTGCGTCTATGGGTAAATTCAAAGTATTCAAACCATGAAAATTAATGCAGAACTGATTAAAAAACTAAGAGCCGACAAACAGTGGTCACAAGAGCAACTGGCAGCAGCCTGTGGCCTGAACCTGCGCACTATTCAGCGGCTGGAAAATACAGGTAACGCATCCATTGAATCAGTGCGGGCATTAGCGGCGGTATTTGTTGTGGATGCCAGCGTCCTGATCCTAAACAGTGAAACTTCGGAAGTTGAAGCGCCCAATCCACTTGTAGTGATCAAAGATTGTTTTCTGCAGTTCGCAGATTTTTCCGGCACAGCCAGTCGTTATCAATACGGGTGGTTTTTAGTTTTTGTACTGCTGGTCAGTGCTCTGGCCGAAATTATCAGCCCTACTTTAAGAACATTTGTCACTGTGCTTATGCTGGTGCCTTTTTTAGCCGTAGGTTCGCGCAGATTAAATGACGCCGGGCAAAGTGTCTGGTGGCAACTGATGTATCTGGTGCCTTTTGGTGTGGTGGTGGTCTGGTATTTCATGGCTCAACCAGCCAAATTAGCAGAACAAAACACGGGCAGTATTTGAAAATAAGGAAAAGCACCTATGAATCAAGATGGAAAATTAAACTACGTCGAATTCCCAGCCAAAGATTTAGCCGCCACCAAAACATTTTTCAGCGCGGCCTTTAACTGGAGCTTTGTCGACTATGGCCCGGATTATGTCGCCTTTTCCGATCAAGGCCTGGATGGCGGATTTTTCCGTTCAGAACAAAGCTCCACCAGTGCAACAGGCGCCGCTTTATTGGTATTTTACAGTGCAGATATTAAGGCCACTTTAGCCAAAGTACAGCAACATGGCGGCAGTATCATCAAAGCCATTTTTGACTTCCCGGGCGGCTGCCGTTTCCACTTTACCGAACCCAGCGGCAATGAATTTGCGGTTTGGTCTGAAAGTCAGGTGTAAACCTCAGGATTTAATCAGCTTCACAATAGCTTCCATAGCCGGGTCCCTGCCCGAAAAATACTGCTTAGAATCTAAAGTGACTGGCAGCTGAGGAGCCACCCAAATTCTATGGTCCTCAGCTTTTGACGCCTGATGGTATTGAGAAGAGATAATTCCAACTACACCGCTGTAGGGTAATTGAAACCAGCCCGCTTCCCCCAGATGATTAGGCTTGCTGCCACTGGGTTCACCAACAATAATAGCGTCAGTCAGCCGGTTTAAATCAGCCAGCAATAAGTGGGCGGCTGAAAAAGTGTTTCTGCCGACAATCACAAAAAGTTTTGCCTCTGCACGCTGCTCTTTAAAATGAATTAAAGCCCGGGTTAATGGCGGCAAAATAGAGCCATTGCCACCACTATTATGTCGCAGATCAAGTACCAGATTTTCGACTTCGCTTTTCGCCAGTTGCTGCCGAACTTCAGTACTAAAAGCTTCAAGCGATTGAGATTTGTCTTGCGCCACAGCATTAAATTGCAGATATAAATAGTTATTTACCTTGTCAGTTTTATACCAATAGTTGAGGCTTTTGTTTTGCAAATACAACGGATTATCTGCTTGCGTTAACGGCGGTAAGGTAGGAAAACCGCTGAAGCTAAAAGGTTCAGCTGTCAGCTTAACACTGCTGTGTTGGCCTGTTGTTGTGGTAAAAGTCAGCGACACATTTTCTGCTTTTTTAACTACCCCTACCCCAGCTAATACATCTGGTAAACCCAGGTAATAAGGGCCTAACCATAACTGCTGCATTTCATTGTCTCTGGCATTGACACTGGCAAGTTTCACCAACACCTGGTCAACAGGGGTTTCAGCTACTTTAAGTAATCTCAACCCCACTAAATGCTGATACGGCTCAGTCGCCTGCACTACATAAACACCGTCAGCAAACCAATAAAACTGCAGCGGCAGCCTGGCTAAAGAGGCGGTTTTGGCAGCAGTAGGCACGATAAAATTATGGTCGTTGCCCAAAGAACCCAACAACTGCATAAAACGAAACACCACTTGTGGATCGCTAAGTTGAGGTATGTCTTTTTTAATCAAATTCACATGCTGTAGCAGTTGAGCTTTGCTGATGTGGTGATAGGGGTTTACATGCAAGCGTTCGATTTCACTTAACAGAAAATCCAGATCGGCCTGCCATCGTTCTGCCGATGTGAGATTCGGCTGCCTAAACTCCCCCGTGATATTGTGAAATTCAGTCAGGTCCGACAGATTTGCAAAAGCAGCTTTATTGATCAGCGATTTACGATCATCCCAACGCGCCTGCAAAGCTTTATTCAGCCACAGCATTGCATTAGCCGAATCCTTCAGTGCTGCGTAACTTTCTGCAATTTTCACCATAATATCGTTTGACGGTGCCGAAGCCGATTTTACACCTGTCAAAATAGTGCCCAGTTGCAGGACACGCTTAAAGGCGGAAATCGCCTTTTGGTACTGCTTGGTCTGTAAATAAGCATGGCCCAATAAAAACCAGCTATCACCATCATCGCTGTACTGCCGGGTTATGTTTTCTAAAAGTGGCAAAACGGCAGACCATTCAGCTTTTTTTGCCCCTTGCATAGCCAACTCTCTCATCTTCAAATAACTGACAGGATCAGCCGGATAATTCTGGCCAGGATAAAAGCCGATAGCTGTGTTTGTAGTACTGGTTGCTTTAGACGAAGCCTGCACCAGAGGTAGCTGACAACACAGAAGTACAAGTAAAAAGGCGTAAAAAGATTTCATCGACTCACTCTTTATTGCTGTATTTGTTATTAATAATTGCTCAGGATCAACCACAACTCTTGCCCCAGACTGCGCCCGTCAATGGCTTGCTGACGCAGCTCTGTCAGTTGTTTTGCGTTATACCAGCGGCCTGATTTCATCACAGCATCAGGCTCGCGCAATACTGATAACTCAATGATTGGGTTTTCTTTGCTATAGATAAAATCTGCTTTATAGCCCGGACGAATTTGACCTGCCAGCTCTGCTAAGCCAAGCGCTTTTGCTGGTGCTATGGTGGCTGCATGCAATACAGCAAAGCTATCCAGGCCAGCTTGTTGCAGCAGTTGCATTTCGGTATGAGTGGCTAAACCATGGGGTGACAACAAAGCTCCTGCATCAGAACCCACGAATAAAGGCACTCCTGCCTGATGCAACTGGCTGGTGATTTGTAATAGAAACTGCAAAGTTTGAGCATTATGTGTAGCCATCTCATCCGTACTTTGTAGCCAACGTTCAACCTGATTATGCCGCTCTTCAAAAGCGATCAACGGTGAAATATAGTCCTGGGGTAAAGTGGCTAAAAACGCCTCTTTATCACGGCTGATGGCGGTCAGCTGCCAGAATATATTCAGAGTTGGAGTAACAGGTACCTGAAGTAGTTTCAGTTGTTCTATAACCTCTTGCAGAGCAGCTAAGTCCTGCTGGTAGTGCAAAGGCCCCTGATAAATATCTTCCACATGCTCCAAAGATTGCATAGCGGCCAAATCCTGCCAGGGCAGAGCACCTGACGGATGAGGGCCATGTTTGGCGACAGGCATTCTCAATACAGCAGCTTCTGTTACAACAGCACTCAGGCTTTGTGCCGATAAATCGCCATAAGCTTTGATCAGATCGTAACCTTCAGCATAAGCAGCACGCACAGCAGCTTTCGCCTCTGTTGCATCAGTAACTGAGGTCGTAGTGGGTCTTTTAGTGGCGCTCAGTATAGGGCTGCTGACGGTCATACTACTGCCAAGCATTTCATTGTGGTTGATAGCATCCCGCCACTTTAGATGTGCAGGCAAACCATGCATCACACGTACATGAGTGACCCCATGCGATAAAGACAGTTGCAGCGCTGCTGGATCAGAAAGATGCACATGCATATCAAAAAGGCCAGGCGTCAGGTAACCATTTAAACCATCAATCACCACAGCATTTGCATCTTCAATGGCAGCACCAGCTGGACGAATAGCAGAAATTCTGCCGTTTTTCAGCTCTACTTGTTGCTGCCTGACCACCTGCCGGTTTTTAACATCAATCAGATTGATCTGATCAATCACCACCACAGCTGCAACAGGTAAAGGTTTGATACTGCTGCAACCCGGGAATAAAAAACAAAATACGAGAAGGCTCAAGGCCAAGGCAAACAAAGCGGTTTTGGTCATCACAAGGTTTCTTAACATACAAGCTCAGCGCTACAATTCTGGTCTGTTGATGCTGATGTTTTTTTGGCAGAAGGTCGTGCAGGATCTTGTTTTTATCCTTGTGAAAACAAGATCCTGCACCTGAAGTCAGGTATTCAGCTGTTGCTGGCGGTAAGCCGAAGGGGTTAACCCAACCCAGAGCCTGAAGCTGGTATTAAAGCTGGATTTAGAGTTAAAACCAGCATTCAGCGCCAAAGTCAGTAAAGGCGTGTCAGGCTGTTGCAGCATTTGCCGCTGCACCTGCTTAATTCTGAGCTGGTTAATATAGTCATTAAAATTAAGCCCGGCGACCAGATTAATAGCGCGGGAAATATCTCTTGGGTTCAAACCTGTCAATTCGGATAACTGCTCCAAACTTAAACGAGGCTGGCTATACCATTGCTGCTGGCGAATTTGCTGATCCAGTTCAGTAAAAATACCGCTGTAGTCCGCAGCATTTTCACTGCGAATCAGAGAAGGCTCTGCTCCAGAAACTGCCGGGCTTTGCTCGTCTGAACTGTGTTCACTTTGCCAAACCAGACTTAAACTCGCTAAATCCACCGGGGTTTTGACCAGTTTCACAATCAGATAAGCCAATAAAACCAAAGTGGTAGCTGTACTCACTCCCTGCCCTGTCTGATTCAACAGCTGCCCCAAAGCCGGTTGCATATTAAGACGCAGCAAATCCAGCATACTGACCAGAGTCTGCACAGCTAATACCCAACCAAACCAGCCAAAAGATAATTCCTCTGCGTCAGAACGTTGCTGTTTGAGCCATTTGTTAAATTGCCAGACAAGACGGAAGGTCAACAGCGCATAGCCCAAACGCCATAGAGTGCCAATGGCAATGACCCATTGCGGTTGCTGTTGAGCTAAAGGCAATAACGCCAGCATAGGTAAAAAATGCAGAGCATCTTGCCATTCAAGTCTGCTGGTAAAAGCCGATTTAACCGCCAGATAAAAGGCTGGCCCCAAGCCCAAAACAAAAACCGGTGTCACCAGATAAAGCTCACGAGTCAGGTTGGTTTCTTCCAGCAGATTAAAAGCGCAGAGCAAAACAACCAGCAGCAATAAGCAGATAAAGCCCTGATGCTGTTTTTTTCCACTGAGCAAACACAGGCCTAATAAAGCCACGGCCAGTAAAGCCGCCTGAATTAAATTAACCACTGAAATCACAACGTCTGCTCTCTTTCAGATGTAGCATACAAAAATAAACAGAGCAGATAATACGACTTAGCCCCAACTGTCGCCATAAAAACTCCTGTTCATGGCGATTACAGAAGGTCATTGCAGCTTAATAAATACCGGATTGCTGTAAAACCATAAATCAAACCAAGGGTTTTCGCCTTTGGCATCAGGCTCTGGTTCCAGTTCGTTTTTGTTGTTGGTGCCACGCAAACGTAAATACTGACTGGTGCTGACTTTGCCCAGCGGCAACTCAAACTGGCTGTAACCGTCTTTGATAGTCCAGTCGGCTGGATAAAAACGTTTGGCTATTTTTGTATCTGGCGCTTCGTCGCTATTTCGCTCTGAGGCTGGGCCTTTGATAAAACCCTGAATCAGATCCACTCTTTGTACTTTAGGGTTAAAACCGCCGCCGTTGTTGCTGTTGGGGTCACGAAAACGCACTCGAAGCACCAGCTCATCGTCTGCTGAGACTGTTAATGTCTGGCCCGCTGTGGCGGTTTGAGTGGAATCTTTTACTGCCACTTCGACAAACAATTCATCTATTAAATCGCCTGTAGTGACAAAGACTTGGCCTGCTTTTAGCGCCGCAAAAATACTGTCGTAGTTTTTATCGGCGTAGACATAAGTTTTGGCGTATTGGCCTGGCCAGAAATCAGCCCAGCCATCGGTGTAATGACCGTGACTGTCTGATACGCCTGTCACCCACCAGTGTCGGCCTTCGCTTAATAAACTATCCCAAACCCCACCTAAACGGGCTGTCATCTGGTCGTAGCCGCCCATAGTTGGGTAATCCGGGTATTCGCCACGAATAGCGGTTGGGTCTGTGCTGCCATCCGGATTTAAAGTCGCAGCTTGATGGCCTTCAGCCCCCGTCATACCAATCACTACATCAGGTGCTGTGTCCTGCCAGTCACGTAATTGCGCTGGGGTCACTTTATTGTATTGCCGAAAACCTGTGGCTAACCGTGCCGGATGATTGACCAGCAGCAGTGGTTTATCCGGTAATGCATTCATGGCTTTTAAGGCTTGCAGCATAAAAGCATCTTCAGCTTTTTCCGGTCCTGGTGGTACACCCTGACGGCCGTTGTAGCGGCTTTCTATCTGGTACAACTGCTCTGCTTCTGTCGGGCTGTGCGGCATAATAAAACTGGCATGGCGACCACCAGGGCTATTGCCCGGCACATCAAATTCCATACCGTAAAATTGCAGAATTTGGGGTAAAGCTTTACGTGAAGCCACAAGTTCAGGATAAGCCTGCTCCAACGCCAGTTTGGCGCGATTTGGCCCACCGTGATCGGTCACCACCATCCAGCTTAAACCATAATGTGCGGCCATTTGCGCATTCAAAGCTGTTGAATATTTGGCATCTCCCCCAATAATGGGCGTGGGCGGAAACACAGAGTTATCCCATTTCACACTGTAATGGGTATGCACATGATGATCACCGGCCAGCCAGCTTTTACTTTGTGCTGGTTTTTGCTCTAGTTGAACCTGTTGGCACGACGCCATGAGCAAAGTCACAGCAGCGGCCAGGCCAATCTGCTTTTTATTCACTACAAAAGTTTTCACTCACTACACCTTAAGACTTATGAAACACAGCCCTGATCCAACAGAATCAGGGCTTTTTTCTAACTAGATCAGAACTGCACTGTCACCCCAGCCATATAAGTCCGTCCACTAAAGGTGGTGTTGTACGCTCTGTCGTTGGAATCACTATACAACTCATCACGCACATTGGTCAGGTTCATGGCTTCAATGTTCAGTTTTACATGCTCGCTTAAGCGGTAAAACGCAGAGAAGTCGACGTGAGTTGTGGCATGGTAACCCCGTTCGTCATCGTCGATAGAACCACTTTCCACACCTGTGATGTAATCGCTGCGATAAGCGGCTGCTACACGGCCACCCCACTGTTCTGTTTCATAATACAGCGTGAAGTTGTAGCTCTGCTTCGACAAACCAGCAAAAGCTTTCACCTGATCTTCACCTGAGTTTTCGACGTTGCGATACAAGGTATTGCCATCTGCCCAGGTGTAGTTAGCGATCACGCCCAGGTTATTAAATGGCGCTGGCAGGAAATCCAGGTCGCGTTGCATCGCCAGTTCAAAACCTTTGATGCTGGAAGAATCAGAGTTTTGTGGTGACGATACGTTAAAAATATCATCCACAGTTTTACCTACAGGCAATAACTGCGCTGGCAGGCCTAATTCGCTGTACACAATTTGCTGAGTTTCAGTGACGATAAAGTTATCAATGTCTTTGTAAAAGAGCGCCACTGAAGCCAGACCTATATCTTCAAAGTACCATTCAACTGCTGTATCAAAGTTATTGGATTCAAAAGGCTTCAGGTGAGGATTACCCACTGAAATCTGGCCTATATCATTTTCGCCTAAAGAGGTTTGGCTGACATTGGCCGAAAAGGCCAAAGCACCTAACGAAGGACGGGTCATGTTTTTGCTCAGGCCGGTACGCCAAATTACATCTTCGGCAAATTCATAAGCAATGTTCAGGCTAGGCAAATAGTCTGAGTAATCACGCACCATTGTGGTTGGAATACCTTTGGACAAGCCCTCTGAGCTCAGTTCTGTAGTGAAGTAACGCACGCCTATATTGGCACGCAGCGGCATACCTGCCACATCATATTCTGTGTCGTACACCAGATAAGCGGCCTGAGTTTCTTCCGCTATATCATAGGCTGAGCTTTCTATTGTATGTTCATCAGTTAAGGCAAAGTTCGTCAGACCATAAAAAGCCTGCAAAGCCGCCATATCGCCTTGTAACCAGCTTTGATCCGGATGACCGTTAAACACCTGCACCTGCTCTGCCGTCAGCGTGGTTACGCCCTGATTTTGTGGTGTGGCTGCATTGGTTGGAAAATTCTGTGCCACCCGTTCAAAACCTGAGTTAGTAAATTTCTTATGATTCACACCAAATTTCAGGCTCGAGCTGTCGGTTAAGTGGTACTCAAAATCCAGTTTGGCATTGTCAAAGTCGGAGTAAATAAAGTTCGACTGAAAGTACAAGTCTTTGACTGTGTAACCGTCCAGAGCCGCTACATCAAAGTCAGGTGAATAACTCTGTCCATAAAAAGCGTCTTGCGTGAAATCAGTAATAATATTCACTTTTTTACTGGCTTCGATATTTAGTTTATTGACTCGCGGTTGCTCGTAATCTGACGAACTGTGGCCAAGCATAGCGCTCATTGTTAAGTCGTCAGTTAAAGTCCAGTCAGCCGTTAAACTCAGCTGATTAAATACCGACTCGTTGCGATCCTGACGGTTTTCATTACGCCATGTCGCATTTTTATAATCGGCATAAATCACTTCTTTTTCGCCGTTTTTCTCGCGCCAGACTAAGTCGTTGACTACAGAGTTATCTTTCACCGCCATATGATGCTCAGACAACTGGTTTTCCAGTTTGCCGTGCATTAAATCCAGCACCAGACTGAAGTCTGAACTTGGTTTGTACTGTAAAGCCGCGGTAATACCTAAACGATTTTGATCGTTTTCCCAAACCGAATAACGGTGACCACGCGGGAACCATAATTCGCCTGAATCCAGCTCGGCCTGGAGTTCAGTATTGCTGGCATCGGCAGCTTTTTTGCCACCTTCACGGCGCCAGCGGGTGGTGTTAGTGCCGTATTCGTTAGTGGCTCTGTCGCTGTACGCTACAGACACAAGAGCACCAAAATTCGACCAGGTATTAGACAATAAAGCTGCGATACGAGGGTCTGTGCTGTCGGTATTGCTGTTGGTGCCAAGCTGAGCAGAAACAGCGGCCTGAGCACCGTCGTAATCAAAAGGTTTGGCGGTACGTAAATTGACAGTACCTGCTATGCCACCTTCTTCCTGATCGGCAGAAAATGATTTTTTTACATCAATCTGGTTAAACAGCTCAGAGGCAAAAATATTAAAGTCAAAAGCCCGGGTACGGGACACACCACCACGCGCATCCATAGGCGAAGACGAAGTACCTAAAGCTTCCATGCCGTTGACCTGAACACGGGTAAAATCTGGGCCTAAACCACGCAAAGAAATCTGTCGGCCTTCACCACCTTCACGGGTAATAGTGACACCAGGCACACGTTGCAGTGAGTCGGCCAGGTTCAGATCAGGGAAATCCGCAATATCTTCCGCCACTATCGAATCCTGAGCGATCATGGCTTCACGCTTTAGATCTTTGGCTTTGATAATGGAGCTGCGAAAGCCTTTGACTTCAATAACTTCAGTTTCTGCCACTTCAGTAGCAGATTGGGCCAGCAATACAGGGCTGTAAAAAGCCGGAATTGCGGCCAGAACGGCCAAAGCCAGATGACTCTTGCGAAGATTCGTCTTCATAATTAATCCATTATTCCTGGTTAGTTAAGCTGATTAAGTAAATCTGCCAGGCGCAAATGCGCAGCAGTCCCCCTAAAGAGCAACGACCAGTGATTTATGGACAGAGAATTTTATGAAGGTTTTTTTACAGTGGTTTAAAAATTACTACAGAAATAATGCTCCATGACTCAAACCAAAAGAGCTTCGATAATATTGTCAAAACTACTTTGCTTCTTTCAATTTCTTTAAAGCCAGCATTATTTTATTAGCAGATTCTTGAGCCTTTTCTTGGGTGTTACATTCACTTGCGGATATTCGCTCAACCGCAACACCCTCTTGCTGTAATGTTCTGGTTCTAGCCTGAGCCTCAGCAGGTGTTTCTGTATGTACTGTATCTCCGTCAACTTCCACCACTAGAGATATCCCTTTATGAATCAAGAAAAAATCAGGTTCAATTCTACTGTAAGAGTCACCACCACGAATGAAAACGGGTAAAGGTGCAAAAGATACGCCTTGTGCTTTTAATGCTTTGTATAAGTAAATTTCTGGCTGTGAACGAAATAGCAAACCATCTTGGGTTAATGGAGCTACGTTACTAGACCTGACTCGCCCCTGATTTGTTAGCTTTGCGCCAGTAAGCCAAGCACTAGCCTTTTCGCGCCATTGAGGATCATCAACGATTGCGGGAACAATGTTCACATTGCTCAATGCTTCATTTTGTTGCCCTTGCAGAAATATCTCTAGTTTGTCCGAGATTGACTTCTCCAAGCGTCCTTTTTCGGATTCAAGCTGTGGGTAAAGAGTGATAGGAACTTGCAGAAACAGTGAAAAATACGTAGTTCCTCCATTCCAATTGTCATAACCTGTTTCTTGAATTTCTGGATTGGAGTAAGTCAAAACAGCTACTTCAAGTTGAGCGCCATCAGCCGCAAAAAGCCTTGCCACAGTCCCCAAAATGGATTCTGGATTTATAAAAAATTTATGGCTCAAGTTACTCTCCCCCTTATATGTAATATCGTGAGATAACCATTCTGCTTAATTTTCATAACACTCAACATTAGACGTAAATCACAGTGATAAGGTATATCAACACCTAAACCAAAGGCAAACAAAGATAAAAGGAACAAAAAAGTGAGGCAAATCTGCCCCACATCTTTACTGGATCTCAAATAATTCCACATCAAAAATCAGCACTGAACCTGGCGGAATTTTGCCAGCGCTGCGGTTGCCGTAACCCAAGCCTGATGGGATAAAAAAGCGGAATTTATCGCCCACTTTCATCAGTTGTAAACCTTCGGTCCAGCCTGGAATAACGCGGTTTAGTGGGAAAGAGATGGTTTCGTCACGCTCAACTGAAGAGTCGAACACTGTGCCGTCAGTGAGTGTGCCGTGGTAATGCACTCGTACTGTGCTGCTGGCGCTTGGATGGGTTTCGCCATTGCCACTTTGTAAAACCTCATATTGCAGGCCTGAAGCTGTAGTTTTTACACCTTCTTTTTTAGAGTTTTCAGCTAAAAATGCACTGCCTTTTTCATGGTTTAGCAGAGCGGCTTTTTTAGAACTGGCGCTGTTGTAGAAGTAATAAGCGAGGCAAGCGAGAACTAAAACAATTAAAGCAATTTTCATGGTGAGTCCGGTTAATTAAGCTAGGTAGCAGCCATCTTATTGTTAATGTTGGTTTTGGTCAAAGATGAGGTGAAGTTCTATTGTTGATTGCGGGTTATGGATTGTTGCACTGCCGCTTCGCGGCGAGTACAACCTACATCGCGTCGAGTGCAACCTACAGTGTGGCGAATGCAAGCTACAACACCTTGATAGAAACCGGTCTTGCGGCAAAAATCTTGCATTTTTCTTTGTTTCTTTTTGTTTTTCTTTGTTTCTGGCCGCCGCTCTTGAGCCCACTGCTGGCTTTGCCTAAAATGGCGCACGTTTTATTTATTACAGGCCAGAGCCATGACAGACACTACCACTCAAGACACAGCAGCACGCCCGGATTTACCGGATCGCCTTTGCACCAACCCACGTAGCCCGCATTATGTAGCGGCAATTTTTGAACATGACGTGGGTATTCGTTTGAACGGCAAACAGCGTTTTGATGTGGAAGAATATTGCATCAGCGAAGGTTGGGTGAAAGTGGCAGCAGCCAAAGCACTGGACCGTCGTGGCCAGCCTTTACTGATGACGCTTAAAGGTAAAGTAGAAGCTTTTTATACCGAGCCTGCTTAAAACCGCAGTTTTGTTGACTGTACAGCTCGCTCAGACTTTCGTTTGGACGCGAGACAGGCAGGGATAAACCCTTTACAACGTCCTATCGTAATTAGAGACGGGCAGGGGCAAGCCCTGCCCCTACAAGCCCTGCAGTGATTTAACCAAGAATACCAGCCAGATGCTGCCGCGAACTGTTTATCTGTGTTGCTATTAAAGCAGTGGTCTGAGGTTTAATCGCTAATTCATTGGCCACCTGATTAAAACCTGATACCAGATCCATCAGTTCCCTGATTAGTTGTTCTGCAACTGACCAACGCGCGAAGCCTGCTGCTTCAGCCAGTTTTTGCAGGGCTTTGAGGGGTGGTTGCTTGCCGAAACCACAAAAAGAAGTGGCATGCTCACCAAAAGGATTTGGACTAAAAGTGACATCATAAAAGGGTGCTGGTTGCCATTCCCCGCTGTCTTTTTGCATAAAGGCCCAGTTTTTACTGTGATCATCCTGATTGCAGAGCAGTAAGTTAAACATAGCCCTTTTAAATTGCAGTTGGCCTGCGGCAGGCGATTTACATAAAATACGGCTCGCTTTAATCAGGTCTTCGTAATCTAAACTTGGTACCCGAAAATCAGCATCCAGCAGACCACAGGCACTATGCAGATGACGCCTCCCGCTGCTTCCATCCGGGTTATTGATGTAATCAAAACGCTTCAATGCAAGCCATTTAGTCGCACCCGACTCTTTAGGCGCATTTAATAACTTCCACTCTGGGGGCATTAACCCTGCCCGCTCTGCCAGGGTTAAATAAGCGGCTTCGCATAAGCCCTCTTCATGGCCCAAGGCTAAATTGGCAGAGGTAAATTTGACTAACCATGCATCATCATTGGCTATAGGTCTGGTCCGGCATACCCTGTAGTTGTCGCCCTGGAAATAAAGTTGTGCTTTGGGTCTTGCACCGCCGGCACTGCCTGCAGCAATTAACGCGCTTAATACGTCTTCGGTTTGCCCATCAAAAATCGCCTGAGCATTCAGCCCCAAGCTGTCGAGACTAATGTCTGCCGCTGATTCTTCCATATACTCAGAACCTGGGCTGAAGGATAAAGCGCCAAGAGCGGAATCACCGACAAAGGCCAATCTGTCCATGGCTGTGATAGTTGCCGGTAAGATGCCTTGACGACGAAAAACACGATCCTGCAGTAACAATCCCCAGCCATCAGGCAAGGCATCGGCAAATACTCCATGTAAGCCGCCATGTGGCGTTTTTGGCGCTTGTTGCACTGCAGAATTAAAGTGGATGACAAAAGGCGACAAGTTTTCAAACTGGCTCAGATAATCCTGATCATACTGAAAAAACACGCCGTGGCGGTTTTGAGCAAGCACACCAACCGACACTTTTTGGCCTGACTCCAGCGTACGGGATACATTCAGTTTTTGCACGGGTTTAACGGCCATCTCGCAATACCTCCTCAATAGATAACGGAGCTGTAAGGCTTTGGGCTTGTTGTTGGGTTAGTCCATAAAGGCGCTTTAAGTCATCCAGTGTTTGCCAGAGCAGAAGCAACTGGCGAAATGAAATTTGCCCTGTCAGTTCAAATTTTTTGATGGTGGCAGCAGGCACAGTACTGCGCTCTGCCAAATCCAGCCGGGAGAGTTTGGCTTGTTGCCTTAGTTTGCGCAAATGTTCAGAAAAAGCCTTTTGCACATCATTTTCAGCAAGCAACAGATACTTCATGGCAACCTCACAATGGACACTATAATATCCATTGTAGTTCAATTAGTAACTTTATGGACACAATAATATCCATTGAATAGGAAACAGCAGGTCCCACTGGAGCTCAAAACTCCGCAGTCACCCCAAACATATAAGTGCGGCCGCTGTAGGTGCTGTTGTAGGCTCTGTTGCTGGAGTCGCTGTATAACTCATCACGAACATTGGTCAGGTTGATGGCTTCGAGGTTCAGTTTGATATGGTGGTTTAGTCGGTAATAGGCTGAAAAATCGAGATGGGTGGTGGCGTGATAACCACGTTCGTCATCGTCAATCGAGCCACTTTCAACTCCTGTGATGTACTTGTCTCTGTAGGCTGTAGCTATACGGGCTCCCCAACCTTGGGTTTCGTAATACAGCGTCAGGTTATAGCTTTGTTTCGACAGGCCCGGAAAAGCTTTTCGCTGATCTTCGCCTGAGTTCTCTACGTTTGGATACAAAGTGGTGCCATCAGCCCAGGTGTAGTTGGCTAGTACACCCAATTGATCAAAAGGTGCAGGCAGAAAATCCAGATCACGTTGTAGTGCCAGTTCAAAACCCCGAATGCTGGATGAGTCTGAGTTTTGCGGCGACGATACATTAAAGATATCGTTGACTGTTTTTCCCGCTGGCAATAAAGACGCAGGCAGCCCAAGTTCGCTGTATAACCTTTGCTGGGTTTTAGTCACAATAAAGTGATCAATGTTTTTGTAAAACACAGCTACAGATGCTAAACCCGCTTGTTCAAAATACCACTCCAGCGCCATATCGAAGTTGTCGGATCCATAGGGTTGCAGCTCTGGGTTACCTGTTGAAATTTGGCCTATATCGTTTTCGCCGAGCGAGGTTTGGCTGACATTGACTGAAAACGCCATAGCGCTTAGCGCCGGGCGAGTCATGTTTTTACTCAGGCCTGTGCGCCAAATAAGGTCGTCAGCGAACTCATAGGCTAAATCCAGGCTGGGTAAATAACCTGAATACCGGCGCTTGATGCCGGTGGGCTGCATTTCAGCAAAACCTTCGGAGCTCATGTGAGTATCAAAAAAACGCAAGCCAAGGCTGGAGCGTAAAGCCGAACCTGCCAGCTGATAGTCGCTGTGGTACAACAGGTAAACTGCATTGGTTTGTTCTTTTAAATCATAAACCGAGCTGTTGATGGTATCAGCCTCTGTTAACGCAAAATCGCTCAGGCCATAAAAACTCTGCACTGCCGCTATATTGCCTTGCAGCCAGCTTTGGCCCGGATGACCACTGTACAGCTGCACCCGCTCTGGTGTCAGGCTTAGAATGCCCTGATTCGCTGGCGTAGCACTGTTCAACGGAAAACCACTGGCTTCTTGCTCAAAACCTGAATTGCTGAACTTTTTATGATGCACACCAAACAGCAGCGCTTTGCTGTCGCTTAAGCGGTAATCAAAATTCAGCTTGGCATTGTCGAAGCTGGAATAGATAAAGTTCGACTGAAAAAACAGATCTCTTACTCTGTAGCCTTCGATGGCCGTTACATCAAAATCCGGCGAATAACTACGGCCATAAAAAGCGTCCTGAGTGAAGTCTGTGATGATGTTAGCTTTATGTTTTGCTTCGATATTCAGCTTCAAAAGGCGGGGTTGGCGGTAGTCGGACGAACTATGCCCCAGCATAGCTTTAATATTCAGGTCGGCAGTTGCAGCCCAGTCTGCGGCTAAACTGATTTGATCAAACACCGACTCGTTATAATCCTCGCGGTTTTCATTGCGCCAGCTGGCATTTTGGTAGCTGGCATACACCACCTCTTTGTCTCCTGTCGCACTTTCACGCCAGATCAGAGAGTTCACCAGGTTATTATCTTTTACCGCCATATGATGTTCAGACAACTGGTTTTTCAGTGTGCCGTGCATCCAATCCAGCACCAGACTGAAATCCTGATTGGGTTTGTATTGCAAAGCGCCTGTGACACCTAAGCGGTTTTGCTCATTTTCCCAAACCGAAAAACGCTGGCCACGAGGAAACCACAGTTCGCCTGAATCCAGTAAGTTCTGCAGTTCAGTATTGCTGCTGTCTGTTGCTTGTTTGCCGCTTTCGCGCCGCCAACGCGTAGTATTGCTGCCATATTCGTTGGTGGATCGAATGCTGTGCGTGACAGAAACCAAAGCGCCAAAATCTGACCAGAGGTGCGAGAACAAAGCAGAAAAACGAGGATCTGTACTTTGGGTGTTGCTGTTACTACCCAACTGAGCAGAAATACTGGTTTTTGCGCCGTCATAGTCAAAAGGCTTGGCGGTGTGTAAATCAACAGTGCCCGCTATACCGCCCTCTTCCTGATCCGCAGAAAAAGACTTTTTCACATCAATCTGATTAAACAGCTCAGAGGCAAAAATATTAAAGTCAAAAGCCCGGGTTCTGGACACTGCACCACGCGCATCCATAGGTGAAGAGGACGTGCCTAAAGCTTCCATACCATTCACTTGCACGCGGGTAAAATCAGCACTTAAACCCCGTAACGAAATTTGCCGGCCTTCGCCCCACTCTCTGTTGATGGTAATACCTGGGATCCGCAGTAATGAATTGGCTAAGTTCAGTGCGGGAAAGTGGGTAATGTCTTCTCCCACCAGAGAATCCTGTCGAACCATGGCCTGGCGTTTTAAAGTTTTAGCCGAGGGTAACAGCGTTGTAGCACGATCCTGTTGTTGCCCTATTGAGCTGGAGCGCACAGCTATCACTTCCAAAGGTGTTGCAGGGGCCTGGGTTGTAGCGACAACAATTGGCGCTGCTACTTCAGGTTTAACTGCCAGAGCTTTGGTTTTAATCAGCCAGCCTTTGGCACGGGGAATGGCTTCTAAAGGGTGCTGCGCTAATAACTGGTTTAATAGCTCTGTGGCTGAAAACTCACCCACCACAGCAGGAGCGGCCAGCCCTTCAAGCAAAGCCGGGTCGTATACTAACGGCTGATCTACCTTGCGGGCAAATTGCAGCAAAGCAGTGGATAAAGGCTGGGCAGGCAGATTGTAGAACTGGTGCTGCTCTGGCTTCGGCTGTGTTGCAGCCCATGCCATAGAGCTTTGGCAACAGCACAACAGCAAGAAAAACACCAGACAGAGTTCAGGTCGGAACCACACAACCCGCCCCCATTCTTACTGAAGTAGAGAGGGCGATCGGCTGAGCCGGATGCCACTGCTGTTTTGTTCTAGCTTTAAATCATAAGCTTCGCTTAGTGCCTGCAGAGTTTGTTGGGTATTGGCCAGTTCAAAACGGCCTGCTACCCGTAAATCTGCGACCTCAGCACTGGCGCTGACAGGCACCAAAGCGGAACGATTTAGCCGGTGCAGCAAATACGCCAAGGTTTCGTTTTCAATTTCAATCCAGCCAGAACGCCAGTCGACTAACTGCTGCAAATCCACTTTTTGCACTTCTGATAATTGATGCTGCTGAATACGAATTCGCTCGCCACTTTTTAGCAGCACACTCGGACCAGCCGCAGTGGCTTGTACCTGCACAGCACCTTCGTACACTGTGATATCAATCAGATCCGGGTCGCGGTCAATATTAAATTCGGTGCCTACAGCCACCACGCTGGCTTGATCCAGTCGCACCTCAAAAGGCCGTTGTTTATCTTTGGCCACAGCAAAATAAGCCGCACCCTGGCCTTGCAGCACCTGACGTTTATCTGCGGTAAAAAATACCGTCAGCTGACTGTCTGGCGCTATATCTACCACTGAGCCATCATCCAGAGCTTGTTGCATGCTATTGGCCTGAGCTGTTTTTAGCTCGTAAGGGGCAGCAGGTGCAAAAAAGTGGCTATCGCCAAAATAGAACAACATCACCAGCACTGAACTGAACGCCATAGCAACGCCAGTCATCTGCACTTTTGGCCATTGAGGCAAAAGGCGTTTTAATGGCGAAGGCTGATAGGCCGACAAAGCTTTAGTTAAAGCCGGGTCCTGCCAGGTTTCAACCATAGACTGCAGCAGCACAGGATGTCTGGCATCGGCGTCCAGCCAATTACTGAAACGCCTTTTGCTTAGGCTGTCCAGCTCACCACTGGCGAGTTTTTCCACCCAACTGGCGGCTTGCAGATACAAGTCCTGCTCTGCCTGTTCTTTTGCATTCAACTTTTCTTGTTCACTCAAAATAGGACTCACAAAACCTGGCTTATAAAGCAGTATTTATAAAAGATTGCGCTGATCGATCAGACGCTGAATATCCGCCAACGCCCTGCTGACATGCTTAGATACTGCATCCTCACTGATTTGCAGTAAAGCCGCAATATCGCTGCGGCTTTTGCCTTCCATCCGGTACAGCACAAACACCTGCCGTCTTAAGGTGGGCATAGCGGCCAAAGCCTGACTAAACAGATCCACAGTTTGCTGCATGCTGGCCAGTTCTTCCGGGTTGGCGCTTTGGCATACCACTTCATCCGGCTCTTCTGCAGCAGCTGGTTTTAATCGCATCAGCATATGGCGGGCCACAGTAAAAGCATAAGCCAGAGGATTCAGAATAGGCCGCTGTTTTGCCTGCTCCAACACACGGGCAATAGACTCCTGAAAAATATCGGCGGCGTCTGCACTACTGGCATTGCGCTCCAGATAACGTGCCAGAGGCGCAGCATTTTTCAGCGCCTGATGCACATCCTGCTCCGGCTTTTCAACTATAGACATAAAGCCCCCATACTTTCACTAAGGGGCAAACCATAACTGATGGATATGACAGAACGTTGACAACGATGTCAGAGAGGCAAAACAAACAACAGGACTTCAGGAGTGAAAACAGAGAAGGCCACTCAAGGCCTTCTTTAACTTTTTCAAAGCATTAATTAATTTCAGTCACAAACTGCTCGCGGCTGCGACGGATTTTTTTCAAATCCACCAGCCAGTCGCCTTCATCAGCGCGGTAGCCTAAAGGCAATAACAACACAGAGCGTAAACCTTTTTCTTTTAAGCCAAGGATTTCATCCACTTTCACCGGATCAAAACCTTCCATAGGCGTGCTGTCTACTTTCAGTTCGGCAGCAGCAATTAAAGCTGAACCTAAACCAATGTACGCCTGACGGGCCGCATGCTGATAATTGGTTTCGGCGTCACGCTGCGGGTAAGTGCTGAGCAGCATAGCGCGGTAGTTTTCCCAGCCTTCGTTTTTAAAACCACGAATTTCGTTGGTTAAATCAAACATCTGATTAATGCGCTCAGCTGTGTAATTGTCCCATGCCGCAAACACCAATAAATGTGAGCTGTCAGTGATTTGCCCCTGATTCCAGGCATGAGGCTTAATTTGTTCACGCACCGCTTTATTGGTGATCACCAGTACTTCATAAGGCTGTAAACCACTGGAGGTAGCACTTAAGCGGACAGCTTCCAGAATAAAGTCGATTTTATCCTGTGAAACAACCTGGCTAGGATCGAATTTTTTGGTGGCATAACGCCATTCTAATTTACTGATTAAATCAGACATCTGGTACTTCCTTAGTGACTAAGAGGAAACAAAGCGGAACGCGATTATACGCCTGTATTTTTGTTTTGTTAGTTGATATGGATCTGACTTATCGCATTTTAGATGGATGAGCTTTTGCTTATTTAAGTCACTATTCCAGTTTCAATCCAAATAGCAAAAGAGCCAGTGGCCCCTTTGCTGTTTAGACTGTGACTCCTACACGCGATGTGGACCAGGCTCATGAAAGGAAACCAATAAATGCTGCAGGTAAGGAGGACGAAACGCAATTACGTCAAACGAAAGACCAGTTAAATAGGACCAGAGATTTCAGGACAATCAAGGTTTTCGCTGAAGATTATTTACGTGCTTCAATTTTTGGGGGTACCTCAGGATCGGACCTGAGGTTTCTTCTTCAATTCGCTTAGGGTTACTTAGCCGTAATGGTTTCCAGCAAGAGCCCACTTTTCTTGTCATACACTTCTGTTTTGAGCAACTCGTATTTTTTATCCACATGGATACAGTTACTAAAACGCTTTCCTTTCTTGCGTATAGCCTTGATATGAGCAGGCTCATTTTCTGCATACTCAGATGCAATTTCATTAATTTTCTCTTGTGAAGGCATTGCACGCACATCACTGATCGTACTTTTCACATAACCATACCTGTAATCACTTTCTATATTGATAAGTTCTTGTTGATCAGTGATCAGCACACCATTGACTTCAACCCCATCTTTATAGGCTTCCTCTCTGCACTTCTTCAAATCGGCTAAATAACGAGGATCATCAGTTAATACCTGGCCATACTCAGGATGAGAGTGGATAGTAACAAAATTAAGATTGTCATTAATACTTGATGTGCTGCTACAGCCAGCTAAAAACAAGCAACTTAGTGCAAGGGTTCTCATAGTTGAAAATCTTCCGAAAAATGGATTTATAAAGGAATAGATTTAGGGACTTCAGACAAACAACGATGGCTACAATCGCAAATTACAAGTAAACCATGGCAGGTAAGTTCGTTTGAAACATAGTGGCAATATTGTTTAACTGCCACCAGCATAATAGCATCAGGAGCACCGAGGCCCAACTCCTGAACTGTTTCATAGTTTTTCAAACAAAAGATGCAATTCTGGTTTACTGTGACACAGGCACTTTGCACTATGTATTAATGGGCAGGGAGCACTAAGCTCCCTTTTGATCTTTTGTTGAACTTTGTTGTGGATAATGATGTAACTCATCCGGCAGTATATAGCCGTTAAAACTCAGCAGTTGCACAAAGGTTTGCCAAAACTCACGGCTTAACATAAATACCTCCACTGTGTTGCTATGGCCTCTTAAGTATAGTCTTGATTTTCCGGAACCCCTTCGTCAAAACCTGCTGTTATGCAGTTTTCCGCCCTGGCACTTCAGATTAGTCTTAAATAGTACGCCACTCATCAGGGTTTTATTTATCACGCCACTGGCCTATGCTAGCGTCAACTTATTGCTTTGATTGACCAAACGCGAGTGTGTATGAAATTTAGTTTTTCAGCTCTGATCATGATGGTGGCAGCAGGTGCCGCTCAGGCCGCTACTGAACCTTTAACAGCTCAGCATTTATGGCAAGTCGCCAGACCCGGCGCTTTAACATTATCTCCAAATGGCCAACAACTGGCGCTGACCGTCACCCGTTATGACTTAGCGACAGATAAAGGCGATGCCGATATTCATATTTTGGATCTTCGTACCCAGCAACTGACCGCCTTAACCCAGCATCCCGATTCGGACAGTGCGCCAGCCTGGAGCCCGGATGGTCGTCAACTGGTGTTTTTATCCAAGCGCGGCAATGAGCATAATCAACTGTTTTTATTGCCTTTAACTGGCGGTGAAGCCAAAGCTTTAACTAAATTACCTGTCGCAGTGCAGCAGCCAAAATGGTTTCCTGATGGCCAGCGTATTTTGTTTCTGGCCAATGTGCCTAAAGGCTTTAATGGCGATTTTGTTGCTTTAGCCGAACAGCTAAAACAACGAAAAGACAATAAAGTAACAGCCAAAGTGACGGAAAACAGAGTCTACCGGCACTGGGATCGCTGGTTAACCGACGACAGTTATCCGCATTTATTCAGTATCAATATTCACACAGGCGAAATTGCCGATTTAACCCCTGGCTGGGATCGCTGGTTTAGCTTAAATGGCGACGCAGAGTTTGATATTTCGATGGATGGCCGTCAGATTGCCGTCAGCGCAGTCACCAGTGCGCCGCCTTTTGATCAGATTAATCACGATATTTTGCTTGTTAAAACCGATGGTTCAGGCGAGTTTGTTAATATCACAGCAGATAACCCAGCCAGTGATAACAACCCTAAATTCAGCCCGGACGGTAAAAGTCTGGTGTATGGCGCCCAGCGCAGCACATTTTTTACCGCAGACAATAACCAGCTGATCCGTTTTGATTTTAAACCTCAGCAAAAAACCAATTTAACCAAAGACTGGGATATTTCGGCGGATGATTGGGAATTTGGTCCAAACGGCACTTTGTATTTCCGCGCTGCGGACAAAGCAAAATCTGCACTGTACAGCATGCCGTTGGCTGGTGGTCAGGTGCAACAACTGTTGCGTCAGGCGGATATCAGCCAGCTGCAAGTGGGTCAGCAGCAGCAACTGTACATGGTGCAACACAGCATGAACCAAATGCCTGAAGTCTATAGTCTGGACAATAAAGGCCGCACTTTAAAACAGCTCAGCCGGTTAAATCAGGAACTGCAGCAAAGCATCCATTGGGGTAAAACCGAAGATATCAGCTTTGCCGGAGCCGATGGCAAAATGGTGCAGGCCTACATTACTTATCCGCCAAACTTTGACGCCAGTAAAAAATGGCCTTTGCTGAATGTATTACACGGTGGCCCACACAGTTACTCCGGCGACAGCTTTAGTTACCGCTGGAACTCACAGGTATTTGCCGCTGCCGGTTATGTGGTGATCCAGCCGAACTTCCATGGTTCTACCAGCTTTGGTCAAGCTTTTGCGGAGTCTATTCATGGCGAACACCCAACCAAACCTTTTATGGACAGTGAAGCCGCTGTGGATTATATGATTTCGCGTGGCTTTATCGACGCCACCCGTTTAGCAGCAGCAGGCGGCAGTTATGGTGGTTATCTGGTGAGCTGGATTGCTGGTCATACCGAACGCTATAAAGCGCTGATCAACCATGCAGGTGTGTATAACCTGATGGGCCAGTTTGCTTCAGATGGCACCTCACACCGGGTGCATGCTTATGGTGGCGCGCCCTGGAGTGGCCTGGGCACTATGCTGCAGTGGAGCCCGGCTATGTTTGCCGATAAGTTTGTCACCCCTATGCTGATTATGCATGGTGAGCAGGATTACCGCGTACCTGTGACTCAGGGGCTAGAGATTTATGGCGTCTACAAAGGCAAAGGCCTGGATGCGCGTTTGGTGTATTTCCCCAATGAAAACCACTGGATTTTAAAACCCAATAACTCCATTTTCTGGTTTAACGAATTCACCAGTTGGTTAAAACGTTATGTACCGGCAGGTCCAACAGATTGAGTTCTGACTCTTTAACCTCGCTTTATCAGCAACAGGTCCAGCAGGGCCTGTTGTTATATGACGAGCCACAATATCAGGCGGTATTGGCGCTACAGCAAATTGCCGATCAATTGGTTTGTGGCATGCCAACTTTGGGGTTGTATCTGCATGGCCCCGTAGGTCGTGGCAAAACCATGCTGATGGATTTGTTTTACCAGCAGTTGGCTGTAGATGGCAAAATCCGGCTGCATTTTCATCATTTTATGGCGAGGGTGCATCAGGAATTAACACAGCATCAGGGCGAAGCCGACCCTTTATTGCAAATAGCCCGCGACTGGGCACTCAAGTACAAAGTGCTGTGTTTTGACGAGTTTTTTGTCAATGACATAGGCGACGCTATGTTATTGGGCACCTTATGGCGTTACTTGTTTCAGTGTGGCGTGGTGCTGGTCACTACGTCGAATGCAGTACCGGAAGATCTGTATAAAAACGGTCTGCAACGTCAGCGCTTTTTGCCCACTATTGATTTACTGCGCCAGCACTGCAAGGTTGTAACGCTGGATAACGGCATAGATTACAGGCGCTTAAAGCAAAGCCCGATGCGGTATTACCAGCAAGCTGGTACTGAAGCAGAGCTAAAACAACAAGCACAGCAACTCTTTGGTGAAGTGCAGCTCCTGCCCAATTTTGAACTCTTGGGTCGGAGTTTTCCGGCTTTATGGAGTAACGAACAGATCATAGCTTTTGATTTTATGGCGCTGTGCTCCGGGCCACGCAGTCAGCTGGATTATATGCAGCTGGCAAGCCGCTACAAGGCGATAGCAGTGCTTGATGTACCGCAATTCAGCGCAATATCGGACACTGCCATTTTGCATGGTGTGGAAGACAGCTATCAGCGTGAGCATCAGGATATTTATATCAGCAAACTGGATAACGAAGCCCGGCGTTTTATTGCGTTGGTGGATGAATGTTATGACAGAGGCTGTTTGTTACTGCTGACCTCCGCAGTGGCGATTTCAGAGCTGTATCAGGCGAAACAGTTGGAATTCGCTTTTGCCCGCTGCGAGTCACGTTTATTTGAAATGCAGCAGTGGCAAGCTGCTGCGGCGGGCCAAAGCCAAACCGCAGAAGCTGCTTTATCCTGAGTTACAAATAACGTCTCTATAAATAACGTCTCTATAAATAACGTATCCAGGCCTGTTGGCTGCGTTTTTTATACAAAGAGAACTGCTTAGTTGGGTAATACAAAGCTGCGGCTAACAACAGGGTGGTAAGCCAGATCCAGCCCATATGCTCCATCCCAAACCTGTCTCCCTGATTAGCGCCAAACAGCGTTAATAAAAGCCAGTGCAGCGCCAGCAATACATACAAATGCAGTATGTAGAAAAACATAGGAGCAGAACCAAAGTTCACCAGAATTTGGCTCCATTTGCCTTGCTGTTTTTCCAGCGCACAGAGCAGTAAAAACATCAGACCTAAAGTCACCAGCAGGAAATTTAACGAAGGTGGATACTTAGTAAGATTCAATAGCGACATCAGGGTTGTGACCAAATCCGGATAGAGCTGCCAATCCAAAGTTTCACCGTAGATGTTAAAACCACGCAGCAGCATAAACAGCACTAAACAGCTGGCTCCAATCTGCAGTAATAAAGTGCCGCGACGTTCTGCAGACAGAGTTTTACTGTATAAAGGCCCCGCCAGATAACCCAGAAGAATCACGCCTATCCAGGGTAATACCGGATAACTTGCTCTGATCTTAATGGCGCCTTCGCTCACCAGGTAATTGCGGTCATGCAAAATGGTCCAGAGCGTATAACCCCACTCATCCGGCTGGAAGTTGATAGGCGTCAGCAGGTTGTGCCCAAAGACTATGCCAAAACCCAGCAGGGCCAACACAGCTTTTGGCCACTGACTGACCAGCGCCAACACCACCATACTCACGCCAATGGCCCAAATCACCTGTAACCAAATGGTGTCATAGTTTCCCATCCAGGCAAGGGGCAACACTATCCATTCCAGTGCGATCAGGAAGAGCCCCCTTTTTAGCAAAAAGCTGCGCGGGGAACGCACAGGCCCATTGGCTGGATTGGCATACAACCAAGCCGACAAACCGGTTAAAAACACAAAAACCGGCGCACATAAATGCGCAGCAAAGCGGCTGAAAAACAGGCCAGCAGAGGTAATGTCGAGATCCATAGGATCCGACACCTGCAGATGATAAAAAAAACGCTCCCGCACATGGTCCAGCAGCATAATCAGCATCACCAGACCCCGCATCATATCGATGCTGTCGATGCGGCTACGAATAAAGGCTTGATCAGAATGCATAGGTTAGGCTCATACGGTAGCTACGTGGTTCACCCGGCACTGTCCACAGTGCCGAATACGAGTTATGGATGTAATATTTATCAAACAAGTTGTCGACATTCAGCTGAGCTTTCCAGTTCTGGTCCAGATCAGCCGCCCAAGACAAACCAAATAAGGTGTGAGACGGCAGCATATAGCTGTTGTCGACTGAATCACCTAATCGTTTCGCCACATGATTGACCCGCAAGCCTAAGCGGCTTTCAACAGACCCCAAAGCCAGAACCTGAGTCAGCATCAGGCTGGCATTGTGTTTAGGAATATTCACCAAACGGCTGCCCGCAGGCACATTCACACCCCATTCCAGGTTAATCATATCGTTGGCGGTTTGAGTATCTAAAAAGGCATAAGACAATTGGGCAGATAACTGATCTGTCAGTTGGCCTTGTAAGTCCAGTTCAATGCCACGACTGGTCGCTTCGCCTAAGGTGGCCGAAAAACCGACATTCACCGGATCTGAGGTCAGGATATTAGATTTTTTTGCGTCAAATAACGCGACTGTGCCTGTGATACCTGCTGCGACAAATTTGGCACCCACTTCAACGGAGTCGCTTTGTTCAGGGTCAAAGGAATTGCCAGCATAGTCGGTGCCACTTAACGGCAGGAAACCTTCGGAATAGCTGCTGTAAAAGCTTAATTGCGGATTTACTTCATAAACTAAACCAATACGAGGGCTAAGTTGGGAGCCTTTTTTATCCGATCGGGTTGCTTTTAACAGCTCCTGAATTTCCTGCTGATAACTATCAAAGCGTAAGCCCAGCAGCAACTTCCAGTTTTGGCTTAAATCCATCTGGTCCTGCAGATACATACCCCAGGCTTGTTGCGATTCTTTGTTTTCATACAAAGGCGCAGGTTCTGTGGCTGTACCGCCGTAAACAGGGTTAAAAATATCTAAAGCGTAGGTGCCTTTTGGACCACGAAAACGTGACAATAAGGTATATAAATCATAGTCGTAGGCATCAGCTCCCAACAGCAGATGATGCACTATGCCAGCCGTATTCAAATGACCACTCAACTCAAACCGCACAGAAGTGTCTTCGGCTTGATAATCACGGTAACGGCGTTGGCGGGTTAAGGTTTGGCCATCGTCAAATAACGACTGACGTGCTGCGGCTAACTCAGCATCAGAAGAAAAGCCGTTTAACGACGAGTCGCGATAGCCTAAACCCGCTAAAAAGGACCAGTCGTCATTCAGGCTGGTATCATAAGACAGCTGATGGCCTGTCGCTTCGATTTCTGTGGGGCCGTCACCAGGTTCACCCAAATAACGTGAGCGTGGCACCGTATTAAAATCGCCGTTCAGTACTACCAAACCCCGATCAAATAACTGCTCTTGCTTCAGGAATTCAAACTCGTACAACAAGGCGGATTGGTCATCCAGATCAATACGCACTGAAGGGGTAAAGACCTGTTTTTTACTGGTGACATGGTCACGGAAACTGCCGTAGTCCTGCACTGCGCCATTGATGCGGACAGCCACATTTTCACTGATGCCGTTTGTGTAATCGGCTTCTACTCTGTGTTGATCAAAGCGACCCGTAGAGAGTTGCAGATAACCCTCCCGCTCCTTTTGTGGTTTGCGAGTCACCACATTGATGGTGCCACCAGGTTCTGAGCGACCATAAAGTGCTGAACCTGGCCCTTTTAAAATTTCAACATATTCCACATTGGATAAGTCGCGGTGACCACTAAAACCCCGGCCGCCGTTAAAACCATTAATTAAATAACCTGACGGCATATTTTCATTGCCCGGAAAGCCGCGTAACGAAAAACTATCCCACAAACCACCGCCGTTATTCTGCCGGGAAATGCTGGCTGAAAAATCCAGAGCATCCTGAAAACGCGTTAAGGCGTTGTCTTGTAATAAGCTTTTGTCGATGACTGTAATGGACTGAGGTAAAGATTGAGCCGGGATATCACCACGATAAGCCTGACGATACAGCACTTCAATACGCTCAATATCTTCCGCCTTTTCCGCCATAGCGACAGGAGCCCAGGCAATAAAACCAAGGGATAACATAAGAAAACAAGGTTTGAAATTTGGCGTTGGCATGATGTTTTGGGTCCAGTAACAACAAAGAAGTGGGCTGAATCGATAAAGAAAACGCCGAAATGATACAATATAACATCTCCATTCACCAACAGATTTATCTGCTCTCTTTGTTGTTCTGGCGGCAAAGTTGCTTGAATATGGCTGCCTCAGCCCTGATACTGCCTTAATAAAGGCTTTTCTCAATAGATGTGAGTGCTAGATGGAACAATGGTTACAGCAGTTGCTGACTGACTATCAGGCTTATGCCCTGCTGATTTTATTTTTGCTGACTTTTGCTGAGTCTGTCGCCGTGTTGGGTTTGTTAGTGCCTGGCACAGCGCTGATGTTTAGCTTTGGTGTGTTGATAGGTGCTGAGCAAATGGAGTTCTGGACTGCTTGTTTGGTGGCCGCAGTTGCTGGTTTAGTTGGGGATTCATTGTCTTATCTGGCTGGGCGCAAATTCAGACCTCAACTGGAAAGCTGGAACTGGTTATCCCGTCAGCAAAAAGAGCTGGATAAAATCAGCGGCGCTTTAGAAAACAATGTATGGCTGGCCATAGTGGCAGGCCGTTTTATTGGCCCAAGCCGGCCTTTATTGCCTTTATTAGCTGGTATGTTGCAATTACCGCCATCACGTTATTTCCCGGCTGCTACTCTGGCTTGTGTACTCTGGCCAGTGGCTTATTTCCTGCCAGGCATTCTGGCTGGTGTCGCATGGCAGCTCAAAGGCACCAACCTGACCTTGTTTTACAGCTTGCTGGCAGGCTCAGTGCTATTGGCTGTGCTTAGCAGCTATTTACTGAAGAAGTACTTACAGCATAAAGAACAAGACCAGCCAAACCACCACTGGTTCTGGGGTTCTTTAGTTAGCATTTTCCTGACGGCTTTTTTGTTTTTTGAATTAAGCCAGCATCCAGCTACGCCTCTGTATTTAAAAGAGTTATCTGGGCTAATGTTCTGATTCTATGGTAATGATGCAATGCCACTTCGTGGCGATTGCATCCTACATTTGACGCCTTAGTCCCGGCCTAATTTCGACAATAAATGCCGTCTGACCGTCGGCCATTCGCAGGCTATGATGGAGTACACCACAGTGTCGCGTACTGAGCCGTCTTTTAAAATCATATGCTGGCGCAAGATACCATCCATTTTGGCACCTAAACGTTCTATGGCTTTGCGTGAGGTGTGGTTAAAAAAGTGGGTGCGAAACTCTACTGCTATAGCGCCATACTGCTCAAACAAGTTCTGCAGTAACAACAGTTTGGCTTCGGTATTGATTGGGGTTCTCCGTACTGATTCAGCGTACCAGGTGTAACCGATCAAAGCCCTTTTATTGGTTGCGTCGACCATATAATAACGACTGGTGCCAACAATCTGGCCTGTGGTTTTACAGCGCACTACATAAGGTGAATCCCCATCGGCTTTGCTGGCTAAAGCCTTTTGCACATAAGCTGGCACTTCTTCCACTGTAGGCACCATGGCATACCAGAGTTTCCAGCTTTCGCCATCAGCAACAGCCTGCTGCAAATCTGCAATATGCGCCAACGCCATAGGTTCCAACCGGACAAATTCACCTTCTAACACCTCATTGTGTAACCATGTCATCTGTTTTATATCCTTTATTTTTAAGCTTACCGACTGCTAACCCTGCAGCTCTCTACCCTTGCCAATGCAGCCGCAACTTTTGCAGTAAAAACTCTGATAAAGCTTTAAGTACAGGCGATGAAGACAAGCGCTGCACAGCCAGCAAATACAAAGGCGCTTGTTCAGTTTTATAGTCGGGTAACAACTTCACCAAAGCGCCAGAGCCTAAATCGGACAGAATATCCAAACGTGATTTATAGGCAATACCTAAACCTGCCACAGCCCAGCGCCGTACTACGTCACCGTCGTCTGCCACTAAAGCACCACGCACCTGAACCTGCTGCAATTGTCCGTCAAGCCAGAACTGCCATTTGCTATGCACAGCCTCACCAAGTACCAGCTGTAACACCTGATGTGAGCTAATCTCTTGTGGTCGCTCTGGAACACCAAAACGGCGAATATAGTCAGGGGAAGCGCAAAGCACCCGATGATTATCCGGCACCAAAGGCATAGCAATCAGCTGCGAATCTTTAGGTTCACCATAACGTATCGCCAGGTCCACAGGCTGACGGCCTAAATCAGCTAAGCGATCACTGACCCGAATTTTCAGCTGCAACTTGGGGTGCTGCTGTTGAAACTCCGCCAGCCATAAGGCCATGCTATTACGACCAAAATCTGATGGCATAGATAAGCTCAGTTCGCCGGATAATTGCTCTTTGCCTAGCTGTAATAACTGCTGACCTTGCCCCAGCAGTTGGATAGCCTGACGAGCATAATCCAGATAAGCCATACCTGCCGTGGTTAATCTTAAACTGCGGGTGGAGCGTAAAATCAGTTGAGTATTCAGCTGCTGCTCCAATCGTTTTAACGCCACACTGGCCAGTGCAGGCGAAAGATCCAACTCACGCGCAGCGGCGGAAATAGAACCTAGATCAGCCGTCAGCACAAAAAGTTGTAAATCGTCGGTTCTAAGCATCATTATCAAATTATTTTTGAAACTGAATCCAAATCTAGCATATTTTTCTAAATAGTCAGCGCCCTTAAACTAACAGCATCAACCCAATGGAGCATCCAGATGAAAGCCATAGTTTATAGCCAGAATTTACCAGCCATAGATCCACAGTCTTTATACGACACAGAGCTGCCCACTCCAACGCCGGGCGAAAACGATCTGCTGGTTGCAGTTAAAGCTGTTTCCGTCAATCCGGTCGATACCAAAATCCGCCGTAATGCCGATACTCAAGGCCAGCAAAAAGTATTAGGCTGGGATGCTGCAGGTATTGTGGTAGCGATCGGCAGCGCAGTCACGGATTTTAAAGCAGGCGATGAAGTCTGGTACGCAGGTGCTATAGATAAGCCAGGTTCAAACAGCGAGTTTCAGCTGGTGGATCAGCGTATTGTCAGCCACAAACCAAAAAGCTTAAGTTTCACCGAAGCCGCAGCTTTACCTTTAACAGCCATCACGGCATGGGAGCTGTTATTTGACCGGTTTGAACTGAATGAACATAACAGCAAAGGTAAATCTTTGCTGGTGATTGGCGCTGCCGGCGGCGTAGGTTCTGTGTTATTACAACTGGCAAAGCATAAAACTCAGTTAAAGATTATTGGCACTGCGTCAAGAGCAGAAAGCGCTGAATGGATCAAAACCTTAGGTGCGGATGTAGTACTGGATCATAAAAAGCCGATGGCTGCGCAGTTGAAAGAACTTGGTTTGGCTGAAGTGGATTATGTGATCAGTCTGACCCATACCGATCATCACTTTAACGACATACTGGAGCTGATTAAACCTCAGGGCAAACTGGCTTTGATTGACGATCCAGAGCTAATTGATATACGACCAATGAAACGCAAAAGTTTGTCGTTGCACTGGGAGCTGATGTTTACCCGTTCTTTGTATCAAACCGAAGATATGATTGCTCAACAGCAGTTATTACAACAGGTTGCGGATATGGTCAACGCAGGCAAGTTAAAAACCACCCTGAACTCAGACTTTGGCAAAATTAACGCCGAAAACCTGCGTAAGGCCCATCAGTTGATCGAAAGCCAACAAGCCATAGGGAAACTGGTCTTAACTGGCTTCTGATCTCTTTGGCAGGACAACTCAGGACAATCTGTTATTGTGGGCTGAAAAGTCCGGCACAGTGCGCTGATAGTCCTGCCCCACTAATGTTGATGTGACAATAAAATCCGCTGTGGCTTTATTACAGGCCACAGGTATATTCCATACCACAGCTAAACGGATCAGCGCTTTGACATCAGGATCATGCGGCTGAGACGACAACGGATCCCAAAAAAACACCAGCCAGTCAATTTTCTGCTCAGCAATTAAAGCCCCAATTTGCTGGTCGCCCCCCAAAGGACCGCTGGCCAGACACAACACTTCTTTGTTTAACGCTTCGTTCAGTAAACGGCCCGTGGTGCCTGTCGCCACCAGTTGTTTATCCTGAAAAAAAACAGCATGAGTCCTGACCCACTCCAGTAACTCGGCTTTTTTACCATCATGTGCAACTAAAGCTATAGTTTTCATTGTTCTCCCCCTTAAGACTACTGCCAGCATACACCGAGTTTTACATAGAGTTCAGCACACTTTACCAAAGTAATTACTGTTGCAGCCAAGCGGCAATCAACCGAGACCCAAGAGCATAAGCAGCAAGTAATCGAGTCCCAAGGAGCATAGTTCACTATGTGACTTGGGCGAGTGAGCGAAGTAAACAACGCTGCGGCTGCAAGTACAAAGACCATTTTGCCAAAGTAATTGCTGTTGCAGCTAGGCGACAAGCAATCGAGACCCTAGGAGCATAGTTCACTATGTGACTTGGGCGAGTAAGCGCTGTCAACAACGCTGCGGCTGCAAGTACGAAGGCAAAATAAAAAAAGCCCGGCAAAGCCGGGCAAACAACCAAGGTCCACGTAAAAACTCGGTACTTGGGGTTAATCTATCAACCGACGATTTTTTTCATCGCGGTCATATAGCCCCTTAACTTTTTGCCAACCAGCTCTACAGGGTGCTGACGGATTGCTTCGTTCACAGCAATCAGGCGAATATTGTCGACACCATTAGCAGCAGAGCTTAAGCCCTTGCCTACATACTCAGTGCTCAGCTTGTTAACGAAATCACGTAACAGCGGCACTGCAGCGTTACTGAACAGGTAGTTGCCGTATTCAGCAGTGTCAGAAATAACCACGTTCATTTCATACAAACGTTTACGCGCTATGGTATTGGCGATTAACGGTGTTTCATGTAACGACTCGTAATAAGCTGATTCTTCGACAATACCGGCCGCAACCATGGTTTCAAACGCCAGCTCGACACCGGCTTTGACCATAGCGACAAACAAAATGCCGCGGTCGAAGTAATCCTGCTCAGGAATTTGCTCGCTGGATACAGGTGCATTTTCAAAACCAGATTGACGGGTTTCTTCGCGCCAGCCAAACAGCTGCTTATCATCATTGGCCCAGTCAGCCATCATAGTGCGGGAGAATTCACCGCTGATGATATCGTCCATGTGTTTTTCAAACAGTGGACGTAAAGTTACTTTTAATTCTTCCGCTAAATCATAAGCTTTGATTTTCGCCGGGTTCGACAAACGGTCCATCATATGAGTGATGCCACCGTGCTTTAACGCTTCAGTCACAGTTTCCCAACCAAACTGGATTAACTTGGCGGCATAACCAGGTTCTACACCTTCAGCGACTAACTTGTCATACGCCAGGATAGAGCCGGTTTGTAACATGCCACATAAAATGGTTTGTTCGCCCATTAAGTCGGATTTCACTTCGGCGACAAAAGACGATTCCAGTACACCGGCACGATCACCACCAGTTGCAGAAGCGTAAGCCTTGGCAATTTCTAAACCTAAACCTTTAGGGTCGTTTTCAGGGTGCACTGCAATTAATGTAGGTACACCAAAACCCCTTTTGTATTCTTCACGAACTTCAGTACCAGGGCACTTAGGCGCCACCATCACTACTGTGATGTCTTTACGAATTTGTGTGCCTTCTTCCACAATGTTGAAACCATGTGAATAGGCTAAAGTTGCACCTTGTTTCATCAACGGCATAACAGCTTTTACAACAGATGTATGCTGCTTATCCGGCGTCAGGTTTAATACTAAATCTGCTGTTGGGATTAACTCTTCGTACGTGCCTACTTTAAAACCGTTGTCAGAAGCGTTCTGGAACGACTTACGTTTGGCAGCTATAGCTTCAGCGCGCAAGGCATAAGAGATATCGATGCCTGAGTCACGCATATTCAGGCCCTGATTTAAGCCCTGAGCACCACAACCTACAATCACCACTTTCCAGCCTTTTAATAAGTCAGAGCCTTTGGAAAACTCTTCTTTGGCCATAAAACGGCATTTACCTAACTGTTTTAACTGCTGACGCAAATTTAATGTATTGAAGTAGTTACTCATAACAAATCCCGACGAATTCTTTAGCTGGCTATCTGTTGGGCTCAGCGTAACAGGGCAGAGAAGTCATGCACTGTTTTGATGCCTTTGAGAATAAAACAGTGCAATGATTGCGTGAAGTGATATATTCACAATACAGCATTTCACTTTATGCAACACCAAGCATCATCGCAGAGACTCCCATGGATATTCGCAACGCCCAGCTTTTTTTGCATCTGGCCAGTAGCCTGAACTTTGCCCGCACCAGCGAGCAAATGTATGTCAGCCCTTCCACCTTAAGCCGGGTGATCCAACGACTGGAGCAAGAACTGAATGTGGAGTTATTTCAGCGCGATAACAGATCGGTGCGACTGACTTTGGCCGGGCAAAAAGTACAGATTTTTGTGAAAAATTACTTAGAACAATGGCATCAACTGCAAATCGCTCTGAGCGAAACCAGCGCGTCATTAAGTGGTGAAATCCGGCTATTTTGCACTGTCACCGCCAGCTTCAGCCACCTGCCCGCTATATTGGATAAATTCCGTCTGGTGTGCCCTTTGGCAGAAATTAAGCTGATTACCGGAGATGCGTCAGCGGCATTGGAGAAAGTTAAACAAGATGAAGCTGATATAGCTTTGGCTGTTTATCCGGAGCATTTTCCGCTGAATATGGCCTTTCGCAGTATTGCCAAAGTACCACTGCAATTGATAGCACCGGTGATCCCATGCAAAACCAATGATTTGCTTAGCCAAAGCCCTATTCCCTGGGAGCAGGTGCCTTTTATTTTGCCTGAGCATGGCCCGGTGCGTAGTCGTTTTGAGTTGTGGCGTAAACCCCGCATTGCCGAGCCTAAAGTGGTCGCCAAAGTGGAAGGTCATGAGGCCATGGTTAGTATGGTGGCTTTAGGCACTGGCGTGGCTTTAGTGCCAGCTATAGTGGCGCAACAAAGCCCGGCACGGGACAGAGTGCGTTATTTAACTCAGGGCGATGAATTTGCCCCTTTTGATTTAGGTTTGTGTATTTTATCGAAGCGGCTGCATGAGCCGCTATTAAGAGCATTCTGGCAGGTCGCATCTGAGCTTATTTAGCTCTGATGCTTATTTGATCACCCGAAGATGAGACACTTTTTTACCTTTATTTGGATCCGTAGGTTCGTCATCTGAAGGACTGCGCTCAGGACTATCCATCTCTCCATCATCGGACACTGCTTCTAAATGATGGATATCTTCATCGCCATCATCTTCGGCGTCAAACATGGTACCAGCGCCATTCTCGCGGGCATAAATAGCCAAAACAGCTTTGATAGGCACAGTCAGAGCGAAAGGTTTACCACCAAAACGGGCGTTAAAAGTGATGGCATCATTGCCCATCAACATATTGCCTACTGCTGAAGGCAGAATATTCAGCACAATCTGGCCGTTTTGAATATGCTGGGTCGGTACCTTGCAGCCTTGAATACTGGCATTCACTACCAGGTAAGGCGTTAAATTGTTATCCACTATCCATTCGTAAAAAGCCCGGATTAAATAAGGCTTATTCGGAGTCATGTCCATCAGTAACCACGCCCCCGACGGATTTCACGTTCGGCTTCAGTTAAAGACTGCTGAAAACCGTCGCGTTCAAAAATACGGGTCATATAAGTTTGCAATAACTTGCTGCCGGTTCCGGTCAGTTCAATATCAAGCATGGGCAAACGCCACAGCAAAGCCGCCAGATAACAATCAATCAGGCTGTATTCGTCACTCATAAAATACGGATGTTCCTGGAACAACGGCGCCATCGCCAGTAAACCTTCACGTAAATCACGACGTGCTATAGCGGCATCCGGAGCATTCTTCAAAATCTTGTCAGCTAAACCATACCAGTCTTTTTCGATGCGATGCATCATTAAACGGGCATTAGCGCGGGCCACTGGATAGACAGGCATTAAAGGCGGATGTGGGAAACGCTCGTCCAGGTATTCGTTAATAATATCGGCTTTAAATAAAGCTAAATCTCTGTCCATCAAAGTGGGCAAAGAACCATAAGGATTAACCTCGTAGACATCTTCAGGCAGGCAGTCTGTGCTGACCTGAATAATATCAACTGTGACGCCTTTCTCCGCCAGTACCATTCTGACCTGATGACAGTACATGTCATTGGCTGTTGAAAACAAGGTCATCACAGCACGTCTGTTGGCAGAAATCGCCATAGGATCCTCCGGTTATAAGCAAAAATACAAAGGGGCCTCGCGGCCCCTTTAAAGGCTAACACTTGTGTCCTTAGTGGACGTCTCTCCAGTATTCTTTCTTCAGCAAGAATGCGAAGATAAAGAAAATACCTAAGAAGATCAGAACTTTAATACCTAAGCTGCGCGATTCCAATTTGGAAGGCTCACCTACATATTCCAGATAATTCACCAGATCAGCCACTGTACTGTCGTATTCTTCAGTACTCAGCTCACCAGAACCATCTGTCTTAATACCTACATAAACTTCTGTTGATACACCATCAACTAAACGTGTTTCAGTCGCTTTGTAAGGAATACCTTGCAGCTCTTGTAACACATGAGGCATACCAACCATTGGGAACACTTCGTTATTCACACCAAATGGGCGTGTTGGATCAGCGTAGAAAGAACGCATATAAGTGTACAACCAGTCAGGTCCACGTACACGGGCTACGTTGCTTAAATCTGGTGGTGCAGCACCAAACCAGTTTGCCAGATCCGCTTTAGGAGCCGCATTTTTAATATGGTCACCCACTTTATTGGCCGTAAAACCTAAAGTCTCCATACCAATATCATCAGGAATACCTAAATCACGAAAGGTACGTGAGTAACGCTGGTATTCCATCTGGTGACAACCCAGACAGTAGTTCTGGAATATACGGGCACCACGTTGCAGTGATTCCTTATCCGTCAAATCAATAGGGGCTTTATCCAGAGGTACTGTTGGACCTGCCGCCATAGCAGCGCTGGAAGCAACCAGCGCTAAGACAGTAAATAACTTTTTAATCATCAGGATAACCTCACTGGCAACGGCTTGGTTTTCTCATTTTTGCTGTAGAACCATAACAGGCCAAAGTAAGCAAAATAAGTGAAAGAGAAAATCTGCGCTAACAAGGTATAAGTTGGAGTTGCAGGTAACACACCTAACACACCCAAGGCTACAAAGCTGATACAGAAATTAACCAGGTTCACTTTGTGCAGAGTACTGCGGTAACGAACAGAACGCACTGGGCAACGGTCTAACCAAGGCAACAAGGCCAGGAAGACTATAGCCAGGAACATGAAAACCGCTCCCAACAACTGATCAGGTACAGCACGTAAAATGGCGTAGAAAGGTGTGAAATACCAGACCGGCGCTATATGGTCAGGCGTTTTCATTGGGTTTGCTGGTTCAAAGTTTGGCGGCTCTAAGAAGTAACCACCACCTTCAGGTGCAAAGAAGATCACAAAACAGAAAATAAACAGGAAACCAACCACACCCACTATGTCTTTCACCGTGTAATACGGGTGGAAAGGAATAGCGTCAACGATAATTTTCTTACCGCCTTTAGTGAAATATTGGTGAAAGGTAAACTTGTCAGAGACGTTGTTTTCGATTTTTTCACCGTTGTTTTCACGTTTCACATCAATACCATCCGGGTTGTTTGAACCCACTTCATGCAGAGCAATGATGTGCAGGAATACCAGAACCACTAAAACTAATGGCAAGGCAATGACGTGTAAAGCAAAGAAACGGTTTAAAGTTGCACCTGAAATAACGTAGTCGCCACGGATCCACAGCGTTAAATCATCACCAATCACCGGAATTACACCGAAAATAGAGATAATAACCTGAGCTCCCCAGAACGACATCTGACCCCATGGTAATAAATAACCCATAAAGGCTTCAGCCATTAAGACTAAGAAAATCAGCATACCGAAGATCCACAGTAGTTCCCGTGGTTTCTGGTAAGAGCCATACATCATGCCACGCAGCATGTGCAGGTAAACCACAACAAAGAAAGCAGAAGCACCGGTAGAGTGCATATAACGCAACAACCAGCCGTACTCCACATCACGCATGATGTATTCAACAGAAGCGAAAGCGCCTTCAGCACTTGGCACGAAGTTCATCGTTAACCAGATACCGGTCAGTATTTGGTTCACCAGCACTAACATGGCTAAAGAGCCAAAGAAGTACCAGAAGTTAAAGTTTTTTGGTGCCGGGTACTGCATCACGTGGAGATTCATTTTCTCCATAAATGGCATGCGGTACTCAATCCAGCTCATAAAGTTTTTAAACATTAAGCTGTCCCCTCATCTTCACCAATCAAAATGGTGGTGTCATCGACAAACATATAAGGTGGGATCATCAGGTTCTTAGGTGCCGGAACGCCAGAGAATACACGACCAGCCATATCATAAGTAGAACCGTGACATGGGCAGAAGAAACCGGAAGGCATGCCTTCAACCTGGGCCTCAAAGTCTTTCATAATATAAGTTGGAGAACAGCCCAGGTGAGTACAGATCCCCACAGCAACAAAAATCTCTGGCTTTTTTGAACGGTGAGTATTTTTTGCGTAATCAGGCTGTTGCGGGTCTTCTGACGCTGGGTCACGAAGTTTATCATCGAAATTGGTTAAGGTTTCCAGCATGGCTGGAGTCCGTTTAACGATCCACACCGGCTTGCCCCGCCACTCAACCCGAATTAACTGCCCGTCTTCGAGTTTGCTAATGTCAGCGGTGACTGCAGCACCAGCTTGTTTAGCTTTTTCACTCGGATTCCAGGAAGCAATAAAGGGAACAGCAGCTCCAATCGCACCAACCCCACCAACTACAGAAGTTGCTATGGTCAGAAAGCGACGGCGACCATGATCTACAGGCGCATTGCTCATCCACTCATCTCCACGTTAAACGCTTAAATACTGATATTTTAAGCGGCTGAATTACAGCGATTATTATAAGTTGAAAAATACGGCGGATCATAATGAAAAGCCCTGCTTTACACAAGGATTTAGCCGAATTCTCTTTGTTATGACACCAGTTTTTCGACGAAATACGAAACCAGAATAGTCAGTAAAACTTTGCATCACCATGTTTTAACGCGAAAAAGACGTTTCTGCCATGATCAGGCACAACAGTAACAGCGTTAATAGAAAGAAAATGTTGAGCACAATAAGAGAAAAACAATCTGGCTCAGCACCTTGTGATGCGAGTTTATACGTATAAATGCGGTAGAAGTGTCATCAGTCCAAGATATTTAATCTTTGTTGATTCAAACAGGGTGGCCCCGCAACTGCACAATTTCTGCAAAAAGAGGAATATTAACG
>NZ_JAJOYU010000027.1 GCF_021290985.1 Rheinheimera soli
CCCAATAACCCCCTGCAGCTTCAGCCCGATAACCTTGAGATAAAACATTCATAAAACCATGAGGATAAGGCTCAAGGCTTTGTTTTACATTGGCTTTATCTGCTAATACACTCATCAGTTCCGACACTGAAAAATGTGATTCTTCGGCAAAAATCAACTCTGTTGGGTATAAAGGCTGAAGATGAGTCATTTGCCTTATTTGGCCGCCATAAAAACCAACACAATGCTTGATAGTTAAATGCTCAACAGCCAGATTCGCCCAGCAGGCTGCAGCACCGGCGCTAAAACCCGCTAAAAATACCGGCTCTATCTGTGCTTTAAGCACCTCGCCCACCTTATTGCAGTACGCCTCTATGCCGCCATGATCCAGAAAATACTGATAGGCCTCTTTGTCATCAGCGAACACAGGAGGCTGATGATCATAAGGCTGTACGCAAAGATAATCCGAACCTAGCTGGTCAAATTGCAAAAGCACTTCAGGCTGAGCGCCAAAAATATCAGTCACTATCACCAGTTGCATCTAGTGTCCTTAACGAAACAAATTAACCGGAAGTTTTAAATACACAGTGCCATTATCTTCTGCCGCCGGGAACTGCCCTGCCCGCACGTTTACCTGCACCGAAGGTAATATCAGTTTTGGCATGCTCAGGGTTTTGTCTCTGGTCGTACGCATAGTGACAAAGTCCTGCTGACTGGTGCCCTGTTTTAGGTGGATGTTCAGCTTCTTTTGCACTGCTATTGTGGTCTCACAGACAAACTCATCACGCCCTGGCGCTTTGTAGTCGTGGCATAAAAACATTCGGGTTTGATCCGGTAATTGATATAACTTTTGCACTGATTGAAACAAAGTGACTGCATCGCCTCCCGGAAAGTCACAACGTGCTGAACCATAATCAGGCATAAACAAGGTATCGCCGACAAAAACCGCATCTCCTATGCAGTAACTGACACAAGCTGGCGTATGACCTGGAGTATGCAATACAGAGCAGCGCAAAGTACCGAGCATAAAGTCTTCACCATCGTTAAATAGCTTGTCAAAAGCAGAACCATCGGCTTTTAAGTCTTTGATATTAAATACCAGACTAAACAGCTGCTGTACTTCAGTAATACGCGAACCTATGCCAATACAACCGCCCAATTGTTGTTTCAGAAAAGGTGCAGCGGATAAATGATCGGCATGGACATGAGTTTCCAGCAGCCATTGCACCGTCAGGTTATGTTCTTTCACCTTAGCTATGATTTGCTGTGCAAACTTAGTGCAGGTAGACCCTGAAGCTGCGTCAAAATCCAATACCGGATCGATGACGGCAGCCTCTTTGCTCACGGGATCCCAAACCAGATAACTGTAGGTAAAGCTTTGAGGTTCAAAAAAAGCATGGACAACAGGCTGTTGCATAAATCACCGCTATTCGTGGGCAGGCCAAATTCAGGCTTATAGTAGCAAAGCTTTTTCATTCCAGAAAGATATAAGCTTATTACCTAAAAATTTATACCTGCGTATTAAACAACCACTCACAGATCCAGCGCCGGATTTGTCATAATTTTGCAATCGCCCGTCTCTACTCTGCCTGTGCCTGAAACTTAGTGGAGATAGGAGTTGTATGAATATCGCCAGAAAATTAACCCTCGGAGCTGGTGTCCTGACTGTGATGGCGGTGATTTTATCTGCCAGCACCAGTGGTTTATTAGCTTTAAAAGATAGCTCAGACGCAGTACATCAAAGTGCAGAACAGCAATTTCAGGCCCTGGCAGCAAGCAGACACACCATGCTGCACACCCAACTCGACAGCCAACAGCAATTACTCAATGCACTGGCACATAATCGCCTGACACAAGAAGCTATTTACAGCTTTAAGAACCCTTTTGTGTCCTACCGTTATGAAGTTTCAGCCCCTAACCTGGATGGTCTGAAACAACAGATGGGCGACTGGTACAACACCAAGTATCAGCCTTATTTTCAGGCTCAAACTCAGGGCTTGTCAGTTAATACCAATGAGTGGCTGGAAAAATCCAAATTTGAAACCTTATTGCTGCAAAAATTCTATGTAGCTGAAAACCCACAACCTCTGGGTAAACAGCAGTTGTTGGAGGATCGCAGTGATGGTTCTGTGTATGGTCAGCAGCATAAAAAATATCACAGCAGTTTTAAAGAAATAGTCGACCGTTACGGTTTTCAGGACTTAATGCTGGTCGATGCCAACAGTATGGATGTGTTGTATAACGTCAACAAAGGTCCGGTTTTTGCCAGTAATTTACAAAGCGGCGCTTTTGCTAACACTGAACTGGCAACCTTAGCCAAGAACTTAAAACAAAAACCTAAAGCAGGTTTGCAGATCTCTGCCATCACAGCCTTTACCGGCGCTTTTTCACAACAAGTGTTGTTTTTTGGCGTACCAGTGTTTCACCCTAATAGCGCTGACACTCCAATCGGATTTTTAATAGCTCAGTATCCTGTCAGTCGTTTCACAGATTTGATGACCGGAAATCAAAAGTGGCAAGACTTGGGTTTAGGTCAAAGCGGTGATTTGTATCTGGTTGATCAGGATCACAAACTGGTGACTGAATTAAGGCCTTATCTGACGGATAAAAGCCGCTTTGTTGCAGACTATCCACAGTTCAAAACCGGACCTTATGGTTTAGGTGGTCATAGCGTATTAAAACTGCCTCAAATTGACGCCGCATTGGCTGGCAAATCCGGTGTCGCTGAAGCTGAAGATTACCGGGGTGTTGATTCGTTAATCAGTTGGCGCCCTCTGCAGATAGGTCAGCAGCAGTATGCGCTTATTGTGCAGCAGGATTTATCTGAAAGTATGGCGGCCGTCAGCACCATAAGAACCAACCTGGTTTTAAGCACCCTGCTCTCTGTACTCTTGCTTGGAATACTGGTGGTGCTGCTGGTTTATGTCTTAGCGCGACGTTTTGCCAAACCTATGCTGGCATTGCATCAACGTATCGAAGCTTCTGCCCAGTCTCATGATCTGACAGTGCGCTTTGATTTGCAGTCTAGAGATGAAGTGGCGGATATTGGCGCTGCGTTGAACACACTGTTTGGAGCTTTTAGATCGCTGGTGTCTAAACTATCAAGCACCTCTGAGCAAAGTGCCTCAGCGGCCACTCAAAATCTGCAAATTAGCCTGGAATGTCAAAACTCAGCGATGCAACAAGGTGCGGCTATCAGCCATTTGTTGCAACAATCTCAAAGTCTGGATCAGCAACTGCAACATTCAGCGGAGCAGTTACGTCGTTCAGCCAGTCAGGCGAATCATGCCAACCAACAGGCTGACTCTGGTTATCAGGCGGTGGATCTGGTCGCGAGTTCAATGCGTCATCTGGCCGAACAAGTCAGTTCATCCAGTCAGAGCATGGACCATTTACGCTCTGCCGCCACTGATATAGTGACGGTGCTGGATACCATCAAAGGCATTTCAGAACAAACGAACCTTCTGGCGCTGAATGCTGCAATCGAAGCAGCCCGAGCTGGTGAACATGGCCGTGGTTTTGCGGTCGTGGCAGATGAAGTAAGGCGTTTATCCGGTAGCACCCGCCAGGCAACTATGGAAATTCAACATATGCTGGACCGCTTGATGAGCACAGTAGATGAAACTGCGCTGGATTTAGCGAAAGAGCGGCAAAGTGCAGAGCTTTGCGTTACAGGCTCAGAGCAGGCATTACATGCTTTAAAAGAGATCAAACAACTGATTGCAGAGGTTAGCACTGATACCACAAAGATAGCCCAGGCCAGTGAGCAACAATACCAACACAATCAACAAATGCGTGATGAACTGACCGCTGTGCAAGGTTTAGCCGCTCATACCGAACAAGCTATGGCTGAATTAAACCAGACAGCAAAACAGCAGGAAAAACTGGCTGCTGAATTATTAAGTAACGCCAGAACCTTTCGGGTTTAAATCCTGACCATGAAAAAAGCCCCTGTGGACGCAGGGGCTTTCTTTTTATAACTATTTACTGATTAGCCTTCAAAGGAGCGGCTTTGCAGTGCATGAATACGTTTATCCAGTGGCGGGTGGCTCATAAAAAGCTCTGAAGCAGCTGGTTTAGTGGCCAGACCAAAAGCCGTCATTGAGCCTTGTAACTGGCTTTCATGATTACCTTTTAAACGTTGTAATGCAGCGACCATGTTTTCTGCACCGACTAAACGGGCTGCACCAGCATCGGCTTTGTATTCACGCTGACGGGAAAACCACATCACAATGATGCTGGCCAGCACACCAAAGATCATTTCCAGCACAAACACAGTGATCATATAACTGATACCGCCACCCTGACTTTCTTCTTCGTCATTGGAGCGGAAAAAGTTATCAATAATGCCGGCAACCACGCGGGCAAAGAAAATAACGAAGGTATTCACTACACCCTGGATCAGAGTCAGGGTCACCATATCGCCGTTGGCGACGTGAGAAACTTCGTGTGCTAACACAGCTTCGGCTTCCTGCTGCGTCATCGCATGCAATAAACCTGTGCTGACAGCCACCAAGGCATTATTGCGGCTCATACCAGTGGCAAAGGCGTTAATTTCCGGCGAATCGTAAATAGCGACTTCCGGCATACCAATACCAGCTTGTTTTGCCTGACGTTGCACTGTGCTCACCAGCCAGTGTTCAGTGGCATTCGATGGCTCTGTGATCACCACTGCACCTGTCGAACGTTTTGCCATCCACTTGGACATAGCTAAAGAAATAAAAGAGCCACCAAAACCAAACACAGCAGCAAATATCAACAAGCCACCCATACTTCGGTTATCTATACCAAAAACTTTAAACACAATACTCAAAACGATACTCAGCACTAACATCACAGCTAAGTTCGTGATTAAAAATAGCACTATACGTTTCATACCAACCTCTGTAATTCGGAAAACAGCTAAGTTCTATACCTAAGTAATTTGGAGTTGCAGCGAGGCGACAAGCCAGTGAGTGCCCGGGAGCATAGTTAACCTATGTGACCGGGCCGAGTGGCGTAGTCAACAAAGCTGCATCTTCAAGTACGACGGTATAAACGCTTGTTGCTAAAAAAGCCCCTGTTTCATCGCTGTAACAGAGGCAAAGGGCGGATTAATCACCACAACAAGTACGTATTGGTTCTGCCCACCCCTGCATCAGCGTTTCGGCTCTCTGCGGGGGTTATTCAGGGAACGCTGAGATAATAAGCCGGACAAGGTAGTAAGGTAAAATCGAATATAACTGCCATTATGGTAGTTTTAAACTGATAAGAATCAGGTTGCAAATTGTTTATCAGACCAAACTAAAAAGCCTGTCAGGAGCGAACCGGACAGGCTTTGTTATCATTAAAAATGATGTAGTGTGGTTTAACCTAACAGGCTTCTGAGCATCCAGGCGTTTTTCTCATGCACTTGCATACGCTGAGTTAATAAGTCCAGTGTAGGTTCGTCTGAGGCTTTATCTGCTACAGGCACTATAGAACGTGCTGTTTTGGCCAAAGCTTCCTGGCCTTTCACCAGATCTTTGATCATATCCTGCGCATTCGGAATACCATCAGCTTCTTTAATGCTGGTCAGTTTGGCAAATTCTTTATAAGAACCTGGTGCAAACTCACCTAAAGCACGAATACGTTCTGCAATTAAATCGACGGCCAAAGCCAGCTCAGTGTACTGAGTTTCAAATAAAACATGCAGAGTCTGGAACATTGGGCCTGTCACGTTCCAGTGATAATTATGCGTCTTCAGATACAGAGTGTAAGTGTCAGCCAGTAAAGTCGCTAAACCATGCACTATGGCTTTACGATCATCGTCTTCAATACCAATATTAATTTTCATAAGAAACTCCGTGTTGCGGCCAAGAATTCAAATACCCTATCACAAATCACGCAAGGCGCTCAAATATCCAGAGGGTTAAGCTGATATAGATCAATGGGATCGAAAGCAGCATAAAACAAGGGCACGAGTTCGATAGTCTTGGTTTTGTCACAATACCCCAGTTACAATGCGCGCTTTGGATCCTTCTTTGTTTCCTCGTTTGCGGAGTATCTTGTGGAAGCTATGCCAGTAGGCGTCAGTGCCTTTTTTATTCAGTTGTTGGTGATCTTGGTTGTAGCACGAATAGTGGGCTGGCTGGCGATTCAGGTAGGCCAACCCAGAGTGGTCGGCGAAATGATAGCCGGTATTTTATTAGGCCCTACCTTGTTTGGTGCTTTGGCTCCCGAACTTCAACAACAGTTATTTTCTGCAGATTACCGACCCTTCTTATCCTTAGGTGCTCAGGTGGGTATTGGTCTTTATATGTTTTTAGTGGGCCTTGAATTTGACACCAGTATGTTTAAAAGCCGGGCCCGCAGTGCCATCGCCATTTCAGCTTCAGGCATAGTGGTGCCTTTTGTTATGGCCTGTTTATTGGCCAGTTGGTTATTGAGTTACGGTGGCCTTTTTGCCGACAACCTGAGCTGGACACAAGCTGCTTTATTTCTTGGGGCTTCAATTTCAATCACCGCCTTTCCTATGCTGGCCAGGGTGATCCAGGAGCAGGGGTTGGCGAACAGTAAATTAGGTACCTTAGTGTTGGCTGCTGGGGCTATTGATGATGTCGCCGCCTGGTGTTTGATGGCCTTGTTGTTGGCAAGCTTTGGCGGTGACGGCAGTTTATTTTATAAAGCTGTGACAGGCGCGGTCATATTTGCGGCTTTAATGCTGACACTGGTGCGCAAACATGCGGCGCAGCTGGAAAGCTGGTATCAGCGCGAACAACGTATCACTCCCCGCCTCTTTCTGGTGATTTTAGTCTTATGGGTAGTCAGCGTCAGTACTACGGAGTGGATAGGCCTGCATGCGGTTTTTGGTGGTTTCTTATTAGGTGTGGCTATGCCACGTGGCCTGTTAGCTGAACATTTAATTAAACGTCTGCAGCCTTTGGTGCTGATTGGTCTGGTGCCATTGTTTTTTACCGTGTCAGGCTTAAAAACAGATCTGTCTGTTCTGGCTCAGGGGACTTTGTGGCAAATTGCGCTGGCTGTGATCGCGGCCTCAATTTTTGCTAAGGCTGTGGCTTGTTATCTGGCTGCCCGGCTTTGTGGCGAAAACCACCCTATGGCGCTTGCTGTAGGTATTCTGATGAATGCTCGGGGCATGATGGAATTGATTCTGCTGAATATTGCGCTGCAAAATGGCGTGATTAAGGAAGACTTGTTCTCTGTGTTGGTGCTGATGACCATAGTGACCACCATGATGGCCACTCCACTATTTAACGTGCTCCAGCGGCGCACTTCGTTTCGCAGTCAGTTGGATTAGGGTTCATTGTTCAAGGCATGTTTATCGTCATGCCTTGAACATATGCTCAGCGAGTAAACCGTCACAGGCTAATTTTTAACAAATAAAAATTCTTTTGGCCTCGTTGCAGTAACCAGAACTGATGATGTAATGGCTTATAGTCAGACATTTTTAAATCCTGTTGTACCACTTCACCATTCAGTCTTACGGCTTGTGCGCTTAACAGCTCTCTGGCTTTGCTTTTGGATAACGCCAATCCAGACTTTTGCATGGCCTCAGTAAGCGTCAGACTACTGCATATCTCAACACAGGGCAAAGCATCCAGTTCTAACTGCTGCAATTCGGCTAAGCTCAGTTGCTGTGGCTGTCCTGTAAACAAGGCCTTGGTAATACGTTCTGCTGAGAGCAGCCCTGCCTCGCCATGCACAAATCGGGTCACCTGCTCTGCCAGATTACGTTGGGCCTGAGGTTTGCTGCCTGAGTTGCGATCCGATTGCTCTATGGCAGCTATCTCGGCGCAACTTAAAAAACTGTAGTAGCGCAGCAGGTTATACACGTCCTTATCGTCGGTATTTAACCAGAACTGGTAAAAGCTAAAAGGCGAAGTTTTGGTTTTATCCAGCCAGATAGTGCCGGACTCCGTTTTTCCAAACTTAGTGCCATCGGCTTTAGTGATCAAAGGTAAGGTTAAACCTTCCACTTTGGTATGGTTTAATCTGCGGGTCAGGTCAATACCTGCCACTATATTGCCCCATTGATCGTTGCCCCCTATCTGCAAAGTACAGCCAAAGCGTTGGTTTAACATGGCAAAATCGTAAGACTGCAGCAAGCTGTAACTGAACTCTGTGAAAGAAATGCCCTGATCGGGCCGCTCCAGCCGCTGACGTACAGATTCTTTTCGCATCATGGCGTTGACTGAAAAATGTTTGCCTACATCCCGGAAGAAACTAATGACATCCAGCGTCGACAGCCAGTCTGCATTATTAACCAGCTGTAGCGGTTCGGACAACACAGGTTGCAACAGCGCAATGATCTGACTGCCAAGCTGCTCAGTCCAGGTTTGAATGCTTTTTGTGTCGTTTAAACTACGCTCTGTCGCTTTAAAGCTTGGATCGCCTATAAAACCTGTGGCTCCGCCTATTAACGCTATGACGTGATGGCCTGCATCCTGAAAACGTTTTAGCATCAACAAAGGCACCAGGTGCCCTATATGCAGGCTGCCGGCTGTAGGATCAAAACCACAGTACAAGCTTTGTCTGCTGCTCAAAAAGTCACGTAAGAGTTCTGGATTTGAACATTGGGCTATCAGGCCACGCTCGAGCAAGTCATCCACTAACTGGGGTTTGCTCACCGCTGCTGTTGTCATTGTCTGCTCTCTTTTTGCATATAAAGTGAAAAGCAGCAGCTTAAAGTTCAGCAGCAGAAAAAGGCATGTCCCTAAAGGGATAAGAAAGGCTTTTTAGCTGGCCAGCAGATGAGTCAGAAACAACTGGAACAACTCGCTTAATGAGCCAATTTGCAGTTTAGCGTAGATTTTTTTGCGATGATTTTTGACAGTGCCAACAGCGATATTCAACTGCTGGGCTATATCCTCTGAATCAAAACCCTGCAGTAACAAACAGGCAATTTGCTGCTCTTTGTCTGTCAGTAACTGCTGGCCAAAACAGGAAAATGCCTGGCTCAGTTGGTGCTGCAAGCCAGTCTTTTCCGAAGAAGCGCTGGATAGGACAAAGCTGTCCTGGCCCCAATGCTGGCGAATGAAAGCACTGAGCAGGCCTTGCAGTTGTACCAATTTTTTGTAGCTGGTTTGATAACGGGCTTGGTTGGGTTCGCGATAACCGATAAACAGCACAATCCAACGGTTTGATTCCAGTTTAAAACTCAGGCAGAACTCATCATGCAGACCGGTCTTTTCGGTAAAGAGCTGCTGGTAGCTTTTACGGGCTTTGGCCGAATCAAACAGATCCTGTAAACGCCATAATCCATCGTCAGTCGCTTGTTGAGCATGCAGATAAAAAGGGTCTTGCAGGTAGGAGTCCATTAAATAGTGATGAAACAAAAACTCACGTTTCGTATCTATGCAGTCGTACAAATAAATCGGATGTTTATCGGCTCTGCAGCCCAACAACAGCAGTTGGTCACAGTGCAACTCTGTTTTAAGAAAAGTCGCCAGCCGTTGACTAAAGTCTGTGGTCCGGATGCTGCTGACCAGATCAGCCACTCTCTGCCATTCAGTCATTACGAATAAGTCCTCGCCCAAAAGTAAAAAAGCCGGTGTTCAGACCGGCTTCTTAGCTTACAACATTAGTGCTGTTGTTACGAACGGGCCGCCAGTTCAGCTTGCTGTACTAAATAATCTTCGTACGTACCAGCGAAGTTACGTACGCCGCTATCTGTCATTTCAACGATACGGGTGGCCAGTGACGATACAAATTCACGGTCGTGACTGACAAAAATCAGTGTGCCTTTGTACATTTCCAGCGCCATGTTCAGGGATTCAATAGATTCCATATCCAAGTGGTTGGTAGGCTCATCCATCACCAGAATATTTGGACGCTGCAGCATCAGCTTACCGAATAACATCCGGCCTTTTTCACCACCTGATAACACCCGTGTTGGCTTGGCAATATCATCTTGTGAAAACAATAAACGGCCTAAAATACCACGAATAGCCTGTTCATCATCTGACGGTTGTTTCCACTGGCTCATCCAGCTAAACAGCGTCATATCTTTTTGAGCGCCTTCAAACTCGTATTCATGGTCCTGAGCGTAATAACCAATATTGACGTTCTCAGACCATTTCACTATGCCTTTTTCAGCGGTTAAATCGCCAACCAGACATTTTAAGAAAGTGGTTTTACCAATACCGTTGGTACCGAGGATCGCCACCTTCTCACCGACTTCAATCGTCAGATCAAGGTTTTTCAGTACGTGCAGATCATCAAAGCTCTTGTTTAACTCTGTCACTTCTAAGGCTAAACGGTACAGCTGCTTTTGCTGATCAAAACGGATAAATGGGTTTACCCGGCTGGAGGCTTTTACTTCAGACAGGGTAATTTTATCAATTTGTTTAGCACGAGACGTGGCCTGACGCGCTTTAGAGGCGTTGGCAGAAAAACGGCTGACGAAGGTTTGCAGCTCAGCAATCTGGGCTTTTTTCTTGGCGTTATCAGACAATAAACGTTCACGCGCCTGAGTCGCAGCTGTCATGTATTCATCGTAGTTACCTGGGTAAACACGCAGCTCGCCGTAGTCTAAGTCGGCCATATGAGTACAAACGCTGTTTAAGAAGTGACGGTCGTGCGAAATAATAACCATAGTGCTGTTACGTTCAGCCAATACTTCTTCTAACCAACGGATGGTGTTGATATCCAAGTTGTTGGTTGGTTCGTCAAGTAACATGATTTCAGGGTCGGCAAATAATACCTGAGCCAATAACACCCGCAGTTTCCAGCCCGGAGCTATCGATGACATTAAGCCAAAATGCTGTTCAACCGGAATACCTACACCAATTAATAACTCGCCGGCACGGGATTCAGCGCTGTAGCCGTCCATTTCACCAAAAGCGACTTCTAAATCGGCGACACGCATACCGTCTTCTTCGCTCATATTTGGATCAGCGTAAATACGGTCACGTTCTTCTTTCACTTTCCACAGTTCAGCGTGGCCCATAATCACAGTGTCGATCACAGTGTATTGCTCAAAAGCAAACTGATCCTGGTGTAACTTAGCCACACGGTGGTTAGGTTCAACAAAAATGTTACCACCACTTGGGTCTAACTCTTTGCTGAGGATCTTCATAAAGGTTGATTTACCGCAACCGTTGGCGCCAATCAAACCATAGCGGTTGCCGTCGCCGAATTTAACGGAGATATTTTCAAAAAGCGGCTTAGCGCCAAATTGCATCGTAATATTTGCGGTAGAAATCACAGTGTTTTTGATCCAACAAAGAGTCATATATAAGCTGCGCTGTCGGTGTCAAACCTTCCAGCACAGCCCCAAAAATAGCGCGCCACTATACGCTTTTTCGACGCTAAACTCAAAGTATCTCTGTGTTTTATGACAAATTTGCCAGAGCTTTCTGCGCTTTAGCTAAAACGCCGCCCTAAAGCTATGCAACCCACCACAGTCAACGCCAATATCCAGTGGATCCATTGCAAAGGTTCGCCCAGCAACAAAGCACACAAAGCCAGTCCGCTAAAAGGCGATAACAACTGTAATTGACTGACTTTGGCTATGCCTCCTATCGCCAGGCCCTTGTACCAGCAGAAAAAGCCGATAAACATGGTAAAGACCGATAAATAACCCAGCGCCAGCCAGGATTGCAGTGACACTGCTGCATAATCTGGTTGATAAGTCCAAACCCAGGGCAGTAAGACTGGGATCGACATCACCAGCGCCCAGCAGATCACCTGCCAGCTGCCGAGTTCCTTAGATAAAATAGCCCCTTTGGCATAACTAAAACCGCATAAAAAACTCGCTAACACCAGATAACCATCAGCGAGCTGAAAAGGGCCAGTGCTGTGCTGTAACGCATAAAGCGCAACACAAGCGGCCCCCAGCAGTGCAAAAAGCCAAAAGCCAAGTCGTAGCCATTGTTTAGTTAAGTATGCGCCAAAAAAGGCGGTAAAAAGTGGCATTACACTGGTCACCAGAATGCCGTGACTGGCCCCTACCTGCTGCAATGCCAAAGCAGATAACACCGGATAAGCAAATACTGAACCCAAAGCCACTAAAGCCAAGCCCTGCCACTGTTTTGCGCTAGGTAATTTTTGCCTTGTGATCAGTAGCAGTATCAAAGCCAGCATCGCCGCTATTAAAGCCCTGCCCGCACCAACAAAAACCGGCGGCATATCAAGCACCGCCATTCGGGTTGCAGGTAATCCGGCTGAGAACATCAGCATGCCTAAGCTGCCAAACCATAAGCCTTGCACCAGCGGCTTTTGCCAAAATGGCAAGCTGCTTTGATCTTGTGGTGACACAGAGACTACGGACATAACAAATACTCCCATGAGCGGCTGGACAGTCAGCCAACTTCAGTTAGTATACAAAGCTATAGACCATGACAATCAGGACAGTTATCGACAAAGACTACTGGACTGTACAGGTGAAAATTCCATGACAATTGCAGTGACTCAGTGGCAGTTGGATAAAGCCAGCAAGGAAAGTTTTAGCAGTCAGCTTTATCTGCAGGCACAGCAAGCCATACAATCTGGCCGCTGGAGCGCTGGTGCACGCCTGCCTTCTATCCGGCTATTGGCGGCACATTTAGAGATCAGTAAATTTACGGTGTCTGAGCTCTATGAAAAACTCTCTGCCGCTGGTTTTGTCCGCTCCCAGCCTGGCAGTGGGGTTTATGTCAGTCGTTTAACTGAGCAGCAACAGCAGCTGGAATCCAGCGCCAGCCAAAGCAGCAGACAGCAGGATGTCGCCCTGATGCGCCAGACTTTGCTGCGCGAACCTCATTGGATCAAAGCATCAGCGGGTTGGTTATCACCGGATTGGATGCCGGATCAGGAAATACGCCAGGCGATGCGTGATTTAGCCCGTCAGCCGCAGTCTTTAACCGACTATGGCCCAGCTCAGGGCTATTTCCCCTTGCGCCAGTATCTCACTCAGCGTTTGTCGCAGTTATCTATTGCCACAGAACCAGCCCATATTCTGCTGACCTACAGCGCCTCTCATGCGCTGGATTTAGTCTTTCGTTTGCATCTGAAACCAGGCGATTGGGTGATGGTGGACGATCCGGGCTTTTATAACTTTTTTGCTTTGTTGCGATTGCATCAGGTGCAGCTCTTGGTGGTGCCACGTACGAAAGAAGGTCCGGATTTAGCTGTGATGCAGCAACTGGTTCAGCAGTATCAGCCCAAAGCTTATTTAACCAATTCAGTGCTGTCGAACCCTGTGTCTTTGAGTATCCATCCGGCCCGTGCTTTTGCTATCTTACAGCTGCTGCAACAGCATCAGTGCTTGTTGATTGAAGATGATATCTACGCCGACTTTGAAACCCAGCCGGTATCGCGTTACGCCTCGATGGCGGGGTTCCAATCGAACAATGGCTTTGAAACCATCTATTTAGGCAGTATGTCAAAAACCTTGTCAGCTGATTTACGGGTAGGTTTTATTGCTGCCAACGCTGCCACTATTGCGGCCCTGACCGATCTAAAACTCATCAGCGGTATTTCCACCTCCAATACCATGGAGCGTCTGATCTACCTGTTATTGACTGGTGGAGGTTATCGGCGTCATCTCGAGCAATTAAAGCGTCGCTTACAGCAAGCCCGTAACCTGGTATTTTCAAAATTAAAACAGCTGGATTGTCAGTTATGGGCAGAACCTTCAGCTGGTTTTTTATGTTGGGTCAAGTTGCCTGAAGGCGTCAGCAGCAGCCTGTTGTCTGAACGTTTGCAGCAACGCCAAGTGGTATTAGCACCAGGTTCACAGTTCAGCACCCTACCCGACGCCGATCAGTACACCAGACTCAATGTGGCACAGTGTCTGGATGAAGAGTTTTGGCTAATAATGCAGGATGAGTTGCGCCAGATCAGAGACAGCATTTCTCTTTCATCAAATACTAGCCACGACGGGCGGGGATAAACCACCGCCCCTACCTTTTGTTTATATCGACTTAGGTCGCACTGACAAAACCGTTGTATTCTGACATGGTAAAGAAAAAGGATACGGTATGGCCAAAACATCAGATAAATCGCCGGCAAAATCGCTGGACTGGAGTGCATTACTGCAATCCGGTAATCGTATTTTTATTGGCTCCCACGCCGCTGCGCCTCAGGCTTTACTGGCCGATTTAATGGCGCGTAGTAAAAACCTGCATGATATAGAGCTGGTGCAACTGATGGTGCTGGCTGATAACTGCTGGGCTGAACAGCGTTACAGCGACTTATTTAAAATCAATGCCTTGTTTATTGCTGGTGACAAAGTTCGTAATGCGGTTGCGGAAGGCCGTGCCGACTATACCCCTTGTTTTTTATCTGAAGTGCCTGCACTTTTTAAAGAAGAAATTCTGCCTTTAGATGCCGCTTTGGTGATGGTGAGCCCACCTGATGCCTTTGGTTACTGCTCCTTGGGTGTCTCTGTGGATGCTGTGTCGGCCGCAGTGCGGTCAGCGAAAAAAGTTATAGCGCAAATCAACCCCAAAATGCCGCGCACCAATGGCTATACCTTTATTCATCAAAGCCAAATTCACGCTTTTATTGAGCAGGAAGAAGACTTACCCGAATTGCCAGCGCCACAACTTGATGAAGTGACCGAACGTATTGGCCAGTACGTGTCGATGCTAATTGAAGACGGTGCCACCTTGCAGCTGGGCATAGGCAAAATTCCGGAGGCGGTATTACGTTATTTGGGCAATCACAAAGATTTAGGCGTGCACTCAGAGGTGATATCAGACGGAGTGATGGAGCTGATTACCAAAGGCGTGATTAATAACAGAAAAAAAACCTTTCACCCCGGCAAAACCGTCACCAGTTTTTGTATGGGCAGCCAAGCTTTATATGACTTTGTTGATGGTAACCCTCATGTTGAGTTTTACCCCAGCGAATACGTCAATTCCCCCACTAACATTGCCCGTAACGATGCCATGATTGCGATCAATAGCGCCATCGAAGTCGATTTAACAGGCCAGGTGGTATCGGATTCCATAGGTCATAAGTTTTACAGCGGTATTGGTGGTCAGGTCGATTTCAGCCGTGGCGCGTCTATGAGTAAAGGCGGCAAACCCATTATTGCCCTGCCCTCAACTGCTAAAAACGGCACTGTATCGCGCATAGTGGCCACCATCACTGAAGGTGGTGGCGTAGTGACATCACGCGGCCATGTGCATTATGTAGTGACAGAGTTTGGTGTCGCGTCCTTGCGCGGAAAAAGTATACGAGAACGTGCGCTGGAACTGATACGGGTGGCGCATCCTAAGTTCCGTAAACAGCTGCTGGATGAAGTGCGAACCCGTTATTGGGTGCCGCATTATCAAAAAGATTACCCAAAAGATGTAGTTGAACTGGGTAAAGTGGGTGTGAAAACCTTAACCATAGCGGGTGAACAGTTTGATTTGCGGGCATTAAACCCTGCCGATGAGCGTCGCTTGCAGGAGTTTTTTTACTCTCATACCAAAGAAACTTTACTGCTGCGTTACAACCACCATCCAAAACAAATGAGCAGGGAGAAATCCTGTACTTTGGTCAGTGTCGACCAATCCCGCGATTTGGCGCTTTGTATTGTCAAACAACAAGGCTCGATACTGGAAATTCAGGCGGTAGGCCGTTATTACCTGAACGAAACCGACAACAGTGCTGAAGTGGCTTTTGTCACCCGTGAACGACAACATGGTAAAGGCATGGCGAAACGTCTGTTGGAAGAAATGATCAAAATTGCCCGTATGCGCGAACTCAACCGCATGATGGCCTATGTACGAGCCGACAATAAGCCGATGCAAAAGGTGTTTGAAAAAGCCGGATTTAAACGCATCGCCAGTGGCGATCCGGATGAAGTCTATTTAGAGTTGCTGTTAAAGGCGGCAGAACCAGAGAAGCAGTAAATGAGTTTAGTGATATTCAGTCATGGTCGCTGTTTGTCCTACGATATAGGGCATGATCATCCGGAAGCCGCATCCCGTATTCACGCGGTACAGGACCAGCTATTAAGTTCGGGGCTGGAATTTGTAGTGCAGCAACGAGATGCCAGCCCTGCCAGTCGTGAGCAGCTGTGTTTAGCGCATTGCCCGTCCTATGTCGATCATGTACTAGATGTAGTGCCAGACAGTGGTCACATCTGGCTGGATGACGATACCCAGGCCACTGCTAAATCGCTAAACGCCGCTTTGTATTCAGCTGGATCTGGCATTAATGCGGTGGATTTGGTGATGCAACACCAGGATACTCAGGCCTTTTGTTTAATACGCCCGCCTGGTCATCACGCTGAATACAAAGCCGCCAAAGGTTTTTGTATTTTTAATAACATCGCCATAGCCGCTGCTTATGCCATGCAGCAGTATGGGTTGCAGCGGGTACTGATTGTGGATTTTGATGTGCACCACGGCAATGGCACTGAAGATATTTTCCAATTGGATCCCAGAGTGAAGTTTTTATCTTCCTTTCAGCATCCGTTTTACCCTTATACCGACCCCATCAGTCATTCGCCTTCTATTGTTAAAATGCCTCTGGCGGCTGGCACCAGCGGAGCTTTATATCAACAAAGGTTTACCGACGAATGGCTACCTTTAATGCATGAATTTCAGCCGGAGCTGGTATTAGTCTCCGCAGGTTTTGATGCTCATATCGAAGATGATATGGGCCAGATGAAACTAACCGAGCTGGATTATTTATGGCTTGGCCAACAACTGAAACAGCTGGCCGATCGTTACTGTGAAGGTCGCCTGGTGTCTATGCTGGAAGGTGGTTATGAACATAGCCCACTGGCGCGCAGTGTGGTGAGTTATCTAAAGGGGCAGTTGTGACAACCCGCGGGCGGGGATGAACCTTTTCAGGTTTGGATTATATTAGACGGACGGTATGTAGGGGCCGTGGCTTGTCCCGGCCCGTCCATCTGCACAACGGTTTCATGAGACGGGCGGGTGCAAGACCCGCCCCTATAGTAAATCCTTATACAATCTTTATAACCTCTGGAGACCCAAAGCTATAAAATTTGATGGTTGTTTCACGCCGGATAAAATTTTATGGCCGCCACTTTGGTGTTGGGTTCTGCAGTAAAAAGCTCCAGTCGTTATCTGATGTACCGGGTGCTTGGGCATTTGTTATTGCTGTTGTCGGCGGTCAAGCTGGTGGCTATGACGGTGTCTATCCTTTATAACGAAAGCAGCTTTTGGGTGTTTCTTGGCTCCGCTCTGTTTACCGCTGCTGTAGGGTATACGCTGGTGTATAAAGGCCGCGAAGCAAAAGATATTAAGCATCGTCAATTATTTTTACTTACCACCTTAAGCTGGTTGTCGCTTTGTGTTTTCTCCGCTATCCCTTTATGGCTGATAGTGCCCAATTGCACTTTAACAGACGCCGTTTTTGAAACTGTCTCAGCTGTCACTACCACAGGTTCAACCGTTTTATCCGGATTAGATACCATGCCAAAAGGTATCTTGTTCTGGCGCGCCGTGCTGAACTGGATAGGCGGTATAGGTATCATCGTCATGGCCATCGCCATTTTACCTGCACTAAAAATTGGCGGTATGCGATTATTTAAAACCGAGAACTCCGATACCTCAGATAAAATTCTGCCCCGCAGTTCTACTTTGTCCGCAGCCATTGGCGTTGTGTATCTGGTATTAACTGTCTGTACTATGACAGCCTACTATCTGGCGGGCATGACAGGTTTTGACGCTGTCACTCATGCCATGACTACTGTGGCCACAGGTGGCTTTGCCAACTACGATGCGTCCTTTGGTCAATTCAAAGACATGCCGCAAATCTTCTGGTTAAGTAGTTTCTTTATGATGCTGGCTGCTATGCCTTTTGTGCTTTTTGTCAGCTTTGCCAAAGGCGATAAAAGTTCATTGTGGCGCGACCCACAAGTGCGGGCATTTTTAGCCATAGTGGCATTTTGTAGCCTGCTGCTGACTGTGTATCAGGTAGTACATAACGACAGGGCTGTATTTGATGCCCTCACCCACAGCTTGTTTAATGTAGTGTCCATTATTACCACCTGCGGTTATGCCTCAGAGGATTATACCTTGTGGGGCAATATGGCCATTATGCTGTTTTTCTACCTGACCTTTGCCGGTGCTTGCTCAGGTTCCACTTCGGGTGGTTTAAAAATATTCCGAATTCAGCTTGCTGCTATGTTATTGGTAAAACAGTTAAAATTGCTGGTGCACCCCAAAGCAGTCTGGAGCCAGAGTTATGGTGGCAAAAAAGTAGATGACCAGTTATTAGGTAACGTACTGGCCTTTTGTTTTATCTATTTTGCTACCATAGCCTTTATCGCTATGGCATTGTCTTTTTGTGAACTGGATTTAGTCACGTCAATCACTGGTGCCGCAACAGCTGTCGCGAACGTAGGTCCTGGTCTTGGCAGCATTATTGGCCCTGCTGGTAACTTTGCGACTTTACCAGATGCCGCTAAATGGTGGCTGAGTTCAGGTATGTTAATGGGACGACTGGAAATTCTTACCTTGCTGATTTTATTTACCCCCTCTTACTGGCGCTATTGATATGGTAAAACCACTGCGTTTTTCATTTTCTTATCTGCCGGAACTGGCCGGTACTTTACTGGTACCGCTGCTGATAGTGCTGCTGTGTTTACCGCTACGCGACTGGATAAGCCCGACTGACGTTGCCATGTTGCAATTGTTATGGGTGGCATGGCAGGCGCAGCATTATGGCTGGCGCTGGGCAAGTTTAACCACTTTGGTTTCAGTGCTTATCCTGAACTGGTGTTTTGTACCGCCCTATTACACTTTTGATGTGCACGATGCCAGTTTCTTTATCAGCTTTGTGGTGATGGTGGTACTGGGGTTATTAATCAGTTTGTTGTCTGATCAGTCAAAACAGCAGTTAAAACGTTTGCGTTATGCCATGTCACAAACCCGTGGCATGTATATGCTGGCCAAAGGTTTGGGCCAACGCCAAAACTGGTCACAACAATGTGCCTACGCAGCTAAATTATTAAGTCGCCGCTTAGGCGCTACTGTTCAGGTTGTTCAAGGACAGGAACCTACAGCAGTTGCGGAGCAAGCGGTTTTGGCTGTTGGATCTCCTGCATCCGCCTGGATCCTGGTGCCTCCCTGCTTTTTATCCAGCCACGCTACTTTATTGCATACAGCTCAGTCTTTATTGGCGCAAAGTTATGCCCAGCTGGAATTGCGTGAAAAAGCACAACAAGACAGGGTTACTGCTCAACTGGAGCAACAAAAAGCTATGCTGTTACGCTCGTTATCCCATGATTTACGTACGCCTTTAGCCACTATTATGGGCGCATCCAGTATGTTGGCAGACCCAGAGCTGCAACTCAGCACAGCGCAGCGTCAACAACAGGCGCAGAATATTTACCAGCAAAGCCAGATTTTAAATCAGCATTTTGAAAAAGTGCTGGAGCTGAGCAAAGCCCAACTGACAGGGCATCAAATTCAACTAACGGATTTCAGTTCAGACGATTTAGTGGCTGGTGCTTTGGCCAGACGAGGTGAAAAAGCCACAGAGTTAACAGCATCTTTGCACTGTAGCGCGGCGGAGTCTTTGTCAGGTGATTTAGAATTACTGGAAATTGCGCTGGCGAATATGCTGGAAAATGCCTTGTATCATGGGGCAGCCCCTTTCGAGTTGCAGATGGGACACAAAGGATCTGCTTTTTACATCCGGCTGACAAATGCTGTGAATGATCAAGCACCGTCAAACCGGGATAAAGGCCATGGTCTGGGTATCAATATTTGTCGGGCTGTGGCTGGTTTGCATCAGGGTAGTTTTGAATTACAGAGCAGCCCAAAGCTACAGCAAATCACAGCTGTATTGGAGTGGCCACGATGAACAAAGGCACAGCAAAAGATCTCTCTGTCAGCCTGCTGGTGCTTGAAGACGACACCGGGCTACAAAGTTTTTTACAAACCCTGCTGGATAGTCAGGGCTATCAGAGCTTGATCACTGCTCAGGGTAAACAAGGCTTTGCTTTACTCAAGGAGCATAGTTTTGATTTGATTTTACTGGATTTAGGTTTAGCCGATATGGATGGCATTCAGTGGCTGCAGCAGCTGCGATCCTGGTCTGAAGTGCCAGTCATTGTGATATCAGCCCGGGGCAAAGAGTTAGATAAAGTTCAGGCGCTGGATAGCGGCGCCAATGACTATGTGACTAAACCTTTTAGCTCAGCTGAGCTGTTAGCCCGCGTTCGAGCCACATTGCGACAACAACAAAAAACCGCCAGGCCATTGGCTTTTGCCGATATCAAGCTGGATCCGGTGCAGCGCCTTGTGACCAAAGCCGGTGAAGCTGTGCATTTAACCAAAACCGAATACGACATTTTATTGCTGCTGGTGCGCCATTTAGGTTCTGCTTTGACCCATAACCAAATTTTACAGCAGGTCTGGGGCGAACATTACCAGGACAGACCTGAGTATATTCGCGTGCATATGGCACAGCTACGGCAAAAACTGGAAGATAACCCTTCCGCGCCACGACATCTGAAAACAGAGGCTGGAGTTGGGTACAGGCTTTGTGAGTAGCGGCTCGTTAAAGTTCCTTATCCAGAAAAAATGGTTGCAACAACGTTAGTTTCTGGCTAGTTTAAATGACCCATAGGGTCATGACAGCAAAAGCTAAGGATAGTGAATGAAACAAAAGTCTTTGATAGTTTTCGTGTTTTCCATGCTTACAAGCATTCCGGTCAGTGCTATGAACTACGGTTATGTCCATTTAACTGAACTGCAACCTACGCCACAGGACGCTCTGTGGTCACGCATTAAACAAGTGCCTCCGGCCTACCCTGTTGAAATGGCGATGAAAGGCGTAGTAGGTTGTGGCGTTTTTAAAATCAGCTTAGATAAAGACGGCAAAGCTGAAAGTATTGATTTACTCACTTCGGTACCGGCGGCTGTCGAGTTTAAATCAGCAAAAAAAGAGCTGAAAAAATGGAAATGGCACAATACGACAGGTAAACCTGATGCACCTGAGCAAAAAACTCTGCGACTGGATTATTGCATGGGTGGCAGTACCGAAGCCGAAGCTATTCAACGTTGTGAATTACAAGCCAAGGCTGAATGTAACTGAGTAAGTTGGTGTAAATTTTGAGTAGTCAGCGCAGCATGCTGACTACTTTTAACATCCGCCCCTATGCCCTTATTACAAAGTGCCTTTTGTGTACTTCCCTTGCATCAGCCCACAGCTGGATTCAATGCCTGCAGCTTCATCAGCAGATCTTTTATAGTAAAAAAATACAGTTTTTGCTGTGTTTGAATTATCACATTTCGCCTGAAAAGGCACAGGACAGCTGGATAAATAGGTAATCTTGGCCGCTGGCCCGCCCATTGAGACCACAGCTTGCGACAAGCCCTCACACTGAGCTTTAAAGTCACTTGTCGCCATTCCTGCATTTTGTATACAGTCTTTAATATCTAGTTTTACCCCCATAAAATCCGCATTAGTTTCAAGCAAACAAGCTTCATTGGCTAAGGCGTGATTACCCGATAGCAAGAGCGCAAACATCGAGCTTATCAATAAACTTTTTGGCATAGTAAACCTCATCAATAGACGTTTCGTTACACAAAGCCCAGGGTAAACTAACAAACTACCTTTAGGGGGCAATCATTGGCATGTGCCTAAAATGATGTACTGATTTAGCTTCTCCGAATTTGAGGAAAAAGACCAGAAAATTTAACAAAAAACAGTTCAAACAACGGGGCAAGACTTGCCCCTGAGGAATCCCCTTTTTGGGTATAGTTGTGTACACTCGATATTTCTCGCTCTATTACTACTGGATTAATTCATGTATATAGCTCACGTATGCAAACTAATTTGTCTGAGCCTCGCGCTGTTCTGTTCTGAGCTATCGGCTAAAAGTTTCGTCTGGCATGTCAGCGATGGAAAACATGAACTTTATATTGGAGGCACCTCACATTCGTTGCCTGCTAGTGAATTTCCTCTGCCTGCTGAATTTGATCAAGCCTATAGGCAAGCAGAAAAACTAGTGTTTGAAGTTGATATCAGCAGAATGCGTGATCCCAGTATTAATTCTCTATTATTGAGCTTTATCAAGTACCAAGATGGTCGAACTTTAAACTCAGTTCTAAATTCCGAAAGTTATCTGCGATTGCGAAATATCGCTGCTGAGCTTGAAGTTGATATAAATAGTTTGGCACCATTTAGGCCTGACTTTGTCGTTATGCAATTGATGAATGCCAAACTAATGCAACTCGGAATGGCAGGTGAAGGCGTTGATGACTACTTTTTCAACAAAGGAATTAAAGATCGCAAGAGCATGGGCTATCTCGCAACGCTCGAGCAACATTTGGCTATATTGTTTTCCACCTCGGATGGTTTTGAAGACGAATGGGTAGCGCGGAATCTCGACCTACTTGAAAGTCTCGAGGAAGTTATGCAGCAAGCACTGGCAGCTTGGCGCAGCGGTAATCGTGAGATATTTACCGAGATGGCAAATGATATGTTCGATACTAAAATAGGCCAAATTGAGTATCAACTATTGTTGGCCGAGCGCAATAAAAGCTGGGTGGAACAAATTGACTCAATGGTGAAATCGCCAGAAATAGAATTCATATTGGTTGGGGCCATGCACTTGGCTGGACCAAGCAATGTTTTGGACTTGCTTGTCGAGAGAGGGTATAAAGTAAAACAGCTAAACGCCATCAATCAACCATTGTCCAGATAGACTAGAGGCATTGATCCTCGCTTCAATTTCGTTTAGTGACAACAAATGGGGTCAAGTCTAGCCCCCTTTTTTCAACACTTATAACGCTGTTAGCCAAAGTTCAACTTCGCCGACATCCGCACCGTCAAACACCATTAAACTTGAATGCGAACGGGTTTTAAATGTCACTTTTTCAACGAATTCATTTTGAATAGACGAAAAATAAGCCGGAGGCGAGAGAGAATCAACATCTGAGTTAATTAACAATACTGGCTTTTCAGCATAAGCCAATTTACCCAGCAGATTCGTTTCTTGAATAGTTACTTTTGCATCAGCCATTGTTTGATTAACGATGCCATCAATCCGACTATAAAAAAATCTGCTTAGCAGAGGAGATTTGTAAGGTAAATACTCCTTAGCAGCAAGCTCAAAGCTCATCATGGGTGCGAGTAAAATAGCTGCGTTAACATTTTCAGATGATAATAAGTTGCTTGCAGTGAGTGCCCCCATAGAGTGTCCGACAACTACGGTTCGTTTAACTGTTTGATTTTGAGCCAATTTAGTAAGCAGTTCGTCTAAAATGTCATGTTCTTTTGCAGCAAAGGCAAATGCCTCTTTTGATTCACCATGTCCAAACAAATCCGGAATAACAACGTTCATGCCAAGGGCTCTGAAATAGATCGCCATAGCCATCATTGCTTCTTTGCTGCCACCATACCCATGCAGTAATAATGCTGTGCCTTTAAAGCGATTAAATGTATCAGGTGTCATTCTGTGCGAAATGGTATTTTCTACGCTATTGCCCGTTGCATGAAGATTGTAATAAACAGAACTACCTGGCGAAAAATAGGCTGCTTGATAAGGTTCAGCAGCCAGGTATGTAATGCACTTTGTGGTACTAACGGAACAGAACTCATGTTTTTCAAAGCCAATGTCGCTGGGCTTTGCTTTTATGAATTCAGCTTCAGATAGATAGACATCAGGATTGGACATAACGTAGCTTCCAATTGAAGTACAGCCTGATAAAGAGAACATACAAAGCGTAAGTATTAATAATTTAGTTAAATTTTCCATTTTCTTTTCATCAGTTAGATTTGAACACCAATACTTCAATTAGGCAGATAACACCCGGCGCAACGGGCCATGTGCTGTCACGCAGGAGCAAAAAAGCTCCAACTGCCACCGCTGGTTAGCCACTTTACACTGCCACAGTTAACGGGCCGCACCACATAACTGTGTTACAAACTACTAGCTGGTTGATAATAAATCCCAACAGGGTGCCGACAATCCCCAAGAGTAAAGCTGCCCATATAGTTGTCCCAAACCCCCTCCTCATCAAAAACGCGCAGATAATTAAACCCAAAGCAGCACCTGGTAACGAGAATAAGTGCCCCAACCCCAACAATCCTTCAGGTTGATTGGAAAAGTAATTTATACAAAGATAGACAGCAAATGTAATATCTAAACCTATAGATACCCCGAATAGGAAAAGCGGGCGGGGTTTGAAAGGCCAAACGAGCAGTGCTGCTGCTACTGGAACAGCAACGTAATACCAGAGCCCCACAAACATTGCATCACCAAATAGCAAAACGACGCATAACATCAAAACGATGCTTGCCATGAATAGCTTTAAATCAAGAGATAATGTCATTTTCATAAAGTGGCTATCGTCCTCCTAAACGGCGAGCAACTTGTTCCGAGTCTGGCGCCCAACGGGCTCGTCTGCGCTTGTTATAAGTATGATGTAAAACAACACTAGACTCGCTTTAAAAAACCATGCTCAGAAACCTAGAGGGGCAAGACTTGACCCCGAGCTTGGTGGGGGCAAAACATGGGGCGCGGCGCCGTGCTTTTGTCCCGAGGCGCGCTAGCGACCGACTATAGCGGTTTGTTAGCTACCGAATGTAAAGCGAACATACCAAACCGCAAGGAGAAAGGCTGTCACCGAGTAAATTGATGAAAGCGTTAAATTAAAATACCAAACAGCTTTCCAGACTTTACCTGATATGTCGCTTGCCTCTCTAACTTTCCTTTTTAATAAGTACAGGCTTGAAGGAACAAGAAGTATTGCAGACAAACCAAGCAGTGGAAGCACGGTAGTTAAAAATAAGAAGCCTATCCCTCCAGCCGCAGACGCTGAAATGCCAGGATAAGTTAACGATACAAAGCCAAATCCAAGCAATAATGCTAGGAGGGCGGTGAGAAAACCTGTCATTTGAATTGTTCGCATAATTTTCCTCGTTAGCTAACTATACGCGCATGCGCGCGAACCTTAGTGAGCGTCGCTGCGGCCGTAGGCCGCAAAATGCCGTGCCTTGTTAGTCATTGACACGGCCCCAGATGATTTCAGAATTTGGAGCTACGCCTAAGACTCTATTAGTGACATTTAATACTGTTTCATGATGAAGCTCTGAGTTAGCAAGTACATGAACGCCCCCAATTTTACATTCTTTATGAGCCTGTAGCAGGTGACTGCCGAACTCTTCAGGAGAGAACAGTCCACCGCTAAAACGTATGTTTTGATCATCTAGCACTTCAACTTGGTGCGTTTCACAACGAGTTAGACAGCAAGTGCCCGGGCATTTTGAATTGATATCAACTTCTAATCCAACATCATCTTTATGGAAACTGAGAAATGCAAAGTACATGACTAGCGAAAGAAGAATTGACACAAAACCTAAATGCACTGAGTTGCTCATTGGATTTCGCCTTTATGACTAACAATCCGTTTTCAACGGCAGTCTGCCCGCAAGTCGAACATTTTTTCGCCTTCTTTCATGATTTTTACTCATACCAAATTAACGCTGATGTACCTCTATTTCAACAAGTTTTTCTGAAATCACTAAATTTATCGCCGACAAAATCTATACAGCCTATACGCTAGTTGTTCATATTTTTACTCAAGACACACTGCTGTGTTTTTTAACAGTAGTACGACTGTAATCTCAAACCATAAAAAAACCCGACCAAAGCCGGGTTCTTCCTATCACGTTAAACACACAAAAGCATTACTTCTGCACAGTCTTCGCTTCTTCCACTGCTGCTAAACACAGCTCGGTGATTTTATGCCATTCTTTGTTTTTAATGGCATCGTCCGGCACTATCCAGCTGCCGCCTACGCAACGTACGTTGGGTAAGGCTAAGTATTCTTTGAAGTTTTTCTCGTTAATGCCGCCTGTTGGGCAAAAACGTATATCAGAGAATGGGCCGTGAATCGACTTTAAGGTTTTTACGCCACCCGCTGCTTCTGCCGGGAAAAACTTAAAGTGGGTGTAGCCTACTGCTGTGCCTTCCATCAGTTCGGAAATACTGGCGATACCTGGGATCAGCGGAATAGCGCTGTCTTTGCCTGCTTGCAGCAGTTCTCGGGTAGAGCCTGGGCTAATCGCAAAACGTGCGCCTGCTGCTATCACTTCTTCCAGCTGTTTGGCTGTAGTGACAGTACCAGCACCTACTATGGCGTCAGGCACTTCAGTGGCCAATAAACGTATTGCATCTAAAGCCACAGGAGTACGTAAGGTCACTTCCAGTACTTTAATGCCACCTGCCACTAAGGCTTTTGCCATAGGAACAGCGTCAGCTAAATCTTTGATCACAATGACGGGCACCACAGGGCCTTGTGCGAACAAAACGTCAGGTTGTAGTTGCCAATTTTCAAATGCCATAGTGTTAACTCGCCATATGTTGTTTTAAGTAGACTGCACAGCCGGTTAAACCTGGTTGCTCTGCAGTGACGACAAAAGTTGCAATACGGCGGTTGAAGTCTTGAAACCGGCCTTTTGCTTCAAATCGGGTTCTGAATTCGCTTTGATTGATCAGCGACAGTAATTTTGGCGTAATACCACCAGCGACAAAAACGCCGCCAAAAGTGCTTAACGTCAGGGCTAAATCGCCAGCTAAACCGCCTAAACTGGCAAAAAACTGCTCGATAACGGCTTTGCACAAAGCACAGCTGCCATCTAAAGCTTTGCCGGCGATCTGGGCTGCATTGATTGGCTCAACCACTTTGTTGTTAAACGCAGCAATGGCCAGATACAAATCTTCTAAGCCTGGGCCTGATAACAATCGCTCAGGGCTGACATGGCCGTATTTATTCGCCAGAAAACGTTGAATAAACCATTCCTGTTCGGTTTGAGCGGTAAAGTCGACATGACCGCCCTCGCCCGGTAATGGCAGATAACCTAAAGCGGTCGGAATTAAATGCGCTACGCCTAAACCAGTACCAGCGCCTAACACCGCCATAGGTTTAAATTGATCGGCATGGCCTTCACCAATTTGTACCAGCTCGGTTTGTTTTAGCGCAGGTAAGCTCATGGCTACTGCGGTAAAGTCGTTCAGCACGATAAACTCGGCTAAATCTAAATCGGCTTTCATCTGGCTTACAGAAAACTGCCAACGGAAGTTGGTCATTTTTACAAAATCACCCGTTACAGGACAGGCAATGGCTAAAGCCACATGACGGATTTCTGTTAAACCTTGCTCGGTGCGGTAAAACTGCAAAGCATCAGATAAAGTATCAAAATCAGCGCATGGGTATACAGCCACTTTATCTAAATGCAGGCTGTCTAAATCAACGCGGCTAAAACGCGCATTGGTGCCACCGATATCGGCAACAATAGCGAACTGGATATCAGCCATGGTATTGATCCTCTGTGTTAAACAGACTGCAGGCACCTTGTTCTGCACCAGTGATCACCATACGCATACCGCCAAACATCTCGCGGCCCATACCCCAGTGACTGTCGGTCATATCACGGGTTGCAGCTTCACGTTTTGCCAGCTCTTCATCCGAAACCAGTACTTTTAATACACCGTTGATACCATCCACCAGCATCATATCGCCGGTCTGGATTTTAGCGATCACACCACCGTCAACCGCTTCTGGGGTGACGTGGATAGCTGCAGGCACCTTACCTGAAGCACCAGACATACGACCATCTGTGACTAAAGCCACATGGAAACCACGGTCTTGTAATACACCCAGTGGCGGAGTTAATTTATGCAGCTCAGGCATACCACAGGCACGTGGCCCCTGGAAACGCACGACCACCACACAATCTTTGTTTAAATCACCGGCTTTAAAAGCCGCATCTAATTCGTGCTGGCTTGAGAACACCACAGCTGGCGCCTGCACTATTTCTGTGCCTTCACGAAGTGCTGAGGTTTTAATCACACCACGGCCAACGTTGCCGGATAACACTTGCAAACCACCATGGTCTTTAAATGGTTTAGCGGCATCTGCCAGTACTGTTAAATCAGAGGATTCTGTCGGGCCATCAACCCACAGCAGCTTGCCATCCTGAATAACAGGAGTTTGGGTGTAACGACGTAAACCAGGACCTGCCACAGTATTTACATCTTCATGCAGCAAGCCGTTGTCTAATAAAGTACGGATTAAATACGCCATACCACCAGCGTGCTGGAAGTGGTTGATATCGGCCTGGCCGTTCGGGTAAATTCGGGTAATAAGTGGCGTTGCATGCGACAGCTCTGCAAAGTCATCCCAGTTCACAATAAAACCGGCAGAACGTGCTACAGCTATTAAATGCATGGTGTGGTTAGTAGAACCACCAGTCGCTAATAAGCCAACAATACCGTTCACTACAGCTTTTACATCAACAATGTGAGCAATTGGTAAGTAATCAGTGCCTAAGTCAGTTAAACGAGTGACCTGACGAGCAGCAGCTTTGGTTAATTCATCACGTAATGGCGTGCCTGGATTGACAAAAGAAGAACCAGGTAAATGCAGGCCCATTACTTCAACCACGAGCTGGTTCGAGTTGGCAGTACCGTAAAAAGTACAAGTACCAGCGCTGTGGTAAGACGCAGATTCTGAATCTAATAACTCTTCATTACCTACTTTGCCTTCAGCATACAACTGGCGTACACGGGCTTTTTCTTTGTTTGGAATACCAGATGGCATTGGACCTGCTGGCACAAACACAAAAGGCAGGTGACCAAAACTTAAAGCGGCCATTAATAAACCCGGTACTATCTTGTCACAGATACCCAGCATCATGCCGCCGTCAAACATATTGTGCGACAAACCAACAGCGGCTGACATGGCAATAATGTCACGGCTTAGTAAACTCAGTTCCATGCCTGGCTGGCCTTGAGTCACACCATCACACATGGCAGGTACACCACCAGCAAACTGAGCCACACTACCCACTTCAGCTACAGCAGCTTTGATAATGGCCGGATAAGCTTCATAAGGCTGATGCGCAGAAAGCATATCGTTGTATGAGGAAATAATGCCGATGTTCGCTTTAGTTAAGCTGCGTAAATCAGTTTTTTCCTGAGTGGAGCAAGCTGCAAAACCATGAGCCAGATTGCCACAGGCCAAAGCTCCGCGGTGCGGCCCCTTGGCACGGGCCTGTTCCATCCGCTGCAGATAAAGCGCACGGCTTTTTTCACTGCGTGCCGCTATTCTGTCTGTGACCTGTTGTATAACCGGATTCATGTTAACCTCGTCTTGTCGATTAGTTAGCTGTGAACATTACATGCACAGGGACCTGCTGCTGTTGCAAAAAGGCCCGTACAGGCATTTGCAAAGGGTCCTGACCTGCCATGGCCTGTTCCAGAACGGTTAGCTTCTTCGGGCCAACCAAATGTAAATAAATTACAGCGCTATTGAGTAAGCGTGTTTTGCTTAAACTCAAACGCTGATAAGGCGCAGTAGCTGGCGTCACTGCCAAAGCAACTGGTGCATCAGTGGCTAAACCCGCCTGAATTTCTTTGCTGCATGGGAATAAAGAGGCTGTGTGACCGTCTTCCCCCATACCCAGAATCAATACATCAAATTGAGGTAAAGCTTCTATGCGCTGTGCCACTGTAGCAGCACCTTTATAGGCGTCGTCCGGTGAAGCGCTGTCAAATAAGCTGATAAAACGTGCTTTAGACGCTTTGCCTTGCAACAAGTTGGCTTTCACTAAGCCTTCGTTGCTATCGGCATGAGTATCTGGCAACCAGCGGTCGTCCGCCAGAGTGATAGTCACGCGTGACCAATCTAAGTCAGTTTCCGACAGCGTCTTAAACAATGGCAAAGGTGTTTTACCACCAGACACCACTAAAGTAGCTGCGCCCTTTTCTGCAATAGCAGCGGCTAAACGGCTGCTGATCTCACTGGCAAATTGCTGGTTTAATTCAGCAGTTGAATGAAAGGTATGAAGCTGCATTGTTATTCGTCCCAGTTTCTGTCTTCACGCGCCAATAAGGAAATAGCGGATACAGGGCCCCAGGTACCAGCCTGATAAGGTTTTGGTGGCTCGTTCGTGACTTTCCAGGCATCCAGAATACCGTCAACCCATTTCCAGGCTTGTTCCACTTCATCACGGCGCACAAACAGATACTGATTGCCTAACATGGCTTCCAGTAATAAACGCTCATAGGCATCAGCAATGCGCTGCGATTTGAAGGTTTCGTCGAAACTTAAATCCAGTTTGGTTTGTTGCAGTTGCATGCTTTCGCCCAGACCAGGAATTTTGTTCATGATCTGAATTTCTACGCCTTCGTCTGGCTGCAACCGGATGATCAGCTTATTGGCTGGTAACTGTTTATAGGTTTCGAAGAAAATATTGTGTGGCTGCGGCTTAAAGCAAATGACTAATTCGCTCATTTTTTTCGGCATACGTTTGCCTGTTCTTAAATAGAACGGCACGCCAGCCCAGCGCCAGTTGTCGATATCGACTTTAATAGCCACAAAAGTTTCGGTTTTGCTGTTTGGACGCGCATCTTCTTCATCCAAATAACCAGGCACCGGAGTACCTGCGACATAACCGCCCGCGTATTGACCACGCACAGTTTTTTCCTGCACGTTCGATATATTAATAGGACGCAGCGCTTTTAATACTTTTAACTTTTCATCCCGAATGCTGTCAGCATCCAGACGAGCTGGTGGCTCCATCGCAATCAGCGACAAGACTTGTAATAAGTGGTTTTGCACCATGTCACGCATTTGGCCTGCGTCGTCGTAATAACCCCAACGCCCTTCTACCCCAACTTCCTCGGCCACAGTAATTTGCACATGGTCAATGGCATTGTGGTCCCAATTGGCTGCAAAAATGGAGTTAGCAAAACGCAACGCCAACAGGTTCAATACTGTTTCTTTACCTAAGTAATGGTCGATACGGTAAATTTGGCATTCGCCAAAATATTTGGCCACTTCATCGTTGATCACTTTAGACGATGCTAAATCGTGACCAATAGGCTTTTCCAGCACCACTCGGGCTGGATCTGCTGACAAACCCGCTATAGACAAGCCTTTACAGATATTGCCAAACAAAGAAGGAGCAGTAGCGAAGTAGCTGACCGGAATACGTTTTTTCGGATCAGTGACGTGTTTTAAAGCTTTGTAATCGTCTTCTTTGGTTAAATCCACCTGCACATACTGCAGTTTGGATTTTAAGCGCGCTAATACTTCAGCATCCAGCGGCTCTTTAATGAATTTTTGTAAGTTGGTTTCAACCAGCTCTTTATAGCCATCCTGACTCAGTTCGTCACGGGCAACGCCTATGACTTTGCTGTCGGCATGCAACAGACCGGATTTTTCCAATTGATATAAGGCTGGCAATAGTTTGCGGCGAGCAAGGTCGCCCTTGGTACCAAAGAGAATCAGATCACAGGCTTTGTTTAGTGGTGCTGTTGTTGTCATGAATGACCCTTGATTAGATGTAATTTTACAACACTTAGCCGCATACTAGCCGAGCAAAAGCCAGATGTAAACCAGATAAGTTGTAATTAAATTACAGAGACGCTAAAGTTTTGACTATTCTCATATAATAAGGCAGCCTAAGCAATGAATCAGCTGCTTTGTCGTAACTTTATCACTATTTTGCAGTGGCAACAGGTTGTATAACAAAGCGAGTTACAACATTTTGCACTGTGTTGTTCAGTGTTTTTCAGTCAGGAAAATCCGATGAATGTGTTGGAAAAAATAATTAATAGCGTCAACAGCTTCAGTAAATCAGAGCGCAAAGTCGCCGACGTGATCCTGGCCAATCCGCAAACCACTATTCACAGTAGTATAGCGGCTCTCGCCAAAATGGCAGATGTCAGTGAACCTACAGTTAACAGGTTTTGTCGTCGTCTGGACACCAAAGGTTTCCCGGATTTCAAACTGCATTTGGCGCAGAGTCTGGCCAACGGTACACCTTATGTAAACCGCCATGTGGAAGAAGATGACGGCCCAGAGGCTTATACAGCGAAAATTTTCGAATCTACTATGGCCGCTTTAGATGCTGCACGGCAAAACGTTGATATTCTTACTATTAATCGCGCTGTGGATGTATTAACTCAGGCGAAAAAGATCTCCTTTTTTGGCTTAGGCGCTTCTGCTTCAGTGGCACACGATGCACAAAACAAGTTCTTCCGTTTTAACGTTCCTGTGGTTTGTTTTGACGATATTGTTATGCAGCGTATGAGTGCTATTAATAGTGCAGAAGGCGATGTAGTGGTTTGTATAAGCCACACTGGCCGCACAAAAAACTTATGTGATATCGCCGCTATTGCCCGTGAAAACGATGCAACTGTCATTGGTATTACCGCCTACGATAGTCCTTTAGCCAAAGAATGTACCTTGGTGTTATCACTGGATGTGCCAGAAGATACAGATATGTATATGCCGATGGCGTCCCGTGTGGCGCAGCTGGTACTGATTGATATTCTGGCAACAGGCTTTACCTTGCGTCGCGGCACCAAATTCCGTGAGAACTTGAAAAAGGTCAAAGACAGCCTGCGTGGTTCACGTTTTGATAAGAAAGACTTTCAAAACTAATGGCTGTATATCTAACAACATCTGTAATAAAGAGGGGATTCCTGTAAGGAACCCCTCTTTTTTTAGTTATTTTTCGGCCGAACAGGTCGGACAACAAGCAAAAGCTGTAAGTTTTATTCAAACTGCGGCTATATTCTGTAATAAAATTACATTACACTTAGATTGACCCATCCATAGATAAGCTTTCAGGAGCTCTTGATGCCCAGAAGAACTAAAATAGTCGCCACCCTTGGACCAGCAACGAATTCGCAAGCCGCTATTGAAAAACTGATCCTGGCCGGTGCCACAGTGTTTCGGTTTAACTTTTCCCACGGCAATGCCGAAGATCATAAACAACGTGCTGAAATGGTGCGTGCTGCAGCAGCCAAAACCGGCGTTCATGTAGCTATTCTGGGTGACTTACAAGGCCCTAAAATCCGCGTATCTACTTTTAAAAATGGCTCTGTTATTTTAGAAGAAGACCAACACTTTGTATTAGACGCTGATTTGCCAAAAGGCGAAGGCGACGAAACTCAGGTGGGTATCGACTATAAAGAATTACCATCTGACGTTCAGCCAGGTGACGTGTTGTTATTAGATGACGGCCGCATCCAGATGATTGTTGAGCATGTGGTAGGTCAACGTATTCATACCAAAGTCTCTGTGGCTGGTAAACTCAGCAACAACAAAGGTATTAACCGTTTAGGTGGAGGCTTATCAGCCCCTGCCCTGACTGAAAAAGACAAAACTGATATCTCCTTAGCTGCTTATATAGATGTAGATTATCTGGCCGTGTCTTTCCCACGTTGTGGTGATGATTTACGTGTTGCCCGTGAACTGGCACGTATTGCAGGTTCTGAAGCTTTAATCGTCTCTAAAGTAGAGCGTGCTGAAGCTGTGGCTGATGACGAAACTCTGGATGATATTATCCGCGCTTCTGACGCTGTGATGGTGGCCCGTGGTGATTTAGGTGTAGAAATTGGTGATGCTGAGTTAGTAGGTCAGCAAAAACGTATTATCGCCCGCTCACGTCAATTAAACCGTGTGGTGATCACTGCGACTCAGATGATGGAGTCGATGATTGAAAGCCCAATGCCAACCCGTGCTGAAGTGATGGACGTTGCCAACGCAGTGCTGGATGGTACGGATGCGGTGATGTTATCAGGTGAAACTGCCGCTGGTAAATATCCAACTGAAACTGTCAAAGCTATGGCTCGTGTTTGTGATGGCGCCGAGAAACACCCACGAGTGCAAATCTCCAAGCACCGTATGGATGTAGCTTTTACAGAAATCAGTGAAACTATAGCTTTATCCGCTATGTATGCTGCGAACCACTTAACAGGTATTAAAGCCATTATCTCGTTAACTGAATCGGGCTACACTGCCAAACTGATGTCACGTATTACCTCGTCTCAGCCAATTTATGCGTTGTCACGTCACCAGAAGACATTAAATAAAATGGCGCTGTACCGTGGTGTGTATCCGGTATTTTTTGACAGTACTCAAAACCTGGGTCAACAAAAAGTATCAGCAGCTGCTATTGAAGCAGTGCAAGAAATTGCTCATTTAAAAAGTGGCGATTTAGTGATTTTGACCTACGGCGACATGATGGAAACTGTAGGCGCATCGAACACCTGTAAGATAGTGCAAATTAGTTAAGTGATTGCTTAAAATGTAAAAGGCGCCTACTTATTAAGTGAGTGGCGCCTTTTTTGTTTGTGGCTATTTTTAATTTATCCTTTGCCTCAACATCGGTGCTAAAGCCGTCAGCATTGAACCGACCACCACTAATAAAGCGCCAACCCAAGCCCAGCCATTCAGTGACTCACTTGGAAACTGCGGATAAAAATAAGCCAGTAACTGGGCAAAACCTATGGTCAATAAAGGTGTAATAGCCAATACCGCACTGACGTTAGCCGCTTGCCAATGCTGCAAAGCTTCTGCAAAAGCGCCATAAGCCACAATAGTATTCAGACAACAAAACACCACTATGGCCCACTGCCAGGCGGATAACTCAACTACAGGCGCGAGATCAGCCGCAGGCATAAAACACAAAGCACCGGCCATATAAATCAGCCACATAATTTGCTGGGAGTTAAAACTCATCAACAATTGCTTTTGTGCCAAGGCATAACAAGCCCAGGCTATAGCTGCCACTATCACTAACAGCACACCAAAACCTTCTGAACCAAACTGGGTGAGCAATAAAGCCAGCCTGTCGTTAAAAAACAGCAACAAGCCAAAGACTAATAACCAGGCACCGATTTTTTGCCAGAGCAATAAACGCTCTTTAAACAAATAGACAGCGCCTAACATCATCAAAAATGGCGCTAACTGGATCACCACCTGAGCCGTTTCTGCTGTCAGCAAAAACAAACCATTCAAATACAAAATGTAATTCAGTAACAAACCAGCAATCGCAATCAGGATCAGCAGTTTCTTTCTTTTCGTTAAACCACGCAGCGAAGGAATTTGTTTGCGCGCAAGCAACACAAGCCCAACAAGCACAGCGGCCACCACAAAACGTATCCAGGTGATGGTAGCTGCCGACATTGAATTTAATAACCATTTCAGCGCTATAGGCAACAATCCCCATAACACTGCTGTTAATAACGCCAGACCAAAACCCAGACCAACACGGCCAGACGACTGATGCATACCCTCTCCTTTTGTTATGCCCTATTATCCTTCAGAAGCTTGAACCTTGTCTCAGCACTTCGACCTGCACCGGAGAAAATACGTCAGAATGTACTGACCTTGAAGCAGATCAATACGTGGCACTGTTTCTGAGTTAGGATGAACCTACATAGTCAAGGTGCAAGCGACAAGGATAACAAGATGAAACGCATTGGGGTCTTAACTTCCGGTGGTGATGCGCCGGGTATGAATGCCTGTTTACGCGCTGTGGTGCTGACCGCTCATGCCAATGAACTGGAGGTCATTGGCTTTCAGCGCGGTTTTAACGGTGTAATAGACCAACAGTATCAGACGCTGTCGCCTTACCATGTCAGCGGCATTATTCAGGATGGAGGCACCCTCTTAAAAAGTGCGCGCTGCCCTGCGATGCTTACTGAAGATGGCCTGAAACAGGCAGCCTCTAACCTGCATGATCTCGAACTGGATGCCTTGTTGGTGATAGGCGGCGATGGCAGCTTTCGTGGCACGCTGGAACTTGCCCCCTATTACCAGGGCAAACTGTTAGGCATACCTGGCACCATAGACAATGATGTGGACGGTTCGGATTTCAGCATAGGTTTTGCCACAGCTTTGGATACAGCTTTGGATGCGATAGATAAAATCCGTGATACAGCAGATGCCTTTGAACGGATTTTTTTAGTCGAAGTCATGGGTCGTCATACCGGCTATTTAGCAGTAGCTGCTGGTATAGCCGCAGGTGCTGAACAAATTATCTGCCCTGAACTGGCCGCTGAACTGGATCTGGACAAAATCGCTGAACATGTGGAACAAGCCCGCAAACACAGAGGTAATTGCAGCTATATCATTGTGATTGCCGAAACTATGTATCCGGGTGGAGCTGGCACTTTAGCTGTCGATCTTGAAAGTCGCGGTATTGAATGCAGGGCTTCTATTCTGGGGCATATTCAGCGAGGCGGCCGTCCTGTAGGGGCCGATCGCATTTTGGCGACTAAATTAGGTGCTTATGCTGTGGAACAGTTAGTCCAAGGTGCGCATTTAATGATGGCGGGAGAAATCAACGGTAAGGCGGGTTTATATCCTTTGGCGCTCACTGGAGATAAGAAAAAACAAGTCGACAGTTATTTATTACGTTGGCAACAACAGGTTGCGCAGTACTGATTGAATGCCCGAAAAAAAACCTCCGGAAGGAGGTTTTCTTATGAAAAACAACTTAAGAATTAAACACCATTTTGACGCGATCTTTATAGCTGCGGCTGACTTTCACGGCCTGGCCGTTGGTCAGCATCAGTTGATGCTCGCCATTCGCCAGCATTTGCAGCTTGGCTATGGTATTTACATTGACTATGGCGCTACGGTGTACCCGGACGAATAGCTTCGGATCCAGCTCTTGCTCCAGCTCTTTCATAGTGCGGCGCAAAATATGGGTTTGACCGTCTCTGGTATGAATACACATATAATCACCAGCTGCATCCACCCAATCGATGGCGCTGACCGGCACACGAGTAATTTCGCCACTGTCTTTGATACTAATAGCTTCAGGGAAACGTTCGTTCATCACAGGCTGAGACTGATCCAGCCGCTGTAAAATCTGATCGGTTTTTTCGCCCGTTAACTGAGCCACCACAGCGGCCAGTTGGCCTTTATGGCGCTGGTTATCTTTGGCTTCAAAGTTTTTGGTTAGTTTACTGACAGCTGCAGCTAAACGCTCTTTTTCCACAGGTTTGAGTACATAATCCAGCGCCTGCACTTCAAAAGCATTTAATGCATAGTGATCGTAGGCCGTGACAAAGACCACATATGGCAACTCGATCTGCAGTTGCTGCAATTGCTTTAACACGCCAAAACCATCCAGGCCCGGCATTTCTACGTCTAAAAATACCGCATCTGGCTGATGTTCACAGATAGCGGCCACAGCTTCTTCACCGTTGCTGCATTCAGCCACAATATCCAGTTCGGGAAAGTCAGCTAAACGCACCAACATACCACGGCGGGCTAACGGTTCATCGTCGACCACTATGACCTTAAGCATTTGTTTCATCTGTACTCTCTGTTTCAAATGGTATTCTGATATTTACTTTCAAACCCCGTGGGTGGTTGTGTGTTAAGACCAAAGAAAAATTACGATCGTACAAAGCCGCTAATCGCTCTTTGGTATTAACTAAACCCACTCCGCCGGATTCCCCTTTTGGCAGACCATCGGAAATCACCATTCCAGGCCCGTCGTCTGCCACTTCCATCAGTAAATCATGGCCAAATTTCTGTGCTGTAATCATAATTTTGCCGCCACTGGTTTGGCTTGCTACCGCGTATTTAATAGCGTTTTCAACCAGGGGCTGCAAAATCAAACTGGGGACTAAAGCCTGATCAGCCGCTTCATCAATGTCATAAATAATAGTCAGACGTTCTGAAAACCTAACTTTTTCTATTTCCAGATACAGATTGGCTGCATACAACTCCTGTTGCAGCGGCACTTTTTTAATTGGATCTTTATAGAGTGAATAGCGCAAGAAATCGCTGAGTCGAACCAACATCTTATTCGCTGTATCAGATTCTTTTAATAAGACCAAAGTCGATATTGCATTTAAGGTATTAAACAAAAAGTGCGGATTGAGCTGATAACGCAGCATTTTCAGCTGAGCTTCGTGCGCTTTATTGCTGGCGGTTAACGACTTTTGCTTTTCCTGTTGTAGTGTCTGGTAGTATTTAATACCAAAATACAAACCACTCCAGCTCAACAACACATAAAAACCTACTGTGGTTTGGCGGAAATACTGTGTCCAGCTGTCTGGTCTAAAGCCGTGGCGGTAAATTTCCCAGTAATTAAAGTTACGAAACACAGTCCATACTGCGGCAATAAGAATAGCCACTGCCAGCACGCTGAGCAGCATTTTCCAAGGTTCCCAGTGCCATACCCGCTGAAAGGCGTAGCGCAGCGGAATAGTCAGCAACCAGCCAGCATAAGCATCCAGCGTCACTACTATCCAGTAGGCACTGCGCATTTCCTGAAACAAGGACCCTAAATAGCTGATTAAGGCAAAGCCCACCCAACCCAGAGTGTGCAACAACCAAAACAAACGATGACGGTCTTCAAAAATTTTTTGCAAAATAGATACAACTAAATAAAAGCTTAGCTCTATTGTATCTCAGCAACAGGAGCTTGGAGAGCTTTGGTTTGGGGATTAGACTTGGTTAGCTCTCCATTAGTCGCAAGACAGGTAGGATCAGTTAGTAATGGATCTTCAATTTTTGCAGGATAAAACCCATCAACCAGGCCGGTCCAATTAATAAAAATTGCAGATCCTGAAAAAACGACGGCTTTTTACCTTCAATTTTATGACCAATAAACTGAAACACCCACATCACACTAAATAACAGCAACGAGACCAACCAGATATCCATACTGAAGTGCTGCTCATAAGCACGAATAAGCATCACCACCAAAGCGGTAAACAAAGTCATTGCCAGACCTATGGCAAAAGACAAACTGAAATAAAAACCAAGCACTGGCATAGCGAGTAATAAGGGCCAGGTAATTTGCTGTTCAGCAAACAAAGTAAAAGGCATAGGAATTTGCCACAGCAGACCAAACACTGTGAAATAAATAGTGGGGACTGCAAACCAATGGATCAGTTTGTTGGTTGGATTCTGATGGCTGACGCCGTATTCAGCAAACCATTGGTGGATAGTTTTCATGTTTTATCTGGCTCAGAGTCAGTACAGGATAACCCTACTCTACTGCTGAGCCAGCACCTTGGCAAATTAACCTAATACAGGGACTGGCTTGCGGTCCGGGCCTAAAGCCACAAAAGTAAAGTTACCTGAAATGGCTTTATGCTGATCGTCGTCAAACATAGTTTCAACAAAAATATCGACATTCACTTTAATACTGGTGCGGCCTACATGCTCAATACGTGCAACCAGCTCAATAATAGAACCCGCAGGAATAGACTCTTTAAAATCTACTCTGTCCGAACACACAGTTACCAAAGGTTTACGGCAAAAACGGGTTGCAGCGATAAATGCAGCTTCATCCATCCAGGCTAAAGCTTCACCACCAAACAAAGTATTGTGATGGTTAGTACGGCCAGGAAATACCGTTTTTGTGACCCGGGTCACAGCGTATTCAATACGTTTGGCAAGTATAGCTTCGTCAGTCATAAGGTTCTCCGGCAGAAATAAGGCGCGAATTTTAGAAGTTTCCCCGGCAATTGCAAGGCAATCACCGGTTTTTTAGCCGACAAAAATAACTTAACGCGCCACCATAGCCCCTAAAGCCTTGCCACCGACCAGATGCATATGAATATGATAGACTTCCTGACCACCATGCTGATTGCAGTTCATAATCAAACGGTAACCGTCTTCGGCAATGCCTGCTTCAGCGGCCAACTTACGAGCCACAGTAAATAAACGGCCTAACGCCAGCTCGTGTTGTGGTTCCACATCGTTTACTGTAGGTATTAATACGTTAGGTACAATCAGGATATGGGTCGGTGCCCGTGGATTAATATCACGAAAGGCGGTGACTAATTCGTCCTGGTATAAAATGTCGGCCGGAATTTCGCGGCGAATGATTTTGCTGAAAATAGTTTCTTGAGCCATCAGAAGATCCTTATAAAATAATGCGCAGATAACTTTCGGGAGTATAGGGTATGACGCCATTGGCTTACCAGCTTAGCATTGCTGACATTACCGCACATCTGGTTGCAGTTGAACTGCATTTTACACCACAAAGCAAAGAGGCCATTACCTTAAGTTTGCCGAGCTGGATCCCTGGCAGTTATATGGTGCGGGATTTTGCCAAACATCTGCACTCTGTTGAAGCTTTTGATGACACGGGTGATTTGTCCCTGCTCCAGTTGGATAAGCAAAGCTGGCAGTTGAGTCATCATCAGCAACAGCTGACCGTACGTTATAAAGTCTATGCCTTCGATCTGTCGGTGCGGGGTTGTTATCTGGACGATCAACTGGCTATTTTAAATCCGGCCGCCCTCTGCCTTGAAGTCAAAGGTATGGAAGCAGTCCCTGTCACTGTAAATGTAGTGGCACCGGAATTTTTAGACTGGCAGGTTGCGACAGGTTTAACCAGGTCAAGTACCACCCCGCCACTGCAGTGTGGGTTGTACCAGGCAGATAACTATCAGCAACTGATCGACAGCCCTTTGATGCTGGGTAAACTGGATATTGCCGAATTTAATGTCTGTGGTGTGCCACATTATCTGGTGCTGGCAGGTCATGAGCAGGTGGACCTTGAGCGGTTTAAAACAGAGCTGCAACGCATATGCCTGCAACAGCAACAGGTGTTTGGTAGCTTGCCGACCGATTTAAAGCAGTATTGGTTTTTATGTTGGGTGACAGATTCAGGTTATGGCGGCCTGGAGCACCATAATTCCACATTATTGTTGCTGACTCATCAGGATCTTCCGAATGCAGAACGTCCTGAAGAAAGCACAGCCGATTACCAGAACTTGCTTGGCCTTTGCAGCCACGAGTATTTCCATACCTGGTGGGTAAAACGCGCTAAACCAGCCCAGTTTTTACCTTATCGATTAAACACAGAGCAATACACCAGCCAGCTTTGGTTATACGAGGGTTTTACCTCTTATTACGATGATTTGGCTTTGGTACGTTGTGGTTTGTTGACGCAGGAACAGTATTTTGCGGCACTGGAAAAAACCATCAACAGAGTACAACTTAGCCCTTCAGAGCAAGTTCAATCTGTGGCCGACAGCAGCTTTAATGCCTGGACTAAGTACTACAAGCAAGACGAAAATGCAGTGAATGCCGTGGTCAGCTATTACACCAAAGGCAGTCTGATTGCGTTGTGTCTGGATGCGTTGTTACGCAGTAAAGGCCTGACGCTGGATACCTTAATGCAGTTGGCGTGGAGAACCTATGGCGAACCGGCTTCAGGTAGCTCTGAACAACAATTTATCCAGCTCTGCTCAGACTATGCAGGTAAAGACATAGCGCTTGAATTATACAGCTGGGTGAACGGCAAATCTGCTTTGCCTTTGGCCGAACTTTTGCCCCAGCTTGGTTTACATACAGCCTTTCGCCAACAGGAACACAGTAAAGACTTATCCGGCAGCAAAGCGCCGGCTTATCCAGTGCGCTCTTTTGGCGCTGCTTTTAGCGCTTCAACCGATGGTTTAAAGATCACTAATGTGCCTTTGGCTTCTGTCGCTTACAAAGCAGGCTTGATGGCGCAGGATCAGTTAATAGCAATTAATGCGGTAAAAGCCACAGAACAAAACTTCTGGCGCCAGCTCAACCAAAGCCAGATTGGCAGCGTACTTACCTTGCATGTATTTCGTAAACAACGCTTGGTGCAATTGTCGATGCCCGTCGAACTGGCGGCTGAAACTTTGACTTATTTGCAGCTTGTTGATCAGGATAAAGCCACAGCATGGCTTGGAACAACACAGGAATAATATGGACTCTTTGTCACAAATAGCGCTGGGTGCAGCCGTCAGTGTGGCGGTTTTTAATAAACCAATACGCAACAAACAAATAAAACTCTGGCATACAGCTGCAGCAGGCGCTGTGTTTGGCACCCTGCCCGATTTGGATGTATTGATATCGCATGGCGATCCGATCAGCGACATGACCATGCACCGCACTGAAAGCCATTCTTTGTTTTACTTAAGTTTGGTTTCACCACTTTTTGCCTGGCTGCTAGTCAAGTTATTAGGTCGCCCCCAACTTTTCAAACAGACTGTGCTGGCGGTGTTACTGGTGCTACTGACCCATGCGTTGTTGGATACTATGACTATTTATGGTACCCAGCTTGCGCTGCCTTTTAGCGACTATCCTTTTGGAGTGGGCAGCATTTTTATCATAGACCCGCTTTACACTCTGCCCTTGCTGCTGGGGCTTTTGCTGGCGTTTTGGTCCAAAACCTACTGGAATACTGTCGGTCTGGCTGTGAGCAGCGCTTATTTGTTGTTTGGTGTAGTAGCGCAGCAACTGGCTTATGCAGAAGTGAAACAACAACTTGCCGATTCAGGCCAACAAGTAGATCAACTGCTGGTGACTGCAACTCCCTTTAACACCTTATTGTGGCGCGCTGTGGTGGTGAATGAGGATCAATACCTTGAGGGGTATTACTCTTTACTTGATGGCTCAACACAGATGCAATGGCGGAGTTTTCCAAGAGACGCAGCCCTGATAGCCCAATGGAAAGATAACCCAACTGTGGCAAGGTTAGCCTGGTTTAGTCATGGTTTTTATCAACTGGAAAAAAAGGAAGAGCAACTGCTGCTGACGGATCTGCGAATGGGCATGGCCCCTTTCTACAGCTTTAGTTTTGTGGTGGCAACAAATGAGCAACCTCAAGTTCCGGTGCAGCTGGAGTTTCCACGTGACAACGCGGCAAGTTTTGCCTGGTTGTATCAACGAGTTCTGTCTAAAACTCAATTACCGCTGTCAGACTTAGTAGAATAAAAATGGAGCCAGATCACATTGTTAACCGTTAACAATGTGATCTGGCCCCAATTTCAGTTATGCGAATGCGATGGCGCCTTTACCAACGCCTTCAAAAGCAACAACTTTTACTGCAGTAAGTTGATGTAATTCTTTCACTGTAGTGGCTATATACTCAGCCAAACATTCTACTGTGGTATCGCAAGGCACCACTTCGCAGGTGTTTTCTGGCAAGGAAATTTCAAAATAGCCCTGAGCAGAACTGTAAGCAAAATTCAGCGCACCGGCTTCGGCTTTTAAGTAACGCAAGGCTGATGCCGCAATCTGATCTTCAGCGGTCGCCAGATAAATATCTTCCCAGCGCTCACTCCAGTATTTGCCTAACTTAGGCGACAACATGCCGTTGTCAAAAATCTGAATAGTAGAACGATGGCCATGAGCAATACGTTGGCAGTTGCCGTCGTGTTTTTTCAGGCCATGGGTGTAATGGTAAGAGAAGCCACTGACCTGTTCAGTGCGCAGCTGTAACACCAGTTTGGCGACGTTATCTGGAAGTAAAGGTTTAATCTGTTCAGTTAAAAATTCGGTGACTGAAGCCATATCAATTTTTTCAGCCTGAATAACCGCAAAAGCTTCAGCAGGTGATGCTACTTGCAGCAGGCCTTTTTCTGAACTGAATAATACCTGCTCCACTTCGCCTTTAATCAGCTGTGTAGCGGGACTTAAGGCGGGAATAGCAAGTTTATGGTCCACTAATTGATCGATGGCTTTTTTAATGACTTTTTTAACCAGACCAAAATCAAATACCATTGAGGTTTGATCCAAGTCCCCATGCAACTCCACATCAACAATATAACTTTCGCCGAGCAAACCACGTTGCTGACAAAGGTACGAAAAATCGATGACGGTTAAGTCGCGGACAAATAAAATCATAAAATACTTCCGGATGGCGCTGTAACAGCAAAAAGTGACGATATTATAAAGCAATACGTAGCGCCCGTTAAGCTGGCCTTATTTTTTATGTTCAGTCAGCCAGCCATTCAGTAAACCTATTTGTCCAAGTTTATGGGCTGCATACATTAAACGAATGGCATTACTCAGCATTACACTGTCACTCCATTCAGTTTTTTGCTGAATTTCCTGATAACAGGCTAAGGCTTCGGGTGTTAAATAACCTCGCAACTCTTTTTTACCAGAGCCTTTTTGCCGCTCTCTGTAACGTTGCTGTTTTTCAGCATTCGAAATTCGTTTTTTTTCCTGTTCCGTCATAATGCTTCTATCTTATGCTGTTAGTTTGATTTAAGAAGGTCAGCTTGACTAATCGGACTTGTTTAGCTTACAAGTGTTCGCTAAAGTGGCCCAGCCTTGATGATGGATCTAACATACATGACTAAGAATAGCTTTACAAAACAAGATTTAGTGGCCTGTGGCCGTGGGGAATTATTTGGCGAAGGCAACAGCCAGTTGCCTGTAGACAATATGCTGATGATTGACCGTGTCGTACACATTTCGGAAGAAGGTGGCAAATACGGCAAAGGAGAAATTATCGCTGAATTCGATATCAATCCAGAACTGTGGTTTTTTGATTGCCACTTTAAAGGGGACCCGGTGATGCCAGGTTGCTTAGGCTTAGACGCCATGTGGCAGTTGGTCGGTTTCTTCCTGGGTTGGGCTGGTGGTCCGGGTAAAGGTCGTGCTTTAGGTGTGGGTGAAGTGAAATTTACTGGTCAAATTCTGCCTACTGCGAAAAAAGTGACCTACCGCATCGATATGACCCGCGTGATCAAACGCAAATTATTTATGGGCATAGCCGAAGGTTCAGTCAGTGTCGATGGTCGCGAGATCTATACGGCTAAAGAACTGAAAGTAGGTTTGTTCCAGGATACTTCTGCGTTCTAAGCTGAATCTTTAGATAAAAAACGGAGCTAACTGCTCCGTTTTTTATTATTCACATTGAGCAGCTAACTAAAGCCCACCAAGTTTTTCCAGCAGCTTGTTTTTAAGTTTCTCTTTTTGTGTTTCGACTTTGTCTTTCAATTGAGTTTCAAACAAGGCTTTGGTATCCAGTGAATACTTCGGCTCTTGCATAGTACCGCTGATTTTCAGAGGTATTTCCACACCAGCCAGATCGTCTTTTTCTTTACCGCCCTGACCTTTAGAGGTATTCACCAGCGCCGTACTTAATTGATAATCCAAAGCTTCTGTCAGCAAATTAGCAGAGCCTTTACCAGCAAGACGTAATAGTGGTGCCGCCATTTTTAAATCCGGATTGGTCAGCAGCCCGTCCGTTAGGTTAAAACTGCCTGTTAAGCTCGAAAAGTCAGTCTTTTGTTCCGTATTGTCTGTGCTTTGCGCTTCATTTTTTAAAGTGGCTTTGGCATTACGGATCATTTGCGCAATATTGACGCCATACAAAGAACCATCTGTGATTTCAAAGCTGCCATTGGCCAGCAGGTTTTTCTTGAGCTGCTCTGGTAATAAACTCTGGCCTTTGCCCTCAATACTAAGTTTTGCTGTGCCACTTAATAAATCAATATCAGCGCCATCTATCAGCATAGGACGCAGCGCCAAGCCGGACAGCTGTTTATTGAAGCTATAGCTGACAGGCGTTTTGCGAGCATCCAATGTGGCTTTGCCCACCACTTTGCCATCGTATAAATCTGCGCTGACTTTTTGAATTTGAACCAATCCTGCTTTATTGGTTAACGAAAGTTGCAGATTTTCCGTATGCAGGCCGCTCACTTTCAGAGTTTTCACTGCCAGTTTTAAATCCAGATCAAACTGGCGCAACGCTGTTAAATCAGGTTCAGTGCTCACCGCTACTTCGGCTTCTGTTGTCGAGGTATCCTCCGCCATATAAGCAGCTGTATCCACCTCATCCAACTTCAAATCTAATTTAATCACGGCTTGTTTGGCATAATTCACTGCCAGTTGGCCTGAACCTTTGATGTCATCCAACTCAAGTTTCTGCCATTGCCAGTCCAGTTGTTTTGTATCCAATGCTAATTTTAAATCAGTGTCCAATACCAACTGCTTCAGTGGCAAGCCCTGAAACTCAGTATCCAGTACAAAGTCTTTCAGTTGCACTAACTGATTGTTGTTACTCAGTTGCAACTGCGCTGAACCTTTCACATTCAACTGGGTTGGATCGGATTTAACCAGCAGTTCAAAATCCAGTGGTGCCCATTCATTAGCTTTAAAATCAGTTAAATTTAATGATTTCAGCGTTAAGCTTTGAGTCGGGCTGCCTTCGGTGATCATATTTAATTGCAGATTGCGAATAGACACATCTTCCAGTTGCAGTTGCTGCGAACCTGGAGCAGTTACAGGTGCTGTAGTTTCAGATGGAGCAGAAGCAACTGCTTTGTCTGAAGTCAGGCCATCCATACTGGTTCTGCCATTTTTAGCAGTGACTAGATTGGCTGTCACGCCGTCTAAATGCAGTTGCTGAATTTGCAGATCTTTATTCAGCAGTGGCATCAACGCCACTGCTGCCACCAGTTTTGACACTTCCAGCATTTGCTCCGGCACAAAACCTTCAGGATTGGATAAGGTGACATCAGAGAGCGACACACCCAGACTTGGGTAGACAGTCCAGCCTATATCCCCTGCGATGTGCAGTTGTCGTCCGGTTTGTTGTCCAACCTTTTGGGTAATTTCTGCTTTAAAGTCATTTAAATCAAAAATAACCAACAGATAAAATACCGTTACTGCAATAAGACCAACAACGGCAGCCAGCAGCCATTTAAACCAATTCATATCCATTTTCCTTTGGGTCATTTGTACTTTGGGTCAATCATAATTGAGCGACCTGATAAAAAAGCTAATGCATAGCATAGCCCAGTGGCATAAACCTTAGCTGAACTTGATGACTTTTAGTGGAAGAGCAAATCAGCAGGAGCAGGCTTTGGGCCTGCCCCACAAGCAACAGAATGAACTAGAGTAACAACAAGAGTTGTTGCAGCGGATGTTTAGGTTTAACGCCTTCTAAACGTTTCACCTGGCTGCGACAAGAAAACCCTGTGACCAGCACCTGATCAGCGCCGGTGCTTTGTACATTCTGCTGCCAGCTCATCTCGTATAAGGTTTTGCTGTTGTCAAAATTCTGCGCTTCGTGACCATAAGTACCAGCCATACCACAGCAGCCCACAGACAAAGCTTTGAGTTCTAATCCGGCTTTGGCATAGATCTGTTTCCATTGATTTTCTGTCGAAGGCAAAGCCGTTTTTTCAGTGCAATGAGCTAATAAGCTAAAACTTTGCTGACTCGCCACTGCTGGCAGCTGTTGTTTTACCAGCCATTCATGGAATAAGTCCACATGGAAGTTTCCACGCTGTGAGCCTAAAGCTTTGACGTATTCATCGCGATACACCAGCACTAAAGAGGCATCTAAACCTATCAATGGCGCTCCTAAAGCGGCCACCTGATTTAAAAAGTCCGAGGCTGTTTTCGCAGTTTTGGCGAAGTCACGCAAGAAGCCTTTGACATGCTGGGGTTTACCATTGGGTAAAAATGGCAACAACACAGGCCTGAACCCCAGTTTTTCAATCAGCTTCAGCGCGTCAGCCACTAAATCAGCTTCGTAGAAGCTGGTAAAAGGATCCTGCACCAACAGCACCAACTTTTGCTTTTCTGTCTCTGGTAAGGCTTGCAGAGCGGTTAAATCAAAGTGGTAGTTGCCCTCAACCCTTTGTTTTAAGGTCGGTACTGATAATTGTGGTGTATCGACATAACCCACTGTCTTTTTCAGCAGTGTGGCCATCCAGCTTTGCTGCAGGAAAAAATTAACCACCTTCGGCATACTGGCAAGCAAAGGCGCTGAACGTTCGATGTTACCGACCAGATAATCTTTGGCCGGCCGTAAATAACGACTGTGATACAACTGAATAAAACGAGCACGGAAGGATGGCACATCCACTTTGATAGGACACTGACCTGCACAGGCTTTGCAAGCCAAACAGCCTTCCATTGCTTCCATCACTTCATGAGAGAAATCATACTGGCCTTGCTTTTTCTGCCAGCTGTTTTTAATTTTGGCCACTACACCCGACAGCGTCTGAGATTTATTTAGCAGCTCTTGTTCTTGTGTTAATACATCCACGCCCTGATTACTCATCAAGCGCAGCCATTCGCGCATTAAACCAGCCCGGCCTTTTGGACTATGGCGTCTGTCTTTGGTGACTTTGCTGGACGGACACATGGGGGAATTTTCTTCGTAGTTAAAACAGAGGCCGTTGCCGTTGCAGTTTAAACTACTGTCAAAACTGTCTTTTACGACAACAGGAATTTGCCGGTCATAAAAACCACGTTTGACACCATCCACGCTGACTAACTGTTCAGTGCTGTCGATGGGAGTACAAATTTTGCCCGGGTTAACCCTATTAAATGGGTCAAAAGCCGTTTTGATTTTACGCAGTTCGGTAAATAAAGCCTCACCAAAAAACTCCGGGCCATATTCACTGCGATAACCTTTGCCATGTTCACCCCACATCAGGCCACCGTATTTAGCCGTCAGTTTGACCACCTGATCGGAGATAACGCGTAACTGTTTCTCTTGCTCCGGGTCACACATATCCAAGGCCGGACGCACATGCAGTACCCCGGCATCGACATGACCAAACATGCCATAGGCCAGACCGTGACTATCGAGTAAGGCACGGAATTCCATAATAAAATCAGCAAGATTTTCAGGAGGAACCGCAGTGTCTTCAGTAAAAGGAATAGGCTTTTTGCTGCCTTTGGCGTTGCCCAAAAGACCCACTGCCTTTTTACGCATCGCATAAATCTGGGTAATAGCATTGTTATCATAGGTCAGCTGATAACCAATAATGCCAGACTCGCCGTTTGCGACAGAGTGCTGCAAGCGAGCTTCTAACTGCTGAACTTTTTGCGCCATATCCGCTTCGTCTTCAGCATTGTATTCGACCATATTCAGGCCAAGCATAGTTTTACCTGGCACGTCTTCAATAAAGTCTTTTACCTGATGCCAGATAATATCGTTGCGGGCTAAATCCAGAACTTTGCTGTCCACTGTTTCAACAGAAGTCGCCTGTGCCGCCACTAAAAATGGTGCATTACGCAGCGCACTTTCAAAGCTGTCGTACTTCACATTCACCAGACATTTGTAAGGGGCTATAGGCGTAATATTGAGTTTAGCTTCAGTCACAAAACCTAAAGAGCCTTCAGAACCGGTAATAACACGGGACAAATCAAACTGAGTTAAATCCTCGTTAAACACATGCTCTAAGTCATAGCCTGTTAAAAAGCGGTTTAAACGCGGAAAAGTTTTTAGAATATCAGCGCGAAAATCACGGCAGCTGGATAACACCTGGCGATAGATACGGCCAATGCTGTCCTGACGTTGTGCCAGTTGCTCTGCTTGCGCAATAGGTATGACATGAGTGTGCAGCGCTGTGCCATCAATCAGCACTGTATCAAGGGATAACACATGATCACTGGTTTTGCCGTACACCAAAGAGCCCTGACCTGAAGCATCCGTGTTGATCATACCGCCTATAGTGGCGCGGTTTGAGGTGGATAAATCCGGTGAAAAGAAAAAGCCGTAAGGTTTTAAAAAAGCGTTCAGTTGATCTTTGATCACACCAGCCTGTACCCGCACCCAACGCTCTTCGACATTAATCTCAATGATGTCACGCATATGGCGGGACAAATCCACGACCACAGCTGAAGTCAGGGCTTGGCCATTAGTGCCGGTACCACCGCCGCGAGGGGTAAATTTGATGCCGCTAAAGCTCACTGTCTGAGACAAAGAACAGATCAGCTGCACATCAGCAGCGGATTTAGGCAATAACACAGCAGCAGGCAGTTGCTGATAGACGCTGTTGTCTGTGGCTACCGCTAAGCGGCTGGCATAACTCACTTCAATATCGCCGGAAAAACCAGCAGCAGTTAAAGCAGTGACGTAAGCCTGTACCTGGGGATTAAGTGTTTCTGTCGCAGTTAACTTCGGGATCATAGGACGCACCAGATTTAGAACTGGGCCGAGTATACCAAAGCGCAGGATAGATGGTCAGGGAGTCGGAAAAAAATTACAGACTTTCCAATGCCCTGCTTTGCTTACATCACTTACATCAATAGATGAAAAGATGAGGAGCTTAGTTGTCGCTTTTACGTTCCAGCACTTCACCTTCAATCACCCGGCCAGAGCTTTCTGACGAACGCTGCTGCTGTTGCTGTTGCGCCTGCTCGAAAAACGATTTGCCTTGTTTACGCAGTTGATGCCTTTTGTATAAAAACACTGGAATAAGTAACCAGCTCAGCATCAGCACGAAAAGTAATACACCCATGGCAAACACCAGCATAATGCCGGCCACCAGCCAAAGCAGAACACGGCTGAGGAAACTGCCCTGCTGTTTCTGACGGAATAAGGCCTGCCATTGTTGGGCTTGCTGTTGATAATTCATTGATTGCTCTCTTTAAAACGCCTGTTTATTGGCTCTCTACAACTTAATGGGGATGATAAAACGAAATCCCAATGCCGGGTAAGACTGCAAAGTGTAACAAATAGTTCAGAGGTTTCTTTAAACCACGCCAGGTCCGATAAAATACAAAGCCCACCGAAGTGGGCTTTGTTGTTAAGGTCGTAGCTCAGTGAGCTTACTGCTGGCTGATTTTACAGGCATCCAGTTTCCAAACTTTTTCTACGTAGTCTTCAATAGAACGGTCTGACGTAAATTTACCCATCAGTGCAGTGTTCAGAATGGCTTTTTTCGCCCAGCCTGCCTGATCACGATACCAGCCTTCCACTTTCTCTTGTGCTTTAACGTACGACTGGAAATCGGCCAGTACTAAGTACGGGTCGCCACCTTCCAGTAAGCTGCGTTTGATAGCCGACAGCTCGCCTGGTTTACCAGGCGTGAAATAGTCGGTTTCCAGCCAATCCAGAATGGCTTTGATTTCGGTATCCTGATAATAATAATCCCAGCTGTGATAGCCTTTGGCTTGCAGCGCTTTTACTTCATCTACGGTTAAACCGAAGATAGAAATATTATCCGGCCCTACTTCCTCAGCAATCTCAATATTAGCGCCATCCAGCGTACCTACAGTGATAGCGCCGTTTAACGCCAGCTTCATATTACCTGTACCAGAAGCTTCTTTACCTGCGGTAGAGATTTGTTCTGACACATCAGCTGCCGGGATCATTTTTTCCGCCAGAGTCACGCGGTAGTTTGGCATAAAGACCACTTTCAGACGGTTTTTCACCCGTTTGTCGTTGTTGATCTTCTCAGCCACTTTGTTGATGGCGTAAATAATTTCTTTGGCCAGCTTGTAGCCAGGAGCTGCTTTAGCGCCAAACAGGAATACACGTGGCACCATATCGTAATCCGGGTTTTGCAGAATACGACGGTACAATGCCAGAATATGCAGCAAGTTCAGGTGCTGACGTTTGTATTCATGCAACCGTTTGATTTGAATATCAAAAATTGCATGAGGGTCGATGCTGATATTGGTCAGTTTTTTCACAACAGTGGCTAAATCAGCTTTGTTTTGCTGCTTGATGGCCATAAAGGCGTCCTGAATGGCAGGATCATCAGCAAAAGCTGCAAATTTTTTCAGTTGTGTTAAATCACGCGGCCATTCATCACCAATGGTTTCATCGAGCAACTTGGCTAAACGTGGATTACAGGCTTTTAACCAGCGACGAGGCGTTACACCGTTGGTGACGTTGGTAAATTTATCAGGCCACAAGGCCACCATTTCCGGGAATAAGTCAGATTTCACTAAATCCGAGTGGATTTGCGCTACGCCGTTGACACGGAATGAACCGACGACAGACAAGTGGCCCATACGCACCATAGGATCATGGCCGTCTTCGATAATAGATAACTTGTGTTTTTTGTCGTTATCACCTGGCCATAACACATCTACCTGCTCTACCAGGAAACGACGGTTGATTTCATAAATAATTTCTAAATGGCGTGGCAATACTTTTTCAAATAAACGCACAGACCATTTTTCCAGAGCTTCTGGTAACAAGGTATGGTTGGTATAGGCAAATACATGCTGACAAATATTCCAGGCATCATCCCAGCTCATTTCTGCACGGTCGACCAGAATACGCATCAGTTCAGGAATAGCCACTGCAGGGTGAGTGTCGTTCAGCTGAATAGCCACTTGCTCCGGGAATTTGCTCCAGTCGTCGCCATTGGCGCGCTTGTAACGGCGGATAATGTCTTTTAGCGAACATGAGCAGAAGAAGTACTGCTGAATTAAGCGTAATTCTTTACCTGCATCAGTTTCATCGTTTGGATACAAAACCTTAGAAATGGTTTCAGCTTCGATGTTCTGACGTGCAGCATCAATGTAGCCGCCTGAGTTAAATACGTCCCAGTTGAAGAAATCACTGGCGCGACTTTCCCACAAACGTAACACGTTGACTGAACTACCCTGATAACCCACCACTGGAATGTCCCAAGGCACACCTTTGATAATACGACCCGGGTGCCAGACTTTTTTCATTTTGCCTTGCAGGTCATAAGTGGTTTCTACATAACCGTACACCGAGATTTCCTGCACAGACTCAGGACGGCAGATTTCCCATGGATTGCCGTATTCACGCCAGCTGTCCGGACGCTCAATCTGACGACCGTCAGAGAACTCCTGTTTAAATAAACCGTGCTCGTAATGAATACCGTAACCAATGGCTGGGTAGTTTAAGGTGGCCATAGAATCAATAAAGCAAGCAGCTAAACGGCCTAAACCGCCGTTGCCTAATGCCATATCTTCTTCCTGATCTTCCAGATCAGCAATATTTAAGCCTAGCTCTGCCAGCGCAACTTTAGCCGCATCATAAACACCAATATTGTGCAGGTTGTTACTGAATAACCGGCCCATTAAATATTCAAGGCTGAAATAATGAATAGCGCGGGTATTTTGTTGGTAGTGAGTACGCTGGGTATTACGCAAACCATCGTACACATATTCGTTGACGGCAGCGCAGGTTGCACGCCACCAGGCTTGTGGGCTGGCTTTGTTGACATCAGTGCCAAGGCTGCCGTGTAAATGTTTAATAATGCTGTTTTTTAATTCTTCCGTGCTCGGAAGAGCTGCAATAGCCACTGAGGCTTTTGCCTTTGAAGTCGTTTTTTTCATTGCCAAATCCCGGTTTGATGAGCGGTGAGCCGCTTTTTTTTATAACTGTAGTTGTAGAAAAATTACAAAAATGGCGGGCAATAGTCAAGAATTTGCGGAAATAAAGCCTGTTATCGTAATTTTATTACAACACGATAACAGGCTGTTTCCGATACTTAAATTGTCGCGAACACCGCGTCTACAAAGGCTTTGGCGTCAGATTCAAGCTGCATTAAATGCTTTTGATCAACAAAACTCTCTAAGTAAATTTTGTAACTATTTTCTGTACCGGAAGGACGCGCAGCGAACCAGCCATTTTTCGTAACGACCTTCACCCCGCCAATACTGGCGTTATTTCCTGGTGCTTTTGTCAGCACAGCAAGTATAGGATCACCTGCCAACGCTGTCTGTTGGACACTGCTGATATCCAGATTTTTCAGCGCTGTTTTTTGCTCTGCTGAAGCAACCGCATCCAGACGACGATACAAAGGCGAACCGAATTCTTTGGTTAATGCCTGATACTGCTGATAAGGATCCACTCCGGTTTTCGCCAGCATTTCCGCTGCGAGTAAACCTAAAATAAAACCATCTTTATCGGTTGACCAAACAGTGCCATCAAACCGCAGGAAACTGGCCCCTGCACTTTCTTCACCACCAAAAGCCACTGTGCCTTGGTGCAGCCCATCGACAAACCATTTAAAACCAACAGGAACTTCGTAGACTTTACGGCCACGGCCTTCTGTTACTCTGTCAATTAAGGCCGAAGACACCAGAGTTTTGCCTATAGCTAAGTCGGTAGACCATAAAGGTCTGTTGCTCAGCAAATAGTTAATAGCGACAGCCAGATAATGATTCGGATTCATCAGGCCACCACTTCGGGTCACTATGCCGTGACGGTCGAAATCGGGGTCGTTGCCTATAGCCACATCAAACTGATCTTTGAGCTGAATCAAGTTCGCCATTGCATACGCAGAAGAGCAGTCCATGCGGATTTTGCCGTCTTTATCCAAAGGCATGAAGCTAAAAGCAGGGTCAACGCGTTCATTCACTACTGTGATATTCAGACCATAAGTTTTGGCAATCACAGGCCAAAACGCTATGCCTGAACCACCTAAAGGGTCGACACCAATTTTTACACCAGCTTTGGCAATAGCTGCCATATCAATCACATTGGCCAAGTCATCGACATAAGGCTGAACATAGTCAATGCTGACACACAAAGACGACGCCAGCGCCTCTTCATAACTCAGTTTTTGGACTCCAGCTAAGGCATTGGCTAACAAGGTGTTAGCACGTTTTTGGATCCAATCAGTTGCGTCGGTATCGGCTGGTCCACCATGAGGCGGATTGTATTTAATGCCACCATCTTCTGGCGGATTATGGGATGGCGTAATAATCAGACCGTCAGCTAAGTCCGACGTACGGCCTTTGTTGTACCCTAAAATAGCGTGCGAAATCACAGGGGTTGGCGTAAAACCGCCGTCCTGCTGAATGCGGGTTTCAACACCATTAGCAATCAAGACTTGCAAGGCAGTCACAAAAGCAGCTTCAGACAAAGCGTGAGTGTCTTTACCCAAAAACAAAGGGCCGCTAAAACCTTGCTGCTTACGATACTCAGCAACAGCCTGCACTATCGCCAGAATATGAGCTTCATTAAAGGACTTTAATAAAGCGCCTCCTCTATGGCCTGAAGTGCCAAAACTAACCTGCTGACTGACAACAGCCACATCAGGGCTCAGGCTGTAATAAGCAGCCATCAGCTGAGCTATATTAGGTAACATGGCGGCCGGAGCTGTTTGCCCAGCCAGCGGATGTAACGACATAAAAACTCCTTATAACAAATCGCGGATCCGTTCAACCTCAACAGAGCTATAACCTAATTTGCTGGCAACTTCAGTCAGCATCATTTTTTTACGGGTCGTGTTGGAATTGGTGATCACCCAAAAGTCTGTATTTGGGATAGGTTTAGGGTTAGTACTGCTACCTGCTTCCAATAAGGAGGCCTCAGACTGACCAAAATACAGTCTGTTACGGCCTTTAATTTCAAGCACCTGAGCAAAATCACCACGGTGAGCGCGGGACAAAGCCGATAAAATAAACAAAAACCGGCCTACTACACTTTGCTCAGCTGACAAATCCTGTGGACTGATAAAATCAAAGACTGAACCTGACTTTTCCGCTGGCGCCGCTGCTACCTCAATCTTGTCCACTACAACTTCTGGTGCAACTTCAACTGCTGTTTTGGTCACACTTTTTGCGAGAGGTACAGCAGGAGCCTGTGCTTCTGTCAGGCTGGCAATCAGTAAACGGCGCAGAATATCGGAGGCGCTTTCACCAATCTGTTGAGTCTGACTGGCGATAAATTGATAAAGATCGTCATCTATTTCGATGGTTTTCATGAAGTTAGTCCGCGTTTTTTTTAAATGAAGCCATTATATAAAGGCATAGTCGCTGACGCCAGCCAGCTGTTTTGATACCATGCTCTATGTCGTTAATTCGGGTCGTTAAATCGGAAACAATAATGATATTAAATACCGAGATCACAGGCCAGGGTCAAGCAATTGTATTGATCCACGGCCTTTTTGGCAGTTATGAAAACCTGGGTGTTATTGCCCGCGCTCTGGCCGGACAATGGCAAGTGGTCAATCTCGACATGCGTAATCATGGTCGATCTGACTGGCACGATAGCATGTCCTATGCACTGATGGCAGAGGATATCAAAGATACTCTTGATCATTTGGCTTTGGATCAGGTGGTGTTATTAGGCCATTCCATGGGTGGCAAGGTCTCGATGGAATTTGCACTGCGCTATCCGGATAGAGTCAGTAAACTCATTCTGGCCGATATATCGCCAGTACAAAACAGACCACGTCACCTGGAGATTTTATCGGCGCTGGATGCTATTGATTTAAATAGCCTGCAAAGCAGGCAAGAAGCAGATCAGCAACTGGCTTTGGCTATTTCGGAAACTGGTGTGCGGCAGTTTCTGCTAAAAAGTTTATATAAAGAGGAAAATCAGTTTTACTGGCGCTTTAACGTCAAGGCCCTGATTGCCAATTATCAGCAGTTACTGGACGCTCCACCAAGCAAGGGCCCTTACCCTGGACCGACGCTCTTTATTAAAGGCTCAGAGTCAGACTACTTGCTGCCAGAGCATCAGAGCCTGATCACAACGCTGTTTCCTCAAAGCAGAGCAAAAGTCATTATGGGCACAGGACACTGGCTACACGCAGAAAAACCTGTGGCTTTCGCGAAAATAGTCACCGACTTTTTATTGAGTTAACGCAACTAATTCCCAATAAAATTGTGCTATAGTGCGCGCAATTTTTTGGGGCTAAGAGTCATTATGAATATTGAACAGTTTGAGACCTTAGGTCTGTTTCTGGGTGTAGGTGCCCTCTATCTGTTTATTGTGATGGCCATCTGGGATGTACTTAAAAAAAGTAACGCTCCTCGTTTTGGCAAAATTTTTGTGTGGTTAGTGCTGTTTTTATCACCAGCAGCTTTTTTAGCTAAAGTGATTTTTGAGTATTTTGTCGAATAAATGAGGTGCGCGACATGGCTAAGATAGCCACAGATCGCACGACAATAGATTTGTTTGCGCATGAAAAGCGCCCTGGCCGGCCAAGGACTAATCCTTTGCCGCGGGAAGAACAGTTAAAGCTGAACAAGCGCAATCAAATCAAACGCGATCGAAGTAAAGGTTTAAAGCGTATAGAGTGCAAAGTGTCAGAACAGTTGTATCAACAGCTGAGTTTGTCTGCAGAGCAGCAAAATATGACACGTAGCGCCTATATTGAATGGGTTTTAGAACAAGCGTTGACCAGGTAGAAGGCGAAAGTTATGGCAACTGTAGGTATATTTTTTGGTAGCGATACAGGTAACACTGAACATATCGCAAAAATGATTCAAAAAGAGCTGGGCAAACATTTGTTTGATGTGATGGATATTGCCAAAAGCACAAAAGAACAAATTGCCGGTTATGATTTGTTGCTGTTAGGTATCCCGACCTGGTATTACGGTGAAGCCCAGTGTGATTGGGACGACTTTTTCCCTGAGCTGGAGAATATCGACTTTACCAATAAGTTAGTGGCTATTTTTGGCTGTGGTGACCAGGAAGATTACGCCGAGTATTTCCTGGACGCTATGGGTACTCTGCGTGACATTATTGAGCCTAAAGGCGCTATTCTGGTCGGTCAGTGGCCAACCAAAGGCTACAACTTTGTGGCTTCTAAAGCACTGGCAGACAATGACCACTTTGTTGGTTTGGGCATAGACGAAGACCGTCAGCCAGAATTAACAGAGCAACGGGTCAAACAATGGTGTAAACAGATTTATGATGAACTGAGCTTAAAAGAGCTGGAGAATCTGTAATCTTCAGGGTCAGAGCTTCAGCTCTGACCCATTTTTCTACTGAGATACTTCACGGTACTTAGGTTTTTTACGAATATAGACCTTACGTTTTACCTCGCATACCAACTCGCCTTTGCTGTCTTTCACATGCACCACAAAGTCAGGAAAATATTTCTCCCCTGCTTCGGTTTGTTGTTTGATATGTTCAAGCTCAGTATCTGTCAGTAAAAACTCAGCTGTTAATTTGCCACGCCCCGGCGTGATGTAATTAATATCCGCTTGTTTATCCCACACCATATACTCTTTGCCCAGCGTACCCATCAGCATCAATGGATAAATAGGATCGGTCATCGCAAACATAGAGCCACCAAACTGGCTGCTGTTGATATTACGAGTCCAGAGCCTGTTCTTCAGCTCAACCTTGCAGTATCTGTAATCCTCTGCTAATTCCACCACTTTAATGCCGGTGAAAAAAAATGGCGGCCACAAATTCAATAAATGCCGCATCACGGCCGGATTAAATGCCCAACGCATAATTACCTCTGGTAAGACCTGTTTGGCAGAATTCTAACTCCTTGTTTGCGCTTTGTCTGCGCTTTGCTGATATAAAGGCACAGATTTATAGGTTGCTTCTGTTGGTAATGGCCTTATAATCATTTGAAATTCAAGAAAGAGTAGAAAATTCCATGTCAGATCATAATACCGAATTACGTAAAGCAGGCCTTAAGGTCACACTGCCACGAGTGAAGATCCTCGATATTTTGCAGGACCCCAATCATCAGCATATCAGTGCCGAAGATGTGTATAAGATTTTGCTGGAATTAGGTGAAGATATTGGCTTGGCTACTGTGTACCGCGTATTAAACCAATTTGATGATGCAGGCATAGTCACTCGTCATCACTTTGAAGGTGGTAAGTCAGTCTTTGAATTAAGCCGCATCGATCACCACGATCATCTGGTCTGCTTAAACTGCGGTAAAGTGATCGAGTTTGAAGATGACGACATTGAACGCAAGCAATTAGAAATTTCAGAGAAAAACGGTATCAAGCTGACGCACCACAGCTTGTATCTGTATGGTGAATGCGTGGATAAAAAGTCCTGCGAAGAGACCCGTAACAGCAAATAAGTCGCTGACTTAGTTACATTGTTATAAAACCGGCTGCTAAGCCGGTTTTTTTGTGCCTGTTAAAATCTGCTCTGTTAAGTATTCGACTTCATTTGCCCAGCAGCACTCAGGCCTTGGTTGACGCACGCCAAACTGACCTTTCAGTGGTCTGCAATGGGTAATCGCATTTCGCAGTAATTCAGGTACTTCGGCCACTCCATAACAGGCGCCTAACAACGCGCCTGCCACTGCAGCATTATTGGCGGTATCTCCGCCCCTTTTGATGGTATCGAACATGGCGTCCAGATAATCCTGCGCGTATAGCAGCTGCCAGATTGCATTCTGAAAACAGACCAGCACCGGAGTGTCAGACAGCTCAAAGTCTGTGGGTGGCATAAACAGAGCCTGATCAATCACACGGATAATTCGTTTATCCACTTTAAGCTGAGATGCCCAATCTTTGATCAATTGATACAGTTCATCAGCACTGCAATCATTCTCCAGTACATGGCCCAGCGCCATCACATACAAACCACTGATTTGCTGACAAAGCATATTCGGGTGCGTCAGCGCTGTATCGGCCATAGCCCATGCAGCGAGCTGAGGTAATGACTGATAAGGCACCATCAAAGCCACAGGCGCTACGCGAGCTAAAGCTGTAGTTGCCGCAGACTCTTCATCCTGTTCAGATAACAGAGCGCGTTTTAATTCGTCCGGTACGGCAAAAGGTTCGGTTCTGAGCCAATATTCATAAGCTTGCCAGGCGCCCTCTTCCTGATATTCACCGTAATGCGCTAATAAGCGGCACAACAATACCGAGAGTTCGCCACTGTCTGTCGCTTGTCCTGACAAAGTTTGCCAGGGGTTTTGCAGCAAAATTTCTGTAAGTTCAAAGCTCAGCCGCTCATCCCTTTCGTTTTGCTCTAAGCCTTCAACAGCGGAGCCCAATACTTCTCCGGCCAATAAGCCATACATCAAACCAAGCGCTTTGGATTTGAGCACCGGGTCGCTCATGCAGACCTCCGTAGGATTAAAGCCTTGTGCGGCGAATTTTTATGCATAGTTAATTTATAAGGTATTGCAGCAAAGAAGCCAAGCACTTCGCTTTAAAATCAATTAAATAGCTAATTCCCAT
>NZ_JAJOYU010000028.1 GCF_021290985.1 Rheinheimera soli
AACCCAATAATACACTCGGCCAAAATATGTGGCGTGGCACCATTTTTCCCATGCACTGGGACTATAGCGATCTTCGCTTAGTTTTTGATTAAACAGAGCCAGCCATAAAACATGAATGCCGAGCTTCTCATATGCTGATGTACGATCAGTTATCTCATTTACACTTAAATTGCTTCGCTGAATCTCAATCGCAACTGGGACATTATTTATAACACAATAAACATCTGCTATTACTGCTCCGAAATCAGCTTCAACGTCTAGACCTGTAACATGATCATATTGAGATAAAGCATTGTAGATAGATTCTTTGCACTTTCTGTGAGCATCCGATTCGCCTTCGCCTCTCTGGCACAGGTATGGAGGCTTATGAGCAAAGTGATGTACTTTTATTCTACCCTTCCGGAGGACAAGCTCATGCTTACAACCAGGGCAATGGAAAGGGCCTTGTGCTCTATCGCTATTGGTCGCGAATACCTTAAGGTTAACTCCAGTTCTTATTCCGCAAAGCATGAATCAATCTTCCCTCGATGATTAACTATTTTAATAGAAGGCAAAACGCCTGCAAGTCGGGAATTTTTTTGCCTTCTTTCCCGATTTTTACTCACACTAACCTAATACCAAAGCACCTATTTTTCAACCAACTTTCCCGAATGCGCTAAAGCACATAAGTACTGTCCGTGCGCGAGTTGTCCGAAATTTAACTCATATTAAGTTGCAGGATAGGTAAAAAGTAGTTTTAGAGACTTTGCTGGATAGATTTGACGAAGTCGAAAGGAGTTTTCGACTGCTTTTGGTACAAAATGGTAACAATTCGTATTAAAAGAATTGAACTTCACTCCATACTAACGTCTTCAGTTTTGATAAGAATAATACGCGTCAAATTCCCAGCAGATTCAATTTCGGTATCGCTGAGAGTTTGGTTTATGTGCTTGCTCAGCACTATTGCTACTGTGTCGTCTAATTTTTCGCAAAGCAAAATATCGCCAACAACAAAGTTAAGTTCTCGACAAAGATCATCAGGAAGAGATATTTCATTGTTTCTGTTGAGTTCAACTTGATATTTCATGATCACCCCGTACATGTAGCCGATTTAAATAAGACATATTTAACTAGACCAAAAAATCCATTTTCCGATTTATTTTTCAATTAATTATATTTAAATACAATGAGTTACCGTCAGGGTTAAACATAGCATAGTCTTTTGTGAAAGACCATTTTTTCATCTGAACAGAGGTGCTAGAAGCTAATCGGTATTGGCTTCAAACATCTGCAAAGTCGTAGACTTTGCACCTACTTGAAACTGCTATTGGAGCTGTCAACAATGCACCTCGATTTGAGCAACATGCTGCCATCTCAAGCGATATCAGACATTGAGAACATAGCATTGACGTACAAGGATTGCTGCCGGGGTTTGCTCTGGTTCATCTGGGTACGTGAACTGGATACCAACAGAACTTCAATCAACATACTTCAAGCTGGGGCGCAGCTTCTTGCGAGTTATGATTGTGTTATTGCGGCTTTAAGGTTTGGACTCTACTGTTCACGCTATTTCTCAAAGCATGGCAGCGCTTTAAGCGACGATGTAGCCCTTTACTACCTGAGGCTTAGCTTCTCAACTTTAGAGAACAGCTCTGACGCTGTTATCGAGTGGGTTCGCAAAGCTGAAGGCTTTGATTTTCCTGACGGCTTGAAAGATGAGTTCTGGATTCAGGCTTGTGCGGCTTATGTGCAGCACGAGTACGACAACAGCCCTGATTACTTGGACTCTACGATTGATTTTGCGATGAGCTTTTTGATAAACGACTGAGCCTGATTCAGACGTAAAAAATAGCTCAAACTGAAATGTCTGTGTATTTTAATGAGGGAAGGCTTACGCTACTCAATGTTGGGCTAACTTCTTCTATTATTAGCTATCACTTTTATTGGAACTGAGTCATGAACACCATCGTAACAGACTGGTACATTGTTTCGGTTATTGATAACGGCAAGTTGCTAGGCAGAGTACTTTGGGGAATTTGCGTTGAAGATATGACTTGCAGATTTGTTACTGGTGACTATATTTGCACGTCAAAGATTGAAGAGATTATTCCGAGTGCTAAGTTAATAAAAACGTATAGCGGTAGCTCCTATCAAGTCAAAGGCGATGGTACAGAAGCTGAAATCCAGGCTCAAGATTTCGAACTTTTAAGACAAGGGTTCAGCCCCGATCAGATCAACCAGCTCAAATTTGCAAGAAACAATCATTTAAACTAAATCCGAACACCCAGCATTTGTTAACAAGATATTCACTCAAAAATATCTGATTATCTGGCACTAAGCAGTGAATAGGGTTCTGTGTAGTATAAATTCCAGTAACCATTTAAGGAAAGCAAATAGCAAATATGACGATGTAAGAGTTAAAACCAACTCTTTTTAGTCAGAAGACTTTACAAATAACCTGTCAGGTCTTCACTTATATATCCTTTTTCGGCGTCGTCTAATAACCTTATTATAGTGGCAAGATTTCTAAACCGATTTTTATTATAAAGCGCAATAATAGAGTTGCTTAACTTTGACCCTTTCTGTACTAAAATTCGATTTCTACCTAAAAATTTGAATGGAAGACTATTTAGGGTTTTAAAGGTTTTTAGGTACACAGTGCCGGCCCATTGTCCTCTGATCCCATCGAGAATGTCTTTACTTTTTGATGTTGGGTTAATGCTACCAATAGATATAATTTGAATGCAGAAATTAAAACCGTTAAACGGTATAATCTTAATGGTGCTACTTTCATCGTAATCAAAAAGCATTGATGCTGGTCTGTTTGGCTCGGCAATATAGATATCTTTATATTTCCCAAGGAAAGATTGCGCAACTTGGTACGCTACATTAGTAAGGTCTTCAGCTGGTGTATATCTACTTCTAATGTTGTAGGAGTTTTGATTGAACCATATTTCTCCGCTCATCTTCAGTAGCGTTCCAAGGTTTACATATAATGGTTTTACCTCAAAAAAATCTATTCCCGTGGAAACTTTATATAGTTTATAACAAATAAGATCTGGATGATTTTTATAGGCGACGCTTAATTCGTCTCCTGTATATTGATCATACGTATTTCCACCATGCATTGCTGATTGCATATTCAAATTATATATATGCTCTGGTGTGTACGAATTTTTTTCCTGAAGAAATTCTCTGTAAGCTTGATGGATAAGGCTAGAAATATCAAAAGAAAGCGTTTCAGAAGAAGCATTTTCCAGCAACTGTTGACGGTCGAGTGTGAACTCGAAACCTTCAGGTGTTTTTTTATTAGCAACAAACGCTCCTATTCTTCCGAGATCAAAGCAGGTATTTTTGGAGCGCAATGGTATTGTAAAACCACATACTGCAACTTTAGAGGAATTGAATAGGTTATCTGTTGCATTCATTAATGAATCAGTTGCATTCAGCATAAAGGTCGCGTGCCCATTCTCCATTCTGTAAGCGAATTTTACACATATATCAATTAAGGATGATGATCCTTCCCAATGATATGTCTGAATCTTGTACTGATCTTTGAGTATAAATTTTGAACCGAATATTTGCTTGTCTGAAATTTCAATCGGCCCACTTGGTAACTTGTCAATGTGTCTATCTATTAATAATTCGACATCGATCTCTGAACATATAACACTACTTTTGAACTGTTCAATTACATCATCTAAAATTACGTCGCCGCGAAGATCCAATTTAACGCTAGTACCACACGGTACGCTTTTTTCTTTAAGCAACGTATAGTCTTTAAATTTTTCCAAGCTAACTTCAAACTGAAGCCCGGCAATTTTAGATGAGGATTTTAGGCCTTGATTTGTCAGCTCATAAGGTGCTGACTGTATCGTAGCTTTCTGGGCAATTGTGAAAACAGACCAAAAACCAATCCCAAACCTAGCTATAGAGTGGTAGTTATTAACAACATAAGCCTTATCTTTAGAACGACTATTACCGACTGTAAGAAAATTATTCAAGATGGTATGCTTTGACATGCCACACCCATTATCAATAACAGTAATGCTATTATTTGCTCTATCGAAAACGACTTTTATTTTTGGTTCATAATTACTTGCAGCTGGTGTGTTATAGGCTCGATACCTACATGCTTCAACAGCATTTTGAAGAAGTTCTTTAACACTAAGCCCAAGATCTGATTTCCATACTGAGTTTGATGTTATGAGATTAATAATGTTTTCTTTATTTATTCTAACTCCAATCCTTTCGAAATCAGCCCCCAAAATTTTCAAATTCCTAGAGAAGGTCTGTGGTGAGATCTTAAGTCTTTTCAGAGGACTACTTCTTTCTAGATCACAATAACCTCTAACCCATTCTTCTATATTGTCAATCGTATTATGAGCCAAAGATAGCACTTCAGCGTCGTCAAATGTCCCAGAAAATATGACCCTGCCATCAGTCCCTATAGCTACACTATCACCGATACAAACATGCTTCATATTTTCCATGTATGATCTGTTTTCAGCAGGACTTGACTTGCCTTCAAGGGACTCTATTACACCTTCAACTACTCTGGTATCACTAAACTCTAAAGCATCGGCAATGCAAACAATTAATGAAAGTTGCTTTATAGCAATCTCAGTTTCTTGTGCGGCAATTCGATCTTTAAACTCAAAGTCTAATTTCGATATCTCTAAGTTATGCGATCTCATTAAATCATGAAGAGGGTGAACTAAGTTTTTTGGTACATCTAGCTCTTGATAATTTTTATTTATATACTCCCCGCCTCTTTTGGAGTGCTCTGCTCGTAAATAATTTTGAAGATTGCTGTTAGTCTCCCAACCATTGTGCTCATCAATATCAAGATTAGCGAGTAAACTATCTTTCTCTCCTGGAAAAACTGTCATCCCAAGGTCATGCGCATATGCTGTTGCAATGAGAAGGAACACTTCAACTGGATTAAGTGATAATTTGCTACCACATTCAAAGCAATCATCTTCAAGAATCTGGTGTATGCGATTACACACTCTAAAGCCATGATGAGCATCATGCCTTGTGTAATAAGGAAAATGTGTTTGAGTTGTCTCTAATATAGGGGCTATTTTGGAAACGAAAACTTCTATTCGTCCTGCATATTCTTTATCTATATCAAAAAGGTACTTATAAATTTCTGTACTTTTTAGCTCTTCTATTGGATTAGAAACAATCAAAATAATCTCCGAAGTTGTTTATATGCTAACAGCTTCTAACATTTGTACATCACGCATGCGCGTTCAGGGCCTTAGCCCAGCGCTATGACGCTTTTCATTAATCTCTAAAATTACCGATTTCCGGATATTTGTCCAGTCCTTGTTTTCGGGTGCTCGTTATCCAACCGACAAGGAAATTAAATTTATGAATTTTCTTACAGCTATTGTTTCTTGCAATGGTTAAGCGCGCAAATTTGGTTGGTAACCTGACTAAATAGTCCTTCGATGATAGGTGATACTTTTCAAAAGTTGCTGTAGGATACTTCGAATAAAAGGGTGTTATAATTGTTGACAACATATGGTTTATTTTTTCAGTTTTTTGTCAATTTATAAGGTTAACGAGTAAAGTATGGATTCGGCGATATCAGAAAAGTTGCGGGTTATAGCCTATGTATTTTGTCACCTTATGGCTTAACCAATACGCAGTGTAACCTGTCGCTTTTGGCTTGAAGGACTACAGATGATACAAAAACAATACCTCATATCATGGGGAACGCTGTTGGGCTTCTGCTTGTGTTTTGCCTTTGGGCTGCAGGCCAATGACACTGTATTGCCTGAATGGCTGCAACAAGTTAAACAGCAAAAAGCCCAACAACCTGAACAAATGTTGCTGCTGTTACAGCAACAACAGGCCGCATATGGCGAATGGGACAATGAGTTGCAGGTGCAATTTTTATTGCAGCTCTCTGATGTGTATGAAAGTTTAGGTAAACATCAGCAGCAGCAGGAAGTGGCGGAGCGGGGTTTGGCATTACTAGGTGAACGCCGTGATTTAACCACTATCGACTTCTGGAACAACTTAGGTTTTGCGCTTGAAATGCAAAGCCAGTATCAACAGGCCTTGCATTATTACCTGCAGGCTTCAGCCTTAGCTGCCGAATTAAAAGCCGAAAAACTGCATATTGAAGCGGATATTAATATCGCGGCTATTTACAGCATTCAGGATAAAACTCAGGAAGCGCTGGCGCTGCTAAAAAGCAGTTATGACAGAGCTGTGCAGCTAAAAGATCCGGAAAGTCTGGCTTATGTAAACGCCGAGCTTGGCCTGCTGTATGTTGGCCTGGGTTTTGATAAAGAAGCCATTCAGTTTATGGAAGAAGCACTGGTAGGGTATGAGGCTTTAGGTTGGCAAAAAGACAAAATGGACGTGTTGTTTAACTTAGCCAGAAGTTACAGCTACTTAGAGCAATACGACAAAGCCATGTTACGTTATGATCAGTTGCTGCAACTGGCCATAGCACAGCAGGATCAGGCCAATTTGTATTTTGCTTATCTGGGGCTGGCGTCCACCAGTAAAGACAACGAGAAGCTGGATGTCGCTTTGGCCTACATAGAAAAAGCAGAACAGTATTTGCCAGGTTTAGAGTCGACTTATCAGAACTCTATGCATCACTATGAAAAAGCGCTGATTTATCGTGAGCTAGGTCAGATTTCTCTGGCAAGTCAGCAATTGGCTCAGGCCGAGCAAAGCTTAAGCAAAGAAGAAAGTAATGCCAACCAGTCCAGTGTGCTGTGGATTTTGAATTTAAAAGCCAGGCTGGAGGCCGATTCTGGTCGCTATCAAAAAGCCTATGAGCATCTGAATCAGTTTTTTCAGGGTTATCACAAATTACGCAATAAAGAACACGAGCTGTCGGTAGAAAAACTGCGCTTAGGTTTTGATGCGGAGCGCCAGCAAGCTCAAAATGAACTACTGGCTAAAGACAATGAATTACAAGCGCTGCGTTTGCAGGAAGCTGAACGTAAAAGACAGATCCAGTGGTTATGGATTGGGTTGTTTGGCTGCACCAGTTTAGTACTGCTGGTGTTATTGCTGTGGCAACTGGCGCGCCGTCAGGCTCAAATGCAGGCGCAATTACAACAGCAGCTACAAGCAAAAGCGCTTGAAAAACAACAGAATCAGGCTGGTTAACGGAAGCTAAAAATGACAGATATTATGATATCCAATGAAGGGACGGAACAGCTGCCGCTGCGCCGTTTTACAGAAGAAGCCTACCTGAATTATTCGATGTACGTCATTATGGACCGGGCTTTGCCATTTATTGGCGACGGTTTAAAACCAGTACAGCGCCGTATTATTTATGCGATGTCAGAACTGGGTTTATCGCATCTGGCGAAGTATAAAAAATCCGCCCGTACTGTGGGTGACGTGTTAGGTAAATTTCACCCTCATGGTGACAGTGCCTGTTATGAAGCTATGGTACTGATGGCTCAGCCCTTCTCTTACCGTTACCCGCTAGTCGATGGTCAGGGGAACTGGGGTGCGCCGGACGATCCAAAATCCTTCGCCGCTATGCGTTATACCGAAGCCAAATTGTCGCGTTTTAGCGAAGTATTACTGAACGAGCTGGGACAAGGAACAGTCGACTGGGTGCCAAACTTTGACGGCACTATGGACGAACCCCGCACTTTACCTGCGCGTTTACCGCATATTTTGCTCAACGGCGTAACAGGCATAGCCGTTGGTATGGCGACAGATATTCCGCCGCATAACGCCCGTGAAGTGGCCAATGCCACCGCCTTTTTACTGGATAACCCTAAGGCCACTATCCCGGATCTGATGCAATATATTCAGGGGCCGGATTATCCGACGGACGCTGAAATTATCAGTCCGGCGCATGAGCTACAGGCCATTTATGAAACAGGCCGTGGCAGTATCAAGATGCGTGGTTTGTACCAGTTGGAAGATGGCGACATTATTATCACGGCTTTGCCGCATCAAACCTCTGGCTCGAAAGTGCTGGAACAGATAGCGGCTCAGATGAACGCGAAAAAACTGCCTATGGTCAGTGATTTACGTGATGAGTCTGATCATGAAAACCCAACCCGCATAGTGATAGTTCCTCGTTCAAACCGCATCGACGTTGAACAGTTGATGGCGCATTTATTTGCCACTACGGATCTGGAAAAAAGCTATCGCGTGAATTTAAACATTCTGGGCCTGGATCAGCGGCCCCGGGTGAAAAACTTACTGGAAATTTTATCCGAATGGCTGGTGTTCCGCCGCGACACAGTGCGTCGTCGTCTGCAGTTCCGTTTAGATAAAGTGCTGGATCGTTTGCATGTGTTAGAAGCCTTGTTGATCGCGTTTTTAAACATCGACGAAGTGATTAAAATTATCCGCGAAAACGATCAGCCCAAGCCGGTGTTAATGGCGCATTTTGGCATTACTGAGCGTCAGGCTGAAGCCATACTGGAATTAAAGTTACGTCATTTAGCTAAGCTTGAAGAGATGAAAATCCGCGGTGAACAAGCCGAGCTGGAAAAAGAGCGTGACTATTTAGAAGGCATTTTAGGTTCAGAGAAAAAGCTGACCAAGCTTATCCGTGAAGAACTGTTAGCTGATGCTGAAAAATATGGCGACAACCGCAGAAGCCCAATAGTGATGCGCGAAGAAGCCAAAGCCTTAAGCGAAAAAGAATTACTGCCCAGTGAACCTGTCACTGTAGTGCTGTCCGAAAAGGGCTGGGTGCGCTGTGCCAAAGGCCATGATGTCGACGGCAACAGCCTACAATACAAAGCAGGGGACGGCTTTAAAGCGGCCGCTACAGGCCGAAGTAACAGATACGCTGCCTTTATCGACTCATCCGGTCGCAGCTTTGCTGCTGAAGCCCACGATTTACCTTCAGCCCGTGGTCAGGGTGAGCCGTTAACAGGCCGCTTTACCTTAGTGGCAGGGGAAAACTTCGAGCATGTATTGATGGCAGAAGACAGCCAGAAGTTATTGCTGGCCAGTGATGCAGGTTATGGTTTTGTTGGCACCTTCGCCGATTTAGTCAGCCGTAATAAAGCCGGTAAAGCTGTGTTAACTTTACCAACTGGCGCTAAGGTATTAAGCCCAATTCCGATTAAAAACCCGGAAACAGATTTAGTAGTGGCGATCAGTACTGAAGGCCGCATGCTGGTATTCCCAGTGGCCGATTTACCACAGCTGAGTAAAGGCAAAGGCAATAAGATTTTGTCTATTCCATCGGCTCGTGCCGCCAGCCGTGAAGAGTATCTGAAACTATTAACCGTAGTGCCTGCTGCCACAGCTGTGACTTTAGTGGCGGGTAAACGCAAAATGACCATCAAGGTGGATGATTTAGCGCATTACATAGGTGAGCGTGGTCGTCGTGGTAACAAACTGCCTCGTGGTTTACAGCGCATCGACGAGCTGTTAACCGGTGAAGTGGCTGGGGATACTACGGAATAAATCGTAGGGGCGGGGTTTATCCCCGCCCGTCTAATGACACCGCGGTACAGATAGAAAGGGCCGGGACAAGCCGCGGCACCTAAACCACCCGCCCGTCTTGAATTACAATTCGATCCCGAACGGGAAACAGATCAAACCAGACAAAAACACTAATGCCGTTATACTCTGGCCCTTGTAAAAAACAGGGGCCTTTTTTGTGGTAGCTATTCTGCGTTTGGTGCTGGTCGCCATTTTTATTGTCTTCAGTGCCGTAGTGGGTTTGCTGATCTGTCTGGTTCGTCCTTTTTATGCCCCAAATGTGGCTTTATTTTCCAGCTGGTATGGCTGGTCCGCCTGGATCTTTGGCTTAAAAGTTGAAGTGCGCCAGGCTCCTGAAGTCACTGCTGCCATGCCTTGTGTGTTTTTAGCCAACCATCAAAATAACTACGATTTATTTACCATCAGCAAAGCCTTGTTGCCTGGCACTGTGACCATAGGTAAAAAAAGCCTGAAGTGGATCCCGTTTTTTGGTCAGCTGTATTGGCTCAGTGGCAATATTCTGATCGACAGAGCGAACAAGTCAAAAGCTGTAGGCACTATGCAAGGTGCTGTTGACCGTATAGTGCAGGACAAGGTATCGGTGTGGGTATTTCCTGAAGGCACCCGCAGTTATGGTCGTGGTTTATTGCCTTTTAAAACCGGTGCTTTTCATATAGCGCATCAGGCCAAAGTGCCGCTGGTGCCTATTTGTATGAGCAACACCAGCAAAGTACGTTTAAACAAATGGAACAATGGCAGAGTGATTATTGAAATCATGCCGCCTATTTATCCTGAAGCAGGAACTCCGGCCCGTGAACTGGCTGAAACAATACGGCAACAGATGGCAGATAAGATTAAGCTGCTTGATAGCGAAGTGGCAACCGACTACACTGCCGACTCATTGACTGTCACGGGGTAATATCATGGAAAACTGGCAAGAATTTACTGAAGACACCATAGCTGCATTGATGGAAGACGGCAGCGATCCGGATGCGGAATACACCATCGAACACCATTTTTACCATGAAGATTTTGCCCGCTTAGAAAAACTGGCTGTTGAAGTCTTTAAATTAGGTTACGAAGTTACAGACGCCGAAGAAGTCGAATTTGAAGAAGGCGGCACCGCCTGGGTATTCGACGCTATTCGTGAACAATCTCTGGACGGCGGCAGCATTACAGCAGATGCGATCAAACTGGAAGCCTTAGCGCAGAAGTTTGGCGTAGAATACGACGGCTGGGGCACCTATTTTGAAGGTGGTGAAGACGAAGACGGCGAAGACTTCGATGATGACGAAGACGACGGCGACGAAGCTCCACGCCATTAAGTAAAACCTGTTTTTACCTATTTAGATCTCTACTCTGTTGGGATCAAACAAAAAGGCCAAAGCGAAAGCTCTGGCCTTTTTCTATTACAGTCTTATATTTCCTTTTAGTATAACCTTGCTACTTTAAAGTATTTTAAGTTATTAATTAGCTCTGCTTTAATGTCTTAAAGACATATAGATGTCCTTAAGGAGAACAGATATGGCGGCAAAAGAAGTGTCTGCAGATTTGCTGAACCAACTGCTCGATAAACTGGAAAAGCTGGTTGGCCGGGTAGAGTTTGGTTCTATTGAACTGGTGTTTCATCAGGGTAAATTAGTGCAGCTGGAAAAAAACGAAAAATTACGTCTGGATAAACCCTAGCCTGAAATGGTTCAGACTGTTTCCCTCAGTGAACCTACTTACCCAATTTCCACCAACTTCAGCGCACCGGACCACCGGATCTGAAGTGATGTTGAGCCACTAACAGCAAAGGCTGTGCTGGCTGCAACCTGAACTCAGAGCGCTACCATGAGCATCCGTATAGACCAGATCAATAAAAAATTTGGCGACTTTGTTGCCGTCGATAATGTCAGTTTATCCATTCAGACCGGCGAATTAACCGCCTTACTTGGCCCTTCAGGCTCAGGTAAAACCAGTTTGTTACGTATTATTGCCGGCTTAGAGCAAGCCGACAGTGGCAGCATCCATTTTGATGATCTGGATATCAGTGGGCGCCATGTGTCAGAACGTGGTGTAGGTTTTGTGTTTCAGCACTATGCGCTGTTTAAACATATGACAGTCTATGAAAACGTGGCTTTTGGTTTGACAGTGAAACCAAAAAAGCAGCGTCCTTCGCCGGAGCTTATCCGTAAAAAAGTGCAGCATTTGCTAGAGCTGGTGCAACTGGATTGGACGGCCGATCGCTATCCTTCTCAGCTCTCCGGTGGTCAGCGTCAACGTATTGCTTTAGCTCGTGCTTTAGCCGTAGAGCCAAAAGTGCTGCTGCTGGATGAGCCCTTTGGCGCTTTAGATGCCAAGGTCAGGGCTGAATTGCGTCGCTGGTTGCGGCGGCTGCATGATGAAATTCATGTCACCAGCGTGTTTGTGACTCATGACCAGGAAGAAGCGCTGGAAGTGGCGGACAAAATAGTAGTAATGAACAAAGGCCGCATTGAGCAACAAGGTTCACCAGAGCAGGTGTACGACAACCCGGCCAATCCTTTTGTTTATGAATTTTTAGGTAATGTAAACCTGTTCCATGCCCGTGTTAAGCAAGGCAAAGCCGAAATTGGCCAGTTGTCTGTTGCTTCGCCGGAATTTACCAACGAACAGGAAGAAAGTGGTTTTGCTTATGTGCGACCACATGAAATTGATCTGTTGCTCAACCCTGCTGACGAAGCGCTGGAAGCCAAAGTAGACTTGATTACCATAGTAGGCCCCAATGTCAGGCTGGAATTAGTAGCTAAAGACAGCCAGCAACTTATTCATGTGGAGCTGGCTCGGGATCGTTTTAAACAACTGGGTTTATCATTGGGGCAACAAGCCTGGGTTAAGCCGCGTTACAGTAAAGTGTTTTTGGGTGAAGGTATTTAGTTGACCACTTCACTGAAATGCTAACTGAATAAGTTATTGAAGTCAGAGTAATTTAAAGCTTTATCTGCAAGCAGTCCCGGCTGCAAAAAACTCTGTACAGCTTGCAGATAAGCCTGATAACTCTGCAGAAATAAAGCCGGTCCAGCACTTAGGCGCTTCACTCCTGCTTCAGTTAAATTCTCAACAGTTGCAGCGTCCGGCCAGCCCATTAAGTTCAGCGGCAAACTGCTATGCTGGCTCAATTTTTTCGCCACAGCTAAATCCGTTAATCCCGGTACAAAAGCGCCATCAGCCCCAGCCTCTTGATACAAAGCCAATCGTCTGAGGCACTCTGTAATAGCTTCTGGCCCTGTAGCCAATTGCGCCAGATAAATATCAGTTCTGGCATTGATAAACAAAGCTCGCTCGTTTAAAAGGCGACGACAAGCGCAGATCTTTGCGCATAAGAGTTGCGGCTCTGCGGTCCCGTCTTCCATATTAATACCTGCCACACCCAGCTCTGCCAGTTGTACTGCCAGATCCGCAACGTGCGTTGGATCTTCGCTATAGCCTTGTTCTATATCCACGGTCAAAGGGATTTGCACAACGCGCAGTATGCGCTGCACCGCAGCCAGCAATTCGGCGACAGGAAGCTGCTGGCCATCAGCGTAACCCAAAGACCAGGCTAAAGCTGCGCTGGATGTGCCGATGGCTTTGACACCTTGCTGCTGCGCTAAGACGGCACTGGCCGGATCCCAGATAGTGGGTAAGATCAAAGGGACATGTTGTTGGTGCAGTTGTTGAAAGTATGAGGCGGGCATGATGCTTATCCTGTTCAAAAAGAAGACCTCATACTAAAGAGCCTTTGGGGTTTTGTCTGGCCAGTTCCGGTACTGAACAGCAAATTCCGCTGATCTAGTCGCAACAACGTTCCCGACAGTTGCGACATACCGTCCTTCCATGGACATAAAAAAGGCAGCCGAAGCTGCCTTGGTGATGCTGTAATCTCTTAGAAGCGATAACTCAGATCGGCATAATAAGAGCCGCCGTTGAAGCCAAAAGGAGCATTGGTGTTCGGGTAAATAAAGATCCCATTGAAGCTGTTGATCGTCGGTTGTTTATCCGGATAAGTATCAAACAGGTTGTTGGCACCAAAACCAAAACGTAATTGATCCGTCAACTCATAATGGAAGGTGATATCCACTGTGGTTTTGCCGCTGTAGGTTTTATCTCCTGTGGCATAACCAATAGTGTAAGGGCCAAAGTAGTTCAGCCTCAGGTTGGTTTGCAGCTGTTTATAATCTTGCGTCAAGCTCCAGACTGCACCTTTGTTTGGGTTGGCTTTGGTTAAGCGTACCTGTTCAACCCGGTCAAAAAGTTTGGTTTCCAGGCCATCCAGCAAGGCAGGAACCCGAATCGCATCTATGTTGGTATCGTTGTATTGAGCGCTGAATGAGGTTTTCCATTCGCCCCATAAACCTGCATCCCACTGATAGGCGGCTACAGCTTCCAGACCCTGAGTGGTGGTATCCACTGCGTTGGTAAAGAAGCGCACAGAGTTTGCTCCCGAGTCTCCCAGAATTTCCGCTAAGGCAGCACTGTCGGCCCGGCCAACACTGCCTGTTAGTATCACGCGGTCGTCCAGTTCAATACGGTAAGCGTCCAGCGTAAAGCTAAAACCATCGTCGCCCTGAAAGGTAATACCTGCGCTGAAACTTAAGGCCGACTCAGCTTGTAAATCGCCCTGGCCTATAGCGCGGGTGACGGCTGAAATATTATTAAAAGTACCGGACTCAGTTGGAGTCAGTACACCGGTTTGTGGATCGGCCACAAAAAGCGTCGACAGGTTAGAGAAATACAGTTGCTGCACACTAGGGGCACGGAACGCATCGTTTGCTGTGGCGCGCACTGCCCATTGCTCAGTCAGTTGATAACGGCCAGACAGTTTCCAACTGGTGTCGCTGCCAAAGTCGGAATAGTCTTCCTGGCGCAGTGCTGCACCCCAGGTGAAATCATCGGTCAGGGCGTTTTCCAGTTCCAGATACAGCGCAGTATTGTGGCGCGATTCATCCACTTCTGACTCTGGCGTAAAACCACCAAAACCCTGAATACCACCGGCTTTATTCTGATAACCATAATTGCGCCATGACAGCTCTTCACCAGCATTGATCTGGTAGCTGTTATGACGGCGGCTGAGGCCTGCAGACACCACCAGTTCTGAGTCGTTGATAAAGCTGTATCTTTTGCTGGCATCTATATTGAAGTTTTGCTCGGCATTCACCAGTTCACCGGCATAAGCGCTGGTTGGGCTGTTTGGGCCAAAAGACGCGTTCAGCGAATTATTGACATAATATTTGAAGCTGCTTTCGCCTGTGCCTGCAGACAAATCCAACCGCCAGTCGGCGACATCAAATTTAACACCAGCAGTGAAAGAGTAATCGCCTGATTCAGGGGCTATTTCCGGCAGATAACCGTCAGGGTAAATTTCCGGGATATTACGGGCATCTTTCGCTATACGATAAAAGGCGCCAGAAGCTGACTCTCTGTGGCTGGCGCCACCAAAGGCATACCATTCTGTAGTGCCGTGTTCGTAACCAGCATTAATAAATACAGACTCTTGCTTAAATGCGGCATCACCCACTTTATGGCTCAAGCGGTTAAAGCTGGCTTCACGTGGGTCGGGTGCGCCGTTAATAGGGTTGTATTGTTCACGGGGATCTAAACCTGCTCTGTTGGTGCCGTTTTTGTGTTGCTGTTCAACACTGAAGTTGACAAAACCTGTGTCGGCAAAACGAAAGCTTGAATTCAGCGATGCTTTGTAGTATTCGCCGTCGCCTTCATAAGTCTGGCCAGCGCTGGCTGCGATTTCACCTGAGCCCGCCTGATCTTTCAGCACTATGTTAATGACGCCTGCAATAGCATCCGAACCATATTGAGCCGCGGCGCCGTCACGCAGTACTTCAATACGTTTAATCGCAGAGACAGGGATAGTATTCAGATCCACGTTTGAACTGCCACGGCCCATAGTGCCGTTCAGGTGAACCAAAGCTGTGCCGTGCCGTCTTTTACCATTGACCAATACCAGAGTATGGTCGGGAGACAAACCACGTAAGCTGGCTGGTTTTACTGCATCTGAACCATCAGTAATAGAAGATGTTGGGAAATTAAAGCTTGGAACCAACATTTGCAGCGCTTTTGCGGTTTCCAGCGCTCCTGTACCTGCCAGTTGAGCTTCATCAATAATATCGACTGGTGAGCTGGTTTCAGTGGCTGAGCGCACAGATAAGCGGCTGCCAATAACAGAAATTTTTTCTACGTCGGCCTGCGCCTGTTGCGCCAGAGTGCTACCGCTATAAGTGCCGCTGATCAGTGCCAAAGTAATAGCTGAGGCCAGTGGGGTGTTTATCGTCATGCTAAATCCTTTCTTTGATAATGCTGTAGCGGAATGATACCGAATCTTTTATGTAAGTATTTCAATAAATTGTGATTGAATATTTCAAATAGATATAAATGTTTTGTAAAAAAAGCCCCGCCGAAAAGTTGGTGGGGCTATATAGGGGGTAGTCACTTAAGTCAAAAAAGACTGTGGACCACAAGCAACAGGACAAGGAATAGAACGTAGCTGGGGTGGTACATCCTGTACCCTACGAATTTCAAATCCATTCAACAACCAGAGTGGCTGCCGCTTCTCGCTGACACTGAGTTGCGGCAACAGCTTCAATCTATTAGATCAAAACGTTCGTGTAAACTGTATTTGTATTCCAAAAATGAATATCATATTTTAGCTACAACAAAAATCAACGCCTTGCTCCTTTTGGTTCTTGCTTAGAACAGAACTGAATAGGTCGGAACAGGCACAGCCTCTATACTGGCGACCTTTACAGTGCGGAATTAGTTATGAAAAACATCAATTTAAAATTAGCCCTCTGGCAGCAGGTGGTACTTGCTCTGGTGTTGGGAGTGATCGCAGGTTTAGTCTTAGGCGGCGATGCTTTGGTATTAAAACCTCTGGGTACCGCCTATATCAATGCCATTAGAATGTTGGTGATCCCGCTGGTGTTTTTTAGCCTGATTTTGAGTATCACCTCACTGGGGCAAGGCAAAGGCTTAGGTCGAATTGCTAGTAAAACTGTGGGTTTGTTTTTACTGACAGCCTTGATTGCCAGCCTGATAGGCCTTGGTGTTGGCACCGCCTTTCAATTTGAAACCGGCCAAAACTTAGTGGCGGCACAAGTCACTGAAAAAGTCATACCTCCTGTCAGTCAGGTGTTAGTGGATTTAATACCAGCCAATCCTATTGCCGCTATGGCTCAGGGCCAGGTTTTACCTGTGATGTTATTTGCTATTTTGTTGGGACTGGCGCTGCGTAATATTGGTGAAAAGGGCACTGCCATGCTTTCTGTGGTGCGCTCTGGTGCTGATATGATGTTTGAAGTCACCCGCCTGGTGCTGCTGTTTACTCCTGTGGGTGTTTTTGGTTTGATGGCCTGGGTGGTTGGCACTTATGGCTTAGAAATGCTGCTGCCGCTGGGTAAGTTTATTCTGGCTATTTATGTCGGCTGTTTGCTACATATCAGCCTGACCTATGGCGGTTTTGTGCACTTTTTCAGTTCAATGAAAGTCACAGACTACTTTAAAGCTATCTTCCCCGTACAACTGGTTGCCTTTAGCACCTGCTCCAGTTATGCCTCCTTACCTGCCAGCTACAAAGCTGTGACTGAAGATCTGAAAGTCTCCAAAGACTATGCCGGTTTTGTATTGCCTTTAGGCTCAACCATTAATATGGATGGTTGTGGTGGTATTTATCCTGCTATAGCCGCTATTTTTATTGCCAGCTTATACGGCATTGAACTGCAGTTTATTGATTATCTGTTGATTGTCGGCACTGCTACTTTGGCGTCGTTAGGCACTGCTGGTGTACCAGGCACTGCGCTGGTGATGCTGACAGTTACTTTATCTGTAGTAGGTTTACCGCTGGAAGGTATTGCTTTTATTGCAGCCATAGACCGTATTATCGATATGGCCCGCACTACTACTAATGTTACAGGCGATACCATGGTGGCTTTAGTTATTGCAGAGCAGGAAGGCTTACTGACAAAAGACCTAGTTACAGATGACCTAAAAGACGACAGCGCTTTTGCAAAAGCGCTGGCAGATACACCAGTTAGCTGCGAAATCCGCAGCTAACTGGGATATAGTCCATCTTTAGTGTGACTGGCCTTGGGCTAAATCTTTGGCGGCTTTGTATTCCAGTAAAGATTTTAATAACAAAGTGACTAAAGCCAGTAAGGCCAACAGGGACGAGACCGCAAAAGCGGCGGCAAACTGATATTCGTTGTACAGAATTTCAATATGCAACGGCGTTGGTTTGCTCACGGATTTTTCCTGACACCACACTGACAGCACCAAATTCGCCCATAGCTCTGGCTAAAATTATACCTACAACAAAGATTATTTCACTCTAGTGTTACCACTGCCCTTGTGTTGCCTTATCAGTAAACTGCTGCAATAATTGTAATGACATTTGTAAATACAGGAGGGCAGGGATATGGGTAGCATCAACTTGCGTATCGACGACGACCTTAAAGCTCGTTCTTATGCTGCGCTGGAAAAAATGGGAGTAACTCCTTCTGAGGCGCTTCGCCTTATGCTCGAGTATATTGCTGATAATGGACGCCTTCCTTTCAAGCAGACTTTGTTGAGTGATGAGGATGCCGAACTTGTTGAAGTGGTCAGAGATCGCCTACGTAATCCGAAGCCTGTACGCGTGACGCTGGATGATCTTTAATGGCGTACTTGCTGGACTTTGATGAGCGAGCGTTAAAGGAATGGCGAAAACTGGGCTCGACAGTCCGCGAACAACTTAAAAAGAAACTGACAGAAATACTGGAGTCTCCCCGCATCGAGGCAAATAAGCTAAGTGGAATGCCTGATTGCTACAAGATAAAACTAAGGTCATCTGGTTATCGACTTGTCTACCAGGTGATTGATGAGAAAGTGGTTGTGTTTGTTGTTACTGTGGGTAAGCGAGATCGCTCTGAAGTATATTCCGAAGCGGTTAAACGTATTCTGTAACGTGCCGCTGCAGCTGTGTAGTCAGAGCCAGCACAGCAGCCTTCCGGGCTGCTGTGTGAGCGAGTTGTTTAATGGGCTTGTTGTGCACCGGCTAAATCTTTGGCTGCTTTGTACTCCAGCAAAGATTTTAGCAAGAGCGTAACTAACGCCAGTAAAGCCAATAACGACGACACAGCAAAAGCGGCGGCAAACTGATATTCGTTGTACAGAATTTCAATATGCAACGGCATTGTATTTGTTTGCTCGCGGATTTTTCCTGACACCACACTGACAGCACCAAACTCACCCATTGCCCTGGCGTTCGCCAGAATAATGCCATAGAGCAAAGCCCATTTCACTGAAGGTAAAGTAACCCGGAAAAAGGTTTGCCAGCCCTTGGCGCCCAAAGTTAAAGCTGCTTCTTCCTGCTCCCGGCCTTGCTCCTGCATCAATGGAATCAGCTCACGGGCAACAAAAGGAAAGGTAATAAAAATGGTCGCCAGCACTATGCCGGGTACCGCAAACATAATGCGTACATCGTGATCCATCAGCCAGTCGCCCAAATAACCCCGTGCGCCAAAAATCAGCATCAGGCTTAAACCTACAATCACAGGCGAGACTGCTATAGGTAAGTCGATGAGGGTGATCAGCAGCTGGCGGCCTTTAAACTGAAACTTGGCGATAGCCCAACTGGCTGCCAGACCAAAAATCACGTTGCAGGGCACAGCTATAGCTGCTGCTATCAGCGTCAGCTTGATGGCGTGTAAAGCAGCGGGTTCGGTGATGGACGCCAGATAGACTTCAGTGCCACGGGCAAAAGCTTCACTGAAGACAATAACTAACGGCAATAACAGAAATAGGCTTAAAAACAGCAAAGCAATGCTGGTCAGTAACACACGAACCCATAAAGGTTCAGTGGTTGCCTTACGTAAAGCCGCAGCTGCCGGGTGAGGATGGTTCAGAGGGATACTGCTCATGCTTTGGCTCCATGTCTGTTATTGCTCCAGTGTTGAAGCAGGTTAATCAGCAGCAATAAAATAAAGGAAATAAATAACATCACAGTGCCAAGAGCGGCGGCTCCGGCATAATCGAATTGCTCTAAACGGGTCATGATCAACAGGGGCGTAATTTCAGTTTTCATTGGCATATTGCCGCTGATAAAGACCACTGAGCCGTATTCACCAACAGCGCGGGCAAACGCCAAAGCAAAACCTGTCAGCAAAGAGGGTAAAAGGGCTGGGAATAAAATACGGCAAAAGGTTTGCAAGCGATTAGCACCTAAGCTGGCGGCTGCTTCTTCAATTTCTTTTTCCAAATCTTCCAGCACAGGCTGCACTGTACGCACCACAAAAGGTAGGCCGATAAAAATCAACGCTAAAGTCACGCCTAAAGGGCTATAAGCTGCTTTGATTCCGAGAGCAGTTAAATGCTGACCAATCCAGCCATTGGGCGCATAAATAGCAGTTAAAGCAATACCAGCTACTGCTGTAGGTAAGGCAAAAGGCAGGTCGACTAAGGCATCAATCACTTTTTTGCCGAAAAAGTTATAACGCACTAACACCCAGGCGACGATCAGGCCAAACACCAGATTGACAGCAGCTGCAATAAAAGATGCGCCAAAAGTCAGCTGATAACTGGCAATGGCCCTGTCGCTGGCTATCACTTTCCAGAATTCACTCCAGCTTAAAGTCAGGGTCTGGCCCAGCAGGGCGGCTAAAGGCAGCAGTACTATTAAACTTAAATAAAAGGTGGCAAAGCCTAAAGACAAGCCAAAGCCTGGTAATACAGTAGGTTTCAGCCAATATGATTTTTTCAAAACAAGGAACCCCTTTTGTGGTTAAACAACAAAAAGCGACAGCTGTATAGCGTCGCTTTTTAATTCGTTGTTTTGGCTAGTTATAAATTTGATCAAAGATGCCGCCGTCACCAAAGTGTTCTGGTTGGGCTTTTTGCCAGCCACCAAAGTCGGCAATAGTCACCAGCTTTAGTTGCGGGAACTGTTTACTGTATTCTGCTGCCACTTCTTTATCGCGAGGTCTGTAATAATGTTTGGCTGCCAGTTGTTGACCTTCTTTGCTGTATAAGTACTGCAGATAAGCTGTGGCAACTTCAGTGTTGCCTTTGGCTTCGGCATATTTATCGACCACAGCCACAGAGGGCTCAGCCAGAATGGATAAAGAGGGCACTACGATTTCGATTTTGTCAGCACCCAATTCGTTGACAGCTAAAAAGGCTTCGTTTTCCCAAGTCAGTAATACATCACCTATGCCACGCTGCACAAAAGTAGTAGTTGAGCCACGAGCACCAGAGTCCAGTACCGGCACGTTTTTAAATACTTTGGTCACGAAGTCTTTGGCGGCGTCATCTGAGCCGTATTTTTGTTCGGCATAAGCCCAGGCTGCTAAGTAGTTCCAGCGCGCACCGCCTGAGGTTTTTGGATTCGGAGTGATCACTTCGACCCCTTCCTTGACCAGGTCGTCCCAGTCTTTGATATTTTTTGGATTACCTTTACGCACCAGAAAAACTATGGTGGATGTGTAAGGTGCGCTGCTGTCGGCCAGGCGGCTTTCCCAGTTTTCCGGTAACAATTTGCCAATTTTTGCCAGCGGGTCGATGTCACCGGATAAAGCTAAAGTAACAACATCTGCTCTTAAGCCATCAATGACAGAACGTGACTGGCTGCCTGAACCACCATGAGATTGTTCAACTTTGACTGTATCGCCGGTTTTTTGCTGCCAGTAGGCCGAAAAGGCTTGGTTGTAATCACGGTACAACTCGCGGGTCGGATCGTACGACACGTTAAGTAACGTCACTTCCTTGGCTGCAACCTGACCACTTAACGCCAGCAATACGCCTAAGACTAAGGCTTTGGATTTTTGTAAAGAACTCATAGTTTCACCTCTATTCTTACCCGTTGATTTTGTGTTCTCACCAGCACCGCCAGAGAGATAAGCCACACATAGAAGGAGTGGCTTCAGATCTTATTAAAACTCTGTTTTGACTCTCAGGCCTATGTTGCGTGGGTCACCCGGATGGCCATAAATGGCACCTGAGTTACCTGCCTGAATACTTAAAAAGCTCAGGTAGTCTTCGTCAAACGCATTACGGGCATACAAGGACACATCAGTACCGCCATCGGTACGGAAACCTAAACGCAGGTTGGTCAAGGTAGAGCCATCAACTTCCAGGTATCTGGACACCGATGAATCTGAGTTCCATTTTGAGCGGTAGCTAACATCAGCGGCAAAGTACAACTCGCCAGACACTGTACTTAGCGTAGCCGGATGCACATATTCACCGCCCAAAGAGCCTGTATTTTTTGAAACACCAGGTAAATCACGACCACTTAAGTCAAAAGCCGCAGTAGTTCCTGTTAAAAACTCTAATGGTGGAGGACCATTTTTAAAGGAGTCATATTGGCCGTCTGTGTAAGCGTAAGTGAAGTAGGCACTTAAGAATTCGTTCACCAGAATGCGGCTGTCAATCTCAATACCACGTACTGATACTTCTTCAATGTTGGCCAGATAACCCCTTAATGATCCAGGGCCTGAATCCACAACGTTGGCTTGATAGTCTGTTACTTTGGTGTCATAAACAGCCAGGTTTAACGTGACATGACGATCGAGAAACTGAGATTTTAAACCCACTTCTACTGTGGTCGATTTTTCAGGTTCGATTACAGCGCTGACTAAGGAAGGAGCTCCTGTGGAATCAGTTGGGATCCCTGCTGCGTTAATGCCACCAGATTTATAACCACGGGCAATATTCAGGTAAGTCAGATGATCCTCTGTTAAGTCATAAGCAATATTCAACTGGCCTGTTGGACTTGAGTCTTTAAAATCGGCCTGGTAAGCCTGATTACGGGCAATACCGTTTTTTGCGCTGATTAATGCCGGATCGGTAGTTTCTAAACCACCACTGACTATTTGAGTAAAATCACCTGATTTTTCTTCTCTGGTATAACGCACACCCGGAGTAATGCGTAACTCATCGCTCAGATGGTAAGTTGCCTGAGCAAAAATAGCGTATGAGTCGGTGTCTGAGTACACTTTAGTGTTGGAGGTATAGCTATCAAGCAGATTTTCCGGTACTGCTGTTCGGATCAGCCACTTCGCGCCATCAGATCCCCATTGCTCAGTACCAGTGGTTTCAATGTCCTGACCAAAACCATATAAACCCACCACCCAATCCAGATCGTTTTGCCCTGTGGAAGCCAAACGGAATTCCTGACTCCACTGATCCTGAACCGACGGGTTATTCGACTTAGTACGAACCGCGAGAGCTGTATAGTCACGGTCATTTTGCGGTGTCCAATCCCATGATCTCAAAGCGCTGATGGAGGTAAAGGCTATGTCACCCAGATCCCAGTTGACAGTAGCTGAAGTGCCTCTGATGATCTGACGAGCTTGTATAGGAGAGTTCACATCTACCAGTCTGTCATAAGGATTTTGGCTTGGTGGTGCGTAATCAAATAATTCAGCTAAAGCCGGAAACTGCGATGCAGCTGAGCGGCCTGTAGGGCCATACCTGACAAAAACCTGAGTATTGGCATTTGGATTTTGATAAGCGTAGTCGGCTGAAACACGCACATCGACATCGTCAGACGGTGTAAATAATAACTGGCCGCGTAAAGCCTGACTGTTGGTATCGTTTTGTTTTGTGCCTAAAGTCACGTTGTATAAAGTACCATCACGTTGAGTGCTGGAAGCGCTGAAACGGCCAGCAACTTTTCCATCCACCAAAGCCCCGGATACAGTGGTTTTGCCCTGCAGAAAACCATCCTCACCCAAGGACAATTCAGCTCGACCTTGAGGGGTGAAGGTTGGAGCTCCAGTAGTCAAACTCAAAGCACCTGCCGTCGTGTTTTTACCAAACAAGGTGCCCTGAGGGCCACGTAATACCTCAACCCGTTCAATATCCAGTAAGTCGACAACAGCAGAACCTGGGCGAGCGTAATACACTTCGTCGACATAAATACCCACACCAGATTCCAGGCCATCGTTGGTTAAACCAATCACACTGCCTAAACCACGAATAGTTAAAGCGGTATTTCGAGGGTTAGAAGAGATTAACTGCAAGCTGGGTTGTAAGCGGGTAAGTTGTTCTGTGGAGTAAGTGCCGGTTTGTTCTAAGTCTTTCGCTGTAACTACCGAAATTGAAATAGGCACGTCCTGGACGTTTTCTTCACGGCGACGCGCTGTCACTTTGATGACTTCCACTTCTTTGTCTGCAGCTAAATCGGCAGCCGCTTCATCGGCTTGCAGTGAAGCGGAAAAGCTGAGAGTCAATAAAGCAGTGATACCTGCTGCAGTAGCTAAAGGCTTGAAAGTTTTAAATTTATTGGTTGGATGCAAGCGTGACTTACTGATCACACCGTAGTACTGACCTGACATAAAGTTCTCCAAAAGTTTTTTATAAACTTCCGGCGCTCCGGTCAGTTTTCATTTTTTATTTCCTGGTTTTTGTATTCAGAGCTTGAGTTGTAGTGGCTCCGTTCCTGGTAGCTTTCCCATTTAGGTTTTAGCCGTCTGGACGCTTGAGATGAATGTAGATGATATTTATATTCTTAAAAAGAACGAAATTCGTATTTGATAGTTCAGAAATGAATAAGGGCCAGAGTTATTAGCTCTGACCCTCGGAACAGCAGTAGGTCATCCAGTAAATACTGATAGTTAGTCAGCCTCAGATATCTGGGTCAGAACCAAGGCTCCGACCCAGATCACAGCTTCGCCAGAGCCTGTGCTAAGTCAGCAATTAAATCATCGGCATCTTCGACGCCTATACTCAGGCGAACCAGATTATCGGTGACGCCAGCTCTCTGTCTGTCTTCTGCTGTCATAGCGGCATGAGTAGTACTGGCAGGATGACAAGCTAAGCTTTCCACATCACCTAAGCTCACGGCCTGCGCGAATAACTGCAGGTTATTTAGAAACACTGCAGCCTTGGCAAAACCACCTTCGATATCCACGGCCACCATGCCACCAAAACCAGTGGCTGTGTCTGCTATTGCCTGATGCCCAGGATGACTGGCATGACCCGGGTAATACACCTTGGCCACTTTAGGCTGAGCTGCTAAAAAGTCAGCCACTTTACGGGCGTTTTCGATATGAGCATCCATCCGCAAGGTCAGAGTTTTTACGCCACGTTGCAGTAAATAAGCTTCCTGCGGGCCTATAGGTGAACCTATGTGCTTCAGCGCCACAGTACGGATTTTCTGCATCAGCTCGCTGCGTCCTGCCACTATGCCGGCAATAATATCGCCATGGCCAGACAGGTACTTAGTGCCGCTGTGCATCACAATATCAGCCCCAATTTCCAGCGGGCGGAATAAATAAGGCGTTAAAAAGGTATTGTCACAAATCACCAGAGCTCCGACTTTACGGGCTGCTTCCACCACAATGCGGGTATCTATCACTTTTAAGGTGGGGTTGGTGATAGGTTCAAATAACACTACTTTGGTGTTGGGTTTCACCCGCTCTGCAAAGTCTTTGTCGCTGCTATAACGGCTTAAGGTTACACCAGCGCGGGTTAAGGTATTACGTAAAAAGGCATCAGTACCGCCGTAGACCGGGTCGATAAAAGCCACTTCATCACCGGCGTTGGTCAGCGCATACATAATGGCGCTGACAGCGGCCATACCGCTGGCGACCACTAAAGCTTCATCTGCCCCTTCCAGCGCTGCTAGTTTCTGCTCTAAAGCTGAGGTAGTAGGGTTGGCAAAACGGCTGTAGATATAACCTGGGTTCTGACCTGAAAAACGTGCCTGACCTTCTTCGGCTGTGCCGTAACTAAAGGTGCTGGTGAAATACACCGGAGTGGCTAAAGCGCCGGTACTTGGGTCTGGTTGTTGCCCGGCATGAATACTTAAAGTACGAAATTTCATAATAAACCTTGGTTTTACTTTATTAATAGTTCAGCCGGGTTAATCCGGCTGTCACATTGGGGATGTATCTATCTTTACTTTGAAGCTGAGCTCAGACAGCTTTTGCCAGCTCTGCGTAATGAGCGGCAGCCACATCACGGTGTGAACGTAAACGTCCTTTTAGCACATTCTGGCCCACCTGATAAAACAATGGATTAGTTGGATCGCTGGCCGGACCTTTAGCTTCGTCAGCTAAATGAGACGGCAACTGCAAGAAAGGCACAGTGGCGTCCAGTTGAGCTGCCATAAAAAAGGCACAAGAGTAACGTTCTATGCCTGAATTTGGGCTGACCACTCGGTGCAAAGTAGCTTTTAAATAGCCGTTGGAGGCCAGTTCTAATAGCTCACCTATATTGACGACAAAAGCCCCTGGCAGCGGGGTAACGCTGACCCAACCTTGTTCAGTTTCCACTTCTAAACCGGATTGATCGTCCTGCACGACCAAGGTCAGATAACCCGGATCTTTATGAGCACCTACACCTTGTTTGCTGTTCGACGCTTTTGCATCCACACCCGGATAACGAATAAGCTTCATATGCTGATAAGGACCGGCTTTGATGGTGGCATCTAAAGCATCTGCAGGTTGTTGTAAGGCCAGCATTAAAGCGCGCATTAGTTTTACCGTGATGTCCGACAAGGACTGTTGCCAGTTCAGCAGTTCAGTTTGCATTTGTGGTAAAGCCGTTGGCCATTGATTAGGGCCAATTAAACCTTGCCAGGCTGGGCTGATATCCGTATTGGCGGGCACGGCTTCTTCCCGCATCACATCAAACTGTTCACGTATATCCGGCTGACCACGGGTTAATTCACCGCCTAAACCTGTGTAACCACGAAAATGCGGTGAGTGGATCATCTGTACTTGTTGTTTATCGGCCAGTGGCAGCGCAAACAACTGTTTTGCCAGCGCTAAAATCTGTTGCTGCTTTTGCTCGCTCTGACCATGACCTGTCAGGTAAAAGAAACCCACATCACGGGCTGCAACACGCAATTGCTGAATAAAAGACTGTTGCTCAACAGCAGTGCCATCCATCAGGCTCAAATCCAGCACAGGCAAAGCTCTGCTGGCCTCTGGTGCGGCGTTGCCGGATAAAAACTCTTGTGTTGAATGAAGCATAGACACCTCGATGTTCTCAAATTCATACTGGCCGTTACCTGCATCAAAAGAACTGGTTTGAGCAGCTGGCAGAAAGTGTGCGCATTCTAGGCTTGAGTGAGCAGTTAAATAACGAATGGATTGGTCTTGTATAGATGAATTAGAAATAACCGGATGTCTGGATAGTTAGCGGTCTTTAGATATAAAAGTCTTAGTATCTAAAACTTTATGGAATAAAGGAATGGCCAGTTATGCTTTCCAAGCCAGTCCTTCGCTAACAGGCTTATTTATAACAGTATTTCGTAAGAAATGGCTGGGAAGTCTAAAGCTGTACGTTTTTATGGATTAAAGGCAAGTGTTTTTCTATATCGCCAAAAGTTATAACCAAGATAAATTTGGCCTGTTGCTAGATACAACAAAGGCACCATCAGGTGCCTTTGTTCATACTGAATTACCTGTTAAGCAATCAAGATAAAACCAATAAATGCCAAAGTGGCAGCTATTAAGGTGTAAGGCAGCTGAGTTACAGCGTGCGATACCAGATTACAGCCTGAACCCTGAGCAGCTAATACAGTAGAGTCACTGTAGAAACAGGCCTGGCTGCCAAAAGAGCTGGCCGATAACAGCGCACCAATAACCAACGGAATATCTGCTTCTACTGCATAAGCCAAAGGCATCACAATAGGAATAGATACCGCAAAAATACCCCATGAAGAGCCTGTCGCAAAAGACAACACAGCCATAGCTAAAAACACAATGGCTGGTAGCATTTGTGCCGTCATATAAGGGGTCAGGTTTTCAATCACATACTGCGGCAGCAATAACTTGTCGCAGACATCTTTAAAGATAAAAGCGGCAATCACAGTACAAATGGCTGGCAGCATGGTTTTAAAACCATTCATCATGACTTCCATCATATCGCCTAAAGACATCAGGCGCTGATAGCTGTAAAACACAATAGTCAGCACTAAAGTCACCAACAGGCCTTTAAGAACATCTATATCAAAGTAGATGGTAAAGCCAATCAGCATCAGCATTGGCACTATAAAGTTACGCAGTTTGCCTTGCTTATTGCTGTCTTCAAATTCCTGTTCCATGGCATGCACAGCATACTGATCACCTGCTGGTACATTCTGGCCTTGCACATGGTGGTGACTGGCTGAAGCTTCGACACTCACTTCTGGCAGCGCATCTAAAGGGGTACCATTTTGCGCAGCAAGTTCAGCCTTTTTCATAGGGCCTATAGTAGGCATTATTTTTAAGGTCACCAGCAACACCATAGTGACAGCTAGCCATGGATACAGCATGTAAGGAATGGCTTGCATATAGACTTCCACGCCTTGCCCGGCCTCAGCCACTTTGTTGTTTTCCAGTAAACCGCCAAAAAAGATGGCCCAGGTGGAAATAGGAATGATGACGCAAATAGGGGCAGCGGTAGAGTCGACTATATAAGCCAGCATCTGACGGGAGATTTTATATTTGTCGGTGACTCTTTTCATCGCTTCACCCACGCTTAAAGCATTGAGATAATCGTCGATAAAAATAATACAGCCTAAAACAAAGGTCATAAACATGGAGGAGCGTGGGCCTGTGGCCAGCTTTGAAGCCGAACGGCCAAAAGCTACAGCACCACCAGTGTGGATCAGTAAACCAATCAGTGAACCAAAACCACCACACACCAGAATCAACCAGCCAATGGTTTCATCTTGCATTACGCTGGTAGAAATTTCAGCGAAGGTATTCAGTAACTCAAAAGGTTGAGTTGGGAACAGCATCAGCAAACCTGCAACAGCACCCACAACCAGCGACAAAATAGGTCGCTTCAGCCAGATGGCAACAGCCATCACAACAACTGGTGGGATCAAACTAATGGCACTTGGTGAATCCATTAAAGGGTTCCTTCACAAAGCCTGGCAATGCCAGAAAAATAAAAGCCAACCGCAGTAGCATAGCTTATTTGCTTACGTACGGAGTGTTTGGGGTTGAGCTGCCAGAGCCCGGGACTGAAAGTGATTGCTTATGGCGCAATTTCATCAGATCAGGGTAAACAACAGAATGAATTTACACGGGTTAAATTCAGGCGCGCAATAATAACAAAAAAAATGTTTTGCACAATATTTGTCTGAAGATGAAATTCAGGCGGGGATTTAGTTTAACTATTTGAATTTCATTAAAAAATCACTGCCGCGGCTAGCGGCAGTGAGCAGAAAATTATTTAGCCTGAGTGATCAGTTCTAACTTATCTAACACATCGGCCTTGAAGCTTAATTGCACAGACTTTTGTGCCGCTTCCTGAGTTTTTACTAATTCTGTTAAAGTTGGGTAGCTGGCTGACAATAAAGTCACATCGTAAACCCAAAAAGTTTTACCGTCTTTTTCTGTTTTGCTTGCTGGTTCACCCAGTTTTTCAGCAATAGCAGCCTGAGTAGATTTACCTTCAGTTAAACCTAAAGCTGTGCGAACTGACGTGTTTAAAGCCGCAGTTTTAACGCTTTCTTTGGTATCGTTTAGTGCACTACCTACACCGCCTTTAACAGCATTTAACCAATCAGCCTGAGCTGGAACTGCAGTCACTACTAAGGCAACGAATAAGGCGCTTAACTTTAATTTCATCTTGTCTCTTCCATTTGAGAATTAATCAGGGAACCTGCAACCTCGATGCTGCAGGCGGCGCGGATGGTATAGCAGATTGAGCTTCAGTCCAAGTTTTTTACCAGAACTTTACATAATTTTGCGATGGACTGAAGATAAAACTGACGCCATTCGTGAAAAAAAGCACAAAAACTAAAGAATTAGTTGAAGTATGAAAAATGTTCAGCTAGATTAAAACTAATTCTTTAGTAGATGATTCTTTAATGGGTAACAGGCATGGCAAGAGCAAAATCCCTCGAGCTTACAAGTGCAGAGCAAAAAATCATGCAGGTGTTATGGCAACATGGCCCTTGTTCAGTGAAAGACATTACGGCAGAGCTAAGCAAAGAGTCTGCGGTGGCTTACACTACAGTGCAAACTTTATGTCGTATTCTGTTTGATAAAAGCCATGTTGACTGTGAGAAGCAAGGCAAAGCTTTTATTTATCAGGCGACTACAGTGCAGCAGGAAGCCCGCAGTCAGGCCTTAAGTACACTGCTGCAGCGTTTTTTTGGCGGCTCTCCGGCTTTGCTGGCACAACATCTGATAGAGCAACAAGAGTTAGCGCCAGAACTTGTTGATGAATTACAGGCGCAAATTAACGCTCACTCAGGTAAGGCAGCACAGGGAGACTGATCATGCTGGAATTTAGCTGGTTGTTGTTTTATCTGGTTTTACATCTGCTATTGGCCCTGGTGACGATGCCATGGCTGTATTGGCTTGGCCAAAGCTCATGGCGGCCAAAACCGCAGTGGATGTTGCGCTTGTGGACCGCAGTGGCGGTGCTGTTGTTTGTATTGCCCGCTGTTGTATTAAGTGAAGGCACTGAACAGGGAGCGCCGCAGCACTGGTTTAACGCTGACATCTCTGTTTTACAGCAACAGCTTCAGTTACCAGAAGCCACAGCAGCTGCAGAGATCGAACCGGCTTTAACTCAGCGCTGGGATTTGGCACCACAGCTGTTTTATTTATTTGTCCCTCCAGCCTGGTGGTTATTGCTTGTGCCTTTGGGCTGCTGCTGGCAACTAGGGCGATTCAGCCAAAGTTACAGAGCGAGCCGCAAGTTATGGCTAGAGGCAAAACCTCTGAACTTGCCAAATATCACCAACCACAAGCCAGCACTGTATCAGCACTCTGCCATTGGTAGCGCTATGCTGGTGGGACTGCGTCAGCCTCGAATTATCCTTCCTGCATTATGGTTACAGAGTTTGTCTGAAGAGCAGTTGCAGCATGTGATTGCTCATGAGCGTATGCATTGGCGTCGATGCGATCTGGCGGCTTTTTATCTGCAACAATTATGTGCGGTGTTGTGCTGGTGGAGCCCGGTCTGGGGCTTAATCTGTCGGCAACTTAATAAATACCGTGAATTAAGTTGTGATGCTGCTGTAACGGCGCAATTAACGCAGCCACATCGTTATGCCCAAACCTTGCTTGATTGCAGCAAAACCTATCAGGCTGCGCAGCCTCTATTACTTGCTATGCCATGGCAGCAGCAACCTTTGTTAGCGCAGCGGATCCGTCTTGTGCTGCAAGGTTCTGCAGGCAAAATCACACCACAAAGTTGTGCTTTGCTAATGGCGTTATCTTTGTCTGTGGCCGCCACTCTGGTTTTGGCACAACGCGCTCAGGTGGCCCGTTTGCCTGCTGAATATGCTCAGGTTAGCCTGACTGAACTGACGCAACTGCAACAATTACTGCAAAAAGTGCGGCAGCGGGATTTAGCCGAAGTGCGCCAACTACTTGCTTTGGGTTATCCGTTAAATGCGGCTATGCCGGGTGAGGGCACTGCTTTAATGCTGGCCGTGCGCTCTGGCGATAAAGCCATGGTTGAATTGTTGCTTGCTGCTGGTGCTGATGTAAACCAAAGCAGCAGACGTGATGGCAACCCACTGATTATCGCAGCCCAGCTTGGCAATCTGGAGTTAGCTAAGCTGCTGGTTCAGGCCGGGGCGAATGTGAATGCCATAGTGCTGGCGGATGAAACGCCACTAATTAACGCCAGTTATATTGGCGATCTGGCAATGGTGCAGTATCTGGTTGAGCAAGGCGCCAGGGTTAATCTGAAAGTGGAAGCGACCTTAATGGATAGAAGTGAACTACGCTCGCCACTCAGCAGGGCTTCTACTGCCGAAGTCAGGGCTTATCTGTTGCAGCAGGGGGCAACCCCCTAGAACAAAACTGCTTTTAATTAAAGACTCAGAATTTCGGGCCTTGTATGCCCGTGGGCGAAGCTTTGCCCAAAACCATGGAAAATGATAAAACTAAAGGACATAACCAATGAAAAAAAGACTAATAGGTGCGGCAGTTGTGTTGCTGGCTGGGGCTGCAGTGGCATGGGATCAGTTGTCTGGCTGGACAGATTTATCGACAAAGTTGTCAACCGGGGTACCAGAGCAGACAAAAGTGTATCAACCAGAGTTTCAGGCCTCTGCAGAACAAGCCATAACTGCACTGAAGCAAAGTCAGCAGCAAGGCCAGTTTCCGGCTTTGACGGCTGCTGTAGCATGGCGTAGCCAGTTGTTATGGGCCGGAGCTGTGGGTTATGCCGATCTTGAAAGTCAAAAGCCAGCCAGTATTGAAAGTCAGTTTCGTATTGGCAGCACCTCAAAGGCGGTGACCGCCACTGCATTAGCCAGAGCCATGGCTGCTGGCGTTATAGAGTTGGATGCGCCAATCAGCCGCTATAAAACCGATCTGCCTAATTCGCAGTGGCAGGATTTAACTTTACGGCAACTAATGTCACACACAGCCGGTTTTCCTGGCTATAAAGAAAACACCGACTGGATTGGTGCGGTACACACTTTATTAAAACAAGCTGAGTTTCATGATGTGCATGATGCTCTGAGCTTATTTGATGAAAGTAAACTGCTGTATCCGGCAGGCACAGATTTTCATTACAGCTCTTTTGATGTCAATCTGGCCAGTGCTGTTTTGCAAAGTGCGGTACAGGCACCATTTTTACAGTATTTGGATACGCAAGTCAGTCAGCCACTTGGATTGCTTTCTCTGGCCGCTGCTGAGCTGCCATCGCCCCATCAGGTCAGCTTTTACACGACCCGTGATGGTTATGCCAAAAAACACAGAGAGGTGAATTTAAGCCAAAGATGGGCAGGCGGTGGCATGGCAGCTAGTTCAGTCGATTTAGCAGTGTTAGGCTCAGCCTGGTTTAACTCAGACTTTATTCCCGCGGCAGTACAGCAGCAGTTCTGGACACCACAAAAATTGCGCAATGGTGAAGTCAACGAGCAGTTTTATGCCTTGGGTTGGCGCAATTTTTCGCAAAAACATATGTTTTGTGACAAAGAGAATCCGCTGAGCCGCAGCGTCAGTTTTGTGCACCATGGTGGTGTGTCCAGCGGTGCTCAAAGCTGGTTAGTTATTTATCCGGAGTTGCAGCTGGTGGTGGCGATGAACACTAATACAGTCAAAGAGAACTACTGCGATTTTGCCAGACAAGCCGCTTTGATCACCCGACCATTTTTACAGCAGATTGCTCCGGACTGGTTATTGTCTGCCAAGCCGCAGGACAGCGACAAAGGCTAAACCGCTCGTTAAATCATAGCTGCTTTGTTCTGTATCAATGTGCTTTGCCAAAGGCAGGCATAAAGTGATGAATCAAAGTGGTGCATCAGAGGGGGCAGCTATGAGTTGGATAGTGCGGGCTTTATTATTTATCAGCGGCGTAATTACCAGCTGGTTTGTCTCAGTGGAGGCCAGTAACTACATTGTTTATCAACTGGTGATTGCGGTTTTCCTGATCACTTTATGTGCTGTGGCTTTGGTGTATCTGCCTGTTTTTTTGCGACGTTTAAGGGCTTAAGGCAGAGTGGGCTTGATGGGAGTGCAGTCTGACACTGTGCTCGCCCGATATGCGCAGTGGTAGCCCAGAAAACAACACCCACTATGCTGATGGTAGCGCCCAAAATACATACACCGTTCCAGCCCGCACGCTCGTATATCGCAGTGGAGGCAATAGCTCCGATGGCACTTCCGATAGAGTAGAAGAGCATGTAGCCAGCAACCAGTCGGCTATGTGCCTCAGGCCGAATGGCGAAGATCATGCTTTGGTTTGTAACGTGGACTGCCTGCACTGCCAGATCTAGAATAACCACACCAATCACCAGTGCCAGTATTGAGGAATCAAGAAGGGCAATGAATCCCCAGGATATGAGCAACAACAGCAGAGATATTCCACTCGTCCATTGCCCAAGACCCCTATCGGCCAAAGGTCCAGCTCCGCTGGCAGCAAATACACCAGCCAGCCCTGCAAGACCAAACAGGCCGATTTGCGTGTGTGACATAGCGTAAGGGGGCGCGCTGAGTGGCAGCACCAGCGCAGTCCAGAATGCACTGAAAGCGGCAAATAGTAGCAGAGCAAGAATGGCACGGATCCGTAAAATAGGCTCCTGCACAAACAATGTTAGCACCGAGCGAAGTAGTAATGGATAGGAAACCGAAGAGCGAGGAGCAGCCTCACGCGGCAAAATGCGATAAAGGACTGCTGCCATAAGTAGGTTTGTTATGGCAGATGTCATGTAAACCGTGCGCCAGCCGCCAAGATCAGCAAGCACTCCAGACACGAAGCGGGCCAGCAACAGACCGACGACTATACCGCTTGTCACCATCCCTACCGTTTTTCCTCGTGTTGTTGGCGAGGCGAGCATTGCAGCATAAGCCACCAAAACCTGCACGACAACAGCCAATAGTCCTACTGCGACCATGGCGATGAATAACATAGCTTCATTTCGGGTCGTCGCAACAACAGTCAGGGCTATAGCGGACAGCAACCCTTGAGCTACGATCAGCTTGCGACGATCGAGAATGTCACCCAACGGTACGATAAACAGAAGCCCGCATGCATAACCGATTTGCGTCAACGTAATGATCAGGCCAATCACAGAAGGAGCTATTCCGAAGTCGGCAGCCATGGTGTCCAGTAGGGGGTGTGCAAAGTAGATGTTGGCGACGCTTAGCCCGCTGGCTATTGCAAAGATAATAGTCGTTCCCATCGAGATGCTACTGGTATTCGCTGGGACTGGCGGATCGCTGGGTTTTGTCGTTGAGTCATGGTCATTTATCTGGCTGTTCATACGATATCCTGAAGCAATAAGATGTTACATGAAATGAAGTCTCATAATAAGACCAGATTTTGAATAGATCTAGTCTTATTTTAAGACTTCATTTGCAGGGGTAATAAAGGACCGTATAATGAGGCAGTCAGGTGAACCAGAAAGGATAACTGAATGAAGCGCAAGAACTTAAGTAAGGCTGAATGCCCTGTGGCACGCTCTCTGGATGTGATAGGTGACTGGTGGTCGCTTCTGATCATACGAGACGTTCTCGACGGCATAAACCGCTTCAGTGCGCTTCAGAAGAATCTCGGTATTGCACGAAGCATGTTGACTACTCGGTTGCAGGATCTGGTAGACCATGGAGTATTGGAGACTGCGCCAGCTTCTGACGGCACTGCTTATCAGGAATATGTTTTGACAGAGATGGGGCATGGGCTTTTTCCTGTGATTGTCGCTTTGCGCCAGTGGGGCGAGGATAATCTCTACCAACCGGACGAGCAACACTCAGTGTTGGTCGAAACTCAGACTGGCGAGCCTGTAACACGCCTTGAATTACGGTCTCGGGAGAACCGGGTTCTCGAATGGCGAGATACTACGATTAGGAAAGTATCGTCAGATTTGAAGCCGTAGAACCTAAAGTAAAAGCGCAGCGACGATGACTCGCAAGGCATTTTGCAGGACGAAAAATGTAAAAGGCGACCCGCAGGTCGCCTTTTGTCTTTCTATGCAACTGGCAGTTAAATCGCAGCTATTTGTGCCTGCTGAGCTTTTAACTTAGTGATAGCTTCTAAAGCTTCTGCCAGTTTTTCGCGCTCTTTCGCTAAAACTGCTTCAGGCGCTTTTGCCACAAAACCTTCGTTCGCCAGTTTACCGGCAACACGGTCATGCTCCTGCTGAGCTTTTTCCATTTGCTTGGCAATACGGGCCAGTTCGGCTTCTTTGTCGATCAAACCCGCCATAGGGATCAGAATATCCATCTTGCCCAAAAGCTGAGCTGCACAAGCTGGTGCTGTTTCGCCATCGGCCAATACAGTAATGGCTTCTAATTTCGCCATATTCTGCAAGAAGGCCATATTGCTTTGTAAGCGGCGGCTGTCGTCAACGGTCAGGTTACGCACCAGTACAGACAATGGCTTGCTTGGCGCTATATCCATTTCACCCCGCACGTTACGAATCGCGACGATAAAGCTCTTCACCCATTCCAGATCAGCAGTGGCGGTTTCGTTGACCAGTGCCTGATTAAATTCCGGATAGGCCTGCAGCATAATGCTGTCGCCCGGGTTGATATCTGTGCGAACCATAGGGGCTACGCGCTGCCAAATTTCTTCAGTGATAAATGGCATAATCGGGTGCATTAAACGCAGCAAAGATTCCAGCACTGTCAGTAAGGTATGACGAGTGCCACGTTGCTGAGCTTCAGTGCCTTTAAATAACACAGGTTTGGTCAGCTCTAAGTACCAGTCACAGAACTGGTTCCAGGTGAACTCATACAGCGTATTGGCCGCCATATCAAAACGGTAGCTGTCTAAATAACCACGGAACTGAACGATAGTTTGCTGATACTGGCTGATGATCCAATGATCGGCTAATGACAGTTCCATCTCGCCACCAGCAAGACCGCAGTCTTTCTCTTCAGTCATCATGGTGACGTAACGGCTGGCGTTCCACAGCTTGTTACAGAAGTTGCGGTAACCGTCTAAACGTTTCATATCCCAGCTGATATCACGGCCGGTTGACGCCAAAGCCGCTAACGTGAAACGCAGTGCATCTGTACCGCTGGCTTCAATACCTTCAGGGAATTGCTTTTTGGTCTGGTTGCCAATTTTTTCGGCCAGCTGTGGCTGCATCATATTGCTGGTGCGTTTCACCAACAGGTCTTCCAGGCTGATACCGTCAATCATATCCAGCGGGTCAATCACGTTGCCCTTGGATTTTGACATCTTGTCGCCGTTTTCATCACGAATAAGGCCAGTCACATAGACAGTCTTAAATGGCACTTGTGGTTTGCCATTTTCGTCTTTAACAAAATGCATCGTCATCATAATCATCCGGGCAACCCAGAAGAAAATAATGTCAAAACCAGTGACTAACACGTCGGTCGGGTGGAAGGTTTTTAGCTCTTCCGTATTGTCCGGCCAACCTAAAGTAGAGAAAGTCCACAGCGCTGAGCTGAACCAGGTGTCCAGTACATCGTTGTCCTGACGTAATTTCACGTCATCGGCTAAAGCGTGTTTAGCACGAATTTCAGCTTCATCACGGCCTACATAAACTTTACCTGTTTCATCGTACCAGGCTGGAATACGGTGACCCCACCACAGCTGACGGCTGATACACCAATCCTGAATGTCACGCATCCAGCTGTAGTACATGTTTTCGTACTGCTTAGGCACAAACTGAATGTCGCCGTTTTCCACAGCTTCAATGGCAGTTTTGGCCATAGGCGCCACACGCACATACCACTGGTCAGTTAATAAAGGCTCAATCACCACACCTGAACGGTCGCCGTAGGGCAGGGTGTTATTGTGATCTTCTACTTTGTCTAACAGGCCAGCTGCATCAAAAGCGAACACTATGGCTTTACGGGCAGCGTAACGGTCCAGGCCCTGATATTCCACAGGAATAAAAGCGTTATGCGCCGGGTTTGCTTCGCCATTAGGGAAGAAACATTCGCCTTCAGTGCGGATAGTAGCGTCAGCTGTCATCACATTGATCATTGGCAACTGATGACGTTTACCTACTTCGTAGTCGTTAAAGTCATGAGCTGGCGTGATTTTGACGCAACCTGTGCCTTTGTCTTTATCAGCATGTTCGTCGGCCAGAATTGGAATACGGCGGTTCACCAGCGGCAACAGCACTTCTTTACCAATCAGGGATTGGTAGCGCTCATCGTCAGGGTTCACTGCAACACCTGTATCGCCCAGCATAGTTTCAGGACGGGTAGTGGCTACTACTATGTAGTTTTTGCCATCAGCAGTAGTGACGCCATCGGCCAGCGGGTAACGTAAGTTCCACAGATGGCCTTTTTGTTCTTTGTTTTCTACTTCTAAATCAGAAATAGCAGTGTGCAGCTTAGGATCCCAGTTCACCAGGCGTTTGCCACGGTAAATCAGGTCGTCCTGATACAGGCGCACAAACACTTCCTGTACGGCATTCGACAGGCCTGCGTCCATGGTAAAACGCTCTTTGTCCCAATCGACTGAGTTGCCTAAACGGCGCATTTGTTCGGTGATGGTGCCACCTGATTCGGCTTTCCATTCCCATACTTTTTCGATAAAAGCTTCACGGCCCATGGCATGACGGTCTGGTTTGCCTTCGGCTGCCAGTTTACGCTCCACCACCATTTGCGTGGCGATACCAGCGTGGTCAGTACCTACTTGCCATAAAGTGTTTTTACCCAGCATACGTTTGTAGCGGGTTAAGGCATCCATTATCGTTTGCTGGAACGCATGGCCCATGTGCAGGCTACCGGTCACGTTTGGTGGTGGGATCATGATGCAATAAGCACCATTACTGTTATCACCACTTGGCTTGAAATAGCCTTTGCTTTCCCATGCCTGATACATGGCTTGTTCAACTTGACTCGGGTTAAATGTCTTTTCCATCTTCGTTACCTGAAACTCTCACTAAAAACGCAGGCCGGCCATCAGAGCTGCACTGTTTGCGGGGTTAACCCCGACTGGCGATAAAATTTAAACCGTTCCCGCGCCTGAACCTTAAGCTGTTCTTCGGCTGGAACAAATTCGATAATTTGTTGAAAACGCTGACTAAAAGGCGGCACTGTTGCCGACAGGTTAATTAAAACCGGCCTCGCGTTGCTTGGAGGCAGCCAACTGATTTCCACCGGAGCGCCTCGGGCAGGGCCTTCGCCCGCCAGATTGTGTGGTACAAATCGCTCTGGATCAAAGCGCCATAATACCTCATCCAGCAGTTCGGCGTCCGCCTGATTTTGGCAGAACACAAAAACCCGCTGTCCGGCCTGATACAAATCGGCGCAGAGTTTTGCTGCTACATGAAAAAAAGCTGGCTCTGACGCCAGCTGTGATTCAGCTTCTGCTGCCTGTTCCGGCAGCAGATAAAAACTGACTTGAGGCACTGTTATCCCTCGATGTCGGTTCCGACACGGTTAATTAAAAACTGGGTCAACATAGCCACAGGGCGGCCTGTTGCACCTTTGTCTTTACCACCACTGCGCCATGCAGTACCGGCAATATCCAAATGCGCCCAGTTGTATTTACGGGTGAAGCGCGACAGGAAACAGGCTGCGGTAATAGTACCGGCGGCACGGCCACCTAAGTTACTGAAATCCGCAAAGGGGCTTTCCAGTTGATCCTGATAGTCATCCCACAAAGGTAAACGCCAGGCTCTGTCACCACTTTGATCTGACGCATTTAATATTTCATGCGCCAGCGGGTTATGGTTACTTAATAAACCTGAAGCGTGTTTACCCAAGGCAATGACACAAGCGCCTGTTAAGGTCGCAACGTCAATCACCACATCAGGGTCAAAACGCTCGACATAAGTTAAGGCGTCACAGAGCACTAAACGGCCTTCAGCGTCAGTGTTCAATACTTCAACGGTTTGGCCCGACATGGTAGTTAAAATATCACCTGGGCGATAAGCGCGGCCATCCGGCATGTTTTCAGCGCCAGCCAGTACAGCCACCATATTAATAGGCAAACCTAAACTGACTACCGCATGCATAGTGCCCAGCACTGAAGCTGCGCCACACATGTCGTATTTCATTTCGTCCATCGCATCGCTTGGCTTGATGCTGATACCGCCGGTATCAAAGGTTAAACCTTTACCAACCAGTACCACTGGCGCACTGCTATCCATAGCGCCGTTGTATTTAATCACCGCCATTTTGGCTTCGTTTTCCGAGCCACGACCAACAGCTACGTACGAATGCATGCCCAAAGCCGTCATTTCAGCAATGCCCAGCACTTCCACCGACACTTTATCGTGTTGCGCTAACGCTACTGCCTGATCGGCCAGATAAGCCGGAGTACAGATGTTTGGCGGCATATTCGACACGTCTTTACAGACCTTGATACCAGCAGCGACAGCCAAACCATGTTCAACGGCTTTTTCGCCTATGGTTAAGTCGCGACGGGTTGGTACGTTAAAGACAATTTTACGCAGCGGGCGACGGGTTTCGTCTTTGCGGCTTTTTAATTTGTCGAATACGTATAAGCAATCCTGCGTGGTTTCCACCGCATGACGCACTTTCCAGTAAGTATCACGGCCTTTGACATGCAGCTCAGATAAGAAACACACAGCTTCCATTGAGCCGGTTTCATTGAGGGTGCTGATGGTTTTGGCAATGATTTGGCGGTACTGACGTTCGTCTAGTTCACGTTCTTTACCACAGCCCACCAACAGTACACGCTCACTCAACACGTTAGGCACATGGTGCAATAACAACATCTGGCCGGGTTTGCCTTCTAAATCGCCCCGGCGTAATAAATTGCTGATGTAGCCTTCGCTGATTTTATCCAGCTGTTCGGCAACCGCTGACAAGCGGCGCGGCTCATAAACGCCGACAACGATACATGCACTTCGTTGTTTTTCCGGACTACCGCTTTTTACGCTGAACTCCATGCTCACTCCTGATTCTAAGACTTCCGGCCACTATACCAAGTTAGTTCGGTGTTACAGTGGGCTTCTTTGTGATGATATTTTGTCCTGCTTTATAAAAAAGCTCGGATTTATCGCCACTTTAGTCAATAATAATTGCTGTAAACATCCAGTTTACTTAAAAATCGTCAGGGTTCCAGCAAAAAGACAGGTTTTAGGGGGCATTTTTGATTGTTTTTCGTTATCTGATTGGTGAAGTGTTTAAATCCCAATTGGCGGTCTTCCTGATCCTGATCACTATTATCATGAGCCAACGCTTTGTGAAAATTTTGGCTGACGCATCAGACGGTGATATTCCGGGTCAATTAGTACTGACCATACTGTCATTAAAACTGCCGCAATTGGCCGTAGTTATTATTCCTTTAAGTGCTTTTTTGGGTGTACTTATTGCCTACGGCCGTATTTATGCCGACAGCGAAATGACGGTGTTACATGCCACCGGCATCAGCGAATGGTATGTTACCCGCTTAACCCTGATTTTATCTGTGGTGATGGCGCTTGGAGCAGGTTTTGTCACTTTGTATTTAAGCCCCTGGTCTATCGAGCGCGAATATCAGATCCTAGAACAGGCCGAAGCCGATTCTGGCTTGAGCAGTTTAATACCGGGGCGCTTCCAGCAAACCTCGAATGAAAAAGCTGTGGTTTTTGTGCATGACATCAGCCGCGATGGCGGTGAGCTGGAAAAGGTATTTTTAGCCCAGACTTCTTCAGAACCAGGCGGACAAACCTCTATTGTTTATGCTCAGTCTGGTTATGTGAAAGAAGATGCCAGCGGTGCTCAGTTGCTGGAATTAAACAGCGGCCGTCGTTATGCAGGTGAAACCCGTTCGCCAGGCTATGAAGTAGTGGAATTTGGTCAATATCAAATTCAAATTCGCGAACAGCAGGTGGAACAAAAACGCCGCAAGTTATCCAGTTTACCTACGGCTGAACTGCGCAAGCAAACTGGCCCTGAAGCTGCGGCAGAATGGCACTGGCGTATCGCTATACCACTGTCTATTCCTATTCTGATGTTGATTGCTGTGCCTTTGAGTAAAGTAAACCCACGACAGGGCAAGTTTGGCCGTTTACTGCCAGCTTTGGCTTTATACCTGCTGTATTACATTCTGCTGATTGCCAGCCGCTCAGCTATTGAGGATGGCAAAATTCCTCAACAATTAGGCATGTGGTGGATCCACGCTTTGGGCCTGACTTTTGGCACAGTGCTGCTGGTGAAACACCGTACTGCAGGTCAGAAGTTAAAAGCATTACTGACAGGGCGCTCTTCTCATGTTTAAGATCCTCGACCTGTATATAGGTCGCACCATTTTGAGCACAGTGCTGATGACAGTGACAGTACTGATGATTTTATCCGGCATGTTCAGGTTTATCGACCAGCTGCGATTAACAGGGCGGGGTGATTACGACTTGTTGTCGGCCGGTTTATTTACCTTATTCAGCGTGCCAGGCGACTTAATTTTGTTTTTTCCTATGGCGGCCTTAATAGGCGGTTTAGTGGGCTTGGGCATGCTGGCCAGCAACAGCGAATTGGTTGTCATGCAGGCAGCGGGGTTGTCTCGACTCAATATCATCAACTCTGTGATGAAAACCTCATTACTGATGATGCTGATTGTGATGCTGGTGGCCGAGTTTGGTGCGCCAGTGGCTGAAAAAACCGCCCGTGAACTGCGAACTAAAGCTATTTCAGGCGGTGATTTAATTTCTGCACGACAGGGTGTCTGGGCTAAAGACGGTGATCATTTTATTAATATCAAGCAGGTGGATGACTTTGGTAACCTGACTGATTTAACGATTTATGAGTTTGATACCGACTTAAAATTGCAGGCTATTGTCAGCGCCAAAACCGCAGTTTTTATCAGCAATGCCTGGCGTTTATCAGATGTTAGCCGATTGAATTTTCGTGACGACAGAGTAGAGAAGCATCAGTGGCAGGAACAGCGCTGGCGCTCAACCTTAACCCCGGACAAACTGGGGGTTGTGTCTATTAAACCTGAGTTGTTATCGCTCAAGGGCTTAACCGACTACATCGACTATTTGGACAGTAATAAGCAGGACAGCAGTAAGTTTGAACTGGCATTCTGGCGCAAGGCAACCCAGCCTTTAACCATAATTGCTATGTTGCTGGTGGCTTTGTCTTTTATTTTTGGACCACTGCGCAGCGTCACCATGGCAGCCCGTATTCTGATGGGAATTCTGACAGGTTTTGCGTTCTATATGAGCGATCAGGTGTTTGGGCCTGTGGCTTTGGTGTACCAGTTGCCGCCAGTCCTTGGTGCCGTATTGCCATCGGCTGTATTTATAGCGCTGGCGATGTATTTATTGCAGAAGAAATAGCGAAGTTGTTGTTCCAGATATAAAAAAGGCAGAACTGAATTCTGCCTTTTTTATATCTGCTGATTTAGCTGCTGGTTTAACCCGCTTTACGATGTAAATTCAGCTCTTTGCTTTCATCTTTGGTCAGCTTCACCACTATGGTGTTGGTGATTTGATCCTGCAGCGCCAAGCCCTGGCCCCAGCGGATCCACAACCAGAAATTTCCCAGACCTAACAAAGACACCACTAAACGCAGTAACCCTTGTTTTAGCGTAATAGGGGAACCATCAGCCTGTATCAACAAAATACGCCAGGCCCGCATACCGAGGGTTTGACCAGCTTTCACCCAGAAATAAACATAAAACCAGACAAAAACCAACAACGAATAGAGCTGGAACCAAATGGAATGTTTCTGAATAAAGTCAGCCTGATCCTGATAAGCCGCCAGCGAAACCAACCCCAGCTTATCCAGAATAGTTACCAGCAACAGCGCCAGACCCATAGCCAGCATCCAGAGCGCCGCTAAAATCAGCACGTCATAAATAATAGCCGCTAAACGGCGGAACAAACCCGCCCTTGGAGATTCGTGATACATCAGTGTTTCCTGATTTTTATTGATTCTGTGAATGGCGCTAAGTGTATCACGCAGCTTAGTTTTTCCGAAACTGCTGCAAAAACGCGCAACCACACAGCGAACTGAAACTTTTGCTTGCGCCGCGCCATTCGCTTTGTATAATGCAAGCGTTTACTTCTGTACGACCCTCAATGCCTGGGTGGCGAAATCGGTAGACGCAGCGGATTCAAAATCCGCCGGGGGAAACTCCGTGTCGGTTCGAGTCCGACCCTAGGCACCAATACTGCAAGTTATTTCTAAATTAGTTACCATCAGTTCATATAGTTTCCTTTCTTTTAAGACCTCTTTTGATAATTATGAGTAATCTAAGTCTTTGATAAACCATTAAATTTTGGTTTCAATAAGCTTTGCTTGTGAACGACTTTTTCAGATGTTAATTTGTGTTTTATATAGGGATTTTTTAGAACCCAGTTGATACTTGATGGTCATTAAAATCGCAATCGCTTAATGGGAGTAAGACGTGGCCTTAAAAGACATGGTTTTTAAGTGTTTAAAGGATGCTGCCGGACAACAGTTCACTGCTCGCCAGTTGGCCGAAATGATTGTCGAAAAGTATCCCGAGCAGGCATCCCATAAAAAAGCTAATAGCGGCTCTAATGTTCAGACTATGTTGGATCTGATTGAACAATTCGCTGCAGAAATAGGAAGTCGCAGGCCTGGATGGCAGGAAAAAAATACTCAGTTAAAAACAACCAGTGGTCGTCCACGTAAATATTATTGGTCAGAGCATTCAGATGAAGCTGAAGTCAATCTGTCCGATTCATTAGGTCTACCTGCAAAGCCACTAGCTACAGAGCAAAGTGCATTACCATCAGACCCTCCAGCTATTATTACTGAGCATTCTTTATACCCATTGTTGGCTAAATATCTTAAGTCTGAGTTAGACGTATTTTCCATGCGTATTGATGAGAAGACCTCATCGAACAAAGGCGGTATGGGTTCGAATGAATGGCTACATCCAGACTTAGTTGGACTTGAGGATCTCGCCTCTGACTGGGTTGATGTAATTAAGTCCTGCGTTGCTGAGCTATCGGAAAGAAGGGCCCGGTTATGGTCTTTTGAAGTCAAAATTCTGATCAATCGTTCAAATGTCCGCAAATCATATTTTCAAACAGTTTCAAACTCATCATGGGCTCATTATGGCTATCTGGTGGCTGCTACTGTTGAAGGTGAGGACACTATGCGAGAGCTACAAATGCTTTCAGCAACTCATGGTATTGGTGTCATTCAATTAGACGTTAATGAACCCACTGAAAGCCAGATCCTGATCCCTGCAAAAGAGCGAGCTACTTTAGATTGGGAGATGTGTAATCGTTTAGCGGAGGAAAATAAGGATTTTACCTCTTACTTACAGAAAATTGGCGACTTCTCAAAACTTGGGAAAGTTCTTCCCACTGAATGGCTGATGAAGTAAAACTTGGTATTGAGTAGCTATTGCGTTCACTGCTCTGAATCAGTTGGTGATGCTCCAAACATCATGTGGCGCGGACAGAAGATGCTGTGCTGCCTAAGAACTGAAATTATTTATATGTGGAAAAACATCGGCGTTTTTCCAGCTTGGCGTAACCGAGATGGTGTTCCATCTCTTCTTCAAGGCTCGTTCAGCAAGCTTTTTGGTCAACTGGCGCAGCAAGCGTTGCTCGCCCATCAGATCTTAAGGAGATTTGCAGTCAGCTGATCCAGTAATTGGCATTCTTTATCCCCTCTAAGGAGTTAGGTAGAATGCCACTCACACAGATTTTTTATACTATCAAATGCTCTAACTCTGCCAATAGGTGTTCAAAATTTAAGCATTCCAAGATGACTTGTTGGACACGACTTACTTGCTCAATAAAGTAAGCGAGTTGCTCTTCAGATGTGTACAAACTTTCAAAAAAGCAATCCATAGGTTGAATAATCGCTAATGGATGGTACCAATTGATCCCGTTATTACTGTTATTTTCATTGTTATCAACAACAGTCCATCCTTCGTCAGAAGTTTTGTCGCTCTGATATGACTCATTTATAGCGAAAATTCTGCTCTGTAGTTCTTGTCTAAACAAACGAAAATGCTCACTTTTGCGAACAACCTCCTGGGCCAGTTTATTTAAATCGAGCACTACAGCAACGTGTAGCCGCTTCCCCATAACCAAGTCAAAATTATGATCTTTTCCGTCAAGGATGAATCCACAGAAGATCCCTGGAGACCACTTCATTTCTTTATTGGGATTAAATTTACAAAACTCTACACCTATGCGCTTTTCCACTGCACGGGAGCGATCTTTAAATACAGGTTCAAGTACTGATTTGAGCGGCCATTGGACATGATTTAGCGCGGCGTTGCTTAGCAATGCGCACATCTGTTCTTCGAGAGCTTTAGCTTCAATATAATGGTCAATGGCTAAATGATTAATGGGTGAGACCGGTCCCAGCCCTTCAGCCCACAATAGTTCGACGATTTCCTGCACGTACCACGCGACTCGGTTGTCATTTAATGAATCTTTAATGTTCCTGAGAAAATGATAAATGTTGTGCCAGCATAGTGAGCAGTCAGGATTCTGCTTGTGTTGATATTCACGGGCAGTGATAAGAACTAGCCTGTAATCGGAAAAGTGGTCCTGTGCGAAATTGCGGTAATTTTTGAGTTGATTATCATGTAACGCTGAATGAACCTTGTGTTCGAAAACTAATGCAGAGTCATCCCACTTAATCACCAGATCAGGAAATTTATTGTTAAAATTTTCCTGTGTTGAAATGACACATGCATCAGCGTTGAAAGCAATAGGGACTTCAAGGTGTTCATTTATCTTGGCTACGAACGCTTTTACTACATCCCGACTGCTGCGCAGAAGGTGAGCAAAGGCTTCAGTAATGAAGTTTTCTAAAGGGTCTGTATTTTCTCTAGGTCGATATTTTCTAAGATTAATTAATAAGTTATTTTCCATTGCGTATCCTATTCCGCTACAGATCAGAAGCGTTCTGTTCCACTTCGATTACGGCATAATTTGCCCTGCTTTTACTATGTATACAGTTTGCCCTTTCCCCGAGATTAACACCAATCTCTCGATGAGATTTCGAGCTTAACAGCCTTGTATAAATAGTCTTTATTGATCTGCTTCAATGCAATACTCTTGTATGGGTATCGCGTAATCCAATAGCCTTTGCTGTAAGCAGCGCAGTGTCGGGGATAAACAGGTTCTGAATTCTTAATCCTTTAATCAAGAGCGTCGTATCACTATGCCATCTGAGTTTTCGTCTTATCGTGCCGCTTTCTCAACTAAAAAGGCCTGGTGCCTTGCTTTTTCTATACTCAGCCTTGCGCTGTTTAGTGCTTGCACAGTTGCACTAGCAGCCGGGCTTGCTAAGGATGATAAACCGAGTACAGTCCAGAACCTTGCTCTGTTACAAAACGTTAGCTTCACTAGCGTGCTGGCTCTGCCTGTAAAAAATCAGGGGATGAAATTAGCCTATGGCAAAGCGGCTTTGCAGTTTGGTTTGTTGTCTTTACCTGAAGCCAGCGCTAACGCCAAACCGCCTTTGGTTATTTTTGTACATGGTGGCTGCTGGTTGAATGCTTATGATGTTGAGCACAGCAAAGCGTTAAGTCAGGCGCTGACAGAGGCTGGTTATGCCGTATGGTCGTTGGAGTATCGCAGGGTAGGTGATGAGGGCGGCGGCTGGCCTGGTAGCTTGAACGATATAGTGCAGGGCATCGACTATGCTCAGGCTCAGTTTGAGCAGTATGGCGTTGATGTTAATCGTATTGCTCTGATGGGACACTCAGCCGGTGGCCAGTTGGCGCTTTTAGCGGGTGAAAAGCTAGCTGGTGAAAAGATAGCAGGTGAAAAGTTAGCAGGTGAAAAGCTGGCTGCCGGAAAAAAAGTTCAACAGGTGCAAGCCGTGATAGGGTTGGCCGCTATTACAGATATGGCCAGTTACTCGCTTGGTACTAACAGTTGTCAAACTGCGACTGCTAAATTTATGGGGGCTACAGTTGAGCAGGCTCCAGAGCTATACCAACAAGCCAGCCCAAGTCAGGGCAAAGCTCATCCGAAAACAGTGTTGCTGCAGGGGGCGGCAGATCAAATTGTTCCTGTCACTCAAGCGACTGACAGTGGCATGCCTTATCGTACCTTTGATCATTTAGGACATTTTGATTGGATCCATCCACAAAGTGCCGCTTATCCACATCTGATATTCACTCTACAGGAGCTATTACCGCTGTGATGCCATCTTTAACTCTCGAACAGCTTCAGCACTATGATCAACAGGATGTATTGGCTCATAAAAGAGCAGAATTTAGTTTGCCTGAGCATATTATTTATTTTGATGGAAATTCGTTAGGTGCTATGCCTGTAGCTGCAGTGCAGCGGGCGCAGGACGTGCTGGTCAGGCAATGGAGTCAGGATTTAATACAAAGCTGGAATAGCAATCATTGGATTGATTTACCTGTCAAAGTAGGTGAACAAATTGGCCGTTTGATTGGTGCTGAAAGTGGCCAGGTGATTTGCTGTGACTCTACTTCGGTGAATTTATTTAAAGTGCTGAGCTGCGCCTTGTTTATGCAGCCGGATCGTTCTGTGGTGTTAACCCAGCAAGGCAATTTTCCGACCGATCTTTATATGGTGCAGGGGCTTAGCACGCTGGTAGGTGAAAAACGCTGTCAGCTGTTGGAGGCACCAGAGCATGAACTGGTGCAGGCGCTGAACAGCGATGTTGCGGTCTTGATGTTAACTCAGGTTGATTTTCGCAGTGGTCGTTTATTGGATGTGCAGCGTTTAACCCAACGTGCACACGAACAGGGCGTATTAGTGATTGTAGACCTGGCCCATAGTGCCGGTGCTTTGCCTGTTGAACTGGACTCATGGCAGGTCGACTTTGCAGTCGGCTGTGGTTACAAATACTTGAATGGTGGCCCTGGCGCTCCAGCGTTTTTATATGCGGCTAAACGTCATCACGCCAACATCACTCAGCCCCTGAGTGGCTGGATGGGACATAAAACTCCCTTTAGCTTTAGTCCTCAGTACGTTAAATCTGACGGCATAGAGCAGTTTTTAACTGGGACTCCTGCTGTAATTTCCATGAGTGTGCTGGATGCGGCCTTAGGGGTGTTCAGCGATGTCAGCATGACGCAAATTCGCGAAAAATCCCTGGCTTTAAGTCACTGTTTTCACCAGTTAGTACAACAACAGACTGCGTTAAGTGAATTAAGTCTGATGACGCCTCTGGATCCGGCAGAGCGGGGCAGTCAGTTGGCTTATCAGCATAGTCATGCCTATCAGTTGTGCCAGGCTCTTATTAAGCGCGGTGTGATTGCTGATTTCAGGGCGCCTGATATTTTACGCTTGGGTTTTACTCCGTTGTATCTACGTTATGTCGATTTATGGCATGCCGTAGACATACTCAGCGATATTGTACAGAGCAAAGAGTATTTAAAACCTGAATATGCCATCAAGCAAAAAGTGACCTGAACTTGCAAACTGCGGCTAAGCTGTAACCCGCTTCGAGTCTAAAGTGCTGCAGGTTCAGGCATTACTGCTTTGTTACTGAAAAAGCAACTTTGCTTGGTTTAACTCAGGCTTTAGCCTCTAGTGTGGTCCAGAAAATGCGCGGGTAATGAAGCTTTGATAGTTATGATGCTCAAACAAGCATGGCGCTCCACCTTCTTCCGTTTTCGATTCAGCGCGTCAGCGCACAGAGAGTCACTTTGTGCGGCTGTTAGGCTTGCTGTAGGAATTCGTTAGATGGGATCAGACAATGGAATTTATTGATTATTACACTGTGCTTGGCGTTGTTCCAACGACGGACGCTAAAGCTATTAAAACGGCCTATCGCAAACTTGGCCGCAAGTATCATCCTGATGTCAGTAAATTGCCGAATACCGCAGAAATATTTAGACGTGTTGCTGAAGCCTATGCTGTCCTACACAGCACAGAGAAACGAGCCAAATACGATGCATATTGTGCAGCGCGCCGCCATGGTTTTATACGCTTAGTCAGGACAAACGCAAGCGGCCGTTAATGACGCCTGCTTAGTTTTTTAAACTCGATGGAGCTTTGGCTAAGTAGTAGTTGATATGCCAGGGCTAAGCTGGCACCTGGTGAATAGGCTGCTTTGCGCTATCGGACTTTCGTCGCCCTATAAGTATTTGCACCCCGAATCAAAGAAAACCCTGTCGGCTTATTTTTAGTATCTGTTTCAAACCGGACTGTGGTATCTGAGACTGTCAGGAAAAAGCTTGAATCTGCTTCGCGGTGCAGTTCGAGGCGATTGCTGCTGAGTAAATTGCTTTGCAGATACAGGCGGTCTGCTTCGGCGAAAACATGGGCTGGCTGGTTTAGCAGCAGGTACTCGCCTGCTAACTTTTTGTTTAGTGTGGCATCCGGCGAGACGGTTGATTTTTGTACCACCTTAAAATCGGGCCAGTTGTATTCGGCGGCAATACTGGCAAATATCTCTTGAATTAACGCCCTGCCATTATCGCTGTTGGTTAGCACTACCGCGCCCTGGCCGGTTTTGGTGTAGCCGAACAACAAGGTGCGAAATCCTTCATTGCCACCACTATGGCTAAAGCTGGTTCTGTCTTGCTGTTGTTCAACAAAAAAGCCAAGGCCGGTTTCACCTAAGCCGCGGGTTAACATAGTTTTGGTCATTTGGCTGGAAAGTATTTTGTCTGAAGTACCAGCCTCCGACTTTTGCACTTCAATCATGATTTTTGCTAAATCTGTCGCTGTACTCCACATGCCTGCCGCTGCCAGTTCAGGATATTGGTGCCACAAACCGGGAATGGCTGCACCGCTGCCGTTATGTCCTGCGGCAGCATTGTTGCGATCTTCCTTTGGCAAGCGTGCTGCGAAGCGGCTGTGTTGCATATCTAAAGGAGCGAGTACGATATCTTCTAATAGCTGCGGGAAATCCTGTTTGCTTGCTTCCATCATCATCAACTGGATGATGCTGTAGCCACCACCTGAATAGCTCCACTGAGTGCCTGGTATGGCTTCAACACGAACTGCTGCTGAATTCGCTGGTGCATCACCATTTAGCACTGCAAGTAAGTTTGGTGCAGTTTGCTTATCTGTATAGCCATGAAAACCATGCACATTGACGCCACCACTGTGGTTCAGCAACTGCCGCAGGCTCACTTTATGCTCTTTGGTGAATTGATTGTCAGGCAGCTTCCAGCTTTTCAGTTGGTTATTTACATCACCATCCAGTTTGAGTTTTCCTTGTTCCACCAGATGTAATGCTGCCATGGCGCTGATGGCTTTGCTGATGGACGCGGTTTGAAACAAGGTGCTTGGCGTGGTGTGTTCAGTTTGTCCCACTACATTAACCCCATAAGCGCGGGCCCACTCAAGTTGACCATTGTTTACAACCGCAATGCTTACCGCAGGCACCTGATGGTAGTGCATCCGATCTGCAAGCTGCATTTTTTGAGCTGATGCGCCTTTAACAACCACTGGAGTAGAAAGCCCTTGTTCAACGCGGTTGATTTTCTCATTGAGCGCTGTTGATTCTGAACTGGCAGCAGCTGTATAGGCAGCACATACCATAAGGAACATCAGGGTTTTACGCAGTAACTGTGGTGCAGGCATGAAGTGGTCGTCCTTGAGTTAGCGGCCATAATATGGCTCTAACAAGTTAATTTACCTCAGATTATTGAAAAGCGGCGGTAGTTGCAATGCTCAAGCTGTAAGCAATAGTTTCGTAAAAAGGTAAACCCAAAGTTGCTCAATCCACTTGCTCATCCTCGCCTATGGCTTTAGTCTGTACCCGTATTTTTCTTTTTAATCGCGTAAGTTTAAATAACCGAATAGTGATGTTGTAGTTGCTAAGCATGGAGTGCTGATGGCCCGCCGAAAGAAAACCAACCTGCTGGAAGACTTATTTAATATGGCCGCAGCTTTGCCCTGGTAGGTTGGCGTTGTACTGGCTTTTGTTGTGTTCTGGTACCTCGATTCACTTGCTGCGCAGCCTATTCCTGTTGCAACCAATGCGGAGCAGTTATTGTCTGGTGTGAAGTATCAGGCCCTGCAGACCTTGGGCTTTTATGGCCGCTTTGTTTTTCCGTTCTTTTTACTTGCAGGTTCTGTTGCTTCATTTTTTGCGCGGCGCAAAAGAATAAAGCTTTTAGCTACTGCAAGAAACATAGAGTCTTCTGATCCGTTTAGTACCTTGTCCTGGCATGACTTTGAGTTGCTGGTAGGGCAGTATTTCAGGGAATTGGGTTATAGCGTGGCTGAAACCAGTTTTGGCGCAGACGGCGGCAATTTCTTTTATGGTTGTAGTCGTTATCCTGGTTGTAAGGGGGTTAGAGATGCAACCGCTGAGGCACAGCCGAATTCAGAGATCCGGGCGTAAAACGCTAAACTGCTGCTGTCACTTCTTTGGCACAACTTTATCTACATCAATAGCACTTCCATAAGCTTTGTTGCGCATCCCTGACGGATGCTTTACTGTGCACCCTAGATGAATGTTAAAAGGTTAGCTCTCTGAGATTTATCTAAAAACGGTTTTTTCTATAAAAACAACAAATTAAGGATAAATAAAGATGAATAAATTTTTAAAAGCCAGCATCCTGTGTCCGATGTTAGTCCTTGGCATGAGCCAGGCTAGCGCTGCTGTATTTAGTTCAGAGCAGGTTATCGCCAATCAACAGTTTAATTTCAATAAGCAGCAAGTGTTGTCTTATGTAGACAGTGCCGAAGTGCAGAATAAACTGATCGAGCTGGGCGTAAGTCCTGCTGATGCAAAACAACGTATCGCCAATATGACTGCTGAAGAGCTGAGTGCGCTGAATAGTCAGATGAACGAAATGCCTGCAGGCGGTATTGTCGGTGTTGTGGTTACTGTACTGGTGGTTGTGGTTGTCACAGATTTAATGGGCCTTACTGACGTTTACCCTTTTATCAACCCAATTTAATTCGTGAGTTTGATGGTTTTACTACGACAGGTCTGCCTTTTGGCGGGCTTGTTGATTGTACTGACAGGCTGCCAGACACCGCCACAAACCAAGCGGCTACTGGCAGAGCCTCCAGCTATCGCTCGTCAGCATCTGATCCCACAAGTCCCATTTTATCCGCAGCAAGAGTATTTTTGCGGTCCAACGACCTTATCTGAAGTTGCTGGTTTTTATGGGCTTAAAAAAGACCCTGCCACTATAGCGCCCACTACCTTTATTTCGGGTTTGCAAGGCACTCTGCAAATTGAAATGTCGGCTGCAACACGGCAACTTGGCATGCTCGCCTATGCACAGCGCGGTACCATGCACCAACTGTTAAGTCTGGTTGCTGAAAATATTCCAATCATAGTGCTACAAAACAACTCTCTGGCTTGGCTACCGCAGTGGCATTATGCCGTGGTGATTGGCTACGACCTGCAAAACAAAGAAGTGATTTTGCACACCGGCGTGACTGAAGCGCATCGGCTGAATTTTTCCACTTTTGAGCGCACCTGGGCGCGGGGCAACTATTGGCTGCTAGCTATGTTGCCTGCAGATAAAAGCAGTTCGCAGCTTGAGCCCTTTATTTACACCAAAGCCAGTCAGGATTTACTCAGCACTCAACAGGTCAATAGCGGTATAACCGCGCTTAAAACCGCGACAAGCCAATGGCCTGACTATTGGTTACCGTACTTTTTATTGGGTAATCATTATTTCTCAAGCCAGCCTTTAGTAGCTGCACAATGGTTTGAAAAAGGCCTGCCTTTTGCGAAGCAGGAAATATCTTATCTGAACAATTATGCGGTGCTGCTGAGTGAACAAGGTTGTCATGCTAAAGCAACCACACTGATTGAAGCGGCGCTGAAAATCGCTCCGAATGACAGCAATCTACTGGATAGTCAGCAACAAATTCGCAAGTCTGAAGGCTCAGGTGGCACTGCTATTGCCCAATGCCAGCTGCAAACAGCCAACTAGTTGCTGGCTGTTTGAGCACCTAAGCTTGATCAGCCCGGAATGCGGGCTATTACTTTGATCTCAAAATCAAAGCCGGATAACCAGGTGACACCCACTGCTGTCCAGTTTGGATAAGGTGGGGCACCAAAGATCTTTTGTTTTACTTTCATAATGGTGCCGAATTGATGTTGTGGATCGGTATGAAAAGTGGTGACATCGACAATATCGTCAAAGCTACAGCCTGCTGCCGCCAAAGTAGCTTTAAGATTCTCAAAGGCTAACTCAACCTGAAGTTCGAAATCCGCTTCTGGGCTGCCGTCAGCATGGCTGCCTACCTGACCGGAAACAAATAACAGATCGCCTGAGCGAATTGCTGCTGAATAACCATGCTCTTCATAAAGTGCATGTCTGTTGGCTGGGAAAATAACTTCTTTTGTAGTCATGGTATAACTCTCTTTGTTAATGGGTGATTGGCTGCGAAGCTGCCGATATGTGCAGTAGCGCAACACAATTCGGATAGTTTTAATGGTCCTGCATGTTGAATTGGTTTAACATACGAGGCGTATGTAGAATATCTCGCATACGCGACGTATGTCAAGTGACATACATTGCGTATGTGAAAGGAGTATCGAATGAGTATCCGATTAACAAAGATGGCGGAAAACCGTGAGAAGCTGATTGCTGCTGCACGGCGGGCCTTTGCTGAACAAGGTTACGCTGCCGCGTCTATGGATACCTTAACTGCTGAAGCGGGGTTAACCCGGGGCGCGCTGTACCATAACTTTGGCGATAAACGTGGTTTGCTTGCTGCTGTGGTGGACCAAATTGATTCTGAAATGGCTGACTATGCGAAGTCTGTCGGTGCCAAAGCAGAGAATGCCTGGTTAGGTTTATTAGCTGAAGGCGCGGCCTATATAGAAAAGGCGCTGGACCCTGAAGTGCAGCGTATTGTATTGCTGGATGGCCCTTCTGTTTTAGGTGATCCATCGCAATGGCCAAGCCAGAATAAATGCCTGCAATCGACCAGAAGCACTATTGAGAAGTTGATTGAAAACGGCATAGTCAAACCTGTTGATGCTGAAGCTGCCGCTATGTTGTTAAATGGCGCAGCCTTGAATGCAGCGCTTTGGCTAGCATCCAGTGCCAATCCTCAGGCTATGCTGCCAAAAACGCTGGAGGCATTTAATCTGCTGGCTTCAGGGTTTTTGGTGAAGGGATGACAGAGGAAAAATAATATTCTCACTTTACAGTATGTTGCCCAGTACCTCGTATTGGGTCAAAACGGACAAGGGCAGCTGATCGTCATACGTTGCCCTGTTACCGGATGATCAAACTCCAATTCTGACGCATGCAACAACAGCCGTGGCGCCATAGCTTGTGTTTGGTCGCTGCCGTATAAATCACAGCCCAAAATAGGATGACCCAGATACTGGCTATGAATACGAAGCTGGTGAGTGCGGCCTGTTTCTGGCGTAAATAACAGCCGGGTCCGGTCAGGGTTGGTCAGTCGTTCCAGCACCTGAAAATCGCTGATGGCTTTTTGCCCTTGTTCAAAACAAACTTTTAAACGTGGAAACAAAGCTTTGTCTTTGCTGATTGGCGCTTCAATCACTCCGCTATCTTGTTTTATGTGACCCGCTACTATGGTTTGGTAGCGTTTTATTACAGTGCGGGACTGAAACTGCTGGCTTAACAAGGCGTTGGTGGTTTTATCCAAGGCCAGGATCATAATGCCTGAGGTGCCCAAGTCGAGTCGGTGTATTAATGTGATCTGTGGATAAATGTGGGCTAAACGATAGTGCACAGAGTCCAGATTTAGCGGGTTTTTACCGGACAAACTCAATAGGCCGCTTGGCTTGTTAATAAGCAGAATATGGTCGTCCTGATACAGCGTTTCAATGGGCTGATGACAGGCAGGGGCCACAAAATTATCTATCACTGTCATCATAGGTATCCCAACTAAATCTGGCGCAGAGTGTACTTGAAATCAAAGCTTGCTGCCTTGCTTTAACTTGGTGAAAATAGCTGTTTTCAGCCAGCAAGGGCGTTTGACGATGAATTTGGATGAAGCAGAAGACTGGGCCTGGTGTGATGCGCAGTTTGCCGCTATTGAAGCTTATGTAAAAGCACAGAATATTCCGCATGGTGTCATTTGTGACTGGCCTGAATGGTATGCCGCACCTTATGTCGGTTTATGGGCAGTGGAAGATCCTGCGGATCCGGGTTTTGTTGGGAACTGGATTTTAGCCGGTGATACAACAGGTGTGCAGCCGCAGCCTGTGGCTTTTGATTCTTTAAGCGCAGAAGATGGTGCTGAGCCCCGTGAAGCTTTAGCTGCTTTTGCCAAGAAATGGGCCACTTTGGCAGCATCTGCGGCTAAAGGCAAAGCCTGGACTGGCAGCCCGGTACTGAGTGGGGATTTGCCACAACAAGCAACACAGTTAGCCCGGCAGGCTGAGCTGTTAAAACTCTGGGCCAGTGACGATGATATGTGGGATGAAGACTAAGCAAAAAGTCAGCTCCGGTTAAATAAAAAAGGTCTCAGTAGTT
>NZ_JAJOYU010000029.1 GCF_021290985.1 Rheinheimera soli
TTCATGGGGCATTTTTATTTCTGCACCTCCCCCCAGCTGAAATACCTTCTGTTAATATTTTGCTGATGACCTTGCGGCTTACCCAAAGCAGACCTATGGTGCTAAAGGAGCATATGCCATAACACAGGGCTGTTCATCTCATGTCAGCAGTAGGTTTTAAGGGTGCTGGTGCTATTCTTTTGCTTTGCCTCTGGCTGGCAAGCGCAGCTGCATGGGCCGAACCTTTGTTGTCAGCCTCCCACATACAGCACCTGAAACTCAAAGGCAAAATCACTTACTGTATAGACCCGGACTGGCTGCCTTTTGAAGCGCTATCGCAACAAGGCAAACATACAGGGATGTCGGCCGAATATATTCGCCTGTTACAACAAATGCTGCCTGTACCACTGGAGCTGCATCCAACACCAAACTGGCCTGCCTCTTTGCAAGCGGCCAAAGACAGACACTGCGATCTGCTCACTCTGGCTATGCCCACTCCATCCCGTCTGGATTACTTAAACTTCAGCAAAGCTTATCTGGAGGTGCCTAATGTGGTGGTCACGACCAAAGACAAGGCTTTTATCCGCTCTGCAGCCGATATTCCAAACTCAGCTCCTATCGGGATCAGAGCTGGTTTCGGCACGCTTGAGCTTTATCAGCAACGTTACCCGCAATTACAGCTAGTGCCTTTTCATAGCTATGAACAAGGGCTATTACAGGTTCAGGCCGGAAATTTGTACGGCATGCTTGGCAATATGGGCAGTATCAGCTTTAGCCTGCAACAAAACTCAATCATCAACCTGAAAATAGCAGGCCGATTAGCTGAAGATACGCTGTTGAGTCTGGCCTGTCGTAATGATGACCCTGTGTTGCTGGAAATTTTTGATACCTTGCTGGCGCAGATCAGTCCGGAGCAAAAACAGCAGATCAACAATCACTGGCTGGCTATTCGCTACGATCAGGGTTTTGACTACGAATTATTCTGGCAAATGCTGTTGGCCTTTATGTTACTGATTTCCGTGGTTAGCATCAGTTACCTGAAACTGAAAAAGCTCAATCAGGCACTGACAGAAGCCAATATCCGGCTGGAGCAGTTAAGTCAGCATGACCCTTTAACAGGGTTGTACAACAGGCAATATTTTGAGCCTCGTGTGCAACAAGCGCTGGCTTTGTGTCAGCGTCAGCAACTGCCTCTGACCTTAGCCATGATGGATTTAGACCACTTTAAACACATTAACGACAACCTTGGTCACAACTTTGGTGATCAGTGCTTAAAAGACTTCGCCACTTTATGCCAAAGCCAGTTTCAGCGTAAAGACGACTTAGTGGTGCGTTATGGTGGTGAAGAATTTATTCTGGTCAGCGTAGGCTGTGACGCCCAAACTATGCAGGAATTGTTACAAGACTTCTTACAGCGTCTGGAAGCGCATCAGGTACAGCTGAATAAGCAACAAGGCCATTGCACTGTCAGTATCGGCTGGTACTGCGATATTCCGCCCTTTGACATGGATAGCGAAACCTTGGTCGAACTGGCTGATCAGGCGTTGTATCAAGCCAAAAATGCCGGGCGTAACTGCCAGGTTCGATCCAAAGCTGCAGCTTCCTCTAGCCCAGATTGTTAATCCATTCACTCATCACCACATGAGTGCGGATTTTAATCACATCCAGTTCGGCATCCAATAACTCTCGTATTTCATGCAGGCGCTGCATCGACTCTGTTTTTACATAAACCAGTAAATCCATTTCACCGCTGATGCCATGACAAGTGATCACTTCAGGAATGGCGCGAAACACATGCATCACGTCAGCACAACGGCCACACCGATGCTGAATTTCAAAGTAAGCCGACACCGCACTTTTTTGTGATTCAGACAAAAGCACCTGATAACCACGGATCACCCCGCTCTGCTCCAGCCGCTTAATGCGATCGGACACAGCAGTGCGTGACAAACTAACTTTCTCCGCTAAAGTAGACACACTTTGCCGCGCGTCTTTTTTCAGTTCAGCCAGAATATGTTGATCAAATTTATCCATCTTTTGTATACGCGCTCCGGCATTTTGCCGCTGTTTTTATCAATACAGCTGCATTTTCACGGTACAAAACCGCAGTTTGCAGCCTGGGCTTTCAGTAGAATATCACCAGCCCTAACCGAAGAGAAAAACTATGTCACACAAAGGAATTGGACGCTGGCAAGGCGCAGCATTAATGGCCACCACCTTACTGGGTACCGGAGTATTTATTCTGCCGCAAATGACTGTCGCAGTAGCAGGTTCATGGGCTTTGCTGGCCTGGCTGTTACTCACTGTCACCGTTTTGCCTTTGGCTTTTACTTTTGGTTTACTGGCCAGCCGCTTCCCTCATGCCACCGGGCCTGCCCACTTTGCGGCCTTAGCTTTTGGTGAACTGACAGGCAGAATTTTAGGCCTGATGTTCTTGCTGGTGGTGCCACTGGGCGCATCTGCTGCTTTGATGATTACTTTTGAATTTATTGCACCCTTGATACCGCAGGCCCAACAATGGCGTTTACCAGTTGAACTGGCTTTACTCGGGTTATTGTGGCTACTGAACTACCGGGGTTTACAGCTTTCAGCCCGCTTGCAGTTTGGCTTAACTCTGTTGATTATTATGGTGGTCTTGCTGCTATTACTGGCCTTTGGCCTGCTGCAACCGCAAAACGTACAACAGCCTACTTTGGCTGACTTTAATGGCAGTGCATTAGCGGCGGCCTGTGCCATTGCCTTCTGGAGCTTTTTAGGAATAGAAGCGATGACACATCTGGCTCATGACTTCAGAGATGCCAGCAAAGATTTACTACCTGCGCTGATCCGCGGTTGCCTGGTGGTTGGCGCTATTTATCTGGCCTGTAGCTACCTGGTGTTGGTGATGGGCTCTGGCCATCCGCTGGCTATGATTGGTGTTTTTAATCAGTTACTGGGAGGTTATGGCGAACTGGTGCTTGGCGTCTTAGGCTTTTGCAGTGGCATAGCCACAGTCAATGTCTATACCGCCAGTGTGGCGCGATCTTTAGCCAGCTTTAGCGAACAAGGCATTACTCCTGCTTACTTTCAGCAGAAAAATGCTTACCTGATGCCACAACGTGCTTTAACCGCTATTATCGCGGCCATGGCCGGGGTTCTGGTCCTGACCTGGTTCAGCGGCCAGCAGTTGGAAGATTTAATCAGCTGGGTCAACGGCGTTTTTGTAGTGATTTATCTGCTCAGCATGGCAGCAGCTTATAAACTGCTGCCCGGCCGCTATAAAGGCTTGTGTCTGGTGAGTTTAGCTTTGTGCCTGATTCTGGCTGTGGCTATCGCAGAACATATGTTGTACGCCCTGCTGTTGATTGCCGTGCTTGGGCCGCTGCTTTATTTGCAGCAGAAACAACAACGCCTTAGTTCACTACCTTCAGCGAGCCGTCCTGGATCTGGCGTGTAACAGTGTAAGGTAAAGCCAGGGTATCAGTGACAGCACAAAATACAGTGTCAGAAGCCCAAAATGAAAAATACATCGGTGCGCTATAACTACTCTTGTTTGGTTCGCCGTAAAGCTGGCAAAAGTTATGTGCCAACCCACTGTAAATGCGTGGAATAGACTGACAATAACTTTTTTTATTGTTGAAACTGATCGCCACTTTGCCTTTTTCCGGTTCCAGCGTTTGCATGGTGCCGCAGCCAGTTAGAACAGCCAGCAGTGTAAAAAGGCTCAATATTTTGATAGGTACCCGCATTTATAATCCTTCGGTGAATGGGGTTGAATTCGGTTGCCCTACAGCTCCGGCATAAAAAATCAGTAACAACACAGGTTCAGTGCCGATATTTTTGCCGCTGTGAGCAGTGTTGACTACTTCAGCTAAAGCATCACCCGCTTTAACCACATTCTTTTTACCATTTTTTAACTTTATTTCCAACTGACCTTGCAGCACAACACCAAAAGAAGGCACAGCATGTAAATGCCAGCCCGTTTCCCCACCAGGCGCTATTTCAATTCTGACACCGGTAATCTCGGCCTGACCTTGAGGATAGGTTAATAAGGCCCCATCCCAGCTTTGGCTGGTTTTCAACACAGGCGTTACCTTTACAGCAGCATTTGTTTCGATAGCGGATGAAGCGAAGCTAACAGACAGTAATACAGTACAGATCCAGCTAGTGATTTTGCTCATGGATTATTCCTCTGGGGCAGCTGAAATAAAGTCTAGTTGGAGCAAAACAAATCTCCAGAAAAAACAGTAACAAAGCAATTCTGGTTCAGCGGTATTTCAGCTAGTATTCTTTAGACTAAGCAAGCTTCATAACGCCTTTGTTCTGAAATCCAATCCAACGCCTTCTAAGGATCAGCTCATGCAACCTGACACCAGCACTTTTCGCTTCAGTTTAAAACTCAGTATCGGCCTTTTTGTGCTGCTGACTTTATGGTTGTTGTATCTGGATTGGCAGCTTTTAGTGCCTGGCTGGCTGAAGTATGTATTTGTGCTGATGAACGCTGTGACTTTGTTTGGCTATTGGCGGGATAAAAAGGCCGCTGAACAACAAGCGTGGCGCACTCAGGAAAGTACCCTGTTGCTATTGGGGCTGGTGGGTGGCTGGCCTGCGGCTTTTGTAGCTCAACACTGGTTTCGGCATAAAAACCGTAAAGTCAGCTTTCAGTTACTGTTTTGGTTAACGGTGTTACTGAACACCTCAGCCTTTTACAGCTTATGGTTATCCGGCTGGTTGCTGCCATAAGGGCAAAAACTGCGACCAGAAACAGAGCTTGCTCTATACCCGAAGTGTAAAGCGCGATAGATTAGGAAAAACCGTTGCAGCAGATAACGGTGTCTTTTATCCAGAACTATCGAGGGATCTATGCGCTTTACTCTACTATCCATCAGTTTAGTCGCCGCTTTTGGTCTGCAGGCTCAAGCCGCAGACTTTAGCCAACAGGCGAATAAAATCGCCCAAAGTATGTTAATTATCGACACTCATATCGATGTGCCTTACCGTTTACATGACGACTGGGAAGATGTCACTAAAGCCACCCAAAGAGGCGAATTTGACTACCCTCGCGCTAAAGCCGGTGGTTTAAATGCACCTTTTATGTCGATTTATATCCCGTCTTCTTATGAGAAAAAAGGCGGCGGTTATTTGCTGGCCAACCAATTGATCGACAATATGGAAGCTTTAGTCGGCCGTGCGCCGGACAAATTTGCCATGGCTTACAGCAGCGCCGATTTGGCCAAACACTTTAAAGAAGGCAAAATATCTTTGGCTTTGGGTATGGAGAACGGCACTCCTATCGAAGGCAAGCTGGAAAATCTGCAGCACTTTTATGACCGCGGTATCAGGTACATCACCTTAGCTCATTCCGAAAGTAACCATATAGCCGATTCAAGCTACGACTTACGCCGGCAGTGGAAAGGTTTAAGCCCTTTTGGTAAAGAGCTGATCAAGGCCATGAACGAAACTGGTGTGATGGTGGACGTGTCTCATGTGTCAGATGATGCCTTTTATCAGGCGGTCGCGATCAGTAAAGTTCCTGTTATTGCGTCCCACTCCTCGTTACGAGCCTTAGTACCGGGTTTTGAACGTAATATGGACGACAAGATGCTCAAAGCACTGGCCAAAAATGGCGGTGTGCTGCAGATCAACTTTGGTTCTGCTTTTATCGTCAATGCAGCAAATCAATGGGGCCTGCAACGTGACGCGGCTTTTAAAGCTTCAGGTCAGACCGATAAAGATGCATTCAGCCAAAATTATCGCAAAACCAACCCTTATCCGTTTGCCTCTTTAGAAAAGGTGTTGGATCATATCGACTATGTGAAGAAGCTGGTGGGTATAGACTACGTAGGCATAGGTTCTGACTATGATGGTGTAGGCGATTCTCTGCCAGAACAGCTGAAAGATGTGTCTACGTACCCGAACCTGATCCGCGGTTTATTAGAACGGGGCTACACTGAACAAGAGATTGAAAAAATCTTATCCGGCAACACATTGCGGGTTTGGCGTGCAGTAGAGGACTATGCAGCTAAACATTAAATTTAAGTTGTAGAGGTAAAAGTAATGGAATGGTTACGTCAGTTGTTTGAACATCCAGCCGATCCATTGCTGTTATCCGGCAGTTACGATCTCAGTTTAGTGGTGTTGTCGTTTTTAATAGCTGTATTTGCTTCTGCCATGGCGATGCAAATTACGGCTCAGGCTATTAGTGTCCGAAAAAATTCCTTACGTTTATTGATGCTTGGCAGCGGCAGTGTGGCGTTCGGCGGTGGCGTCTGGTCTATGCATTTTATCGGCATGCTGGCCTTCACTTTATGCACAGAAGTCAATTACCACTTTGGTTTAACCCTGTTGTCTATGCTACCCAGTGTCGCAGCGTCCTGGGTTGCTTTGGATCTGATCAGTAAAAAGCGGATCAGCCTGCCTCAGCTGTTGTTAGGTGGAGTGCTGATGGGTGCTGGTATTGGTACCATGCACTACAGTGGCATGGCCGCCATGCAAATGTCGGTCGCATTGCGTTACGACTTGCCGATGTTTTTACTCTCAATTCTGGTTGCTGTGGTGCTTGCCATAGTGGCACTCTGGATCCGTTTTGGTTTAAAACGTTTTAATCTGGCCCCGCAATGGTTAACGCTGTTGAGCAGTCTGGTGATGGGCGGCGCTATCAGTGGCATGCATTACACAGGTATGGCGGCAGCTCGTTTTGTTCCTCCGGCCGGTTTTATACCTGATGATCAGGCTGGCGAAATGCCGCTGGTGCTCGCTATGGGTATTACTTTTACCACCTTAGTGATCAGCAGTTTTGTTGTGGCTATCAACTTGCTGCTGAAATATCGCGAAGTCAGTGCTGTTGTCAAAACCAGTGAAAGCCGTTTGCTGGCGATGATGGACACAGCGGTAGATGGCATAGTCACTATTAATGCTAAGGGCCTGATCCAGGGTATGAATAAAGCTGCAGAGCAGATTTTTGGCTGGACTCAAGCCGAATTACTGCATAAAAACGTCAATATTCTTACCCCCGCAACTATTCGCCCTGAGCACGATTCTTATCTAAGTAACTACCTGACTACTGGTACAGCAAAAATTATTGGTATAGGCCGTGATGTTGAAGCAGTGCATAAAGATGGCCACCCTATACCGGTACGATTAGCTATAGGCCATGCCAAATTACCGGACGAAGATATTTTTGTCGCTTTTATTACGGACATCAGCCAGCGCCTGCGGATGGAGCAAGCGTTGAAAGAAAACGAAGAAAAATTCCGCTCTTTAATTGGCAATATTCCGGGGGCAGCGTATCGCTGTTTGTACAATGAAAACTGGGATATGGTGTTTATCAGTGACGCCATTGAAAACCTGTCCGGTTACCCTGCCAGTGATTTTATGCTGCCATCTCCCAAACGAAGCTGGTCTGATTTAGTGCATCCGGACGATAAAAGCACCACCAGCCAGTTGGATTTGTATCAAGGTAACTTCAGTATTGAATACCGGATCTATCATAAAGATGGCTCTGTACGCTGGATGCTGGAATATGGCGAAGCCGTGAAATCGGCTCAGGGCGAGATAGCCTGGCTGGATGGATTTCTGATGGATATCAGTCAGCGTAAACAGATGGAAGTCGACCTGCTGGAAGCCAAAAATAAAGCTGAACAGGCCGCAGAAAGCCGCAGCGCTTTCCTTGCCAATATGAGCCATGAAATCCGGACGCCAATGAACGCCATTATAGGTTTCAGCGATCTGTTATTAAGCTCGGAGCTCTCTGCAGAGCAGAAAAAACATCTGGCGACTATCCATGGTTCGGCTCATTCGTTGCTGCATTTACTGAACGATATTCTCGACAGCGCCAAGCTGGAAAAAGGCAAACTGGAACTGGAACTGGAGTGCAGTGACTTTTCTTTACCTGCTGTATTGGATGCCGTGGTGTCTACCTTATGGATCCAGGCGCGTAAAAAACAACTGGAATTAAAGCTGGAACTGGATCCAAAACTCGGCGAGTTTTATTACGGCGCGCCGGACAGATTGCGTCAGGTGTTGACGAATCTGATCGGCAATGCGATTAAATTTACTGACAAGGGTTCGGTGCTAGTTCGGGTGACTCCAACAGCAGACCAGCAACTGAAGTTCAGTATTCAGGATACCGGTATTGGTATAGCAAGCGATCGCTTAGCCTTGATTTTTGATGCTTTTACTCAAGCCGATGCCTCAATGAGCCGCCGTTTTGGTGGCACTGGCCTTGGCACCACCATCAGCAAACAGTTAGTCGAATTGATGGGCGGCGAAATCAGCGTCCAAAGTACTGAAGGTGTGGGCAGTTGTTTTGAATTCAGTTTACCGCTCAAAGCAGGTAAAGCCATTGTTGCGGCTCAGCAAGGTTATGTGCCTGCGCTGCCAGCTTTAAAAGTACTGATAGCAGACGATATCCCACAAAATCTTGAACTGTTGAAACTCTTATTACAACGTGCCGGACATCAGGTAACGGCGGTGACAGATGGCATCGAAGCAGTAAAAGCTGTGCAGCAACAGCCCTTTGATTTGGTGCTGATGGATATTCAGATGCCAAACCTGGATGGCCTGAAAGCCTGCCAGCAAATTCGCCTCTGGGAGCAAAACCATCACAACACCACCCTGCCCATCATCGCATTAACTGCCAGTGTGCTGGACGAAGATAAAACCGCAGCCAAAGAAGCAGGCATGCAGGGTTTTGCCAGTAAACCTATAGATTTTGCTGCGTTATGTTTTGAAATAGCTCAGGTGCTGCAGATTGAAGTGCGGGAGCCTTTATCCCAGCTTGCGCAAACTCCTGCATCCGATCAATTACTGAACTTGCCAAAAGCACTGCAGCTCTGGGGCAATCTGCCCACTTATCTGCCGCAATTACAGCAGTTTTTACAGCAACAACTGCCTCAGTTACAGCGGGCCATCGCAGAATTACAAGCCGAAAACTATCAGTTAGTGCAGCAACAGGCGCATGCGATTAAAGGCGTTAGCGCGAATCTTGGGCTGGACCCTCTGAGTAAAGCCTGCGCCGAGCTGGAACAGGCAAGCCGACAGCAGCAGCAACAAAGAGCCATGGAATTAGTACAGAAAATTCTGGGCTGCTGGCATAAATATGAAGCTGAATATCAAAAACTGCTGGCAGAGCAGCCTCTGGCGCAGAAAGAAGAGTCGACACAACTGGATAATCAGCAACTTAATACCATGCTCGACAGCTTAAAACAGTCGTTATTACGGCATGAACTGGATGACCAAGGCATAGAGCAATTGTCTCAATACAGCGGCGAACATCAGCCTGTGCTACTGATGTTGCTGGATGCCGTCAACGATTTTGACTTTAACCTGGCGCTGCAACTACTGGAACAGTTAAAGCAGAAGCTGGCGGAAGGAGAACTCTGATGACAGACAAACAAAGCCTGTTACTAGTGGATGATGAACCCACCAACTTAAGAGTACTACGCACTGTATTGCAGGAACAGTACCGCCTGTTTTTTGCCAAAAGTGGTGAAGAAGCCTTACAGCTGGTGCAAAAAGAACAACCTGATTTAATACTGCTGGATGTGATGATGCCAGGCTTAACCGGCTTTGATGTTTGCGCCCGCTTAAAAGCCAACCCGGCGACCAGCGCTATTCCGGTTATTTTTGTTACAGCCCTAAAAGATGAAATGGACGAAACCAAAGGCTTTGAAGTGGGAGCTGTGGATTACATCACCAAGCCTATCAGCCCTGCTGTGGTGCGGGCCAGAGTGAAAACCCATTTGTCTTTAGTGCAGGCGCAAGAGCTGAAACAAACCCGGCTGCAGGTAATCCAGCGTTTAGGCCGGGCTGCTGAATACAAAGACAATGAAACTGGCTTACATGTGATGCGTATGAGTCACTACGCTCAGGTATTGGCGTTAGCTTATGGTTTTAGCGAACAAAAAGCCGAAGACTTGCTGCATGCAGCCCCTATGCACGACATAGGTAAAATTGGCATTGCCGACAATATCTTACTCAAACCCGGCAAACTGACGGGTGAAGAATACACAGAGATGCAAAAACATCCGCTGATAGGTGCAGAGATTATCGGCGATTGTGAATCTGATTTATTAAAAATGGCTAAAGCCGTGGCTTTGTATCACCACGAAAAATGGGACGGCACTGGTTACCCTTTTGGCCTGAGTGCTGAGCAAATACCAGTTGAAGCCCGCATTGTGGCGCTATCCGACGTGTTTGATGCTTTAACCAGCGCCCGGCCTTACAAACAAGCCTGGAGTATTGAAGAGACACTGCAGCATATCCGCCAGCAAAAAGGCCTGCATTTTGAACCCAAACTGGTCGATTTGCTTGATGAAAATCTGCAACAAATCCTTGAAATCAGACAACGTTGGGCTGAATAATACAAAGCTTTTATTAATTAGTATCTTAACCTGGCTAAATCCTCGGAAACTGCCGTTTTATCACACAAGAAAGGACTCATAATGAACAAACTAAAGTTAATGACATTACTCAGTAGCACCATACTGTTCACCGCCTGCGGTGGCGGTGGAAGTGATGGCGGGGGTACAGGTGGAGGTAATAACACCGTCACTCTGACGGCTGACATAGTACAGCAAAGCCTTTGCCGGACAGAGATCCCTGCCACCAATGCTGAACTTGTTGTCTACGATTCGAATTGGGCGATAAAAAGTCGGCATACCCCTGATACTCAAGGCAAAATAACAGCGGCAATTCCTGCCACTCAGTCAGTCAATATAGCTTTTATTACCAGAACAGAAACGACCTCTGGCACACAGATTTATGCAGAGTCCCGAGCTCAGCACCCTGTGGGTGACCTCGGAAAATTTACTGCTTTAGGCTCTTCAACCCAAGGCTGTGAATGCCAAACCAAGGATGTTCGGGTGAGTTCAGCGCAGGGATTTGGTATTGATCGTATGACGTTGGCTGGAATTACGAGTCCGGTCGCATTTCGACAACTTTCCTCCTATGGCGGTGTTTTTAGGAATGCCCAAATTTGCCGGACCTCAGGTGGAGCCTGGCCTGCTTTGACAGTGTTAAACTCGGCGAGCACTGAATTAGCAGCTGGTAGTTTGACTAATTACAACATCAATACAGATCTGGAAATACAGTTGGACCAATTCGCCACACTTTATCCGGCCAATGTTGACATAAATTTCAATAATGTCAGGGTAATACATGAAGTCGATGGCACTATGCTCAGCACCCCTATCGATCAAGGCAGCACAGAATTCCCGGTGCTTACAGGCTTGGATAATCTGACACGGGCTCACCTGAGTGGCACCAACTTTCAGCGGATCACAGAAGATGGACAGTCGGTAAATATCTTTGTCAATCGCAGAAAAGCAGTAAATCTTACAAACCCAGGTACCACCTCCATTGACCAGCCGGATGTCACTCCACTTGAAGGTATGGCCTTGGCTTTTGACAACTTTATTACGTCCGATTCAAACAACTATTCAATTCCTAATGCAAATCAGTATGCAATGTTCTCACTCTATGCTGAAGTTAGCCTGATGGATGGTACTGAATACAGCGAAGCTTTTTACGGGCCAATGCAAGGCAAATACCCGGAAAACATTTTGCCGGCAGACTACAACATGGAAGAAAGATTAGAGATGGTTTCAGATCTGTATATTCAACTGTCTTTATCAAAATATGCCAGCGAAACGAATTACCAGAGTGCTCTGAGAAATCTGGTAAAAAGAAGCAGAACGGCGGATGACGAAGTGTTTGGCGGAGACTGGTCCGATTATTCATCACTTGCAATTGGCGCTGATGTTAATCTTTAAATACAGTGAAAAAACATAGGGAGTCTGCGTTATCACAAAACGCAGGCTCCTTTTCCTCCAATCCTGACTTTAAGTAGTGTTAGGAAAACAGCTGAAACATAACTTAAAACAAGGATTTTGTATGAAGCATACCCCACTTTATCTGGCGGCATTGGTCAGTGTTCTGCTGCTCAGTGGCTGTGATAAAACGCCGAAAACCGACACCCCAGTTATAGAAACTAAGGTTGAGGCCAAAGCTATTCCTGGCTACAGCCCAACTCAGTTTTATGCCACCAAGTCTTACTTGGGCAATGACATCAACCACAAAGCCGATGCGCTGTTAGTGGCGTCTGATGAGACTGGCGTATTTAACCTGTATAAAGTCAGTCTGGATGGCAAAACCTGGACGCCCCTGACCAATTCCACCACCGAATCTATTTTACCTGTAGGCTGGTTTCCGCAGGATGACCGTGTCCTCTATCGCGCCGATCAGGGTGGTAACGAACTGCACCATTTATATGTGCGTGAACTGGATGGCTCAGTCAAAGATTTAACCCCGGGTGATAAACACAAAGCTGAGTTTATTGGCTGGACAGATGACAACCAATTCTGGGTAATGAGTAACGAACGGGATCCGAAGTTTTTTGACCTGTACAGCTACAACAGCACAGACTATCAGCGCACTTTGGTGTATCAGAACAATGAAGGTTATGACATAGGCGCTTTAAGTGATAACGGCCGTTATATCGCCTTATCGAAAGAGCGTACTAATGCTGACAACAACCTGTATTTGGTTGATTTGCAAAGCGCTGATAAAACGCCTGTGCATATCACGCCGCATCAAGGCAATGTGTCGCATGGCATCTATGGTTTTAGCCGTGATAATAATCAGCTGATTTTTGGCAGTGATGAGAAATCTGAATTCAGCGAAGCCTTTGCCTACAACATCGCTGAAAAAGCGGTAAAGCCTTACAGCAAAGCCGACTGGGACATTATGTACATTGGCTTTAGCAAAGACGATAAATACAAAGTAGAAGCGGTCAACGCTGATGCATCGACTAAAATCAGCATCACAGACCAGAGCACAGGTAAAGCACTGCAGTTACCTGAATTACCTGCAGGTGATTTACGGGGAGTCACCTTTTCGGATGACAGCCAGTACCTGAGCTTTTACGTCAACGCCGACGACAGCCCTTCTAATTTATTTGTCTGGAAACTGTCAGAACCCAAAGCAGAACGTTTAACTCAGGCACTGGATAAAGCCATAGATGAAAGCGTACTGGTGAACAGTGAAGTGGTGCGTTACCCAAGCTTTGACGACCTAGCCATACCAGCCCTGCTGTATAAACCTAAACAAGCCAGCAACAGTACTAAAGTTCCTGCACTGATTTGGATCCATGGCGGTCCTGGTGGTCAGTCGCGTACAGGCTACAGCCCCGTCATTCAGCATCTGGTTAACCAGGGTTATGCCGTGTTATCGGTCAATAACAGAGGTTCCAGCGGTTATGGCAAAACCTTTTTTCATCTGGATGATTTAAGACACGGCGAAGACGATTTACAGGACATAGTCTACGGTAAAAAATACCTGCAATCGCTGGACTGGGTAGCGGCAGACCGTATTGGCGTGATGGGTGGCAGTTACGGTGGTTATCTGACGATGGCTGCAATGGCTTTTACCGATGAGTTTAAAGTCGGCATTAATATCTTTGGTGTGACCAACTGGGTACGCACTTTAGAAAGTATTCCACCTTGGTGGGAGTCTTTCCGTGAGTCGTTGTATGCGGAGTTGGGCGACCCTGCTGTCGATGGTGAGCGTTTACGTCGTATCTCCCCTGTATTCCACGGCGACAAAGTGAAAAAGCCGGTATTGGTGGTGCAAGGGGCTAATGATCCGCGGGTACTGCAGGTTGAGAGCGATGAAATGGTCGCAGCAATTCGGGCTCAGAATGTGCCGGTCGACTATGTATTATTTCCGGATGAAGGCCATGGTTTTCTGAAAAAGGAAAACCGTATTAAGGCGCAAGAGGCTTATTTAGCCTTTTTACAAAAATACCTGTAGCATCCAAAACAACAGGGAGCAGATAAAAACTCTGCTCCCATTGATGAAAAATAATTTGAGTCCTATGAAAACCAACTTCAGCTTTGTTTTGATCAGCAGCATGTTACTGACCGCTTGTGCCATACCGCGTTACACCGAGCGGTTGCAGCAACCTATGCCCTTGCCTGAAGGTGAATGGACAGTCAGCCAAAGCAGTCCTAAAGATATAGATAATGTCACAGAGATGCGCTGGCAATCGGTTGATTCAGAAAACTATGTACAAAGTTTTGTGTTTGAACAACAGCCCAACAGCGATCTGATGAAAACCAAAACCATTGATGATCAGCAAGGCCAGCGTAATTGCGACGAGTTGTTTGATAGTCAGATTTTGAGCGAAGAGCCAGTGAATGGTTATCCGACCTTGGTGTGGGTGTCTGAGTGTAAAAGTAAAAGCGGCGCTTATTCCAAAATTTTGCACAAATCCATAGCAGGCAAAGAGTCGCTCTATGTATTTAACAAGGTGTGGCGCAGTTTACCTTTGCAAACCGAATGGGATTTATGGCTGGATTACACCAACAAAATCCATATTTGTGATATCAACAGCAAAAGCCAGCCTTGTAAGTAGGTAAGCCTGGTCAGAGTCGGTGACTCTGACCTTGTTTTTAGATTAACGCTGAGCAGCCAGCGCTTCAGGGAAATCAGAGAAAGCTTCTTTTGTCACAGAACTGGCTTGCTGTTCATAGGCGCTCGAAGCTTCAAAAAAAGCCTGGTACAAAGCTTCAGGTAAGAACTTTTCAGCCATGGCAAAACGGGTATCCGTCTGTTTTTCTTTATGATGCCAAAGTGTTTGATCAGAAGTAGCAGACACCAGTTTGTACTCCAGCTCTACCGTAGCCTCTGAAGCTAGCAATTTAGCACTCTGCTCAGACCAACGCTGGATATCGACATAAAGCACCATATCCACATCTGTCAGGGCTGGTACCTCAGTCAACTGACGCGTTTGAGCATCCACAATCTGAAAGCCCTGCTCCGCCGCTACGGCCGGAACTTCGCGGTTAAATGCCTGTATTAAAGCATCAGGTACAGCTGCATCGCTGTGTACCACAATCATTACTTTTTGCGAATTCTCTTTCTGCACTTGCACATAATGTTGTTGGTCGTCTGCAATAGAACTGCAGGCACTCAGATAAACAGCGGCGACTGCAGTGATCACTAGCTTAAAGTACGTCATATGTTTGCTCCTTCCATCGGAAAAATCCTGTAACGCCTGTTACTGCACTGGCTTACTTTATACATTCAGTGTGGCTTATCCGGATGAACCAGAACTTAACCAGTTCAAAAAATGAACTGGTTAGTTTTTGGCTTCAATTAACGCCACTAACTTAGCCAACCTTTGCTGACATTCCTCTAATTGCGGGCTTTGCTGAGTCACTAGGTGCTGGCCCAGGCTTAAAGCCGCCAGCACTATGCTTTGCTCCATCGACAAATGCCCTGCACCTTGCCTTACCTGAGCAATTTTAGTGTTCAGCAGCCGCGCCGCTTCCTGCAGCTCAGCCTGTTCTTTTACAGTGCAGCGCAGCCAGTACTCACGCCCGGCTATCACTACTTTCTGTTCGACCACTAAGGGCTGCTTTAACATCTTCAGGCTGACAATTGTTGTTCAAACAACTGGGTCAGTTGTTGTAGTTTCTGCTGTGCCCTTTGTTTCTGGTCGTCAGACTCCATGGCATGCAACTGCAAGGTTTCCAATTGATCTGTGCTTTTTTTCAGTTCCTGCTGCAACTGCTGCTCTTTCTGATCTAATTGCTGTACTTGTGCAGTGAGTTGCTGATTTTCAGAAATTAATTTCTGAATTAACTGCTCTAACTTGCTGAATTCGGCTTCAAACATAAAATTCCCTTAATGCATTAGTGGGTTGAAAATAGGATGGTGACAAGTAAGTCATTGATTACAAGCGAGGGCAGCATGAACCTGAAGTCTTGAACCTGAGCTGAATAAAGATCAGAAAATAAGGGCTGCATACTGCAGCCCATCAAAGATTAAACAACGATCAGAACTGATAACTGGCGCTGAGTGTCCAGGTACGGCCTTTATGGTTGTACAAACTGGTATCAAAATAATCGCCACCCGCTGCCGGGTCAAAAGGTGGATCTCTGTCTGTTAAGTTGCCGATAGACAAAGCCAGTTCCGTATTGGCAAGCCCCAGATAACTGACCTGAGCATCCAGTTGTGTATAACTGGCAACTTTGGGCTGCAAACCGGGGTTACTGCTTTGAGTTGCTATTTGTTGCTCGTAGCTACTGCTATAGCTGCTGATCAGACTGCTGCGCCAGTCTGCCACAGACCAGTTCAGACTGGTGCTGTTTTTCCACTGCGGTAAAGCGCCAAACTGGTTGTTTCCGGCACCGTTAATTTCGGCCTGCCCTGCAACTAAGGCTTGTTTGTAGCTGATTAAACGTGACCACACCGATTTAAAGGCCAGCGACTGATCTGCAGCTAACTGCCATCTGTAGTTAAAATCAACGTCTATACCAGAAGTGGTTCTGCTGCCTTGATTGTTGTATTGATTGCTAACAATTTGTAATCGGCCCTGTGCATCACGCTTTATACGGTCAGCATATAAAGCCGGATTGTTGACAATAAATTGGGCATTATCAGCCCCTATGATCTGGTCCTGTTCAATCCGGAACCAGTCCACACCAATGCTGCCTCGCTGAGTAAAAGACCAGATAACCCCAGTGTTAAGGTTTTTTGAACGCTCAGGCTGCAACTCCGGGTTACCAGTGCGAAGCTGAGTAAAACCGCGGCGCACACCGGGCTCAATCGGATCATTAGGGTCAATCACAGCGCCATAACTGATGGTGTTGCTGTTGGCTATCTCAGGCAAAGACGGCGCACGGAAGCCTTTAGACCAGGAGGCCCGCAGCAGCCAGTCTTCCGCCAATACATAATGCACGCCCACTTTAGGTGAAAAGGCACTGCCAAAATCGTCGTAATGATCAGAACGTCCAGCCAGGCTGGCGGTTAAATCCTGCAACAGCGGAATACTAAATTCGACAAAGGCAGCTTTAATTTCGCGTTCACCTTTGACCAGATTAATGGCAGGACGCAGCTCGGTGCCGGATAAGACTTCAGGCGAAGTACCAGCATCCATTTTTTCGCGGCGTAAATCCACACCAGCGGCAAAAGCCAGTGGACCATGCTCAAGCTCTGCTAACACAGTGCTGGCACTGGCATTGATGGAGCTTAAATGATAAGTGCCGGGACGACGAGTTTGCAGTCGTAATTCGTCCAACACTTCAGCGGAATTTTCACGGCCATCAAAACGGTAGCTGCCATCCTGTAAAGCTTGCTCAAAGGCAAAACGGTCAACGAAGTTATCTACATATTCACGCTGATGACTACTGGACTGCAGTGCATTGAACTGTAAGTCCCATTCATCGCACTGATAACGTAAACCCGCCAGCACTCGGCTGAAGATTTGTTTGTTTTCTTTAAGACGCGGGCCTAAATCAAGCAAAGTGTATTCAAATGGCAAAGCGGCGTTGGTTGGATTATCCGGATGCCCCACTGGCAAAGCCACTGCGATATCAGTCAAAGTGCTGTTGACTGGATCATATGCTCGTAAGCCCGGTCCTACTGTTAAAGGCGAGCCAAAAATCATTGCCGAATCGTTATAACTGTAAAGCACCTCGGTTGTGGCTTGTAGCTTATCCGACAACTGGTAAGTGCCTTGCAAAGAGGCCTGACGACGCGTCACTTCAGGTTGTAAGGTATTAAAAGGCTGAGCGTTAAAAGCACAAACTTCACCAGCACGGCCTGGAGTGAAATCAGTCCATGGTCGTTTTACAGCACCTGCAGGGCAATTTTCAAAAGCTGCAGGAGCAGAAGGGTTTTGTAAGCTATTTGCGCCCTGACTGCTCCAGCCGGATAACTTGCCACCTGGTAAATGACGGAAATCGCCGCTGCTGAGTAAATCCCTGTCGCTGGCATCCAGTCGCTCTCGGTCAAACCAATCCAGAGTTAAACTCAGGTTATAACCGTCCTGGTTTAAATCGCCTGTGCCCGTGACTAAACCCAAAGCCCGCTGCTCCAAGCCCCCCTGAGTAGCAGCGCCAGTAGAGGCTTTGATTTCAGTGTCCTGCACATTTTTTTTCAGAATAATATTTACCACACCTGCTATGGCGTCCGAACCATAGACAGAAGAGGCGCCGTCTTTTAATACTTCTATCCGGGCGACTGCACTTAATGGCAAGGCATTTAAATCAACAAAAGTATCTTGCGTGTTCAGCGCAAAACCATAGTTAGAGACACGCTGGCCATTCACCAGTACTAAGGTATTTTTTGGGCTTAAGCCACGTAAACCGATGGAAGCCGAACCTGCTGAGAAGCTACCTGTGTATTGTTCGTCAAAGCTATTGCCAGAGTTGACTGTTAAGTCACGTAACACATCAGTTAAGGTGACTTTGCCGCTGGCTTTAATATCTTCAGCCGTCACTTGCAGCAAAGGGGTGGCATTTTCCTGCTGCACTCTTTTAATCAGTGAACCTGTCACTTGAATACGTTCCACTTTGTTTTCGTCCGCCACAGCAGGGGAAAAAGCAGAGATAGCCAATGCCAGCAGGCTAAGCTTAGGCGCAAAGCCAGAAGAGTTTGTTTTTAACATAAAGACCTCAAATGTGGATAAAGCTGTGCCATGACGGATTTAACGCCTGACCAGACCAATTTATTTTTATAGAAAGCTAAATGAAGCGGTTAAACCGCAGCGCTTTGTGCAACTGACGATCAGGGGCAAGAGCGCAAAAGATTTAGCAGCACATCAAAAGATGAGCTGAACAATGAGGCATTCGGCAACAACGCAGCAGTGCAGTAGCAGAGGAAGCACAGAAGCGAAGTGAAACAATGAACATAGGATTTTACCCTTACAACAAACCCGGCATCCAGCGGACTGATTTGCCTGATTTACAGCTAAATAATGAACCTGACAGTCATACTTCGACTATGAAGAGTGAAGTGCAGAACAGCAGATTGAAAAACCATACAAACACTTAGACGTCCAGATGGTTGCGCGCATAATACTGAAATCCATGCCGAAGAAAAAGTTATTTTTTGTGACTTTTTATTCCATATAGATATATGAAGTGCAATTTTATGCATCTATGGTTTTAAAAAAGAGGAGTAGTTGAACAAACAAGCTGGAAAAACGAATTAAATACTGCAAACAAAAAGGGCAGAGTGATCACACTTCTGCCCTTGTTTAAACTTCTGGCGGCTGTAGGAGCCTTTGCCTTTTTTCGCTTTCACCACCTGCATTTGAAATAATTTACTGGTCACTAAAGCTTTGAGTGCATTATCCCGGATCTCGCCGCGGCCATGCTCAGCCGTTGTCTTTTTTGCCATAAGGCCTCCTGTGTAAAAAACGCGCAAAGTGTAGAGCCAAAACCTATCGGAGTAAATTACCCAAACCGATTTATTTTGGCTTGATCTGCTTTATGATAAAGCGCATCACTAAAGCCGGACTATCACCATGAAATTTATAGCGTCGCTGCTTTTACTCTTCAGTTTTATCTTAGATGCCGACAGCTGGCTACCGCCTGAACCTATGGCTGTTTTAAGTGCTGATGCATCAATACTAGTGAGGGTCGAGCCTGGCGTTTTACCCAACAGAGATGCCAGTAACCAGCCTCATTTTGCCAAAGCCAGTTTTTTCCGTTGGGACAACCAGGGTAACTATCAACCTTATCAACAGCTGTCGTTACGGAACAAAGTTTTGCCTTTACTTAGCTATGCCAGCAATCAGGGGGAATTGATTACGATAGATAACTGGTATAACCCTGGGCATGGCGAAGTGGTAGTGATTTACAAAGCTGACGGTTCTGTGCTGAAAAGCTTTGGTCTGAGCGCCTTTTACTCTAAGCAACAACTGGAACAGCTGTTGCGTTCAGTCAGCTCGGTGCAATGGCGCTGTTTTGCAAAATCACCCTATCTGCTACAACGTGACTTTTATTTACCTATCCGCCCTGCCGGGGTCATTAAAATTAATCTGGATGATGCCAGTGTAAGCCTGATTGACAGTGATCAGAGCTGCTAAAGCATATTCTCATTAATCTCACATTCACAATAATTAACATATTTTACCTTCAGTCCATTCAAGGACACCGGTCATGCCTCCAGGCCTGGCAGCATTCTCAGACTATTTAAGGAAAAATATGTTAAAAAAAATTGCAGTAGCATTGATGGGTTTAGGCTGTTCAGCAGCAGTATTTTCAGCTCAGGCTGAACAACCTCTCTATTTTGGTGCTCAGTACAGCCAGCAAAGTGTTGATGACCTTTCCTGGGACTTTGGCGTCTTATCCGCGGTTGCTGGTTATAAGTTTAATGACGTATTCGCCATTGAAGGCCGTTTTGGTTTAGGTATACAGGATGAAGAATACTCAAGCGCACTTACCTCTGCAAAAGTAGGTGTCGACCACAGCTACTCAATACTGGGTAAAGCGTCATGGCCTATGTTGGAAACTTTGTCTGTGTATGGCATAGCTGGTTTTAATAAAACCAAGTACGATTTCAAAGTGAATGATGGCGACACACTACGTGATGACTACAGTGAAGACGGCCTGATTTACGGTGCTGGTGCAGAGCTGCATCTTACGTCGAACCTGAGCCTTAACCTGGAGTACGCTGTCTTACCAGAAATAGGTGATGATGATGAAGATAACCTGGATGTAGAAAGCATCAGCGCAGGCATCAATTACCGCTTTTAATCCACTGTATTCTGCAGATTAAAAGCTAACACCTTAGTAATACCAGTTGGGATGAAGATCCCGACTGGTACTTACAACTCAAGCCACCACTTTCTCGTCGACAAATGCCTGTACTGGTCTTGATATTTATCAGTCACGTAACCAGATCCCTTGAATCTCTTTGATGATTTCAGGATCTGTGATGAAAAACCTGCATATAGATTTAGTGTCCGATATTGCCTGTCCCTGGTGCGCCATAGGCTATGCGCGACTGGAACAAGCCATGGACAGCATAAAAGATAAAGTCAGCGTTAGTGTTCAATGGCGCGCTTTTGAACTCAATCCGGATCCTCAGCTAATCCCCGAACCTATTTTGCCTGCCCTGAGCAAAAAATATGGCCGCAGCGAAGATGAAATGCGCGCATCACAACAATCGATGATGCAAGTTGCTGCTGATTTAGGGCTTAACTTCGATAAAATGCAGCAACGTTTTACCTGCAATACCTTTGATGCGCACCGTCTGGTGAAATGGGCGGCTGGCTTTGACAAACAAACAGCGATGAAACAAGCCTTGTTTGAAGCTTATTTTGGTTTTGCAGAAGATGTGTCAAAAGCTGATGTTCTGCAAAAATGCGCAGAAAAAGCCGGGCTTAACGCGGATAACGCATTAAAAGTGCTGCAATCACAGCAGTTTGTTGAAGAAGTACGCACTGAAGAAGCCCAGTATCAGCAAGCGGGTATCAGTTCGGTGCCGGCTTTTGTAATCAACCAGCGCTATCTGATATCCGGTGCACAGGACCCAGCCACTTTAGCCGCCAGTCTGTTGCAAATTGCTGATGAAATGACCACTGAATAACAACACATTCATATAAAACAAAAAAGGTGCGGTATGACCACCCCAACGAAAGACTTTATTTATCACATTGGCACTGTAGGCACGCCTTGGGGCGACGCGGAAAAACAACAGTGGCTGAGTGAGCAACAAATTAAACGCAGCTACGAAGACGAAGTAGTGAAACCGCTACTTCAGCATTTACCTGATACAGCTGAACTGGTTAGCTACGGCAAGCTGGATTACCGCAGTTTTGATTTACCTTTGTATGAGCTGTTTGCTGTGCGCAGTAAAAACTGGCAAGAAGGTTATCCTGTAGTACTGATCACTGGTGGTGTGCATGGCTATGAAACCAGTGGTGTGCAAGGTGCGATTAAGTTTGTTAAAGAAGAGTTCAGCCATTACAGCGACAAGGTGAACCTGCTGGTTTTGCCTTGTATCAGTCCATGGGGTTATGAAACTATCAACCGCTGGAATCCAAAAGCCGTCGATCCAAACCGCTCCTTTGGCGCTGAAAGTCAGTCTGATGAAGCAACGAAAGCTATGGCCTTTGTACGTCAGCACAGTGGTGAAGTGTTAGTGCATATTGACCTGCACGAAACCACAGATTCTGATAACAGCGAATTTCGTCCGGCCAAAGCTGCCCGAGATGGCACTGTGAACACCAACTGGAATATCCCTGATGGTTTTTATCTGGTTGGGGACACTGATAAGCCAGAGCCTGGTTTTCAGCGCGCTATTATCGAAGCAGTGCAGAAAGTCACTCATATAGCTGAAGCCGATGAAAATGGCTGCCTGATTGGCGAAAAACTCGCCCAGTTTGGTGTGGTGAATTACCCAAAACGTTCGTTGGGACTTTGTGGCGGTATGACAGATGCCAAATTTGTCACTACCACAGAAGTTTATCCGGACAGTCCAAAAGCCAGTCCGGAACAATGTAATGCAGCTCAGGTTGCAGTGATTTGTGCTGGCGTGGATTACGCTTTAGCTTAATAAAAATGAGGGCAGAGTATTGAGACTCTGCCCTTGCTACCCCTTAATTTTTACTTTTCTGCCGCAGATACATTCAACAACATAAGCGACGAATGCCATTGATAACGATTCTCGTTATGTTTAAAATGCAGCCTTCTTCCTCCCTTCGCAGGTTTATTTTTGATGTTGAACGTACCCAAAGTCAGGTTGTTACCTCTTGCCAGTGCAATTTCTTTAGCCCTTGCTTCAGCCTCTCCTCTTGTGCTGGCTGAGGAGCAAAGCAACAAAAGCGACGATATAGAGAAACTGGAAGTCAAAGGCTTATATACAGTCAGTGAAGTGCTGGATACGGCAACAGGGCTGGGCCTGACTTTACGTGAAACACCGCAGTCAGTGACTGTGCTGACTGAACAGCGCATGCGCGACCAAAATATAAATTCAGTACTGGAAACAGTTCAAAACGCCGTTGGGGTTTCCTCTACAGAACTGGACAATGTGCGTAGTTCGTTTAAATCCCGTGGTTTTGAGGTAAGTAATTATCAGGTAGACGGTGTGCCGTTAGCCTGGAGTTTAGCTGGTGATTCAGGAGAAACAGTCGCTGATGTCTCTATTTACGAGCGGGTAGAGTTTGTTCGTGGCGCTACTGGTTTACTTACAGGTGCAGGCGATCCATCAGCTTCTATTAATCTGGTACGCAAAAAAGCGTCCAGCACTGATTTGACTGGCTACGTCAATCTTGCAGCCGGACGCTGGGACAAAAAACAAATTACAGCTGATGTGGCCAATGCCCTGAACAGCAGTGGTTCTGTGCGTGGTCGGGTTGTGGCTAAACATCAGGACAGCGATTCATACTGGAATAAGTACGAAGAGCGCAACAGCCTGTTTTATGCTGTAGTTGAAGCTGACTTGTCAGCAAGCACCTTGTTCCGAGCTGGCGGCAGTTATCAAAACCGCGACCCGAAAGCTGCAACCTGGGGCGCGTTACCTGCAGTATTTACAGATGGCACTTATGCCGACTGGGATGTATCAACCACCACAGGTACTGATTGGACAAAGTGGGACACAAGCAACACTAACTACTTTGCCAGTTTAGAGCATACATTTAGTAATGGCTGGCAGTTGGTGAGCAACTACAACAGAATGGAATACGAAAAAGATTCTAAGTTGCTGTATGTTTATGGTGCTTTGGATAAAGAAACGGGCGAAGGGTTAAGCGCTCAGCGTTACCGTGCATTTGGTGAAACCTCTCAGGACAGCTTTGATATTCAGCTCAAAGGTGATTACCAACTGTTTAACCAGCAACATGAATTCGTTTTAGGTGCAATTTCCAGCTCTCAGGATATTCAGACCGACTCTTACACTCCTATTGGTGGAGATATGAGTGGTGGTTATGACCGCGTAGATATTGATAACTTCTATCAATGGGGTGATCTGGCAGAACCAGAATGGCAAGCCACTCCAACCCGGGCAGAAGACGTTAACATCAAACAAAAAGGTTTCTACGCAGCAACCCGCTTATCTGCCAGTGACTCTTTGAAGTTTATCCTTGGCGGCCGTCTGTCCAGCTGGGATCGTGAAGGTATCTGGTACGGTGCAGCAGAAGACTTCGGCAATAGCGGTATTTTTACACCTTATGCCGGTGCACTTTATGATCTGACTGAGCAGCACCGTCTGTACGCAAGTTACACCGAAATATTTAAAGCTCAGGACAGAAGATATGCCAACAACGGCTTACTTGATCCAGTCGAAGGTAAAAGCTATGAAATCGGTCTGAAGAGCACTTTCCTCAACGATCGTTTGCATACCACTCTGTCCTTATTCCGTATCAATCAGGATAATCTGGCAGTCATAGATCCAAACTTTGTGCCTAATGCCGAACAGCAAGTTGCCTACTATGGCGCGGATGGCACCGAAAGCGAGGGCTACGAGCTGGAAGTTGTAGGTAAACCTGTTGATGGCTGGAATATCAGCGCTGGTTATTCTCAATTTAAAGCTGAAGATGCAAACGGCTTAAAAGTGAATACTGACAGTCCACGTAAGCAGTTTAAACTCTTTACAACCTATCAGTTTATCGACCTGTTACCAGAGTTAACCATAGGTGGTGGCATCAACTGGCAAAGCGAAACTTACGCCGAAGGTGGTGGTACCCGTTTAGATCAAAAGGCCTATTCGCTGGTGAACCTGATGGCACGTTACGATCTGACAGAAAACATGGATTTGCAGTTAAACGTCGCCAACCTGCTGGACGAAAAATACTACAACTACATGACGGTCTGGGGTAGTGCCTATACACAATATCGTTACGGCACACCACGGAATGTGACTGCCAGCTTTAGCTACAAGTTTTAAAGCAATCTAGACACCTAAACAGAAGGATTGCTTTTAAAGGTAATCCTTCTGTTTCATCTATCAACCACTAAAGCTTTCCCCTTACTGTCAGTCGTCCCGCGTCAGCACTTCCAGCAATTCAATTTCAAAAATCAGGTTTGAATTCGGCGGGATCATAGTTCCAATCTGGCGTTCGCCATAAGCTAAATGAGCAGGCAACCACAACTTACGTTTGCCACCAACTTTCATTCCTTTCAGACCTAAAATCCAACCCTGGATCACTCTGTTGTTGCTTAAAATGCACTGAAAGGCTTCGCCTCTTTTATAGGACGAATCGAACTCTGTGCCATCTTCCAGCCAGCCACGATAATTGGTGGTGATCAAAGCGCCACGTTCGGCAGCTTTACCCTGGCCCAGCACCAGATCTTCGATTTTTAATTCGTCAGTCATCTCTTTACCTGCCCTCAATTTTTTCGCTGAGTATAACCGCAAACAATAGACGAAATAACATCATGATAAGACAGCAGCCTAACCTTGTAGCTGAAATGTTCTATAGTTTCTAAATCAACACCATGGAGTGGATAATATGTCTGTGATGACGACCCGGTTCTGTATCCTGCTTCTGCCTTTTCTTTTGCTGCTGCCTGCTTTCAGTAACGCACAACCACAACAAGTGATCTATTCATGGCCTATGTCGATGTTGGGCGATGCCAGAGGCAGCTATCCCATCGCTTTGTTACATCTGGCAATTGAGAAGTCAGGCGCTTCGTATCAGTTGGTTCCCAGTGGTCAGGTCATGAGCCAACACAGAACTTTGCGTCAGTTAGGTTCGAACAATGGGTTAGATGTAGTCTGGACTATGACCTCACCAGAGCGGGAAAAGGAACTTAGGCCCATTCGTATTCCCATAGACAGAGGTTTGATTGGCTGGCGTTTGTTGCTGATCCATCAGGATAACGAACAAAAAATTCAGCAACTGGATGAAAAGCATTTAAAAACCAGCCCTTCGGTTCAGGGCAGCGACTGGCCGGATTACCCTATTTTAAAAGCCAATCATTTTCGGGTATTAGGCAGTGGCGACTTTGACGCTATGTTCAAAATGCTGCAGGCGAAACGTATTGATTATTTCCCCCGTTCAATCACGGAAATCTGGCCTGAATTGCAGCAAAAAAACGGAATGTCGCTGACAGTTGCCCCCAAGTGGGTGTTGCATTACCCGGCGGCTTTGTATTTTTTTGTGCAAAAAGACAATATCGAACTGGCCAATGCCATCGAGATTGGGCTGTTACGGGCTATTGAAGATGGCAGTATGCAGCAGCTGTTTTTGCAACATTTCAGCAGCGCTATACAACAGGCCGATTTAAAATCCAGAACAGTGATTCAGCTGAACAACTCTCTGCTGCCCAGCGAAACCCCTCTGCAAAATAAAGCTCTTTGGTTTGATCCACAACTGGGTTACTAAAGCTAAGTTTTCATTGGCTTTAGAGCCTTCACCACAGCATCAGCCACATCGGCAATACGGCACTGTTGTTTCATCGCGCTTTGCTGTAATTGGCGATACGCCTGTTCTTCCGTCAGTTTTTTATACTGCATCAGCAACAACTTAGCTCGGTCGATCAGCTTTTGTTCAATGATAGCACGGCGGGCATCTGTCAGCTCTGTGTGCATCTGGCGAATATGCTGAGCCTGTTCAGACAATAGCTGATAAAAGGATCGGCTGGGCGCCTGCAGATTTTGCTCAGCCTGGCTTGATGGCAGCACAGAAGCACCATATAAACCCGGCATACTGGGGTCAATCAGTAAGGTTAAACCCGAACTGGCGGGCAGTTCTGTTAATTCAGTCAACTTGTGCTGATGCTGCTGTAACTGCTGCTGCGCTGCAGCTACTGTGGCGGATGTCAGTTGCTGTAACTCAGAGGTTAAGCCGGCCTGTAACAGATGCATAGCATCCATGCGTTCAGTGGCAAACTGGTACCACAGATCACTAACCGCAGGCACTGGAGCTGCAGTGCCTGCCAGTTGCTGCATCATAGTCCGCAGCTGGCGCAGTTGTTTTGCTGCTGTCGCGTCTTCAAGCAAATGCCACTGTTGCTGCTGCTCCGTTGTCGCAAACTCCAGAAAAACAGCAGCGCTGTGTTGCTGCGCCTGTTGCAGTAATAATAAACGCTCGGCCAGCTCAGTGGTCAACTGACCCGAAGCTAAGCCCATAGCACCCCAGGCTCTTTCTTGTCCGGCATATTCTTTGGTTTGCAGTAAGTTAAATAAGGCCACCAAAAAACGCGTAATGCCAGCGTCACAAGCTAAATCGGCCGATTCCAGGACTACGGCAAGCCAGGCGGCAATTAAGCGACTATAAGCTTCAGTGGCCTGCAACGGCGTTATTTTTTGCAGTTGAACTTGTTCACGCAGTCCGGCCAAATGATCGACGCCCTGCAAAGCCAAAGAGATACCACTGAGTAATCGACTGCTATGACAAGGTTCAGCCCCTTGCAGATACTGCTTGTTTAATGCTGTGCGCAGTTCCTGCTCGGCCTGAACACTTTGCAACAACTGCTGTTGGCGCTGTTTTGCAAAGAGCTCACAACCTGAGGCAAGGAAAATATTGCTGATACCGCGCTCACGCTGCAGTTGATGCACCAGCTCGCTGATGCTGGTGACCAATAAACAACTGGTCGAAAGCTGCTGCAGCGCTTTAATTTCAGCCTGTTTAGCTGCCAGCAAAAAGAGTGCCGTTGGATGATTCATCTGTCACTCAAAGAACTTTACGTCCTTACAGCCTAGCAATGGCCATTCCATCCAGGTAGCAGCAGTGAGCCAGCGCCTGCCAGCGCTGCGTTGTTACCAAATAAGCACCAGATTTTAATCACATAGCGGGCACCGTATTGCTTCAAAGCGGTGCAAAAAAGGCTCGACGCTGCACAAGTATGGACCTTTATTTTCAAGCGCCCGCCAATACCCGTTTAGAAAATACAATATAAATCAGCCAATTAAACTTAAATCCTCAGCTGGCATTAAAGTTGCTCTGTTAAAAGGGCGGAGGTGGGAAGCACCTCCAAGCAAACAAAAATGATATTCAGGACAAAGGCGTCCCGAGATCTTCTGGTAACAGAATGATCCGGACGCCTTTTTTGTTTTTTAAAAAACAGCACCTGAACAAACTAATAGCAACAACAGGAAGAGGTGAACCTATGGCTTATTTAGTTCCAGCCGAGTTTGTGACCAAAATGGTCGATGCCGGCGAATCCAAAATTTTTATGTCCACCCGGGATACGTTGATCCGCTCTTATATGGCGGGCGCTATTCTGGCTTTAGCTGCAGTTTTTGCTGTGACAGTGGCGGTGCAAACTGGTTCCTTTTTAGTAGGTTCCATGCTGTTCCCTGTCGGTTTTATTATGTTGTATCTGATGGGATTCGACTTACTGACCGGCGTTTTTGTGTTAACACCGCTGGCCTTGCTGGACCGCCGTCCTGGCGTGACAGTGCAAGGCATATTACGCAACTGGGGATTGGTCTTTACCGGTAACTTCCTTGGCGCTTTAACTGTCGCCGCCATGATGGCTTTTGTGCTGACTATGGGCTTCCATCTGGAACCCGACGCAGTTGGACAGAAACTGGCTGGTGTGGGTGAAGCACGAACTTTAGGTTATGCCGAACATGGTGTCACAGGCTGGATGACGATATTCCTGCGTGGCATGTTGTGTAACTGGATGGTGTCTATGGGTGTGGTGGGCGCTATGATTTCTACTCATGTCAGCGGCAAAGTCATAGCAATGTGGATGCCTATTATGTTGTTCTTTTTTATGGGTTTTGAGCATTCAGTGGTCAATATGTTTCTATTTCCTTTTGCCATGATGATGGGCGGTGATTTTTCTGTAATGGATTATCTGATCTGGAACGAAATCCCAACGGTTTTGGGTAACCTGGTCGGTGGTTTAGCTTTTACCGGTTTAACCTTGTACAGCACCCACTATAAAACTGCACCCAAACGTAACCTGACAGCTAAAACAGCCGAAAGCCCGGCAGCTACTCTGGCCAAAGCCTGATTATGTTGCCATCGGCATCTTTGCAAGTCTCCATAGGCCAGCACTCCACTGCTGGCCGAAAAGCTTTAAATCAGGACAGCTTTGGCGCTTATCTGCCCAAGGAACCTGAACTCAGTAGTAAAGGCATAGTGTTGGCGGTGGCCGACGGCATCAGCACCAGCACTGTCAGCCAGATTGCCAGTGAAACTGCGGTAAAAAGTTTTCTGGATGACTATTACTGCACCAGCGATGCCTGGTCTGTGCCTCATGCAGCCATGCAGGTACTCAAAGCCAGTCATAACTGGTTGTATGCGCAAAATCGCAATGGCCCTTTTAGTTCAGACCCCGACAAAGGTTATGTCTGTACTTTTAGTGCCTTAATACTGAAACAACATCACGCTCATCTGCTGCATGTCGGCGACAGCCGTATTTATCTGCTGCGCAATCAGCAACTGGAACAACTGACACGGGATCATAGAGTCTGGCGGGGCAGCAGCAGTTTTTTAAGTCAGGCGCTTGGCGCAGGAGCAGCGCTGGAAGCGGATTATCACAGCCTGCCTTTGCAACAAGGGGATCTGTTTCTGCTGGCAACGGACGGTTTATTTGAAGTTTTACCCCAGACCACACTGATGCAGTTGCTGGAATCACAGCAGAATTTATCCCTGCTGGCACTGCAACTGACTGAAGCTGCTTTAGCAGCAGGCAGCGAAGACAATATAACGCTGCAACTGCTGCGTATTGATCAGTTGCCTGCAGAAAGTCACTTGCCCATTTGCCTGGATCAGCAATTGCCTTTGCCGCCTTTGCTGCAACAAGGCGATACGCTGGACGGCTTGCAGGTGATAAAACCGCTACAACAAAGCAGCCGCAGCCATGTGTATCTGGTGCAGGATACAAGTACAGAACAGTTGCTGGTACTCAAAGCCCCCTCCACAGATTTAGCCGAACAGCCGGATTATCTGGAGCGGCTGATGCGCGAAGAATGGATAGCCAAAAGAGTGCAAAGCAACCATGTAGTGCGCCCGGCCAGTATCAACAGGCCACGCACTGCGCTTTATACCTTATTTGATTATGTCGAAGGCCAAACCTTAAAACAGTGGCAACTGGATCACCCCAAACCTACCCTGGAGCAAGTACGCGACATTATTGAACAGCTGGGGAAAGGGCTGCAGGCGTTGCATCGCAGCGAAATTCTGCATCAGGATATCCGCCCCGACAACCTGATGGTGACCCCACAAGGTATAGTCAAAATTATCGACTTTGGCGCCGCCAGACTGGCAGGGTTGCAAACAGATGACGAAGCGGCAGGGGATATTCCAGGCACAGCTTTGTACACGGCACCTGAGTATTTTTTAGGCCTGGCAGGCACAGAGCTGTCAGATTTGTATTCGCTGGCGGCGCTCACCTACCAGCTGTTGTCTGGCCGTTATCCTTATGGCCCCGAAGTAGCTCGAGGTAAAAGTGTTAAAGCGCAGAAGAAATTGCGCTATCAGTCGGTATTAAGCAATGACAGTGAGCTGCCGGTCTGGCTGGATTTAACCTTAGAAAAAGCGCTGCAACCCGACCCGAATAAACGCTATCAGGCTTTGTCGGAGTTTTTATACGACTTACGCCACCCCAATGCTGAATTTCAAAAACCACTGAGTTTGATTGAGTTGCATCCGCTATGGTTCTGGCAGTGCCTTTGTGTAGTACAGGCGCTGATTATTTTATGGTTGATCGCAGCCCGCTATTAAAACGAGCTGCTTTTCCGATAGCTTCAATATTTCGCCAGCCACTGTAACCAAAACTTACTGGTATCTGTGTGTAAACTGTTGGCCTGATAATCCGCGTACTTCAGCAAGACCGTATGCTGAGCATTCAGGCTATAACTCAGCTGTAAATCAAGCTCTTTGCCGTAATCCGCTTCGCCCTCCGCAGCATCCAGCCAGTGGTAAAAAGCCACCAGCTCAAGTTGGTCCAGTTTATAACCCAGCTTCAGATACTTATCTTCAACGCCGTTCGCCGGAGTTGTCAGAAACTTATCGGCAAAACCCTGAAATTTATGCAAAGTCGCCAGTGGTGTAGAAAAACCGATGCTGTTGTCAGAACCTAAAACTTCAACTCCTAAACCACTTTGCCAGGCTCCGAGCCAGAAATTGGCTTCCAGAGTCCAATAATCTGCATCATACGAATTTGGGTTATCACCTGCTTCCTGCTGCCGGGCATAAGAGCCATACAGCGTATAGCGGCTGCTTTCGGATAACACCTGGCTGTACTGATAATCCAGCCCTATGGTTTGATTGGAAACTAAAGGCGCATCGTCAAATTCCATCTGATACACAAAAGCACCCAACTGATGATTACTGCTGGGCTGATAACGTAAATCCAGCAGATGTAAATCCGAACTCCAGTCGCCTTGTGGGCTTTTACTGCCAAACACCCGGTTTACTTTGCTGCTGTAGCTGTAGTCCAGTTTGAGATCAGAAGACAAACTGGCCTGATAACGCACTGCATCAAAGGTCTGTTCGTTTTGACGCCAGCCAACACCACCAACAAAACGTTCATTCGCTAAGTTAATGCGTTGACGGCCAATTTTTAAGCTCTGGCTGTCGCTTTGATACTGCACAAAAGCCTGGTTTAAATCAGCACCAGCAGGGTCTGCCACCACCGGATAAGCCGTTTTGCCATTGATACTGTCGTTGTAATTTTTATCCCCTATCGCCGCCACATAATCAAATTCACCACCAGCCGACCAGCCATGGCTGAATTTTTGCGTCAGGCTAAAACGCGAAAGCAGCGTATTGGCCCAAGCGTTTTCAGCCAACCCTTGCTGATCCACAGCTTCCAGCCGGTAACGGAATAACATTTTTAGCTCAGGGGCAGCTACAGCGCTGGAAGCGGTATCAGCAGCACAAACTGAAACTGAAGTGCAAGCGGCCATTACAGCCAAAGCGGGTAAAGAGTAATAGCGCATAAGGATTCCTTCTATTTTTGGCAAAGCTTCGCCAACTGACTGCTTTAAAGCAGCCAGAAAGCAAAACAAATGGGGTTTAACGGCTTAGTTAATTTTCTACAGTCACTTGCTGTAACAAGCTCAAATCGACTTTCATCCGCTGCTTCAGCACATCGCCCACCACAATCAAGGTTGGGCCAGTCAGTGGAAAAGCAGCAAGACGCTCACTGATATCAGCCAAAGTACCCTGCAGCTGGGTTTGCTGGGCTGTGCTTACCTGATCCAACAGCGCTATAGGCGTATGATCCGGCCAGCCAACTGAGACTAAACCGGCACTTAATTGCTGCAAGCGGTTGAGTCCCATATAAACCACCAAAGTGGGATTAGAGCCATTGGCTCTGTACTGATAACCAGACCAGTCGGGTTGTTTAGCCGGGTCAGCAAACTGCGCCGTTAAAAACTGCACTGAAGTTGCACAACCCCGGGCTGTCAGCGGAATACCACAATAAGCTGAAGCAGCGCAGGCGCTGGTCACGCCTGGCACTATCGCAAAGGCGATACCGGCCTGTTGCAAAGCTGCAGCTTCTTCTGACACCCGGCCAAAAATCGCCGGGTCGCCACCTTTTAACCTCACCACTAAACCACCTTGCTGGCCGTATTGGATCAACAACTGGTTAATCTCTTGTTGTGGCATGGCATGACGGCCGGCTCTTTTGCCCACAAATACTTTTTTGCAGCGCCGTGGTGCTATCGCCAACAGCTCGGCCGACACTAAACTGTCAAACAGCAGCACATCAGCTTGTTGCAATAAACGCTGGGCTTTGACGGTAAGCAGCTCAGGATCACCAGGCCCTGCACCTATCAGCACCACCTGGCCTTTACCTGCTGGTTTTTGCTGTTCTGTTTGTGCAGCTTCACCTTTCCAGTTCCAGCCGGATAGCCACTGCGCCGCCTGTGGTACTCGTAGTAAATGACTGATTACACTCATCTTGCTTCCCACCTTTTTACTCTTGTCTGCCTTTCGGCCTTGTCCTTTGCCCTTATCGCGATTCTTTGTGAACCTTGCGATCAGGCAGCTGATGCCTGTTGATCTTGTTTTGCCGCATTCAGCCACACCCTGCCCTGTTGCAGTTTCACCCCATACACAGGGATCACCACTTCAGGTTGCTCTAAGCACTGGCCACTGGTCAGGTCAAAGTGCTGTTTATACAAAGGTGAAGCGACCACTATTTGCTCACCTATAGAACCCACCATGCCACGCGATAGCACATTGGCGCCGCCAATAGGATCGTAATTTCCTATCGCATAAATCTGCGGTTCGCCTTGCAGCTCCAGCAAAAACACCGCCACTTGCTGGCCATTAAGCAAAGCGCAAATACCGCTGTTTTCGACTAAATCTTCAAAAGCACAAATATCAGTCCAGGCCATGTTAGTTCTCCTCTACTAAAGCTGTGACAGAAATTTCTGTTACAGGAATTTGCTGCAACCACTGGCGTTTTTCTTCTGCAGTAGCAGGGCGGATTTGCGCACGCTCTTCGACAAAAACGATGTTTTCATCTGCATCCGGGCTGTTTACAAACTGGCGGAAACGTTTCAGCGCTTGTGGGTCGTCCAGCGTCGCTTTCCACTCACAGGCATAAGTATTCACAAGTGCTGCCATCTGGTTTTCCAGCTCTGCCGCTAAACCCAGCTCGTCGTCGATAATGACTTTACGTAAATAGTCCAGACCACCATCCAGCTTTTCCATCCAGACTGAAGTGCGCTGCAAACGGTCGGCAGTGCGGATATACAACATCAGAATGCGGTCTATGTAGCGGATTAAGGTTTCAGTATCGAGGTCGGTAGCAAATAAGTCGGCGTGGCGTGGCCTCATGCCGCCGTTACCACAGACATAAAGGTTCCAGCCATTTTCGGTGGCAATAATGCCAATGTCTTTGCTTTGCGCCTCAGCACATTCGCGGGTGCAACCCGACACTGCCATTTTAATTTTGTGTGGTGCACGTAAACCTTTGTAACGGTTTTCGATAGCTATGGCCTGACCGACACTGTCCTGCACGCCATAACGACACCAGGTACTGCCGACACAAGACTTCACGGTACGCAGCGACTTGCCATAAGCATGACCTGTCTCAAAACCAGCATCAACCAAACGCTGCCAAATGGCAGGCAACTGCTCTAAACGGGCACCAAATAAGTCGATACGCTGACCACCAGTAATTTTGGTGTAGAGATTAAAATCCAAAGCCACCTGGCCTATCACCAGCAGTTTTTCTGCGGTAATTTCGCCACCGGCAATACGCGGTACCACTGAATAAGAACCGTCTTTTTGCATATTGGCGAGAAAGGTGTCGTTGGTATCCTGCAAACCCACGTGAGGCTTTTTCAGCACATAATCGTTCCAGCTCGACGCCAGAATAGAACCCACTGTTGGCTTACAAATATCGCAGCCTAAACCCTGACCATGGCGGCTTAATAGTTCGGAAAAGGTTTTAATACCACCAACCTGGACTAAATGCAGTAGCTCCTGACGGGAATAAGCAAAGTGTTCACACAAGTGATTTTTCACCTCCACACCACGGCTTTTCAGCTCGTCATCCACTACGGATTTGAGCAAAGCCGTGCAACCGCCACAGCCTGTACTGGCCTTAGTGCAGCTTTTGATACTGGCTAAATCACAGCAACCACTGTCCATAGCAGCCACTATGTCGCCCTTGGCCACGTTATGGCAGGAGCAAATGGTGGCGCTGTTGGGCAAAGTTAAAGCCGCCAAAGGTGCGCCGGACGCTGCAGGTAAAATCAGTTGTTCCGGCTGTTTTGGTAGCAGCATATCGTTTAAGGCATATTGCAGCAGACTGTCGTAGTTACTGGTGTCACCCACCAGCACAGCACCCAGCAGACGTTTACCGTCTTTGCTCACTACCATTTTTTTGTAGACTTGAGCACGAGGGTCGGTGAAGACATAACTTAAAGCGCCAGGCGTTCTGGCATGCGCATCACCTATAGAACCCACTTCCACACCCAGCAGCTTCAGCTTGGTGCTCATATCAGCGCCGCTAAATTTGCGCTCGCCCCCTGTCAGTTGACTGACAACCACACGCGCCATCTGATAACCAGGTGCTACCAGACCAAAAATCTTTTGCTGCCATAAAGCACATTCACCTATAGCATAAATATGTGGATCGGACGTCTGGCACTGATCGTTGACAACAATGCCGCCCCGATCGCCGACAGCTAAACCACAACTGCGCGCCAGCTGGTCATAAGGCCGGATGCCGGCGGAAAACAAAACTAAGTCAGTTTCTAAGCTTTCGCCATCGGCAAACTGCAGCTGATAACGACATTCAGTGCCAGCCACGATCGCCTGAGTGGCTTTACCGGTATGCACCAACACACCCAGCTCAGAAATTTTCTGGCTTAACATCTGACCGCCGCCTTGATCCAGCTGCACGGCCATCAGTTGTGGCGCAAACTCCACCACATGAGTTTGTAAGCCCAATTGTTTCAACGCATTGGCCGCTTCCAGGCCCAGCAAACCGCCACCTATCACTACACCGATTTTGCTTACAGCGGCGCTTTGCGCTATTGCATCTAAATCCTGCAAAGTGCGGTACACCAGACAATGTGGCTGATCATTGCCAGGAATAGGCGGCACAAAAGCGTAAGAACCTGTAGCCAGCACCAGCTCGTCGTAATAAAACTGACCGCCCTGACTGGTCACCACCACCTGCTGCTCGCGATTGATTTGCTCCACCCAACAATTTAAGCGGTACTGAATATTGGCAGCCTGATAGGCTTCTTCTGTAGTCAACGCCAGTTGCTCTGCGCTGGTGCCGCTGAAATAGCCGGATAAATGCACCCTGTCGTACGCCAGCTGAGCTTCACCACAAAGCACAGTAATTTGTGCGAATGGGTCTTTGGCACGTAATTGATCAACAAAATGGTGCCCTACCATGCCGTTACCGATCACCAGAATTTGTTTGGTCTGCTGCATTTTTATGTCCTTAAGGCCTTTGGCGGCTGACTCGACAGCCAAATTTTGCCCATAAAAAAAGCCCGGCTCTGCACCACCAAAAAGCGGTCAGAGTCCAGGCTTCGTTGCCAGCGCACAGCCAAAGCTATGTGCTTAAATTCAGATTGTGTTGCGTTCGCTTCAGCTAACGCACTGAATAAACTTTTACAAACTCTGATAGAACCAAAGCACAAAGAATGCCAGTTTATTAACTCGCTGATTTTATTGGGTAATGGCTAATTTATGCGCAAGTAACTATCAAAACCTTGCGTTGAATTGGTGCAAAACGGCACCGGATTGAGGCAGTGAAGAATTAAATAGCATCATCTGATTTGGCATTTGGCATTTGGCATTTGGCATTTGGCATTTGGCATTTGGCATTTGGCATTTGGCAAATATGGTATATCCACTTTGGAAAGCGACAGGTTTTGAGTTAAGTTGCAATTTCGTTCAGAAAAACTGTTAAAAACGCAATTAAAAAAATATTAATTAATTCATTTAAAACAAATAGATAAATATAATATTTCTATTTATAAATTATGAAAACGCAATTTTGAAAATTTGCGTTGAAATTTAAACCAATCTGTTTAAACTCAATTTTAAGAATTTTGTTTTGTGGTGAGTTATGGCCAGAATTAGACCTCCAGTTCCTTTTAGTGAACTAATTACTAAATTATCAACGGATACTTTGTGGCCGCTCATGCAAAAATACAAAGCAACAGACTCTACTGGTGCTTACCTGCATTGGGACAAATTTAAGTGGAAAGTCGAAAAAGGCGATAACGAACAAACAGCTTGGGCCGCTACCAAATTAGCCCGGAAAGCCACAATCAAATATATACCTGAACTGGAAGGTAAAAATGAAACAGAAACATTTAACTACTCAGTGCCAGATTCACTGTATGCCAAGCTGCATTACATAGACAAAATCACAGGGGGTGGTCAGGTTTTAGGTGATGCCACTTTTATCACCGGACATGAAAAAGACCGGTATTTGGTGAAAAGCCTGATGATGGAGGAGGCCATTACTTCGTCTCAGTTAGAAGGCGCTGCAACTACACGTAAAGTTGCCAAAGAAATGCTGGAGACCAACAGACCTCCCAGAGATAAATCAGAACAGATGATTGTGAATAACTATCTGTTGATGAAAAAGGTTTTCGAGAAAAAACACGAGGGCTTGTCCGTAGATTTATTACTGGACCTGCATCGTATAGCAACCGATCAAGCCATTGATAATAATGCGATTTCAGGCGAACTTCGCACAGCCAACGACATTAGTGTCAGAAACAGTTACAACGAAATAGCGCATGAACCACCTTGCTTCACTACGTTAAAAGAGAGGCTAATCAAACTATGTGAATTTGCCAATAAGAACAGTGATGGCCAACAATCAGACCAATTCATGCACCCGCTGGTGAAAGCCATAATCCTGCATTTTATGATTGGTTACATTCACCCTTTTGGCGATGGTAACGGCAGAACTGCCAGAGCATTGTTTTATTGGTCCATGCTCAGATCTGGGTACTGGCTGTTCGAGTTTGTATCTATTAGCAAACTGATCCAGGAGAAAAGAAGCGACTACGATGCAGCATTCATTTATACCGAAACAGACGAGCTGGATCTGACTTACTTTCTATACAATCAGGCCGATACTGTGGTGAAAGCAGTTGACGCTTTGCAACTTCATATCAAAAACAAGAAACAAGAGTTTTACCAGTTTATGAGCTGGATAGAGCGCAGCCCATTGGCTAAAAAGCTAAAAACCTCGCAGCTGGACCTGCTAAAAGAAGCAGTCAAAGAACCGGGTAAAGTCTTTACATCCAAACAAGTAGCCACTCAGTTTGATATCTCAGAAAACACCGCCCGTAGCCATTTAAATGCACTAGTTGACGCCGATCTATTAGTGGCAGCCAAAGCTAACGCAGGGAAATCTGTTTTATATGTGGCACCAGCTAACCTGAAGACCAAGCTAAAAGTTTAACAGTTCAAGGAAGAATGATGCAAAAGCCCCAAATCCTTTGGAGAAATCAAACTCCATCACGCTCTTCGCTAAAGCTCGGCTGGAAGCAGCTCAGCAGAAATGCCAAAGTGGCACTGATAACCTTCAGTCTGTTGTACCTTGGCTTCTCCATTTATCATAGCCTCGAACAACAGAGTGCTTTTAGCTTAGTGCTGTGCATAGTTTCTATAAGTTCTTTAACAATCACGATTTTGCAAGCTAAAGGCTTCCCCAAAGAAGATCTGGGCAGTCTGATGAATGAGCTTAAAGTGGAAAACAACACTATTTGGATAGGCGACTACCAGCTTCCTGATACAGTCCGCAAAGTTGTGATTGGTCGTATGGATATTCAAGGGCCAGCCTATTTACAACTGGCCTGGAATCAAGGGCATCAGTGGATATTTCAGCTGGATGAGCTGCAACAAGTACGACATTTTTTCCGCCAGCATGCACCTCAGATTGAAATCGTCAACGAATAAACAGCTGATTATGAGCTGGGCGCAGCCGTTAAATATCGCTGCTGCAGTTGCTCAAACTTCCGTTTCCCTACTAAATGGCTTACCGAATCAATAAAGCCAGCAGGCAACTGGTCACTCTCTGGTTGCTGCTGGTGCAGCAATGGCAAATACTGGTCCAGTGACTTGCCTTGTTGCTGTAATAACTGGTCCAGTTCATACCAAAAAGCAGCGCCTTTATCGTAAAACAAAGCATAGTAGCTGTAATCCTGCTGCTCTGTTACTTTCTGCTGCGCCAGATACAAACCAGCTGTTGCATTAGGGCCTGAAGCAGCTCTCTCTGCATAATACAGCGGCGTCTGTTCAGGCTGAACCCCGGCTTTTAGCAACGATTTATAGCCAAAGTAATGCGCCAGACTTTCGCTTTGCCACAAAGGTAGTGGCTTGGTGTACAGCATATGGAAAAGTTCATGGCCGGAAATCCACCATAAACGCTGTTGGCTTTTTGCACTGATCCCCGAGGCGTCATAATGAAAATTCGCCAGATAGCTATTTAAGCCTGCAGCCCCACCTAAGTTACGCTGCGCTGGGCTGACTCCCAGCCAAAGCAAGCTGATGGCCTGAGATGATTTTGCTGCAGCTAATTGCATCAGATAATCAAACTGGGCTTGTTGTAACTTTAACTGCGTCGGGCTAAGCAAAGCGCCGACATCTATATTGCTATAAATATCAAAGCGTTGATTCGCTATTTTGACAGAGCTTAAAGTTTTACCGACTAGATAAAACAAAGGCGGCTGGTTCTCTGCAGCAATGCTTTTGCAGTCACTCAACTGATCTTGTTGCTTCAGGCAAATCTCTGCAACACCTGCACCTTTAATTCTCAGCAGATCATCCCATTCAGTCAGCAGCCACCAGCCTTGTTCTGAATACAAATTTTGCTGCTGTGATACATCATAATCCTGCTGTTTTAACTCAATAAAATGCACGGGCCAGCGCACTTCGTCACAGATTAAATCTGTGTCCAAAGTCGCTTTACTGGCTTTACCTTGCCACAAACAAAGCAGCTCTGTTGGAGGAGCAGCGTCAGATTTCATACTGCGGGCAGCACTTAACTGAAAAGCCCCCAACTGCTTAGTCTGAATACTCAAATGGGCTTTGGCTGGGTCTTCTGATAATTCCAACTGATAACGCAGCCTAGGCTCGGCCTTACTGCCTGTGCTTTGTAGCAAGGTGCAAAGGAAACAGCTGATTAAAAACAATCCTTTGTTCATGATGAGTCCCTAAAATTTAAGCTGCTGATTCGATACAGGAAAATATAAGAAGTTCAACAACGGGTAAAACAAAAAAGCCCACAATCACAAAAGCAACTGCAGACCCTTCACTTTCTAACTGCCCTTATTCGCCACCCTCAAAGCTGTATAAAGTGCCATTTCTGCGCTTACCTTGATATTCGGCTCCACGCCAACACCTTCAAAGTTAGTGCCGGTGATTGGGTTCACTGGCCTGTACATTGGGATACGCACAAAAAGCCAGTCGTTGACTTGAGCTGCGCCTGTGTAATGCGCCAGACCAACGCTGGTTTCGCCTATCACTACAGCACGACCAAGCTGTTGCAGCGTATAGCTGAAAAACTCACCCGCACTAACTAGCCCGTCACTTTGCAGAATGTATAGCGGCTTAGTTTTTAACAGCTCTGAATCCGGCACGGCCAGACTTCGTATTTGCTCTGTGATTTTGCCATCGCGATCCTGCAGATCCCATAACAAAGTGCCTTCCGGTACAAAGTGGCTGATCAAATACTGCACCAGTTGCGGCGAACCTCCAACGCTGTCACGCAGGTCGATGACTATGTGATCACTGTGACTTAGAAACACCAAAGCGGCGTGGCCAATTTTATGCGCTTCTTCAGCTTGCCAGAATTTATAGAGTTTTAAATACCCAATATTGCCGGGCAGAATGCGCGCCTGCTCAAAAGCAAAGTTATTGATTTTACGAGCTTCGGTCTCGATTAAACGATGCGATACGCCACCTTGTGCAGCTATTAATGCCAAACTCAAATGACCATCACCGCTGTATTGACGCATCAAATCGCCTACCTTGTCTGCAAACTGCTCATGAGTGGTAATATCAGCCAAAGCACCGCTTTGCTGTTGTTGCTGCAACAGCGCACTGACTTTTAGCGCAGTGTCGGGGAACACATACTGCTCATTCAGTATGCGAATAACGCCATCAATACTGGCTTGTCTTTCAGCTGGGGTAAGAGCGGTATTTGCCTGAACAAAAAATGGAAAAACGACAACCATAAGCAGCGCCAAAGCAAGGGCCTGCCTTTTTAATAAAGAAATCATAACTACCTCAAATTACTGATAAAAGTTCTGTAAAACTAGTAAACACAGTCACTTGAAGTTAAAGCTGATAATAAAGCCGTTTTTTATGCAGATTAGCGTCGTGCCATAACGACAGCCGAAAACGCCGGCCTGGGCCTGCGCGAATAAACCAGAGTAAAAGCAGAAAACACAAAGGAAGTATCAGAGGAATTAAAACCAAAGCCAGTTTGCCAAATTCCAGCACCAACTGGTAATCGGCCTGCTGTTTCTGATGCAAAAACAATAAAGCAGGGCTGCGTTGAAGTTGCTGCAACAAAGGCGCTTCGGCTTTATCCGCAGGCGCCGTCCAAAGTTGTTGATACCCTGGTCCGTGTTGCTCAGCCGTAGGTACTGTATGTAAAAAGGCCAGCAGCCACACCAAAGCACAGCTTGCCAGCAACAATGCCAGCATTCGCAATAGTTTTGTGTTTGGTTGAAGTGGCATTGCAAGCTTCCTGTACAACATGAACGGAGGATAGGGACTGAACTAATCAAAAACAAGGCTTTACAGGAATAATCTGCGAGCCAGGTCTGGTGTTACTTATTTGGAAAAGCTGAACATCTGGTAATTTTCTCTGTAGAAAAGCCAGTCAACCCTCAACGCCCACCGCACAAGGTGGCAATTAGTTGATGCCGAATTTACCAAGCCTGAGTACAATGGCTAGGCGTTGATAATTCTCAGGGTTACTTTATTCACCAAGGCCATGGCGCAGCACCACGCTGATAGCCATAACAAAACCCATATAACAAAGCGCACCCTATTTTAATCAGGCCAATCAATAAAGGCCTTTGAACATCAGCAGGAAAAAGAAAAAATGGCAGCTTTTGGTAGTGTATTTATGCCTGAAATGGCAATGGCCCGTTTTGATGGTACAGCTTGGGGTCAGTCCGCAATAGTTCCGTCTGACAGCATCAGTCTGCATCCGGGCGCTCATGTGTTGCATTACGCCAGCACTTGTTTTGAAGGCTTAAAAGCATTCCGCCATGAAGACGGTTCTGTGGCTATTTTCCGCATGGACAAAAACGTGGCCCGCATGCAACAAAGCTCAGAATTATTGTCGTTGCCAACTTTTGACGCGACTTTACTGAGTCAGATGATTGTGGACGTGGTGCGCCATTATGCGGCCGACGTGCCAACGCCTCCTGGTTCTATGTATATTCGCCCTACTCATATCGGCACTGAACCAGCCATTGGTAAAGCAGCCACTCCAACGCTAACGTCTTTGTTATACGTATTGTTATCTCCTGTTGGCGATTATTTTGCCGGTGGTAGCCGCGCTTTACGTCTGTTGATGGAAGACAATGCCCGCTGTGCACCTCATATGGGTATGATCAAAAGCGGTGGTAACTACGCCAGCGCTCTGCAACCTACAATGCAAGCTAAAGCCAAATACCAGGCCGATCAGGTGCTGTTCTGCCCGAATGGTGATGTGCAGGAAACTGGCGCAGCCAACTTCCTGCTGATCGATGGCAACGAAATTATTACCAAAGCACTGGACGCATCATTCCTGCACGGTATCACCCGCGACACCATTCTGACGCTGGCCCGTGACTTAGGCATGAAAGTATCAGAACGCGAACTGACAGTAGAAGAACTGCTGGAACGCGCCGCCAAACCAGGCACAGAAGCTGCGCTTTCAGGCACAGCGGCTGTATTAGCTCCTGTTGGCACTTTGATCCATCAAGGCAAAGAATACAAAGTAGGCAACGGCGAACCGGGCAGCACCACAGCCAAGTTACGCCAGACCCTGAACGATATTCAGTGGGGCAAAACGGCTGATACTCATGGCTGGCTGACGAAGATTTAATCTGCGATATAACCAACAACCTGTAGGGGCGGGTCTTGTACCCGCCCGTCTACAATTCCAATCTGATCCTGAATGGTCTGCCCTCGCCCGTTTAACCTTCAAACCAATGCATTATTACCGCCAGCCACAGCAGGCAAAGGCCAACGTAATTCAATACAGGCATGACCAGAACTGGTATTGCTGGCCTCGATAGTCCCCTGATGTAAATGCATAATTTCCTGACACAACATTAATCCAACCCCCGAACCACCCTGTTTAGTGGTGTAAAAAGGCGTGAATAAGTTGTCTGTATTGGCAAAGCCAGGGCCATTGTCCGTCAGAGTCAGCAGCTGTTGTTCCCCTCTGCAATAAAAGCTTAGCGAAATTTCCGGTGTTTTTTCTGCATCGGCAGAACAGGCTTCCACCGCGTTTTTCAGAATATTTAGCAGCAGTTGTGCCAGTTGTTCAGGATCGGCATAACAGTGTTGTTCACCACTAAGTTGCACATAGTCCGCCTGCGGCAACTCCTGAAGCAACTCTGTTAAATTCAGCCATTGTTGTTTTGCTGCTGGTAGTTGCTGTATCTGCACATAGTTGTCAATAAAAGCCAATAAGCGTTGACTACGCTGGCGGATCCGGTTCAAGACCTGACGGGTTTGCTCTTCCGGTAATGTCTCAGCCGCGAGTAAGGTTTCTGACATAGAAGCCATAGGTGTCAACGAGTTACGTAATTCATGGCTTAATACCCTAACCAGCTGTTGCTGACTGGCTTTTTGTTGCTGATATAGCGGATGACGTAAATCAGAAGCGTAATAAATTACACACTGCTGACCCTGCAACTGAAATTGTACCGAATGTTGTTGCCAGCCAGTCTGCAGATCCGGGTGAAACCAATACATACCCGTATTGGTAAATCCAAGCTGACGGGCATCAGAGCCCAACAGCAGCGGACGTTGCAAGCTATGGCTCGCCGCCGTGTTGGCGTAAAGCAAACAATACCCGGCATCAAATACACAAATCGGATATGGCAAATGCTGCCACAAGGCAGTAAACAGCAAATCTTGCTGACTATCATGCTGTTGCTTCGCTTGGCTGAGCAGTATCAGTTGCTGGCAGAGTTGCTGTGCTGGCACAGACAAATGCTGCTGCATCAATCTGTAGTTGGTTTCGCCTTCCTGCAATGCCATCACATAACTGCTCAGTTGCTGCCATTGCAGCTGCTCACGTCGGTACAGCCAATACCAAAAAGCAACGGCTGGCCAACAAGCCGCATACAAGAGTGTCACCACAGCTAAGGAAGACCAGCCCAGTTGCAATAAATACAAACTCAGCAGCACAAATAGCAGCAGGAAACTCAGCAACAACACATGGCTGGTTTTTAGCCAGGGCATATTAAGCGCCCTGCATCTGATGTTTTTCCAGCCGTCTGGCCAGCGCATGACGGGTGATCCCTAACAAGGCAGCGGCTTCAGTCAGTTGGTTGCCAGTTTGAGTCAGGGCTTTACGGATTAACTGCTGCTCCATGGCTGCTAAATCCAGGCTCTGTATAGCGGTCTGATCTGTTACCGCCATGCCCTGCATCAGCAAAGTTGAGGTATCCAGCATGGTGCCGCTGCTGAGCAATACAGCTCGCTCAATCACATGATTCAGCTCCCTGACATTGCCAGGCCAGCTGTAGCTTTGCAGCTGTTTGATTGCGTCTTTAGTCAGCGTCATTAATGGTTTGCGATACTTCTGACAAAAGTGCGCGATCGCTAGTTCAGCCAGGGCAGGTATATCCGCCGTACGCTGACGCAAAGCCGGCATTTGCAATACCAAAGTATTCAGCCGGTATAACAAGTCCTGGCGAAATGCCCCCTTTTGCACCATCTGCGTTAAATCAGCATTGGTTGCGCTGATAATACGGGCATTGCTGTGCAGACTCTGGCTTGCACCAACCGCCTCAAAAGCACCACTTTCCAGTACCCGCAGCAACTTGGGTTGCAAATGCAGTGGCAGGCAACCTACTTCATCTAAAAATAACGTGCCCTGATGAGCTAAAGCAAAACGCCCGACTCGGCGCTGTTTTGCATCAGTAAAAGCACCTTTTTCATGGCCAAACAATTCAGCCTCAAATAAAGTGTCTGGAATAGCCGCCATATTTACACTGATAAAACTACCTTGCTGACGATGTGATAGCTGATGAAGCCGCTGTGCCAGCTGGGATTTGCCTGTGCCGTTTTCGCCCAAAATCAGAATATTGGCGTCTGTTGCTGCAACTTGCTGCACAAGCTGCTCCAGTTGTTGCATCACAGGACTGACCGCAATCCATGGCACCTCTGCAGGTTGTAATAATTGCTTGAGCTGCTGATTTTCCTGCTGCAACTGCTGATGTTCTAACTGCTGCTTGACCAATTGCAGCAACTGACGATTGTGCCAGGGTTTTTGAATAAAGTGTCTGGCTCCTTGCAGCATGCCCTGCACCGCCAGTTCGACACTGGCCCAGGCTGTCATCAGGATCACCGGAATCTGTGCAGCATTTAACTGCTCCAGCAACGCCAATCCTTCCTGACCTGAAGTGGTATCTTTGCGAAAATTCATATCCAGCAGCACCAGATCCGGCTTTTGCAAACAGGTCTGCATCAGCTGCTGCGGTTGCTGCACTGTTAACACACTGTACCCCGCGCTGCTCAACAGTAAGTCCAGCGCCAGGCAAATATCTTCATCATCGTCGGCAACTACAATCAGTGCACTCATCAATAGTTCTGTCCTTGTACGAGACAGCAGATTTGCTACTGCCTCGTTATTGTGGTTACTGGTTCCGCAAAGTCTGGATTGGGTCTTTGCGGATCACCTGCCAACATGGCCACAGCATGGCCGACAAGGCAACCCACATTAATAACAATTCCAGTACGAGTAAAGCCTGCCAATTCATAGCGCTAAGCAAACTGAAATACCCAGATAAGTAATTAAAAATCAACAATGTAAGTCCAGAACCAGCCAACAGCCCAAGCAATAGCAATAAACCACTGCGACGAGTTGCAAACCATAATAACTGTCGCCGACTGGCTCCTGTCGCCATGCGCACCGCAATCTCATAACGTTTCTGTCGGCTTTGCTGCTGACTGATCCCCGCTATACCTAACAACGCCAGCACTAAACTCGTGGCCGCGATGGCGGAAATCAGATAAAAATTAAGCCGCTCTTGCCTGGTGTTATCCAGCCAGTTTTGCCGCATGCTCTCTATTCTCAGTTCAGGGTATTCGGCTGCCAGTTCACCCAAAGCCTTTTTTACCTCTAAGGCTGTCAGGTATTCACCATCAGGCAACACCACCACCAGTTGCTGTGACTCAGCAGATAACGGCATACTTAGATAGTAAGAGGTCGGCATTTTATTTATGTTTTTAGTCGAAGCCACTATACCAATCACCTGCTTCTCACCCAGCCTGCGTCCTATCATTTGCGATGGATCATCAGCAGAGAATGCTTTGGCCGTTGTCAGGTCGATGATCACTTGCAGCTCCGAATCCTCTGCGGTGAAACTGCGGCCATACAATAACGGAATACTATAGGCAGCGAAATACTGGCCATCTACCAGGGCAAAATTGGTATTCACAACAATATTACTCTGCTTATCAGAAAGTTGGCTTATGTGCATAGATGAACTAATAGGTTGCTGCCTGCTATTCATCACTATGGCGTCAGGCCAGTGTTGGCGTAACTTTTTCTGCAGTAGCTCATTTTGTTGCTGATACTGCTGCCGACTGGATTTCTCTTGTCGCTGCTCGGGACCGTAGGGGGTGGAGTTTGTTGGATTGGTATCTATCAAATAACTATTCACACGCTCAAAACCATAGTCGGTATACACTTCGCGATAGCCCTGATAAGCCAGCAAAGCACTGCCACAGACAATGATAGTCGACAGTACTAACTGCCCAACAAATAGACAGTTCACCAAGGTGGCGTTTTGCTGTTTTTGCTGACCTTTACCACTGCCACTTAATGATTCCGCCAACTGAGCTGGGATCTGCACAGGCCAGCTGAATAACAACAGTAAAACGGCACCTATTACAGACAAAATACCAAGCACAGTGTTGTCCAGATGAATACTGTTCAACAGCGGTAAACTGTAGCCCACTATTAATGGCAAACTTTTGATGAGCCACAAGCTGGCCAATACACCTAAGATCACAGCCGGTACAACCAAAGCTAAATTTTCAATTGCGACCAACAGTTTCAATTTCAAAGCTGAGCATCCCGTCAGCATCTGCACAGCAAACTCCTGACGTCTGCTTTGGTAATGAGCCAGCAATAAATTAGTCAGGTTTAGCGCTGCTATAACCAGTATAGTGAAGGTCACAGCCAGCAGTAACCAGACAAGCTTTGCGCTATCCCCCAAGATTTTGGCGTGATAGCCCTCATGTGTGCTGCCAAACACGCCGGCTGTTACCAACCTGCTCAGATAAATATAATCTTGCTTAGCCAGCTCTACCCATTGCAGCATAGCGGCCTCATCTGGCTGCTGCTGACCACGTAATATTGCAATGCCTGGCATACCAAATGAATTTGTTTCGGCGCTTTGTTGTATTTTCTTATCAAAAAATTGCCAGAACTGCAGCGCAGTTGGCCTCTGTGGGGTAGGAATAGCAATGGTATCTTTGTAGACTCCGGCAATCTTATAAATGTGGTCTTCATAACTCAGCGTTTTACCAATAACGGCTGTATCTGCCTTATACAACTGCTGCCAGACACTTTCGGAGATCCAAACCCCACTCTGTTCATCCGCTGTTGCACTGCTTTCTCCAAGCAATAGCTGTATTCCCAGTAATTCCGGTGCACCAGCGCTGGCTTCCAGCAACGTGAGTTGATGCTCTTGTTGTTCTATATGTGCAGTTTTTTCGGTCTGCGATATTACATAGGCCCATTCGCCATAACTTTGCATATGTTGCTTAAAATGCATAAACAAAGCTTTGTTCATCACACTAAGATCCGTTGACCCAAGCTTTACCTGAGCGCTGTGAATACTTAGTTGTTCCGGCGCCTTAATTTGCGGTAAAGGCCTGACCATCAGCGCATAGTAAATGGACAATACGGTAAGCACAGCGGCCAAAGTCAGTCCTAAACTGAGGATGATTGGTACACTCAGCGCAGGCTGCAAAAACAACCGCCTCAACCCAAAAATCAAGCGTTGCAAATACAACATCAGGCCACCTCCAGCTTCTGACCGCTGGTAATGATCTGGCCGTCCAATAACTGAATTTGCCTGCTGGCGCAGCGGCTGTAACGATGATCGTGAGTCACCATCACTATGGTGGTGCCCTGCTGATGCAACTGCTGCAACATTTGCATCACAGCATCACCGTTTTTACTGTCGAGGTTACCAGTGGGTTCGTCCACCAGCAGCAGATCTGGTGACCCAACCAAAGCTCTGGCTATGGCTATACGTTGCTGCTGACCACCAGACAATTGATTAGGATGAAAACCCGAGCGGTGTGCCATATCCACTTGCGAGAGGGAAAACTCAACTTTTTCAGTCACTTCGGCTTTACCACAGCCTCTGTGCAATAAGGGCAAAGCCACATTGTCAAATACGGTCATGGAATCAATCAGGTTAAAAGACTGGAATACAAAACCAATATGTTTATTGCGAATACTACTGCGCTGATCCACTGTCAGAGTGGATGTGTCTATGCCAGCCAGTTGGTAACTGCCGCTATCAAAGCTATCCAGCAAACCTAGAACATTCAGTAAAGTAGACTTACCGCAACCTGAAGGGCCTGTGATAGCAACAAACTCGCCGCGCTGGATCTGCAAGCTAATGCCTTGCAAAGCCAGAGTAGCAATATTGCCCTGACGAAACTCTTTGTGCAGATCTCCGACCTGAACCAGAGGTGTTAATTTTTCTGTCATGTTTTTTCCTCAAGGGTGATTATTTCTGGTGTTTAAGCTGAAGTAAAGATTGATCTGGCCAGAGGTCGGATGGAACTGCGATGAAGCGCTCACCGGCCTCAAGGCCACTTTCAATCAGTAATTGCTGGTTGCTAAGTTCACCAAAGCGAACTTGTCGGGCTTGCGCCAGTCCTGCAGAACCCTGCACAAAAACCCGTTCCGAACTGTTTGGCCTTAAACCTGTCTGTTGCGGTATGTAAAGCGCATTGCTACGCTCGCCAAGTAATACACTGGCGGTAATTTGTAAGGAGGGCCGTAAGCCTGCTGGCAAATCGTCCGGCAGACTGACTTCCGCAGCCACGGTGCCATTCTCAACCAGAGCTTCCAACCGATGAATACGGCCTTCAATCAAACCGCGCCTACTGTCAATAATCACGGAGCTTCCCACAGCAACCTGATCCGCCTGACGTTGATTGATATAGATACGGGCACTCAGTTTCTGTTGACTGCCCACTCTGGCCAAAGCTGCCCCCTGGATTACACTTTGGCCAAGTTCGACATCCAGTTGCTGTAGATAACCTGCAATACCAGCGGTCACCAGCATCTTGTATTGTTGCTTCTGCAAAAGGTTCAGCTCTTCTTCCAACTGCTTCAGCTGCACGTGCTTTTGCTCCAGCTCAGCTTTTTGCAAAGTGCTGAATTGGGTGAATTTCTGCTGCTCAAAATCCAGTTTTTGCTGTTGTTGCCGCAACCGCAACTTAGCGCGCTGTAACTCAATATTGGCGGCTATGCCCCGCTCAACCAGCTCCATGTTCAGGTTGGTTTCCAGCTCCGCTTGCTCTAATAAAGCAGCTAGTTCTGCGAGGCGACCTTGTTGTTCCAGTAATTCGCTTTGCTGCTGCGCATGAAACGCAGACAATTCCGCCTGCATCTTTTTCAGATTACTGGCCGCCGCCTGAACTTTTAAATCCAGCTCTGGGTTATCCAGCCGCAAAATGGCCGTGTCGGCTTGTACCAAAGCACCAGGCCTTTGCAGCACTTCAATCACAGCTCCCTGTGCAGGCGCGGTTAACAGCAACTGCTGACTGGCAAACAACTCACCCAGCGCATCTGTGTACAGCGCTATATCACTCTGCTGCACTTCAACAAGAACGTATTCCTTCAGCGACACAGCCGGAATTGCAGGGCTGGCTAACTGATAAAGCCCAAAACAAAACAGCAAACTAAAACCAGCCGCCAACAGATAAATTCGCCATGGCCTGCGTTCAGGTAATCGGATATCCATACTTAATCTCACTGCGATCTATACCACCGCAATGGAAAAGACGTGCCACAATTTATTTTCAATAAAATCAAATAATTAAAAAATAATAAGCTTCATATAACGGGCGAAAACGCGCAACAGGTACAAAATCGCGCTTCGATTCTGAAGCAGAGTGAAGAAACTGGATGATGTTTGGCCGGGCATAAAGATTGGCTGAGCGGAGCTAAGTTATAGCGGCCCTCTTTAGCATTAAGCCTTGAGCCGAATTGCTTTCTGTTCTAATTTAATCTACTTTGTAGAGGAATATTTATTAAGAGACTATAAATGGCTCAGGACAAATTTATTGGTGAGCTGGAACAGATGATTTTGCTTACTGTGCTGCAACTGAAAGCAGAGGCTTATGGCAGCCAAATCAGGCAGTATCTGGCAGAGGCAGTCGGACGGGATTTAAGTATTGGCGCTTTATACACTACGCTGGAGCGGCTGGAACAAAAAGGCATGCTGACAGGCCGATTAGGTGAAGCCACAGCGGAACGGGGTGGCCGCGCCAAAAAGTATTTTGCCGTTACAGCCGAAGGCCAGCAGGCGCTTAATCGCAGTAAACAAGCACTGGATCAGTTATGGCAAGGTTTGGTGCGCCAATCCGGCAAGCAATTGAACACAGTTGTAAATGGCTCTGAGGTTTTGCTATGAAACAGCCAACTGCGGAGCAGCAAAAACACCACAAAACCCAACAGTCAGAACAACCGCCCTTGTTGTGCCAGCGACTGCTGGAATGGGTATTACCAGAAACGCTGCAAGAACCAGTATTAGGTGATTTGCAGGAAGAATTTATCGAACGGCAACAACAAAACCGCAGCCGCGCCTGCTGGTGGTATCGGCAGCAGACACTTTCAACCTGCTGGCATTTTATTTATCAAACCAAAGGAGACTGGCTGATGTTTGTATTGAGTGTGGTGTTTTTTATTGCAGTGTCTTTGTGGGCCATGTTTATAGCGGGCGCTGGTAACTCAGGGATGTTTTATGACTTAGTTTCACTGGTACTGATTATCCCTCCAGCTGTGTTATTTGCCGTTGGCGCAACCTCAGGCCACACTTTACAGCAGGCCATGGCTTTTTTGCTTAACCCCAGACCGGGCGCAGACCCTTTAACTTACCAGCAGATCAGCCATTTCTTTAATGTCATGGGCAACAGTGCTTTATTACTTGGTTTCTTTAGCACTTTAATAGGCGTAGTGGCCATAGCAAACGCCATGAATGCGGATAATTTCGCCTCCAGCTTTGGACAAGCCACCGCAGTATGCTTGCTGACTCTACTTTATGGCTGTGCACTAAAGACACTTTGTTATGTAGCAGCACAAAAGGTTAGTTTTGTGGCGCGGGAAAGCGGCAAGAATGAAAGTGTTTTGGGTTGAAGGGCTTGTACTGGAGAAATAATGCATGCTGGTTCTGCTTTACTGACCAGCGGTGCTGGAATCCATGGGCTAATTCGTTCTATCAGATTGTCTAAGGTCATCCTTGTCTCCAACTATCATCAGTAGCGGACTGGCCAGCAGTTCACGGATAAAACCTGATTGTTCCGCCAACGCTTTCTGCCATTCAGACAATGAATATAGTTTAGGATTGATCTCGCGGCCAAGCTGTTGCTGCGCTGGATACAGGCTTTTCACTGCATCAACAAAACTCAGTTCGCCCACCATCAGCAGGTCGATATCACTGCTGGCTGTCGCTTTACCACTGGCGACTGAACCAAACACAGCAGCAAACTGCAGTTGGTCGGATACAGGTAATAAAACCTGCCGTAACACATCAGCCAAACCGGTCGTTTTACGCAGAATACTGGCGAGTTCTTCATACACCACACAGCTGGTATCGGCCTGGTAACACAGCTGATTCCCCTGCTGTGTTTTTTTCAAAATGCCAGCCTTCGCCAGCTTGGTTAGCTCTTTATGCAAAGTGCCGGGCTGAGTATGAGTTAAACGGGCAATTTCGCGCACATGCCAGGCCTGATCGGGTTTCAGCAATAACAAACCCAATACCTGACGACGGTAACCGGTAAAAAGCAAATCCGTAAGAGCAGACACAGCAGCACCAAATGAAGCCAAATAAGCTACGAATGTAGCCTTTCAGGCTTCATTCGTCAATTTTAGTATCAGCTAAAAAAGTTAGATCCGTATCTAGCAACAAAACTTGATACTGATGTTCAGCCTTGCACACATAAATGTAACCTTGCGGTATCAAAAAAACTTGACACTGACACCTTAAGGTTTCATACTGATACCTCAAGGTATCTAAACTTAATAAAAAGGAACACTTATTATGGCTGTATGGACTATCGAAGATCAGGAAAATTGCGTGAAAGCGACTCTGTTCGGTGCGCTGTTTTTTGTATTGTTAACAGGCTTTCAACTGTTAAAAGATATCAGTTTGTTTTGGTTTCAACTCACCTTAGTCAGTGATGCTTTCGGGTATGGCGTGCTGTTTTCGGTGATTTATTTTCTAGTCAAAGTGACCAAACAACCCAGCCTGCTGTCCTATGGCTGGAAAATTCGGGAAATATGCGGTGATTTTCAGGACGAGTATTTACGCAGCCGTTTTCAGCGTGCTACTACGCTGGCATTTCACTTAACTATTACGATAGCGTTTGCGGGGTATGCTGCAACCAATTTAATCAACAAGCATGGCGACCCGCAATGGATCTCATTTCAGCTGTTTCCATTACTGACGATATTCATCGGCACCCTGAGCTTTTATCTGAGTTTGCGCTCCGTATTGGCTGAACAGGACGAACCAGCCCAGGAAACGAATTGATGGAAGAGCAACAACTGTACAACAGAATTGCAGAGCTGCGCGCCGCCAGAGGGCTGTCGCAGCAGCAACTGGCCGACGCCATTGGTGTATCGCGTAAAACTATCAGCACAGTAGAAACCAGCCGTTTTACCCCCTCAGTGGTGATAGCGTTGCAAATGGCGCGTTATTTTGAAGTGCCGGTAGAGCAGATTTTTAGCTTTGAAGGGTTTCGTTGAGGGAAATGATATTGGTATGAAACCTCCAGATGCTTTAGCTAAACACCGAGAAGAGATCCTTAACATCATCGCGGCTCACCATGTCCGTAATGTTCGGGGCTTTGGTTCTGTGCTGCAAGGCACAGACACAGAACAAGGCGATTTGGATTTGCTGGTCGACCCTTGTCGCGTAATGGCAATTTGGGCGGAAGCCCGATGATTATTCCGCCTTATGATGAAACCCAATTCATTGCGAATGTAGTGGACACATTTAATAGCTTACACATAGATCGAATTGGCTATCAGAAAGAGAAAACTCTCCGTGGCGACTTTATCGTTAACTACAAAGATGATTCGGTCTACGCCAACTTTATCCAGTTGGGTGTGAACAACACTACAGAACATAAGATTGAAAAAACAGCGTCTATCTTCCTGAAAAAAGACGATATGCAATACGTCACCAACGTCAGTGTTTATCCATATAGAGATACCAAAACGAAGGTCGTCTATGAATGTCATCTGAAAAGTGCACATTGGCTGAACAGCGACGGCACTGTGAGCTTCGAGAAGTTTCCGGAGCAAAAAGAAATAGAAAAGATGCTCTGGGATATTGCCAATAAATAAGTCAGTACAAACTATCTAATTGGCATGTTCGGAATTCAACACG
>NZ_JAJOYU010000003.1 GCF_021290985.1 Rheinheimera soli
TTTACGCCTCGCTGCAAAGGGGTTATGGTAAGGCTCTTTTGCCACAATAGCTTAGCGCCTAAGATAAGCCACTTTAAATAGCTTTTAAGTTCTTCCTATGGCACTACAACTTATCTTCCCCAACCAATGGCAAACTCAGGCCTGGAAAAATGGCGGTGGCATTACCCATCAGATAGCCCGCTCTGACGACAGCTTGGGTATGCGCTGGCGTGTTTCTATCGCCGAAGTAGCCAGCGATGGTCCTTTTTCCCGCTTTGAACAAACCGACCGCATTATTATGCTGCTGCAAGGCAAAGGTTTTTGTTTGCATGCTGCTGAAGATCAGCCCGTGGTGTTGGATAAAGCGTTAGTACCTTTTGCTTTTGCCGGTGAAACGGCCATTGACTGCACCTTAATAGGCGGGCCAGTGCGGGATTTTAATCTGATGACCAGGCGCGCTGATGTAACAGCCAGTTTGCAGGTGCTATCGGTGACTGAAGCCTTGTCTTTAACTCTGGTTAATGAATCTTTGCTGTATCTTGCCTCTGGTCAGCTGCAGCTGAGTTTCAAAGATCAGAGCTATCAACTTGAAGCAGAACAAAGCTTGTTATGCACTGATGAGGCGGGGGAGTTGCAGATTAAAGTCGGTGCAGAGCCCTGTCAGTTGGTGTGGATCTGTATTCACTAACGACCACTTTTACAAGCCAGGCAAGGCGAGTAACATAAAGGCACTGATGTTAGAAAGGATTTACTTATGAGCAAACAACATTCCCCAGGCTTTCTGGCTGTAGTCGACGATGCTAAAAGCAGGGTTAAAGAGCTGACTATTGCTGATTTGCAGCAGTTTCCAACCCCTTATGTGCTGGTCGATGTGCGGGAAGATCTAGAGTGGCTGGCCGGGCATTTGCCTGCGGCTATTCATTTGGGTAAAGGCGTTATTGAGCGGGATGTGGAAAAAGCAGTGCAGGATAAACAGCAAACGCTGATTTTGTATTGTGGTGGTGGTTTTCGTTCGGCTTTAGCAGGCGATATGCTGCAGAAAATGGGCTATCAGGGTGTCTGGAGTTTGGCGGGTGGTTATACAGCCTGGGTCAATGCAGGTTTGCCTTTGACTAAGCCGCAGATCTGATTTTTATCAGAGCAGAATAAAGTGAAGCGGGACGGGATAAACCCGTCCCCTACAAGATTTACTTCAACAGAGCTTCTGTTAAATGTGGGCGCATGCCTTTTAACATGGCACCTAATACTTTTGGGCTGCCTGCAACAATGTTGCCGCTGCGCAGGTAGTTGTTACTACCAGCGAAGTCGCTGATTAAGCCACCAGCTTCACGTAAAATCAGCTCGCCTGCAGCGAAATCCCATGGTTTTAAACCAATTTCCCAGAAACCATCAAAACGGCCTGCTGCGACATAACATAAATCCAACGCTGCTGAACCAGTGCGACGTACGTCTGCAGCCTGAGTCATCAGAGTTTTAAAAGTTTCGGTGTACGCATCTAAATGGTGTTTATGTTTAAACGGGAAACCTGTGGCCAGAATAGCGCCGCTTAATTCAGGTAAATTGGTGGTACGAATACGACGGCCGTTTAACTGAGCGCCTGCACCACGGGATGCTGTGAATACTTCACCACGTAATGGGTCAAAAACCACGGCCTGATCCAGTCTGCCCTGATGGCGCAGAGCTATGGATACAGCAAAGTGAGGGATGCCTTTGATAAAGTTTGTGGTGCCATCAAGCGGGTCGATGATCCACTGGTAATCGCTATTATTGTTGCCATATTCGCCGTTCTCTTCACCGATAATATCGTGATCTGGGAATGACTTACGTAAAACATGCACTATGGCCTGTTCTGCTTCTTTATCGATGTTGGTCACAAAGTCATTGGTGCCTTTCTGAGTCGTCTGAACTAAGTCCATCTGACCACAAGCTTTAGCGATGACATTACCTGCGCTGCGGGCAGCACGAATTGCGATGTTTAACATCGGATGCATAACGATTACCTTATTGTATAAAGAACAGTCAAAAGAGCGGCGCGTATTGTAGCCGCTGACAAGAAAAAGTAAAGCGAATTCAGGGCCTGTGTTTTTGTAGTTTGCGTTGCAAGGTACGTCTGTGCATAGCCAGAGCTTTGGCAGTCTTGGATATATTGCCCTGATGCTGTTCCAGAACCCGTTGAATATGCTCCCATTCCAGCTGATCTGTCGATAAAACATCGGCTTCATTTGGCGTTGTGTGGCTGACTTGACCACTTAAGGCCTGAGTTAAAGTGACGAAATCTACAGGTTTGGTCAGGTAGTCATCGGCACCGGCTTTTACCGCCTGCACTGCTGTGGCTATGCTGGCGTAGCCGGTCAGTAATACGATGCGACATAACGGTAGTTCTTGTCGTAACGGCTGTACATAATCCAGGCCAGACACAGCACCAAAACGTAAATCCAGCAGATAACAGTCGGCTTGTTCTGCCACTAATAAGTCCGGGCTTATCGCTTCGTTATAGCTTTGCACCTGATGCCCCAAGCTTTCCAGTCGGCGACACAAAGTGCGGGTTAAGGTGACATCATCGTCCAGCAGCACCAGTTTCATCGTACTTTATCACCAAAATAAATTCGGGTTATTACACCGCCTTCAGGGCTCGTGCTGCGTTCGACTTTACCACCCAGACTGTCGATGGACACATTGGCCAGGAATTGGCCTAAACCTAAACCTTGTTCACTTTGTTGAGGTTTTTTGCCCAGTTGTGCCAACTCTTTTTCTGGTAAACCAGTGCCATAATCGCGGATTTGTAACTCCAGCTGGCCCTGATTGTGCCGCATCCTCAGGCTTAATCTGGGCTCTTTGTTGGCTAAGCTGGCGTCAGCTGCATTATCCAGAATATTAAATAAAGCAGCCGCCAGACTGATACTGTCTGCAACAGTTAAAGGCGATTTATCGCTACTGAAGTCTTGCTCCATACTGATCTCTGGCCTGCTGACCAGCCAGAGCTTAATACTGTGTTCTATAGCGTCATACAAAGGCTGGGGCTGTCTTTCGCCTTCACGCAGTTGCTGAGCATTAGTACGAAGTTGCTGCACTATCTGCTGACACAGTTGTAATTGCTGACGCAGATCGGCTGCTAAGGCCGGATCTTGTTGTTGCTCTGTCAGCTCGTCAGTCAGTAACACCAGGTTCTGTAAAGGCGTTGCCAAATCATGAGCCGCATTGGCAGCATAAGTGGCGACAGCCAGCACTTGCTCATGCTGCAGTTGTTTTTGCTGCAGTGTGGTCAGTTGCGCTGAGGTGTTACGAATACGTTGAGTTTGGGCGCTGATAAACCAGCTGACAATAAAAGCGCTGAAGCTAAAAGCCCACCACATCTGGCTGATATGCTGGCTAAAAGGCTCAGCGCTTAGTTGATGTGCATGCTGGTGCGCTGCATGTTCGCCCGCCAGTGGAATTTGTAATAGTAGGCTGTAGCAGCCAATAGCCAGAATAGCCATCAGGTAGCTTGGGCCTGATGAAAACAGCACGGCAGTAACAGCAACAGGCAGCAATAAAATAGCGACAAAGCCGTTACTGGCACCACCAGTCATAGCCAACAAGGCGGTGATCATAAAGAGATCAATGAAAATACTGATGGCGATAAAACGTTGCTCAGAGCCTTTATCGCCCCGCCAGAGTTTCAGGCTGATATTGGTAAATACATGCACAGCTAAGACAAAAGACAGCAGGCCCCAGTTATGAATAGGGTAGTGCAGCAGATAAGCAGTCAGGCTGGCCAGCAGTTCTAAGCTGATAAGTACCCAACGAAAACGCTGCAATTGCTCGATTGGATGGTCTATGTAGTGGCTGTCGCTGAAAGAAATACTATTCATAGCGTCTCAAAAAAGCGGCTGCGAGGCAGCCGTTGCAAAAAACTGTCAACTCAGATTATAGGAGTGGGAACACCTTGTCATCTGGTGGAAGTCAAAGTCATTCTGGTCTTGTTCTTACGGCAGTGCAATGTGGCAAAAAGTCGCACCTGGCTTTGTTGGTCGGCACTAGATACGGGCGGGGATAAACCCGCGCCCCCACAATGTCCCACCCAAATCACTGTAGGTGAGGCCGGGGCGACAGAAGACAGTTGGTTTTGTTGTAGGGACGACCTTTATGCTCGCCCGCAAAGCGCCGGCGCCAATTAAGAAGGGGAAAGTCATATATCTGTAATAGGTTAGCTATAGGCTGCCAGCATTTTCTGCAGTAAAGGTGAAATTGATGAAAGCTGTACTCTATCTAATGCGTCATGCGACCGCTGATATACGAAATTCACTGGTGGATGAAGCCGATCGTTGTCTGAACGAAAAAGGCAGATTACAGGCTCGTCGTGTTGCTGACTTTATGCAAAAACAAGGCTTGATACCGGACCGTATTTTTTGTAGCCCTCATACCAAAGCTGTGCAAACGGCCGCTTTGGTGCGCAAAGATTCTGGTGTCAAAACCGCTGTTGAAGAATGGCATTGTTTGTTGCCTGCTGTGGCTGCGACTGAAGTAAAAGAACATTTATTCAGTCAGTTACAAGACAATGAAGCAGTGCTGCTGGTAGGGCATGAACCTGAACTAGCTTTACTGATCAACGAATTATTGGGGTTGGATAAAACTTTTCTCGAGTTGAAAAAAGCCTCTTTGACCTGCCTGGAACTGGACTCTGAAGCGACAGTGCCTGTGCGACTGGCCTGGTCTGTGCCGGCTAAGTTTATGTAAGTCAGACGAATAACAAGAAAGGTGCACTGACAACCACAGGACAACAATGGATGCAATTAATTCACTTGAATTGAGAATCATTCTTGTTTAGTCTGTGCGCCTTTATTGCCGTTCAGAGACTGTTATGTTGTCCTTACCTTCACCTTCTATTTTGGCTATTGCTGTTCTTACCGCTTTAAGTATATCTCCCGGTTATGCCCAGAACCTGGATAAACAGGATTCAGACAAAGAGCTGGAAGTGATAGAGGTGAAAGGCCGGGCTCAGACTTTATACCGTGCTTCACAAAGCAGTGTAGGCACAAGAACAGATACAGATTTAGAACTGGTGCCTCAGAGTATTCAGGTGTTACCTGAAGCCCTGATCCGCGATCAGGCCGCACGTCAGGTGACAGATTTATACCGCAGTATGAGTGGTGTCAGTGCTTTTAGTTATTCAGGTGTGACTTTTCGTGGTTTCCGTCAGGATGATATTTTATACGACGGTGTAAGAGGCGATCCTTTTAATGGTTTTGCTGTGCCTCAGCTGTTTAATGTGCAGGAAGTGCAAATACTCAAAGGCAGCAGCGGTGCTTTGTATGGCAGCAGCGCACCAGGTGGCTTAATTAACTATGTGACTAAAAAGCCACAACGAAGCAGTAAAAATCAGCTGGAGTTTGCGTTAGGCAATGATAGTTATTGGCAAGGCTCGCTGGAATTGAGTGGCCCTTTAACAGAACAGCAAGCCTATCGTTTTGGCTATTACCGTGATTCTGAGCAGCCTTTTCGCTGGAATACCAAAGTTGAAAACGACATTCTGGACTTAGGGTATCTGATTGATCTGACCGACAGCACCAGCCTGACCTTGCAATACAATACTGTGACTCAGGATTATCAGGGCGCTCGTTTACGCGGTGTACCTACAGATGATCAGGGCAATTTCCTCGGCGACAGAGCCTGGAACCATAACGAAGCAACAGATTTTCAGTCACTGGACGCTGATGTCTGGCAGGTTCGGGCTGATCATGAATTTAACAGCAACTGGCGCACTGATCTAACCTGGCGTCATTATGAAAATACTGAATTACAAAATTACCATGAGCCTTTCTGCAGCTACGACACTGATGGTGATGGCGTTGTGGATTATTGCCGCCGTCAGTTCAGGGATCAACGCCGCGAAAATACCGCAAACAGTGTGACATGGAACAATATTCTGGAGTTCAGCACCGCAGGCTTTAGCCATCAATTGCTGATTGGCGCTGATACCATGACGCAGGATTCCTACTTTTTAGGCCGCAACGTAGCCCCGATAGAGCAGGGCGGTAAAGCTATAGGGATCAACCTGGTCAACCCTGTATATGGCCTGACGTCTGCTGCTGATTATGATATCGACAGCATAAAATCCGCTCCAACAGATACTACTGCAGTGCGTCAGGGGCTTTATCTGCAGGACCAGTTGGATTTAACCTCAAGCTGGAATCTATTGCTGGGGGTGCGTTGGGACAGTTATGAAGATAAAAACAATGTAGCGTCGTCAAAAGTTGATGGCAGTGACAGCTCATGGCGAATTGGTTCTACCTACCAGCTGACTGACTGGGTGCGTTTGTATGCCGTCAAAGGCACAGGCTTCAGCCCTCAGGCCAGCACCTCTCAGGTGCCTGAAGTGGGCGGTCCTTTTGACGCTGAACAGTCCAGCATTATCGAGGCTGGTGCGCGTTTCTCTTTACTCAATGATGCGATACGCCTGAATGTGGCGACTTATGAAATGATCAGAAATAACATACTGCAAACTGATCCTCGTGGTGATGTGGGCGGTGATGGTCGTGATGATTTAATTGCTCTGGGTGAAGTAAAAAGTAAAGGGCTGGAACTGGATCTGCTGGGCGATTTAACCGACTCCTGGGTGCTGAATGTCAACTATGCCTACAATGATACCCGCATAGTAGAAAGCAATAGTGCTATCACCAATGCGGTTGGTGACAAGTTCGCCAATGCGCCACAACATCAGATTGGTATCTGGAGCCGGTATGAGCTGGATGGCATCAACTCAGCTATAGCTGCAGGTATGGATTATGTCAGCGACCAGTTAAGTATCGATGGCCAGCATGTGAAATCCTATACCGTTTTTGATATGAGCTGGCAAACCCGCTGGCAACAGTGGTTGTTTCAGGCCAATGTGAAAAATCTGTTTGATAAAACTTATGCCACTGCTGGTTTTATTGAACGCACCGGGCATTTTCCGGGTGAACCACGGCGTTTAATTGTTACCGCCAGTTATCAGTTCTAAGCTTGCTATGACTGCTAAAAGCTGGTTTAAGCTACATTCTTTCGCTGGCTTTGCCTTTGGCCTGCTGCTGTTACTGGTGTGCTTCACCGGCACGCTAGCTGTGGTTAGCCATGAAATTCAGTATCTGTCTGATCAAAAATACAGGGCCTTGTCTGAACGACAAGGCCCTGTGCCCTGGCAGGTGCTGGAGCAGAACTTAGCCAAAGCTTATCCGGATTATCAAATCAGTAACCTCAATGTACCAGAGCAGTGGTATCTGGCAGGTAGCGTTAGTCTGAATAAAGGCTCAGAGTTTTTATTTGCCTATTTTGATCCCGCTTCCGGAGCCTTAACAGGCGAAGGGCAGTGGGGCACTGTGTCGCGGTTTTTACGCAATATTCATATGTACCTGTCGCTTGGGCCTACAGGCAAAATTGTGGTGACCAGTTTAAGCTTTTTACTGCTGATTATTTTGGTTAGCAGTTTTTATGTTTATCGACAGTGGTGGCGTAAAGGTTTTCAGCTGCCTTCAGCTACTAAAGTATCGAGCCGTACTTTTTGGTCCGATTGGCATAAATGGACAGGCGTCTGGTGTTGGGGTTTTATTCTGTTGATGTTCCTGACTGGCCTTTGGTACTTCACCGAACACTTTTTACTGAAGTTTAAAGTAGAGCACTATCCAAAAGCGCCAAAGCTGGAGCTGGTTAAGGCACAATACCAAACCTTGTCTTTGACCGAACTAATGCAGGCTGCGCAAAAAGCCCGGCCAGAGCTGGATATCAGAGCACTGAATTATCCATTGTCTGACAAAACACCTGTGGTGGTGACAGGTCAGGATGCTACCTTGCTGGTGCGGGATAGAGCCAACCGTGTTTACCTGGATCCGGTGACAGCAGAGGTACTGAAACTACAAAAAGCTGGTGAGTTAAAACCTGTAGCTTATATAGCTGATATGGCCGATCCGCTGCATTTTGGTAACTTTGCCGGCTTGGGCGTCAAGCTGCTGTATTTTGTGTTTGGGCTGGCTTTTACCTTTTTAGTCGCAGGTGGGGTTTGGATGCACTGGCTGCGTACCAAAAGACAACAACCACAGCTTATCCGCTGGTTAGGCTGGACCGGAGCCCTTTCGTCCGTTTTAGTGGTCACAGCCCTAGTGGTGACTTCAGTGCAGTTTTCACAGCGTGAAGTGGAAAACTTGCCTTTGTCGCCTGTATTAGGTTCTCTGCAGTAGCTTACTGTTACTCTGTGACTAATTCGTGCTGCAGTGCATTTTTATTTATGTATGTTTAACGTATTGTTTGTAATAGTGTTTGTCTGTCTTTTTTAGCTTTAGTAACATGCGTGACCCTAGAAATACCCACTTGGGTTTTTCAGGCATAGTTATGGGTCAGCCTGAGTTGTTTTTCCTGGTTGTATTAAACGGACTTGTTGTGGGATTTCCGCATTAGGATAAATAAGGAGTAACGCGTGTTAGAAGCTCTTCGGAATGGAGATATTCATCCAGCCCATTTTTTTGGGGGATTATATTTTGTTTTTATCTTGGTATCCTGTCTGATGATTAATCTTGTGATGGCAAAGACAAAAGGCTACTGCTGGAAAAAGGCAGTTATTCTTGCCTTTGTTCCATTTTTCGATATAGTTTTTTCGTTAATCTATTTAGGTTTGCCTAAAAAAGATAAAGAGTAACTTCTTATCTGACAGCAATGTCAGTGGGAAAGCTTAAATTACAAAGAAGGCGGGAACCAGTCCCGCCTTCTTTAATTTTAGAGCTTCTTTTTAGTGACGGAAATGACGTACGCCAGTGAAGATCATCGTCATGCCATGCTCGTCTGCGGCAGCTATCACTTCTGCATCACGCATAGAGCCACCAGGCTGGATCACGGCTTTAATACCGGCTGCAGCTGCGGCATCAATACCATCGCGGAACGGGAAAAATGCATCTGATGCCATGACTGAACCTTTGACTTCCAGATTCTCGTCAGCCGCCTTGATACCGGCGATTTTAGCACTGTAGACGCGGCTCATCTGGCCCGCACCCACCCCAATAGTCATGCTGTCGTTGGCATAAACAATGGCGTTAGATTTCACATACTTAGCCACTTTCCAACAGAACAATAAGTCACGTAATTCATCTGCAGTAGGCTGGCGTTTGGACACTACTTTTAAGTCATCCAGACCAACCATTTTCTGGTCACGGTCTTGCACCAATACACCACCGTTGACACGTTTGATATCAAAACCAGTGGTTTTGCTTTCCCACTCGCCACATACCAGTAAACGCACGTTGGGTTTGGTTGACACCACAGCAGCAGCTTGAGCTGTAGCGCTTGGCGCGATAATGACTTCAACAAACTGACGGCTGACAATAGCTTCAGCAGTTTTAGCATCTAATTCGCGGTTAAACGCGATGATGCCACCAAAAGCAGAAGTTGGGTCTGTTTTGTATGCGCGCTCGTAAGCAGCCAGAATGTCGTCGCCAATAGCTACGCCACAAGGGTTAGCGTGTTTAACGATAACGCAGGCTGGCTCGTCGAATTCTTTTACGCACTCTAAAGCGGCGTCTGTGTCAGCGATATTGTTGTACGACAGCTCTTTACCTTGCAGCTGAGTAGAACTGGCGATTGATGCTTCCTGAATGCTGTTTTCCACATAAAATGCCGCGCTCTGGTGGCTGTTTTCGCCGTAACGTAAGTCTTGTTTTTTCACAAACTGAGCGTTAAAAGTGCGTGGGAATTTGCTTGGCTTGGCGTCTTCATCACCGTAAGCGGCTAACATGGTGCCGAAGTAATTGGCAATCATACCGTCGTATTGAGCTGTATGCTCAAAAGCACTGATGGCTAAACTAAAACGGGTGGCATGAGTCGTAGAACCGGCGTTCGCAGCCATTTCTGCTAATACTTTGTCGTAATCGGCCGCGTTGACCACAATGGTCACATCGTTATGGTTTTTTGCCGCAGCACGCACCATAGTCGGGCCGCCGATATCGATATTCTCGATGGCGTCTTCTAAAGTACAACCTGCTTTGGCCACTGTATTGGCGAACGGATACAGGTTCACTACCACTAAGTCGATAGGCTTGATGTTGTTTGCTGCCATTACAGCTTCATCCATACCACGGCGGGCCAGAATGCCACCATGTACTTTTGGATGCAGCGTTTTCACGCGGCCGTCCATAATCTCCGGGTGACCTGTGTAATCAGATACTTCAGTGACAGCTATGCCTTGTTCTGCCAATAACTTGGCTGTGCCACCTGTGGATAACAGTTCCACACCCTGGGCGGCTAAAGCACGGGCAAATTCAACTATACCGGTTTTATCAGACACGCTTAATAAGGCGCGACGGATTGGACGAGCTGCGTTCATTGGATCATTCTCCGCTGTAATGGTTAATTCGGACCAGCACTGCTGTAGTTCACAGCTTTTGGATAGCACACAAAGCCTGGACACTAATCATAGAGAAAAAATGGCTTTGATGTATCGCTGGGATTAGCTGGTGAAATCCCTTATTTACTTACTTTACCTACTACCGCAGGTTGTTCCCTAAGTAATTGGAGTTGCAGCGAGGCGGCAAGGGTTCGAGACCCAGGGAGCATAGTTCACTATGTGACCTGGGCGAGAACCAGCAGCCAACAAAGCTGCAGCTTCAAGTACGACGGGACAACAAAAAAGCACCCGAAGGTGCTTTTGATTGCGGGACTCCTCCCGCGGGGGCATTAACTCATGCCGTATTGTTTCAGCTTCTTGCGCAGAGTACCGCGGTTGATGCCCATCAGGTTGGCAGCGCGGGTCTGGTTGCCGCGAGTGTATTTCATCACTTCTTCTAATAACGGCTTTTCTAATTCGGACAACACTAATTCGTACAGGTCGTTTACGTCCTGACCGTTCAGTTGTTGTAAGTAGTTCGCCACCGCTTTTTGTACCGCGTTGCTTAAAGGCTGCGGTTTTTCTTGCGTTTGAACATGGGCGTTGGTGATAAATGGCGAAGTCACGTTTTGATTAAACATTGCCTAGTCTCTTTTACGTTAGGTTGCTGCTAGTAATTGCTCGAAATACACTTCTAAGGTATCCAACTGCTGTTGGGCTTGTTCGATACCATTAAATTCACTGCGAAACATGCCTTCGCTGTCATGCTCTGCCAGGTACCAACCCACATGTTTGCGGGCAATACGTGGGCCAAGCACTTCACCATATAACTGGTGTAAGCCACGGACATGCTCCAGCAAAATATCCCTGACGTCGCCTGTTGAAGGCGAAGCCAGATGTTCACCAGTTTGCAGATAGTGCACCACTTCACGAAAAATCCAGGGTCTGCCCTGAGCGGCCCGGCCAATCATGACCGCGTCTGCTCCGGTATAGTCCAATACAAATCTGGCTTTTTCCGGCGTGGTGATATCGCCATTGGCAATCACCGGGATAGACACATTTTGTTTAATAGCGCGGATAGTGTCGTACTCCGCCTCTCCTTTATACATACAAGCTTTAGTGCGGCCATGAACCGCTAAAGCCACAATGCCGTTGTCCTGCGCAATTTGCGCTATCTGTACGCCATTTTTATTCTCGGTGTCCCAGCCAGTCCGGATTTTTAAGGTCACAGGTACTGTTACTGCCTGAACTACGGCCTGAATAATCTGCTGTACTAAATCCGGATACTGTAATAGCGCCGAACCAGCCAGTTTTTTATTCACCTTTTTTGCCGGACATCCCATATTGATGTCGATGATTTGGGCGCCATGTTCAACATTAAACACGGCAGCTTCAGCCATCTGATCTGGATCTGAACCGGCAATTTGCACCGATCGAAGACCAGACTCATTTTGGTGAGTCATACGATTTAGCGATTTTTCACTTTGCCAGACCAAAGGATTGCTCGACATCATTTCTGATACAGCTAAACCTGCACCAAAACGACGGCAAAGCTCACGAAAAGTGTAATCCGTCACTCCAGCCATAGGAGCGCAAATTACGTTGTTCGTTAATTGATATGGACCTATGCGCACCGCTAAAACCAAGGCTCTACCCTAAAGGGGCGCTAAGTTTACGGATTTTTGCCAACAATGCAAAGGTTATTATTTAAACAAAAGTATAAATTTATAGGGGGTTGCTGGGTTGACAATAGCTAAACGCCTGAAAACTAGACTTTCTGAAATGCAAAACCCACTAAAATCAGGGGCAGGGCTTACAGATAATTGTACAGCTGCTGTTTTTGTCACCAATGGAGCAGAAGAAAACCTTGGTAAAAAAGTCAATACTTTCTTTTGCTGAGTGTGTCCGCCCAGCCTGAGTCGTGTAAGATAAAGTGATGATCTTTAAAGGAGTACTTTGAATGAAGCGGTGGATATGTGCAGTATTGTTAGGTTTAGGCAGCTGTGTGGTCATGGCTGAGGTTCTGGTCACAGACGCGACGGTTCGGGAGATGTTACCCGGACGCAGTATGACAGCAGGTTATTTCAGTATCACAAATAACAGCATCACGGATGCGGAACTTATCAGTGCAACCAGTCCAGGTTTTGCGTCGATCGAACTGCATCAGCATACTCATAAAGATGGCATGATGAAGATGGAGCAGGTGCAGTCTGTAAAGATCGCTGCTGGCAAAGTGGTAAATTTCCAGCCAGGAGGTTTGCACCTAATGATGTTTGATGCCAAAACCAGCATCACTAAAGGTCAGCAAATTCCGTTACGTTTAGAGTTTAAAGATGGCCAATCCATCGAAGTGCAGGCCACTGTCAGCGCTATTCCAACTCATTAGGAGCAAAAAATGAACAGATTCAGGATTGTCAGTTTAACCGTGCTGTTCGTTTTTATTTTAGGTTATGGCACAGCCTGGTGGGCCAGCAATGAACCAGAGCTGTTTAATGTTGAGGATTTATCAGCACAACTCAGTCCCGAGCATCAACAAACCGTGGGTTATACCACCACCAGCGCGCTTATTCGGGTGCTGGAAACCCTGTTGAGCAAAAATGCTGGCTTTATCAGTAACGATGTAACACCGCCATTTTCGCTGCTCGACAATATGCCAGCCTGGGAGCTCGGTGCTTTGGAAATGTCACGTGATTTAGCTTTGGCACTGCGCAAAGATTTAAGTCGCTCTCAGTCACAGTCTATTGAAAATCAGTATTTAAAACTGGCGCAGCCTATGCTCAATATTGACCATCGCAGCTGGGCTGTTCCAGCTGCAGAAGCCGAGTATCAGCAGGCCATACAGCAATTAACTTTGTATCGTACAGCGTTATTGGACCCGAAGAAAACGGACAGTCAGTTTTACACCAGAGCTGATAATTTACGTGACTTGCTGAAAAACGTTGAAAAACGTTTAGGCAGCTATAGTCAGCGTTTAAGTGTCAGTGTCGGGCAGGACAGGTTAAATACCGATTTAGCTGGTGATAGAAATGCCAGACAATCCACTGCGACTGCTGAATCCAACAGAATTAAAACTAGTTGGTGGAGCATAGATGATGAATTTTATGAGGCGCGTGGCGCGTGCTGGGCTTTGTTACACTTCTTAAAAGCGATAGAATTAGACTTCGCGGAGGTTCTGACCAACAAAAACGCGATGATTAGCTTACGACAAATTATCCGTGAACTGGAAGCGACCCAGGAACCGGTCTGGAGTCCAATGATTCTGAATGGTCGGGGTTTTGGTTTTATGGCAAATCACAGTCTGGTGATGGCGAATTATATTTCCAGAGCTAATGCGGCTCTGTTGGATTTAACTGAATTATTAGCGCAAGGATAAAGCATGAAAAAGTCTGTATTGAGTATGATGTTTGTAGCAGCTCTGGCTACTCCTGCTGTAATGGCTGATACCGTTGCTGGCCTTTATATTGGTGCCGATTTACATTTTGCCGATACTAAAGGTAGTTTTGGCCAAACTGGCAACCGCCAGCAGGACTTTACTTTTGACGATAAAAATTTAAGCAGCTTTTATATCAAAGTTGAACATCCGGTTCCGTTGTTACCTAATATCAAGTTGCAACGTAATAGCTTAAGCTCTAATGGCAATACTGAGTTGACCAGAACTTTTGTTTTTGATAATCAAACTTTTGACATAGCTGCTAATGTTGCTCAGGATGTAGATTTATCCAATATTGACGCCACTTTCTATTATGAAATTCTGGACAATGATTTAGTTAGCCTGGATTTAGGTGTGACGGCTAAATACATTGATGGCGATATTAGCGTGTTAAGTGATGACGCAAGCGCAAGTCAGGATTTTTCTGCTGTGATCCCTATGGGTTACGCCTACGGTAGCTTTGGTTTATTAGGTACGGCCACTAAGGTTTTTGCGGAAATAAATTACGTTAGCTACGACGGCAGTTCCTTGTCTGATATGCAGTTTGGTATTGCCTACGAATTGATTGACTCACTGGCCGTGGATCTATCGTTAAAAGCTGGTGTTAAAAAGACAAAGCTTGAACTGGATGACATTGATAATGTAAACGCGGATTTAACCTTTGATGGTGCTTTTATTTCTGCTGAGCTGCATTTCTGAAACCTGAACAAATGATAGTCTGATCCAAAACTCAAAGCAGAATAGCTATTGTTCTGCTTTGAGGTCCGGCTTATAGTGCAGGTCAAGGAAAAGAGGTTCAATTGACATGACGTTAAAAGCTAAACTGGGTCTGGTGTTGGGATCATTCGCGCTGATTGTGGCTTGTCTTTATGCCTCTGCAAAGCTGCAATTGCGTCATGAAACTTTAGTCAGAGTGCAAGCCGAGCAGCAACTGCTTATGAGTTTGTCTTTGATGGTCGAACCTTTTTTAGTTCAAAACAAAGTAGAGCAAGTCAAAGGCCATCTGCTGGCTACCAGCTTTTCCAGTACCTTACCCATTAAAGCTATTCTGGTGTATCAGGCCGACGGCAATTTATTTGCGGCCACTCAGTTCCCCCGCGAGTTATTTAATTTCAGCCCAACGCGAGATTTAACAGGACAAAAAGCTCTGCAGGATGGTTCTGATCTGTTGTGGTCTGCAGTGATGGTAACTCCTGCCAGTATGAGTTATTTCGACACCAACAAAGTAGCAGCTGAAGGCAGTACTTTGGGTTATGTGGCTATTCAGATTTCTCCATTACGATTGTCCCAGCTCTGGTGGTGGCAAAGCAGCTTGTGGGGCACGGCTTTACTTATTATTGTCGCTTTGGCTTTATTGTGGCAGCGGCGAATTTTCAAAACTCAACATCTGCGCTGGCAAGGTTTTTTGCGGCAACTTCGTGCTTTAGTTCCGTCTGCGGTTGATGGAAAAAAGCTGGCCGATTTTGACAGTGCTGAACTTAGCTTGTTGTTCCGCTCTCTTTACGCTCAACAGCAACAGTTTCAACAGCAATTGCAGCAACAAAATCAGGCAGAACAACAGCAGGGGCAGAGTCATAGCACTGCCTGTAAACAACTGGAAATCAGTTATCAGCAGCAATTAGCCAGCCTGACTCACGAGTTAAAAACCAGTCAAAACCAATTGCATCAGTGGCAACAGCTTAGTGAGCTGGCTCAAGCCGGAAAAACTGCACAGCAGGCTCAGCTACTTCGTTGGTTATTGCGACAAAATGTACTGGAAAAAACAGCATTACAGCCTCAAACCGTCTGGTTTCCTGAATGGTTAGCGCAACAAATAGAGTTGTGGCAAGCTGAATTTGAACTGGCGGACCTACCTTTCATTCTGGTTGAAGATCCTGCATTGAGCTTGTCTGAAGTCAGCTTTTTCACTGAGCATGCAGCGGAGTTATTGCAGCAAATTATTAGTTTGATCCTGCAGGATATACAACAACACGAACTGAGTTTATTTATTAATTTGCAGGCTTTTTCGGAGAATAAACTGTTATTGCAGTTTGACCATGCAGGTCAAAGTAGTGCGATACAGCAAGTACTTGATGCAGAAAAAGGCGAAAACGCCGGGGTTTTACAGCAACTCTGTGCCAGTTTGTTGTCACGTCTTGGTGCCAGATTAACTATTTCTGCCCTGGAGGATTTGGGCTGCTCAGTGCGCCTGGAGTTGCCATTAACAGCTGTTTCAGTCAAAGAGCTGCCTATGTACCAAACTGCTATTTACCTGGACAGCAATAGCTTACGAGCTGCAGTGTTAAAGCAAAGTGTGGGTTCTGTGGCAGAACAAGTGATTTGCTTGCCGCAGCCGCAGCAACTGAAAGCAGAGTTACAGCATCGTCTGGTGGATTTGGTATTGATACAATTGCCTGCGCCTGAACAAAACTCTGAGCTTTGGATTGAACTTGATAAAACCACCAATCGCAATCAGATGCTGGCTTTTTGTCATACAGCACATCAGTCCTATTGGGCCGGTGTGTTGAGTTGTCCTGTATTAGCCAATCCGATGTTATCCGCGCATATTCGGCAACACCTCAACCAGGCACCGAAAACCAATGCTTTGCGAATGTTGGTGGTGGACGATAATCAAACTAATCTGACTTTTGTCAAAGCCATGCTGAGCCAGCAACAGTTTGAGGTAGATACTGCTGCGACGGGCACAGAAGCTATCCGGCTTGCCAAAAGCGGCAGGTATCAGCTGATCCTGATGGATATTCAGCTGCCGGATATGTCCGGGGTTCTGGCTACTTCCATGATCAGGCAATTACCCCAGCATCAAAACACTGTCATTATGGCGTTTACCGCCCATGCTTTACCTGATGAGATCCAGCAGTTTCATCAGGCAGGTATGAATGATGTGGTGATTAAACCTTTAGATAGTCAAAAAGTTGCGGATCTGATCAGACGTTGTCAGCAGCTTAGCCTTCAAAGTCTAATACCGGGCTGAACAGTTGCTTTACGGCTTGCAGATAAGCGGGGTTCGCCTGACTGTTCAGCAGAGGCAATAGCTCAACACCCACAGCGGTAAATTTATAGTACTGCAGCACTACTCCTGAATGCTTCGCTTTACAGGTCAGTTGATGCTGATGGTACTGCAACTGCAACGCTTGATCGGGGACCAATTCGCCGCTTTCTATTTCAATCTGATGCAGCAAGTTTAAATCAATCAGGCTTAAAATTTGCGGAAAGGTTAAACCAAATTGGCTCAGGTTCAGCACTGCTTTACTGCGACCTGTCAGAACCTGCCAAATAGATGGTTTACGCACATAGCCAAAGTAAATATGCCCACTGTCCTGTAGCCGGACTCTGCAAGTCAGGCTGGCGGCTTTTTGCAACGCCAGTGCTTCTTTAAAGCTCATACGTTGTAACAAAAATAAGGTTTTTAGTGAAAAACTACCGGGTTGTCCAATTTCGCCGGCCAGTATTTTGGCCCAGAGTTGTTGCATTGTCTGGTTAGAAATATTCAACACTAAATCACAGTATTGCTGAAACCAGTCTGGATCCACATCCATCTCTGCAACGTATTCAGGACAGTAGTCTAAAGCTAAAGCCATTATTTTTTCTAAATTGGCCTGTTGCCTTTCTTTGTGCATGCGTTCACGCCGCTCGGCGCGTTGTGACAAAGTCGGAGCTTTAAAACCTGTATCGGCAGGCGCCGGAGCGCCGGAACGCTGTGCCAGACGTTGATGGCGCTGATTAAAATCGCTTTTCTGCACTAAGCTGGCAGAGTCTGTGTCTGTTGTTGTGGCTTTGGTTTCAAATTCGTGACCCAGCTGGCTGCGTGCCAGTTGGAGTAACCGTTGATGTCCGCGGCCGGCAGAAATTTTCTGCATGAACTCACCTTTGGTAGAGACATATTTTGTTGCTTAATTTTCACAATAACGCAAAAAATCACAGACAACTCAAAAAGAAGTTTATGAAAGTGTTAACTTTATGATTTTAAAGATTTTAATAAAATGAATTGCTTTTTTTGCCTGAGAGTATAGTGTAGTTCCACTGGATTAAAAGCTTACAAAGGATAGCGGTAGGGGCTGGCCCTGATTGCCAAAGTGAATTCAGGGTATATGCTAGTATTTATGCAATAGTGCCTTGATATGCTTTCAAAAAGTATTCCCCTACAGCTGATGTAAAAAAGGTCGGAGCATGGTGTCAAAAGCAGCAGATGATGATTTTCTGTTCCTCGCAGAAGACGAAACAAGTTCGGAAGCAGAAACACAATCCAGTGGTGAATGGCACTTGCTGATTGTGGATGACGACGAAGAAATTCATACGGTCACTAAACTGGCTTTATCTGATTTATTGGTCCTGGACCGTAAATTAGTATTTCATCATGCATTTTCCGGCAAAGAAGCCTTAAAATTTTTGGCGAATAACCCCTATATAGCCGTCATTTTACTTGATGTAGTGATGGAATCTGACGATGCTGGCCTGAAAGTGGTGCAGCAAATTCGCGATGAATTAAAAATGGATGAAGTGCGTATAGTTCTGCGCACCGGCCAGCCTGGTTATGCTCCGGAAGATAGTGTGATCAAAGAATACGACATCAACGACTACAAAACGAAAACTGAACTGACCCGTAATAAACTAGTTACCGCTATTATTTCGTCCATTCGCAGCTATCAGCAAATCCGCACTATTAACCAGAACCGCATTGGCCTGCAGAAAATCATTAATGCCGGTGCTAATTTGCTGGAACAACATTCGTTGCATGAGTTCTCCGAAGGGGTTGTCACTCAAATTTCCTCGTTAATTGGCTTGCATGCAGAAGGCGTGCTTTGTGCTCAGATTGAGGATGATGGCAGTAGCAGTGACAATATTTATGTACTGGGCGCAGCAGGCCATTACGCACCTTATATTAAATGCAAACTGGAGCGGCTGAATAACAGCAGAATTATTCAGCAAATCACTACTTGTCTGTCCGAGCGGCGACATATTTTTACCGACAAAGACACGGTGCTTTATCTGGGGAATGTGGATCACGCCGCTGCGGTTTATATCGAAACCAACAGGCCTGTAGAAGATTTTGACCGCCAGTTGATTGAAGTATTTTTAAGTAATATTTCTATCGGTTATGAAAATGTGACCTTGTTTCAGCAACTCAAGCATGCTGCTTATATTGACCCTTTAACTAAAACGCCCAACCGCAATGAGTTTACCTCTTTGCTACAGGAAACCAGACGGCTTGATCCTGAACGCAATGTAGCTGTACTGATTGATATCGACCATTTTTCTGATGTAAACGATGGTTTAGGTCAGGAAACCGGCAATGAGCTGCTGATCGCTATTACGCACAGATTAGTGGCGCAGTTTGGTGAAATTGCCCAGATTGGCCGCATCGGTGCTGATGTGTTTGGTTTAATTGGGCCTGAGCAAGCACTAACCCCTGAAACCTTGTCCGGTATTTTTGAAATGCCATTCCAGTGTTCAGAACATTCCTTGCAGGTGAATGCGACCTTTGGTTTCTGCCGTTTACGTGACAGTGCTTTGCATGGTTTGACTATTCTGAAACATGTTTATATTGCATTGAACAGAGCAAAAAAACATCTGGCACAAAACTATGAGTATTACAGTGCTCAGATGGAAGAGCAGATGGTTGAGCGGTTGGTGATGCTCAGAAGCCTGAGATCTGATTTTCAGAAAGACAAGCTTCAGTTGTGGTATCAGCCGCAAATTTGTTTAAAAAGCGGCAATGTGCTGGGTATGGAGGCGCTATTGCGCTGGCCTCAGCCTGACGGCAGCTTTATTTCTCCGGCCGTATTTATTCCGCTGGCAGAATACTCAGGCTTGATTATCGAAATCGGCGACTGGGTGTTACAGCAGGCTTGCAAACAGCTGCAAAGTTTAAAAGCACAAGGTTTTTCTCATTTGAGGATAGCGGTGAATGTGTCTATGCCACAGTTCCGTAATCATCGATTTGTGCAGTCTGTCATTGATTGCGTGGATCGTTATCAGGTGGATCCTGCATTGCTGGAACTTGAAATCACTGAGTCTGTAGTGATGGATGACCCAAAGATAGTGATAGGCGCGTTGAATAAGTTAAAAGACTTTGGCATTAAAGTAGCTATTGATGATTTTGGCATAGGCTTTTCATCTTTAAGCTATTTGCAGCAGTTGCCACTGGACAGGATTAAAATTGACCGTGCTTTTATTCAAGGATTTACCCGTCCTAATGGCACTTTGATTGCTGAAACTATAGTAAATCTGGGGCAAAAGCTGGGTTTGGCAACTATAGCTGAAGGTATTGAAACTCAGGCTCAGGAAGATGCTGTGCGGGCTATGGGCTGTGAAGAAGTGCAAGGCTTTATGTATGCCAAGCCGATGACGGCTGTTGATTTAGTTAAGTTTTTATCTAAAAGCTGAGCTTGAATTCAAACCAATAAAAAGCCGACTGCAAGTCGGCTTTTTGATTAGAGTGGCGGAGTCTTAGCGGTTGGCTATCAAGGCCAGTTGCTCACCCAACTGTAGAAAGTCTTTGCTGTTTTGCTGACTTTGTGAGGTGTGGCTGGTGATATCGCGCATATAAGTAACCATAGCTTTGGTCAGATGCTGTTGTTCGTCCGTTGCCGTAGCTATTTCCTGATTCATCGCACAAATTTGCGCTATGCTGCCGGTAATTTCCTGTAGAGAATGTCCTGCCTGATTAGCCGACTGCACACTTAAATTAGCTTGCTCACTGCTCAACTTCATTTTTTGCACCGCTTCACGGGCTGCACTTTGTAACTGTTCAATAGTACGTTGAATTTGTTCCGTTGATTTTTGCGTGCGTGAAGCCAGAGTTCGTACTTCATCTGCTACCACGGCAAAACCACGGCCTTGTTCACCCGCACGTGCCGCTTCGATAGCCGCGTTCAACGCCAGTAAGTTGGTTTGTTCCGCTATGCCTTTAATAACTTCCAGCACAGCACCTACCTGATTACTGTCCTGTTCCAGCTGAGCTATGGTGGCAGAAGCTTGTTGTAAATGTACCGCCAGTTGTTCGATATTCTGCACAGTACTTGCGACAGTTTGCTGGCCTTGTTTGGCTATTTGGTTGGAGTGATTGGCTGCTTCTGCTGCTAAGTTGGCACTCTGCACTTCGTCCAATACACTTTGGTTCATCGACTCAACCATCGTCAGGGTTTGACCTGCCGTATGTTCTAATTGACTCAGATGTTTTTGCTCATCCGCTGTAATTTGGCGTATTGACGTCACCAGCTGTTTTAACTGCTCGTTATGGTTGTGTGACTCCTGTTGTTGCTGCTTTAAGGCAACAAGCCACAGATTAAATTGCTCCCGAACCGGCGCTAAATCTGAATTGTTTACTTCACTTAACTGCAGGCTCAGACTTTTTTCTTTTACACAACGTTGGATCAGCAGTTGTTGTTCTGCGACAAAGCTTTGGTAGCTGTGTAAAGCCGTCTGACTCAAGATCCATTGCAACACTAAAGTTGTCGCTATCACTAAAGCTGACCAGAGCCAGTGTTGCTCTGCTAATACAGTGAAAATCAGCAGCATACCTACCAAAGTGGTGATACCTGATAACATAATTTTGGTCCGCGCAGACCCAAATTCAAACAAAGCCATAAACCTTACCCCTGAATTACTTCGCACCAGCGGTCGAAGCGGAATTTATTATTGTAATAATGAAATATGGCCTGCCAAATAAAGCCAAATCTGCTGCTGAAAATAACAGATATTTGCGGAATTTTTTATCAGATTTTGCGTTATTTTTGATAAATAAATGCGGCTTTTAAATAAAGGCACCAGCAGTGATGTGTTTAGCTGAAAGGGTCGTCTGGGTAGGGCCGGATTGTTGTATAAAAAAACGGCACTCAAGTGCCGTTTTGTGCAGTTTTCAGAACTGGATATTACTTTTGCTGAGCGCGTTCAAATGAACTGACGATTTCAGCTTTGGCTTCGGCTTTATCGCCCCAGCCAACAACTTTCACCCATTTGCCTGGTTCTAATTCTTTGTAACGTTCAAAGAAGTGCTGGATTTGGTTTTTCAGCAGTTCTGGCACGTCATTCAGATCATGAATGTTGTCGTAAATTTTAGTCAGTTTGCTGATTGGCACAGCTAATACTTTAGCGTCTTCACCTGATTCGTCTGCCATTTTTAATACGGCAACAGGACGACATTTGATCACGGCGCCTGGCACCAATGGGTAAGGTGTTGGCACTAAGACGTCAACCGGATCTCCGTCTAACGACAGGGTATGGTTTACAAAGCCATAGTTGCAAGGATAGAACATTGGCGTTGACATAAAACGGTCAACCCAGACTGTGCCTGTGTCTTTGTCTACTTCGTATTTGATTGGATCGGCATTGGCCGGAATTTCAATGATGACATTAATTTCATCCGGCAGATTTTTACCTGCGGCAACCTGACTTAAGCTCATAACGCTTCCTCTGTGCTGAATTTTGGTGCTGCATTATAGCAGCGGCCGTAAATATGGCTATACCCGTTGTACTTGAAGCTGCAGCTTTGTTGCCTGCGAGCTTTCGCCCTACATAAGTTTTACATTGGGACGGGCGCGGGTAAACCACGCCCCTACAATTTTCCTGTGCTTCCACATCGGGACGGGCAGGGATAAACCCAGTCCCTACGCCTTGTGATACTGCAGACAGCTTTCCACTTCGTGTTTTGATCCTAAAATCACAGCCACACGCTGGTGAATATCGACAGGCTGAATCTCCATAATACGTTCAGCGCCTGTGGAGCTTGCTCCACCTGCTTGTTCTACCAGAAAACTCATTGGATTGGCTTCGTACATTAGTCGAAGTTTGTCCGGTTTCGTAGGGTCTTTGACGTCGCTCGGGTAAGCAAAAATACCACCACGGCATAAAATTCTGTGTACGTCACCGACCATAGCGGCAATCCAGCGCATATTAAAGTTTTTACCACGCGGGCCTTCTTTGCCTTTTAGCAAATCAGCCACGTAGTTTTGCATTGGAAGCTGCCAGTAGCGCTGGTTCGACATATTAATAGCAAATTCTGCGGTAACGCCCGGAATGGTGACGTTTTCTGTAGTCAGCAGGAAACCACCATAGGTTTTATCCAGCGTATACATTTTGGTGCCTTTACCAGTGGTCAAGGCCATCATAGTGGACGGGCCATAGAGTATATAACCTGCAGCGATCTGAGCTGTACCAGGTTGCAGGAAAATAGCTGGGTCGGCAGGGTCTGCGCCTTTGGGGGCAGGCAGAATAGAAAAGATAGTACCTATTAAGCTGTTGATATCGGTGTTGGACGAGCCATCCAGCGGATCGAAGGTCACCAGGTATTTACCTTGAGGGTTACCTGCAACTGTGCTGTCTTCTTCTTCAGAAGAGATTGCCATCACTGAACCTGTTTCCAGGATCAGATCTTTAAGCAGCTCGTTGGAGATGACATCGAGTTTTTTCTGGGTTTCGCCCTGAACGTTTTCATTCAGAGTGGAGCCCAACACATCTGAGAGTTCGCCCTGACCGACACGAAACGAAATTTCTTTGCAGGCAGCTACGATGCTTTTAATCAGATCTATCAGGTCTGCTTCTGCACCATCAAGACGCAGGGCTGGAGCCAATCGACGCATAAAACAATCCTTTTTTTGTGTAGGTAGAGGAAGCTTTGACCGCAGTGTTAATTTTGATTGGAGGCTGTCGGCCACAGCGGCTGCTATTTTAATCAAGTTCAGGCTAAATTGCAGGTTTATGCTGGTTTTATTTCAGCTGTTCTGCAGAGTCCTTTGCTAGAATGGCCGCAGAACCCGTTTTACAGGCAGTAAGGATGCAGTATGCATATTCATATTTTAGGCATTTGTGGCACTTTTATGGGCGGTATTGCCGCTATCGCAAAAAGTCTTGGGCATAAAGTCACAGGCTCTGACGCCAATGTGTACCCGCCTATGAGCACTCAGCTGGAACAATTGGGTATAGAACTGACTCAGGGCTATGATCCGGTGCAGCTGCAACCAGCCCCTGATCTGGTGATTATTGGTAATGCCATGTCAAGGGGCAACCCTGCCGTGGAATATACGCTGGATCAGAATATTCCCTACAGCTCAGGCCCGCAGTGGCTGGCTGAACAAGTGCTGCATCAGCGCTGGGTGCTGGCTGTGTCTGGTACTCATGGTAAAACTACCACCAGCAGCATGCTGGCCTGGGTGCTGGAGTATGCGGGTTTAAAGCCTGGCTTTTTAATAGGAGGTATTCCACAGAATTTTGACAGCTCGGCCCGTTTAGGTGATTCGCCGTTTTTTGTCATTGAAGCCGATGAATACGACACCGCCTTTTTTGATAAGCGTTCCAAGTTTGTACATTACAGACCCCGTACTTTGGTGATTAATAATCTGGAATACGATCACGCCGATATTTTCCCTGATTTAGCCGCTATTCAGCGTCAGTTCCATCATTTGCTGCGTATGGTGCCATCCACTGGCCTGGTGTTAAGCCCGGCCCATGTTGACGCAGTGGATCAAACTTTAGCTATGGGCTGCTGGAGTGAGCAGCAACGTTATGGCAAAGACTGGACAGTGCAATTAAAACAGCCGGATGGCAGTGTGTTTGAATTGTTTTACATGGCGGTATCACAAGGCACCTTACATTGGGATTTATGTGGCAACCATAATGTCGAAAACGCCGTCATGGCGATAGCTGCTGCGCGCCATGTCGGTGTGCCTGTGGCTGTGTCTATTGAAGCCTTAACTCAGTTTGTCGCGCCAAAACGCCGGATGGAACTCAAAGGTACAGTCAAAGGCATTGCTGTGTACGACGATTTTGCTCACCACCCAACTGCTATTGAAACCACTTTAGCCGGTTTAAGAGCGCGTGTAGGGGATGCAAAAATTTGGGCAGTGCTGGAGCCGAGATCCAATACCATGCGAATGGGCGTACATAAGTCGGCTATCGCTGATTCCTTGCATGATGCTAATAACGTGCTGCTGTTTGAACCTGCTAATTCTGGCTGGTCTTTGGCTGCTGTGGCAGAACAAATGCCGGGCAGAGCTACCGTATTTCAGTCAGTGGAATTAATAGTGGCTGCTTTGGTTGAAAAAGCATCCGCAGGGGATCATATAGTCATTATGAGCAATGGCGGTTTTGGTGGTATACATCAAAAGTTGCTGGACGCATTATCTGCAGCCCGTCGTACTTGAAGCTACAGCTTTGTTGGCTGCCTTTTCGCGCCCCAGTCACATAGGTTAACTATGCTCCTGGGGTCTTGAACACTTGCCGCCTCCCTGCAACTCCAATTACTTAGGGTTCGGATCAGCGGGAAAAAATAAGTGTCATCATTTTATAAAGAGAACTCCATGACCCAAGAAGTCACCTTAGCTTTTACCGGCGCTTCAGGCGCTGGTTATGGCTGGCGTTTGCTGGAAAACTTACTGGCGCAACAGGTCAAAGTGCATCTGCTGATTTCCAGCGCGGCCCGCGTTGTATTTGCCACTGAATATGATTTAAAGCTGCCGGGCGGCCCTGAAGCCTGTCGCGATTTTATTCTGGATAAAACCGGTGCCAGTAAAGAGCTGTTAGCCGTGTATGGCAAAGATGATTGGTTTTCGCCTTGTGCTTCAGGCTCTGCTGCACCGAAACAAATGGTGATTTGCCCTTGTTCTACCGGCACAGCAGCAGCTATTGCTCATGGCATGAGTGACAATCTGATTGAACGCGCAGCTGATGTAGTATTGAAAGAGCGCGGTCAGCTCATCATAGTGCCACGCGAAACTCCGTTAAGTACCATTCATCTGGAAAACCTGCTGGCCTTATCCAAAGCTGGCGCTGTGGTGATGCCGGCTGCGCCTGGTTTTTATCATCAGCCTCAATCTGTCGATGACTTAATCGACTTTATGGTGGCACGCATTCTTGACCATTTAGGTTTAAAGCAACAGTTAGTCAGCCGTTGGGGCTATGGAGATCAGCAGTGACCTTAGCGTTAGAAATTAAACAGTTACACAAGGTGTATAAAAGTGGCACCGTCGCTTTAACTGGTATTGATCTGGAAGTGCAGCAAGGCGACTTTTTTGCCTTATTAGGCCCGAATGGCGCAGGCAAAAGTACCAGCATTGGCATTATCAGTTCACTGGTCAATAAAAGCAGCGGCACCGTCAAAGTCTTTGATTATGATCTGGACACTCACCTGGAAGATGCCAAAAGCCAATTGGGTTTAGTGCCACAGGAATTTAACTTCAACCAGTTTGAAACTGTGCTGCAAATTGTACTGAATCAGGCTGGTTATTATGGGGTGCCGCGTTCTGTCGCTATAGTGCGGGCAGAAAAATACTTAGGTCAGCTTGGCTTGTGGGAAAAACGCAACGCCCGCTCGCGTGAACTCTCTGGTGGTATGAAACGCCGTCTGATGATAGCCCGTGCTTTAATGCATGAACCTAAGTTACTGATTTTAGATGAACCTACAGCTGGGGTTGATATTGAACTGCGCCGTTCTATGTGGGAATTCCTTAAAGAAATTAACCAGCAGGGTGTGACCATTATTCTGACCACCCACTATCTGGAAGAAGCAGAGTCTTTGTGTCGCAATATCGCCATCATCGACAAAGGCCAAATTGTCGAAAATACCAGTATGAAAAACCTGCTGAGTAAACTCAATAAAGAAACCTTTTTACTCGATATAGCGCCTACTGAGGCTCTGATCACGCTGGATGGTTATACCTTCCGGCAGAAAGACAGCCATAGCCTGGAAGTGGATGTCGTCAAAGCTCAGGGCTTAAATGGCGTATTCAGCGCTTTAACTGCGCAGGGCATTCAGGTGCTTTCCATGCGTAACAAAGCCAACCGTCTGGAAGAATTGTTTGTCAGTCTGGTTGAAAACGGACGTGGAGCCAAAGCATGAGTTCACGTAATTTAATAGCGCTACAAAGTATTCTCTATAAAGAAACCAACAGATTTATGCGTATTTGGGTGCAAACTCTGGTGCCCCCCGCCATTACCATGACTTTGTATTTTGTCATTTTTGGTGCTTTGGTTGGCTCGCGTATTGGTGATATGGGTGGCTTCAGTTATATGGAGTTTATTGTGCCTGGCCTTATTATGATGTCAGTGATCACCAACTCCTACTCGAACGTGGCTTCGTCTTTTTTTAGCGCTAAGTTTCAGCGTAATGTCGAAGAGCTGTTAGTGGCTCCTGTGCCTAACTACATCATAGTGCTGGGGTATGTCGGCGGTGGTGTGGCGCGAGGCATTCTGGTGGGGTTAATAGTGTCTTTGTTATCGCTGTTTTTTGTCGATATCAAAGTGCATCACTTGTTTATTCTGATGTCGACCGTGGTGCTCACTGCCACCTTGTTTTCGCTGGCCGGTTTAATTAACGCTATTTACGCTAAAACTTTTGATGACATCAGCATTATCCCTACTTTTGTGCTGACGCCTTTAACCTATTTAGGTGGGGTGTTTTATTCACTGAGTTTATTGCCACAATTCTGGCAATACGTATCGCAAATCAACCCTATCGTTTATATGGTCAACGCCTTCCGTTACGGCTTTTTAGGTGTCAGTGATGTCAATCTGGTGTTTGCGTTTAGTGTGATTATTGGCTTTATTCTGGTGTTTTTTAGCTTTGCTATGTATCTAATTAATAAAGGCACAGGATTGAGAAGTTAAAAAACTGAGACTGAAAGAATCAAAAAAAGATGCTTAGATAGCAGGAGTTCCGGGCTTTACTGAGCATCATCAGCACCGCAGAAAAATACCAGTAAATTGCTCAGGCAGACAGAGCTCCGGTATAAACCGGAACTCTGTCTGCATCTTCAACCCTTATACGAATGTCATAAACAGCAGCCCTATGACTGCGCAGCCTGCAATGACTTTCATCACGTTCACTTTGTACTGAAACAACGCGACAAAAGCGGCCACAGCAATCAAGGCCGAAGGCCAGTCAAAGCCTGCCAGCAGATCATCCCCAAAGCCTTGTGGCCACAGCACATGATAGGCAAAAAACAATGCCAGATTTAAAATCACACCAACCACAGCAGCCGTAATGGCGGATAAAGGAGCTGTAAATTTCAGGTCGTTATGGGTGGTTTCGATAAAAGGCGCTCCGGCAAAGATAAAAATAAAGGAAGGTAAAAAGGTAAACCAGGTGACAATACAAGCGGCCAGAGCACCGGCCAGAAATACCATGTCTGGTCCAAATACTGCTTTGACATAAGCGCCGACAAAACCCACAAAGGCCACCACCATAATCAGTGGCCCAGGTGTGGTTTCACCTAAGGCGAGGCCATCAATCATTTGGGTGGGGGTCAGCCAGCCATAATGATCCACCGCGCCCTGATACACATAAGGCAATACCGCATAAGCTCCGCCAAAGGTCAGCAGTGCGGCTGTGGTAAAAAACCATGCCATTTGCGTCAGGGTATGTTCCCAGCCAAAGATGGCATTCAAAAGTGCCATAGGAACAGTCCATAACACCAGACCCGTGATACAAATAAGCAGTAAGCGTGGCCATGAAAACAAGGCGTGCTCTGGAGTAGGCGTATAATCGTCAATCAGAGCCGCACCATAGAATTTTCCACTCTGTTGATGGCCTGAAGCAGCAGTAAAAGAGGCAGGGTAAAAACGACCTCCTGCATATCCCACCAGAGCAGCCACCAGCACTATGTATGGAAAAGGCACATCCAGCGCAAAAATGGCGACAAAGGCTGCGGCGGCTATGCCCCATAACATTCTGTTTTTCAGCGCTTTAGAGCCTATTCTGTGTGCGGCTTGTGCGACGATAGCAGCGACAGCGGGTTTGATACCGTAAAACAAGCCTGCGACCCAGCTGATATCGCCAAAAGCAATGTAAACCCATGACAGCAAAATCAGAATAATCAAAGACGGCAGGACAAATAACACACCGGCCATAATTCCGCCCCAGGTTTTATGCATCAGCCAGCCGATGTAGGTCGCCAGTTGCTGAGCTTCAGGTCCTGGTAGCACCATACAATAATTCAGTGCATGTAAAAACCGCCGTTCACTCAACCAGCGCCTGCGTTCCACCAGCTCCTGATGCATAATGGCGATCTGTCCGGCTGGCCCACCAAAACTGATAAAGCCAAGCTTGAGCCAGAACAAAAATGCCTGCCAGAAACTGACAGGGGTCAGGTTGTTATCCTGTGCAACTCCCTCTTGTGTGGTCTGATCCATAACTATCCTTTTTCGGTAAATGAAGTGAGTAAAGCGTCGAATACGGCGTGGCTGGCAAGGACTAATTGATCGTCATCCGTCAGCTTATTTCGTAATCCCCATAAAATCTGTTCAACCCCAAAAGCTTCCTCCGGTGCAGAGCCTCCGACATCGAGAAAATGGACCAGCTGTGCCAGACGCAGCAAGGCGGGCGTCTGCAAAGCAAAGCTCTGGAGTAATACTTCAAAGGTGACACTGTGCTGATGGTGGCTAAAGCGGGCACCGTCAAAGTCAAAACCTATGGCATGTTTCGGACAGGGTTCAGGTGGAGTGAACCAGAGGAAGCGGGCTTGTGGGTCAATAAAGCGAAGAATTAACCAGCAACAGGCCATACGGTCTACCCAGGGCCGGGTGCGGGTGGCCCATACCTGAGCCTGGAAATCCTGGGTACTTAACTGCTCAATCCCCAACGAAACAGCATCAGGCTCGCCCGGAGTTAAACGCTTGTTCAGCATACGCTCCATCTCAGTCAAGGCTGCATCGGCCTGGGTTTTGGCCGAACCAGGGAAAAAATCAATGTCACTGATGCTTTTAAAGGATTTGCGTAATTTACGCAGCAGCCTGAATTGTTGAGTCAATTCGGCATCCGATCGCCGCAGCTCTGCAATGTCCTGCAGCAGAGTTTCATAGTCTGCTGAGCGGTCAAACAAGAGTTCAAATCCAGCCGTGGTTGAATGTTCCGCCACTTCAAGCACATAAGCGGAGCCTTTAATTTTATCTATCTGCAGCGCAGTCTCATTGAAAAACTGCAACGCAGCGTCGCTCTCTGGCAGCACATAGACACCGTCCCTGAGCACAGCAGCACCCGAGGCTTTGAGACTTCGCCATAAACGAACCCGCTCCGTGGTCGTTTGAGTGGGTAGCGAGATAATAAGTAATAGGTATTTCATTAGGTGTTTACTTTGTTACTTTTTATCAATAGTAGATGGATTGATAAAAAAAAGAAAGCCGGGAAATTTTGACATCGGGAGAACAAACTCAGGCATAGCTGATTGCAAAGATGCAGCCAGAAGGCAAATGACTCTGGCTGCTTAAGTTCTGCAACAGTGGTGTTGCAGGTTTTACCTTCAGAAACTAAAACGCACCGTCATCGGCTGCTGGCTTTTGTCCTTCAGACTCAAAGCAACCTTAGCCCCATCGGGGATTTGGATATCGCTGGCGATTAGGCGGCTGCTGCCATCGGCTTTGAAAGTCGCATCTGTTTTTTTACCTCCAGCTAATACTGTCAGTTGACCGCTCCAGCCCTCAACACTGGCTGCTTCGCCGTGATCGGTGACATATAAACTGGCTCCTGTTGCTTCACGCACCAACTCAAAAGCCAAATCATGTTTAGATTCCACCACACCGCCATGTTGCGGTTTAGCACCACCATGACTCCATGCAACCGGACTGGTCAGTACCAGGCTGGCCGCTAAAGCGGCAATAGCGAACATAGATTTTTTGTTTAACGTTTTCATGTAATTCTCCTTGGCCGGCAGCTTCAGACAGGTGCTGCCGTTGAACCTGTTATTTAAAGCTGCTCTGCTGACATGTTCACCAGCCGTTCTGTGGCTGCTTTGCCATATAACCAATACAACAAAGGGGTCAGCATGGTATCGAGCAAGGTGGAAGTCAGTAAGCCGGTAAAGATCACCACGGCAACCGGGTGCAGAATTTCTTTGCCCGGCTGATCAGCTGACAACAGCAGTGGCACCAGCGCAAAGGCAGTGACCAGAGACGTCATCAACACTGGTGTCAGTCGCTCCAGTGATCCCCTCATGATCATGCTCTGGCCAAAGACTTCACCTTCATGCCGGCACAAATTGACGTAATGACTGATTTTCAGAATGCCATTACGGGCTGCAATACCGGTCAGGGTAATAAAACCTACAACAGAAGCCACAGATAACGACAGTCCGGTCAGCCACATAGCCAGCACACTACCGAGTAAAGCCATTGGCATAGTGCTCAGAATAATGGCTGCCAAAACCATGGACTGATAGCGCATGTAAAGCACTAAGGCAATCAACACAAAAGACAGCAAAGCAAGTGCAGCCACCAATTGCATCGATTGTTCCTGTGCCAAAAACTGTCCTTCCAGACTGATAAAACTGTCTTCAGGCAATGGCGTTGCAGCCACCACAGTCCGGACTTGCTGTAATAACTCGCTGACATCGACGTTTTCGGCATTAGCGTACAGCACCAGGCGACGACGACCGTTTTCACGCATCACCTGATTGGGGCCATCCGTCAAACTGATAGTCGCAATAGCCGATAACGGCACTTGTCCTGCCGGAGTGTTAATCAAAGTACGGGCCAAAGCTTCAGGTGTGCGTTGCTCGTCGGATAAACGCAGCACTAAATCAAAGGTTTTTAAACCATCCACCATTTGTCCCACCAGCTCCCCATCGGTCAGACTGGCTAACAATGCTGTGGCTTGCCCCGGTGTTAAGCCGTGCTGCGCTGCTTTGCGTTGATCCAAACGAACACTGAGTTGCGGTATCAACACCTGCTTTTCAACACTCACATCCACCAGCCCCGGCACTGTGCTTAATTGCTGGCGTAACTGCTCTGCTGTAGCACGCAGTGCATCTAAATCATCCCCAAAGACTTTGACTGCCAGTTGTGCCCGCACTCCGGACAATAAATGATCCAGGCGGTGCGAAATCGGCTGACCTATAGCCACCTGTGCAGGCAATACAGCGAGTTTTTGCCGAATTTCCGCCAGTACTTCATCACGACTGCGCTCTGAAGCTTGTAAATCCACATCGACTTCGGCCGAATGCACGCCTTCTGCATGTTCGTCCAGTTCAGCACGGCCAGTACGACGGCCGACTTGTGTTACTTCAGGCACAGTCAGTAGTAAAGATTCGGCCAGACGTCCCATCCGGTTGGCTTCCTCCAGCGAAGTACCGGGCTGTAATAGCACGCCAAGTACCAGTGAACCCTCATTAAAAGCTGGTAAAAATGCCCGGGGTAAGGCAAAGACCGAGGCCAGCGCAAGCACTGCACTTAAGACTGCGCTGAGCAACAAGACTCTGGAGCGGCTAAAAGCCCAGCTCAGCCAACGTTGCTGCAGTTGCTTCAGCGCCTTGATCAAGCTGCTGTCGCCTTTCTCCAGTTGTTTCATCTTTGGCAAAAGGTAATAACACAGCACTGGCGTGACAGTGACCGAAACCAGCATCGAGGCCAGTATGGAGACTATGTAAGCCAAACCTAAAGGTGAAAATAACCGGCCTTCAATACCTGGCAAGGCGAATAAAGGTAAAAACACCAGCACCACAATAAAGGTGGCGTAAACAATACCAGAGCGTACTTCAACGCTGGCGCGCCAAATCACCTCAAGCACTGGCGTAGTGCTGCCTTGTTGTCGCCGCTGTTTTAGTCTGCGTAGAATGTTTTCGACATCAACTACCGCATCATCCACCAGTTCGCCTACAGCTATTGCCAATCCGCCCAGAGTCATCACATTAATAGACAAACCAAACCAGCGAAATACCAGCACAGTCACTGCCAGTGACAAGGGAATGGCCAGCAAAGAGATGAATGTGGTGCGGGCTGACAGCAGAAACACAAATAAGATAATCAGTACCATCACGGCGCCATCCCGCAGCGCTTCAGTCACATTGCTGATGGATGAGGTAATAAAGTCAGCCTGACGAAACAAAATCTGCGGTGCTGCTATGCCTTGCGGCAAACCGGCTTTTAATTCGTCCAGCGCCACTTCAATCTGACTGGTTAACCGGACTGTATCTGCATCCGGCTGTTTCTGGATATTCAGTATTACCGCAGGTTCGCCATTAAAGCCTGCATCGCCCCGTTTTACTGCGGCGGCAAAACCAACCTCTGCCACCTGTTCCAGATGCACAGCTTTGCCATTACGCCAGGCCACTGCGACCTGGCGTACATCCTCTAAAGCAATAGTGCGGGCCTGATGACGGATCAGAAACTCTCTGTTATTCAGATCCAGAAAACCACCACCTGCATTGGTGGAAAAACCTGCCAGTGCCTGACGAATGTCTTCAAGACCAATACCTGCAGCTTGCATACGTTGTAAATCTGGGGTGACGCGGTATTGCCGTACTTCACCCCCAATAGGGATCACCTGCGAAATACCAGGAATAGCCAATAGGCGTGGGCGTAGCACAAAATCGGCGTACTCCCTGGCTTGCATCGGTGACAGGCTGGCTTCCTGCGTCGCCTGTTGTTTAAGCGGCAGCGCAATCAGCATGATTTCCCCCATAATGGACGAAACCGGCCCCATCACCGGAGTGATACTTTCCGGCAATTGCTCCCGGGCTAAAGTCAACCGCTCAGCAACCAGTTGCCTGTTGCGATAGATATCGGTATCCCAGTCAAACTCCACATACAAAATAGATAAGCCAATACCTGAAGTGGAACGGATACGGGTAACCCCAGTGACACCATTGAGCATATTTTCCAATGGAAAAGTCACCAGTTGTTCTACTTCTTCAGGCGCCATACCACCGGCTTCAGTCAGTACTGTGATCACAGGTTTATTCAGATCCGGAAACACATCCACCGGCAGCTCACGGGCTGTCCAGCTACCATAGATCAACAGCACCACAGCACTGATCAGCACAAAGAGGCGATGCTCCAGACTACGACGAACTAATAAGTCAAACATCCGGCCTCCTAACGCACCTGATTCAATAAAGTAGCGCCTTGCACCACAACACGGTTATCAGCACCTAAACCATGGGTAATCATCACCTCAGTGCCATTGAGTTCCTCTAGTTGCACCCGCTGCGGTAAAAAACGTTCCGCTGTAAGTTTGATCCAGACCTGCGGCTGATTATTGCTGTTCATCACCACAGCGCTGGCGGGTAAACGAATTCCGCTCAGCTGATTTTTTTGCTGTGCAATCAAAGTAACCGGCTGGTTGGGTACAGCACCTGATGCAGCTTCGAGGTTAAAATTCAGCGGAACAGCACCATCCTGATAACGCATTACAGCTCCTATCAGTTGCAGCCTGGCCTCTGGAAACTCTTTCAACGATGCTCCATGCAGTTGAGCAGGCAATTGAGCATCAGGGCTTGCAGCCTCCACCAGTAAACGGGAAGGATCGATGATTTCAAACAATGCCTCACCCGCAGTGACGCGCTGCCCGATACTCAAGTGATGCAGCTGGATCACGCCTGAAATGGGAGCAAACAGTGGCTCTGGTTTTTCCAGACCTTTTTCCAGCTGAGCCGCCTGACTTTGCACACTTTTTAATTGCAGACTCAGTTGCTCTACCGTTTGCTCAGCAACGTTTTGCCCTAACTTTTGCAGGCGGTTCAGTTCACGGCGCACCACATCCGCTTCGCTTCGCAGTGCAATCAACTGAGAGGTTTGACTGGCTTGCTCATAAGCCGTGTCCTGATAACGGATATAACCCAATAACTGGCCTGCTTTAACTTGCTGCCCTGCAACCGGCATTAATTCAGCGGAGCTTTCAAAGCGCCCATCACTGCTGGCTTGCACCAAACCACGGCCCGCCGGATGAACTAATACCCGGGCATTCAGTAAAAGAGTCGCTGCCGCCTGAGTTTCAGTAGTCATCAGGGTTCGCAGTCCAAGTACCCGCTGATCGGCCATCGGCATTAACACACTACCATCGGCTTGACGCCCGGTACTGTTGCCCTGAGCGGGTTGGTCTGTACTCAAGTGTTCACCATCTGGCCCATGTGCGCCCGGAGCTGCCTGCAGCGTCATTGCACCCAGCAGAGTAAGTAGCAGGACACTGTGTTTAAACACCACAGGGATAAAATATCTGTTCATACTGAGCTCCTTACAGCCCGACGCTGGCTTATCCGGCCCAAAACAAAACCACAGGCAGCCATCAGTGCTAACGCGGCCCAAACCCAAAGTGGTATATGCTCGTGATGATGTGGTTCAGTCTTTGTTTCAGTGGAAAGCGGTGTGTAACTGGCCACCAGTAAATCGGCTTTGTCTGCGGCTATCACAGTTAAAACCAGCTCATGAGGTTGCTGTTTGGCAAGTTGAGTAAGCAGCTCCGGCGCTTTAATAAGGTAATGCTGTAATTTTTCATCGTACACAGCAGTTGCTGTGAGATCGGCAGTTTCAATTTCTATGGCTGCATCGATGACAGGGCTATTGTCCTGAAAATGATGCAAATGCAGCAGCACAGCATCAGGAAATAATTCAGCTACCAGCTCAAATTGATCACTGAAGGTCTCAAATCTTGGTGTTATCGACAGCCCTGAGGACTGCTCAGTCGTCAGGTGTTCGCCATTCGGGCCATGAGCAGCGGGCGCTGCATAGCTGGCAAAAGAGCATAATGCAGCCAACAAAAAAAGGCATACCAGCAGCAAGCTGCAATGCAGCCTGTTCAGCAAAATTGTCATGTGTAATCAAACCTCTGAATAAATGATGTAACTGCCCTGTGCTTCGGGATCAACGCAGAATGCGGATCACCAACCGAAGCTTAACAAGGCTTTGTTTTACATTATTCAGAAACGGGGAGGGCGGCGTAATCCGTCGGGAGGCAGATTGTTCCAAAGCTGCAGTGTATAAAACACTGCTGTTTCAGAGCGGGGTAAAGAGACCAGCCATTGGTCCATAGGCAACAACAGTTGCAAAGAGAAATTCAGATCGGCAAATACATGCAAACGGCCTTCGGCTGAATCATCGAGCGAAAAGCCGTCTTCAGACGGGTCGTCATGGGTATGAGGTTCAGCCAGTAAATGCATCAGGTCGTGCAAGTCAGGTTCAGTCTGAGCCACTTCTTCAGTGTGGTTTGTTGTAGTCATAGCAAAAGCTTGCCGTCCAATAAGCTGGACAGACAAACTAACTATCACTAAACACAACAACACAATTCTGCTCACGTTTGGCTTTACTTCTGATTGAGTTTTTCAAAGCTGGCTGACAGTATGCCCGTGCTTTTTGCGAATTTCAAATCCAGTTGATGCAAGAGTCGCATTGATCTGAGCAGGTATTCTGCAAGGCACAGATGGGGTGATTAAGCCCGACGTTCACATCAGGCACTCGATCTGAATAAAACAAAGCTTATTCGGATGAAAGCCGCTTGTGCTGACAAAGTGTTTTGCTTTAAACGGCACTTCTTTCGTAATACCGCAGTGGCACTGGGGCCGCGGGGCCAAAATAGTAACCTTGGGCATAGCTGATACCGCAACGTTCCAGTGCATCCAATGACTGTTTACTTTCCACCATCTCAGCGATGATCAGCAGTTGGGTTTGTTTGGCGAAAGAACTGATATGCTCAATAAACAACTGAGCGTCCTGATCTGAACTTATCATCTCAATTAAGCTGCCATGAATTTTTAAACCATCCACATGCAACTGCAATAAATCCGCCATACCTACACCACTGGAGGCTCCAAAATCATCCAGCAGCACTTTGGCTCCAGCTTTTTGCAGCGCAGCTATGGCTTCCCTGCAACGTTCAAACTGAGGCAATACTCCGGCTTCGGCCAGTTCAAAATACACTCGCTCTGGTTTAGGGTAATGCTGCAGGTAATCAAGAAAAAACTGTTGTAAGTCATCGTCCAGCAAGTCGCGGCAATTGACATTAATAGACCAGCTGACCTCCGAAGTTGCAAACTGACTGGCGCTTTTGATAAACATCATTTTGGTCAGTTCTGTATCCAGATGACTGCGGTTAATAATGCTCAAAAATTGATCTGGTGTCAGTATGCTGCCGTCACTGCGTAATATGCGAGCCAGACATTCATACTGGAAAATTTCGCCTGTGCTGATCTGCACTACAGGCTGGAAGTAAGGCACTATTTGTTCATGGCCTATGGCTTCACGTACTTCCTTCGCCATTTTGATATTGGTATGCAGATGTTGTTTCAGTGCCAGCAAATTGTCTGAATACACCACTAAAGATTGTTGTTGTAAGCGAGCTGTATTCACGGCAAGGGTCGCGTTTTCCAGCACAGCAGTTTGCGGCGACAGGGCGACACCTAAAGTCACAGTAAAAAGCAGGTAGGGGTCGTTTAGTACCGGCTGAGTAAAATCAAAACTCTTTAGTTTGTCGTGCAAGTCGTTATCCGAAATAGCAGCAACACGGCGGATCGCCAGCTTTTCAAACGACAAACGGTATAAACGGAAAGAGCGGCCTAAATGCTGTTGTAACTGCTGAATAAACTGATTAAAAGCTTGTTCTGCAATAGGAGTTCCATACAAGTGACTGATTTCCTCGAGATTATTCACTTGTAGAATAGCGAGTTGACTTAAGCCGCCAGTTTCATGCCGTAGGTGAGCTTCTAAAGCCAAGCCATTACGTTTGCCCGAGCTACGGTCTGTGGTCAGATTATGCCGCAGTACCATCGCATAACTTAATGCCAGCAGCAACGCCAGACCAAAAAACACTGTGCCACTTAAAACAGACTGCTGCATGCTGGCCATCAGCCACTGATCCAGATCGGTAATGGCAATATCGGCTCCGGCTAAATACATGGTGCCGTCTGAGCTTTGATAAGGCACCAGCACTGAACGGAAATGACCAAACTGATCAACAGACTCTTCAAACACTGGGGTTAAAGAAGCAAAAGCTGCTTTATTGGCTTCTGTTGCTTCAGGGTAATAATCGTAAAAATAACTCAACTGGCCACGCAACAAGTCATCTTCGGTATAACTGGATGCTGTGAAGTGCACTTTTCCATCCACTTGAATCATGCTGTAGACATACTGCAATTTTAAATCTTTGGCATAAAGACTGAGCTTCTTTGCCAGTTTCAGATAGTCACTGCGGGGGATATGCTGTGGACCACTGATATTGTTATGGTAGTCATCACCCAACAGATAAGGCACTGCTTTGACTGCATTCACCAGTTGCAAGTCAACCTGAGCTAGTTTGGCCTGATAGGTTTGCTGGTACTGGTAATACACATAAGCAGCAATAGCGAGCAGGTACACCACCAGGCTGATAAGAATAAAATGTGCTGAACGGATCCGTAGCATGCAATGACTCGTAAAAAAGAGACGTGAAAACAATACCTTGATAGCTTAGCTGATTTAATTCGGGCTGACAGCTAATACTTTAATCTGAGTCCTTATGTCGCTTTGATGGATATTGTCTGCAATCAGGTGGCTACAATCAGTAAAAACGCAGACTTTATGCCGTTCTTTGCGGCAAGTTACCGCAAGATGATACACAGATGAAATTTTTTAAAGACATTTAAAGGGGCTTTTAGTACAGTGACTTCCTTTTTGACTTACTGATTTTACGGCCTGAAAACACAAAATAAGAAGCCGATAACGCGACCCCGGTGAGACAGGATACGAATGACAGAATTAAACAAACGTCAGGCTACAGCTTCTGAAGAAGCTTTGTGGCGGATATTTACTGTGCCAGAGGCTCCGGACTCGACTTTAAGTATCATCGAACAGAATATTTCGCAGAACCTGGCCGGTTTTTTACGCGAAAGTATTGTTGCTGTGGAAAAGCCATTGTGGCAAATCGAGCGCGATTTTCAGGCGCATCAAATTCCTTCTGAACCTAAATTTGTATCAGATTATGCCGAGCAAATGATGGAAAAGCTGGTTGCGCATTCAGTGCATACCGCTGCCCCCAGTTTTATTGGCCATATGACTTCGGCTTTGCCGTATTTTGTCTTGCCACTGTCAAAAATGATGGTGGGGTTAAACCAGAATCTGGTGAAAATCGAAACTTCTAAAGCTTTTACTCCGTTAGAGCGTCAGGTCATCGGCATGATGCATCATCTGGTCTATGGCGAAGGCGACAGCTTTTATAAAAAGTGGATGCACAGTGCTAACCATTCCTTAGGTGCTTTTTGTTCTGGTGGCACTATTGCCAATATCACTGCACTCTGGATTGCCCGCAACCGTTTATTAAAAGCCGACGGTGACTTTAAAGGCGTGGCCAAAGAAGGTTTGTTCCGTGCGATGAAGTATTATGGCTATGAAGGTTTAGCCATTTTAGTGTCAGAGCGGGGCCATTATTCTTTAGGCAAAGCTGCTGATATTTTAGGTATAGGTCGTGAATTCTTAGTACCGGTAAAAACCGATGCCAATAACAAAGTGCAAAGTGATGAAATGCGCCGCGTCAGCCGTGAGCTGAATGACAAAAACATCAAAGTAATGGCAATAGTGGGCGTGGCTGGAACTACTGAAACCGGCAACGTCGACCCGCTGAACGATTTAGCCGATTTAGCTGCTGAACTGGGGTGTCATTTCCATGTGGATGCCGCCTGGGGTGGTGCTACTTTATTGTCCGATAAATACCGTCATTTACTCAACGGCATAGAAAGGGCAGATTCGGTCACTATAGATGCACATAAACAAATGTATGTGCCTATGGGGGCAGGCATGGTGGTATTTAAACATCCGTCATCTGCGCATGCGATTGAGCACCATGCAGAATATATTTTGCGTAAAGGCTCCAAAGATTTAGGCAGCCAAACGCTCGAAGGCTCGCGCCCTGGTATGGCGATGCTGGTGCATGCTTGCCTGCAGGTGATTGGCCGTCAGGGTTATGAAATTCTGATCAACCGCAGTTTAGATAAAGCCCGTTTTTTTGCCGGTTTAATTCAGGACCATGCGGAATTTGAGCTGATCACTGAACCTGAGCTGTGTTTATTAACTTATCGTTATGTACCCTCTGAAGTTCAGCGTGCTATGGCAAAAGCAGCGCCGGAAAAACTGCATAAGTTTAACGAACTGCTAAACGGCTTAACCCGCTTTATTCAGAAAACCCAGCGTGAAGAAGGACTGTCTTTTGTCTCCCGTACCCGGATTAAACCGGAGCGTTATCAGCGGCAGGATACAGTGGTGTTTCGTGTGGTGTTGGCAAACCCGCTGACCACAGATCAAATTCTGTTTGATGTGCTGGAAGAGCAGCAACAAATCGCTGCGCTGGATAAAGAGTTTCTGCCTAAGTTAGTACAACTGGCAAAAGACAGCGCCGCCTGATCGGCGTTTATGCAGCCGCCTCAGGCTCATTCTATCGACAAAGCCCAATCGCAGCAGTGTGATTGGGCTTTGTGTATTGACTGCCTTGCTAAGATCACTAGCTAATAAATCAAGGTTCGATCGCCATGCCGAGCAGGCTTCGTCCATCTGCTAAAGTGCCCAGCTTTTGATGTTTTCCAGTCTCTAAATCCAGCTGATAAAGAGTGCTGGCCGGTTCTGCTTTTGTAGAGACGGCAATAAAACTCAGATTGTTCAGATCTGAGATATCAAAAGACACCTGCTCCAGAGCTGCAAGTTCAAGCTTGGCTACAGTAAACAGCAAACCTGTGTTTGGTGAAACCGCTGGTGTTACGCCTTCTTTGCTGCCTTGAGTGACCAAAGCGCCAGTGGTTTTGTCTATCGCATAGTTAGTGGTCAGCGTACTGTCTTGTTGGTTGTAAGTGTAGGCAGCAGCTACTACAGCGGGTTTTTTGCCGTAGTTGCTGTCATTTTCTGCGTAGGCAAGCTGAGGGTCTACTGAGGCTAAAGCTGCAGTTTCAGGATGCAGTCTTAAGTTTTGTCCTTGCTCATTCACCACCCGGATCCTGTCAGCTACAGGGTTGAAATCAAAACCATACTGAGCTTTTTTCAAGGTGTCTGCAGCGAGTAGCGGGCCTGCTGCTGTGAGTTTTCCTGTACTGGTATCTACAGTATAGAGCTGACCTTTGTCAGACAAAGCAAATAAAACACCATAAGCAACCCGGTAATCTATTCCCAGTAAGTATTCATCTTTCGCCAGACCTGACAGTGGCTTTTGTTCGACAATTTTATCAGGTGCTGTCACTTTTACTTTCATCAGTTGATGCGTGCTGTCCACTAGCCATAATGTTTCATTGCCTTTTAACGCAGGCATAGTGGCTGCACTCAGCCCTGTTGAGAGCCCTGCAGACAAAAGGCCAGCGACAGTCAGCAGGGCAGAACCGAAAATCTGCTTTGTTATTTGCATAAATCCTTTCCTTTGTTGTTTTACACTGCCCCTGTATCGGGCCTGTTGTCTCATTAAACAGAGCTATAGCTCTGTGACTTGTTACCATAGTGCAGCCTGGGGGCTTTAGTAAAGCTATGTATAGGCACAAAATTCGATCAACTATGTCAGGCAAAGTACATTTCAACGGACTGAAGCTAAACATAGTTCCTTACATTTGCAGGCATTGCATCACTGCTGTTGCGGCGGTACTTTAGCGTTCAGAGTAAATAGAGTTCAGAGTAAATAAAGAGGGAATAACTATGTCTGATAAAACCTTAGCTTTATCCAATGACAAGATGATTGCAGGCGTTTGTGGTGGTATAGCCGAGTACTTTGGCTGGTCCAAAGGTGGTGTGCGTCTGGTTTATGTGTTGCTGTCTGTGTTGTCAGCGGCTTTCCCTGGTTTGTTTGTCTACATCATTTTATGGTTGTTGATGCCAAAAAAAGACAGCATCTGAGCTGATATCAGTGAAGCAAAGGGGAAGTTATGTATTCAGGTCAATGCCTTTGTGGCGCTGTAAAAGTTGAAATTCGTGGAGCTATTACCGACATTATTCATTGTCATTGTTCCTTGTGCCGTAAATCCAGCGGCACAGCCTACGCGACCAATGGATTTGTTTTAAGTGCTGAATTTAGTCTGGTGCAGGGTAAAGAGCTGCTCAATGCGTTTTCGTTAAAGCAAGGCAGGCAACGGCATTTTTGTTCCCGCTGTGGCTCACCTGTATATAGTTCAAACGCTGCAGATCCGAATCGGATCCGCATTCGTTTGGGCATACTGGATTCTGCTATTACTGAGCGGCCCATCAGTCATAACTTTGTGTCGTCCAAAGCCAACTGGGAAAACCTGGATGCAGCTTTGCCCCGCTATGATGGTCATGAACCAGGCAGAATTTAGAGCGTTCAATACGCTCTAAGACTTTACTGGGGTTGTGCTGCGATACACCAAACTAACAGATGGTGTTTGGCATCCAGTGGTAATTGCAGTACTCCCTCGTTGTAATACTGTGGGTCTGCAGCTATGTCCTTGCCATCCAGAGTGACTGAAGATACAGACTGATGTTGCTGCAACTCCAGTTGATAGACTGTACCGGCAACAGACAAGCTGATACTAAAGCCCGGCCAGGCCGCTGGAATACAAGGCGCAAACTGCAGCCATTGACCTTTGCGGCTTAAGCCTAAAATAGCTTCAATACCAGAGCGGTACATCCAGGCCGCTGCTCCGGTGTACCAACTCCAGCCACCCCGGCCGTTATGAGGCTCAACTGAATAAATATCAGCAGAAACCACATAAGGTTCGGTTTGATAACGAGTCACAGCTTCTGGCGTCAGCGCATGCTGAATGGGGTTGAGCATCTGAAACAGCTCTGTAGCTTTTTCCGCTTGATCCAGCTTAGCAAAGGCAAAAATAGCCCACATGGCGGCATGACTGTATTGGCCACCGTTTTCGCGTAAGCCTGCCGGATAACCTTTGATATAACCTGGGTTGGGTTCAATATGTTCAAAAGGTGGGCTGAACAACAGGGCCAAACCTTGTTCTATGTTGATTAAATGCTTGCCGACTGAAGCCATTGCCACTTTGGCTCTGTCGGGGCGTGCTGCTTCAGACAGGACAGCCCATGACTGGGCAATAGAATCAATTTTACATTCAGGCGATGCCTTGCTGCCAAGCCAGTTGCCCTGATCAAAAGTCGCTCTTTTATACCATTCGCCGTCCCATGCATGCTGCTCCAGCGCTTGTGTTAATTGTTTAGCATACTGCTGCCAGCGACTGGCTCTGTCTTGTTCTTCATCGGGCACAAAAGGCAAAAACAGTTTAATGCTGGCCAGTACCAGCCAGCCCAGCCAGATACTCTGGCCTTTACCTTCAGCCCCCACTAAATCCATACCATCATTCCAGTCGCCAGAGCCCATCAATGGCAAACCTAGCTCCCCGGTATGAGCGATACAAAGATCCAGCCCACGGGCACAATGTTCAAACAAAGACGCGCTATGATCCGACGGCATAGGCTGATAAAAAGCGTCGTGCTGATCGGCCGTCAGCGCCGGGCCTTGCAGAAAGGGCAGTTGTTCTGTCAGTACAGCCTGATCGCCAGAGCTTTGTATATAGGTGGCGCAGGCGAACACTAACCAGACTTTATCGTCAGAAATCCGGCTGCGTACACCTGCGCCTGAATGGGGTAACCACCAATGCTGTACATCGCCTTCAATAAACTGTCGCCCAGCTGCTTTTAACAAATGCTGACGGGCAAAAGCCGGATCGGCAAAACTCAGCGCCATGCTGTCTTGTAATTGATCGCGGAAACCATAAGCACCGCTGGCCTGATAAAAGGCCGCTCTGGCGTACAGCCGACAAACGATGGTTTGATACAACAACCAGCCGTTCAGCATAATGTTCATTGCTGGATCCGGTGTTTTCACTTGTACAGCGTTTAGCTTTTGTTGCCAGAAATCCCACACTTGCTGGTATACATTGTGTAAATCCAGCTGCTGATATTGCCTTACCAGAGCAGTTGCACTCTGGCTGTCGGCTGATTGCCCCAACAAAAACACCAGTTCACAACGTTCTCCCGGTGCCAGACTGAGTTCAAGTTGCAAGGCGGTGCAGGGGTCTAAAGCTGCACCACTGCGTTTGGATAAAGGCTGTGCGCAGGTTAAGGCCAAAGGGCTGGCCAAAGAGCCATGCCTGCCAATAAATTCGGTGCGATCCGCTGTCCAGCCAGACAGCAGATCGACAGAACCCGGAGTGGTGTTGTGACGGCTTAAGGCGGCAAAAGCGATACGACCGGCAAAAGCCGTATTCCATGGATTAGACACCAGCATGACCTGACTGTCCTGATGCAAAAAGCTTTGTAAAAATGCACTGCTGGCGCTGCGGTCTCTGCCCAATACCCATTCGGTATAAGCTGTGACTGTTAAATTTCGTGTTTGCGCTGAGTTATTGGTCAGGGTTAAACGTGATATTTTCACAGGATCAGCCACTGGCACATACTGCAATAATTGCATGTCTATACCAGAGGCCTGATGGCCAAACTTACTGTAACCAAAACCATGGCAGGCGTTGTACAAACCGCCGTCATTGATAGGCTGAGCTGTTGGGCTTAACAGTTCAGAGCTGCCCTGATCCTGCACATAAAAAGCTTCACCACAAGGGTCGGTTACAGGATCGTTTGACCATGGGGTCAGTTGGTTTTCCCTGCTATTTTCTGACCAGCTATAACCACTGCCCAAAGTCGACACCTGAAAACCAAAAGCCGGATTGGCAATCACATTGATCCAGGGCATAGGAGGGCGTTGATGCTGCTGCATATGAGTATGATACTCGCGGCCATCCTTACTAAAGCCTCCTAAGCCATTAAAGAACTGTAGTTGTGGCTCAGCCTTTTGTTCCTGTTCCGGCAGTCTGGCTGCTTTAGCAGTATTGATCCTCAGAGGTTCAGCTGCAGCTGCGGGGATCCTGCTTAACTGAGTGGCCAGACTACCGCGGTTTGCATAAAGCACAACACGGGCAACTGCTGCTAACAAAGCCCTGGATTCGACTGTCATTAAATCCGCGCGCAGGCAAAACACACTGCCTCCGGCTAAACGTAAGCCCAGATTGGGTTTACTCTGACTGCTGCGCACCTGAGTTTCGATAGCTGATTGTAATTCCTGTACATAAGACGCTGCTCTTTCATTGATAATAACCAAATCCACCGCCAGCTGTTTCATGCGCCAGTATTCGTGGGCCCGCAGCAGTTGCTGTGCCACAGACAAGTCTTCGATATCATCGATATGCAGCAGTACTATAGGTAAATCGCCGGAAATTGCATGTTGCCATAAACCTGACTGGGCTGCTGCACCTCGCGTAATAGCGGCGCCTGAAGCTCTGAAACGCCGATCATTGTACAAAAGCGGGCCTGTCAGGCGCTGAAAATCAGCAGCTTCGGCAACGCTGATGGCCAGATGGCGCAATTGCACCTGAGCTTGGGTCCAGGCCAAAGTACAGGCTCTGTCATAAGCGCTGCGTTCATTATGTTGATCCACCAGATCCAGTAATTCCTGCCGCGATGAAGCGACTAAAGTCCAGAACGCTACACGGCAGACTTGGCCAGGAGCTATACGCACAGACTGACGCAAAGAAAAAATTGCATCCAGGACAGTGCCGCTGCTGTTGGTCAGCGCTTTGTGTTGCATGGCCGCTGCGTCTTCTAAATAATGGCCCTGACCAAAGAATAAGGCCCTATTGGTTTCGTATTGTAAGGGCGCACAAATCTCACCTTCTACCACAGCAAAATGAGCGGCAAATACAGCAGTTTCATCGGCTGAACGTAAACGGCGAGTGGCAACTAAAGCGCCAAACTCGGCGACAAATTCGGTCTGGACAAATAATTTGGCAAAAGCAGGATGGGCATTGTCTGTGCTGACAGGGGCTAACACCACCTCTGCATAGGAGGTTAATTCAATATCCCGGCTGAATTTACTGTGATTGATCAGCGAAACCCTTCTGACTTCGCCATGATGTTCGGTGGAGACTACCACTTCGACAGTACAGGTCAGATCATGGTATTGGCGGCTGAATTCGGCATGATCTTCGCTGAAGATAGCAACAGGTGCAGTGTTCTGGCTGAAGGTGGAGTGATCAGAACTGGCGAGAGCCGGTAGCTCTGGCGTCAGGGTACTGGACCAGATCTGCTCACTTTGTTTATCCCGCAACAGCACAAAAGCTCCCCAGGGATCTCTGCTGCTGTCTTCGCGCCAACGGCTGATGGCTATATTGCCCCAGCGGCTATAACCAGCGCCTGCTGCTGTTAACATCACGGCATAACCGCTGCTGGACAGCACATGACTGCACGGAGGGCCAGAAGCCGCTGCATGCATTCTGCGTTCTGTCAGTTGCTGTGCTGCAGCAGAGTTGGCTGCAATACTGACTTCTTCTGCTTTGGGATGGGCTATAGCGACATAACGTGGCAGTCGCTCCTGCAATAACAACTCACAAGCCTGGATCATAGGTTCACGGTGGAAGCGGCCACGCATCAGGCCCTGTTGCAAGGTATTGGCTATGGCCACTATCGTCATGCCCTGATGGTGCGCCATAAAACTTTGCACCAAAGCGAAAGAGGTGTCGTCCGGTAAACGGGAAGGGGTGTAGTCTATGGCTTCAAAAAAGCCATAATCGGCCAAAGCGCCTGACTGTTTTAACAACTCGAAATTAGCGCAGGCGGCCACAGGATCGACCATAGTGGCCAATGCAGTAGCGTAGGGCGCTATGACTTTGTTTTCCGCCAAACCACGTTTTAAACCAAGACCAGGTACACCAAAGTTGGAATACTGATAGGTAAATTCCAAATCTCTGGCATTGTAAGCCGATTCGGAAATGCCCCATGGAATACCCAACTGGCGGCCATAACTGATTTGCCGTTCAACAATAAGTCTGTTGCTTTGCTCCAGCAAACTGCCTGCTGCTGCTCTCATCACCAACGAGGGCATCAGATATTCAAACATAGAACCTGACCAGGATAATAAGGCTGAGCCATAACCCAAAGGGGTAGCGCTGCGGCCTAAACGGAACCAGTGTTTGCTGTCTGCATCCCCTTTGGCTATGGCAAATAAACTGGCAAGGCGGGCTTCAGAGGCCAGCAGATCGTAACAACTGGTATCCATCCGGTTTTCTTCCACCGCATAACCTATGGATAATAAATTGCGCTCCGGGTCGATAAAAAAGGCGAAATTCATCGCCATAGCAAATTGGCGCGACTCTGTTGCCAGCTTCTGTAGTTGCAGTATTTGCTGTTGTTGTTCTGCGGCGGACAAATGCAGCTGTGCCAGTTGTTCCGCCAAAGCCTGTTGTAAGGCTTGTAAATAAAAGATCAGGCTGTGCTGAGCTGACACTTGGTGCTCAGTGTCGCGCTGAAAGGGGGCACTTTGTCGTGCACTGGCAATCAGCAAGGCTTGCTGGCAGAGTTCTGTTAATTGCTCTTGCTGGTGCTGCAAGCAATCCGGTAGCTGCAGCACTATATTCAGCTGACTCAGAATAGCCTGGAGCTGCAAACCACTTTGGCTTTGCAGCATGGCTTCAGGAGCTTGTTGTAGGCTGTGTTGCGCCAAAGCTAAGTTATCGCATAAACCTGTGCTGGCGGACGGGCTGCAGAGCTGTTGTTGCCATTCATCACAGGCATTGGCCAGAGCAATCAGGTGACCTGCCAGATTTCCGCTATCAACTGAGGAGACATAAGCAGGTTCAAGCGGGCGTAAATCACGGGTATCGTACCAGTTAAAAAGGTGACCATGGCAGGTACGCAGTTGCGTCATAGTCGCAAAAGTAGCTTCCAGTCTTTGTATCGCCTGACCTGTTGTAAGCCAACCAAAGTCCCGTGCTGCCGCCACAGATAACAAATACATACCTATGTTGGTCGGCGAAGTGCGGTGGGCTATTGCAGGTTGCGGCTGTTGCTGGAAATTGTCCGGTGGCAGCATATGATCTTCTGCTGTGACAAAGCGCTCGAAGTAGCGCCAGGTGCGTCTGGCGATCAGGCGTAGTTCAGTTTCCTGGAGGGTTGACAGCTGCAAAGCAGCTTTGAGGCGAACCGCTTTACTTAAGGCTAAAGCCACAGCAGGAGCTGCACACCACAGCAGTAGTACAGGTAAAAACAGTGGCCAGTTGGACGGATTTAGCCATAGCAGAAAACCAAGGCCAGCACAGGCCAGCACTACAGCGGGGCCCATCAACAGATAATATCTGGGCAAGGTTAAGCTGGAATCGCGCTGGTTTTGCGCCGCAGTGGTCCATTGCAGCAGATGTTTTTTACTCACCAACAGACGATACAAAGTAATGCCAATAGCATGGAGCATGCGCCAGCTATGGTCGGCCAGAAACACCAGACTCAGCAGACCTGTACTCAAGGCCTGTTTGAAATCTGTCAGCAGGTTATTCAAATGGTTTGGCAATTGAATACCTTTGCGGTGCGGCAACAGATTCATGCTGCAGGGCAATAAAGCGGGCAGCATCAGAGCACAACCAATCAACAGCAAAGCAGCAAGGGCAGCAGAAAATGGCAGTAGCACAGATAACAGCAGCAAAATAAAGCAGGCCGGTTGCACTAAAGAGCGGCGTATATTATCCAGCATCTTCCAGCGTCCAAGCGGCGGCAATGTGTGTGGCGTGGATGATGGGCTTTGCTGTTTTGGCGGACGACCCATTAACCAAGGCAACAGTTGCCAGTCACCGCGAGTCCAACGGTGTTGGCGTTTGACCGCAACGTCGTAACGAGCCGGGAAATCTTCGACCACTTCAATATCAGAGACTAAAGCAGCACGAACATAGATCCCCTCAAATAAGTCGTGACTGAGCATGGTATTGTCAGCCACACGGTCGGTCATAGCGGCGCTAAAGGCATCCACATCATAAATACCTTTGCCTGTGAAAGAGCCTTCAGCAAACAGATCCTGATACAAATCTGATACTGCAGCGGCGTAAGGGTCTAAACCTGCAGGGCCTGAATACAGCAGCTGGTAAGCCGAACCTTGTTGACCACAAATCAGAGCTGGTGTCACTCTCGGCTGCAACAAGCCATAGCCGCTGATCACCCGTTGCTGTGTTGGGCAAAACTGAGCCCGGTTTAACGGGTGAGCCAGCTTGCCCACCATCCGCAGTGCAGCATCTCTGGGCAATTGCGTATCTGCGTCCAGGGTAATGACATAACGGACCCCGGACGGAACCTTGTTTGATAACAGTGGTAATTCGGCTGAGCTATCCATAAAGCTGGTGGTAGTTGCACCACGCAGTAATTGATTAAGCTCCACCAATTTGCCTCGTTTTCGCTCCCAGCCCATCCAGAGCTGTTCTTTTTCGTTCCATAAACGGCGGCGGTGTAACAATAAAAACGCAGAACCTGCAGGACCTGCCGGGTATCTTTGATTCAGCTGCATGATTAGCGTGCTGGCAAGTAGCAATAAAGCTTGATCTGTGGTCACTTCCTGCTCTGCTGAATCCAGGCCGTCTGTTAATAACGCAAAGCTTAAATCACCTGCACCACAAGAGAGATAATGTACTTCCAGTCGGGAGACTAACTCCTCTACATCCGCTTCATTCGTCAGCATGCATGGCACCACCACTAAAGTACGCAATGCTGTGGGTACCCCAGAGGTTAAATCTAAAGCGGGTAGCAAAATTGGGTTTTTAGAGCGGGTAATACAACACTGGAGCAGTGCGCTTGCAAGTTCACTGGCAGGTAATACAGCCAGAGAGACCAGCATTAACCACCACAGACTGTAATCAGCCTGCTCAGAGAGAAACACTGCTGCTATAGCTAAAAAAGCCAGAGTAAGCAGAGCCAGAGTTGTTAAATAACCGGCCAGTCCTGTCGTGGCCAAAGCTCTGCGCAGTGTTAAGCCCCTGCCAGGCTGAAAGCCGATACGATGTTCAAACTTCAGACGACCAGCGCCAATCAGGTAATAACCGGGATCAGCTTCGCGTGCTTGTTGTACCGGATCTCCTCCAGCTTCTGCAGATAAAGCTGTTTCTACTGCGGCTCTGGCCACATCAAATTCGGACAAGTCTGCGCCACGAGCCAATTGTTCGATGGCACTGCGGTATAAATTTCTGCTGGCAAAGTCCATTGAGGCAAAGGTGCTGAGTTTCGATGGATCCTGACAAGCAGCGCTTACGCTATGCTGGCACAAATATCTGTCCACCAGACTGACTTGCTCAAATAATTCAGACCAGTCTATCGCGGAGATACGTCTCATGCTGGTCATGACATTACGCACACTGACGTTGGATGCGCCCAGCCTTTGCTGCGCGTAAAGCACCACCAGTTCAATACTGCTGTGTTGTTGCAGTAGCCGTTGTTCCAGCCAATGCAAAGCCGGGGTGCTATGAGGGTCTTGTCCTCGTAAACGTTTAGCCAATTGAGCCGCAAAGGTATGGCTTAATGCTTTGTCTGCCAGAGTGTGGATATAAGAATGCAGCGCCTGTTGACTGGCTTCGGGTTGTAGCAACTGGTCAGCAAGCTGGTCTGCCGCAGTTCTGTCTGTTAAACCCAGACTGATTTGGTCTGTTAAACGGCGTAAGTTTTCAATTAGCACTATGCGCAAGGTAATGGCAACGGCCCATAACTCACCAATAGTCAGAACATCCACTTGCTGATAAGCATTTAAAAAACGTTGCAAAATAACGGGGTCAAAATGACTGTCGGTATGGGCAATAAAAGCCCAGGCTATGGCAAAAACTCTGGGATAGCCGGCAAAAGGGCCTTGTTGCAGTTTGGGTAATTGCCGGTAAAAACCTAAGGGCAGATCGTCATAAATTTCACGGATCTGTTGGTCGACCAGATGGTAGTTGTCCAGTAACCATTCGGCGGCCGGAACTATAGCGTGACCTGCTGTAAGTTCTGCTGCACTGGTGCGATAGGCTGCCAGTAGCACAGTTGCATTGCTATCCAGCCGGGTATGCAAAGGGCTTTGCCAGTCACGCCAGCCTGAAGCACTTTGTTTTTTATCGAGGATCCGCTGTTCTGTCGCCAGACTGACTGCATGTTGCTCCAGCCGTTCAACACTAAAAAGCTCAGCGCGAACCGGGTTTTTATCCTGCCAGACTAAAGTATTTTTTTCAGGCCAAAAGAGTTGGGCATAACCAGAGGCTGTATGCAGAAATGAATTCATAAAGCGAAAGCCTGCTTGAGGAGAAGGCTAACAGGCTAGAACAGCAGAGGTTTTTTCTCAGTTCGTTGTCGTACAGACTGGATGGTATAAGAAGCCAGAGCTTTGGCTCTGGCCCACAGATCGTTTTTCTGAGAGTCAGACTTCGATATTATCAATCAGGCGGGTATTGCCCAAAGCAGCAGCCGCCAGTATGACCACAGCAGCTGTTTTATCTGTCGCTGGTACTAAGGTTTGGCGATTGGAGATATTAATGTAATCCGCTTTAAAACCAGCGGCAGCAAGCTGCTCTTTTGCTTGTTGCTCCAAAGCGCGTAAATCGCTGAAGCCTTGATTTAACTGCTGTTTCATCCACTGTAAAGTGCGGTACAAAGCCGGTGCTGTGGCACGTTGTTCCGCTGTCAAATAACCATTGCGAGAGCTTAATGCCAAACCATCTTCAGCTCTGATTGTTGGCACCCCAATGATTTCAATAGGCATGGACAAGTCAGCCACCATCTGGCGGATAATCGCCAGTTGTTGATAGTCTTTCTGGCCAAAACAGGCGATATCAGGCTGTACCAGATTAAACAGTTTAGTGACTATGGTGGATACGCCACGGAAATGTCCGGCACGACTGGCACCGCAGTGATAATCGCCTAACAGCGGCACTTCAACAAAAGTCTGCACATCCAGACCTCGTGGATAGATCATCGCAGGCGTGGGGGTGAACACTGCGTCAGCGCCATGTTCAGTCAGGCCCTGGCAGTCCTGATCTAAAGTGCGGGGGTATTTGTCTAAATCTTCATTGGCACCAAACTGCATTGGATTGACAAAAATACTGACAATGACTCTGTCGGCATGTTGTTTAGCCGTATCGACCAGTTGCAAATGGCCCTGATGCAAGTTGCCCATGGTGGGCACAAAAGCAATACGTTCGCCCGCCTGACGCCATTGGCGTATTAGGGCTCGCAGCTGGGCTGTATCCTGAATCATTAACATAGGAAGCTGACCTTTAGAAACTATGTTCCGGACCAGGAAACTGGCCTTGTTTCACGTCCTGAATGTATTTACCGATGGCTTGTTTAATTTCACCGGTTTCCTGCAGGAAGTTCTTGGAGAATTTTGGAATATAGCCAGAGCTGATGCCTAATAAGTCGTGCATCACTAAAATCTGGCCGTCGGTTTCTTTACCTGCACCTATGCCAATTACCGGAATAACCAGAGCTTTGGAAATACGTTCAGCTAAAGCGGATGGAATGCATTCAACCACCAAAAGCTGAGCGCCAGCTTCCTGTAAGGCTATTGCCTGTTGCACCATTAAATCAGCTGCCTGCTCATCGCGGCCCTGCACTTTAAAGCCACCAAAGACATGCACAGACTGTGGAGTTAAACCTAAATGACCACAAACCGGGATACCACGCTCTGTCAGAGCCTTGATGGTGGGCAGTAAGAAATCACCGCCTTCGAGCTTGACCATATTAGCGCCAGACTGCATCAGTGGCGTGGCGTTTTGCATCGCCTGTTCCACTGTGGCGTAACTCATAAAAGGCATATCGGCAATGACAAAAGCCAAAGGCGCACCTGCGCGGACGCAGCGGGTGTGGTACGCAATTTCGGCAGTGGTGACTGGCAGCGTATCGCTATGGCCCTGTAACACCATACCCAAAGAGTCACCGATCAGAATAACTTCCACACCGGCATCGGCAAACAATTTAGCGAAACTGGCATCATAGGCCGTCAAGGCGGTAATTTTTTCGCCTTTTTGTTTCAACTTCAGCAATTGAGCAGTGGTAATTTTTGCCATTTTTCTCTCATCCGACCACAAGGGAATAATTCGGGGCGCACCTTGGCATAAAACCAAAAGTTGCGCAAGTTATCAGAGACGACTCAGGCCATTGCGCGGCACTGTGGCCAGTAATTCGGTAAGCAAAGTGCCATCAGGTAACACCAAACTTAAGTTTAGTTCTGCCAGCGGATAAAGCACAAACTCACGGACCTTCATGCCGTAATGTGGCACTGTTAAACGTTCGGTTTGAATCAGTTCATCACCAAACAACAGAATATCCAAATCCAGAGTACGAGGCCCCCAGCGTTCATCTTTGCGCTGCCTGCCTTGTTCCAGTTCAATTTGTTGTAGCTGAGTCAGCATGTCTTCGGCAGATAAGCGGGTGCTCAGCAAAGCTACTGCATTGACGTAATCCGGCTGGTCTTGAGGCCCCATAGGTTTGGAGCCATAAAAACCAGAGACCTGCACCAGTTCAGTCTCTTTCATGTTCTGCAAGGCTAAGACTGCGCGTTCTAATTGTTGCACAGGCTGGTTTAAATTAGCTCCCAGCCCAATGTAAACAAGCGTATCAGCCATTTGCTGCAGGGCCAGGTGGACGGCGTTTAGTCGGCGGGCGACGACGGCGTGGCCTACGTTCAATGCCTTCTTTGCCAAGGTTTTGCACTAAAATTTCACGGCCAGCTTCATCATCCTGTTGGAAACGTTGCCACCAGTTGGCCAGTTCAAGCAGTTCGCCGCCTTCGGCTTGCGCACGCAGTTGCAGGAAATCGTAAGCACCACGGAATTTCACCTGTTCCATCAATTTAAAGGCACGACGGCCAGCGCGTTTACTCAAACGGCTTTGCAGGAACCAGATGTCTTTAATGGTCAGGCTAAAACGTTTTGGAATAGCGATAGAACGCTGCACTTCGTCCAGCACTTCCATCATGGCAATATTCAGTGCGTCGACTTCGTTTAAACCACTTTCAACCAGCAGTTTTTCTGCGCGTTGTTCTACCGGATACCATAACAAAGCGGCAAAGGTGAAAGCCGGAGTCACAGGTTTATCAATGGCAACCCGCTGATCTGTGTCCTGCATGGCTTTGGTAATCATGTTAAAGACTTTGCCATTGCTGTCTTGTTTTAACACCTTGGCCAATTGTGGTAATAGCTGTTTGATAATGCCTAAGTCATTCAGCATCACAAAGTTATCAAAGGCTTTGCCCGCCATAAATAACTTAAGGAATTCTTCAAATAAACGGGCTGCCGGAATGTTTTTCAAAAGCACAGCCAGCTCTTTAATTGGCTCTTTGCTTTCTGGCGCTATATCCATATTCAGCTTGGTAGCAAAACGCACAGCCCGCAGCATCCGCACCGGATCTTCACGGTAACGGGTTTCAGGATCGCCAATAAGCTCAATTTTTCGCTGCGCTATGGCTTCTATGCCATTAGCAAAGTCGTAAATAGCAAAGTCAGCGACTGAGTAGTACAAGGCATTGATACTAAAGTCGCGACGTTCTGCGTCTTCTTCAATAGTACCGTAGACGTTGTCACGTAAAATCTGGCCCGCATCACTTTGGCTGGCTTTAGGGCTGGTTTCATCATCGCCTGTATGGTGGCCACGAAAGGTAGCGACTTCAATCACTTCACGGCCAAATACGACATGTGCTAAACGGAAACGGCGGCCAATAAGACGGCTATTTTTGAACACCTGGCGCACTTGTTCAGGGTGAGCATTGGTCACCACGTCAAAATCTTTTGGTTTTAATCCAAGCAGAATGTCACGAATACAACCACCAACCAGATAGGCTTCATAACCTGCATCTTTTAAGCGGTATAACACCTTGAGTGCATTGGGGCTGATGTCTTTGCGCGACACAGAATGAGCATCACGGGAGATTTTTTTCAGCTCTGGCAGAATGGACTGACGGCTTTTTTTGGGTTGAGCAACGATCTCAACGCTTTTGCTGCCAAGGGTGCGGCGGCAAAAATCCAGGACTCGCGAAATAATGGCAGTACTCCTTGTGAGCATCTATAAATGAACTCGATGAAAAAAGCGGCTAATGATACCGCAGCAGCCAGAAAAATAGAACGTGCGGCCTGATGCTTTATAAAAAATCTGCGGCTTTTTGTTCGTTTTGTGTCGGTATTTGTCTGATCTGCCAGTGTGCACCGGCCCAAGCCAACAATTCTTTGGCATCTGCCCCTGTTAATTCCATTGGCGGCGGATGACCCAAAAACCGTAAAACTGCAGTTAAAGTCTCACTGACTGGCCAGAATTCTACTGCTGGTGCATGGTTTTGTTTACTGAGTTTAAAGCCAGGTTCAGTCACAGCCAAAGGCAAATGCAGATAATCAGGTGCTGCTGCGCCGAGTAAATGAAACAGCGATTGTTGTCTGGTGGTTAAATCAATTAAATCTGCACCACGCACTACTTCAGTAATGCCTTGATCCATGTCATCCACCACCACCACCAACTGGTAGGCAAATAAGCCATCACGGCGTTTTAAAATGTAATCTTCAGCGGCAAGAGTGACCGGGATTTGTATTTCCCCTGCCAGTTTGTCGATAAAGCTTGTGTCTGTGGCAGGCGCTTTTAAGCGCCATGCAAGCGTGCCTTCAGCCAGGTTTTTGTCGCGGCAAAAACCATCATAACCTCGGCCCAGGCTTTGAATACGGGATCGGGTACAGTTACAGGCGTAAGTGAGTTGTTGCTGTTTTAATTGTTCCAGTACCTGCTGGTAGCGGTCTAATCTGTGGCTTTGCACCCAAACCTCGCCATCCCATAACAATTGATAGCGCTCTAAGGTACGTAAAATACTGTCGGCTGCACCTGATTGCATACGGGGACTGTCGATATCTTCCATCCGCACCAGCCACTGGCCTTGTTGGGATTTAGCTTGCAGATAGCTGCCCACAGCAGCAATGAGGGATCCAAAATGCAAAGGGCCGGATGGCGATGGCGCAAACCGGCCCCTGTAAGCAGGAGGTACAACAGGCATCATTAACCGCCCAGTTGTTTTTCCTTGATTTCAGCGAGCGTTTTACAGTCGATACACATATCGGCGGTAGGACGGGCTTCTAAACGTTTGATACCAATTTCGATACCACAGGTGTCGCAGTAACCAAAGTCTTCGTCTTCGATTTTCTGCAGAGTTTTTTCAATCTTTTTCAGTAATTTACGTTCGCGATCACGAGCGCGTAATTCCAGACTGAACTCTTCTTCCTGAGCAGCACGATCCACTGGATCCGGGAAGTTTGCTGCTTCATCGGCCATATGGTTTTTGGTGCGATCCACTTCTTCACGTAACTGTTGACGCCATGCGTCCAGAATGCGGCGGAAATGGTCCAGCTGTTTTGGGTTCATGTATTCTTCGCCTTGCGCGGCCTGATATGGCTCTACGCCAGCAAGGGCTAACAGTCCCAAGGTTTTTACGGTTTTGCCTTCTGGCATGATCATCTCCTGTAAAACAGTGCCAAGCAAAAAGTTGGCGGCTAGTGATAGCAGAAAAATATGACAGCTGCAATCACTATTAAAAAAGCCGCCGAAGTATACAGAGCAGAACCGCCCCCGTCACCTTTTTTCCTGCAGTCCACAAATTTGACTGCGTTTAAAAAAAACACACTCTAAACCGCTGAAACACCTGTTGGGAAGCATTGTTCTGCTCTACCTAAACTAACTTGTTAAAAACTGAAGATTTTTACCACTTGTCTTTGTTAAAGTAAGGCTCTTTTTCTGACCAAAAGGCAGGCTAATATGGCCATTGAATGGATTGTTGCTTATTTGCTGCTGGGTGCCGCTGTAGGTTTTTTTGCCGGATTATTAGGGGTTGGCGGTGGCGGTATTATGGTACCAGTACTAACAGCTTTATTTTTAGCGCAACAATTTCCTGCTGAATTATCTGTGCATATGGCTCTGGCCACTTCGATGGCTGCCATCATTGTCACTTCCTTTTCTAGTATGCGCAGTCACCAGAAGCATGGCGCTGTGTTATGGCCAGTGGTCTGGAAATTAACTCCGGCTATTTTAATAGGCACAGTGGCCGCCGCTTATCTGGCGGCTGCTTTATCTTCTTTGGCACTGGCGATATTTTTCTGCTGTTTTATGAGCTATGTCGCGCTGCAGATGCTGCTGAATGTCAAACCCAAAGCCAGCAGGCAATTGCCCGGACTGGTTGGATTTAGTCTTACAGGTCTGGTTATTGGTGCCGTATCTGCTTTAGTGGCTATAGGTGGTGGCTCTTTGACTGTGCCTTTTTTAACCTGGTGTAATGTCAAAATTCAGCAGGCCATTGGCACTTCTGCCGCAGTGGGCTTACCTATTGCTATCAGCGGTACTTTGGGCTATTTCCTCGCTGGTGCTTCGACAGATGCCGTGTTGCCAGACTACAGTCTGGGTTATGTCTATCTGCCGGCTATGCTACTGATTGCTGCTGTCAGTTATTTTACTGCGCCGCTTGGCGCTTCGCTGGCGCATCGTTTGCCTGTGGCTACTTTAAAGAAAGTATTTGCCGCCTTGCTTATCGCATTAAGCGCTAAAATGTTACATAGCGTCTTAACCTCTTAAAGGGCTGTGAAGGCCTGTGATACACTCGGGCCTATAGGTTATCCGGACTTTATATCCAGAAATGAAGAGAATAAATACTATGTCTGATCTGATCCAAATTCGTTTAAGCAGTGCTGTTGCAGACGCCAAATGGGGCAAAAATGTGCTGCTGACACCAGACGCAACTGGCTATCAATTGCATGTCAAAGCTGCTGATTTACGCGCTGTGCAAAAAGCCGGTCGTCAACTGGATGCTTTGGGCATTCAACAATTTCAACTGGCAGGTGACGGCTGGACTGTCGACAGTCAGTGGGCTTTGTATCAGGGGTTTTGTAACGCGAAAAAGCTTGGCGCTATTGGCTGGACAGGCACTGAAGCAGAACAGCAACAGTTGCAGCAATTGCACCAAACCTTTAGCTGGGCTAAAGCCATTATCAATCAGACGCCTGAAGATTTAGCTCCTGTGGCTTTGGCAGAGCAGGCTGCGGCTTTTATCAGCTCAATTGCACCAGCAGGTACAGTGTCCAGCGAAATTATTGCAGGCTCAGCCTTATTAGAACAAGGCTGGGTAGGTATTCATGCGGTCGGCCGTGGCAGTGAGCGAGCTCCTGCTATGTTGGTGCTGGATTACAACCCTACAGGTAAAGCTGACGCTGCTGTGTTTGCCGCTTTAGTAGGTAAAGGTATTACTTTTGATTCGGGTGGTTATTCGATTAAAGCCAGTGAAGGCATGGTCACCATGAAATGTGATATGGGCGGCGCAGCCACTGTCACAGCCGCTTTAGCTTTGGCGATATTGCAGGGTTTAAACAAAAGAGTGCAGTTGATTTTATGCTGCGCTGAAAACCTGATCTCAGGTGGCGCTTTTAAATTGGGCGATATTCTGACCTATAAAAATGGTGTGACAGTAGAGATCGTTAATACAGACGCCGAAGGCCGTTTAGTGCTGGCTGATGGTCTGCAGAAAGCTGCAGAGTCTGGTACCGGATTGATTATTGATGCAGCCACTTTAACGGGTGCTGCGATGAATGCTTTAGGTTCTGAATACAATGCAGTCTTTGCTTTGGATAAAGCTTTAGCACAACGGGTGTTAGGTTATGCCGAACAAGTGCAGGAAGGTGCCTGGCAATTGCCGCTGGAGAAATGGCACCAAGGCCAATGTCCTTCACCTTATGCCGATACGGCCAACAGCCGTCCTGTGAAAGGTGGTGGTACTGGTGGCGCCAGCAATGCGGCAGGCTTTTTAAGCCGTTTTGTGCCTAACGATGGCAAAGGCTGGGTGCATTTAGATTTAGCCGCAGCTTTCCATAACTCAGCGAATGGTTTCTGGGCCGCTGGCGCTACAGGTATGGGCATTCGTTTAGTGGCTCAAACTCTGACACAGGAATAATTGTTGGCTAATTGCTGTTTAAGGCAGCAGTTAGCCGCATAAAGTTTGTTTCTGGCTTCGGTTCAACGAAAAAAGCAGCTAAGATAAGGCTGCTTTTTGTTTTTTGCGAGACCTGATTTGTTACCTGTTGCAGAGATTTGCCCAAGGCTGGTTCAGAGCCTGAAACAGCACAACAAAGTGATTTTATCTGCGCCGCCAGGTGCTGGTAAATCAACCTACCTACCCCTGTATTTGCTTAAAGATGCTAATTTTGCAGGCAAAACTATTCTACTGTTAGAGCCGAGGCGTCTGGCGGCTAAAAGCATTGCCAGTTATCTGGCCAGCCAGTTGAACGAAGCCGTGGGCCAGCAGGTGGGTTATCAAATCCGCTATGAGAAAAGTGTCAGTAAAAATACCCGACTGTTGATAGTCACAGAAGGTGTGTTGATCCGAAAAATTCAGCAGGATCCAGAGCTTGCAGCTATAGACCTGATTATCTTTGATGAATTTCATGAACGTTCTTTGCAAGCCGATTTAGCTTTGGCTTTGGCGCTGGAAGTGCAGCAGCTTAACAGCGAGCTTCAACTGCTAATTATGTCCGCCACTTTAGACCAACAAAAACTCGCAGCGGCTTTAGATGCACCTGTGCTTAGCAGCGAAGGTCGCAGTTATCCGGTGGATATTCTGTATCAGCCGCCGAGTTCTGAACCCATCTGGTTGCAAAGTGCCAGACTAAGCTTGCAGGCAAGTATCAAACATCAGGGCAGTATTCTGACCTTTTTACCGGGCCAGCGAGATATTAATCAGGCAAAGGACTGGTTATTGGAGCAAAGCAGAGACAGCAACTTAGATATTTATGCTTTATCCGGTGCTTTAACTTTGGCTGAGCAGCAGCAAGCCATAGCACCAAGTCCTGCGGGGCGGCGTAAACTGGTGCTGACCACTAATATCGCTGAAACCAGTCTGACTATTGAAGGTATTGAAGTGGTGGTCGATTCCGGTTTCTGTCGCCAGGCTGTGTATCATCCGAAACATGGTTTAACCAGGCTCGACACTGTCGCTATCAGCCAGGCCGCTGCTATTCAAAGAGCGGGTCGGGCAGGGCGTTTATCGGCAGGCATTTGTTATCGCCTTGATAGTGCCGAGCTGTGGCAACGCCGTATTGCCTTTACTCCAGCCTCAATACTGCAATCGGATTTAACGTCGCTGCTGTTGGAAATCTCGGCCTGGGGCTGTTCAGCAGAGCAACTCTTCTGGTTGGATCAACCGCCACAAGCCAACCTGAAATCTGCAGCCTGGGTGTTGTTGCAACTGAAAGCCATCACGAACAAAGGCCAAATCACCGACTTTGGCAGACAGTTGTTAGCTACAGGTACTGAACCCAGACTGGCGGCTTTAGTGCTGCATGGTAAAGAGCTGGAACACCAAGGTGAGCAAGGGGCTGCCTGGTTGGCCGTGGTGCTGGCTACTCTGCTGGAAAACCCAAACCGCAGCCGGGAGCAGGATATCGATCAGTTGCTGCAGCAACCCTTGTATGGCGCTTTACTGCAACAGGCAAAACAACTGGCGCAGCAGAATCAAGTTAAAGTCTGTGCTTTTTTACCACAGCACTTAACGGCCGTGTTACTAAGCCGCGCTTTCCCTGACAGAATAGCGCTGTTACGAGGCAAAGGTTATCTGCTGACCAACAGCGCCGGAGCTTCGTTGTTTCCGGATAGCCCTTTGTCTGGCGCTGAAGTACTGGTGATCTGTGATTTGTATTTTGGTCAGAGTACTCAAATTAGTCTGGCAGCCCGATGGAGCATGGCAGAGCTGATAAAGGAGTGGCGGGCTGATTTGCAACAACAGCAGTATGTGGGTTTTGATGCTCAGCAAGGGCGTTTTATCGCAGAACAACGTTTAACACTCGGCAGTTGTGTGCTGGAACGTAAACCGCTGAATATCAAACTAACAGAAACACAACAGCAACAGGCTTGGCTGGATTGGTTAAAACAGCAAGGTTTGCAGTCTTTGGCCTGGACAGAGCAAGCCCTGCAGGTGCGGTACAGGCTGCAGCTTATGCAAGTTTATATGCCTGAACATCATTTGCCCAAGGTGGATGAAGATAGCTTGTGGGCTGATGCTGAAGTCTGGTTAGCGCCCGCTTTGGGCAAGTTTACAAAGTTGAATGATTTGAATAAGTTAGATCTTTACACTTTATTGTGGCAACGTTTAACTTATAAAGAGCAGCAGCTGTTAAATAGCTGCATGCCAGACAGTTGGCGTTCAGCTGTGGGATCTATGATCCCTGTTCACTACAGCGACGAAGGAGAAGCCATTTTGTCGATCCGAATTCAGGAAATGTTTGGTCAGCTAGATACTCCTGCTGTAGCAAACGGGCGTTTAGCCATGAAAATTCATTTATTGTCGCCGGCGCGTCGCCCTTTACAGGTGACGCAGGATTTAGCCAGTTTCTGGGCCAATAGTTATGCTGAAGTGAAGAAGGAAATGAAAGGTCGTTATCCAAAACACTATTGGCCAGACAATCCTGCAGACGCCATGCCGACCAATAAAACTAAAAAAGCTATGCAAAAATGACTCAAAAACAAAGCCGTACCCCAAGAAAAAAACCAGCCGCTAAAAACACCAAAGGCTCCCAGTTTGCCAGGCAAATGTTGTGGCTTGGCCTGAAAATAGGGCTGGTGTTGCTGCTCACTTTATTTATCTACCTGATTTATCTGGACAGCAAAATTACCACTTTGTTTTCTGGCCATAAATGGCAGTTTCCGGCTCAGGTGTATGCCCGTAGTCTGGAGTTAATACCTGGTAAAAGTCTGACACAAAAGCAATTAATCAGTGAGCTTGATTTACTGCAGTACAGAGCTGTGGATGCAGTCAAAGGTCCGGGGCAATACAGTCAGAGTGGCGATAAAGTGGTGGTGTTTCGCCGCGCTTTTCAGTTTGCCGATGGTTATGATCAGGAAGAAGCTTTTACTGTGTCTTTTGCCGGTCAAAGAGTGCATAACATTTATGATCATCAGCTGAAAAAGTCGGTACAAAAAGCCCGGATTGAACCTCAACTGGTTCAGCATTTGGTATCTTCCGAACAAGAAGACAGAGAAATGGTGTTTTTGGCTGACCTGCCTGAGCACATAAAAGACGCTTTGCTGACGATAGAAGATCGTGATTTTTATCAACATCATGGTGTATCAGTCTGGTCTGTAATCAGAGCGTTCTGGGCAAATTTGCAAGCGGGAAGAACAGTGCAGGGCGGCTCGACTTTGACTCAGCAACTGGCAAAAAACATGTATCTGACGTCTGAACAAACATTGATCCGCAAAGTAAACGAAGCACTGATCGCGCTGATCCTTGATTACCGCTACAGCAAAGATCAAATTCTTGAAGCCTATCTGAACGAAATATTTATCGGCCAGTTCCATAACAATGCAGTGCATGGTTTTGCTTTGGGCAGTAAATTTTATTTTGGCAAGCCGCTGAATGAGTTATTGCCGGAAGAATATGCGCTACTGGTGGCTATTGTAAAAGGTCCGTCTTATTACGACCCACGTCGTTTTGGCGCCAGAGCAAAAAGCAGGCGTGATCTGGTACTGAAAATGCTGCATAACGAAAAGTTACTGTCAGAGGCTGAATATAATCGTGCTGTCAGTAAACCTTTGGCCGTGATCCCTATGGGTCATCATTTAAAAGGCCGATCACCTTCTTATCTGGATGCAGTAAAACGTGAACTGAAGGATTTAGTGACAGATCCGGCTACCATTGAAAGCGGTATGAAGATTTTTACTTATATGGATCCCCAGGCTCAACTTGCAGCAGAGCATACAGTGAAACAACGTTTGTCTGAGCTGGATAGCAAACTGGAAGCAGCTATGGTGGTCACGGATTATCAGGCCGGTTCATACAAAGCCATAGTGGGTGGCAAAGCCGTGCATTTTGCTGGTTATAACAGAGCTTTAGATGCCCGTCGTCAGATTGGCAGTATAGTAAAACCTGTACTGTATTTGCAGGCGCTGGCGAAACCTAATCAGTTTAGTCTGGCGACTATGCTGGATGACAGCCCTATCCATCTGAAAGGCAATCCGAAGGGCTGGAGTCCACAGAATTTTGATAAGAAGTTCCGCGGCCAGGTCACCTTGATCCAGGCGTTATCCGAATCACTCAATGTCCCTACAGTGCGTTTGGGTTTAAAACTAGGTTTACCTGCATTGCAGGATGGCTTTCAACGTTTGGGGCTTGAGCGTGAATTGAAACTGCAGCCGGCAGCCTTCTTAGGGGCGGTAGAGCTGACTCCTGCTGAAGTAGCACAGCTGTATCAGGTTATTGCCAATAAAGGCCGTTATATAAAATTAGCCAGTATAGAGTCAATTACTAAAACTGACGGTACTATGCTTTATCAGCGCAGAAACATTGTGCAACAAAGAGTTACAGAAGAAGCAGACTACCTGTTGCAATATGCGATGCAGCAAAGCACCCGCAGCGGTACTGCAAAAACTCTGGCAAATCAGTTTTCCGGTATACGTTTTGCGGGAAAAACCGGCACCTCCAGTGATCACAAAGACAGCTGGTTTACAGGTTTTGAGCATGAAAGCTCGGTCACCATCTGGTTAGGACGAGATGATAATAAATCTATAGGTTTGACAGGTGGTTCGGGTGCTTTAACCTTATTTAGTCAGTACTTCAGAATGGTGCCTCCGAACTCTTTGTTCAGAGCTGTGCCACCAGATGTCACTTTAGGGCGTTTTTCTGCCAGCACGGGCAGGGCTGTAGCCGATCATTGTGGCGGAACTCTGTTGTTGCCAAAAGTTGTCAATGCGACACTACTTACGGAATGCGAATAAACGGGAATTATTGACTTATGTCGTTCAGGCCAGAGAAGCAGTTAAAAGTTGAAGAGTGGTGGTATTTGCCGCAGCTGGATAAGCTGGCAAAGCTAAATGACAGAATGGAAGTCAGTGAAGTGGCTGATCTCGATCATTTGTGCCAAAGCGTATTAAACTTTTTCCTACTGAACTCAGGCCGTTTGATCAGTAAAGAAGAATTACTGAAAGAAGTCTGGCGAATGACCTCTGTCACTGATGGCCGTGTTGCCAGGGTGATCAGTATCTTGCGTGATGTATTGGGTGATGACGTAAAGTCGCCGCGTTATATTGAAACCATTCCAAAACGCGGCTACCGTTTTATTGCTAAAGTGATTGAGCAGGAGCAACAAATCGCTCTGGCTTCCGATCGTCAGGATGAACCTCAAAGTGCAGCGGAACGTAAAATCAACCGCATCTGGTGGGCAGCTTTAACTGTATCTACATTACTATTAGGCTTGTTGGCCAGTTGGATCTTCTGGCCAAGCCACTCTTCAGTGCAACAGCAAGCCCCTTTTGTCAACTGGAGCCCGGTGTCTTCGCTGGATGGTTTTGAGTATTATCCTGCTATTTCAAATGATAAAAACTTTCTGGTTTACAGTTATCAGAAAGATAAAGATCATTCTAATGTACTGATGCTGCAAAATTTGCAGACGCATCAGACTCAACAATTAACAGATAGTGACTCCCACGATTTTGGTGCCAGTTTTCGGCCAGATGGCAAAGCTATTGCTTATCAGCGCCTTAAGTATCGTGAGTCCTGTGAAATTCGGCTGCTAACTTTTACCGGTGAACCTGGCCTTTCGGCGACGGAAGATAAGTTGTTAGCGTCCTGCGGGGGCGGCAGTACTTCGACCCGTATTTCCTGGGCTCCTGATGGAAAATCTTTGTTGTTTAGCAGTGATGAAAACAACAAGCAACGTATGGCTATTTTTTCGCTGGATATAGCGTCCGGCAGCAAAACCCAACTGGTGTTGCCTGGCAATACTGGTATGGGTGACTTTACTGCCCGTTATTCGTATAGCGGCGATAAAATAGCCTTTTTGCGGGATGTGGCCAGTAACTCAGTGCAAATTTGGATTATGGATTTAAATAGCAGAGAAACTTCGTTATTGCTGCATCTAAAGCATAGTTATCCGGGAGATCTGGCATGGAGTCATAACGATGAGTTTATTTATTACCCTGCTCATAAATGGAATATTGAAAGTGTGAATATCAACACAGCTGAGCAACAGACGGTGGCTTTAACCAATAATCAGGCTTATGAAATTGCTTTAGGAGGCGACGGTGAGTTTTATGGCTCGATAGGGCGTTATGGCAATTATTATATTAAAAAATTTAATAATCCTATGACTAATCCAATAGCCTCAGAAGAAATAGTGTTTAAGTCCAATCGCAGCGAACGGTTGGTTGAGGCTAACCCTACAGTGGACGGCCCCACAGCAGCTGTTTCTATGCGAACTGGTTTACCGCAAATCTGGTTATTTTATCCGAATGGCACACAACAGATGATTAGTCAGTTTGAAAGTTCTGTGGTGATTTCTGATATGGAATTTTCAGGAGATGGCAAGCAACTGCTGGTGTTGATTGATCAGGAAGTTTGGTTATTTGATTTAGCAGGTAAGTCTAAAAAAATCAGTGCAAAAGGTGAGGTGGTTAAAAATTTAAGCTGGGGTCAGCAAACCAATAATGTGTTTTACACGGTGAATAATAAAGGCAACTGGCAGGTGATGTCTTATTTACTGGACACGAAGAACCCGCCAGAGGTTTATCTGGATGGTGTGGACTTATTTGTGCAAAGTAAAGGCAGCCATCATCAGTTAAAACGAAGTACGGTAACAGGTAAATACAGTATTTTAACTGAGCAGGGAGAGGAACCCCTTAGTGATGAAGTTCAGCGTCTGATGTTTGCTGAGTCTTCCTCTTTTGTGTTAAGAGAAAATGGTATCTACTTTTCTGCGACCAATAATCAACTGAAAAGTGAGTTATTTTTTTACTCTTATCAGGATAAAAGTCTAACACCAATGGCTTTAGTCTCTGATTTGCATTCGTCCCGTTTCTCTTTAAGCCATGATGGTCAATATATTTATATGGTGATAGGTGAAAGTCAGGATTTGGATATCGCTAAATTAGAGTTAGAAACCATAAATTAATCATTAATTTATAACAATTTCATCAGTTTATGTTTTTTAGCGGAACCGATACTTTGGTGGTCAAATTCAACCACCCAACATTGGAACCTCTATTATGAAACTGATTAAATTTATCGCTGCTGCTGCTTTAATTGCTTCTACTTCTTTAGTTTCTGGCGGTAACGCTGCGCCTGTTGGTGTGGCACCAGCTACAATAGCCTCATGTTACAACTGGCCGTTTTGTCGTGACGTGGAAATTACTGAGCAAACAACAGAGCAACAACAATATATAGCGTCATGTTACAACTGGCCATTTTGCCGTGATGTTGAAGTGACGGACCAGGTGCTGCCGCAGCAACTGCAAACAGAAACAGTTCGCAAAGCCGCATAACTCCCGCTCTACTTTTCGCCTGAATTGGTTATAATCCGCCTACTTGTTTATGTAGGCGGATCCTTATGCAACATACAGCAGACTACCTGACCTTTGGTCAATGGCGGTATCTGCGTACCATTGGTCAATTACAGCCTCTGTCAGCATCCGCTGATCCGGAGGTGCTGACATTGGAACCCCGGTTGCATAAGCTACTTAATTTTTTCCTCGATCATAAAGATCTGGTGGTCAGCCGCGAGCAACTTCTGTCCGGAGTCTGGGGGGAAGGGCTTGGATCGGATGAATCTTTAACCCGGGCCATAGCTGCACTAAGGCGTGCTTTACAAGACAGCAGAGTGGAACCGACTTATATCGCAACCTTGTCGAAAAAAGGCTACTGCTGGCTGGCTCCTGTGGCAGCGGTTGATTTGCCACCAGTCAGTCATACTGCAGAACCAGACACAGCGGCTCCAGCGGATTTGCGCAGCACTCAACACGCCATAGACAGCTGGCACAGTGGTAAAAAGAGTAAACTAAAACGTATTCGCTATATCTGGTTCAGTACCTTAGTCTTGTTACTTTTTAGTCTGAGTTTTGCTTTGTTGGTCATTAAAATGAACGAAAAAGCAACCTTACCTCGTTACTTGCAAGTCACGCCTGTCAGCGCTTTGGACGGTAAAGAACAAACGCCATTGTTATCCAGTGATCAGTCTTTATTGCTATTTCAACATCAGTTGCCAAATGAATCCAATTGGCGCTGGGTGGCGCAACAATTACCTTCGATGCAATCCCGCCGTGATGAGCAAACCTTTCAGCAGCTTTCTCAGCCACATTGGGACAATGCAAATCAGATTATATTCCGCGCTCAGCAGCAACAGGATTGTGTGTTCTGGCGTAAAACTGTTAAACCCCAGTTTGCGGCCGCTACTCCGTTGTTTTCCTGCCATCAGTTTATCGCCGCAGGGCAAGCCATATCGGCCGATGGCCTCTATTGGCTGGATTTAGATCCGGCTACCGGACAAAGCCAACTCTGGCTGTGGCAGCAGGACAGCTCGCAACGCTTGTTGATGCAGTTTCCGGCCTGGTGGCGGGGTGTCAGTCATTTAATTGTCAGAGATAAAACCGCTTATGCCTTAGCTCAGGTAGGTTACAGTCGTTCTTCGCTGATCGAACTTGATCTGGCAGATTTGGACTGGAAACTTATTGCGGACTTTGATTTCTCGGCGAATCAATTAACCTGGTGGGGAGAGCATGACTTGTTGGTAAATAAGTCTGCTCACCAGCTTCAGGTGTTGTCGCTGCGTACAGGCAACAGCAGGGTCTTTGGTGAAATGACCTTCAATCTGGCTGATAGTTCTGTATGGAAACAGTCTTTACTGGCAGTTTATCCAGCGCAAGCTGTGACGGATTTACGTCAGTTGCAATGGCAGGAGCAGAGCAGTCATATAGTGTCTCTGCCTTTTGTGGAAAGTAATAGATCCGAATCTTTATTGCTGGTGCAACAGGACCAGTATTTCTTTGTCTCAGACCGCTCAGGTTTACCTCAACTGTGGCGATCGGACGGGCAAAATACACAGCAAATCAGCCATTTTAAAACACAGTTGGCGATCCAGCAGCTGTTATGGTTTGACGGCAAATTGGTGCTATTGATTGACAGACAACTCTTTGAGTATTCAGCAGCGCAAGATGAGTTGTTGCCTTTGACCGAAATATTGCCCGGCAGTGAACGTTTTGTCGTTTGCAATGACGCTTTGTATTGGACGTCCTATGGTCAGAGAGGCTGGGCATTACATCAGCTAGAACAAGCTAAGGTGAGTCAACTGTTGACGGATATAGTGAATGTGCAGTGCGGACCGGATCAAAGCCTGGTTGTGCAGCAGCAGGATTCGTCTTATCTGAAACAATGGCAACAAGGACAGCTTATGACACTGCCAGTGCAAATCAACTGGCGGACAACGGCAGCAGAGGCTTGGGCCAGCACTGAAACCGGTTTGTATTGGTTATCCGACAAGGGAACAGAATTAAATTATTACGACTGGAATACTAAACAACAGCAACAATGGCCGCTGTCGCAAGCGGCTCATGCTTTGATAGCAGGGAAGGGCGCTCTGTTTACAGAGCAATTCAGGGTTCAGGACACAGACATTGTCTGGCTGCATCCTGAGCCTGATTTGTGATAGCAGGCTTTAAGCCTTCAGTTGGATAAAAGCTTTTTTGGCTGCAGCTATGGTGTAGGCCAGATCGTCATCTGTATGAGCGACAGACAAGAAACCTGCTTCATAAGCTGAAGGTGCCAGATAAACGCCCTGGTCCAACATCAGATGGAAAAAACGCTTAAAGGCAGCGATATCACACTGAGTAGCTTGCTGATAGTTGGTGATTTGCGCTTCATTGCTGAAAAACACCCCAAACATACCACCGACTTGAGTGGTCGCAAGTGGAATGCCCACTTCTTTAGCCGCTGCAGCTAAACCTTCAATCAACTGCGTGGTTTTGGCTGTGAGTACATCATAAACACCAGGCTTACGGATTTCTGTCAGTGCAGCTAAACCAGCAGCCATAGCTATAGGATTACCGGATAAAGTGCCAGCCTGATAGACACCACCTAAAGGGGCTATATGTTGCATAATGTCGCGACGGCCACCAAAAGCGCCAACCGGCATACCACCACCTATAATTTTACCTAAAGTAGTCAGGTCAGGTTTGATGTTGTAATAAGCCTGAGCTCCACCTAAAGCGACCCGGAAGCCTGTCATCACTTCATCAAAAATCAGCACAGCACCGTACTGATCACAAAGGGCACGTAAACCTTCTAAAAAGCCTGGTGCTGGTGGAATGCAGTTCATATTGCCGGCAACCGGCTCGACGATAATACAAGCCAAATCCGTGCCTTGTTCGGCAAAAATCTGTTTGACCTGCTCTAAGTTATTAAACTCTGCCGTCAGAGTATATTTGGCAAAATCAGCTGGTACGCCAGGTGAATTCGGTACACCTAAAGTTAAAGCGCCTGAGCCAGCTTTGACCAATAAAGAGTCGGCGTGACCGTGGTAACAGCCTTCAAATTTTAAAATGCTGTTGCGGCCGGTAAAACCACGGGCTAAACGAATAGCGCTCATAGTGGCTTCTGTGCCTGAGCTGACCATACGGACCATCTCCATGCTTGGCACTAATTCACAAATGGTTTCAGCCATAGTAATTTCAGCAGGGCAAGGCGCACCAAAACTTAAGCCTTTTTCAGCAGCTTTAATTACAGCTTCGCGGATAGCAGGGTGGTTATGACCTAGCAGCATTGGGCCCCAGGAGCCGATATAATCGATGTACTTTTTACCATCGACATCATACAAATAAGCACCATTGGCACTATCGATAAAAACTGGCGTGCCACCTACGCTTTTAAATGCGCGAACAGGGGAATTCACACCACCTGGAATGGTTTTTTGGGCTTGCTGAAATAACTGCTCTGACTTGGACATAGAAGATCCTTAAAACGAAATCTTTAAAACTAAAAATTTAAAAGAAAGCCGGGCACAAAACCCGACTTAAAGATGAATGTGTTGTGGCTTACTTGTTGCTGTACCAGGGCACTTCACGTTCGTATTTACTCACCAGTTGGTCCACACCTAAGGTCAGAGCAAACAAAGCCATACGCACTAAAACGCCGTTATCCGCCTGACGGAAAATCGCCAGATGAGGGTTCAGGTTTAAGTCGTTGTCGAGCTCATTGGCTTCGATACGTGAATCCCGTGGCAGCGGATGCATAATAACGGTGTTGGATTTACAGTGCTTGGTATAAATATCCTGATTTAAGCGAAACTTACCGCGGTATTTATTCGCTTCTTCCTGAGACGGAAAGCGCTCTTCCTGAATACGGGTTTGATAGACAATATCAGCGTTTAAGTTACCAGCCAGTTGATCCGTCACTGTCACTCTGTGACCGGCATTTTCAATGAGCGAGACAATATCATCCGGCATCGCCAGTTCGTTTGGCGCTATCAGTGTGAACTGAATATTTTTATACAGCGCCAGTAACTTCGATAGCGAATGCACTGTACGGCCAAACTTTAAATCACCAATCATAGCGATATGCATACCGTCTATGGGCTGCTGTGACGCCGCCAGTTCCTTTTCTATAGTGAACAAATCCAGCAAAGCCTGAGTTGGGTGTTCATTGGCGCCGTCTCCGCCATTGAGTACAGGCACCCGGCTGCCTTCAGCAAATTCAGCCACTGAGCCTGCTTGTGGATGACGCATGGCAATGACATCACTGTAACTGCTGATCACCCGGGCTGTATCAAACAAAGACTCGCCTTTGGATAAGGCTGAGGACTGCATACCTGTAGTTTCGCGAACTTCGCCACCCAATAGATTAAAAGCACAGCCAAAGCTGACACGGGTTCTGGTGCTGGGTTCAAAAAATAAATTCCCTAAAATTGCACCTTCCAGCACTGTAGTGCGTTTCTGGCGTTTGGCATAAGGTTCCATGCTGCGGGCAATATCAAAAACCTGCTGAATTTTGTCGCGGTCAAACTGTTTGACGGAGAGGATATGTTCGCCTTTAAAGCTCATACTGGGTGCTCATCTGCTAGAGGTTGCGGGGGCGCCGAAACTGGCTGAAAGTCGGCGCGTATCATAGCAAATAAGCTGCTTAAAATCAGCCTAGAGCGGCTTCAAAATCGCCAGAAAAATAATGGCAAACAGCAACAGGACCGGGAACTCATTAAAGAAGCGGTAAAACCTACTGCTTTTGCTGTTTTTACCCTGTTTAAAATCGCTCAACAGCTTAAAACAGTAACCATGATAGATATAAAGCAAAATCACCAATATGAGTTTGTAATGCAGCCAGCTACTTGCTGCAAACCAGGCTGCACCATACAGATGGATCAGCCATAGCCCAAACACTAGCGTCAGCACCGCAAAAGGTGTGACAAAATACAGTAATCGCCTTTCCATCACTTTAAACTGTGCATCGACGGCTGGGTCTTTAGTTTCGGCGTGATACACAAAAAGCCGCGGCAGATAAAAAATTCCGGCAAACCAAGCCACCATAAAACTGACATGCAACGCTTTAATGACAAGTAGTGTATTCATCAGATTAAATTATTCTGTTTAGTTAAAAGGGCGCGGACCTGTTCCCAACGGATCAGACCCAGCATTTGTTCTGGTTGTTGTGGGTCGAAAATATACACCACCCCACCTTTTTGTTCGTCCAGAAGGGTATGGACTTCAGCCATAGTGGTCTGATGGCTTAATCCTTGTATTGGCAAATGCAATAAAGTCGATTGACCTGTCATAGATGCGTCCAGATCATAATCGATCAGCAGGAAAGGCTGTTCAGGATTACCTGTGTATTGGATCAGTAACTGGTGGGCTTCTTTTTCCGCCAGTGTTTGCTCAATCTGTTGCTCTTCTGCGGCTGTGATCAGCAAATAGTCTTTATCCAGCATCGCCAGCACACCGACTTTTTGTAGCACATCGTCGGCTGGTGCCAGTTTATAAGGCAGTTGTTGCAGTTCCAACTGCAGCACAAAAATAGATTTGTTTTTAAACAGCTGCACTGTGGTGACATAAGCGCAGGTAATCACCAGCATGGCGGGCACTATAATATCCGGGTTGTAAGACAACTCCATCACAGCCACTAAAGCGGCCAAAGGCGCATGTAAAGTGGCCGCCATAAAACCCGCCATACCTAAAGTGGCATAAGTGCCGGATAAGCTGGCATCGCCCGATACAAATACAGGTAAAAATGCCAATAAAGTACCAGCCAGAATGCCGATACCAAAAACCGGACCTATCACACCGCCCGGCACAGCCAGACCTACTGCAACTATGGTCAAAAGAAATTTCGCCAGCAAAATAGTCAGCAATAACCAGAACTCAGTGGATGCAGTCACAGCATAAAATATCGCGCCTGTTTCAGCTCCCATAGCCTGAGGAACCAGATGACCTACTGCCGCTGTAATAGCTGCAGCGAGCAATAATTTCAGTGCTAAATGCCACTTCTGAAACCATTTTAAAATACGCCAGATACTCTGGTTAAACACATAAGCGGCAGCGCCTATAGCGATACCGCAAAGCACCAGATAAGGCAGATGCCAGCCACTGATAGAGACAATCTTTAATGCTGCTAGATCATTGCCCATACCAAACACTCCACGGGTCAACAAAGCGCCCACTACTGAGGCCAGCATCACAGGCACAAACACATGAATTCGGTATTCCCGCAGCACCACTTCCATCACAAAAATAACGGCGGCTAGAGGTGTGTTGAAAGAGGCCGAAATGGCTGCTGCTATGCCGCAGCCGGCCAGAATACGAATACTGTTATAAGGCAGGTGTAAATATTGGCCAAGCAATCCGGCACCAAAAGCACCTAAATGCACCGAAGGACCTTCACGTCCAACAGAGAAACCACTGGTCAGGGCGATAATGCCACCAAAAAATTGGTTAAAGGTATTCCAGAAGGGCATCACCCCATAGCGGGTTTTTATACGATGGATCACATAGGCTATGCCCATACGATAATGAGAAAGCCCAACCAGCATGGCCATAATACTGATCAGAATGGCGGCAATAAAAGGCAAAGCCCAACGATAACCTTCAGCTATACCTGAAAAGTCATCAGTGCGTTCTAAAAAGAAACTTTGGATGCCGATAATAGTCAGACGGAACAGCAGAATAATTAATGCAGCTAAAAAGCCTGCCACTATAGCCAGTAGGCAGAGTTGTACTGACGTGAGAGGGAAAGCTAACCGAAGTCGTAATTTTGCTTGCCAGTCCGCTGGTAGTAACATGCTATAGTGTCTGAGTCCGCGATAGGCAAAGTGTAACATAACTATTTGAGTAGGTTGATGAATCGTATGCAGTTTATGCTCTGGCTCAAAGGCAGTTGGAGACAAGTATTAGTAACCGCAGGCCTGATGGGGCTTGCTGCATTGGCCGGGCAGTTGTTTGGCAATTATTATTATGTGAAACAAGTGAATGTGCTGTCGTCCAAACTGGAAGAAAGTCAGAAAAAAACCAACAGTCTGACAGCCAGCATGAATGAACAGTTAAAACAAAATGACTATTTAACGGCAGAACTGGCGGTAGAGAAAAGTGCCGGGCAGTTGATCCAGCAAGAACTCAAAGCTGAACAGCAAAAGTTGTTTGATACCCGTAAAGAACTGGCTTTTTACCAGCGTATTATTTCCCCTGAATTACAGGCCGATAGCCTGATTATTGACAGCTTCAGTATCAGTCCTGGCGCTTCTGCCACTAAGTACAGATTTAATCTGGTGCTGATCCAGCAGGATAAACAGCGTAATTTTGCCAAGGGTACAGTCGATTTAAAATTACATGGCTTTAGCGGCGATAAACGAGACAGTATCGATTTGTTGCAATTGGCCGGATTCAGCAAAAGTGACAAAGCTTTTAGCTTTAAATATTTTCAGATCATCGAAGGTGAGTTTTCTTTGCCAGAAGGCTTTAAACCAGAAAAAGTGGATGTGGCACTCAAGGTTGCCGCAGCTCGTTCGGCCAAGTCAGCTAAGGTCGATAAGAGCTTTTTCTGGCCTGCTGAACAGCCTGGCGAAATACTTGAATAAATTAGTCAGGTATTAGATAATCCGCGCCCAGTTATACCGGAGGACATATGTCAGAGTTACAGCTTCCTATTCAGTTTACCGACGCCGCCGCCAATAAAGTATTGGCCCTAGTCACCGAAGAGGAAAACCCTGAGTTAAAACTGCGGGTTTATATTACAGGTGGTGGTTGTTCAGGCTTCCAGTACGGTTTTACTTTTGATGAAAAAGTAAATGAAGGTGATCTGGTTGTCGAAAAAAATGGCGTGATTATGGTGGTAGACCCAATGAGTCTGCAGTATCTGGCAGGTGGTGTGGTGGATTACACTGACGGTCTGCAAGGTAGCCGTTTTATTGTGCAAAACCCCAATGCAACTACAACCTGTGGTTGCGGATCCAGTTTCTCCGTTTAGTCCATTCAAGTCAGTGCGACTTAGAAAGAGGCTTCTGCAGTGCAGAGGCCTTTTTAATTTGCGCTCCTTAAAAAACTTCATTCAGCTGCCAGTCAGACCTGTTGTGGAAACATAGCTGATAGTCGTTTGCATTGGTTGCTATGCCTTACGTAAAACCCTTTGTTCCCTTTATTTAACTGGAACGATTAACCGACAAAAATCAGAGATAAGTGGCTACTTTTTCAACCATGCAACTATACGCTCTGAACAAGCTATGGTTTAATGAAATGCTTTTTTTGCTTATTGGGACATTCTCATAAGCTTTTGGATTTTTTTGGCAGGAAGTTTAAGTCGTAAACAGAAGGCGTTCGCACGCCGGGAGAACAACAAATGAAAGGTACTAAAAGCGTTATTTCAGATGAAAATAAAAGATTGTGTGTATGGCTGAAGCGTCAGCGTCAGGAAAAAGGCCATACCATGCGTAGTTTGTCTGAAATTTTAGGCACTCCGCATTCTTTTATCGGTAAAGTGGAGAATCAGGAACGTCGTCTCGATGTTGTTGAATATGTTCGTTATTGCCAAGCCCTGGCCATAGATCCTATGGATGGGTTAAAGCAAGTTCTGATTGAAGCCTAATCTGCTTTCGTCTGAAGAAAAACGCCGCATTAATGCGGCGTTTTTTTTATCAGTATCAAACAAAGTACTATGGCTGGTAATCCCATCAGTGCTGTCATAATAAAAAAGGCCTGATAGTCCATCACTTCTACCCAGCCGCCAGAAAAGCCGCCGAGGAACTTAGGTAATAACAGCATCAGGGAACTAAACAACGCATATTGTGTTGCGGTAAAGGCCAGGTTTACCAAAGAGGAGAGGTAAGCAATAAAAGCACTGGTCGCTATGCCAGCGCTTAAATTATCAGCAGAGATCACAGCGACTAACAGCGGAATGTTGTGGCCTTGGGTACTCAGATAACAATAAAGCAAATTGGTACATGCACTGAGCAGCGCACCCAGTAACAATATTCGTAAAATGCCAAAGCTGTTGATCAGCAAGCCACCCAAAGCGGCTCCAAGCAAGGTCATCAGCACACCAAATATTTTCGACACGCTGGCTACTTCTTCTTTGCTGAACCCCATATCGACATAAAACACATTAGCCATTACCCCCATTACCACGTCTGATACGCGATAACAGGCGATTAAACTTAAGATTAATAAGGCATTCATACCATGGCGGGCGAAAAAATCAACAAAAGGGCCGACTACGGCCACCTTGAGCCAGTTCAGTAATTTCTGGCTGACAGAGCTCTTTGTTGTCTGGATATGGATTTGTGGTTCGACAACAGGTTCAGGAGAAAACAGGGTGGTCAATAAACCTAAAGCCATGCAAGCAGCCATCACCACATAGGTGGATTGCCATGCATTCAGATCATAACCTGTTTCAGTACGGCTGAATAAAGCGGCTATCCATAAAGTACCAGCAGACGAGAAAATCATAGCCAGGCGATAACCAGCAAGATAAGCAGCTGCCAGAACCGCCTGTAAACGCTCTGGTGCCGCTTCAATCCGATAGGCATCTATAGTGATATCTTGAGTGGCTGAAGCTATAGCCAGTAATACAGCACACAATGCCATCCATTTCAGCTCGGTTTGCGGGTCCATACTGGCCATTAAAAGTACGGCCAGAATGATCAGACTTTGCGACAAAATCAGCCAGCTACGCCTGCGTCCGAGCCATTGTTTCAGGCCTGGTAAACTTAAGTGGTCTATCAAAGGTGACCAGATGAATTTAATGGCATAAACCATAATCACCCAACTGAAATAACCTATTTGTTCACGGGATACTCCGGCCTCTCTGAGCCAGAAAGACAACACACCAAACACCAGCATTAACGGCAGACCGCCGGAGAAACCCAAAATAAAGATGGTTAATACCCGGCGTTGGCAATAGAGTTGCAGTGAGGAGAAAAACGTAGCGATAGCAGACAAGACAGCAGTCCGTACAAAAAAAGATGAAACCAGCTTACAGCTTCAATAAATTAGATCAAGGCCTTACCCCGACACAATAATACGGCAGTTGTCCGTAGCCATGTAAAAAGCTCAAACAATACTGTAATTCGCGCCGTACTCTGAGGTTTTGTTTTAGTTCCGGCTCCGACCAGTATTCAATCTGGTATAGCAAATGCCAGAACACCTGCTCACGCAAAGTTTCAGGCCGCCAGCTTCTGACTCGAAGCTGTGACCATTCTTCCAGCGTATCCCAGACAAATAAATGCAGCTCTCTGTGCGGCAGACGGCCACGCAGGAAACGGGAAAGGTAAAAAATCAACTGTCGTGATTTTTGTTCAATAAAGGGCTCTAACATAGGTCTGATCCCTGTCAGAGCTGGCACCACGCCAGCTCTGTGCGCTCAGGGCAAGTATAGTCGGGCTTTATTGTTCTGGCTGTAAAATCACTTGTTTTAAAATGATGGGCTGTTTAGGCACATTTTGCCAGCCGGTTTTTTCATCAGTATGGGTTTCCAGCAGCTTTATTTTTTCAAGCACTTCAAAGCCATCCTGGACCTGACCAAACACTGTGTAACCCCAGTTTCGCCCCGGATCTAAACTGGTATTGTCATTGAGGTTAAAAAAGAACTGACTGGTCGCACTGTGTGGATCATTGTTTCTGGCCATAGCTATACTGCCCAACTGATTTTTTGCGCCATTACCTGACTCATTAAATACAGCCGGAAATTCGTCTACAGGGGCCAGATCAGGTTTATAACCGCCGCCTTGTAAAACAAACTCAGGCTCAAGACGATGGAATACCGTATTGTCATAGGCTTTGATATTGACGTAGCTCAGAAAGTTATTCACCGCCAAAGGGGCCCTGGTTCTGTCCAGCTCAACAGTGATATCGCCCACTGAAGTGACCAGCTTTACCTTAGGGAACAAATTATCTTGCTGCACATATTTGCCCGTTGGTTTTTTCATATCCACAGCAGCTAAAGCAGATACAGAAAACAGCGCAAGCAAAGTGAAAGTAACCAGACGCATAGCTTAGCCCTTCACGTAAGAATGCCAACTGCTGTCGTTCAGCAATTCAGCCAGCACTTGTTCAGTTAATACACGTAACTTCACTTCAGCCGCAGCGTTGTCTAATTTAAATGGACCAGAGAAGCTACTTTTGCCTGCATAGACTTTATCAAATGAACCATTGTGGTTTTGAATAGCGATACGCAGTTCCACATCGTTTTTCACCACGTGCTCTACTGTACGTTGGTCTGCATCAGCGGATAGTTTCAAAATTTGAATGGTCATGGTGGTGACGCTGCTGGATGTTAATTTAGCGCCTTGAGCCGTCATCGCGTCTGTCAATGTAGATTCGAGCTGTTGAGCCAGATTATTACTGGTCGGCATACTGGTGACAGCAGTGCCTTTGCGTAAAAACAAGGTTTGATCAGAAGGACGCTGATCCACCACTGTTAACACAAATTCGGCACCAGACAGCGCTTTGCTTTGATTCCAGAACACTTGAGGTGTGACTAAAAAAGAAGACGAAGTGCTGCTACAGGCGGCCAAAGCCAGGCTGAAAGCCACTAAAACTGGTCGCAAAAGAGAGGACATAGTTATTTCCTTTTGGTTGATTCGAGGATCACAAATTTATTATTGCTGGCAATATGGCGGCAACCGCCCAGCAGTACTGTCATTTTTTCGTAATAAGGCAAATGTCTGTTGGCCACGATACGTAGTTTGCCACCGGCTTTCAAACAACGCTTTGCGTCATTAAACATCTGCCAGGCAATATGTTCTGTTACAGCCTGCTGTTGATGAAAAGGCGGATTACAGATCACATAGTCCAGGCTCTGATCGGCCTGAGTGGCTAAACAGTCGTCTGTTCTGAACTCGGCCTGAGCTATTAGTTCAGGTACATTCGCTTCGACAGAGGCTTTGGAAGATGCCACAGCCATATAAGAGTCATCAGTAAATATCACTTTAGCTTCAGGCTGTTGTTTTAACAAAGCAATACCAAGCACACCGTTGCCGCAGCCTAAATCAGCCACTAAAGCACCTGCATCAAGCACTGGTAAATGTTCCAGCAGGAAACGCGCCCCTATGTCCAGTTGCTCTTTCGCAAACACATTGGCGTGATTGACTAGTGTTAACTGATAATCAGGTAATTCCCATTGAATAGGGTAAGTAAAAGCACGGGCTTCACCGCGAGGCGTACAATGGATAGTCCGGCATTTTTTCTGTGCCAGAGAAGCCTGAGTTGCGCCTAATTCCTGCTCAAAAATAGCCAATAAGTTTTTATGAATATCTTTGGCTTTGGCTGCAGCGATAATAATGGTGTCAGGCCGAACCACCTGACTCAATTGCTGCAACATAAAACGCAGATAACCATGATTATTAGGTACTTTTAACAGCACCAGATCCAAATCGGCAGGTAAAGCCGTAACACTGTCAATAAAACTGACGGCATCGGCAGACAAGCCATTTTGTTGTCTGTTATGAACAGTCGCTTGCTGGCTTAGTACAGAATCGTTTTGCTGACTGTGTGGGTAGTCACCTAAAGCACAGGACAAAGCGCCAAACAAATCGTGCATCACTAAGATGTTTAAGCCGGCGCGTTCATTGATCAAAGGCAGCGCTTGTTGCAACAGCAATTCATCGGCTGCATCCCAGGCTTGTAAGCTGCGATTGCTTTGCCCCAGTGGTAATCTGTCCAGCTGCAGTTGCTTGTCAGCGACGGTAAAAATAGTATTCATGCCATTCAACTTAAAGAAGAGAAGGTTGTATTTTGACACGAGCACACCAGAGCGACAACCATGGATCGTTGCAACACTTTGTATTACCTAACGCAGAGTTGTCATTTTGGCCGAAGTGGCTCTCGCCAGAGCAGGCAGAGCGCTGCTATCAGCAATTGGCGCAGCAATTAAACTGGCAGCAGCCCGCGATAAAAATCTTTGGCAAAGCCGTGCTTATTCCAAGGCAACAGGTGTGGATGGGCGATCCGCACTGCAGTTATAAATATTCAGGCGTATTATTTGAGCCTGAACCCTGGCATCCGCTGGTAAAGCAATTAACAGACAGGGTGAATCAGCTGTGTCAGACTCGCTTTAATTCGGTATTGTTGAACTGGTACGCTGATGGTCAGCAGCATATGGGCTGGCATAGTGATGACGAGCCGGAGCTGGGTGAAAACCCACAAATTGCGTCGTTAAGTTTAGGCCAACAGCGGTTTTTTGATTTAAAACACAAGAACTTAGGTACACAGCTTAAGCTCGAGTTGGGGCATGGTTCTTTATTGTTGATGGCTGGTCAATGTCAGCAGTATTGGCAGCACAGAGTACCTAAAATGGCTGCGGCAACACAAGGTCGCATAAACCTGACTTTCCGTGAAATCAAGCAAAAAACAACTTAATTATATTTTCTCTATGGCAGCAGTCGCTTAGCGGATTTTCCTTCACTTTTGCAAAAAAGCGGGCTGACAAGGCGCATTGCCTTAACTAGAGTAGAGGTGAGGGAGCAATAAAGGGGTTCAGCTATGTTGGTTCATACCGCAATAGAACAGAAGTTATTGAGCGCATTTGATCCTGTGTTCCTTGACGTGGTCAATGAAAGCCATATGCACAGTGTGGCACCGGGTTCGGAGTCACATTTTAAAGTAGTGATAGTGACAAATGCCTTTGATGGCATGAGATTGTTAAATCGCCACAGAGCAGTCAATGCCATAGTGGCCGAGGAGTTAGCCGAAAAAATTCATGCTTTAGCCTTGCATACCTATACGCCTGGCGAATGGTACGAGTATTACGCCGAAAAACCACCGGCTTCGCCTAAATGTTTTGGTGGCAGTAAAAGAGAAAAAACTGCCTTGCCGGAGTCCTGAGACCCTACTAAGTCAAAGCGTCGTAAGACGCTTTGACTTTATCCGCTGATTTATTTTGTGTTTCTCATCCAACTGCAGATGTGACTAAGCTCTTGTTTTTCAATGCACACTACTGCTATTTTTGCTGATCAGACCTGTTTTTTAAGCTAACGGCTTAAACTAGCTGACAATTTTCAACCAACAATAGGTTTTGTTATGGTTATCCAACCTAAAATTCGTGGTTTTATCTGCACTAACGCCCATCCAGTCGGTTGTGCAGCTCATGTGCAAGAACAAATTGATTATGTTAAAGCCAAAGGCCCTGTGGCCGGTGGTCCAAAAAACGTATTAGTCATAGGTGCCTCAACAGGCTATGGTCTGGCGTCTCGTATTACATCAGCTTTTGCTTCTGGCGCTAAAACCTTAGGCATCTTTTTTGAAAAAGAACCTACCGAAGGCAAAACTGCTTCAGCCGGTTGGTACAACACTGTGGCTTTTGAACAGGCTGCAGCAGCTGAAGGCTTGTGGAATAAGCACCTGAATGGTGATGCCTTTACTGACGAGCTAAAGTCTCAGGCTATTGATTTAATCCGCAGTGAAATGGGCAAAATTGATTTAGTGGTCTACAGCCTTGCAGCGCCTCGCCGCAAAGATCCAGTGACTGGTGAAGTGTATAGCTCGGTATTAAAGCCAATAGCTCAGGCTTATACCGCCAAGACGTTAAACACCAGCAAACGTGAAATTGAAAGTGTTTCTGTTGAACCTGCATCTGATGAAGAAATCTTCAATACTGTGAAAGTGATGGGTGGGGAAGACTGGGAGCGCTGGCTGGATCAGTTACATGCCGCTGGTGTGCTGGCTGAAGGTTGTCAGACCGTTGCTTACACTTACATTGGTAAAGAACTGACCTGGCCTATTTATGGCAAAGCCACTATCGGCAAAGCCAAAGAAGATTTAGATCGTGCTGCTGCTGCTATCACACAAAAACTGGATTCGGTTGCTGGTCACGCTTATGTGGCTTCATTAAAAGCTTTAGTGACCCAAGCCAGTTCAGCCATCCCTATTATGCCGCTGTATATCTCCTTGTTGTACCGCGTGATGAAAGCTGAAGGTACCCATGAAGGCTGTATCGAACAGATTTATGGTTTGTTCCAGCAAGCACTTTATAACAACAACCGTACTTTAGATGAAGGCGGTCGTTTGCGTATGGATGGCAAAGAATTGTCTGAGCATATCCAGTCTGCAGTAAAAGATTTGTGGGGTCAGGTGACCACAGAAAACATTGATGAGCTGACCGATTACAAAGGCTATCACAATGAATTCCTTCGCTTATTTGGTTTTGGTTACAGCCATGTCGATTATAGCGCCGATGTGCCGGCTTTATTGCCGCTGAAAAATCTGGTGCAGTAACTTTGAAAAGCCGCTAAAAGCGGCTTTTTTTTCGAGAATTTTTCGTTATTGGCTAATTTCACAGAATTTGAAACCATTGCAGTGACAGACAAAAGGCAAAGTTAAAAAACTTGACTACACTGAGCTTCAGTCGGCTGAAATGCCGGATAATTTTGTTGATTAACATAGATAGCACTTATGTTTAGTGCTAGAATCCGCGACTTTGGTACGAGTGTCCGCCACCTGCAACAGAGGTTAGGCTGTTGAGGTCCCGGATGCTACGCGCGGCGAGCAGCCGATTAAACCAGGCCCTGTTTCTTCCCGTTAAAAAGTGCAAGTACGTATGATAAAAATCAAAAAAGGATTGGACATTCCCCTCTCGGGCAGTCCCAAACAAGACATACATGATGGCCCGTCCATCAAACACGTTGCTGTACTAGGCGAAGAGTACGTCGGTATGCGTCCTACAATGCTGGTAGAGGTTGGGGACCGTGTGAAAAAAGGTCAGGCTCTTTTTGAAGATAAAAAGAATCTTGGCGTGTTTTTCACGGCGTCTGTTGCCGGTACAGTGAAAGAAATCAACCGCGGTGCTAAGCGTGTGTTGCAGTCTGTTGTGATTGAAGCTGAAGGTGACGATTCTGTTACTTTTGATTCCTTCACGGCTGCAGAACTTGCTTCGTTAACTGTTGAACAAGTGAAGAAGAACTTAACAGGTTCAGGTTTGTGGACTGCTTTACGCACCAGACCATTCAGCACTTCGCCAGCTGTTGACAGCACGCCACGAGCTATTTTCGTCACTGCTATGGATACCAATCCATTAGCTGCTGATCCGACAGTAGTGATAGCGCAGCGCAGTGCAGACTTCAGTAATGGTTTAACAGTGTTATCCCGTTTGTCTGACAAAGTCTATCTGTGTAAAAAAGCGGGTGCCTCCATTCCTTCAGTTCCTGCAGTGCAGGTTGAAGAGTTCGATGGTCCACACCCTGCTGGTTTACCAGGCACTCATATTCATTTCCTTGATCCTGTCAGCATCAAAAAAGTGGTGTGGCATATTAACTATCAGGATGTTATCGCTATAGGTGCACTTTTCACTTCAGGTCAACTGAATGCTGAACGCGTGATCTCTTTAGCCGGTCCTGTAGTGAAAAATCCACGTTTATTGAAAACTATTGCTGGTGCATCTCTTGCTGAACTGACTGCTGGTGAGCTGCAGGAAGGTAAGAGCCGTATTATTTCAGGTTCTGTATTAGCAGGTGCGGCAGCCAGTGGTGTTCACGGTTATTTAGGCCGTTTCCACAATCAGGTGTCTGTGTTGGCTGAAGGCTACGACAAAGAGTTTTTAGGCTGGGCTATGCCTGGTTCTGACAAATTTTCTGTAACCCGTGCTTATTTGGCTCATTTAAATCCTAAGCGTCTGTTTAATATGACCACTACTACCAACGGTTCTTCACGCGCCATGGTACCAATCGGTAACTATGAACGTGTAATGCCGCTGGATATTCTGCCTACTTTGTTATTACGTGACCTGTTGGTTGGTGATTCAGATGGTGCAGTCTCTTTAGGTTGTTTAGAGCTGGATGAAGAAGATTTGGCATTATGTACCTTTGTTTGCCCTGGTAAATATGACTATGGCGTAGCATTGCGTGAGTGCCTGACGACGATCCAGAAGGAAGGCTAAAAATGGGTTTAAAGCATTTTTTAGAAAGTATTGAGCCGCAGTTCGAGAAAGGTGGTAAATACGAAAAGTGGTATGCTTTATATGAAGCTGCTGCAACAATATTCTATACCCCTGGTCTGGTGACCAAAGCGGGTACTCATGTGCGTGACAGTATCGATCTGAAACGTATCATGATTTTTGTCTGGTTAATGTTATTCCCTGCGTTGTTTTTTGGCATGTTCAATATCGGTCATCAGGCGGTTATCGCGCTGCAGGCGGGTTTTGGAATGCCTGACACCTGGCAGGTGGCCTTGTTCCAGTTACTCGGTGGTGAACTGAGTGCCGAATCTGGCTGGGGCAGCAAAATGTGGTACGGCGCCGTTTGGTTCCTGCCTATTTACGCCACTGTCTTTATTGTCGGCGGTTTCTGGGAAGTGTTGTTTGCTTCTGTGCGCAAGCATGAAATCAACGAAGGCTTCTTTGTCACTTCTATTCTGTTCGCCTTAATTCTTCCTGCTTCTATTCCACTGTGGCAAGCCGCTTTAGGTATTACCTTTGGTGTGGTTGTAGCAAAAGAAGTCTTTGGTGGTACAGGCCGTAATTTCTTAAACCCTGCGTTAGCTGGCCGTGCTTTCCTGTTCTTTGCTTACCCTGCACAGATTTCAGGCGATAAAGTATGGACAGTGGCTGATGGTTATTCAGGTGCTACCTGGTTGTCAAAAGCAGCTAACGGTGAAGTCTCTGATTGGTCTATTAATGCTCAGTGGTGGGATGCGTTTTATGGTTTTATCCCAGGCTCAGTCGGTGAAACATCCTTCCTGGCTCTGATGATCGGTGGTTTAGCCTTAATCTATTTCCGTATCGCTTCATGGCGCATTGTTGCAGGTGTAATGGTTGGTACTGTTGTTTTTGCCACTATGTTCAATATGATTGGTTCTGAGACAAACGCTATGTTTGCTATGCCTTGGTACTGGCACATAGTTCTGGGTGGTTTTGCTATTGGTATGTTCTTTATGGCAACTGACCCTGTATCAGCGTCATTCACCAATCCGGGCAAATGGGCTTACGGTATCCTGATCGGCTTTATGGTGGTGATGATCCGAGTGGTCAACCCTGCTTACCCTGAAGGTATGATGTTAGCAATTTTGTTCGCTAACTTATTCTCACCATTGTTTGACTATATGGTGGCTCAGGCGAATATCAATCGGAGGCTTGCCCGTAATGTTTAGTAATAACGATAGTATTGGCAAAACCTTTTTTGTGGTGATTGCTTTATGTTTAGTGTGCGCAATTTTAGTGGCGACAGCTGCGGTTCAGTTGCGGCCAAAACAAGTTGAAAACAAGCTGCTGGACAGTCAGAAAAACGTTCTGGCCGTGACAGGTTTGTTAGCTGAAGGCAATATCAAAGAGTTATACACCAAACATATTCAGGAGCGTTTAGTTGATCTGAATACAGGTGAGTTTGTTGATATGGCTCCTGAAAGCTACGACTACCGCAGAGCAATGAAAGCACCAGAAACCAGCATCAAGCTGGAAGGTGCCGACGATATGGCTTCTATAAAAAGCCGCGCCAATATTGCTCCTGTGTATTTTGCTTATAACGAAGGCGTTGAGTCAGGCAAGTTATCAGCCATTGTGCTACCAGTGCATGGTTATGGCTTGTGGTCAACTATGCATGCGTTTTTAGCTTTGGATAAAGATGGCAACACCATCAAAGGTATTAACTACTATGAGCAAGGCGAAACAGCCGGTTTAGGTGGTGAAGTGCAGAATCCAAAATGGACAGCTCAGTTTGTTGGCAAAAAGTTGTTAGATGAATCTGGCGCTCCGGCTATTAAAGTAATGAAACCTGGTAATGCCAACCCAGCTTCACCTTATGAAGTAGATGGTTTATCTGGCGCAACTTTAACAGCTAAAGGTGTGCAGAATACTTTCGATTTCTGGGCAGGGGCAAAAGGTTTTGCGCCTTTCCTGACCAAAGTTCGTGACGGAGCATTAAACAATGGCTAGTGCAAAAGAAATTAAAACCGTTCTGTTTGGCCCTATATTTGCCAACAACCCTATAGCTTTGCAGGTTTTGGGTATTTGTTCTGCTTTGGCAGTAACAACCAAAATGGAAAAAGCTTTGGTGATGGGGATTGCACTTACTGTGGTAACTGCATTCTCTAACCTGTTTATCTCTTTGATCCGTAACCATATACCTTCCAGCGTTCGTATCATAGTTCAGATGACTATTATTGCGTCTCTGGTAATAGTGGTGGATCAGGTGTTAAAGGCTTTTGCCTACAATGTGGCGAAAGAGCTGTCGGTATTCGTCGGCTTGATTATCACCAACTGTATCGTTATGGGCCGTGCTGAAGCTTATGCGATGAAAACTGGTCCTGGTATGAGTTTCCTGGACGGTATTGGTAATGGTTTGGGTTACTCAGTGCTGTTGCTGATTGTTGCCTTTATCCGTGAGCTGTTTGGTTCTGGTACTTTATTTGGTGTGGAAATTCTGCCTTTAGTCAGCGCCGGCGGCTGGTATCAGCCTATGGGTATGATGTTGATTGCACCTAGTGCGTTTATCATTATTGGCTTGTTGATCTGGATATTGCGTACTTTCCGTCCAGAACAAGTTGAGAAGGCATAAGGGGCTATCAATGGAACATTACATTAGTTTATTTGTCCGTGCTGTCTTTATCGAGAACCTGGCTTTGGCCTTTTTCCTCGGTATGTGTACTTTTATTGCAGTGTCAAAACAAGTTAAAACGGCGTTCAGCTTAGGTATTGCTGTTACTTTCGTTTTAGCTTTGTCTGTGCCTGTGAACAACCTGGTTTTCCATAACCTGTTAGCACCTGGCGCATTAGCCTGGGCTGGTTTTCCTGATACAGATTTAAGTTTCCTTGGCTTTATCACCTACATTGGTGTGATCGCGGCTTTGGTACAAATCGTAGAAATGTTCTTAGACAAGTACGTGCCTGCTTTGTACAACGCCTTAGGTATTTTCTTACCTTTGATCACCGTAAACTGCGCGATTTTTGGTGCTGTAGCCTTTATGGTTGAGCGCGATTATAACTTCGGTGAAAGCGTAGTTTTTGGTTTAGGTAGTGGTATTGGCTGGACTCTGGCTATCACATTAATGGCCGCCGTCAGTGAAAAACTGAAATATGCCGACATGCCAGCAGGCGTGCGTGGTTTAGGTTCACGTTTTATCATGGTTGGTTTAATGGGCTTGGGCTTTATGTCCTTCTCAGGCGTTTCACTGTAAGCAATTGCTGTAAAAGGAAAGAACAATGCAAGAGATATATCTTGGCGTTGGGATGTTCACCCTGCTGGTTGTAGCCTTAGTTGTTATGATTTTAGCTGCTAAAGCCAAACTGGTGTCTTCAGGTGACATTACCATTGGAGTGAATGGCGACCCTAAGTTAGCTATTCAGACAAAAGCTGGCGGCAAACTACTGAACGCTTTAGCTGACAGAGGTATTTTCCTGTCGTCAGCTTGTGGTGGCGGTGGTTCTTGCGGTCAGTGTCGTGTTCATGTTCATGCAGGTGGCGGCGACGTTCTACCTGTAGAAATGGGCCATCTGACTAAAGGTGATCGTCGTGAAGGTTGTCGTTTAGCTTGTCAGGTCAGTGTAAAAACTGACATGGAAATCGAAGTTGAACCAGAAATCTTTGGTATCAAAAAATGGGAATGTTCAGTTATCTCTAACGATAACAAAGCAACCTTTATCAAAGAATTGAAGTTGGCTATTCCTGATGGCGAATCAGTACCTTTCCGTGCTGGTGGTTACATCCAGATTGAAGCGCCTGCTCACCATGTGAAGTATGCTGACTTTGATATTCCGGCTGAATACCGTGGTGATTGGGAACGCTTTAAGTTCTTTACACTGGAGTCCAAAGTAGACGAAGAAACTATTCGTGCTTACTCTATGGCGAACTACCCGGAAGAAGAAGGCATTATCATGTTAAACGTGCGGATCGCATCTCCGCCGCCAAATAACCTGAGCTTACCTTGCGGTAAAATGTCCTCGTACATCTGGAGCTTAAAAGCTGGCGATAAAGTGACGATTTCTGGTCCATTTGGTGAATTCTTCGCGAAACAAACTGAAGCAGAAATGGTATTCGTAGGTGGTGGTGCTGGTATGGCCCCAATGCGTTCGCACATTTTTGACCAGTTACGCCGCCTGAAATCCAAGCGTAAGATGAGCTTCTGGTACGGTGCCCGTTCTAAGCGTGAAATGTTTTATGTTGAAGATTTCGACATGTTGGCCGCAGAGAATGAAAACTTCCAGTGGCACGTGGCTTTATCTGATCCACAGCCGGAAGATAACTGGACTGGTTACACAGGTTTTATTCACAACGTATTGTTTGAAAATTACCTGAAAAACCACAAAGCTCCGGAAGACTGTGAGTTCTATATGTGTGGTCCACCGATGATGAACAAAGCAGTGATCAACATGCTGAAAGATTTAGGCGTAGAAGACGACAACATACTGTTGGACGACTTCGGCGGTTAAGCCATAGCAAATTAAAAAATGGGGTCCTTAGGACCCCATTTTTATTTGTCTGCAGTTTGTTTTTGCATAGGGATTGCGGTCGAAACTTGTTACAATAGCCGCCTTTATTGAGCAAGCAGGCAGACTGTTTGTTCAGAACTTCTAAGTTTGATGAGGTTGCTATGGAAGTTTTTATTTTTACATTTGTCATCCTGATAGTTGTAGTTGCTGCTATGGCTATCGGCTATATGGTGCAACGTAAAACCATAGCAGGCAGCTGTGGTGGCTTAGGTGCTTTAGGTATCGAAAAGGCCTGTGATTGCGATACGCCTTGTGAAAAACGCAAAGAGCGGATGAAAAAAGAGCAAGAATGGCAGCAGAATAAAATTATCTGATGCAGTTTATGTCCATCTGTTAAATGTCCGTCAAGCCAGCTTTAGCTGGCTTGTCAGTTTTTAGCTACAAGCCCTGTACCTCTCCCCATTTCGCTCTATTGCCTCAAAGCGCAACCTATTCAATAATGCAGCTCTTTTTTTACTGAGGTCATCTTATGTCTTATCCGGTTGCTATCGCTGTTTCTTCTGTTCAGGCTGCACTGAATGACTCCCAATGGGATGCTCTGATCGTTATTGCGTCGACGTTTACAGCCGTAGCTGAATTGCAATCTGAAATTGAGGCTGCTGCAGCGATCGACAGTCGTATTGGTAAAGAAACTGTACTGTTACTGTCAGGAAAAGCGCCGGGCCAACGTCTGGTGCTTTCGCCTACAGGCACGCTGGACAGGGATTATGATGATGTCCGTAGTTTTTATGATGCAGCAAAGCAAGGGATTACTCAGGCTAAAGCCGCAGGTGCTAAGTCTCCAGCGCTGTATGTCATAGCGCCAGACTCTGATGCTTATCAATATGCAGCTGAAGTGGCTTATTTAGGTGCTTGTCAGGCCTTATGGCAGCCTTTAGAGGGCCGTGAAGCCCGTGGTGAAGCCACCATAGAACCTGTTATTGCGATTGGGGTGATAGCAGTATCGGAACAACAAGCCAGTTATATGAGTGCTGTGGAAGCCGGGAAGCGTGTCGCCCGTGATTTATGTGGTACTGAGCCTGAGCGTATGGCTCCGCGTCGTTTTGCCGATTATTGTGTGGAAGCTTTTGCGGGCACTGATGTTCAGGTTTCGGTAGAAACCAAAGTCGACGTGCTGCAAAAAGACTATCCATTGCTGATGGCCGTAGCCCGTTGCTCTTTGCAGGTGGACCGCCATAAACCAGCTGTGATCCGACTGGAATATCAGGGCGAAGGCGAAATCGAACACACCCTGTTATTTGCCGGTAAAGGCCTGGTGTATGACACTGGTGGTGCCGACTTAAAAATCGGCGGCGGCATGGCTGGCATGAGTCGTGATAAAGGTGGCGCTGCAGCTGTGGCTGGTCTTTTGAAAACTGTGGCTTTGCTGAAGCCCAAAGGGTTAAAAATCATTGCAGAAATTGGTGCTGTGCGTAACAGCATAGGAGCAGATGCTTTTGTGCCGGATGAAATAATTACCAGTCATGCTGGTGTGCGGGTACGTATAGGTAATACGGACGCTGAAGGTCGCCTGGTACTGGCCGACTTACTGTCGCATTTACGTGAAGACGCCAAAACTGCTGTCAATCCAACCTTGTATTCTATTGCGACTTTAACAGGCCATGCTGCACGTGCTGTTGGCCCCTATACTGCTTTGGTGGAAAACGGTGCCGCCCGTCGTATAGGTTTGTCCGCTGATTTAGCTATGATTGGTGATTTATGGGCCGACCCAAGCGAAATATCCCGCAGCCGTCGTGAAGACTTCAGCTTTATCAAAGGCCGCACTTCTGCCGATGATTTATTAAGCTGCAATAATGCTGCTTCTTCGGTAACCCCTCGTGGCCATCAGTTCCCAATGGCGTTTTTAGTGGCTGCTGCTGGTTTGGATCAACATGGATTAAATACAGAACAACCACTGCCTTATTGTCATATTGATATAGCGGGCAGTGGTGTGGACGGCGGCGACTGGCAACATGGTAAACCATCAGCCGCGCCAGTGGCTGCTTTGGCCGCTTACTACTGCCTCTAAACTAAAATTTGCTTGGCTGTTTAAAGACCCGGGGCTATGCTTCGGGTTTTTGCTTTATAGATCATGGCACATAGGCAAGCGACAGATTGGCTTCTCACAAATGGATAGTTCTTTATGAATTTTATAGATCGTTATTTTGAGCTGACGGCGCGCCAGACCAGTATCAAACAAGAGCTGATCGCTGGTTTAACCACTTTTATGGCGATGAGTTATATCCTGTTTGTGAACCCAAGTATGCTGGCGCAAACCGGCATGGATCACGGCGCTGTTTTTGTTGCCACTTGTCTGGCTGCAGCTTTTGGTTCTATTGCTATGGGCATGTTGGCGAATCTGCCTGTGGCTTTGGCTCCGGGCATGGGGCTGAATGCTTTTTTTACTTATGTCATAGTGCTGGAACAAGGTCATAGCTGGCAGACGGCTTTAGCCGCAGTATTTTGTTCAGGTGTTTTGTTTTTATTGCTGAGCATTTTTAGAATTCGCGAGTGGATTATTCAAAGTATCCCCTTTGCGTTAAAGATGGGTATAGCAGCAGGCATCGGTATGTTTCTGGCGCTGATTGCATTAAAAACGGCGACAATCATAGTGGCTAGTCCTGCCACTTTGGTCACTCTGGGTGATTTGCATGACCCTAAAGTACTGCTGGCCATCGCAGGTTTTTTCCTGATTTTTGCGCTGGCGCATCGTAAGCAACATGCTGCTGTGTTTATCAGTATTTTAGTGATCACTGCTATAGGTTGGTGGCGGGGCGATACAGAATTTAATGGCATAGTGGCTGTCCCCCCTTCTTTAGCTCCTACTTTTTTGCAGCTGGATTTCGCCTCTGTGCTGCAATTGGCCATGATCCCGGTCATTTTAAGTTTGCTGTTTTTGGACCTATTTGACACCTCAGGCACTTTGGTGGCAGTCAGTCAAAGAGCGGGTTTAATGAAACCTAATGGTGATATACCGCGTTTAAAAGATGCTTTATTGGCCGATAGTTCTGCCACTATAGCGGGCTCTTTATTGGGCACTTCAACCACAACCAGTTATGTGGAAAGCACAGCTGGTGTCAGTGCAGGAGGGCGCACAGGGTTAACTGCAATAGTGGTTGGGCTGGCCTTTTTAGCAGCGCTTTGGTTATCTCCTCTGGCTGCTATGGTACCTGCTTATGCCACGGCAGGGGCATTGCTTTATGTGGCCACTCTGATGCTGAGCAGTTTGCAGCATGTAGAGTGGAACGATCTGATCGAATCTGTGCCAGTGGTCGTAATCCTGGTGATGATGCCGCTGACGTTTTCTATTGCCGATGGTATAGGCATGGGCTTTATTACCTATGCGGTGCTGTGTTTGGTAACAGGACGTTTGTCGAAAACGACCTTGAGCGTCTGGGTGTTAACCGCAGTTTTTGCTGCGAAATTTTTCTTTGCATAAGGAAGGGTATGAAAAAAGTAACGGTTTTATTGGCATTGATGTTATCCGCTGCTGTAACTGCTCAGGATAAAGTACAAGTCACAAGCACTGAATTAGCACCGCATTTATATATGATTAAAGGGGCTGGCGGTAATATTGCTGCTGTTGTAGGGCCACAAGGTGCGCTGGTGGTGGATTCACAGTACGAGCATATGGCGCCTCAAATTAAGGCTGAGCTTGAAAGCAAACAAGCCGGAGTGCAAATCAAAACTCTGATCAATACCCATTTTCACGGTGATCATGTCAATGGCAATGCGGCTTTAGCTTCTGGTGCTCAGATTATTGCGCACACCAACGTATTAACCCGATTAAAAGCTGACAGCAAATTCCCGGTGGCGGGTTTGCCGACAGAAACTTTTGTCGGTGAAAAACAGCTGTCGCTGAATGGGGTTGATTTGCAGCTGGTGACTATGCCCGTCAGTCATACTGATGGCGATTTGGTTGTCTGGTTTAAAGAGGCCAATGTGCTGCATATGGGCGATCTGTTTTTCGCTGACCGTTTCCCTTTTATTGATCTGAAAAGTGGCGGCTCTGTTGCGGGTTACATCAGCAACGTCAAACTGCTGCTGGGGCAAATCGATGATAAAACCAGACTAATACCTGGTCATGGTGATTTAATGGATAAGGCGGGCTTACAGCGCTTTTTAGCCATGATGGAACAGACGCTTGCTGAAGTGAATGCGTTGAAAGCGGAAGGCAATACCGAAGATCAAATAGTGGCACAAGGGTTATCAGCACAATGGAAAAGCTGGAGCTGGAACTTTATTACTGAAGAGCGTTGGATCCGTACGCTATTTAAAGCTTAGTCTTGTAGTTCGTTAGCGCTCTGGTTATGCTTTGCCACATCATTGAGCGCTTTTAGGGCATAAACCAGGATCTTCATGAGGTTACGTGAAACTTTAGTAGTCTACATGCTACCGATCCTGGTCTTGCCTTCATTAATTCTGGGTTATTTGTCTTATCACTTCAGTGCCCGCTATTACGAGCAGCAGCTTTTTCTACAGATAAAAAATGAGCTGGTGCAACGACAACAGGATATAAGGCTGAAGTTATCCTCCTACCAGCAAAGCTTGCAGATTTTATCTGCTCAGAATCTTGTTGAACGTTTTATCTCAGGCGAACTGCAGCCAGCTTCAGAGTTGGTGCATGAGTTTGAGCGTTACCTCAGAACCGATCCGGAAATTAGCTCTGTTAAGTTTATTCGCTTAAATGGCGACTATCAGTTGACCATCCCTTTACAGAAAAAGACGGTAGAGACCAGCAGGTTCAGGAACCAGTATTTTTCTGCCTTGCAGTCTATGCTGGATGACAATGGCTTTTTTCTGTCCAGTGAACAAGGCTCCAGTCAGGTTAATTTGTATGTTGCGCAAAAGCTCTACTTATCGGGGCAGTCGCCCGGTGATATCAAACGTTTGTGGGGATACGTGGTTCTTGTGATAAAGCCTGAACTTTTCCGGACTGCTATCACTGAGTTAGCTGGTGAGTTTAGGGCTCCTCTGGTTGTGAGTCAGGCCGCTACAATAGCGTTCTCCGAAAATGCTTTACTGATGGGCAGTGCATTTTCTCCGGTTCATTTCACTGAAATTCAGGCCAGTGTTGACCAACATCAGTTTGTGCCAACCTTGTTACTTGGCCAGTCTATGCTGGTGACTGGTGTGTCTCTGGCCGGGCCTTATCAGCTAGTGATGGGGATCCAACCTGCATTGTTAGCCAGAAGTATGGAGTATAAACCCTCGTTAATTGCTTTGTTTTGTGTGCTGTTTTGTGTAGGTTTGCCGGTATTGATTTACAGGGTGTTGGCCCGTTTTGTGTTGACACCAATACGAGAACTCACTGCAGCTAAAACTGCGGTAGGGCGAGGGGATTTATCTACTGTACTGACCGTCAAAAAGCAGGACGAATTAGGTGATATGTTTGCTGCTTTTAATGTGATGGTACGACAACTGCGAGTGTACCGAGAACGTGAGCGGGCTTATCAGCTGCAGTTAGAAGACAAAGTTGCGGCCAGAACTCAGGATTTAGCCAATGCGAATCAGCAACTGGAAGATGCTAATCAGCAATTGATCCTGGCTCGCGAAGTGGCAGAACAAGCCAACCGATTAAAAAGCGTATTTTTGGCCAATATGAGCCATGAAATTCGCACACCTTTGACCGCTATTATTGGTTTTAGTGAGCAGGCCATTCATGAAAATGATCCTCACCGCCAACTGGATTACCTGAGTCGGGTGTTGCGTAGCGGTGATCATTTGCTGGCATTGATTAACGATATTCTCGACTTGTCTAAAATCGAAGCCGACAAGTTAGAGTTGCTAACAGAGCAGGTCAATCTGTTAGCTATAGTGGATGATATTTATCAGCTGACTAAACAACAGGCCGAACAAAAAGGTCTGCAATGTCTGCTGGAATTAAGCTATCCCTTGCCTCAGTTTATCTACACCGACACTTTAAGATTCCGCCAGGTACTGCTGAACCTGAGTTCTAATGCTGTGAAGTTTACTCAAAAGGGCAAGGTGGTGATTAGTATTTCCTACCAAACCCCGGAAGAAGTGCTGCGGATCAAAATTAAAGACACAGGCATTGGCATTACCGATCAAGAATTAAGTAAGTTGTTTCAGCCTTTTGTGCAAGCCGATGCCGCTGTCACCCGTAATTTTGGTGGTTCAGGGCTTGGCCTTTGTATTTCAAAAAAACTGATGGAGCAGATGAAAGGCGACATTCAGGTAGAGAGTGTCAAAGGTATTGGCAGTTGTTTTGAGATTGTGATGGCTTGTGAACATCAACATATTAGTCTGGTGCACAGTTATCAGCGTACTACTGCGGAAACCCCGGAAGTCGAAGCAGCGACAGACTACCACAAGCTCAAATTGCTGGTGGCCGAAGACAATCCAGATAATCAGCTGCTTATTCAGGTGTTGTTGCAGAAGTTGGGTATTCAGGCTGTAATTGTAGAGAATGGCCATAAAGCCGTTGAGCGGGTGCTGCTGGAAAGTTTTGATCTGGTCTTGATGGATATGCAGATGCCGGAAATGGGTGGGGAAGAAGCCACAGCCTTGATACGTCATGCCGGGATAGACTTACCTATAGTGGCTCTGACTGCCAACGTGATGAGTGAAGATCAAAGCCGTTATCTCAAAGCTGGCTGCCAGGCTGTTTTATCCAAACCTATAGTGCAAAAAGAGTTCTTAGCTGTGATACAAAAGTTTTGTCAGACAGGCACCACGCTGGATGAACAGCTGGAAGCGCAACTGGCATCTGATCCTGTCATTATGCAGCTGAAAAAAGACTTTAAACTTGCGCTGCCTGCCATGCTGAACGACTTTCAGCTTTGGTTGTCTTCAGCCAACTGGAGTCGTATGCAATACGAAGCTCACAGTGTCAAAGGCAGTGCCGGCAGTATGGGTTATCCGCAGTTAACTGAATTGATGTCAAAACTTGAGCTGGCGTCGCAAAGTGCCAATTTCGAACAGGTGAACCAGCTTATGGCTGAATTTGCGGCTTTGGTGTCAGCAGATCAAGGGACAGAACCGGAGGTGAGTCGTGAGTCATAATGAGTTTAAGCTGGCGCCAGAGCTGGAGCGCGATAGTATCTGGTTAGCCGACTGGCCTTTGTGTCAGCTACGAGTGCAGAACGATGTCAATTACCCTTGGTTTGTTTTGATCCCAAGGCGTTTGGACATGGTTGAAATCATTGATTTGTCAGCAACTGAAAGACAACAGCTATGGCATGAGAGTATGCATTTGTCGACCTTTCTGAAAGTGGAGTTTCAGGCCAAAAAACTGAATGTGGCCGCTTTGGGAAATATGGTACCGCAGTTACATCTGCATCATATAGTGCGTTATGAAAATGACAGTGCATGGCCTGCTCCGGTTTGGGGTAAAGTGCCGGCCAGAGCTTATAGTGAAACCGCCTTGCAGCAGTTAAAACAAAAGTTGGCGTTATTAACCTCACCCTCATGACGGTTCAGGCCTAAACTAGTAGAATTACCACGTTGTTTGTGGTGTATCTGAGTGAGCATCAGGCCTTGATTGTCTGAAATTTATTGTTGTAAGGAACCTTGTTATGTCGGCTGAAAATGCCTTATTAACCATATTGGTTGAGAAGATCCGCACAGATATGCTGGTGCTGCCAACTTTACCTGAAATGGCTATTCGGGTCAGAAGAACTGCAGATGATCCAGACAGTAACCTGCAGATGATTACGGATGTCATAGCACAGGATCCCGCTTTAGCGGCCCGTATGATCAAAGTGGCCAACAGCGCCTTTATGGGGCGCTCTATTAAAGTGAACTCGCTAAATCAGGCGATCACTCGTATAGGTTTAAGTCAGGTAAAAAATATCGCTACTGCTATGGCGATGGAGCAACTTTTTGTCTCTCAGCATGAACAAATCAAAGAAAGGATGTCGCAGGTTTGGCGCGATAGTGTCAATGTCACCAGCATAGCCTTGGCTTGTTTAAAGCTGTATATGGCAGAGAACAAACACTGCAATTTAAATCTGGACGTGATGACACTGGCTGGTTTGATGCACCTGATTGGCGCTTTGCCTATTCTGACTGAGGCTGAACGTTATCAAACCGTGTTTGGCGATCCGCAATTTTTAGAAAATGCCATCAGCACTTTATCTGGCCAGATAGGGTCCAGCATTATGCGGGCCTGGGACTTTTCAGATACTTATGTGCAAATAGTATTGAACTGGAACAATTCGTCCTATCATGCTGGTGAGGTCAGTTATATAGATTTTATCCGGCTTGGTGCTCTGGTGCAGAGCCCATTGGAAGGAACAGCCCGTTTGCAGGCGTTTCAACCTTATATTGAGCGTCATATAGTACCGGACGCTAACTTTATGGATATCACAGAAATTCGTCTGATTTCTCAGGAAGTAAAAGCATTATTTAGCTAATTAAGTGTCCGCAAATGAAGCCCCGCAGCAATGCAGGGCTTCTCCGCGAGCATTTTACTGAACGGCGATATTGGCTTTTAGTGGCAGTAAGGCGTGGCGCAGTGCGTCCGTCATTAGTAACAAATCTGCGTCTAAGCGACCTATTACATCATCCCAACCCATTTCTTCATTGGAACCCGATAGCAAGTCATGGAATTTCAGACGCTTAATACTGCCATCTTCACAAATCAAAAAGGTGACCTTTTCGTCTTGTTCTAACGCCAGCTTAGTTACCAGTTTATCCTGTAAATGACTTTGTACTTCATCGGCACTGAGCAAGTGGTTAATAAAGCGTACTTTAGCGCCTTCTTCATCCGGTGCTTTTAATTCAGCTTCAGCACCTAACTGAAAACCTTCCGGTAATTCTTTGCCTTGCAACCAGAAATGTAGTTGCTGATTGAGCTGATGATTATCCAAAAGTGGCATCGCAGGTAAAGAACCAAAAGCTTTGCGCAACAAAGCCAATAACTCTTCTGCTCTGCTGGCGCTGCTGGTATCCACTAATAACCAGCCTTGTTGTTTGTCATACAAGGCGGTAGTCACGCTGGATTTGCTGAAAGCACGGGGTAACAGAGTTTGGATCAGTTCTTCTTTTAACGCCTGCTTTTCTTTGCGGCTTAAAGGACGGCCTTTTTCCTGCTCCATTGCATCAATTTTGGGAGCCAGCTCTTCATTGACCACTGAACCTGGCAGTACTTTTTCCTGACGTTTCACCGCAAATAACATCACGTCATTGGTCTGGTGGCAATATTGCTTCAGGCTTGGATGCAAAGGGCTGGTGAAGCCCATTTTAATGGCTTCCTGCGAGGTGCAAGGGGTAAATTTGAATGCAGCTAAGGCCTGCTCTAATTGATCCTGATCGGTGTTTAAGTTTTCGGTGACCTGATACAAACGTAAATTTTTAAACCACATAATTGGACTACTCTAGCTTGAAGAATTGCGGCTTAGTATACAGAGTTCAACTGCAGGATTTTGACTTTTTCCGCTTAAAAATAATAAAGCCCGGTGCACAAGACCGGGCTCTTTTATCATGGATCAGCTTCAGGAGTTACGTTTTAAATTTTTCGGGAAACGAATATGGTAACTCAGGCCATGACCAGGTTCGCTGCTGACCTGAATTGAACCGCCCAGCGTCTGACGCACCAGATTGTAGGTAATATGAGTACCTAAACCGCTACCGCCCTGATCACGTTTTGTGGTGAAAAACGGATGGAACAGTTTTTCCAACTGCTCCTGGGTCAAGCCCCGGCCATTGTCAGAGTAGGTAATATCGACCATTTGCCCTTCATCGAGCACAGTGATGCGGATATAACCTTCTTCCAGCTCTTCGAAACCATGAATTAACGAATTCATTAAAAGGTTGGTAAAAATCTGTGAAATAGCACCGGCAGGGCAGCTTAGCATCAGGCTTTCCGGGCAATTCACATCAATATGATGGCGGGTTTTTTTAAAGTTTGGCTGCAAGGAACGAATGACTTCGTGCAGGTATTCGGCCAGATTAATAGTACGAATGGCATCACTGGTTTGATCGACCGCTATTTGTTTAAAGCTGGCAATCAGCTCTGAAGCGCGGGTCAGATTGGACTGCAGCAAAGAGGTACTTTGTTTGGCTTCTTCAATAAAATGCTCAAGCACTTTGGGAGACAAGGTTTTGTCTTTATAAGCCAAATCCAGCGCAGCCAATTTTTCTGCCAAAAAACTGGTGGCTGTGACGCCAATGCCTACCGGAGTATTCACTTCATGGGTAATACCAGCGACAAAGCCACCTAAAGCCGCCATTTTTTCTGACTGTACTAAGCGATCCTGAGCCTGCTTTAAATCATCCACGGTTTTTTCCAGCTCGCTTTGTTTGCCACGTAAAGCTTCTTCACTATGGCGGCGGCGTTCTATTTCTTCCCGCAAGGCTTGCTGTTTTACTTCCAGCTCTTGTTTTTGCTGCTGCAAATCCATCATGGCCTGACTTAAACCTGAGGTTTTACGTGCAACCTCCTGCTCCAGCAGCAAGTTATGCTGATCGAGTTTTTCATTGGAATGCAGCAGCTGTTTCTGCGTACTTTCCAACTGAACTTTATAATCCTGTACACGAGCGATCAGACGGTTAAAGGCATCTGCCATCACACTGAGTTCATTGGCTTCATCGTGGCGTACTTCAACTTTGGTGCCTTCCAGATGATCCAGCTCCAAATCTTCAATTTGTTGGGTCAGTTCGCTCAGAGGCAAGGTCAACTGACTGCGAAAGGCCAGTAAAAACAGAATAATTAAAAAGGTAGTTTTTAATACCGCGTTACCGACCAGGAAATAAATACCAATTTTAATCCGATCAAGCACCACAGCGCGGCTGGAGAACAGCGTGACATCGCCTACTTGAGTCGCGCGGCCTGAGAATTCAAAAATAAGCGGAAAGGTATAACCAAATAACCCCGAGTTTTGTTCTGTTAATCGAATACCTTCCTGCACCAGCTGATTGCTGTAACGTTCACTGATATCGATATAACGACCTAGTTGTGTAATAACAGCGCCACTATCGTCCCTTACTATAATGCCTTCGATGGCAGGGATTGCCAGCAGGCCATCAGCGATAATCAATGCTTGTTGGGTGTTTAGCTCCCAAATAGCCCGGGTCAGACTGCCAGAAAAGGTCTGTTGTAATGTCGCCAATTCACCATTGATATGATCTTTGGTGTTGAAGTACTCCGCAACAATCTGGCCTAAAGTCACAATAAAGGTCAGGATAAAATACACTGACAAAACTTTAGTCAGCAGCTTACGCGATAAACTTTTCTGCTGCATGAAACAACCTTGTTTGGTTCGGCTTAATGATGAATACCATTGAAACACTAACTTATAGAAGATCTGTTTAAATGAAAATACTATATGTAATAAATAACTTAGAGACTAGGCAACAAGAGCGGCTTTGGCAACACACTGCTGCAAATTGTTAGATTAGGGCAAAAGACGCATTTAATGGTGTTCAATTGCAGTGGCATTCAGTATGGTATCAATGTCCAATAATTGAACTGTGCGCATAGAAGTGAAAACAAATAAAACCATAATAAAGAGGCTGTGTTAATGGCGTTACCCGTATTAATTTGTGACGACTCCTTACTGGCACGAAAGCAAGTGCGTAAATCTTTACCTGAGTCTTTTGATGCTGATATTTTGACTGCGGGCAATGGTGTGGAAGCTTTAGCTATTCTGCGCAGCCAGGAGATCGGCTTAGTGTTTTTAGACCTGACGATGCCTGAGCTGGATGGCATAGGTGTGCTGGAAGCCATTAAACAGGAAGGTCTGGATTGTTTCGTTATTGTGATTTCGGCTGATATTCAACCTGAAATGCAAAAACGAGTGACAGAACTGGGGGCTTTGGCTTTTGTCCATAAACCTGTCAATCCGGAAAAGCTTGTCGTCATTTTGAAACAATATGGACTGATATGAGTACAGTATTCTCTGAAGAACAAAGGGATTGTTTGCAGGAGCTGATCAATGTCGCTATGGGCCTGGCCAGCGACAAACTTGCCCGTTTTTTAAATACCTTTGTGCATTTACAGGTGCCGGCCATTGAGTTGGTAAGCTCGGCTCAAATTCCGGCTCAATTTGAAGCTCGTTATAGCAATACAGAAGCTGCTTTAGTCAGTCAGGGCTTTTTAGGCAATGATGGCTTACGAGGCGAGGCGATAGTTTTATACCAGTTAGATAACGCGCATCGAATTGCTGCTTTGTTGGGGTATGACACGGACAGTGCTTCTGAGCTTGAAATGCTGACGGACATCAGTTCAATTTTAACTACCACTTTTTTAAATGGGCTGGCCGATCAAATTGATAACAGTCTGTCCTACAGTGCGCCGCGGGTTTTATCGTCACGGCAAACTAATGTGAGCCAGGCTTTGCAGGAAACCGCTTTCCACTGGGAACTGGCATTAAAAGTAGACATCAGTTATCAGTTAATCGATCATTCTTTTAATTGCGATATGTTGTTATTAATTCCAGGAGAAGCTGTGTCAAATATACAGCACATTCTGGATCGGATTTTGGAAGAGTATTGATGTCTGAAGACTGGTTAACCGGCCCTGTATTAGAGCAACTCAATAGTGGCGTGCTGGTGGTCGATGAACACTTGCAACTGGTGTACCTGAATAGCTTTTTACAGCGCCATAGTTCAGTGCAGCTGTCTGAGGTAAAAGGAAAAAGCTTATTTCAGGTATTCACCGATGTACCTGAAGCCTGGCTGAGGCGTAAGTTTGCCTCAGTACTGGAATTACAAAGCCCATCGTTCAGTAGTTGGGAACAACGCCAGTATATTATTAAGCTGCCGCACCTGAGACCCGTCACCAGTTCAAGCCAGTATATGGCGCAAAATTGCACTATGTTACCGCTGAAGGATCCGGCTGGCCGACGTTATGTATGTTTACTGATTGAAGACGCCACTGATGCTTTTGTCTACCAGCAACATTTGCAAACGACCTTAGAAAAACTGGAACTTAGTAACCGCATTGATGGTTTAACTCAGGCGTTAAACCGACGTTACTGGGAAGATCAACTGAAACTGGAAGTACAACGTTCACAGCGTTACCAGCAACCCCTGTCGCTGTTATTGTTTGATTTGGATAAATTTAAGCAGCTCAATGATCAGTATGGCCATTTAGGTGGAGATTCTGTGTTGATTGAGTTAACTGCACGGGTAAGAGCCTTATTGCGAGATACAGACTGGTTTGGTCGTTACGGTGGCGAAGAATTTGGCATAGTGCTGACCAATACTGCTTTGGCTGGTGCTATCGAAGTCGCTGAACGTATTTGTCTGGCGGTCAATAGTACAGCTGTCACATTCCATGAGCAGTCTATAGCTACATCAGTCAGTATTGGTGTGGCACAACTGGATGCCGCGGGTGACAGAGCCCACGAAGTATTGATAGGTCAGGCTGATATAGCGCTTTATAACGCCAAAAGAGAAGGTCGCAACAGAGTGGTTTCTTTTAGTGAAGGCGAAACAGAGTTTCTGCTGAAGGCAAATTAAGCCTCAACGAATTTTAGAATAATCTAAACATTTAGATTGACAGACGTCTAAAACTTTGAGCATATAGACAGTATGAAAAAGACACAAATCCGCAATACACTCACCATTATTATTACCACCAACCCTGCGGGGTAGGAGGTCGGCGGCGTATTGTTTTCAAAAAGGCCCGTGACCTCCCTGTCACGGGCCTTTTTCGTTTAGCAAGGAGTAAAACATGAGGGTGCTTAAGTTTGGTGGTTCGTCTCTGGCGTCGGTAACCCGCTTCCTCGAGGTGGCGGATATAGTGCAACAACAGATTGGCAACCAAAGCGTAGGCTTGGTGTTGTCTGCGCCGCAGGGCGTCACCAACTTACTGGTGGAACTGACGGATCTGGCTTTTTTAGGCTCTGACTATCAGCCGCTGTTGCTGCAGTGGAAGCAGCGGCTGGCTCAATTAGTATCGGAAGCCAGTTTACGGGTCAGTAGCGAGCAGTTAAAAACAGTGCAACAACTGGCTGATGAACAAGAGCAAAAGCTGACCGAACGTTTGCAGGGCATCAGCTTATTAAGTTATTGCCCCGATCATATCAAGGCGCAAATTTTAGGTATGGGTGAGCAGTTTAGTGTTTGCCTGATGACGGCGTTGTTTAAATCCCGTCAGGTCAATGTGGTGCTGCTGGACTCTGTGGCCTTAGTAAAAAGTCAGGGTGATTACTTAAATGCCGTGGCCGATATTCCTGCTTCTGAACTAACTTTTGCTGCAGCTTTAGCTAAACAATCGGCTCAGGTCTATGTGATGGCCGGTTTTGTCTCCAGTAATGCCCAGGGTGAGCTGTGTTTATTAGGCCGCAATGGCTCTGACTACTCAGCCGCCATTGTGGCTGCTGCGGTAAAAGCTTCAGTCTGTGAAATCTGGACCGATGTAGATGGTGTCTACAGTGCCGACCCACGTCAGGTGAAACAAGCCAAACTGATTGAGCATTTATCTTATGATGAAGCCATGGAGCTGTCGTACTTTGGTGCCAAAGTGCTGCATCCAAAAACCATTGGCCCATTGGCGCGTTTTCAAATTCCTTGTTACATCAAAAATACCTTAAATCCTGCAGCGCCTGGCACCTGCATTGATGCCGATAATAATGGTGACTCGCTGGTCAAAGGTATTTCCAGTCTCGAGCATCTGGCGCTGATTACCGTCTCTGGCCCTGGCCTCAAAGGTGTGGTCGGTATGGCGTCCCGTGTTTTTGCCACTATGGCGCGTGAACAGGTTTCTGTCAGTTTAATTACCCAGTCTTCTTCTGAATTTAGTATCAGCTTCTGTGTCGCTCAGCTGGATTTAGCTTCAGCGAAAAAAGCGCTAGAAGCTGAGTTTGAACTGGAACTGCAAGGTAAGTTATTGCGTCCGCTGCAAATATTATCTGATATGGCTATTGTCAGCCTTGTGGGTGATGGTATGCGTCAGCATCGCGGTGTGGCGGCTAAGTTTTTTGCCTCTTTAGCGCAAGCTCGTGTCAACGTGGTGGCTATAGCGCAAGACAGCAGCGAACGTTCTATCTCCGCTGTGGTAGAACAAAAGGCCTGTCAGAATGCAGTGAAGGTGTGCCATGAAAACTTCTTCAGCCATATCCCAAGTATCGATGTATTTCTGGTCGGTTGTGGTGTGGTGGGCAGTGAATTACTGGCGCAGTTCCAGCGTCAGCAGCAGTTTTTGCAGCAACGTAACGTCAAGCTGAAGGTCTATGGTATTGCCAATTCCAAAGCCTTATTGTTGGATGAAAAGGGCATCGACTTAAGCCAATGGCCACAGCAGATGCAGCAGGCCAAGGCGCAGTTCTCTGTGGCAGATTTAAGCCGTTTTGTGCAGGAACAGCATTTAACTAATCCGGTTTTGATTGATTGCAGCAGTGCAGAACCTGTGGCTAATTTGTATGTTGATTTCTTAAAAGCCGGTTTTCATGTGGTCACGCCCAACAAAAAAGCCAATACAGGCTCTTTGGACTATTATCATCAGCTGCGTCAGGTGGCACAGCAGCACCGTCGTCGTTTCCTGTATGAAACCACTGTAGGCGCAGGTTTACCTGTGATCGACACCTTACAGGGCTTGTTTAATGCTGGTGACGAGCTGGTGGCTTTTGAAGGGATTTTATCTGGCTCTTTATCTTATATCTTTGGATTGCTGGAGCAGGGACAGTCTTTGTCTGAAGTCACTACGAAAGCACGGGAATTAGGCTTTACTGAGCCGGATCCACGCGATGATTTGTCTGGCATGGATGTGGCACGTAAGCTACTGATCATGGCGCGTGAGTCTGGTTTGATGCTGAATTTAGCCGATGTCGAAGTGGAAGGTGTATTACCTGCTGACTTTGCGCCTGGCACTGATGTACCGGCTTTTATGCAGCAGTTGCCAGAGCTTAATCAACAATTTGCAGAGCGTATTGCAGAGGCGAAAGCCAAAGGCCAGGTGCTGCGTTACATAGGTGAAATCAGCGAAGGTCGCTGCAAAGTGGCCATCAAAGCTTTGGATCTGGATCATCCATTGGCTAAAGTGAAAGACGGTGAAAACGCCTTGGCTATTCATACCCGTTATTACCAGCCTATTCCTTTTGTGTTGCGTGGTTATGGTGCTGGTGCTGCGGTAACAGCAGCAGGTGTGTTCAGTGATGTAATGCGGACTTTGTCCTGGCAGCAGGAGATGTAACATGAAGTCGTATTTTGCGCCTGCATCCACAGGGAATTTTTCTGTTGGATTTGATTTATTAGGCGCTGCTTTTGAACCAGTCGATGGTTCTTTATTTGGTGATGAACTGCGTATTCAGTCTGAGCAGGCTGAACTGAGTTTGCAACTAACCGGCCGTTATGTGCATCAACTGCCTGGTGACACAGACGATAACTTAGTGCTGAAGTGTTTTTATGCCTTTGAAAAGGCAATAGGCCGGACTATCCCTCGGTTGCAACTGGAGCTGGTGAAAAACCTGCCAGTTGGCAGTGGTTTGGGTTCCAGCGCCTGTTCTATTGTGGTTGCCTGTTATGCCTTTAATGACTATTTCGGCAAACCTTTAACTGACTATCAGCTGTTGCAGCTGATGGCGCAACTGGAAGGTGGCGTCAGCGGTTCAGTGCATTACGATAACGTCGCTCCGTCTTTTTACGGCGGTTTATTGTTGATGTTGCCAGACAGCCCTTTGTTATGCCGGGCTTTACCTTGGTTTGAGCACTGGCAAGTGGTGCTTTGTTACCCCGGTACTGTGCTGTCAACCAAAGAAGCCCGTGCTGTATTGCCGCAGCAATTGACGCTGAAGCACAGCATAGCTTTTGCCGGCATGTTAAGCCGTTTTATCAGTGCTTTGTATGCCAAAGATGAAACCGAAGCTTTTGCCGCTTTACAGGATTTAGTGGCAGAACCTGCCCGTCAGCATTTGATGCCTGAACTTGCACCTATACGTGAAAAGTTAACAGCTCAGGGCATTGGCCATGTAGGTATCTCAGGCGCTGGCCCTACTATTTTTGCGGTCTGTCAAAATGACACCCAGGCCCAATTTGCCGCTGATTATTTACAACAGCATTACGCTAAAAACTCAGATGCCATCACGACAGTCTGTCGTCTGGCGAGACAAGGCGCACGTGCGCTGTAGGATGTAACAATGCAATTAACAAATACCAAAGTCGCTTCACAACAAGTTAGTTTTTTAGATGCAGTGCGTATTGGATTGGGCGAGCAGCAGGGCCTGTTTTTCCCAACCCAGTGGCCAACACTGGATATTGACACCATATTAGAGCTGCCTTTTGTTGAGCGCAGCGCCAAAGTGCTGCAGGCTTTAATAGGCGACGAGCTTTCTGCTGAACAAATCCATCAGATGGTAAGTTTGGCTTTTCAGTTTCCGGCGCCCTTAGCGCAAGTAACAGAGGATGTGGCCTGTTTAGAATTATTTCATGGCCCCACTTTAGCTTTTAAAGACTTTGGTGGCCGTTTTATGGCGCAGGCTTTAATTCAGGCGCAAAAGCAGCAGAATGTCAGCAAAACCACTATTGTCACTGCCACTTCGGGTGATACAGGTGCTGCTGTGGCTCATGCTTTTTATCAGCAGGCCGGTGTGGATGTGGTGATTTTATTTCCAAAAGGAAAAATCAGCCCACTGCAAGAAAAGCTGTTTACTACCTTAGGTCATAACATCCATACACTGGCTGTAGACGCCGATTTTGACCAGTGTCAGGCGCTGGTGAAAGATGTATTTAACGACCGTGATTTAGTCAAACAGCTAAATATCAACTCAGCCAACTCTATTAATATCAGCCGGTTATTTGCACAAATTTGTTATTACTTTGAAGCAGTGGCTCAGGTGCCAAAAGATAAAAGAGATCAAATTGTTATTGCTGTGCCCAGCGGTAACTTCGGCAACCTGACTGCAGGTTTAATTGCCAAAGTCTTAGGTTTACCTATCAAGCGTATGATAGCGGCCACTAACTTAAACGACACAGTGCCTCGTTATTGGAAAGAGGGCCAGTGGGCGCCCAACAAAACTATCCCAACTTTATCTAACGCAATGGATGTTAGTGCGCCGAATAACTGGCCACGGGTTGAAGCTTTATTAGCGCAAGGAAAAATTTCCCGCGACGATTTAGAAGCTGTGATGGTGGACGAAGAAGATACCCAAGTCTCTATGCGCTTATTGGCGCATTTAGGTTATGTCAGTGAGCCTCATGCTGCTATTGCTTACAAAGCGTTAAAACGTAGCTTGCAGGATGGCGAATTTGGCATTTTCTTAGGCACTGCGCATCCGGCTAAATTTAAAGAGCAGGTCGAAAACATCCTTGGCAGCCCTATAGCTCTGCCGCCTGAGTTAGCCGCTGTGGCATCTGAGACAAGTTTAAGTGCAGATATGGCGCCGGATTTTGTACAATTACGCCAATTCTTACTGACTCTGGATAAATAAGCTGTGTCTTTAAATTGGCAAGACGTGATTGGGGCTGAAAAAAATCAGCCCTATTTTCTGCAAACTATGGATTACTTAAAGCAACAACGTGCCGCAGGCCAGGTGATTTATCCACCTGAAGCGCTGGTGTTTAATGCCTTTAAGTTAACGCCTTTTTCAGAGATGAAAGTGGTTGTGATAGGGCAGGACCCTTACCATGGTCCAAACCAGGCTCATGGTTTAAGTTTCTCTGTGCCTGCAGGAGTCGCCATTCCACCTTCGCTGCGTAATATCTACAAAGAGCTGGCGCTGGAATATGTTGATTTTCAAACCCCAAAACATGGCTGTCTGGAAAGTTGGGCAGAGCAGGGCGTGTTGTTACTTAATACCGCATTAACTGTGGTGGCGAATGAGGCCAATTCACACCGCAATTTAGGTTGGGAGCAATTTACCGATCAAGTGATTCGGGCTATCAGTGCCAATGCAGAAGGTATAGTGTTTTTGTTATGGGGCAGCCATGCGATTAAAAAATCGCAGCTGATTGACCAGGCGAAACACCATATTCTGACGGCTCCTCATCCATCACCTTTGTCAGCGCACCGCGGCTTTTTAGGCTGTGGACACTTTGCCAAAGCAAATGAGTTGCTAGAACAGCAGGGTAAGCAACCTATCCGCTGGCAGGTTTAACCACAGATACCCTGATTAGAATTGAGCCTGAATTACAGCCAAATAAAAAGCCCCGACATTGCTGTCGGGGCTTAATTTAACTTAATTCGATGTCTACTAACTCAGGTTCTATGGTCCAGTCTATGTCTTCTAGTTCTCGTTTTAAGCGCTGGCGTTCTTTGACTGCTTCAATTTCGCGCCACTTGCGTTTTACTGCACGGCTCTTTGTCGCAGGACGCTCCAACATATTCAGTAAGTCTTCGAAGCTTTCCATGGTTGCCCCTCTGAGTTGTTGTTATTTTCAACAAATTAGTACCACACTTTGTCTAAAAATAAAATAACTCTTTGACACAAATATGAACGAAAAATGAATGTTTTTCGTTCATTCAACAGGTTAGCCCAAGTTCAACTGCTTAAATTTTGCGATAAGTGCCTCTGTAGACGCATCAAAGTTGTTGTTTTGTTGGCGAGATAACACCTGATAAATAGGAGTCGACAGCTGTTTACCCAGCTCAACACCCCATTGATCAAAAGAGTTGATATTCCATAAAACACCCTGACAAAACACTTTCTGCTCATAAAGCGCAATCAAAGCACCTAAGTAATAAGGCGATAATTCTGGCAGCAATAAAGTGTTGCTTGGCTTATTTCCAGGCGACACTTTATGTGGTGCCAAAGCAATAGCTTCTGCTTCTGATGCACCGCTTGCCAGTACTTCGGCTTTGGCTTCGTCAAAAGTTTTACCTTGCATTAGCGCCTGAGTTTGGGCAAAGCAATGAGCAGCTAATCTGTGATGATGATCTTTGAGCTCGTGACTGACTTTGGCAGGCAGAATAAAGTCTGAAGGCACAGCCAACACGCTTTGATGCAATAACTGATGGTACGCATGCTGACCATTAGTACCCGCATCTCCCCAAATCACCGGCGCTGTGGCATCTGTTAATGGCTTGCCATCAAGATCCACCCCTTTACCATTACTTTCCATATCCAGCTGCTGTACGTAAGAGGGCAGGAAACGTAAATAATGGCTGTACGGCAGTAAGGCTTGCGCCTGACAACCTTTGGCATTGATATACCAGACGCCAAGCAAAGCCAAAATCACCGGCATATTCTGCTCAAGTGGGGCATTGATAAAATGCTGGTCCATATCGCGGGCGCCTTTGAGCAGTTGTTGAAATTGCTCCATGCCCAGTTGCAATGCGACCGGGAAGCCGATTGCAGACCATAACGAATAACGGCCGCCAACCCAGTCCCACATTGGCAGAATATGTTCAGCCACTATGCCAAATTCTGCTGCGGCTTTGATATTGGACGAGGTGGCCCAGAAATGCTGAGCTATAGCGGCTTTGTCTGCACCTTTGTCGGTGAACCACTGACGCACAGCCAACGCGTTTTGTTTGGTTTCTTCAGTGCCAAAAGACTTAGAGGCTACAAACACCAGAGTAGTCGCAGGGTTTAAGTTTTTCACCACATCTGAGACGACGGCACCATCAATATTGCCGGCAAAGTGAATACGCACTGGGCTTTGGTTAAAAGGCGCTAAAGCTTCACAGGCCATTTGTGGGCCTAATAACGAGCCACCAATACCAATCCAGATCAGATCGGTAATGGCATCGCCCTGATAGCCTTTGTAGCTGCCTTGATGCAACTGGCCAATCAGCTCTGCCATTTGCGCATGGCAGGCCTGAATTTCAGGTTGTAAATCAACACCATCTAACACTAAAGGAGTTTTTGTATCTGCACGCAACGCCATATGCCAAACCGCACGTTGTTCCGTGTTGTTTATTTTGTCGCCACTTAGCATCTGCTGAGTTTTGCTTTGGATCTGGCTTTGTTTGGCCAGCTCCAACAGCTTTTGCCAGATGCCATCTGTGATCAGGTTTTTGGCAAAATCCAGGTGAATGCCACAGGCATTGACCTGAAATTTTTCAGCACGCTTTGGATCTGCGGCAAACTCTTGACGCAAGGACAAAGGCTGTTGCGCCAGCTGTTTTAACTCTGCCCAGACTGCAGACGACATCATATAAACTCCTGTAGTGATCCGATGGTGATAAAAATTAAGCCTTTGATTAGGCCTGTAACTGCGCCTGAATTAAAGTTTCCAGCTTACGTTGGTCAACGGCAAATTTACGGATACCTTCCGACAGTTTTTCGGTGGCCATTGCATCTTCATTCAGCGCCCAGCGGAATTCTGCTTCAGTTAAAGCCGCAGTTTCTTTGGCGGTAGCGCCAGTATCTTGCAGATGAACTGTCAAAGTGCCTTCTTGCTGGCTTAATTCTTCCAGCAAGCCTGGGCTGATGGTTAAGCGGTCACAGCCTGCTAAAGCTAATACTTCGCCGATGTTACGGAAGCTTGCACCCATCACCACAGTTTTATGGCCATAGGTTTTGAAATAACGATAAATTTCACGCACTGAAACTACACCAGGGTCAGTTTCTGCTGTGTAGTCTTGTTTGGTATTGGCTTTGTACCAGTCCAGAATACGGCCAACAAAAGGAGAAATTAAGAAGATGCCAGCTTCAGCACAAGCACGGGCTTGCGCCATATGAAACAGCAGCGTCAGGTTACACTGAATACCTTGTTGCTCAAGATGGCGTGCTGCCTGAATACCTTCCCAGGTCGAGGCTATTTTGATCAAAATACGATCTTTGCTGATGCCGTTTTCTTCATATAAAGCAACCAACTGCAGCGCTTTATCAATGCTGGCCTGAGTATCAAAAGATAAACGGGCATCCACTTCAGTCGACACACGACCTGGTACTAACTTGCTGATCTGAGTGCCGATATCTACTGCAAATTTATCGCTGGCAATACTAACCTGAGTCGCCAGATCAGAGCTTTTGCTTTTGGCATAAGCCACAGCCTGAGCTAATAACGGCTTAGAAAACTCCAGCTGACTAGCGTTTAATAACAAAGAAGGGTTTGTTGTGGCGTCTACAGGGCGGAATTGTTCAATGGCGCCTAAGTCACCACTGTCGACCACTACTGTAGTCACTGCTTTTAGCTGTTCAAGTAAAGTGCTCATATTGTTTTATTACCGTTTTTCTGATCACAAGTCAGTGATGTGGGGCTTAATACTAAATAAATGTAGGAAAATTACAACACAAAAGCAGGCTTTTGTGGCAAGTTTCTTACATTCGGAATTCTGTTTGTTTTGCTGCTTATAGCCTTATTTTATAAGGTCTCTATAGTGTTCAGAGCTTACCATGAAAAAAAGTAAAAACCATGTCTAAGCCCCGTCCGTATTGAGTTTTGTTGTCGAGCTCTGCTGTAGTTTTTGTTATAGTCGCTTTATCTTGCTGTATAGGAAACCAAAACCCATGTTGATGGTGATATCACCCGCCAAAGATTTAGATTACCAAAGCCCTTTATCCGTCACTGCATTCAGCCAGCCTGCATTGCTGGATCAAAGCCTTGAACTGATGCCCTATTGCCGCGAGCTGACACCAGTTCAACTGTCAGGCTTAATGCATATCAGTGACAAGCTGGCAGGTTTGAATGCAGCGCGGTTTGCAGAGTGGTCCACACCTTTTACGCCAGACAATGCCCGCCAGGCGCTGTTTGCTTTTAATGGGGATGTGTATCAGGGCTTGCAAGCGTCCAGCCTGAAACAAAAAGATCTGGACTATGCCCAGCAACATTTACGCATTTTAAGTGGTTTGTATGGGGTGCTGCGGCCTTTGGATCTGATGCAGCCTTACCGTCTGGAAATGGGCACTTCGTTAGAAAATGGCCGTGGTAAAAATTTATATCAGTTCTGGGGCGATCGCATCAGTACTGAACTGAATCAACAGCTGGAGCAGTTAAATTCAGAGATGCTGCTGAATTTAGCTTCGCAGGAATACTTTAAAGCCGTGGATAAAAAAGCGCTGCACGCCAAAGTGCTGAATGTGGAATTTAAAGATTTCAAAAATGGTCAGTATAAAATCATCAGTTTTTTCGCCAAAAAAGCCCGAGGCCTGATGGCGCGTTATGTCATTGAACAGCAAATCCAAGAGGTTGAAGGCTTAAAGCAATTTAATAGTGCCGGTTATCAGTTTAGCAGCGCCGAATCTAAAGCCGATAAACTGGTGTTTACACGGATGCAACAACAAGACTAATACTTCGTGTTCTTTAGGCGAAGTAAGCTGAAAAAGCCGCATAAAACTGCGGCTTTTTAGTGCGCTTTTTTAATTGGCTTTTGCTAAAATGCGCGGCTCTATTGATCCGAGTGTTGCCCTATGAAATTCCCTGGTCGTCGTAAACTCAAACATTATTTCCCAGTGTCTCAGCCTAAGCTGACTTTACCCAGCTACGAAGTGCGACCTGAGCTGGACACTTATATTGTGGGTTTGGACCAAACCATAGTGGATGTGATTGCCAATGTCAGTGACGAATTTCTGGAAAAATATGGCATAGGCAAAGGCTTATCCAACTTAGTCGAACATGGCAAAGCTGACCTGATTTATCAGGAACTGGTGGGCTCCAATGCTATTTCTGATCACTTTGCCGGCGGCACCATAGGCAATACAGTACATAACTATTCTGTACTGGCTGACGATAAATCCGTGTTATTGGGCGTGATGTCAGCCAATATTCAACTGGGTTCTCCTGCCTATCACTACCTATGCCATACCAGCAGCAAAGTGGATATGAACCATCTGCAAGGCGTGCCAGGTGATATAGGCCGTGGTATTACCATGATTACTCCGGATGGCGAACGCACCTTTGTGATAGACCCGGGTGATATGGACGAGCTGACACCTGCTTATATTCCTACGGATATTATTTCTAAAGCTGCCGCTATTGTGGTGAGTGCCTATCCGCTGCGCGCCACCGATCAGCCTATCCAGCAGGCGATGGTTAAAATGTTATCCGATGCTAAAGCTGCAGATGTTCCTGTGGTAATGAGCTTAGGCACTAAACATTTAGTCGAAGAGCACAGGGAGCTTATTCAGCAAACGCTGGCTCAGTATGTCAATGTGTTGGCGATGAATGAACTGGAAGCTGAAGCTCTAACTGGTTTTGCTGATCCATTGCTCGCGGCAGAAGCTGCGCTGGATTATGTTGATATGGTACTGTTAACTGCAGGCCCTGAAGGTTTGTATTTGTGTGGCTACACAGACGCGTCAGCCAAACGTGAAACCACCAATCCAATCAAATCAGGTGCTTTGGCTGATTACAACGAGTTTGAATTCAGCCGTCCTATGCAGAAAAAAGACTGCCAGTTGCCAGTAAAAGTCTATTCGCATATCGACCCATATTTAGGTGGGCCTGAGCGGATTAAAAACACCAATGGCGCAGGCGATGGCGCTTTAGCTGCTATTTTGCATGACATAGCGGCCAATCATTTCCACCGTCAAACCTTGCCTTTATCCAGTAAACACGAACAGCCTTATCTGGCTTACTCGTCTTTTGCTCAGATCTGTAAATACGCCAACCGGGTTAGTTACGCCATTCTGGTGCAAAATGCGCCACGTTTATCCAAGGGTTTACCGGAAAAAGAAGACTCTCTGGAAGAAAGTTACTGGGACAGATAACCACAGTCTGTAAAACGGCAAAGAGGACCAGCGCTGAACTTGGGATCAAAACCTTTGAACTGACGGCTCTGCAAGTGTTCGGATTTTAGATCAGCTTCTGCCCTGTCTGGATTTACCAGTAAAAGTGCTGTCTGCAGAGCGTAGAAATAGATTAATTCGGCTTTACCACAGTCTATGTTGTTGAATTAATGTCGCAAAATCACTTTGGTCCGCTATGCTTTATAGCTTGTTAGCAACAAAGGTGGGCTCTGGATGCGTGTCTGTTTACTGCTGGTTGTATTCTTGATGGCACCTTGGCAAGCAAGGGCTATTGATGTTGATTTTCAAAGCAAAATGCCACCTGGTTGGCTTGATGCAAAGCCGCCTGTCGATGAGTCATTAGATAAGCAGCTAATCCGCAAAATATTGCTCAGCGCAAAAGGGCTCAGTTACAACTTTGTGCTGATTAACCATACCAAAGCTATGCAGTTAACCTTGCAACAGACTAATAGTTGTATGGCTGGTGTGTTAGCAAGCCCTGAGCGACGTCAGCTTTATCATTTCAGCAAAGCTTTTATCCTGGTGCAAGGTATGCATCTGTATGTGCTCAAAGGCAGCGCCTGGCAGAAAAAACTGACTGCAATGCAAAATGAAGGAAAAGTCAGTATTTTGAACACCTGGTCCAAAGACGCCCGCGCTTTGCTGGGGTTGGATTATGAGCGTTCTTATGGTGCAGAACTGGACCCTCTGGTGCGAGATCCTGCAATGGCCAAGTATTTATATCAAAAACAAAGTGGCGTTGGTATTGGCGATCTGTGGCCTATGCTCAAACAAAAGCGGGTTGATATGATTCTGGAGTATCCGTTTTTATTGCCTCCTGACTATGAAGCGCTGTTAACAGGCTATCCGGTTGCGGAAGCTGAACCCGACACTGCAGCTTATTTCGCTTGTCACAAAGGCCCTGTAGGAGAAAGAATAATCAAAAGATTGGATGAGGCAATAGCTGAGTTGGTTTTGGACGAAGAATACCTGCGGCTCCAGCTTGAACAAGTGGAACCGCAGTATCACAGAGCGTTTCTACAAACTTATCATCAACTAATGGCTGAGCCTTAATACAGTTAAGCTTTGGCTCTGGCGGCTTTTTTCAGCGCTTTTTTCTTGGCTGCTGTTTTAGGTTTCTTCTGTTTAGTTGGCGCTTTGGCTTCTTTGTGTTTAGGGCGCATACCTTCAATAAAGCGGCGCTTTAGCGGCTGCTCTGTATAACGCTCTACTTTACCTACTACGCCAATATCATGAGCTTCCACTAACGAAATAGCTGTGCCTTTTTTACCAGCGCGGCCAGTACGGCCAATACGGTGCACATAAACATCGGCAGTACGTGGCATATCGTAGTTAATCACATGAGTAATATCGTCGATATCCAGACCACGGGCCGCTATATCGGTCGCCACCAGAATACGCACCTGATTGTTACTGAAACGAGCTAAAGCAGTCTGACGTTTGTCTTGCGCCATTTCACCCTGTAACCAGCAGCATTTTAAGCCTGCGGCTTCGAGCTGACCTGTTAAGGTGGCTAAACGCTCACGGGTCTTCACAAAAACGATGACTTTGCTAACATCTTCCTGTTTCAGAATATGAATTAGCAACGCCAGTTTATGATCGGCATCGTCAGCGGCGTGCATCCATTGCAGGATCTTCGCTTTTTCGCGGCGTGGCGGCGTGGCTTCAACCAGCACTGGCTCACGTAAAGCGCGCTCTGAAAACTTGTTGACGCCGTTACCTTCTAAAGTGGCGGAGAACAACATGGTCTGACGACGACGTTTAGCTTCCAGAATAATGCGGTTCATTTCACCAACAAAACCCATATCCAGCATACGGTCGGCTTCGTCGAGGATCAGCACTTCCACTTCATCAGCATGGAAGCTTTCATTATCCAGATACTCAATTAAACGACCCGGTGTCGCCACCAGAATATCGTTATTTTTTTCTAAAGTTTCTTTGTGACTACCATAGTTAATACCACCGGTGATCACACCGGCGTGCAGGTCGGTCAGCATAATCAGCTGTTGCACCTGTTCAAAAATCTGATAGGCCAGTTCACGGGTAGGCGTCATGATGAGTACTCGGGCAAAACCCGGATCTCGGCGCGGAAAATCCAACAGGTACTGAATAGCTGGCAATAAAAACGCCAGGGTTTTGCCTGTGCCTGTAGGCGCACTGGCCAGTATGTCGCGGCCTTCCAAAGCCACAGGAATAGCCAGTTTCTGAATGCTGGTCGCTTCTTTAAAACCCGCTTTACTCAGGGTTTTCTCTAAGCTCTCATCCAGTTGAAACTCAGCAAAGGTCATTTTTTCCTGTGCAGTGTTAATTTCGCTCACGCTGTTCTTACCTTCTGTTTAGATAGTCCGGAGATGCTGTCTGTCAGTGACAGAACTTCTAGCATCTTTTACACTGCCACTCTTTTGACCTTAGTAAGTAAGGACAGTGGTGAGCGGCTTTTGGTGTAAAGAATTTTTTGTTGGCCACGACCGCTGTGCGATGAAAGTCAGCACGGACGCCTTGCTGTTGGGCGCTTGGGCAACTTTACCCAAGGCTGGCACAGCACTGGATATAGGAGCTGGTTGTGGCATTTTATCTCTGATGCTGGCGCAGCGACTGCAAAAATCAGGGCTGAACCCATTGGTTTATGCAATCGAACTGGACCAGGATGCGGCCTTACAGGCGCAGGATAATGTGGCGGCCAGTCGCTGGGCGGCACAAATCCAAGTCATTCAGGCCGATATTCTAACCTATGCGGCGACGGATAACCAACCGGAGCTTGGATTTGAGCTGATTATCAGTAATCCACCTTATTTTCAGCAGAGTTTAGGCGCTTCAGATCCGAAGCGGCATCAGGCCCGCCATACCGACAGCTTATCTTTTACTGATTTGGCTATTGTTGCCAAAAAGCTTGCCGCAGCTGATGCACATTTTTGTTTAGTGTTGCCTGCTGATGCCGATTTTATCCCTGTCGCAGAACAGGCTGGCTGGACTTTACAGCGCCGTTGTCTGGTCAAAACCTCTGCACACAAAGCAGCTAAATTGCAGCTGCTGGATTTTAGTGCCAGTGCCGTAACCAGCCAGGTTGAACAGACAGAACTCTTGATACAGCAAAGCCCGGGCCAGTACAGTGATGCTTATCGAACCCTTCTGGCCGATTTTTATTTAAGGTTTTAAGTTATGACTCTGTCCTGTCCCTTTAGCCCAAAAGAGTTACGCCAACTGGTATTGCAGCAGCAAGGTTTGCTGCAACCAGCGTCCGGCAAAGCAGCAGTGGCAGAAGTTCTGAAACAAATTAGCTATGTGCAGCTGGATTCTATTTATGTGGTGGAGCGGGCACATCACCATGTGCTGTACAACAGAGTAAAAAACTATCAGCCAAAGCTACTAGACAAGGCGCTTAAGCAAAAACAAAGTTTTGAATACTGGTCGCATGCCGCTGCATTTTTACCAGCCGAAGATTATCGTTTTAGTTTGCAGCGAAAGCTCTTACTGCAAAACGGCAACAACCACTGGTTTAACCCTGAACAGCAACTGATGAATGAAGTGCTGGCCCGTATTGAAGCCGAAGGCCCACTAAAGGCCAGTGACTTTGCCAGTGAAAATGGAAATGCGGGCAAAAAAAACGGTGCCTGGTGGGACTGGCAACCGGCCAAGCAGGCGCTGGAACAATTGTTTATGCAAGGCAAGCTAATGGTGGCCAAAAGAGATAAGTTCCAGAAAGTCTATGATCTGGCGGATCGGGTCTGGCCTGATCACCATCAACATTTAGCTCCAACCGACGCCGAGTTTGCTGATTATTTAATAGAGCGCTGCCTGCAAAGTCAGGCGGTGGCGACAGTGCAGCAAATAGGTTATCTGCGCAAGAATATGCAGTTGGTACTCAAGCAGCAGCTAAAACAACAGCTGGAGCAGGGCAGGCTGCAGACTTTTCTGCTGGATGGAAAGGCGTATTACCACAGGCCCCAGTTAGCGCTTACTAACAATTCCCCCTCAAAACTGCCCAATAAAGTCTGGCTGTTGTCGCCTTTTGATAACTTAGTGATCCAACGCGACCGGCTAAAGCAGTTGTTTAATTTTGATTACCAGATTGAAGTTTATGTGCCTGCCGCCAAACGTCAGATAGGGTATTACAGCTTGCCGATTTTGTATAAAGACCAGTTTATAGGCCAGGTCGATGTCAAAGCAGACCGAGCCAGCAAAACCTTATTGTTGCAGAATTTAGTGCTGGATGAGCAGGTGAAATTGACGGACGCATTAAAAACGGCGCTGACCAAAGCTGTGCTGGACTATGCCGCTTTTAATGGCTGCGAAAGCTGGCAACTGGTAAAAACCAGCGCCAGAACCCGCGACTGGTTTGTTGGTTAAAGCTCAATTAAAGCTTGGTTCGATAGACATACTTAGCCAACGGATGTTGTTGTTTTTGTAAGTCTTGTACAAACAGCTGAGCCACTTTAGAGGCTCCTTGCACCGATAAATGGGTGTTGTCGGTTTTGCCATCCGGAAACTTCTGATACAAACCAGCAGGCACCTGAATAAAATACGGCTGACTGCCAGCAGGGCCTAACTCTTGCCATAAATCACAGCTTTGCTGCTGCAAATCAAAAAAATCGACCTGAGCCAACTCGGCTTGCTGTTTAGCTTGGGCTGCATAAGCTGCTAAATCCCGCTCTAAAGTTTTACCTTTAAAATTACGCCTGCAAATCGAGCTGGCAAGTAGTGGAATAGCGGCTTTGGCTTTGACCTCGCGGATAAACTGCTGCAGCAACTCTGGGTAACGCGTATTGACGTCGGCATAACGTTTTGGGTCGTCTTGTTTTTGATCGTTGTGGCCAAACTGGATCAGCACATAATCACCAGCTTGCAGCTCATCCAGCAGCATTTGCCAGCGGCCTTCATTTAAAAAACGAAGGGTACTGCGGCCATTGGCTGCTAAGTTAATCACTTGCAATTGCGGCAGCAGAAATTCAGGCAATAATTGACCCCAGCCGCGCTCCGGATAAGCCAGATTAGTTTTATCCGATAGGGTAGAATCACCGACCAGATAGAGTTTGGCAGGCATAGGTTGGGTTTTGGCTTTTAACCAGCTACGGATGATTCTTAACAACTGTTCCGGTTGCCACTGGCCCTGATAGACCCAATCTTCGGTGATCTGAGATACTGCTTTAGGCCAATTGTTTTGCAACCAGCCGTAAGTGGCACCACTGGAACCGTCAAAATAGCTGCGTTCACCCCATAAGTTGGCTCTGTCGCGGCTAGGTTCATCCGGATAGGTTTTACGGAATATCGGTTTATCTGCCATCAAAGGCGAATACTGATTATTCTGCAGATAAAACTGGGCGTCATAATGACGACGGCCGAGTAAAAAGCCATGAATACCCGAGAGTTTCGAGTCTGTGACCACTAACTTCGCGTTTTGATCCAATTCACCATCATGCCAAAGTGAAGCTGCTGTCGCCTGGCTATAAAACTGGCTCTGTTTAATCCAGGCTGTTCCCCGTGGGCAAACATAATCGACATGGCCTTCAAAGTAGCAGTTGCTGTGGTAATACAATCCTTTTTTATTCCATAAGCTTAAGCTGTCAGCACCACCGGCTATTACTCTGCATTGGTCTGTGATGATGCGGCTGGCCTGCTCAAAACCACGAATGGCAAACTGATGATCATGATCGCCATAGACTGCGCCGTAGCTGTTAAATACAGTTAAATCTAAAAGCACTATATCCGAGGCTTTGATATTAACCACGGCAGAGCCCCAGTCGTCTGGGTGCTGTTTTAAATAGTTTTTACGAAGTTCCGGAAATTCTATAGTGGTGCTGGTTTTACCGCTGCCCGCCAAAATGACTTTGTCGCGACTTAGGTAGAGTTTTTCTTTATAAATACCGGGGCCAATCTCTATCAAAGCCCATTGTTTGGTCGAAGGTAAGGAGTCCAGCGCCTGTTGAATGGAGTTAAAAGGCGCTGAGCCATCTAAAGCCACCTGCAGGCGCAGTGGTTGCTCACTGGCGTGCAGGTTCAGGCAAAGCAGGTACAGCGCTAGTGCACTCAGCCAGGCAGTAAGAAACTTCATCAGCTTAGTCTTTTAATAGCTGTGCCATTTGCACACCAGCCATAATGAAAGGCCCTGTGCCTTTGCTGTCGTTGCGGTAAATAGGCTCACTCATGTAATAGTGATAGCTACCGTCGCGACCTGCACCTAAACCTGCTACCTGCACCATATTGGTCAGGCTGATGCTGCCATCCGGATGCACCAGTACAAATTCATTTAACAGGCCTTGCCAGGCTTTTTTACTGATCTGCAGGTACTGCTCTTTTGGCAAATAACCTTTATTGATGGCTTTGGCATAAAAGTAGACAAACATACTGCTGCCGCTCGATTCCAGATAATTACCCCGCTCGCCGGCTTTATCCATGATCTGATACCACACGCCCGTTTCAGCATCCTGATACTTGGCTAAATCTGCTGCCAGTTCAGTCACCATATTCAGCAGCGGCTGGCGTAATTCGGTGTTATCCGCTGGTATATAATCCAACACATCCACCAGCGCCATAGCTAACCAGCCAATAGCACGGCCCCAGAAGTAAGCTGAACGACCTGTTTCTTTATCAGCCCAATCCATTTGTTTGGATTCATCCCAGGCATGGAAATACAGGCCTGTTTTGTCGTCACGTAACTGCTCACGGGTCACTACAAACTCATGCACGGCTTGATCCAAGCTGGCACCTTGTTCAAACAGGCTGCTGTAATAAGCTAAAAACGGCATGCCCATATAAACCCCATCTAACCACAACTGATGTGGATAAATATTTTTATGCCAGAAAGCGCCATTTGAGGTTTTAGGATGATGCTTTAACTGCTCACGTAAGGCTTGAGCGGCCAGTTGATATTTTGGCTCTTTTGTTTGTTCAAATACCCGCAGCAGCAGGTTGCCGCTATTGATACTGTCGATATTAAATTTGCTGGCGTCGTAGCTGTGAATGGTGCCGTCTTCGGTGACAAAGGTATCAGCCATTTTACGGATCACGGCCTGATAAGCCGGATCTGCGCCGTATTTATTTAAATCATCAAAAGCCTGGATCAATAAGCCTGTGGTGTATTCAAAGCTGACAGGCCTGTCACGTTCAGTGTCCCAACCGCCCCAATAATACTGGCCTGCCTGACGATTCAGCTCAGAGTTGGCCAGCTGCTGGCTCCAGTATAAAGCCCGTTCGCTGGTCATAGGCTGACTGATTTGTGTGTTGGTGAATTCTGTTTTTAAACTTAACCGTGGAGTCAGAGTTAAACGCTCCACTTCTTGCTGCAAATACTCCACAAACTGCTGCTCATTGGTGATGCCATTCAGCTCATGTTGCCAGGCACCTAACAGGTAATACTCCAGATGTTGCCCAGATACACTCATCACAGCCACATGGTTATGTTCGTCTGTCGTTAATTCTTTGAGCTTGCCGCGTTTAAATAAAATTGCCATGCCCAAATTAGCGCCATCCAGACTTTGTTTGCCATAAGTTGCCAGATAAGTGTAGGTATGGCCGCTGCTTTCCAGTGTGCCTGTTAACAGCTTAGTGTCGGGTAGTTTCACTATGCCCAGCGCCAGATTATCCAGTGGCTGGCTTAACGTCAGGCGATTTTGCAGCAAACGGCTGCCTGCTGTCATGGATAAATGTGCTCTGATATCCAGAGTCTTACCGGCAATTTGCCAGTTTTTGTAGTCTATGGTCAAAGCTGAATACAGAGCGCCATTTTCGATAATATTCACTGTATGGCCGTCCAGCTTGGAGACTCGTTCTACTTGAGATCCGTCCCAATAGCCAAAACCACCGGCGCCTACAGCTTTGCCAACTTTCAGTACATCCATGCCCCAGTCCGCTGGTTCATGATAGGAGCTGTAACCATCCTGACCTATTTGATCGAGCACAGGCTTACCGGTTTTATTGCCAAAAATATCAAAGCCGTTACGCCAGTCGAGATAAATACGGTAAGCCACTTTATCGGATTCAATACCAGGGCCTTCATAACGAATAAATTCACTGTGATCGGTGTACTGTGGCGGCGGAGTCAGGTGCTTTACATTTTCAAAACTGCCACCGATATATTTTTTGTCTTGCCACTGTCCGCCAGTTTTTTGAGAAATTTCAGCCTGAGTTTGTTTTGGCAATTCTGTGGTTGTGCCTGCAGTGATTTGCACGGCTAAAGTTTCACCAGCACTCAGAGTAGGGCTGATGAGTAAGGTATCTTTTTGACCATCCGCATTGCGGTCAATCCACTGGGATGGCAATTGACCTTGTGCTGTGGCTGCAATAAAAGCTGAATTCTGAACTGCGCTTTCTGTTAAACCTAAATCTGCAGCAGACACATAGATGGCTTCTTGCACTCTGGCGAAATCAGAGGGGTTATGAATGCTTAAGCTGGCGACAGATGTGGTGGTAGCAGGCTGAGCAACTACTGCCTGTTGTTCCGGTGCTGGGGCTGGTTTACCGCAGGCGGCTAAAAAACTTAAGGTGAGGCTGGAAATCAGCAAAGGTCGCTTCAAGACATAGATCACGGCTAGTACCTATTGTAAATAGTAAAACAAAATCGTGACTTGCAGCAGAGCACCACAAGTCACGCCAAAGCCGCCATCCCTGGCTAAGCGATGAGATTCTTGTCCAAAAAGGATTAGAACTTGTATTGAGCGCCTAAGTAATATTGACGACCTGTTTCATGGTAATAAGTCAGGCGGTCCCCCGCTGAATCTACCCATTGGTCATCTACTTCGTCGGTCAGGTTCAGTGCTTCAAAACTGATTTTCCAGTTGTCGTTTAAGGCATAAGAGACAGAGGCGTCTACGTTAGTCGTCGCGTTGGTGCCTTCCATATCGTTGTTATCACGACCTATAGCAGTTGTCAGGTATTTACCACGTTTCGCCATCGAGACACGGGCATTTAAGGCTTCATGTTCGTAGTAAATAGTGGCGGCAGAGGTGTTTTTTGACAAACCGTTTAAGTCACGTGTTGCCTGCACTACACCAGCTGCGCTGATATAGTCCATCTGGGCATCAACATAAGTGTAGTTAGCAATAAAACCAAATCTGTTCCAGAACTCAGGCAAGAAGGTGAAAGGTAACTGGTAGCTGACTTCCATACCTTTTAAATCACCACCAGGGCCGTTCAGTGGTGTAGTGACTTGCCAGTCTACATTTTCATTACAGTCTGCATTGTAACCAGGACCAGCTGTACAGGCATCAATAGCGGCCTGAATAGGTAAACCCGTTTCAGTAAAGGCTTTGGTTTCACGTAAAGTCTGGACATGGCTGTCGATATCTTTGAAGAAAAACGCCAGACCTAACATCGACTCGTCAGAGAAATAAAATTCAAAGCCTAAATCGTAAGTGCGGGCTTTGGTTGGCTCTAGTTGTGGATTACCACCACCTACAGAGCGACTGCCGCCTGATACAGAAACCGATACATCAGGACGAATAGCACCTAAACCAGCTCGTGCCATTACTTCTGCTGCGCCAAAACGTACTATCACATCTTCCCAAGGCTCTAAAGCCAGGTTAAGGGACGGCAATACTTCGTTGTAATCATGTTCTGCAGTGATCTGAGTAGGACTGGCTGCAATTGTCGCCCAGGCTGTCGATTTCTGGTCTGATTTGACATGACGTACACCTATATTACCCCGTAAAGGCATATCAGCGATGTCTGTATCAAAACCTAATTGCAGGTAGGTGCCTAAACTTCTTTCGTTGGCAGAATAGTTATCAGGACGACGGAAGTCTGCACTAACGGTAAATTCCCCCGTATTACTGTAGATACCATACTGAGCATCTATGGCAGCAAAATCAGGCACTAACCAGGCCGGTTGGCTGCCTAAACCTGAATCATATTGCTTCAGTAAATCCGGCGTATAAACAATACCTGCGCCGTTTTCAGCCTGACGACGGGCCTCATAGGTTTCAAAACTAAAGTCTTTGTAATGCAAACCCGCTTTTAACGTCATATTGTCGGTGAGCAAATAAGTAAAATTCAGCTCTGCGGTATCAAAAGTATTTTCTGCCCCCAGTGGACGTAAACGCACACTGTTGGAGGTCCAGCCTGTAGGATCAAACACACCAGCGCCATAAGTCAGGGCCGGGCTTTCTCTGTTACTGCCACGATAATCATACGCAAATTCAACACCACGTTTTTCTGCCACTAAAGTGGTTTGTACCGGGTTATCAAATTCTGAAGTTGCAGTGCCTACCATGGCATCCATGCTCAGGTTATCTGTCAGATGTTGCTTCAGCGTCACGTTGTACTGCAAAAATTCAGTGCTGAGTTCGTCAAAACGGTTTTCGGCACGGATAGTGGCATTTTCAAAACTGCCGTAAGTCATGGTATTGGTGTCATCGATAAAATAATCGAGCACATTCATCACACCTGTATTGCCAGAAGCCGCAGTTGCTGAGGTTGGTCTGTTTGCACCTGCGTTCAAAATACCCTGTAAAAATACTTCGTTACGGCTTGCATCTGTTTTGGCATATAAAATATCTACATCAATTTTAGTGTCGTCATTCAGTCTGAACTGAAAAGACGAACTTAAGCCTAAACGGTCCATATCATGAGTGTAGGAGTCGTAACGTGGTAAACGTGGACGGAATGCGTTATTGATATCATCCAGTTCTGGTGCAGCGCTGTCACCCTGATAAGAACCAAAGTCATTGACGTTGTTCCAGCGTACTGTACTGGCACCCTGATCTTTTAACTGACGTTCTGAATAAGAAGCGGAAAATAAAGCGCCGATTTTACCGTCAGCAAAAATATTACTGACTAAAAATGAGGTTTTAGGATCAGATTTTTCCGACAAGTCGTTGTAACCCATCTGGCCTGATGCCGCAAAAGTAAAGCCATCGTAGTCAAAAGGCTGAGCTGCTCTCAAATCAACAGTGGCACCTAATGAACCCTCTTCGACATCAGCGGATGCTGTTTTACGCACTGTCAAAGAGCTGAATAAATCGGAAGAAAAGGTATTGAAGTCAAAACCACGGCCACGGTTGGCGCCACCAATTTGGTCTGTACCACCACTGGTTGACACTGCTTCCATACCGTTGATACGAACACGGGTAAATTCAGGGCCCAGGCCCCGAACTGAAATTTGACGGCCTTCACCTGCTGCACGCGAAATAGCAATACCTGGAATACGTTGTAAAGATTCGGCCAGGTTTAAATCCGGGAAGTCAGCAATATCTTCAGCCAGAATGGCATCGATGGCGCCATCTGATTGGCGTTTTTGATTTAAAGCGTTGGATAACGAATCGCGGAAACTGCCTTTCACTTCGATCACTTCAATTCTTTCTTCTGCTTGCGTAGTTTCAGCTGTTTCTTGTGCTGATACAGAAAATAGTGAAGTACAACCTGCGATAGCTAAAGCTAAAGCAACTTTATTCGGGTGAAATGGCGTGTTGGTTTTGGCCATGATCTCTACCTCGTCCTGTCTGGTTCAAAGCGTTCAGCCAGTACATGCCAGCTGTATTTTTAATAATGGAAGACGCTTTGTGCGACTCCCTGTTGATTTTGTCTACCGGTGGCAAAAAATGCTTGCAATTTTGTGCCACCGATGGCAAAAAGCTAACACCAAGCTTAGATTACTGTCAAACGTCGCACAAAAAAAAATCAATGATGTTCTGATGTTTTATTTAGTGTTGATAGTTAACTTGTTGTTTTGTATTGATAATGTTGCATAGTTTGGAGCCGGATAAAATAGGTTTTGTTCCAGATGTGAAATTAATTCTGATTGGACTGAACTTCACGGGCATTTTGAGCATTAAATGTGCAATGGTTTAGCTAAGGTTTAGCGAACAGATTAGCCAAGGGTTAGCGAATGCTTACGCAATATCCATGCAGTAAAAAATGCAGTGCTTCAGACAAAAAAGGAGTCAAAGAATGTCGGCTTTATTTTCGTTAAAAGGGCAAACAGCTTTAGTTACAGGTGCCAGTCGTGGCTTGGGCAAAGCTATTGCACAGGCATTGGCGCAAGCCGGCGCTTCAGTGATTTGTTGCAGCTCTCAATTAGACGGAGCCAGCGCCACAGCCAATCAGATTAAAGCTGAAGGTGGGCAGGCTTTTGCGCTCGCTGCTGATTTGTCTGATTTGGAACAGGTGCGTGCACTGGCACAAAGTGCTTTGGCATTGGGCGAAGTACATATTCTGGTGAACTGCGGAGGCACTATTTTCCGTGCTCCTGCTGTGGATTACCCGATGGAAGAGTGGCAGACGGTCATGCGGGTGAATCTGGATTCGGCATTTTTACTCAGCCAGTTGCTTGGCGCTGAAATGCTTAAACGTGGACAGGGCAAAATTATCAATATTGCTTCTATGTTGTCCTACAGCGGTGGAATTACCGTGCCGGCTTACACCGCCAGTAAACATGCCATCACTGGTTTAACCAAAGCGTTGGCGAATGAATGGGCCGCTTCTGGTTTAAATATCAATGCGATAGCACCGGGTTATTTCCGAACCGACAACACTTTCGCCTTACAGCAAGATCAGGTTCGCAATCAGGCTATCCTGGCGCGGATCCCGTCTGGGCGCTGGGGAGAACCTGAAGATTTAGCAGGTGCTGCTGTGTTTTTGGCGAGCAGCGCCAGTAATTATGTCAATGGCCATGTACTGGCCGTGGATGGAGGCTGGCTAGCTCGCTAGAGTGCGCCATAGCAGGAGAACAAAATGAACGTAATTTTTGAAAACCGTTTTGCCACAGCGCCATTGGATGTCAAACACTACGACACCGAAAAGCTACGGCAAAACTTTCTGATTGATAACCTGATGCAGGCCGATCAACTGGTGTTGTGTTACACCCACTATGAACGTTTGATTGTTGGCAGTGCAGTGCCTGTTGATGCTCCCGTTTTATTGCAAACCGTAGACGCGCTGAAAGCCGAGTTTTTTCTGCAACGCCGTGAGCTGGGTGTGATCAATGTCGGTGGCACCGGGTATGTTGAAGTCGATGGCAATAAATACGAGCTGGCGAACAAAGAGGCCTTGTATGTCGGTATGGGCTGTAAAAACGTCAGTTTCCATAGTTTGAACAGCGAAACTCCGGCCAAATTCTATTTGAATTCCACTCCTGCACATCATGCTTATCCGGTACAGCATGTGCGGATGGCTGATTGTAAAAAACTGGAGATGGGCGCTTTAGCCACTAGTAACGAGCGCATTATTTATCAGTTGATGATTAAAGAAGTAGTGCAAACCTGTCAGTTGCAAATGGGCTTAACAGTGTTGAGTCAGGGCAGTGTCTGGAACACCATGCCAGCGCATCAGCATGACAGACGGATGGAAGCCTATTTCTATTTTGATCTGACCCCAGGCCAGGCTGTGTGCCACTTTATGGGCGAGCCAACAGAAACCCGTCATTTGTGGATGGGCAATGATCAAGCTGTGGTCTCTCCGCCCTGGTCTATTCACAGTGGTGTAGGTACAGGTAGCTACGCCTTTATCTGGGGCATGGCAGGTGAAAATCTGGATTATCACGATATGGATAAATTTGGTCCTGATCAGTTGAGATAAGGACCACGAAGCTCTGGGGAGGGCTTCGTTCATCATTAATAGCTTAGTAAAACAGGGCAACAATCACTGCGGTAGACAGTGTGCCCTTCGACGGCGCCAGCAGTACGAGCGCTGACTTATAAAAAAAACAACAGGTAGGTTAGACGATGAACATTAGTACACTGCGCGGCATGCTGCTGTGCTGCGGTTTGGCGACTCTGCTATTCACTGCGGGCTGTCAACGCCAGCAAGAGCAGATCACCTTACGCATGGGCCATTCACTGGATCAGGAGCATGTGGTTCACAAAGCTATGGTCTATATGGCAGAAAGGCTGGAGCATTACTCAAAAGGGCAGATGCATATTCAGATTTACAGCGGTGGGCAGCTGGGTTCAGAACGTGAGCTGATTGAACTGTTGCAGATTGGCAGCTTGGCTTTAACTAAAGTGTCAGCCAGTCCGCTGGAAGGTTTTGTGCCTAAGATGCAAGTATTCAGTGTGCCTTATGTGTTCAGAGACAGTGCGCATTTATGGGCTGTACTGAACGGTCCCATAGGCCAGGATTTACTCAATTCGATGCAAAACGCCCGCTTGCATGGTTTAGGTTATTACGACGCGGGCAGCCGCAGTTTTTATACCACCAACAAAGCTGTGCATCAGCCCTCTGATTTAAAAGGTTTAAAATTCCGGGTGCCTAATAGCCAAACTGCAGTGCAGATGGTGCAAACCTTAGGTGGCGCTGCGACCCCTGTTGACTGGGGCGAGCTCTATACCGCATTACAGCAAGGCGTAGTGGATGGTGCTGAAAACAATCCGCCTAGTTTCTATTTATCCCGTCATTACGAATTATCCAAATACTACAGTCTGGACGAACACACTTCAGTGCCGGACGTGATTTTAATGAGTCTACCTGTCTGGAAAAGCCTGAATGCGCAGCAGCAAGGTTGGGTGCAACAAGCCATGAATGATTCAGTGCGTTATCAGCGCGAGTTGTGGCAAGAGGCCAGTGATGATGCCTTAGCTAAAGTCAAAGCTGCTGGTGTGGAAGTGATTTATCCGGACAAAGCCGCCTTTGCCGCAGCAGTACAGCCATTGCATCAATCGCTGCAGGGCACGGAAGTGGGCGATTTGATGGCGGAAATTGCGTTGATCCAGGCTGAAACAGCAGGAGCGTCCAATGACTAAATTAGTGTTGTGGGTCGATTGGTTGTTAAAGCGCAGTTTAATGCTGCTGATGGCCAGCATAGTGCTGGTGGTGTGTTGGCAAGTGTTGTCACGTTTTTTACTGACCAATCCCAGTTCAATGACCGAAGAAATTGCCCGCTGTTTATTATTGTGGATTGCGATGTTAGGCGCAGCTTATGCCTATCGGACAGGCCAGCATTTAGGTCTGGATATAGTCACCAGCCGGATGCCACCGTTGTGGCAGAACCGTATCGCTTTTGTGTTAACTGCTGCTGTGGTGGTGTTTGCGTCCATAGTGATGGTGTGGGGCGGTGGTGAACTGGTGTGGCTAACCTGGGAGCTGAACCAAATGTCAGCAGCACTGGGTATCCGCATGGCCTGGATCTATATGGTCTTGCCTTTAGCCGGGCTCTTGATCGCTTTTTATGGGGTATGTCAGCTGCGTTGTCTGGCGGAAAAGATTCAATTAGTCCCGGCAGAGGAGGCTGAATAATGGAATGGTCTGTACTTATTTTAATCTCTGTATTTTTTACCTTGTTGTTACTGAATGTACCTATTTCCTTTTGTATTGGTTTAGCCACTTTATGCACCATGTTGCTGTCGATGGATTTATTGCCAGCTGTTACCACGCTGGCGCAGCGGATGGCGGGTGGTTTAAATAGCTTTGCCTTACTGGCTATCCCATTTTTTGTGTTATCAGGACTCTTGATGGGGCGGGGCGGTATCGCCAAACGATTAATTGAAGCTGCTATGGCGTTGGTCGGCAGCCTGCCTGGCGGTCTGGCACTGGTGAATGTATTGTCCTGTATGTTATTTGGCGCTATCTCAGGTTCGGCAGTTGCAGCTACTTCTGCTATAGGCAGCTTTATGGTGCCTGAGATGAAAAAGCAGGGCTATGATGTCAACTACAGCGCAGCTGTCACTGCAGCGGCGGCAACCACTGGTATGTTAATTCCCCCTAGTAATATTATGATTGTTTACGCCATCGCCAGTGGTGGTGTGTCTATTGCCGCTTTATTTGTGGCTGGTTATTTGCCGGGGATTTTGTTGGGTATAGCTCTGATGGTGGTCTGTGCCGGTTACGCCAAAATGAAAGGTTATCCGCTGGCTGCCCGCCTGCCTTTGTCTTTAACCTTTAAAAAGCTGGCTGCCGCTATTCCTAGTTTGTTGATGATAGTGCTGGTGATCGGTGGCATTATCAGCGGTGCTTTTACTGCGACAGAAGCTGGTGCAATAGCAGTGGTTTATTCATTTATTCTTGCGGTCTGTGTGTATCGCGAAGTGAAAGTTAAAGAGCTGCCGGCTATTTTACTGAAGTCAGCTGAAACCACAGCCATAGTGATGGCATTAATCGCCACCTCTGCTGCCATGTCCTGGATATTATCCTATGAAAACATTCCGCAAACTGTCAGTCAGGGTTTACTGACCTTAAGTGAAAATCCGCTGCTGATTTTATTGTTAATCAACATTATTTTGTTGGTGGTGGGCGCTTTTATGGATATGACACCAGCAGTGCTGATTTTCACGCCTATCTTCCTGCCTGTGGCGGTGGAGCTTGGTATGAGCCCGCTGCACTTTGGCATTATGATGATTTTGAACCTGTCTATTGGTTTAGTTTCACCTCCTGTTGGTAGTGTGTTGTTTGTCGCTTGTGCTGTGGCCAAAACCAAACTGGAAGCCTTGATCAAGCCGTTGTTGCCTATGTATGCCGCTATGGTTGTGGTGTTATTGCTGGTGACTTATGTGCCAGCCATCAGTGAATTTTTGCCTAATCTGTTTGGGCTGTAGGAGCTGTTATGACCAGTTATTTGATCCCAAATCTTGCCAATGCCTGCCGCATGATGGAGTTAGTGGCGGCATCAGGTTCTGGTTTAACCTTATCCCAGTTGGAACAGCAACTGCAGGTACCCAGAACTAGCGCTTTTCGTATTTTACAAACCCTTTGTCATCAGCAAATGTTGTACAAAGAGGGCAAAAAATATCGGGTGGGCAGCAGTTTATACAAGATGGGGCTGGATTTATTGCAGCACCACCATTTGCACCAGTTGGCTGTGCCTGTGCTGCATAAATTGACGATCAGTACAGGACTCACCAGCCATCTGGCTTTGCCACGGCCCGATGGTGCTTTAATAGCTGAAGTTTGTGACAGTCCAAATCCTAGCCATCTGGCAGCCAGACCAGGGTTTTTAGCGGATCTGCATTGTTCTGCCGGTGGCAAAGTGTTTCTGGCTTTTAACTACTTTGATCAACTGGCTACTTTGCCGGGGTTGCAGCAAATGAGCGCTAGAACAGCACAAAGCATTACCGATCTCAATCGCTTGCGGGTAGAATTGCAAAGCGTTTTAGGCCGGGGTTATGCGCTGGACGATCAGGAGTATCAAGCCAACATACGCTGTATTGCTGTACCCATCCGTAATGCGCAGGGCATAGTGGTTGCTTCTGTTGGGGTGACAGGTTTAAGCAGTATTTTATGCAAACAACGTTTACCACTATTGGTTGCTGCCGTAAAACAAGCTGCTATCGATATTAGTCTGGCGTGCTACAGGCCTGCTTTGCTGGCCAATGATAAATAACAGGACAACTGGATGATACAAAAAAGTTCGACCATTAATGACGTAGCCCGTCTGGCTGGTGTGTCCAAGCGCACAGTGTCACGGGTGATTAATGGCTCTTTAAGTGTGGGAGACAGCACCAGAGTCCGGGTCGAAAAAATTATCGCTGAACTGAATTATTCGCCAAACACTCAGGCTCGTGGCCTGGCATCCAGCCGCTCGTATTTGTTAGGCTTAATTTACGACAACCCGGATGCTTTGTATCTGGATGATGTGCAACGTGGTGTGCTGGAGATTTGTTCTACGCTGGGCTACGAGCTGGTGGTGCATCCTTGCCGTTATCGCAGCGAAACCCTGGTGCAGGATTGTCTGAATTTCATCAACAGATCCAAGCTCGATGGTGTCATTGTGTTACCTCCGGTGTCTGAACTTGAGTCTTTGGCTGAAGCACTGAAAAATGCCGGTCGGCCTTATGTTCGCCTGACTTCTGTGGCAATAGACGAACCTCAGCATATAGTGGTGTCGGACGACCGCTCTGCTGCTGCCGAAATGGCGCGTTATTTTGCTCAGTTAGGCCATCAGGACATAGCTTTTATCAGCGGTCCACAGCGTTATAAGTCGTCGACTGAGCGGATGGAAGGGTTTAAATTGGGTTTATCTGCTTATGGTATAGCCCTGAAAGCCGAGCGCATTATGGAAGGTAATAATACCTATGAAACCGGTATTGAATGTGCCCGTAGTTTGCTAAGCCAAAGCCCTTTACCTACAGCAATTTTTGCCAATAACGATCAAATGGCCGCTGGCGTGCTGAAAGTAGCGCATCAAATGGGGATAGCTATTCCACAGCAGTTGTCGGTGGCTGGTTTTGATGACAACTTACTGGCGTCCAGAGTAATACCTGCTTTAACGACAATCAGGCGTCCGGTACGACAAATGGCGCAGCTGGCGACCACAAAAATGATTATGGTGATTGAACAAAACGATAAAGCAGCACAACAAGTCGCAGCGAAAGTTGCACCCACTCTGGTTGTGCGGGAATCCACAGCCCAGGTTACAACAGCAGTTTCTTAATAAGTTCAGCTGAATTTATAGTTTTTTTAGTTTTCCCGGTCAAAAAAATAGAGTAAGGTAACTTTATTAGAAAAAATGAAACCATCTTTTGACTGGGATGGCGCTGATGTCTATTTTTGCAGAATTTATCAAAATATTACGTAACAAAAACTTCAGTGGGATAGTCACTGTACTTCTGCTACAGCTTTTTTTGGCCCTGCCATTTTCTGCCTCCGCCGCAACAGCGGCTTTAACGGATTACTTTCGCGAAAGCTGGAATACCCGCCAGGGCTTGCCCCACAACACGATCAACAGTATTAGTCAGACTCCGGATGGTTACCTTTGGTTTGCTACCTGGGAAGGTGTAGCCCGTTACAATGGCCGTGAATTTAAAGTCTTTGGCCGTGAACAACAAACCGGGTTGCCAGACTCTGGGATCCGGGCTTTGCATCTTGATCCCAAAGGACGTTTGCTGGTTGGCGGATCCCGTGGTGGTTTGGCTTTGTTACAGGATCAGCAATGGCGTCCAGTGGATGCCGTATCTTCTTTAGTTAATGAAGTTCGTGGGGATGCCAAAGGCCAGCTGTGGGTTGGCACTGAAGGTGGAGGTTTGTTTTGTCTGCAAACGGATGGCTCTCGCCAGCAGTGGACGCGGCATCATGGTTTACCCAGCAACACCTTGTACAGCCTGCTGCATGATGATAACGAAGGGCTCTGGATAGGCACAGCCGAAGGCTTAGCTTATTTGCATCAGGGTAAACTGAGTACTGTGGTCAATAGCCCAAAACTTCCGGTCTTCGCTTTGGCTTATTACCAGGGAAAGCTTTATCTCGGCACTGAACGCGGCTTGTATCAGCAGCAAGAGAACGACTTTGTGTTAGTGCAGCCTGAGCTGCATCAAACCGCTATCTCCAGATTATTAGTCGATCATCAAGGGGATTTATGGATAGGCACTGTAGAAGAGGGCGTATTTCGCCTGAGTAATTATGGTTTAGAGCAACTGACAGCGCAGCACGGTATGCCAAATAACAGGGTGCTGGCTATCTATGAAGATAACGAGCGCAGCATCTGGCTCGGTACCAATGGTGGAGTGTTCCGTTTACGGGATGCACCTTTCGCGACCTTAAGCACTGAACAAGGCCTGCCAGATAATTTTGTCCGTACTGTATTACAGCATTCGGATGGCAGTGTCTGGATTGGCACCGCACGTGGAGTGGCACGTTACAAAGGCGGCCAATTGCTTGCTGAAACTAACCTGCTGCCGGAACAGGTGGTATTAAGTCTCGCTGAAACGCCTAAGGGAGATGTGCTGATAGGGACCTATTCTTCAGGAGTCTTCCGCTATAGCCATGGCACCTTGACCAAACTGCTCGACCGCAATTCAGGGTTATTGTCCAACGAAGTCAGAGCCATTTTACCTTTGGCTGATGGAAATCTTTGGCTCGGGACAGCGCAGGGACTCAACCTCTATCACCAGCAGCAGGTACGTAGTTACACCACTCGCGAGGGCTTGCCTGCAGATTTTGTCATAGCTCTGCACAAAACAAAGGATGTGTTGTGGGTGGGAACCGGCGCTGGCGTCACCCGTCTGGTCAATGGCCAATTTGAGCCTTTGTCTTTGTCGGCTTTAGATCAGGCCGAATATGCTTTTGACTTTTATGAACAACCTGACAAAAACTTGCTATGGCTTGCGACAGACCGGGGCTTGGTGCGTTATCGATTAGATACAGCAGAGTTGGCTATGGTAGGGCGTAAAGCCGGTATGCCTTTTGATAAATTTTTTCAGGTGCAGGCTGATTTGCATGGCAACTTCTGGTTGAGCAGCAACAGAGGTATTTTACGTATCAGCCGTCAGGACGCGAATGCGGTAGCGGATGGCACCTTAGCTGAAATATCCTTTGATTTGTATGGTGAAAGTGACGGCATGCTCAGTGCGCAAGCCAATGGTGGGTCAAACCCTGCAGCTATAATGGCAACGGATGGCGCTTTATGGTTTGCCACGGCTTCAGGTGTCAGCCGGGTACAGCCCAGCCGCTTGGCTGCATTTGCTGAAGCTGTTCCTCCTGTGGTTCTGGAAGAATTACTGGTGAATGGGGTTGCGAAAAAAATCAGTGACAGCATTGAATTACCGCCGGACAGTGACAGGGTAGAGTTACATTTCGCTGGTTTAGGTTATGTGATGCCTGAACGTATTCAGTACCGCAGCCGTTTAGTTGGGTTTGATGCCAACTGGCTGGACAGAGGCAAACAGAACTTTGCTGAATACACCAATCTGGCGCCGGGTCGTTATGAATTTTTGGTGCAGGCAGCAAATTCGGGTGGTCCGTGGAGTGAAGCTGCCCGCATAGAACTGATTAAACATCCACACTGGTGGCAAACCCGTCATTTCCAGTGGTTGGGCACTTTATTTACCATAGCAGTGCTGCTGTTGCTGCTGTATTGGCGTATGTCCAGCCTGCGCAATTCAGAGCAGCGTTTAAAGCGGCAGGTTGCGGAAAAAACCGCAGAGCTGCAGCAAAAAGCCAATAGTCTGCAGGCTGCAGATGAAGAAAAGTCAGCTTTGTTGGCTCAGCTGCATCAACAGACTTTAGCTTTGGCTTTGCAAGCCAGGCAGGATGGTTTAACTGGTCTTGCTAATCGCCGTGCTTTTGATGAAGTGCTGAGTAAAGAATTCACGCGTTCACAACGATTAAAGCAGTCATTGGCTTTGGCTTTTATCGACATTGATCACTTTAAACAGATCAACGACACCTGGTCTCATAATGCAGGTGATGTGGCATTAGTTGCTATAGCAGAAAAAATCCGGCAGCACTCCCGCTCTGTCGATTGTGCTGCGCGCTGGGGGGGCGAAGAGTTTGCGTTACTGATGCCATCGACCAGTCTGGAACAAGCACAGTTAGTGTGTGAACGGTTACGACTGGAGATTATGGCGCTGGACTGGCTGGATATAGCAGAAGGTATCAATATTACGGTCAGTATAGGTATTGCCATCAGCGACGAGCTGAATGATGCCAAACAACTGCTGTTTTTAGCCGATCAGGCTTTGTATCAGGCCAAACAACAAGGCCGAAATCGCGTCTGTGCAGCCTGAGTTTAAGGCCTTTCTCTGCCTTTTGAGTTCAATAATGGAATCTTGCCTTTGAAGTTCTCTGACCAGTTGCCATCGGTGGCAAAATTTTTTGTCAATCTATTGCTACCGGTGGCAAATGCGTTATTATGCTTTTTAAATAAGCATAAAGCAGAAGAAAACTCATAGCTTTATGCAAAAAAAGGGAAAACTAATGCTAATACCTGATCTGAAAAAACGTTTTTTACTCAAAGCTTGTGCTGCTTCTGCGGTACTGCAACCTTTGTTAAGTTTTAAAGTGACGGCTGCTGCGCCTAAAGTTGTGGACCCTGTCTGGGCTGTGGCTGAACAAATACTGCGGGATATAAAACTTACATCCTTTCCACAGCGGGATTTTGTTATCACCGCCTTTGGTGCTGAAAAAAATCAACCTTGTGATGCTGCTATTAAAAAAGCCATAGCTGCTTGTCATGAAGCGGGTGGTGGTCGTGTGGTGGTGCCTGAAGGCGTTTGGTCCACTGGTCCTGTGCATTTAAAATCTAACGTGAATTTACATCTGCAAAAAAATGCAGTCTTGTCTTTTGTCACAGACCCACAAGCTTATTTACCAGAAGTTTTTACCCGCTGGGAAGGGGTGGAGCTGATGGGCTTTTCGCCGTTAATTTATGCTTATCAACAGCAAAATATTGCGGTGACAGGTGAAGGTATTCTGGAAGGCAATGCCAGTGGTGAAAACTGGTGGCCCTGGAAAGGGGTATGGAAACATACACCATGGAAGCTGGACCCGGCAACGGATCAAAAACCAGGCCGAGATCAGCTGTTTGCTATGGCTGAAGCTGGTGTACCGGTTGAAAAACGATATCTGGACAACAACAGATTAAGACCACCTTTTATTCAGCCTTATGGCTGTGAAAGGGTGTTGATTGAAGGCGTCACTATTCGTAATTCACCCTTTTGGCTGATCAACCCTGTGCTGTGTAAAGACGTGGTGATCCGTGGTGTGAACTGTGTCAGTTTTGGCCCCAATTCTGATGGTTGCGACCCTGAATCCTGTCAGCGAGTGCTGATTGAAAACTGTTTGTTTGATACAGGTGATGACTGCATCGCTTTGAAATCTGGCCGTAATGCGGAAGGCCGCCGTTTAGCCACTCCTATACAGCAAGTGGTTATTCAGGATTGTCTGATGAAATCCGGTCACGGTGGTGTAGTGATTGGCAGTGAAATATCCGGTGGTGCTAAGCAAATATTTGCCCGCCGTTGCCGCATGAGCAGCCCAAATCTGGAGCGGGGTTTACGCATTAAAACTAACTCAGTGCGTGGCGGTTTAATTGAACAAATTGCGGTAGATGATATTGAAATTGGTGAAGTGAAAGATGCCATTGTGATCAACTTCTATTACGAAGAAGGCGATGCAGGCAACTTTTTACCTGAAGTCAAAGATCTGAAGATCAGTAACTTCAGAGTGAAAAAAGCCCAACGTGCTTTTGAAATTCGTGGCTTACCCCGTGCTGGTATCAGCGGCATTCAGATGACGGATGTCAGCTTTGAGCAAGCAAGCTTAGGTGTTTTAGAACATAGCAGTGGTTTTAAACTGGAAAACGTCAGTCTGAATGGTAAAGCACTCACTGCTGCTCTGTTAAAACAGAGCAGCTAGTGTTTTTTTTAATTCAATTTGCCACCGATAGACAAGCTATTTAGCAGGTTAAATATGACAGAACAAACAAAAGGTTGTAGCCCACATATTGCCGACCCGGCCGCTATTCAGCTGAGCCTGTTACAGGTGCATCCACGCGACAACGTGTTGGTGGTGTTGCAGCCTTTGGCTTCAGGCCAATCTTTAATTGAACCCTGGCACGAAGTGCAGGCAAAAGAAGATATTCAGCCTGGTCATAAAGTAGCATTGAAGCTGATTAAAAAAGGTGAAGCTGTGATCAAATATGGTTATGCCATAGGAGTAGCACAGGATGATATTCCCTCTGGCAGCTGGGTGCATTCACATAACCTGAAAACCTTATTGTCTGATCAGATGGAGTACCAGTACCAAGGCTGTGTGGCTGAAGATTTAGCTTTCCCAACCGAATTGCCTACCCATTTTATGGGCTATCGCCGCGCCAATGGCAGAGTCGGTACCCGCAACGAGCTGTGGATCTTAAATACGGTCGGTTGCGTCAATAGGGCCGCAATGAAAATAGCCGAAAAAGCCAATCAACAATTTGCTGGTTTAACAGACGGTGTTTTTGCGTACACCCATCCATTTGGCTGCTCTCAGTTGGGTGACGATTTAAATCATACCCGCGCTGTATTGGCTGGCTTAATGCAGAACCCTAATGCTGGTGCTGTGCTGGTGCTGGGTTTAGGCTGCGAAAACAATCAACTGGCAGCTCTACTTAAAGCCTGTCCTGAATTGGATCAAAGCCGTTTACGCTCTTTTAATGCTCAGCAAGTGGAAGATGAATTAGAGCAAGGCCTCGAGGCCGCAGCTGAACTTATTCAACTGATGCAGCAGGACCAACGCACAGCATGCCCTGTGTCCGATTTAGTGGTCGGCATGAAATGTGGTGGCTCAGACGGTTTAAGTGGTTTAACTGCGAATCCGCTGGTGGGCCGTATTGCCGATTTAGTATGCGCTGCCGGCGGCAAAGTAGTACTGACTGAAACTCCTGAAATGTTTGGTGCCGAACAAGTGCTGATGAGCCGTGCTGTCAATGAAGCTGTGTTTTCCGACATAGTCAGCTTAGTGAACGACTTTAAACAGTACTTTATCGACAACAAACAGCCTGTGTACGAAAACCCAAGCCCTGGTAATAAAGCCGGTGGTTTAACTACGCTGGAAGAAAAATCCTTAGGCGCCATTCAAAAAGGTGGCTCTGCCAAAGTGACACAAGTGATCCCTTATGGCGCTTTAGTGCAGCAACAGGGTTTAACTTTGCTGCAGGGCCCAGGCAATGATGCGGTGTCGTCTACTGCTTTAGCAGCCAGCGGCGCGACCATGCTGCTGTTTACTACTGGCCGTGGCACCCCACTGGGTTTTCCTGTGCCTACAGTAAAAATTTCGTCCAACAGCGATTTAGCCAAACGTAAACCCCAATGGATAGATTTTGATGCCGGCGCTTTGTTGCAACAAGGCCAGAATGCTCAGGATTTTTCTTACCAGTTTTTCCGCTACCTGATTGATATCGCTTCAGGCAAGCAGACGCAAAACGAATTATCAGACAACAAAGAAATTGCCATTTGGAAAAATGGCGTGACCCTGTAAGGACTTTATATGGCCAACTTTAAACCTTTAGTACTAGATCAAGACAGATTATTTCCGGCCGATCCAACAGTTCGCGCCATAGCCCGACGTTTGTATGCAGGCATTAAAGACTTGCCTATTGTCAGCCCGCACGGCCATACCGACCCAAGCTGGTTTGCCAGCAATGCCAATTTTGACAATGCCACCAGTCTGTTACTGCTGCCGGATCATTATGTGTTTCGCATGCTGTACAGCCAGGGGATTTCGCTGGAGTCTTTAGGGATCCGCACTAAAGACGGCACGCCGGTCGAAACCGATTACCGCAAAATTTTCCACACTTTTGCCCAAAATTATCATTTGTTCCGTGGCACACCGTCACGTATCTGGCTTGATAGCGTATTCCATGATGTGTTTGGTTTAGAGCATGCATTAAACAGCGATACCGCCGATTTGTATTACGACAGCATCAACGAGCAGTTAGTTAAGCCGGAATTTAAGCCGCGTGCTTTGCTGGATAAATTTAATATTGAACTGATTGCCACGACCGAAGGCGCAGTGAATTCGTTAAAGCACCATGCCGCTTTAAAAGGTACGGGTTATGAAAAACGGGTGATCACCACTTTCAGACCTGACGATGTGATAGACGCCGACCGTGCTGATTTTCTGGCCAATATCAAAAAACTGGCTGAGCAAACAGGTCAGGACACGCATAGCTGGCATGGTTATTTACAGGCCTTGCGTATTCGTCGGCAGTTTTTCCGCGACCACGGCGCTACGGCCACAGATCACGGTCATCCAACAGCCAAAACAGCCAATTTGTCAGAGCATGAAGCAAGTGCTTTGTTTCAGCTGTGTTTATCAGGTACTGCCAGCAAAGAGCAAACCGAGTTGTTCCGTGCTCAGATGCTGACGGAAATGGCCGGTATGAGCATTGAAGATGGCATGACGATGCAAATTCACCCTGGTGCGTTCCGTAACCATAACCCTTCTATTTTTGAGCGTTTTGGTGCCGACAAAGGCGCTGATATTCCAAGCCCGACTGAATTTGTCAGCAACTTAAAACCTTTGCTGGATAAATACGGCAACAATGCCGCTTTGAAAATTATTCTGTTCACTCTGGATGAAACCACTTATGCCCGCGAACTTGCGCCTTTGGCTGGTCATTATCCGGCTTTAAAACTCGGTCCAGCCTGGTGGTTCCACGACAGCCCTGAAGGTATGTTGCGTTTTAGGCATCAGGTCACTGAAACCGCAGGTTTTTACAACACTGTAGGTTTTAACGACGATACCCGTGCTTTCCTGTCTATTCCGGCCCGTCATGATGTGGCACGCCGCATTGATTGTCGCTTCTTAGCTGGTTTAGTGGCTGAACATCGCTTAAACGAAGATGAAGCGCATGAACTGGCACAGCAACTGACCTATCAGTTGGTAAAACAAGCTTATCAGCTGGATTAAAAGGACAAAAAATGAGCATCGATATTCCTCGTTTAGAGCCTGCTTTGCTGGAACAGCTGCAAGGCAAATTGAAGCTGCCAGCTTATGATCCATCTTCGACTGGCATTGGCATAGTGCATATTGGCCCTGGCGCTTTTTTTCGGGCGCATCAGGCCTGGTACACAGACCTCGCGCTGAAATACGGCGGTGACTGGGGCATTTCTGTGGTATCGATGCGATCGAACGATTTAGCCAAAGCTTTAACACCACAGCAGGGTTTATACAGTCTGGTATTACTGGATAAAACAACTGAATATCAGCTGGTAGGGTCTATTCGTGAGCTGCTGGTTGCGGCTGAGCAGTACGAGCAGGTGTTACAACGTTTAGCTGCGCCAAGTAGCTGTTATGTCACCTTAACCATCACGGAAAAAGGTTACTGTTTAAATACCTTGGGTGAGCTGGATTTAACTCATGCCGATATTCAGCATGATTTAGAAACTAACGTCAAAGCCCGCTCTGCGATCGGTTTATTAGTGCAGGCGTTGGCTTTGCGGTTCGCCGCTAATGTACCTCCTTTTGTCGTACTGAGCTGCGATAACCTGACCGACAACGGCCATAAATTACGCAATGCGCTGCTGACTTTTGCCCGGCAAAAACAACCTGCTTTGGCCAACTGGTTGGAACAGCAATTGTTATGCCCTTGCACTATGGTGGACAGTATCACCCCTGCCACGGATGAAGAATTGCCTAAACAGCTGGCGGCAGAGCTGGGGTATCAGGATAACTGGCCTATTAAACGCGAAAAATTCTGTCAGTGGGTGATTGAAGATATTCTGCCCGCCCACAGACCTGCCTGGCATCAGGTGGGTGTGACTTACACTCAGGACGTCAAAGCTTTTGAAAAAGCCAAGCTGCGGCTACTTAACGCACCGCATTCGGCTTTGGCATATTTAGGATCTTTGTGTGGTTTGGAAACTGTGTTTGATGCGATGCAGCAAACACAGCTGCGCAATTTTGTGCAAAAGCTGGCACAAAATGAAATTATTGGCTCTTTTCACGCACCGGCCGAATTAAACCCGGCAGAGTACAGCGCTGATATTTTCCAGCGTTTTGACAACCCGGCCATCCGGCATTTGCTGGCTCAAATTGCTTGGGACGGCTCGCAAAAATTGCCGATGCGGGTGTTTCCAATTATTCAGGATAACTTAGCCAGTGGCCGCTCTATTCGCTTATTAAGCCTGGTGGTGGCCAGTTGGATGTTGTTTATCCGGCTACGGTATCAGCAACAACCCGATACGGCTTTGGTCGATCCGTTAGCCGCAAGCTTATTGGATTGTGCAGCAGCTTGTACTGATGATGCAGTCACAGACACCAGATTATTTTTAGCTCTGGGTCAGGTATTTCCGCCTGCATTACAGCAATCAGAGCTATTTAAAGTACAACTGACCCAAGCTTACCAGCAGCTTTGCCCCTTACTTTTATTACCCAAAGGCACTGACGTTGCCGCTTTTTTACAGGACCTTGTTGAATGACCTCTTTATCTTCCTTACTCAAAGGTGGCTTGTTGTTGCCCATTATCCAGGCTGAGCAACCAGAACAAGCTGTTGCAGTTGCCAAAGCGATGCAGCAAGGTGGTGTGACCGCAGTGGAAGTGGTGTTGCGCACAGCTGCAGCATTGGATTGTATCAGTGCCATTCGTGCTGAAGTGCCGGAGCTTTTAACAGGTGCTGGTACTATTTTATCAGCCAAAGATGCCATTAATGCCAAAGCTGCCGGCGCGCAGTTTTTGGTCAGTCCAGCCAGTACGCCTGATTTACTCAAAGCCATGATCAATACCGAACTGGCGTTAGCGCCAGGTGTGGCGACGCCTTCTGAAATGGCGATGGCGCTGGAGTTAGGTTTAACAGAATTAAAATTTTTCCCGGCGCATTTAGCTGGCGGTATTGAGATGCTGAAAGCTCTGGCTGGTATTTTTCAACAGGTTAAATTTTGCCCTACCGGTGGTGTACAGCTGAATAATCTGGCAGAGTTTTTGGCTTTACCTAATGTGTTTGTGGCTGGTGGTTCCTGGTTGTCACCTAAAGATTTGGTACAACAACAAAACTGGGCTGCCATTACTGAATTGACCCGTCAGTCTGTGACTGTGGCAGAGCAAAGCCGGGTTCGGCATAGCCGCGTTGCCTGAGGCAAAACTTAAGGATTGATCCATGAAACAAGTCATAATTTTTGGCGAATGTATGGTCGAGTTATTCCAGCTCGTGGATAACGTTTACCATCAGGCGTTTGCCGGAGATGTTTACAACACTGCGGTGTACTGCAAGCGCAGCGCACCACAACAGCTGAACCTGAAGTTTTTATCCGCAGTGGGCACTGATTTAGTCAGTGACAAACTGATAGCCCAACTGGAGCAGGAAAAACTCGATAGCTCCTTGGTGTTTCGCAGCAAAACAGCCCGCCCTGGCTTGTATATGATCAATACTGACTGTTTTGGCGAACGTAGTTTTGTCTACTGGCGCGACAGCTCAGCGGCCAAACAAAGTCTGACTTTGTTTCGTCAGCAGGGCTCTGTGGCGCAGTTGTTACCTGCGGATGTATTTTATTTTTCCGGCATCAGTCTGGCGATTTTGTCACTGGATGATCGCAGCTATCTGTTTGCGCTGATCAAAGAGTTAAAAGCTCAGGGCGTACAAATCGTATTTGATCCAAACTACCGGCCCGCACTTTGGCCTGATGCCGAAATTTGCCGTGCTAATTTTGATCAGGCTTATGCCTTGTCAGATATAGCTTTGCCTGGGCTGGACGACCATAAAGTGTTGTACGGCAGTACTTCTGCTGCCGATGTATTGGCGCAACTACAGAAGCTGGGTGTGAAAGAAATTATCGTCAAAAATGGCCCTGCAGGTGTGTTGGGTTATAGCGATGGCAAAAGTTTCCAAAGCCCTGCAGTGCCTGTTAAAAAAGTAATAGACACCACAGCTGCAGGAGATTCCTTTAATGGTGGTTATTTATCAGGTCGTCTGAATGGCTTGTCGCCTTTAGCTTCCTGCCAGTATGCCGCAGCTTTGGCCAGCTTTGTGGTAGAGCACACAGGCGCCATAGTGACAAAAGAGCAATTCCGTAGTTTTTCCGGTCGTTTTAATTTGAGTACATTTAGCTAAAAGGAAATAAGTAATGTCTGCTGATCTGTCTTTGTATTTTCCAACGCCTGCTGAGATCCCAAGCCAATGGCAACTCACAGGTCCGATAGAGCAGCGTGACTATTTACTCAACGGTACCCTCTGTCAGTGGCAAGGTGACTTAGCTCCTGTCTATAGCCCAGTGGCGTTACGAAATAGCGCAGGTGAACTGACACCCACTTTGTTAGGCGCGACACCTTTAATGGATGAAGCCGCCGCCAAAGCCGCTTTGGATGCCGCCTTAAAAGCTTATGATTTAGGCCGTGGCGTCTGGCCTTCGATGGCAGTGATGGAACGTGTGGTGGCGGTGGAGAAATTCCTTGCTGCTATGCTGTTGCAACGTGATGCCGTGATCCGCTTATTGATGTGGGAAATTGGTAAACCTTTACCGGATGCCGCCAAAGAGTTTGACCGCACCTGCGACTATATCCGCGATACCATTCAGGCCTTAAAGCAGCAAGACCGCAGTGCCAGCCACTTTGTGATAGAGCAGGGCACTTTAGGCAAAATACGCCGGGTTGCTGTGGGTGTGGCGCTTTGTATGGGACCTTTTAACTACCCGCTGAATGAAACCTTTACCACTCTGATCCCGGCTTTGATCATGGGCAACACTGTTATTTTTAAACCTGCTAAATACGGTGTTTTGCTGATCCAGCCGCTGTTAAAAGCTTTTGCAGAGTCTTTTCCGCCAGGTGTTATTAACGTGATTTATGGCCGTGGTCGGGAAACTGTGGGTGCTTTAATGGAAAGTGGCAGTGTCGACTTGTTTGCCTTTATCGGCACCAATAAAGGCGCCAGTGATTTAAAAAAACTGCACCCACGACCACATCGCCTGCGTGCAGTACTTGGATTAGACGCTAAAAATCCGGCCATAGTACTGCCGGATGCCGATTTAAATTTAACAGTCAAAGAAGCTGTTGCCGGTGCTTTGTCCTTTAATGGCCAGCGCTGCACAGCACTAAAAAACTTTTTTGTGCAGCGTTCAATTGCCGATGCTTTTGTGCAGCAATTGTCGGACGCCATCAGTGCATTGCAGCTTGGTTTACCCTGGACCGACAAAGTGCAAATTACGCCTTTGCCAGAACCTGGCAAAGTAGACTTTCTAAAAGGCTTAATAGCCGATGCTATAGAGCATGGTGCAAAGGTGATGAACCCAGAAGGTGGCCAAAGTGCTGGCTCCTTAATGCGTCCGGCTTTGTTGTATCCGGTCAACAGTCAGATGAGGTTGTATCAGGAAGAGCAGTTTGGGCCTTTAGTGCCAGTGGTGCCTTATGACGATATCAGCGAAGTGATCCACTATGTGATCCACTCAGACTTCGGCCAGCAACTGAGTATTTTTGGTCAGGACGCGCAACAAATAGGTGAGTTGGTGGATATGTTTGCCAATCAGGTCGGCCGTATCAATATCAACAGCCAATGCCAGCGCAGCCCGGATAGTTTTCCTTTTACCGGCCGGAAAAACTCAGCCGAAGGCACATTATCGGTGGAAGATGCTTTGCTGCAGTTTTCTATCCCCACCTTAGTGGCTTGTAAATACAACCCTGAACAAATAGCGCTGATGAAAGAGATGATCAAACAAGGTTCATCACAGTTTTTAGCCACAGATTTTCTGTTTTAATAAAGTGGAAAAACACGATGAGATTTGAGCATGTGGCGTTAAATGTCGCCGAACCTAAAGCCATGGCAGAGTGGTATTGCCAGCATTTGGGGTTGAGAGTCCGGCGTGCTTTAGCTGACGAAGCTCAGACACATTTTCTGGTCGATGACAGCGATCAGATGATGCTGGAAATCTATTGTAATCCAGCCGATCAGGTACCGGATTATGCAAAGATGCATCCCTTATTATTGCATCTGGCGTTGGTCAGCACCGATCCTTATGCCGACAGCCGCAGGCTGCAACAGGCAGGCGCGCAACAAGTCGATGAAGTGAATTTAGCTGATGGCTCTTTGCTTCTGATGTTACGTGATCCTTGGGGACTGGCACTTCAGCTGTGCAGACGCGGTGCAGCTCTGAATCAGACGTAAGATGTTTAGGCTGCGTATGGTTGTACTGGCTTTGAGTCTTGTTGCAGAAGTCTTAGCAGCAGAACCACTTAACAACTCCTGGCGGGAGCAACTGACTGCGGATCCAGAGTGGCAGCAGTATTTTTCACGTTCAACACAGTTACAACAGCTGGATCAGCAACAACTGGATCATGAATTGAGTCAGTTGCCCCAAACAGCCCCGACCTTGCCAGCCAGACATCTGAAGTTTGGTTTTCCGACTGAGCCCGATAGTGCTTTCTGGTTATCCGCTGAAGCGACCCGTATTGCCCAGGTTATTTTATCTTTCCAGACCCCTTCAGGGGGCTGGAGTAAAAGAACGGATATGGCCACTCAGCCTCGGGAATCTGGTCAGCTGTATGGCACCGAAGCTGGCTATATTCCGACCTTTGACAATGACGCCACCAGCACACAAATTCTCTGGCTGAGCGCTTTTTTGCCTTATGCCAGTGAGGCCATGAGGCCTGAGCTGCAACACTCTATTGAACGGGCTATTCGGTTTGTGTTGGCAGCGCAATACCCCAATGGAGGTTTTGCTCAGACCTACCCGCTGCGGGGGGGGTTACCACGATGCTATTACTCTGAATGACAATGTGATGGTGCAGCTGTTAAGACTTTTGAAAAAGGTAGCCACAGAACCGCAATTTGCTTTTGTCGAAGCCGATATAAAACAACAAGCACAGCAGCAGTTTTTATGTGGCGTAGAGTTATTGTTAAAAGCTCAAATCAGACTCAAGGGTGAACTGACCGTTTGGGCTGCCCAGCATCATCCGCTGACACTTTCGGCTGTAAAAGCCAGAGCTTATGAGTTACCGGCTTTGGTCAGTAGTGAAAGTGCGGAAGTCACCTTGTTATTGATGCAGTTGCCAAAGCCATCCAGAGCAGTGATCCAAAGTGTAGAAGCCGCAGTCGCCTGGTTTAAAGCCAAACAAATCCACAATACCGAAATGCAGCGTAGCGATAGCGGAGTACGTTTTTTCAAAAAAGCTGGAGCTAAGCCGCTATGGGCGAGATTTTACGACTTACAAAAGCAGCAGCCACTCTTTGTCGATCGTGACGGTACTATAGTTCGCAGCATGGCAGAGCTTTCAATTGAACGACAAAAAGGCTATGGCTGGTATCAATCCAATGCTGAAGCTGTACTCAAAGCGTATCCGGTCTGGCAATCGAAGCTTGGCACTCAGAGGTAAAAAAACGAAGGTGTTGCTGTCTGTACACAAAAGCCCGGCGAACTCACCGGGCTTGCCTCTTCATTAAAAGTTATCTTTTTTACTGGCGTCTTTGGTGATTTTATCCAGATAACCCATAGCAAAAGCGGATAATACAAAAGTCAGGTGGATCAGCAAATACCACATGATTTTGTCATTTGGAATGTTTTGGGTATCCATAAAGACTTTTAGCAAATGAATAGATGAAATAGCCACAATAGAAGCTGCGACTTTATTTTTCAGTGAGTTGGAGTCCAGCTTGCCTAACCAGCCCAGTTTATCGCCGTTGTCATCGATATCCATTCTGGAAACAAAGTTTTCGTAACCAGAAAACATCACCATCACAATCAAACCGCTTACCAGAGTAATATCTATTAAAGACAGCACCACTAAAATCAGGTCTACTTCTTTCATGCTGAAAATGACTGGCATTATATGCAGCACTTCCTGAAAAAACTTAATGCCCAAAGCCAACAGAGCTAAACTCAACCCAAGATAAATAGGCGCCATCAGCCAGCGGGTGGCATACATTGTTTTTTCTATTAGCTGTTCCATTATTGCTCCCGTCTCATTATTGACATCACTTTATGGGGTAAATACTACAGAAATTCAAGCGTCTGGCCGTTTTACTTTGCTGTAAAATATCGCACAATGAGCGCAGTTACCCGAAACAGCATGCGCACTGAGCCTTAATGCTGTTAGTTTGTCTGGGCCTCTATGCCAAGGAATTTCCGAATGAAAAAAACTCTGTTTGCGCTGGCTTTGTCAGCCGCTGCTTTTGCCCATGCCGACGAAGGTATGTGGCAACCTCATCAGTTACCTGAACTTGAACAACTCCTCAAAGAAAAAGGTTTAGAAATTGATGTCAAAAGTATTGCCCAATTAACAGCATTTCCAATGAATGCAGTCATCAGCTTGGGGGGCTGTACTGCCTCTTTTGTCTCAAATCAGGGCTTAGTTGTAACCAATCATCACTGTGCTTATGGCAGCATTCAGCACAATAGTACAGCAGCTAACAATTTGCTGGCGAAAGGTTTTTTAGCCGAAGATTTAGATGAAGAGTTACCGGCAGCTCCGGGTTCTAAGGTATTTGTCACTCAGGAAGTGACCAATATCACTGCGCAAATTAACCAGGAGTTGACTCCTGCGCTTAAAGGCAAAGAGCGTTTTGAGCGCATCAGCGAGTTGCGTAAAGAACAAATCGCCGCTTGTGAAACGCCGGGCTACCGCTGTGATGTCTACAGTTTTCACGGTGGTCTAGAGTATTACCTGATCAAACAAATGGAAATCCGTGATGTGCGTTTAGTGCATGCGCCTGCTTCAGGTGTGGGTAAGTTTGGTGGTGATATCGACAACTGGATGTGGCCACGTCATACAGGGGATTATGCGTTTTACCGCGCTTATGTAGGCAAGGATGGTCAGCCGGCAGATTTCGATGCTGAGAATATTCCATTTACTCCACCTTCTTATCTAAAAGTGTCAGCAAAACCACTGAAAGAAAACGATTTTGTAATGGTGATTGGTTATCCGGGCCGCACCAACAGATACAACACGGCCGCCGAAGTGGAAAATCAGTTCACGCAAGTTTTGCCTTTGTCCAAGGCCTACCGTGAAGAAGCTATTGAGGTCATTAAACAGCATTCAGCCGAAGGTTCGGAAGAGCGTATTAAATACGAAAGCATTCTGGCGTCTTTGGCGAACTATGCGAAAAACTTTGAAGGCATGATCCATAGCTACAAAACCGGTGATATTCAACAGCGTAAGAATCAGTTTGATAAAGGCCTGAACCTGTGGATTAAATCCAGCCCGGCTCGCCAGGCGAAATATGCGCCAGCAGTACGCAGTCTGCAGCAGTTACTGGCAGAAGAGCAGGAAAATCAGCAACGAGATCTGATTTTAGGTTACTTAAGTTATGGTCAGCTGTTTAACACTGCCAAACGCTTATACCGCTTAGCTCATGAACAGCAAAAGCCAGATGCAGAGCGTGAAATGGGGTATCAAGAGCGCGATTTAGAACGTTTTTCTGCCAGTATGAAACGATTATCCCGCAGCTTCGATGCCAAAGTTGAGCAAGAGCTGATGCTGCATTTCCTGCAGCACTACGCTAAATTACCCAAAGATCAGCGATTAAAAGCACTGGATGGTTATTTTGCTATAGGTTCTGGTCAGCTGGATCTGGCGGCGCTTCGTACCAAACTTGAGGGCTTGTATCAGGCCACTAAGCTGTCGGATGAAGTGGAACGTTTAGCCTGGATGGGTAAATCAGTAGACGATTTTAAAGCCAGTGAAGATCCACTGATCCAATACGCTGTGGCTATGTACGACACTGAGATTGCACTGGAAACTGCGGACAAAGAACACAAAGGTAAACTGGCTGTCGCTCGTCCGCAGGTGATGGAAGCTATTATTGCCTTTAATAAAGCCAATGGTAAGGCGGTGTATGCTGATGCCAACAGCACGCTGCGTGTGACTTACGGTTCTATCAAAGGCTATCAGCCAAAAGATGCAGTGTCTTATCAGCCATTTACAACAGCTGCTGGTATTTTGCAGAAACAAACTGGTGTTGACCCTTTTGATGCGCCACCAGCTCAGGTTGAAGCCTTAAAAGAAGGCGATTTTGGTATTTATAAAGATGTGGTCTATAACAACCTGCCAGTGAATTTCTTAAGCACAGTGGATACCACAGGCGGAAACTCAGGTTCACCCACATTGAATGGTAAAGCCGAATTAGTGGGTTTGTTATTTGATGGGGTGATTGAAGGCATAATCGGCAACTGGGACTACGACCCGGCCACCAACCGCTCTATCCATGTCGACAGCCGTTATATGCTGTGGCAAATGGAGAAAGTAGATGGTGCGACTAACCTTCTGAAAGAAATGACAATAGTAAAATAGCCCTGTAGGGGCGGGTCTTGTACCCACCCGTCTCAAATTCAAATCAAAACCGGGGACAGTTGCTTTAAGGCGTCACAGTAAAACTAATAGCCCCAAGCAATTGCCCTGAATCTGTTACTACACGAATTTTCCACTGACCTACAGCATTTTGTGGAAATTGCTGTTTACGAGTCCAGGCTCTGTAGCCTTGTTCCCGCCCGCCGGATATATCCAGCCGAATGCGTTCTACTGACTTACCATTGTGAACCCATTCATGATAAATCTGTTCTTTCAGACCTCGAGGTGCCCGCACTGAGGTATAGGCATACACACCTTGTTGCAATTGTGACAGGGTCAGCTCTGTAAAAGTTGAACCAGGTAAACGTTGCTCATAATCCAGTTGCTGGCTCAATTGAATGTCGTTTAAGCGTAAGACCGGGGCTGGGATCAAACTGCGGCCAAACCAGATGCCTGTGACAAGTACAACTAATAACAGAGATAACACAGGCAAGCGCCAGCGGCCTGGTTGCGCCAATAAAGGGCGGATACTGGGAATACTCAGCAAAGCAGAAATAATCAAAGCCAGACCCAGACTCTGGGTGGTAGTCATAAAAAACAACAGTGGCAATACCACCATCAATACGGCAAATAAAGAAAAGCAGTGATAGACAAGAAACAAGGCTCGTCGTCGGGTCAATAGTTTGTTGTACACAGGGTCAATGACGGCTACTACAGCACAGAGCAATAGCAATGAGGTAAAAAGTGCCTGAGGTTGATCCCAGTCGGTGGCTGCCAGAAAAAAGGGTAAGGCAAAAAACAAACTTTCCTGGTGCAATAACTGGGTCACAAAGCTGGTTAAATCTTTGGATAAACTCACACCGAATTTTTTTAATAATCCTTTACGCAGCCAGTATTCGCCTGTCAGCCATACCCAGCCAACAACCATTAAAATGGCAAAAAACTGAGCGAACTGCTCACGCTGCTCCACTTGCCACAAGCTGAATAAGCCAGTGCAAAAACCAAACAAGGCCATCAGGCCGGAGTATTTTTTTGTTAATTCAATAATCCAGACAAAAGCACTGCTTATTTTGTTCATCAAGCCCCCAACAGTATTCATCCCTGTCCTTGTGTGGCGGTTTGAATTTATGCTGCCGCACTATACGCTGTAATGACCCTGAAAAGCTGTTTTGGTTTCAGATTGACGGTGCTTGCTGTTAATTTCCATAATCCACAGCTAAAACCGCCTTTTTCTGCTCCAGCTATTCTTAGTAACCCTGCTTTTGCAGTAAGATACGCTTCGTTTCGTGACCATGTGGGTTGCGATTGCAGAAGTGACAGAAGGGTTAACGTTCGTGGATCAGAAAGTTCAGGTAAAACTTATCATACGCCGGGTGCCGATGCAGGCCGCTATGTCATGGCTGAGCAAAGCCTGGGAATTATTCCGTCTGGCGCCGTCCACTATGATAGCTATGGTTGCCTTTATGACGGTGCTGGGTTTAGTCGCTCAGTTTCACCCTGTACTTGGCGTTCTGCTGGTGCTGGTGAATCCATTTTTAACGGCCGGTTTTTACAAAAGCATAGTGCTGCTGCAACAGCAAAAAGAAGTGAATTTCCAGCTGATATTTAGCGTCTTTAGCGAAGCCCGTTACCGTCGTACTTTTATCCGGCTGGCAGGGGCTAATTTGCTGGCGAATATTCCGTTGATATTGCTTATGGAACAGTTAATGGAACAGACACAGGCTAAAGCGGTTGAGCCGTTGACGGCTTTGTTTTTTGTGGCCGCGCTGAGTTTGGTGTTTATGTTATTTGCTTATGCGGTAGCTATAGCTTATTTCCTGAATGAACAACGTTTACAGGCCATTTTAACCGCCAGTCTGACGGCTTGCTGGCGTAATGTCGGCGCCTTAACCCTGTTTGGTATGATGGCTGTGGCACTGGGACTCTTAGGTATTGTTACTTTTGGTTTTGCTTTTATTGTGATTGTTCCTGTGCTGCAAATCGCATTCTTTTTATCGTTCAGTGCCTTTTTTGCGTTGCAGCTGGATGATTCAGCACCTGCGGTGTTGGAAGTATAAACATGACAGAGCCCCAGCCTTCGCAAGAGCCAAAGCTTCTAACAGAACAGGAATTGCGACAATGGCTGTTGGGTTTGCTATCACGCCGTGAATACAGCGCGCTGGAGCTAAAACAAAAGCTTAAGCAAAAAAGCGCATCGGCAGAACAAATTACTGAATTACTGGACTGGGCACAGCAACGGGATTATCAGAACGAGTTACGTTATGCCCGTATGCAGGTCAATGCAAAGTTGCATAAAGGCTATGGATGGTTTTACATTAGCCAGTTTTGTGCGCAGCAGGGCATTAAAAAAGAACTACAACAGCAACTGCTGGAAGAATTAGACATCGATTGGTTGGAGGTCGCCTCACAGGCGTACCGGAAAAAATATGCCGATAAACCCATAGCGGATTATCAGGACAAACTTAAACGGATGCGTTACTTACAAAGCCGGGGCTTTGGTAGTGACACTATCCAACTTGTATTTGCAGAGCTTAAAGAAGAGTAAGATATGTATATGACTTCGGCACAACTTCGCCGCGCTTTCCTGGACTTTTTTGCCAGTAAAGGCCACCAAATCGTTAGCAGCAGTTCACTGATCCCGGGCAATGACCCGACTTTACTCTTTACCAACGCAGGTATGGTGCAGTTTAAAGATGTGTTTTTAGGTCAGGACAAACGTAGCTACAACCGCGCAGTGACAGCACAACGTTGTTTACGTGCCGGTGGTAAGCACAACGATTTAGAAAACGTAGGCTATACAGCCCGTCACCATACCTTCTTTGAAATGTTGGGTAATTTCAGCTTTGGCGATTACTTCAAACAGGATGCTATTAAATACGCCTGGGAATTTTTGACTGAAGTGGTCAAGTTACCTAAAGAAAAACTCTGGATCACTGTCTACGCTACAGATGATGAAGCTTTTGATATCTGGACTAAAGAGATTGGTGTGCCAGCTGAGCGCGCTATCCGCATTGGTGATAACAAAGGTGCGCCTTACGCTTCAGATAACTTCTGGGCTATGGGCGACACAGGTCCTTGTGGTCCTTGTACTGAAATTTTCTACGATCACGGCGATCATATCTGGGGTGGCCCACCGGGTTCACCAGAAGAAGATGGTGACCGTTTTATTGAGATTTGGAACAACGTTTTTATGCAGTTTAACCGTCACGCCGATGGCCGGATGGAACCACTGCCAAAACCAAGCGTGGATACAGGTATGGGCTTAGAGCGTATTGCAGCTATTTTGCAAAACGTGCACAGCAACTACGAAATCGACACCTTTGCTGCGCTGATTAAAGCTACTGCTGAGATTACAGGTGCGACCGACTTAAACGACAAGTCATTACGTGTAGTGGCCGACCACATTCGCAGCTGCTCATTTTTAGTGGCTGACGGTGTAATGCCATCCAACGAAGGCCGTGGTTATGTGCTGCGCCGTATTATTCGCCGCGCTATCCGTCATGGTAACAAGCTGGGTGCTAAAGGCGTGTTCTTCAGCAAATTGGTTGGCGCTTTGGCAGAACAAATGGGTGAAGCTTACCCTGAACTCGTTGAAAAGCAGGCCGTGATTGAAAAAGTGCTGGCGCTGGAAGAAGAGCAGTTTGGTAAAACTTTAGAACGTGGTCTGGGTATTCTGGAAGAGGCTTTAGCAGAGCTTAATGGCAGCACTGTGATCCCGGGCGAAGTGGCCTTTAAACTGTACGACACTTACGGTTTCCCGCTGGACTTAACCAGCGATGTGGCGCGTGAACGTGGCTTAACTGTGGATCAGGCCGGTTTTGAAGCCTCAATGGAAGCGCAGCGTAAACGTGCTCAGCAAGCCTCTAACTTTGGTGCTGATTACAATCAGGCCTTAACTTCTGCTGTGTGCACTGACTTTACCGGTTACAGCCAAATTCAGGGTAAAGCCAAAGTGGTCGAAATTCTGCTGGAAGGCAATGCTGTTAACTCATTGACTGATGGTCAGCAGGCATTGGTGATCCTGGATCAAACCCCATTTTACGCCGAGTCTGGTGGTCAATCCGGTGATGCTGGTGTGTTAACGCTGGCCAATGGCGCGGTCTTTACCGTGGCAGACACCATCAAAGTAGGCAAAGCTTTTGCCCATAAAGGCAGCTTAAAAGGTGCCTTGGCTCTTGGCGATTTAGTCGATGCGGCTATCGATAATGCCCGTCGTGAAGCTATTCGTAAAAACCACTCGGCGACTCACTTATTACATGCCGCACTGCGCACCGTCTTGGGTGAGCATGTGACTCAGAAAGGCTCTTTAGTAGGTTCAGAGCGTTTACGTTTTGACTTCTCGCATTTTGAAGCAGTAAAAGCCGATGAAATTCGCCGTATCGAACAAATGGTCAACGAGCAAGTGCAACAAAACCATGAAGTGCTGACCCGTCTGATGAATGTCGATGAGGCCAAAGCTGCAGGTGCTATGGCGCTTTTTGGTGAAAAATACGATGACGAAGTGCGTGTACTGAGTATGGGCGACTTCTCAATTGAACTCTGTGGTGGTACTCATGTGTCCCGCACCGGTGATATCGGCTTGTTTAAAATTGTTGTCGAAAGCGGTATAGCTGCTGGTATTCGCCGTATTGAAGCTGTGACTGGCGAAGGCGCTTTAGCTTTTGTACATAAGCTGGAACAACAGGCTCAAACAGTAGCTTCGATGCTGAAGGGCGATGTGTTTTCTATTGCCGAAAAAGTACAGCAAGCCATGGACAGCCGCAAAGCGTTGGAGAAAGAGCTGGAGCAATTAAAAGCCAAGTTAGCCAGCGCTGCCGGTGCTTCCTTGCTAGAGCAGGTGCAGCTGATTAACGGCGTAAAAGTACTGATTGCTGAACTGAAAGGCGCTGATCCAAAAGCCTTCCGTACTATGGTAGATGAGCTAAAGAACAAATTAGGTTCAGGTATTTTGTTATTAGCTACAGCTGCTGAAGGCAAAGTCAGTTTAATTGCTGGCGTGACCTCAGATTTAACTGGCAAGGTTCAGGCAGGTCAACTGATTGGCTGGGCCGCAGAACAAGTTGGTGGTAAAGGCGGTGGTAAGCCTGACTTAGCCCAGGCAGGTGGCACAGACGTCGCTGCTTTACCTGGCGTGCTGAAAGCTGCTGCCGACTATATTGCGGCTAAGCTGTAACACTCAGTGGCTTTATATGTACAAAAATTCGGGGGTACCTCAGTAGGTACCCCCGAACGTATCGAAGCTGTGGCAGAGCAGGTTATTCAAACCGTGCATGCCGGTCATAAAGTAGTAGTGGTGGTGTCTGCTATGGCAGGTGAAACTAACAGACTGCTTGGGCTGGCGCATCAGATTGATAGTCGTCCCGCGACTCGCGAATTGGATATGCTTGCCGCCAGCGGTGAGCAGGTGAGTATTGCTTTGCTGGCGATGGCGCTGATTAAACGGGGTCATCCGGCTGTGTCGCTACTGGCCGATCAGATTGGTATTCTGACTGACAATAAATTCAGTCGTGCCCGTATTTTATCTGTTGGCACCGAACGTTTGTGGCAGGAGCTGGAGCAGGGGCATATTGTGATCGCTGCTGGTTTTCAGGGCAGAGACATTGAAGGCAATATCACGACTTTAGGCCGTGGCGGTTCTGATACCACAGCTGTTGCTTTAGCTGCCGCTTTAAAAGCTGACGAATGTCAGATTTTTACCGATGTCGACGGTATTTACAGTATGGACCCGCGTATTTGTGCTGATGCGTTCCGGCTACCTTATGTGGATGCGTCCAGTATGTTGGAGCTGGCCAGTTTAGGCGCCAAAGTATTGCACTCCCGTTCTGTCGAATACGCAGCTATGCATCAGGTACCAGTACGGGTGTTATCCAGCTTCAAACCCGATCAGGGAACTTTAGTGTGTTATGAGGACCAGACCATGAGTGTACCAGCGGTGACAGGACTGGCATGCCAGACCGGCGAAGTCTGGTTGGAGCTGAATGAGTTAAGTAGTGAGCTACATATCGCATTACTGAAGGAGTTCGCCCGTTTAGCTATTGAGACCGATATGTTAAAGGTGCAGTATGCGCCGTCCGGTTTAGTGCAGATGCAGTTCAGTTTGAACCAAAATGATCTGAATACTGTAGAAGATATTTGTAATGAACTGAAAAAGAAGCAAAATTTTACGCTGCAAAGCAGGAAGTCTTTGGGCAAGTTATCTATAGTAGGGATAGGGCTGAAATCAAATCCTGCCATTACAGCGACAGTATTTGAACAATTGCAGTTATTAGCCGTGCAGGTTGTTGCTGTCAGTTGTGCCGAAATTAAATTATCGATCGTCGTACCAGAGACTGAATTGAATAAAGTGGCAGTCGCTTTACATACTGCCTTATTGGGTTCAGTTAATTAATTTCAAGGTTTTCATAAATTTGTCGGCTGAGTTATCATAAGGCTGACAGGTCTGCGCAGTACGATCAAACAAGCGCAACCATTGGAAGCTGGGATCATACAAAAGGAGCAAAGAATGCTTATTTTAACGCGTCGTGTTGGTGAGACACTGATGATCGGTGATGAAGTCACGGTCACAGTTTTAGGCGTCAAAGGAAATCAGGTTCGCATCGGTGTGAATGCACCAAAAGAAGTTTCAGTGCACAGAGAAGAGATTTATATGCGCATTCAGGCTGAAAAAGGCACCCCAGGTGGCTTTAGCGGCGATGACGATCAATAAGTTATAAGCTTTATCATTTTTAGAAATTGTATATTTTTAACGCTTTGTAGCGAATATTTAGTCGAATTGTTTAAAAGGTCAGCAAACGCGCTTTCCAGCTCCAAAAATTGTTTGACTTATTTTCCTGAGACATTAATATACACGCCGCAACGTAGTGCGGAGAAGTGGCCGAGTGGCTGAAGGCGCACCCCTGCTAAGGGTGTATAGGGGAAACTCTATCGAGGGTTCGAATCCCTCCTTCTCCGCCAGTTGTACTGTTAAGATTGGATGCATAGCTCAGCTGGATAGAGTACTCGGCTACGAACCGAGCGGTCGGAGGTTCGAATCCTCCTGCGTCCACCACTTAACTACAACGACGATGTGAAAAAGAAAGTACCAGATGGATGCATAGCTCAGCTGGATAGAGTACTCGGCTACGAACCGAGCGGTCGGAGGTTCGAATCCTCCTGCGTCCACCACAACTAAACCTGCTAAGTGCAGGTTTTTTTGTTTTTAGAATTCAATAAAATAAAGCTCAGAGTGGACGTGAGGAGGTGAGATCCTCCGTCAGGTTCGACAAAATCGCCGGGAGCGATTTTGGACGAGCGAAGCTCGGCCCGCAGGGCAAGTGGCAGGACGCCACTTGCAATCCTCCTGCGTCCACCACAACTAAACCTGCTAAATGCAGGTTTTTTTGTTTCTAAAATTCAGTCAAACAGATCGGCGATGGTGGACACAGGCGGATGAGATCCTCCGCAAGGTTCGAGCTATTTGCCGGGAGCAAATGGCGACAGCCGAAGGCTGGCCCGCAGGGCTCGTGGCAGGACAGCCACGAGCAATCCTCCTGCCGCGAAGTCTTAGCTTCTGCAATTGCTCTTTTGCTTTTAAGATTACCAAACCCAAACCCAAACCCAAACCCAAACCCAAACCCAAACCCAAACCCAAACCCAAACCCAAACCTAAGCCGCTCTCTCCCCGCCATAACACTCCCCAAGCGTAGCCTCCAGCGCCCTAACCACTTGACCTCTGTTCAGTACCCCAACCACCACACCATTCTCAAGCACAGGCAGCTGGTGCAAATGCAGGCTGGTAAAGATCACTGCGCTATCCACCACGCTGTCAGACGCCAATACAGTCACCACCTTTTTACTCATTACTTGAGCTATCGTATTGTGCAGGCTGCAGAAGTAGCTGGCGTGTAACATAGCGGCTAAACAGTCTTGCTCAGACAAATAACCGACCAGATTATTTTCTTTATTAAACACCGGTGCACCGGTCAGGTTAAACTGTCGCAGTTGCTGCACAGCCTGAACTATCGTATCGTCTTGTTGCAGGCGTGGAAATTCTCGTTGGTATATATCTTGTACTTTGCTCATGGTTTTTCTCCTTTGAAGCTATGGAAGCAGCATAAGTCCGATAAATGCTTCGATGAAAACGAATTAATAAGCTTGCCAGTATCGTAATTTTTGATTAGAAAGCTTAATAACAAGCAGGGAAGGGGCCTTGAAGGAATGAAACGTATGTTTTATGCGCAGTTAAATCAGTGCAGACAGATTTTTGCTTTACCTTTGATGCCTCTTTTGTATAATGGCGCCTCCAACGCTAGGGGCATAGTTCCAATTGGTAGAACAGCGGTCTCCAAAACCGATGGTTGGGGGTTCGAATCCCTCTGCCCCTGCCACTTCATTCTGATATGAATTCTTTATCGTCTAAGCAGCAACTGCTGCATTTACTCCAGATACAACCACTTGAATTACATCAAGAGTTTTCTGCTATGGCCAAAACGCCTGAAGTTGAAATTGGTGTGCTGGCAGAAGCTGTTGCTGATACCAAAGCTGTAGTTGAAGCTGTCGAACCAGCAGTACCTGTTTACTCTGATCCTGACGCAGAACTGACCTTATCCAAAGACGTCCTCGTGGCTCTCAGCGAGTATCAACCACAACTGCAGTGGCGGTTAAACCCGGCCAGTACTGAACCTATGTTGCAAAACGGACTCTTAGTAACACCTTCGATTGAATTATTACAGTCAGCCCAGCAGAAAAAGCTGCTCTGGTTGTGCCTCCAGCAAGAGAGCTGATGCATGCCGTTAATACGTAGTGCCACCCCTGCCGATATCCCTGCGATGCTGCAGATCGAACAAAGCGCCAATAGCCATCCCTGGTCGGAAAGCACCTTTAGCACTTGCTTTGGCGAGCGTTATTTTAATGCGGTGCTGATGGATGATAACGACGCCATTATAGGTTTTTATATAGGCGAAAAAGTCGCAATGGAAGCCAGTTTATTTAATATTGGTGTGTCGTCAAAAGCTCAGGGTCAGGGTTATGGCCAGCAACTGATGCAGCACTTTATTGCCCAGGCCCAGGATTTAGAAGCACTGGACTGCTGGTTGGAAGTACGTCAATCCAATGCCAATGCCATTAAGCTGTATGAAAAATGTGGCTTTATACAAACCGGTTTACGCCCCAGTTATTACCCAACAGCGACAGGCCGTGAAGACGCAATTTTAATGGCTTTGCCCTTAGGCTAGGGCTGAATCATCTCTCTAGGCAGATAATTTCCAGACCGAAGTGGCTAAATTCTGTGCCTATGCTCTGCTTGCTGTTATAATCGCGCGAAATTTCCTATATAACCCAAGCCCACTCTGCTTCTTGGCTATGTTGTGGGCTTCGTTTATTGATCAAGTTGGATGGCATGACTACCGAACTGTTTTTAGAAGAAATTAACAAACGCCGCACTTTTGCGATCATCTCTCACCCGGATGCCGGTAAAACCACTATCACTGAAAAAGTGTTGTTGTTTGGACAGTTGATCCAAAAAGCAGGTACGGTCAAAGGTAAAAAGTCTGGCCAATACGCCACCTCCGACTGGATGGAAATGGAGAAAGAGCGGGGCATCTCGGTCACGACTTCTGTGATGCAGTTCCCTTATGCGGATTGCTTAGTCAACCTGCTTGATACTCCTGGTCACGAAGACTTCTCGGAAGATACCTACCGTACTTTAACGGCAGTAGACTCCTGCTTAATGGTGATCGACGGCGCTAAAGGTGTTGAAGACCGAACCATTAAACTGATGGAAGTCACCCGTTTACGTGACACGCCTATCATTACTTTTATGAACAAAATGGACCGCGATATTCGTGATCCTGTTGATTTATTAGATGAAGTGGAAAGCGTATTAAAAATCGCCTGTGCTCCTATCACCTGGCCAATCGCCTCGGGTAAAGAGTTTAAAGGTGTCTATCACATTTACCGTGACGAAATTATTTTATACAAATCAGGTATGGGCCATACCATCCAGGAACTGGATGTGATTAAAGGTATCAACAACCCTGAACTTGATAAACGAGTAGGTTATTACGCCGACCAGTTACGTGAAGAAATGGAACTGGTCAAAGGCGCAAGCCATGAGTTTGATTTAGAGCTGTTCCGTAAAGGTGAACTCACTCCAGTGTTTTTTGGTACAGCCTTAGGTAACTTTGGTGTGGATCATATGCTGGATGGTTTAACCGAATGGGCGCCAGCGCCACAACACCGCGCTACCACCAGCCGTGTTGTTGAGCCATCAGAGCCAGCCTTTACCGGTTTTGTCTTTAAAATTCAGGCCAATATGGATCCGAAACACCGTGACCGTGTGGCCTTTTTGCGTATCTGTTCAGGTAAATATGAAAAGGGCATGAAAATGCACCATGTGCGTATTGGCAAAGATATGCTGGTACCACAGGCTTTAACCTTTTTAGCGGGCGATCGTGAACACGTGGAACAAGCGTTTCCTGGCGATATCATAGGTTTACATAACCACGGCACTATTCAGATTGGTGATACTTTTACCTCTGGGGAAAAGTTTAACTTCACAGGTATTCCAAACTTTGCGCCTGAGTTATTCCGCCGTATTCGTCTGCGCGACCCGTTAAAGCAAAAGCAGTTACTCAAAGGTTTAGTGCAGTTATCTGAAGAAGGTGCTGTGCAGGTATTCCGTCCGCTGGATAACAACGATTTAATAGTAGGCGCTGTTGGTGTGCTGCAGTTTGACGTGGTAGTGCATCGTTTACGCTCTGAATACAGCGTCGATGCGATTTACGAAAGCGTCAACGTGACGACAGCGCGTTGGGTGTACAGCGATGATCATAAAGCTATGACTGAATTAAAGAGCAAAGCCAGCATGAACCTGGCATTGGACGGCGGTGATAACCTGACCTATCTGGCACCTACTATGGTCAACCTGAACTTGTCGATTGAACGTTATCCGAAGATCAAATTCCATAAGACCCGTGAACATTAATTCAGGCTCGAGCAAAGGTTTGTTATGAATATTAAAGAATTATTATCCGCCAAAACCCAAGCCGCTATGGTGGCTTTGGGTTTGCCTGCCGACACTAATACGGCTGTCACCATCAGCACTAAAGTTGAGTTTGGTGATTACCAGATCAATGGTGCTATGGCGGCCGCCAAGTTATTAAAAACCAATCCCCGTGCTTTGGCTGAACAGCTGGTGCAACAACTGGATTTAGCCGAACTAGCTGAAAAGGTTGAAATTGCAGGCCCTGGTTTTATTAACGTGACTTTGCGTAAAGACTGGTTAGCAGCACAGTTGGTGGGGGCTTCACAAAACCCACGATTAACCTTGAGCACTAACCCAGCCCCTCAAATTGTAGTAGTGGATTACTCAGCGCCCAACCTGGCGAAAGAGATGCACGTTGGCCATTTACGTTCCACCATTATTGGCGACGCCGTTGTGCGTTGTCTGGAGTTCTGGGGCGATAAAGTCATTCGTCAGAACCATATGGGCGACTGGGGCACGCAGTTTGGTATGTTGATTGCGCATCTGGAAGACAAGCTTGCAGCCGGTATCGATTTAGAACAAGTGGCTTTAGCCGATCTGGAAGACTTCTACCGCGAAGCGAAAAAACGTTTTGACGATGAAGCAGGTTTTGCTGATAAGTCGCGTGACTATGTAGTGAAATTACAAAGTGGCGATGCGCACTGCCAAAAGTTGTGGCAGCTGTTTATCGACACCTCCATTAAACACAGCGACGAAGTGTATAAAACCTTAAAAGTCACTTTAGGCCATGAGCATATCAAGCCTGAAAGTGCCTACAACTCTATGCTGCAGCCTATAGTCGATAGCTTAAGACAGCAGGGTTTAGCTGTGGAAAGTGAAGGCGCTTTAGTGGTGTTTTTGCAGGAACTGGCGGATAAAGAAGGTAATCCTTCACCTTTTATCGTGCAAAAAACCGGTGGTGGTTTCCTGTATGCCACTACAGATTTAGCAGCCTGTCAGTACCGTAGTTTTGATTTAGCTGCCGATCGCATTGTGATTTTTACCGATGCCCGTCAGGCGCTGCATTTTAAACAAGTGGAATTAGTGGCCCGTAAAGCGGGTTTATTAAAAGAACACGTCGCTTACGATCATTGCCCTTTTGGCACCATGATGGGTGAAGACGGTAAGCCGTTTAAAACCCGTACCGGTGGCACTGTCAAGCTGGCTGAATTGCTAGAAGAAGCCGTAGTGCGAGCTCAAGCCGTAGTAGAGCAAAAATCCTCTGATTTAAGCGCTGAAGAAATGGCTGAAGTGGCACGCAAAGTAGGTATAGGTGCAGTGAAGTTTGCTGACTTATCGAAAAACCGGACCAGCGACTATGTGTTTAGCTGGGATGCCATGTTAAGTTTTGAAGGCGCCACAGCCCCTTACCTGCAATATGCTTATACCCGTGTCAGCGGTATTTTGCGCCGTGCTGGTATAGATGAGAGCTTTGTGGCTCCGCTGCAACTTCTGGAAGAGCAGGAAAAGCAGTTAGCCGTCAAACTGTTACGCTTAGAAGAAACGCTACAGGCCGTGATGAAAGATGCGGTGCCTAACCTGCTGTGTAACTACTTATACGAGTTATCCAGCCAGTTTATGAGTTTCTACGAAGCTTGCCCTATTTTAAAAGAAGGCATTGAACCAGAACTGAAAAACAGCCGTTTAATGCTGAGTATTCTGGTGGCCCGTACCTTAAAACAAGGCTTAGACTTATTAGGTATTGAGGTCATGGAGCGGATGTAATCCGCTTTACTCCAGTCGTTTGCTATAGACCTTTGATGTAAAAGGACAAACTGATGAAAATTGCTGATATTCGCCGCAGTTACACTATGGACAGACTGGATCTGGATAAGCTCAATGCCGATCCTTTTGTGCAGTTTGAAGGCTGGCTGAAAGATGCAGTAGCTGCCGAATTACCCGATCCAACCGCTATGTGTGTCGCTACAGTGGATGCGTCAGGTCAGCCATCACAACGTCTTGTATTGCTTAAAGATGTTAGTAGCAAAGGTTTTGTGTTTTATACCAACTTAGGCAGCCGTAAGGCCTCTGAGCTAGAGCATAACCCTAAAGTCTGTCTGCATTTTCCGTGGCATCCACTGGAGCGTCAGGTCATTGTTTATGGCACGGCTGAGCGGGTTCCGACCAGTCAGGTGATGAGTTACTTCTTATCCCGGCCTAAAGAAAGCCAGCTGGCAGCCTGGGCTTCAGAGCAAAGCCGTCCTGTCTCGACCCGTCAGGTGTTGATGCAAAAGTTTGCTGAAATTAAACATAAATTTGAGCAAGGTGAAGTGCCAGTACCATCATTCTGGGGCGGCTTTTTAGTCAAACCCCATCAGATTGAATTCTGGCAAGGTGGCGAACACAGGCTGCATGACCGCTTTATGTACAAGCAGCAAGCAGATAGCAGCTGGGCCATAGAGCGTTTATGTCCATAACCCTTCCTTTACAGGCCGCCTATACGCGGCCTGTATTATTTGATAGCCACTGCCATCTGGATTTGCCAGAGTTATTGCCTGAACTTGAGCTGCATTTGGCCAACGCCAAAGCTGTGGGCGTTGAAGGCTTTTTAGTGCCTGCAGTGCAATCGTCCGCCTGGTTGCCTTTGCTGGAATTAAAGCAGCGTTATGGTTTTTACATCGCCTTAGGTGTACATCCTTGGTGGGCAAGTCAAACACAGCTGGACGCTCTGGAAGGATTAGAAGATTTAGCCGCTTTACCTCAAGTCAGCGCTATAGGCGAAATAGGGCTGGATTTTGCGCTGGATGAGCAAAGTTTTGCTCTGCAACGACAGTGTTTTGAATTTCAGTTGCAGCTGGCAGCCAAACTGAAAAAGCCTGTGATTTTGCACCATCGCAAATCACAGAATGAATTACTGCAGGTCATTAAACAGCAGCAGTTTAGCCAAGGTGGCATTTTGCATGCGTTTTCCGGCAGTTTTGCGCAAGGCAAAGCTTTTATAGATATGGGTTTTAAGCTCGGCATAGGCGGTACTATTACTTACGATCGCGCCGAGAAAACCCGCAACGCAGTGAAACAATTTCCGCTCGACGCTTTAGTGCTGGAAACCGATTCACCTTCGATGCCACTGCATGGTTTTCAGGGGGAAATAAATACACCAGCCCAGTTGCCTTTGGTGCTGAAAGAGCTGGCAGAATTAAGAGGCGAAAATCAGCAGCAGATAGCACAAGTGCTGCTGAACACAACGGTTCAGTTGTTCCCAACCTAAAGCAAATTCGCCGCATCCGCTTGTTTGCTGCGACGCCATTTTTGCCACTGATGCACAATCTTGCTCCAGGTGCCACGTAACATAAAGGCTACTACACCTGAGAGTAACAACATCCAGAATACTTGCCGCATCAACTGCTGCCAGGCTTGAGTCACAGGCAATAAGCTGGCGTCCAGTTTCATACTGATTTTGATATAGCCAATGACTCTATTGTCCTGCGTAATTTCCTGCACCATGGCAAGCAAAGCTTGTTCATGTTGAGGTGCATATAACAGCTGAGCTGCGGCAGTACCTTGTGAAGCAGACAACTTCACGCCGTTAGCGTCATATACCACTACATCCTGCAGATAAGGTGTAGCGGCAATATGAGTAGTCAGTTGGTTTAAGCTTTCCAACTGATCGTTGTTTATGAGATAAGCTGCGGTATGAGACAAAGCCACTAGCGTTGAGCGCATCAGTTCGGCACTTTGTTGCTGGAACAATAGTTCGCCTTGCTGGTTACTGTTCCACCACCATTGCGAGAGCACCCAAATCCCCAGCAATGCCAGCAACAGCTGGGCCAGTCTGAAGTATTTTGAGTTTTTGTTGTGCTGATATCCGCTTAATTGCATTAATTTGCCTGATTTTTACACTGACAATGGCTTAAAAATGTCGGTAGAATGCCACGGCAACAGAATGAAGTACAGGTGGCCCATTGAGCTTTTATTATAAGATTGACCCAAACTCCTTTGCTGACAACAGTTTAATTCAGTGGCTGACGGCGCAAGGTGCAGTAAGAGGTGCAGTACAAATGCATGCTTCCGGCTTTTATCAAAGCGAACGTGAGGCTGCTGACTTTGTTTCAGCACCAGAATTCTGGTCTGGCTTAGTTACAGGACAAAGTACCGCCAGCCTGAGGATTTTTTCTGGTGCCATCACGCTACATCAGTTATTTGCTGTGCTGCAGTTATTGCCTGCAGATGCGGCTTATTCCTTGAGTTTGTATCGTCCTCACGCTGATTTAGCTTTGGCGGTGCGTATCGATTTGCCTTTAGCCTTAAGCTCAGCGCAAATTCAGGCCTTACGCCAGTTGAGTGAGTCATGGGCTGCTGAACTGGTCTATCTGCCAGCTCCGGTGTTTTTACAGCAACCCGGTGTGCTGGTGATGGATATGGATTCCACTGCTATCCAGATTGAATGTATTGATGAAATCGCCAAACTAGCAGGTGTTGGTGAGCAAGTAGCAGCTGTGACTGCGCGCGCTATGAATGGCGAACTGGACTTTGCGCAAAGCTTGCGTCAACGAGTGGCTACTTTAAAAGATGCTCCTGATACAGTGCTGAAAAAGGTGCTGGATGCTGTGCCATTGATGCCGGGTTTAGAAGCTTTAGTGTCGTTTTTACAGCAACATCAATGGCAGGTGGTGATTGCATCAGGTGGCTTCACTTATTTTACCGAAGCCTTAAAACAGCGTTTACAACTAACGGCCACTTTTGCTAATCAGCTGGAAATCATCGATGGCAAGCTGACAGGTCAGGTGTTGGGTGCAGTAGTTGATGCTCAGACCAAAGCGGACGTGGTGCAACAGATTGCCAATCAGTACCAGATCCCCGCCAGTCAGACTGTGGCTATTGGTGATGGTGCTAACGATTTACCTATGCTGGCTGTCGCAGCCCTTGGTGTAGCTTTTCATGCCAAACCTAAGGTACAGGCTCAGGCCAAAGCGGCGATACGGCAAGGTTCGTTATTGCAGTTGCTGTATTTACTGGAGAGCTGATGCAACACCAGCAAAGCTCAGAATGGCTGACGGTCGCTGATTATCAGCTGCATTTGCGACAGTTGACACCGAATCATGCAGAGTCAGCTTATCCTGTGCTGATGCTGCATGGTGCTATTGAAAACAGCCGGATTTTTTACAATGAAAAAGGCCGGGGTCTGGGCTGCTTTCTGGCCGATCGTGGTTTTGCTGTCACTTGTGCTGATTTCGCTGGTCGTGGCTTATCCAGTCCTCAAGCCAGCAGGCGTTTTAATCACAGTCAGCAGCAACTGATTTGTCAGGATATTCCTGCTTTAATTCATCATCTGTTCCAGCAGTATCAGCAGCCTGTCATGGTAATGGCACATTCCTGGGCTGGTGTGGTGTTGGCGGCAAGTTTAGCGCGTTTTCCAGAACTGCTACCTAAAGTCAAAACCATAGTCACTTTCGGCAGCAAGCGGGTGATTAGTGTAAGAGGCTTTAAAAAACGTCTGCATATTGATTTGGTTTGGAATCTGTTTTCGCCACTGCTTTGTCGTTTCTATGGCTATTTACCGGCCAGACAATGGCGTTTTGGTGCGGACAACGAACCAGCTCAATATCTGCTGGATACCATAGGCTGGATCCGCGGAGATGCTTTCACCGATCCAACTGATGGTTTTGATTATGCCGCAGCTTGCACTGATGTGAACTGGCCGGTCAGCTGGCATTTTGCCGCCATTAACGATCAGCTGTTAGGACATCCGCAGGATGTGCAGGCTTTTCTGGCAGAAACAGGGTTAAACTCAGGGCGTTATAGCTTGCTCGGCAAAGCGCAGGGGCATCGGCATGACTATGATCATATCTCTATGCTGACTCACCCCAGCGCCAGTTCAGATCATTTTGCTGAACTGCTGTTATGGCTGAAACAGATTTAGCCGGCCGAATTTAAACAGGTTGTTTGAGACTGGCCAATAAAGTCAGCCGTTTGTGCTGTTGCTCTGCTATTTGTTCGTTGCTTAAGTTAAAACGCAGTAATACTTCGTCTGTGATATCCACGACATCACCTACGCCCACCACACTCCAAAGTTCTTCTTCCAGTACTTTCGCCTTATGAATGGCGTAAGTGCTGACATACCCTAGCTCTTTGGCAATATGTTCGGTATCAGGCCGGCCTGTGCGGGATAAAAAGATCTTAAAAGCAAACAACAGATCCGTCTTGACCACGTCATCTACAAAAGCTTTTTTGGCACTGTGCAGTTGGAAATCAAAGTCAAACTTAGTTTCAAAGCTGTGTTCGGTGTTGTCCTGTTCAGGGATAAAACGCAGAAAAACCTCATAGCTGTATGGGACTTCCTGGCGCTTCATTTTTTTCAGCTGATTGGCAAACTGCAAGTTGGTGGCATTGTTTTTCAGCAAAGGTAACATGGTCATAGACTCAGACCCTTCGCTGAAATGTGCCAGTAACTTGTGCAAAGCACTGGGTTTTGCACCCATAGCCACTACATCCAGATTGTAACGGACACCTTGACGATGCACATAAAAGGCAAAGGTGTCCAAAGCTTTAACGTACATATTACGTAAGGCAGGGCCAAGGCCCGGAAACTTTGGCGTTTCCTCTGCCATCGTCAGTTTGCTTCTGTTGTTATTAATGAGCTGCTGAAAAAATATTTTGCCTGGATGATCGTTGGTTGGATCTATCACTCTCATATTCATAATCAGTTTGTTTTTACTGACCGCCATCACTTCATAAGGCAGGCCTGAGAGCTGATGCTTAGTGGTGATTTTTTGCAGTTCAGGCAAACTGATTTGCACTGTATCGCCTTTTGAAAAACTCACAGGTTCGGCACATTCCAGCTGGATGCCTTTACTGGAGAAATCGCGGCTAAAGGACTGAATATCACCTCCTTTATCCCTCTCCAACAGTACTGTGGTTTTATATAAAAACCGGCTTTCAGAACGTAAATTCACATACTGTACAGAGGCGCTTTCAATAGGTGGGATCTGCTCAAGTTTGGCATGTCCAAACACTTTCAACTGATTCAGCAAAGCCGCGTCGTAAGTGATAGCTTTGTACAGGCTGTTGCTTTGGGCCGTACTGATATCGGTCAGCGCCACTATATAGCGCAAGTTACGAATGAAATTTGCGATCAAAGGTGTTGGTGGTTGATTCAGCTTTTGCACTTCCTGATCCGCAGTAGCGGGTAATGACAGCGGAATATGGGCATGAGCAGGCACAGTGCGTAACACCGACATACGGAATGCGCGGAAGCTTGGTTTGGCTGCACCAAAGCCGAAGAACACCGCTTTCAGTTCAGGGTGTTGCAGTAATTCTTCTGTTGTAGCCGAATAAAAAAACAATCGGCCTTTGGCCGCATGGGTAAAGGTATAAAGTATGGTGCTGTTTTCATTGGCCTCTTTAGCCAGACACTGTTTTAATCTGCGCACGTGCAGCAGTTGTGGCAAAACATTCTGCTGACGCTCATCCTGAAAATAGTGCATCAGGTGCCTGTTGTTTTCAGTGGTTAATACACAGGCGGGTGAGGCCTTGCCGTCGTTAACCGCCAGAAATACCGGTAAAGAGCTGATGCGGGGTAAATAAAATTGCTCATAACCTTTGATAAACACCGCTTCGTAGGTGTTATCCAGATTCACTTTGTAACGTCTTTTATTGCCGTGAATAAAATTTTGCAGAAAATCTGAAAAGCCTTTTTCATCCGCTAAAGGCAAACGTTTTAACCGCACGTAATAACTTTTGTCGGCAGGTTCAACATCAATTACCTGATAAGGGATGCCGTTATTGATACCAAGGGCAAACTCCTGCTCTAAGCCGCGGAAAAATATGGCAACTTTTTGCCCGGCTGTCATTTCTATTGCCAGCGGGATTTTGATTTTACAGCCAGATACGGATAGGTCACTGGTGGTTGCAGGAAAACGTTCTTCATCCTGCAATACCACTTCAATATCTATAGAGAAATTCATTCGCTCTTCACGGCGCACGCTGTAACCGGCAAAGCGGATCAGTTGAGCTGCTTTGTAGTCATTGGCCGTAGCATCCAGATCAGAAGGAATAGCGGCTAAGTCTCTGGTGTCAGAAACCTCTCCTGATAATACGTCCTGCAGCCTTTTATTGGTTTCTTGCTGATGCCGCACTCTGAAGTTGTTATTGGTATTGGTGACGTCTTCAAAAATGCCAATAGTGTATTGGCCGTATTGCTTCAGCCCTTTTTCAAAGGTTTGGATCGCAAGTTCATCCAGATAATGGGTTTGGCCTTTATGCTCAAAAGGGCGAACTTCGCCGTCGACCCTGCCACGTAAATCGATATAATAGGTGCATGGCTGCGCCAGACGCTTTAATTCCATTTTGATCAGAAATTGCTGCGATTTGGCTAAGTCGCCGGTCAATAGCCGAAACTCCTCATCAAACAATTGAGTGTTGATAAGGGGTTTCAGACGTTCCAGGACGCTGCTATAAGCTTGTAAGTCGTTTGTTGTCATGCTCGCTTAAACACTGACAGGGGAGTGGCAAGCCCTGTATCAATAATTTGGGTTAGAGTAAAACCAGTACGATGTAAAAGCAATAATCGTGCCTTTTAATAAGAAGAGATAAAAAATGGCTAAAACTAAGAGCGCGTACGTCTGTAATGACTGTGGCGCTGACTTTGTGCGCTGGCAGGGCCAGTGCACTGAGTGTGGCACCTGGAACAGTATCAGCGAAGTGCGTTTACCCAGTGTAACAAAACAACAACGTTTTGACGGTTATGCCGGAGCTACCGCCGCTAAAGTGATTCGGTTGGATCAAGTTGACTTGCAGGAGGTGCCACGTTTTAGCTCTGGTTTTGCTGAATTTGACCGGGTGTTGGGCGGCGGTATAGTGCCTGGTTCAGCGATATTGATTGGCGGTAGTCCGGGCGCAGGTAAAAGTACCTTGCTGCTGCAAATTATGTGTGGACTGGCAGTAACAGACAAAGCTCTGTATGTCACAGGTGAAGAATCGCTGCAACAAGTGGCGCTTCGAGCGAACAGATTGGGCTTACCGACACAAAACTTAATGATGCTGGCTGAAACCAATGTTGAGACTATTTGCCAGCTGGCACAGCAAGAAAAACCGCGCATTATGGTCATCGACTCGATTCAGGTGATGCAGATGTCGGATATTCAGTCTGCTCCAGGCAGCGTATCTCAGGTGCGGGAAAGCGCGGCGTACTTAACCCGTTTTGCTAAACAACATAATGTGGCTGTGATTATGGTCGGTCACGTCACTAAAGATGGTTCTCTGGCTGGTCCTAAGGTACTGGAGCACTGCATCGACTGTTCTATTTTACTGGATGGGGACACCGACAACAGATTCCGCACTTTACGTGGCAATAAAAACCGTTTTGGTGCTGTCAATGAGCTGGGCGTGTTTGCGATGACAGGCCAGGGTATGCGGGAAGTGAAAAACCCTTCCGCTATATTTTTAAGCCGTGGCAAAGAAGATACGCCAGGCTCTATTGTGATGGTGTTATGGGAAGGGACCCGACCTTTGCTGGTGGAAATTCAGGGGCTCGTAGATTATTCGCCATTAAATAATCCACGCCGGGTTACTTTGGGCATGGAGCAAAACCGTATTTCGATGCTGCTCGCAGTATTGCACCGTCATGCTGGTATTCAAATGGCCGATCAGGATGTATTCGTCAATGTGGTGGGTGGCGTGAAGGTGAATGAAACCAGCGCTGACTTAGCTACTTTGCTGGCGCTGGTGTCGAGCTTTAAAAATAAAGCTTTGCCCAATGAGCTGGTCGTCTTTGGTGAAGTGGGCTTGTCCGGTGAGATTAGGCCTGTACCCAGTGGTCAGGAACGTTTAAAAGAAGCAGCAAAACATGGCTTTAAACGCGCCATAGTGCCGGTTGCCAATGCACCTAAAGAAGCTATTCCGGGAATGACAGTAGTAGCAGTCAGTAAGTTATCAGAAGCTTTGGATGCGTTGTAAACGCAAAGTTAAGCATCAGCAGAAATAAAAAAACGGCCTAAAAGCCGTTTTTTTATTTCTGTTTTTATACCCTAAGTCATAGTACGACGGGGATACTAATTCAGCGCGTTAGGGAAGTTCAGCAGCAATACCGCTTTGGCATCATCACGTAATTTCACTAAACCTAATTTGTCATAGCTTTCGACCATAATAACCAAGGCTTGCTCTACTTGTGGCGAATCGCGGTAATACTCGACAATGTATTTACAACGGTTGGCTGCCGCTAAATGAGCGCCACGACGGACGTAATAATCAGCAACCAGTAATTCGTAACGTACCAGTCTTTCTTTAATAGCGAACATACGCTTTCTGGCGTCATCTGCGTATTTACTATTTGGATAAGTGCTGACCAGTATTTTAAAGTCATCAAAACCTTGTTTGGTGCTGGACATATCCCGGTCGGCGCGATCTATACCGACAAATTCCTGAAAAGAGTTTTCGTCAGCTTTGACGTTATTTAAACCACGCATGTAGTAGGCGTAGTCTAAATCCGGGTGGTTTGGGTTAAGACGAATAAAACGGTCTATGCTGGCTAAGGATTGAGTGGTATCACCGCTTTGGTAATAAGCGTAGATCAGATCCAATTGCACCTGACGGGACAAAGGACCAAACGGATAACGGCTTTCCATGCCTCTTAACAGCTCAATAGCTCTGTTATACAGACCTGAATCCAGCACATTTTTGGCTTCTTCATACATTTGCTGAGCAGACTGGTTGGTATTGACCAGTTCTTCTTCGGCTTTTTTGTTCCCCGCACAGGCGGTTAGTGTTAAAGCTAGGGCGATTATGGCTAAAAAATTCACTTTCATTTAAAAATCCGCTACTACTTAAACCTATTGGCTATTTAGTCTGGAGTAAAACCGTTAAAATAACCTTTTATGGCCCGATTCTAACCCAGACAGTTCGGGTATGCACACAGGATAACTGGTTCCGACATGACAAAACAGATAAAACTTGCAGAAATTGTACCTGACCATCTATTTGGTAAACGCTTAGATCAGGTATTGGCCGAAATGTTCCCGGACTATTCGCGTTCCAGAATAAAAGAGTGGATCTTAGCCGATTGGGTTCAAATCAATGGCCAGCTATGTAACACGCCCAGAGAAAAGTTACTGGGCGGGGAGTCTGTATTGATCCAGGCCGAGTTACCGGATGATGAACGCTTTGAAGCTGAGCCTATAGACCTGAATATTGTTTACGAAGACGAACATATTATGGTGATCAATAAACCTGCGGGTTTAGTGGTGCATCCTGGTGCGGGCAATGCCGACGGTACTTTGTTAAATGCTTTATTACACCACTGTCCTTCTATTGCTGAAGTGCCAAGGGCCGGTATAGTGCATCGTCTGGACAAAGACACCACAGGTTTAATGGTGATAGCTAAAACTATCCCTGCTCAGACCCATTTGGTAGAAGCGATGCAGGAGCGGGAAATTACCCGTGAATACGAAGCGATTTGCCACGGCACTATGACAGCGGGCGGTACAGTGGATGAGCCAATTGGCCGTCACCCTACCAAGCGTACTCATATGGCGGTAACCAGTTCTGGCCGTCCTGCAGTGACTCACTACCGTGTAATGGAAAAATTCCGTGCTCACACTCGCTTGCGTTTACGTCTGGAATCTGGCCGTACTCACCAAATTCGTGTGCATATGACCTACATTAACTATCCGCTGGTGGGTGACCCTGTTTACGCAGGTCGTCCACGTCCACCACGTAAAGCTGATGAAGCTCTGTTAACTGTATTACGTGCCTTTAAACGTCAGGCGCTGCATGCAGCTATGCTGCGTTTAGCTCACCCTATTACCAGTGAAATTATGGAATGGCATGCACCAATTCCTGACGATATGGTAGAGCTGACTCAGGCCTTACGTGAAGACACTGATATTCACGGTCTGGATTTCGCCTGATGTTTAAAGCTGACTGGCCTGCGCCTTTGCATGTAAAAACAGCGATCAGTACTCGCGAGGGGGGAGTATCTTTGCCTCCTTACGACGGATTGAATTTAGGTAGTCATGTCAATGACAGACCTGAAGCTGTGGCGCAGAATCGTCAGCTTTTCAAGCAACAGGCGGGGATGCCTGCTGAACCTTTATGGCTCAATCAAGTGCATGGTACAGATTGCGTCCTACTGGAACAGACTGATTTTTCAGTGGGTCCTTTTACAGCCGATGCCAGTACCACCAAAACCAAAGGTCTGGTGTCAGTGGTACTGACCGCTGATTGCCTGCCGGTGTTGTTTTGTGATGCAGCTGGTACTCAGGTGGCTGCAGCTCATGCGGGCTGGCGTGGCTTAGTCGATGGCGTGCTCGAACAAACCCTGACACAGTTTACTGATCCTGGCCAGGTGATGGCTTGGCTAGGTCCTGCTATTGGCCCCACAGCTTTTGAAGTGGGGGATGAAGTACGGCTGGCTTTTATGGCAAAAGATGCCAAAGCTGAAGCAGCTTTTATGGCTGTTCCGAATAAAACAGGTAAATGGCTGGCTGATTTATATCAACTGGCGCGTTTACGTTTGAATGCGGCCGGAGTTTCACAGATTTACGGTGGCGGTTTTTGCACTTACACCGACTCACACGATTTTTATTCCTATCGCCGTGATGGCCAAACAGGCCGAATGGCATCCTGTATCTGGATTGACTGATCTAAGTCAATTTTTTGACGTTTATCGCTTGATAATTAACCTGCTCTGCCCCATCTTAATGCCAACAGCAGTTTGATGTATGCGGAGATGTTATGAGACTCGACAGATTTACCAGTAAATTCCAATTGGCAATAGCCGAAGCTCAGTCTATGGCTTTAGGCCGTGACCATCAGTTTATTGAACCCATTCATTTAATGCATGCTTTGCTGAATCAGGAAGGTGGATCCACCAAAGATCTGTTCAGCAAAATTGGCGTCAATACCAATGAACTGCGTTCCAAATTATCCCAGGCTTTAGAGCGCTTACCCAAAGTGGAAGGTGCAGATGCTAATGTGCAGCTGTCTGCTGCCACTATTAACCTGCTGAATCTATGTGATAAATATGCGCAAAAACGCAAAGATCAATATATCTCCAGCGAGTTGTTTGTGTTGGCTGCCTGTGAGGACAAGTCTGAATTAGGCCATTTATTACGCCTCCTGGGTGTAGATAAAGCTGTAGTGGAAAAAGCCATAGAACAAATTCGTGGCGGCCAGAATGTCGATGACCCTAATGCTGAAGACAGCCGTCAGGCTTTAAACAAATATACGGTGGATTTAACGGCGCGGGCTGAAGCTGGCAAGTTAGATCCTGTGATAGGCCGTGATGAAGAAATCCGCCGTTGTATTCAGGTGCTGCAGCGCCGCACTAAAAACAATCCTGTGCTGATTGGTGAACCTGGTGTGGGTAAAACCGCCATAGTCGAAGGTTTAGCGCTGCGTATCATCAATAAAGAAGTGCCGGAAGGTTTAAAAGACAAACGAGTTCTGTCTTTGGATATGGGCTCTTTATTGGCTGGTGCTAAGTATCGTGGTGAATTTGAAGAACGCCTAAAAGCAGTGCTGAACGAGCTTTCAAAAGAAGAAGGCCGGGTTATTCTGTTTATTGACGAAATTCATACCATGGTCGGTGCTGGCAAAGCCGACGGTGCTATGGATGCCGGCAATATGCTCAAACCTGCATTAGCTCGGGGTGAACTGCATTGTTTAGGCGCCACCACTTTAGATGAATACCGCAAATACATTGAAAAAGATGCAGCTTTGGAGCGACGTTTCCAGAAAGTCATAGTGGATGAGCCTTCAGTGGAAGACACTATCGCCATTTTGCGTGGCTTAAAAGAACGCTACGAGCTGCACCATGCGGTAGAGATTACCGATCCGGCCATAGTGGCGGCTGCTACTTTGTCGCACCGTTATGTCAGCGACCGACAGCTGCCGGATAAAGCCATTGATTTAATTGATGAAGCGGCGTCCAGCATTCGGATGCAGATGGACTCTAAGCCGGAAGAACTGGACAGATTAGAGCGGCGTATTATTCAGTTGAAGCTGGAAGATAATGCGCTGGCGAAAGAAACAGATGATGCGACGAAAAAGCGCCGTGACATGATCCAGGAACAAATCCGTGAACTGGATTTGAAATACAACGAGCTGGATGAAGTCTGGTCTTCAGAAAAAGCGGCCTTGCAAGGCACACAAAATATCAAAGCGGACTTAGAACAAGCCAGGCTGGATATGGAAGTAGCGCGTCGTGCCGGTGATTTAAACCGTATGTCGCAGCTGAAATACGAACGTATTCCTGCTTTGGAAAAACGGCTTGATTTGGCGTCACAAGTGGAAATGCATGAAATGACGCTGCTTCGAAATAAAGTGACGGAGCAGGAAATTGCTGATGTGTTATCCAAAGCCACGGGAATTCCGGTCAGCAAAATGCTGGAAGGTGAACGCGACAAACTGCTTCGTATGGAGCAGGAACTGCAAAAACGGGTGGTAGGCCAGGCCGAAGCTTTAGAAGCTGTGTCCAACTCCATCCGCCGTTCCCGTGCAGGTTTAGCCGATCCGAATAAGCCTATAGGTTCATTCCTGTTTTTAGGCCCAACAGGTGTGGGTAAAACCGAGCTAACCAAAGCCTTAGCCCAGTTCCTGTTTGATACCGAAGATGCGCTGATCCGCATTGATATGTCGGAATTTATGGAAAAGCACACAGTATCGCGTTTAGTCGGTGCTCCTCCTGGCTATGTCGGCTATGAAGAGGGGGGTTATTTAACTGAAGCAGTGCGGCGTAAACCTTATTCTGTGGTGTTGCTGGATGAAGTAGAAAAAGCCCATCCTGATGTGTTTAACATTTTGCTGCAGGTGCTGGACGATGGTCGTTTAACAGATGGGCAAGGTCGTACAGTCGACTTTAAAAACACAGTGATCATTATGACCTCGAATTTAGGTTCAGATTTGATCCAGGAGCATTATCAGCATCAGGATTATCAGCAAATGAAAGATATGCTGATGGACGTGCTGAGCAAACAGTTCAGACCTGAGTTTTTAAACCGGTTAGATGAAACTGTGGTGTTCCACCCGCTGGACAGCGCGCATATCCGCCATATAGCGTCTATTCAGTTGCAACGCCTGCGTTTGCGTTTGCAGGATAAAGGCTTTGGTTTGTCGGTGACAGATGCTGCTTTAGATCTGTTGGCAGCGGCTGGTTTTGATGCAGTCTTTGGCGCGCGACCGTTAAAACGCGCTATTCAGCATTATATTGAAAACCCATTGGCTCAAACCTTACTGAAAGGTCAGATTAAGCCAAATGCAATAGTGTCAGTCGATGCCAAAGCAGGAAAATTTGTGATTGAATCCGGACCTGTTCAGTAAAACTTGTAGTCACTAAAAAGCCCGCAGCTGCGGGCTTTTTTTATAGCCAGAGGTTACTGGTTAAATGTCTTACTTAAATTGGCAATCTCAGCAGCTTGCTGGTGCAGACGTTGGTTGTTGTCGGCAACTAGTTGCATATTGCCTAAGTTTTCATCTGCAATATGCTGAATATTTTGCACATTGCTGGCCACTTCACTTGCAACCTGGCCTTGCTGAGTCGCAGCTGTCGCAATTTGCGACGATAAATGATCGATGGTATTGACCATAGCGACAATTTCCGATAATTGCTCTGTGCTGTGAGTGGTCTGAGTCACACATTCTTCTACCTGTTCACGGCTTTGCGTCATGGTTTTGCCCCAACTCAATAAAGTTTGCTGGATTTCACCAATAGAACGCTGAATTTGCTCTGTAGCTTTATGAGTACGGGATGATAAAGCCCTTACTTCATCAGCGACTACGGCAAAACCACGGCCATGTTCACCGGCCCGAGCTGCTTCAATGGCGGCATTTAACGCCAGCAAGTTGGTTTGATTAGCAATACCCTGAATTTCTGTCATCACAGCACCAATACGTTCGGCTTCCACAGCTAAGTTATCTGCAGTGCTGGCTGCACCTTGTACTTCTACAGCCAGTTTTTTTACTGTGTTGGCGGTTAATTGCATCACTTGTTCTGCCTGCTGGCAAATCTGCTGAGCTTCGCCCACTTTCTGGTTGGTTTCGCCTGTGCGTTCGGCGATATCCAGTACTGTACTGCTTAATTGCTGAGTGGCCGTAGCAATAGAGACTAATTCCTGACTTTGCTGGTGAATGCCACGTTGTGTTAAATGCACGGCCTCTTCCAGCGTGTCGGCAATGCTGGTTAGTTTGTTGGTGCTGTCTCTAGTGCGGCCTAATACGGTTCGCAAGCGGGCCTGATGCATCTGATGGCGGAAGTCTGCTACTGAAAATGCCGTTTTACCGCTATAGACATAACGGGATACAGAATCGAAGTCTTGACGCATTTTGCTTAACTGAGCCGGAATATCTACTAATTCGTCATACATCAACACAAAGAAAATAGCCGGAATAAGCAAGGCCAGCCATAACGCATGAGACCAGAGCAAAGCACCTGCCGCTATTAAAATAAAGCTGCTAAGCAGTGCAATAAGACGACGTAAATTGCTGTTACCATTCCACTGGTTGATGGTTTTACCTGCGTTGATCGCCTGGTAACAGCGATCGGCTTTTTGGATTAAATCTGGAGTTGCTTTTACGCGTACTGACTGGTAGCCCACCAGTTGCTGCTGCTGATAAATAGGGGTGACAAAAGCATCCACCCAATAATAGCGACCGTCTTTGCAACGGTTTTTCACCATACCACGCCAGGATTGACCTTGCTTTAAGTGGGTCCACATATCAGCAAAAGCGGCGGCTGGCATATCAGGATGGCGCACCAGATTATGGTTTTTCCCCACCAGTTCGTCTTCTGTATAACCGGCAACCAGGCAAAATGCAGGGTTGGCATAGGTGATCACCCCACGTGTATCTGTAGTGGAGACTAACTCTTGTCCGGCGTCGTATTGAACTTCCTGGTCAACAAGGTTCTGGTTGCGGCGGTTCATGCTTATTTCCTTTTTATTTATCATTCAGTTAATCTGAATCAAAGCGGCGGCATTATTTCAAAGATCTCTCAGATAAGCGAGTTTAGGAGCATTATGCAAGTATCTGCCATTATGACCAGAAAATTGACGATGGTTGACCCGGATATGAGTTTGTCTGCGCTAAAAGACATTTTTAATCAGTCTAAATTTCAGCATGTGCCAGTGATTGATGCCGGGCGACGTTTAGTAGGTATAGTTTCCGTCAAAGATTATTTCAAAGCATTGGCACCTGTGATGGATGCCGCCTCGGAGAAAACCTTAGATATTTTTGTCACCAGCCGCAAAATTAAACATGTAATGAGCAGCCCAGTGATAGCTGTGCCTGAAGATTATCCAGTGGTCAAAGCGGCAGCCTTGTTGCTCAAACATAACATTGGCTGTTTGCCTGTGACGGATCAGGATAATGTGGCTATAGGCATAGTGTCGTGGAAAGACATTATGCGAATAGTGGTGTTGCAGGCGGCGCGCAAAAGCAGATTGGCATATGGCGCTGCTGCTGAAGAAGAGTAGAATACAACGTCAATTTATCTCACAAAAACTTAATTTCTGGGCACTCTTGTTTTTTAATTTGAGTCGCCCCATTTTAACGTTTGCTCATTATCAGAAATAAGGGATCAGCTTGAGTCATTTCCTCGAACAACGTCTGGCTGCGCTTGGCACCACGTCATTTCAAACTGCAATTAAAGGTATCAGACGGGGTATTGAGCGGGAGACATTGCGGATTAAGCCGGATGGTCATCTGGCTCAAACTGGTCATGCAAAAGCTTTAGGATCGGCTTTAACTCACCCTTTAATCACCACAGATTTTTCAGAGTCTTTGCTGGAGTTTATTACCCCGGCACAAACTGATATTGATGTGACTTTAAAGCAACTGACGGATATTCATAAATTTGCGTTATCTCATATAGGTGAAGAGCGGCTTTGGGCTGGTTCTATGCCTTGTTATATCGAACATCAGGATGAGATCCAACTGGCGCAGTACGGTAGCTCCAATGTTGGAACTATGAAAACCGTTTATCGCCAGGGCCTTAAAAATCGTTATGGCAGCATGATGCAGGCCATCAGCGGTGTGCATTTTAATTTCTCTATTCCACAAGAGTTCTGGCAGCAGTATCAGCAGTTGTTGGGAGACACGGGGTCCTTGCAGGATTTTATTTCTGCTCAGTACCTGCACCTTATTCGTAATTACAAAAGATATGTTTGGCTGGTTGTGTATTTGTTTGGTGCATCCCCTGCTATGTGCAGCTCGTTTCTACAAGGCCGCGAACCTAAGTATAAGTTCCAAACCTTGGGCAAAGGCTCTTTATACTTACCTTATGCCACCTCTTTACGAATGAGTGATCTGGGCTATACCAACAGTGCGCAGTCCAGTTTAAATATCAGCTACAACAATTTGCCGGATTATATCGAAGGTTTACGTCAGGCTATTTCGACGCCTTCTGCCGAATACGCTTCCATAGGCGTTAAAGTCGATGGGCAGTACAATCAGCTCAATAGCAATATTCTACAAATCGAAAACGAATTTTATTCGACCATACGACCTAAACGTACTACTCAAAGTGGCGAGCGGCCAACCTGCGCTTTAAAACGCCGTGGTGTGGAATACATTGAAGTGCGGGCTTTGGATGTCAATCCGTTCAGCGCTGTGGGGATTAACGCTGAACAAATGCGTTTTCTGGATTTGTTTTTGATTTACTGTTTACTGGAAAAAAGCCCGGATTTATCGGCTGACGAACAGGCAGTGACAGAGCAAAACCTGCGTAAAGTGGTAACCGAAGGACGCAAACGTAACCTTGATCTGAATGAAAATGGCCAGCCTCGTTTAATGCTGGACTGGGCTGAACAGCTGTTCGCTGATCTGATGCCTATAGCGAACTGGATGGACGCAGCTCACAGCAGTGATTCGTACAGTGCTGCTATCAAAGAGTTTTATTTAGGCTTGTTAGATCCGAACCAAACCTATTCAGGTAAGTTATTAAGCCGTTTAATTGCTCAGCAGCAGGATAGTCCTTATTACGCTTTGGCTTTGGCTGAGCAGTACAGGCAGCAATTGGCTGCAATGGACTATCAGCTGTATACCGAAGCAGAGTTTGAACAAATGGCGGCGGTATCCTTGCTTGAGCAACAGAAGATTGAACAGGCCGACTCGGTGAGTTTTGATCAGTACCTTGAACAGTATTTTGCTGATTTATAAGCATAAAGCCGGATATTAAATCCGGCTTTTTAATATCCACTAAAACTCAGACATAAAAAAACGGCCAGCAAGCTGGCCGTGAAAACTAAGGATAAGGATAATCCAGGGATGAAAAACAAAAACTTGGTTGAATCCATTCGTTAGGTTAGTCTGAGTTGTGTTTTGAAAAGTTCAGCGTGTTATGAAAAAAATTAAAAAAACTTTACTCTTCTTATCGCTTGCTACTGTATTAACAGGCTGCGCTACAGCCCCACCTAAAAACAGCTCCAATTTATGTGAAATTTTCCGCGAACATGACGACTGGTATGACGCAGCATCCGATATGCGTGATAAATGGGACGTGCCTATTCATGTGCCTATGGCGATGATGTATCAGGAAAGCAGTTTTAAGCATAATGCCCAGCCGCCTATGGAATATTGGTTTGGTTTTATTCCAGTCGGTCGTGCCAGCACAGCTTATGGTTATGCTCAGGTCAAAGACGAGACCTGGGAAGACTATGGCCGTGAAACGGGCAGCTATTTTGCGGCGCGCTCAAACTTTGATGATGCTTTGGATTTTATGGGCTGGTATATCAACAAAAGCAGCAAAATTAATAAAGTGGCCAAATCTGATGCCTATGCTCAGTATCTGAATTATCACGAAGGCTGGGGCGGTTATAAGCGCGGTACCTATTACAAAAAGCGCTGGCTGATGGAAACGTCCCGTAAAGTACAACAAAGAGCAACTATGTATCAGAAACAATTACAAAGCTGTGAAGACGAATTTAAAAGCGGTTGGTTTTTTGGTTTGTTTGGTTAACTGGACAAAAACAGATGTAAGAAGGGCGCCGCAGGGCGCCCTTTTGCTTTTATGCTTTTTGCAAATGCGGCATTAACCGCACTGTTTTAATCATATTATCCTGCACTTCGATAATCTCCATTGGGCACCCTGCCAGAGTCAAACCTAAACTGGCTTCAGGGATCTCTTCCAGATACTCAAGCACCAGACCATTTAATGTTTTAGGCCCATCCGTTGGGAAATTCAGTTGCATATCCCGGTTTAAATCCCGTAAGTTGATACCGCCGTCGACCAGGAAACTGCCATCAGGCTGAGGCTGAATTTCTTCGCTCTGGTGATCTGTGATATCAGTCGTAAAATTACCTACCACTTCTTCCAGTATATCTTCTAAGGTAACCAGGCCTTGAATATCACCGTATTCGTCGACCACCAGGCCTATACGCTCTTTGGAACTTTGAAACTTATGCAGCTGGGTATTGAGTGGGGTGTTTTCCGGAATAAAATAAATTTCCCGTACTGAACGTAGTAAAGATGCTTTGTTCAGTTGTTCTTTTAAAGCCAGACGGGCCAGATCACGGCTGTGAATAAAACCTAATGCATCATCCACGCTGTCGCGGTACAACAAAATGCGGTTATGCTGACTGTTGGACAACTGACGTACTATGTCTTTCCACTCGTCGTTGATATCAATGCCCACCAACTCGTTGCGTGGGATCATAATATCTTCCACTGTGGCTTTTTCTAAATCCAGCACGCCAACCAGCATACTTTGGTTGTGTTCCGGGATCAGAGCTCCAGCTTCATAGACGACAGTGCGTAATTCTTCGCTGCTTAAGCTGTTGCCATGATGTTGCTCAGCACTGACGCCAAGCCAGCCTAACAGGGTGTTACAGATTTTATTCAGTAACCAGACCACAGGATAAAGCACTTTCATCAGGGGTTTAAGGACTACCGAACTTGGAAAAGCGACTTTTTCCGGGTGCAAAGCTGCCAGAGTTTTTGGTGTGACTTCACCAAAAATCAGGATGATTACTGTCAGAGCTATAGTGGCTATTGCAATACCAAAATCACCATATAAACGTAAGCCAATAACCGTACCTATAGCTGATGCTGCGATATTGACGAGATTGTTACCGACCAGAATTAAACCAATCAGCCTGTCACGGCGTTCCAACATAGCGGTCACACGCATGGCAGCTTTATGCTGTTCATTGGCAAGATGTTTAAGCTTGTATGGGTTCACCGACATCATGCCGGTTTCAGAAGCTGAGAAAAATGCGGAACATAAAACCAGCAATCCCAATACAATAAAGAGGGTGCTGGTTGAGATCTCGTCCAAAAGTAGTTTACCTGTAGGGCTAATCGAAGCTATTTGATATTACGAACAGCCCTTCAAGTCAAGACTTAATGGGCTATAGCGGGAAAAAGCTGTTATCCGAGCCGGTCTAACATCACTTCACGGACAAAACGGCTGCCAAAATAAGCAAGTGTCAGCAAAATGCTGCCGGTAAAGGTTAAGGCTATCGCCAGACGACCACGCCAGCCTAACTGAGCATGACCCCATAACAGCAGTACAAAGATCAGAAAAGCGATGGAACTCAGTATATTTTTATGCAGGTTTTGCGCGGCCAGCCAGTTGTCAGTAAAAGCGGCACCACTGAATAAAGTTAACCCCAGCAACAAAGTACCAAGCAGCAACACTCTGAACTGCAGCCGCTCGACCTGGAGCAGCGGCGGCAAAAACTGATTGCCTAGCATAAAGTCTTTTTGCTTCAGTTTTTTACTGATGTAGTGCACTTGCAGCGAATGCAAAGTGGCCACTATTAATAAGGTGTAAGCAACGAATGCAACTATGATGTGCATCAGCAAAATAGGACTATGCTCAAAGTGCTGCATTTGCACTTCAGCAGGCAACACCAAAACGGCCAGCTGAGTCAGAGCTGAAAAACCATAAACTATAGGTAGCAATAATACGGTTGGGGTGCGAAGTGCCGTAATAGTAATAGCAGTGCTGATCAACCAGCACACCAGCGAAATGACATTGAGCAGGCTGAAGTTCTGACCGGAGCCTGCAAAAATAGAATCAGCCAGAAACAGCATGTGGCACACAATAGCCAACAAGGCTGCACTGAACATTAATTTATAGTTAGGGCCTTGTGGATGCACCAGACGGGACAATACCATACCGGTTGCCAGCAAATAACCAACCAATGCCACACCGGGTAACAGCTCAACTAACATAAATCAGATCCTGTTGATTCGTGAAGATTTAACATTCTATTGCAAATTACTCGCATTTGACAGCTCAAGCTCACCTAATTGGCGTGACAGTTTCAGCTAAGATGGCGGCTGACTCCTTACTCGCTCTGGGGTATAATCCGGCCATATTGTATATCAGGTGCTAAGTTATGTTTGAAAACCTGTCGGACCGCTTAACCAAAACGCTGAAGAACATCAGCGGTCGTGGTCGTTTAACTGAAGATAATATCAAAGAAACCTTACGTGAAGTACGGATGGCTTTATTAGAAGCTGACGTTGCTTTGCCTGTGGTGCGTGACTTTGTTAATCAGGTCAAAGAACGTTCTGTTGGCATTGAAGTCAGCAAAAGCCTGACACCTGGTCAGGAATTCCTGAAAATCGTCCGCAAAGCCTTAGAAGATGCGATGGGCGAAGCCAATGAAGAGCTGGCATTAAATGTTCAGCCGCCTGCAGTGGTATTAATGGCCGGTTTACAAGGTGCGGGTAAAACCACCTCTGTGGCTAAGCTTGCGAAGTTTTTAAAAGAGCGCAAAAAGAAAAAAGTATTAGTGGTCTCTGCTGACGTTTATCGTCCAGCCGCTATTAAACAGTTAGAGACGCTGGCGAAAGAAGTCGGTGTTGAATTCTTCCCAAGCGATGTTAGTCAGAAGCCTATAGATATAGTCAACGCTGCCATAGCTCATGCCCGCTTACAAATTTTTGATGTGCTGTTAGTCGATACCGCCGGTCGTCTGCATGTTGATGAAGAAATGATGGGCGAAATTAAAGCTCTGCATGCAGCGGTTAACCCTGTCGAAACTTTGTTTGTGGTCGATGCCATGACAGGTCAGGATGCGGCCAATACGGCTAAAGCGTTTAACGAAGCTTTACCTTTGACCGGTGTGATCCTGACCAAAGCTGATGGTGATGCCCGTGGTGGTGCTGCTTTATCTATTCGTCATATCACTGGCAAGCCGATAAAGTTTATCGGTATGGGCGAAAAAATTGACGCCTTAGAGCCATTCCATCCGGATCGTATTGCCTCCCGTATTCTGGGCATGGGCGATATGATGAGCTTGATTGAGCAAATCGAGCAAAAGGTTGATAAAGAGCAAGCCGCTAAAGTCGCTGCCAAAGTAATGAAAGGGCAGGGCTTTAGTTTAGAAGACTTCCGTGACCAGTTAGTGCAGATGCGCAGCATGGGCGGCATGATGTCGATGCTGGATAAATTACCTGGCATGAAAAACTTACCTGCTGGTGCTATGGATCAGATGGGTAATAAGCAGTTCAATAAAATGGAAGCCATTATTAATTCCATGACGAAAAAAGAGCGCTTGTTTCCTGATTTGATCAAAGGCTCTCGCAAAAAACGTATCGCAGCAGGTTCAGGCACCCAAGTGCAGGATGTGAACCAAATGCTGAAGCAATTTACCCAAATGCAGAAAATGATGAAGCAGATGTCGGGTAAAGGCGGCTTAATGAAGATGATGCGTGGCATGGGCGGTAAGTTACCACCTGGCCTGTTACCTCCACGTTAAGTCCAATTCCAGCCTGCCGTCAGTGGGTTTTGGTAAAAGCTGAAATATGCGGCCAAAGCCCGAAAAACCTTGCAATGCAGGCAAAAATCCGTACAATTCACCGACCCCACGGTCTGACCGCGGGGTTTGTTATTTTTTTAAATCCTGAACGATTATTAGAGGACGGTATGGTAACTATTCGTTTACAACGTGGTGGCGCGAAAAAGCGTCCATTTTACCAAGTTGTGGTAGCGGACAGCCGTTTTGCCCGTGATGGCCGCTTCATTGAGCGCGTGGGTTTTTTCAACCCAATCGCTAGCGGTACTGAAGAGCAAACGCGTATTGACTTAGAGCGTATCAACCACTGGGTATCGCAAGGCGCTTCTTTAAGCGACCGCGTTGCTTCATTGGTGAAAGCTGCTAAGAAAACTGCTGCTTAATAGCTAAAATAAATAAAGGTCGGAGTTTCACCTTGAACGGTAAAGATTTAGTTGTCTTAGGTAAGTTTGGTGCTGTTTACGGCATCAACGGGTGGCTAAAAGTAAACTCCTATACCGATATCCCGGAAGGGATTTTTGATTACACACCCTGGCAAATTCAAGTGCAGGGTAACTGGCGTCAAATGCAAATCTCCGGTAAAAAACGACATGGCAACGGCCTTATCGTAAAACTGGCAGACGTGGCTGACCGCGACCAGGCTCAACTCTACGTAAATGCGGATATCGCAGTAGAGCGTTCTGCATTACCTCAGCTTGCTGAAGGTGATTTCTATTGGCGTGACCTGATGGGCATGTCTGTAGTGAACGAGGCTGGTTATCACTTAGGTGAAGTGGTCGACATGATGGAAACTGGCTCAAACGACGTTCTCGTTGTGAAAGCCAATAAATCCGATGCATTTGGCAAGACGGAGCGTTTACTCCCTTTCTTGACTGACTCTGTCATTAAGGAAGTGAATAACGCTGAAAGACGTATCTTAGTAGACTGGGATCCGGACTTTTAATGTCGCAGCAAGCTGGTTTGTGGGTTGGAGTTATTACTCTGTTCCCGCAGATGTTTGATGCTATTACAAAGTTTGGTGTAACAAGCCGTGCTGTAAAGCAAGGATTGTTACAGGTGGAGTGTTGGAATCCGCGGGATTATACTTCGGATAAACACAATACTGTCGATGATCGCCCCTTTGGTGGTGGTCCCGGAATGCTGATGATGGTGCAGCCGCTGACCGACGCTATTCGCGCCGCCAAGCAAGCTGCCGGAGGGAATGTACATACGGTGTATTTGTCGCCGCAAGGCCGCAAATTAGACCAAAAAGGTGTACAGGAACTTTCACGTTACCCGAAACTGCTGTTAGTGGCAGGCCGTTACGAAGGCATTGATGAACGCGTAATTGAAACCGAAATTGACGAAGAATGGTCAATTGGGGATTACGTGCTGAGTGGAGGCGAGTTGCCTGCGATGACGCTGATTGATGCGGTATCGCGACTGGTACCAGGCGTACTGGGGCACGAAGAGTCGGCAGAACAGGATTCGTTTGCAACTGGTTTGTTAGACTGCCCACACTACACCAGACCTGCGGTGTTAGCAGACAAAGAGGTTCCACCGGTGTTGCTGAGTGGACACCATGAAAATATACGACGCTGGCGTCTGAAACAGGCTCTTGGTAGAACCTGGTTAAGACGGCCGGATATGTTAAATACCCTGGCTCTGACTAAGGAGCAACGCAAATTACTGGATGAATTCCAATTGGAACACCAGGCGTTGCAGCAACACGATAGTTAATTCCAGGTAAAGTGAGATTGTTATGAGCAAAGTTAGCCAAAACATTATCAAGCAACTTGAAGACGAACAGTTAAAAACTGACGTGCCAGCATTTGGCCCAGGTGACACTGTAGTTGTTCAGGTTAAAGTGAAAGAAGGTGACAAAACCCGTCTGCAGGCTTACGAAGGCGTAGTTATCGCCAAACGTAACCGTGGTCTGCATTCAGCTTTCACAGTTCGTAAAATTTCCAACGGCGAAGGTGTTGAGCGTGTATTCCAGACGCACAGCCCTATGATTGACAGCATTACGCTGAAACGCCGTGGCGCAGTCCGCCGTGCCAAGCTTTACTACTTACGCGATCGTTCAGGTAAATCAGCGCGTATCCGCGAAAAGCTTAACTAAGCGACTGGAAAGGCTGACCTTGTGTCAGCCTTTTTTTATGTCCATGGAAGGACGGTATGTCGCAGCCATCCCTGGCGCTCACCCTTTGGGCCAATGCTTCGCATTGTTAAAAATTGATCCTGACTATTTTTTATTCGCAGCCATCCTTGGCGCTCACCCTTTGGGTCAATGCTTTGCATTGTTAAAAATTGATCCTGACAATTTTTTGGTCTGTAATGTGACTATGCACACCGAACTGCAAGCCGATTTAGTTGCCGCACTCGAAGCTTTCCTGTTATCCAGACAAGGAGAGATCAGCGAGCAGGAATTGCTGCATCAATTAAAAGCCTTTTTCCCCGAACCTCGTAGCCTCGCTGTCGATTCCTTGTTATTCCAGCAACACTTTATTCTTTATCATCATTTGTTTGTATTGCAGGCGCAGTGGCAGCAGGAGCAAGTGGCTTTATTACATATTGGTTACGCCAAAGTGATGGTCTACACGGTCAGTGCTCTGCCCGACAATGCCGTGGCTTTATGGCAGGAGCAACAGGACAAAGCGGCTTATTATCTGGATTGGCAAAATATGCGGGCTATGACGGATGATAAACTGCAGACGGTATTGGATGAATTCTGGAAAAAGCTGGCGTTGTACCAGCAGAATAAAACGCTCGATACCACAGTGTTGCAGCAAAAATGGCAGTTGCTTCAGCCTTATTCAGTGGCTCAATTGAAAAAAAACTACCGGCAACAGGCACTGCGTTTGCACCCGGATAAAGGCGGCGATGCTGCGGCTTTTCAACTGTTGCAGCAGGAGTACCAATGGTTACTTGCTGAGCTTTCTCTGTAAAGACAGCGCTAACTTAGCTTTTATCAATCACTTAGCAATATCCTCTTCTATCCATACCTCACAAAGCCCACTACAATAGCTTTATATTGTGTTGCAACGCGACAAGGACCCTAACGTGGATTCCGCCAGTTTTATCGAAAAACGCCGCTTTATCGTCAAGCTTGGCAAAATGCTGCATAAGTTTGGTACCCCTGCTTATCGTTTGGAAGCGCACTTACAGGAAGTGGCACAGTTGCTGAAAATTGGCGGCTCTTTTGCTATTACGCCTACAGTGCTGACTTTTGTGCTGTGGATCCCTGGTGATGAGAATGAATACACCCACATCTCCCGGGTGACTCCAGGCGAACTGGATTTAGGTGCCTTGTCTTATACGGATGAACTGGTGGATGCACTCGCCAGCAGTAAACTCACCTTACAGGATGTAAATCTGCGGTTGGATCAAATAGCTGCAGCGCCAAATCCTTATTCCCGCTGGGCCACTTTTGCTGCTTTTGGTGCTGCAGGTGGTGCTTTTGCTATGCTAATGCGCGCCAGCTGGCATGATGTGTTCTGGGCCACAGTGCTGAGTCTTATTGTATATTTGTTTGTGCTCTGGTCGATGAAGTCACGCCGTGTTGCCCATATGCTGGAACCACTGGTGGCGCTAATTTCAGCCTTGTTGGCTACTGCTGTTGCAGTCTATATTGACCCGATGATCAATGTACCCCTGGTGGTATTGTCTTCCATTATTGTATTTATTCCAGGTCTGGCTTTAACCCTGGGATTAGCAGAGCTGGCGGCCCGTCATCTGGTATCAGGTACAGCCAGGGTGATGGATGCAGTCATGCTGCTGTTTAAGCTGTATTTTGGTGCCTTTTTAGGGGTCGCTTTAGGTCAGGTGTTATTTGGCCAGATCCCTCCGCAAATCGCGCCTTCAGTGCCAGAATGGACCAGTTGGCTGGCCGTCTCGATTTTATGTGGCAGCTTAGTGGTGGTATTTAAAGCCAGGCTGAAACATGCACTTTGGGGGATAGCTTCAGGTTTTATTGCCTATGCTGCCAGCTTAATAGGAGCCTATTATCTGGGATTGGCATTAGGAGCTTTTGTTGGTGCTTTCGCTGTTGGTTTATACGGTAATTTGTTTAACCGACTGATGAATGCCCCTGCCAGTATTGTTTCTTTGCAGGGCATGATAGTACTAGTGCCTGGCAGTAAAACCTATATGGGTTTAAATGCTTTTGTTTCAGGGCAACAAATGGTGTCAACTGAGCAACTAGGCCAGCAAACCTTTCTGATTTTTATGTCGCTGGTGGCAGGATTTATTTTTGCCAATGTGGCGTTGCCGCCGAGAAAGGCGTTGTAGAAAATTCGATTTTCGTTATACCCAAAGTAATTGATGTTGCAGCGCGACGACAAGCGTTGGAGACCCCGGGAGCATAGTAGTCCTATGTTTCTATGGATTGAGGCGTATGCTCGCCAGAGACCAAAGTTAATACCTTTAAATAAATTGCTGGGGCGAGGAGCGCAGTCAACAAAGCTGCGGCTTCAAGTACGAAGGGTATAAAAAAATCGTCGGGAAACGATTTTCACTCACATCGTCCATGATGCTCGCCTTCGGCAGCTGAAGCTGTGAAAAACGGCTATCCTGCCGTTTTTCACATTGGAGCGAAGCGACGATGGCCTGTCAGGGCGAAACCGGTAAAAGCATTGCCAACAGTTTGGCAATGCCCGGATGAGCGCCAGCGGCTCTGCCGGCTGGCCGGAACATTTTGCAGGACAGCAAATGTAAAAAAGCTGCGATTAACGCAGCTCTTGTAACAACTTCTCTAAGCGGTCTTTTAAGTCGCTAAACAGCAGTGGCTTGCGCATCAGTTGCACTGAATCCGGTAAACCGCCACCAGAGGCAATTTCAGCATCTGTTAAAGCAGTTACCACAATAATTTTCATATTCTCGTGGCGAGGAGATAACTTCAGTTCACGGATCATCTGAAAACCATCCAGTTCAGGCATTTGCAAATCTGAGATCAGAATCTGTGGTGCCCATTCGCCAATTTTTAATAAACCAGCTATACCGTTGGTAACTGATTGCAAACTGATAGGTAAACCCCAGGATTCAATTTGCAGGCTATAAAGTTGCTTGAGTAACTCATCATCTTCAGCCAATAGAATGCGAACCGAATTATCAACAGGTTGAGTTTGATTTTTCAGCAGAAGGCGTTCGACAGAAGATTGAGTGACACGACGATGACCACCAGGAGTTTTCCAGGCGTCCAGAGCACCTTTCTCCACCCATAACTGCACGGTGCGTAAAGAAACACCAAGTAAATCAGCAGCTTGTTGAGTCGACAATAAAGGTTCTGTGTGTTTACTTTTGTTCATACGGGGCTAGTGGGTATCATATTTTGTATTTTTATCAATTCTAGACGAGAACACAGGTCGCTGTCACTTTATTTTTTGTGATTTTAAACCGCTTTTTTTTCACTTATCGCTCCTGACTCTTTGACCTGAAAGGCAAAATGGTAGCGCAGGGCTTTTTCGGCGGTTTTTGCGGCGCGCATAACTGCTCCAAGGCATCCTGCATCCGGCTCATTTCTGACAACATGAGTTGATAGGCTCTGGTTAGCCGGACCAGAGGCGCTTTATATCTTAACTGTTCTGACTGCAGCCTGAACAAGGTTTGCTGAATGGCCTTTCTTCCCCTGTCGTCACTTTGCGCATCAATAAGCTCCTGATTCAATTTTTTCTGTAACTCATCCAGTGCAGCCGGGTTCTGTTTTGCCATGCTGAGTAACTCATCAAAAGCGGGCAGCGGTGAATAAGGGGGAGCAGCCATAAGCTAGCCTATACAGAGTTAGAGTTAGTTAAGTTTTAGTGTAGACCATCCAGTTCTGACCGTTGTTCCTGTGGTTTTAATACTCGCAACAGGTAGAAACCTGAACTATTGAGCCTAATGATTTGCATTGTATTGTTAAGTGTACGGTTGTTGATTTTCTTGATTCTGCTTTATTGTCTTTATTTGTTTGGCTTTAAAGGTTGACTTGTGGGCCTTTGGTTTTTAATATGCCTGCATTCGTAATTAATTGAATACGTGTTGTAAATATAAGTTTACTGGTGTTCTGCTTGCATTTATCAAGTAAAAACCGGCGCTTTGGCAACGCATGATGCAAACAGGAGCATTTAAATGAGCAAGATTGTTGACGATTTACGTATAGTCTCGGAGCAGCTATTAAGCCCGCCAGCCGTATTGAAGCAGGCTTTACCTTTATCTGGTGCAGGTTCTGACTTTATTCAGAAATCCCGCCAGGAGATTGCAGATATAGTGCATGGTCGCGATCCACGTTTACTGGTGATCACAGGTCCTTGCTCTATTCATGATCCTGTGTCAGCTATGGATTACGCCCGCCGCCTTAAACAGCTGCAACTGCAATTCAAAGATACTCTGTACATTGTGATGCGGGTGTACTTCGAAAAACCCCGAACTACAGTCGGCTGGAAAGGTTTTATCAACGATCCTCATCTGGATGACTCTTTTGATCTGGAAACAGGCTTAACCAAAGGGCGTCGTTTACTGTTAGATTTAGTCGAGATGGAGTTGCCAGCCGCGACTGAAGCTTTAGACCCTATCAGCCCACAGTACCTGTCTGATTTAATCAGTTGGGCTGCAGTCGGTGCTCGTACAGTGGAGTCACAAACTCACCGTGAAATGGCCAGCGGCTTGTCGATGCCTGTTGGTTTTAAAAATGGCACTGACGGTAATTTAAATATTGCACTTAATGCGCTGCAATCAGCTGCCAGTGGTCATAGCTTTATTGGTATCAACCAAAAAGGTCAGGTTTCTTTGGTGCAAACCGCAGGTAACCCAGACGGTCATGTTATTTTACGCGGTGGTGTTAAACCGAACTATGACGAAGACAGCGTCCAGGCTGCTTTAGCTGCGCTGCGTAAGCATGGATTGCCAGAAGGTTTGGTGATTGACTGCAGTCATGGCAATTCCAGTAAAGATCACAACAGACAAGGTATTGTGGCTCAGTCAGTGATTGAACAGCGTATCAAAGGCAATAAAGCCATTATAGGCATTATGCTGGAAAGCCATATTCATGCTGGCCGTCAGGATTTAGTGGATGGTAAAGCAGAACTCTATGGCGTGTCTGTGACGGACGCTTGTATCGACTGGGCGAGTACAGCCGGATTATTGGCTGGCCTGGATCAACAGCTATCTTCACAAGAGGCATCACAACAAGCTTCACGTGAAGTTGCAGCCTGAGAACAGTAAATGAATGATGTAGAAGTTCAAGACCCTATGGCAGCTCTGCTGCCGTTGCGTCAGCAAATCGATCAGTTGGATAGCCAACTGGTCGAGTTATTGGCCAAAAGAGCCGCAGTGACGGCAGAAGTAGGGCGGGTGAAGCAGCAATATGCTTTGCCTTTGTATGTGCCAGAACGTGAGCAAGCCTTAATTAAAGCCCGTCGTCAGCAAGCGGAAGATGCAGGAGTTTCTGCTGATCTGATTGAAGATGTATTACGCCGTGTGATGCGTGAGTCTTACCAGACTCAGGAAGCAGGTTTTGTTTGCTGCCGTAACACCGGTGATAAAGTGGTGGTGGTTGGGGGCGCAGGTGCTTTGGGCAAACGTTTTGTCAGTTTATTTCAGCGCTCTGGTTATCTGGTTGAAGTGCTGGAGCAAGACAACTGGCATCAGGCGCTGCAGATGGTTAAAGGCGCGGCTTTGGTATTAATAGCTGTGCCTATTGCTGTGACACAACAGGTGATAGCGCAATTGCCTGAATTGGATGCCGATACTGTACTGGCTGATTTAACCAGTACTAAAACCGGGCCTCTAAGCGCTATGCTGGCGAAACACAGTGGTGCTGTTGTAGGTTTACATCCTATGTTTGGCCCTGATATCAGCAATATAGCCAAACAAGTCGTAGTGCTTAGCCATGGCCGTGATGCTGAAGAGTATCAGTGGCTGATACAGCAATTCAAAGTATGGGGCGCTGTACTGACAGAAAAATCTGCGCAGCAGCATGATGAGCTGATGCAGCTTATTCAGGCGATGCGCCATTTCAGTTCTTTAGTCTACGGCGTGCATCTGGCAGAAGAGCAGGCTGATTTACAGCAGTTGCTGGAGTTGAGCTCACCTATTTACCGGCTAGAGCTAGCGATGGTAGGCCGCCTCTTTGCCCAAAATGCCGAGCTCTATGCCGACATTATGTTGTCGTCCAGCGCTGTCACTGGTTTATTGCAGCGGTATCAGCACAGGTTTAATCAGTTATCTCATTTATTAGCGGCGCGGGACAAAGCAGGGTTAATGGCCGAGTTTGCTAAGGGGCAGCAATTTTTTGGACCTTTGGCAGATCAGTTTCTGCAGGAAAGCCGTCGTCTGTTGCAAAAAGCGTCGGATGAGCGCAGCTAAAGGATAACGCTTTTAAAACACCAACTACTCAGAATGAGCCAGCAACTAAAGCTGGCTCATTTTGTTTAGGCGCTTTACACTCAAATTCCAATAATGCTGACACTTATCTGGAAAGTCTTTGATTTCATTTTGGTTTGGTAAATTTCTAAAACTTATTAAATACCTGATTATTCTGGCTTTAAGCTTGGTGCTTATCTTTGCTTTTGTACCTGTCCCTGTCACTGGAGTGATGATAGAGCGGCAAATTCAGGCGCTGTGGAATAATCATAAAAGTTATGAATTACAGCATGACTGGGTACCTTTTGAGCAAATTTCAGCCGCTATGAAACAAGCTGTGGTGGCTGCTGAAGATCAAAAGTTTCCGGAACATTACGGCTTTGATACTCAAGCTATCGAAAAAGCTTTGGAGTACAACAGCAGAGGCCAGAAAGTGCGTGGTGCTTCCACCATCAGTCAGCAAACAGCAAAAAATGTATTTTTATGGACGGGTCGCAGCTGGTTTCGCAAAGGGTTGGAGCTGGTGTTTACCGGTTTGATTGAATTAGTTTGGGGTAAAGAACGTATTTTAGAAGTGTATTTAAACAGCGTGGAGTTTGGCCCTGGGGTATTTGGGGTGGAAGCCGCCGCACAGAAGTTTTTCAAGCGGCCAGCCAGTAAGTTGAGTCGTCATCAGGCGGCCTTGTTGGCTGCTGTGTTACCTAATCCGCTGCGTTTTAAAGTACAGGCCCCATCGCCTTATATGTATAAACGCCAGCAATGGATTTTAAAGCAAATGGGACAGTTAGCTCCTATTGAACAACGTTTAGCTGATAATTAAACAAGTGTGACTTTTTTATGACTTAGGTATGACTGTTCGATGAAGATTTGTGATTTTTAACGCTTTTTCGATGCAAACTTTGCTCAGGCTGTTTAGGATCCGGCGCAACTGAAGAGTTGAAGCGGAGTTTAATCATGGGCAAAAGAACATCTGAATTTATGCGCTCTGTGCATATAAAAACTATCCGGGCCGGTTTGTTGCAAGGTGAAACTATAGAGCAAGCAGAGGAACATTTACGTTTTGTTGGCGTTTGCGAAGAAGAGCTGGCGGATTTACTGCTTGAAGCTGGTTACAGCCCTGATCGACATGTTAACCAAGCATCTTCAGAGCACTGCGGAATTTAAGCTGCAGTTTCCCATTGAGTACATATAAAAATGCAAAAAAGCAGGGACTGCATGCAGTCCCTGAATCGCAAGGTATAGAACAGGAATAGAGCTGCGTCTTGCTGCAGCCATGGCTAAGATGGCGAAAACTTGTGTCAGTTCTGTGACACTGGTCGCTTCTACTCTGGTGAATACGTATTCAACTGCTGTTTTTTATCTTATTTGGGAAATTTGCGATTTTTCTGCAGGAAAAACAGGTCGGATTAGAGGAATTTTCTGCAAAATAAAGTATCCTTTGCCCACTTTTAACCGGCTTGGGGTACTCCATGCGTTTTTACTTTCCTCTGATCATCATTGATGAAGATTTCAGAACCGAAAATACCAGTGGTTCAGGCATTCGTGAACTGGCTGCAGCCATTGAAGCCGAAGGCATGGATGTGGTGGGTTATACCAGTTATGGTGACTTAACTTCTTTTGCCCAACAACAAAGCCGGGCCGCTGGTTTTATTTTGTCTATTGATGACGAAGAATTTGGCGCAGGTTCTGTAGAAGACAGCCAATCGGTGCTGGAAAACCTGAAAGGTTTTGTCGATAAAATCCGCCATCGCAATCCGGATATCCCAATTTATCTGTACGGTGAAACCCGTACTTCACGCCATATCCCTAATGCAATTTTGCGTGAACTGCATGGTTTTATTCATATGCACGAAGACACGCCAGAGTTTGTGGCGCGGCATATTATCCGTGAAGCCAAAAGCTATTTAGATACGCTGGCTCCACCGTTTTTCCGTGCTTTAACCAACTATGCACAAGATGGCTCGTACTCCTGGCACTGCCCTGGACACTCAGGTGGCGTCGCCTTTTTAAAATCGCCAGTAGGCCAGATGTTCCACCAGTTTTTTGGTGAAAACATGCTGCGTGCCGATGTCTGTAACGCGGTCGATGAATTAGGTCAGTTGCTGGATCACACAGGACCTGTAGCAGCGTCTGAACGCAATGCGGCACGTATTTTCAACGCTGACCATTTGTTTTTTGTCACTAACGGCACCTCAACCTCTAACAAAATTGTCTGGAACTCCACTGTAGCTCCGGGTGATATCGTAGTTGTTGACCGTAACTGCCATAAATCTATTTTGCACGCCATTATGATGACGGGCGCTGTGCCGGTGTTTTTGATGCCAACGCGCAACCATTACGGCATTATTGGTCCTATTCCTCGTAGTGAGTTTGAACCTGCAACTATCCGTAAAAAGATGATGGCAAACCCATTCTGCCGTGAAAAACTGGAGCAAAATCCAGATGTGAAACCACGGGTTCTGACTATTACTCAGTCGACTTATGATGGCGTCTTGTATAACGTCGAAGAAATTAAGTCGATGCTCGACGGCGAAATCGAAACTCTGCACTTTGATGAAGCCTGGTTACCTCATGCGGCTTTCCATGACTTCTATGGTGATTATCATGCGATAGGTGAAGGCCGTCCGCGTTGTGAAACTTCGATGGTGTTCTCTACTCAGTCGACGCACAAACTGTTGGCTGGTATTTCACAGGCGTCACAAATTCTGGTGCAGGACGCCAAGCAGAACAAGCTGGATCAGCATTTGTTTAACGAAGCCTACCTGATGCATACCTCAACCAGTCCACAGTACGCCATTATTGCCTCCTGTGACGTGGCAGCAGCCATGATGGAAGCGCCAGGTGGTACGGCCTTAGTGGAAGAGTCACTGGACGAAGCTTTAGAATTCCGTCGTGCTATGCGTAAAGTCGACGACGAATATGGGGATGACTGGTGGTTTAAAGTGTGGGGACCGGATGATTTAACAGACGAAGGTTTGGATCACCGCGATGCCTGGATGTTAAAAGCGGGCGAAAGCTGGCATGGTTTCGGTGATATTGCCGAAGGTTTTAACCTGCTCGACCCAATCAAAGCGACCATTCTAACGCCTGGTTTAAACGTAGACGGCGACTTTGATGACTCAGGTATTCCGGCTGCTATTGTGGCTAAGTATCTGTCTGAACACGGTGTCGTGATTGAAAAAACCGGTCTGTACTCGTTCTTCATTATGTTCACCATCGGCATCACCAAAGGCCGCTGGAATACTATGGTGACAGCGCTGCAGCAGTTCAAAGACGATTACGATAAAAACGCCCCACTGTGGCGGGTTTTACCTGAATTTATCGCCAAGTACCCTCAATACGAACGTATTGGTTTAAAAGACTTATGTGATCAAATTCACCAAATTTACCGTGAAAACAACGTCGCTAAGATGACCACTGAGATGTATTTGTCTGAGCTGGTACCAGCAATGAAACCATCCAAAGCTTTTGCTGCTATGGCCCATAAAGAACTGGATCGGGTGCCACTGGATGATCTGATAGGCCGTATTACAGCTGTGATGTTAACGCCGTACCCGCCAGGTATCCCGCTGTTGGTGCCGGGTGAAGTGTTTAATACTATTATTGTGGATTACCTGAAATTCGCTCGCGAATTTAACGGTTCTTTCCCAGGCTTCGAGACTTATATCCACGGTCTGGTTTGTGAAGAGCGTAACGGTAAAAAAGAATACTTTGTTGACTGCGTAAAAGCTCAATAAGCTGAAAATGGGGTCAGATTACATTGGTTATGCGTAACTAATGTGATCTGACCCCCAATTTTATAGCTACAACTGATAACAATGGCAAATGGCTTGCCAGGCTTGTTCCGGTGTATCGACAAACTGGATCAACTGCATATCTTCGGCTTTAATCAATCCTTCCTCGACCAGCAAATCGAAGTTAATCAAACGGGTCCAGAAGTTTTTGTCATACAGGATCACTGGCACTGTATTGGCTTTACCAGTTTGCAATAAAGTCAGAGTTTCAAACAGTTCATCTAAAGTGCCAAAACCGCCGGGAAAAGCCACTAAAGCCCGCGCACGTTGTAAAAAGTGCATTTTACGAATGGCAAAATAATGAAAGCGGAAACAAAACTCTGGAGTGATGTAAGGGTTAGGCTTTTGCTCGTGCGGCAGTACTATATTCAGACCGATACTTTGCCCGCCCGCCTGATAGGCACCTTTGTTCGCTGCCTCCATTACACCAGGTCCACCACCACTGATAATCATCAAGGAGGTATCAGGACAGCTTTGACTATGCTCTGTCACAATACGTGAAAACTCCGCCGCCGCTTCATAATAGGCACTGTTTTTTAACTGACGCTTCGCCACTTTCAGCTTTTGCTGCAGCTCCAAAGCTTCAGGATATTGTGTCAATTGAGTAGTGGCTTCGGCCACCATTTGCTCTGCCTGTTGACGCGATACAAAACGAGCACTGCCAAAGACTACGACAGTGGCTTTTACATGATGTTGTTCGAGAACCAGCTGAGGTTTCAGATACTCCAGTTGCAAACGTACATGACGCAATTCGTCCTGCATTAAAAAGTCATTGTCTGCAAAGGCGAGTCGGTAGGATGGGTGCTCAAGCAAATCCTGACTTTGCTGTTCTGTCGCTTCACGGGCAGAACTCAGATGGCGTTGATACAGGGGGATGTCACCAGACATAAAGAGGCTCCATAAAAGGGAAGACGGAATAAACTAACATATTGTTTGATATAGACTAATCTTTTAACACTTCAGTTCAGTTATAACATGGACATAACACCACCACAGCCAAGAAGAAAGTCGGAGTGTACCCAATGCCATTAGATGCCAGTTTAACCTTTTTAGGGGCTGCAGAGCAGGTCACAGGCTCTTGTTATCTGTTGAAGCTGCAAGACAAACACATTCTGCTCGACTGCGGTATGACTCAGGGCGAAAACCAAATCACCGAATGGAATAAATTTCGTTTTGCCTTTCGCCCCAAAGATATCGATTACGTGATTTTATCTCACGCTCATATAGACCACAGCGGCTTATTGCCTTTGTTGGTGGCTAAGGGTTTTCAGGGCAAAATTTATTGTACTCAGGGCACAGCGTTGTTGCTTGGTGTGCTGTTAAAAGATTCAGTGCATTTGTATTTAAAAGATCTGGAATGGCAAAACAAACAATTAGCCCGGCAAGGTAAAAAGCTACTAGACCCTGTCATGGCAGTGCAGGATGTAGAGCAGGTATTGGATTACTGTCATCCGGTCGGTTATAAGCAAAAAGTAACGGTCTGTGAAGGGCTGGAGCTGGAGTTTCTCGACGCTGGGCATATTCTTGGTTCTGCCATAGTGCAGCTTTCCGTAAAACAAGGAAAAGCCATGCGCCAGTTGGTATTTTCCGGTGATTTGGGCAACCCGGCTACAGTGCTGATGCCAGATCCAAGCCCGGTAAAGACGGCTGATCTGGTGCTGATGGAAAGTACCTATGGCGATCGCAATCACCAGCCACTACAAAACACGCTGGAAGAGTTTGCCAATGCGCTGGATGAAGCTCATAAAGCGGGTGGTAATGTGTTTATTCCGGCTTTTGCCTTAGGTCGTAGTCAGGAGATTTTGTATTACCTCGGGCTTCTGTACCATCAGGGTCGATTGAAACAAAAGATGGTTGTGTTGGACAGTCCTATGGCGATAGAGATCACTAAAATTTACAGTGAGCTGATGGCTGAGTTTGATCGCAAAGACACCAAAGTATTACATGGTTATGGTGCCCGCGATTTGCAATCCTTTTTACCTATCTTGCGACTGGCATCCAGTATGGAAGAGTCTATGGCCATGAACCGCATCAGTGGCGGCGCTATTGTCATCGCAGGTTCTGGCATGTGTAACGGTGGCCGTATAGTACACCACTTAAAACACAACTTATGGAAAAGCAGTAATCATCTGATTTTTGTTGGTTTTCAGGCTAAAGGCACGCTAGGTCGTCGTTTGGTGGATGGCGAAAAACGGGTGAAATTGTTTGGGCAAAATGTAGCAGTTAAAGCCACCATACACACCATAGGTGGTTTTTCTGCTCACGCAGGGCAAGATGAGTTATTGGGCTGGGCCAGAATGATAGGCGGTCAGCCTCGTTTTTATCTGGTGCATGGTGAGCCTAACGCTCAGCTGGCGCTACAGAGCCGTATGCTTGAATACGGCCTGCATTGCCAAATTGCTGAAAAAGGCCAGCAGATTAAACTGTAGCAATGCCAGTCTGAAAGGTTTTAGCCGTTGGAAGGTAAATCCATATCACAGACCTTTTTACCTTCAGCCCTATGTCTTTGGATCTGTGTATTTACCTTGTGGATAAATTCATCTGATACTGCTGAGGAAAAAGCGATTCGGGTTGGATCGCGCCATTTGTAAAAGGGTAAAGCAACATAGTCATCCGCTTGCTCTGCAGGCATCCGGCGCAGCCAAAGGTCGGAGGATAACAATAAATCGGCTCTGTTTTTCTTCAGCATGGTCAACGCCAGAGCTTGACCTACAGGAGCTGGTAGCAACATTTTGCTGCACTCCTTGTTGGTGCGAAGTATTTCTATCTCCTCCCCAATATAACCTTGTGCGGGAATGATAATAATCGCCTGACGCATAGTGTCATCACACCAGTCTCTGATGTTTTGCCACTGCACTGCAGTGTGCAGCCGGTAGAGTTGAAACTGGTGTTCAGCGAAAGCTGCACTGAACTTATAATTTCGCTGTGGTGATTGAGTTAAACCAGCCAGCAACTCGATTTTTTGCTGCTGCAGCATGGTTTCTCTTTGAGTGGTTTGCGGGTTGTAGTTCAGAAATTCCAGCGGACAACCAAGTTCATTAAAAAACTCAGTTTGCCACTGATCCATACAAGACAGGCTCTGGCCACTGCGATCAAAAAAGTGGTAAGTACGCAGCGGTGTTGGACAACTTTCGCTGGCGGCTGCAGCAGTGGTGACACTAAACAGCAAAAGCCAAAGAGGATAGGTTTTGAACATAAAAAACTCCTCAGTCCTGACGGTTGCGAATAGTTTGCCCGAAGTGGATGACGGTCCAGTGAAGAACCGTCCTAGTTTTACTATGAAACCCTGTTCCTTTGCTGTCAACCTTGTACCAAGGTTGGACTGACATCTTCACTTGGATAACAGCCTAATACCTTCACAAAACGGGTGATGCGGTTCAGTTCATCCAAAGCACGAGTCATAGCGTAGTCATCCAGATTGGCGAACACATCCACATAAAACATCTCTTCCCATGGATTACCGGGAATAGGGCGGGATTCCAGTTTACCCATGCTGATGCCATGTTGTTTCAGCACAGTTAAGGCATCAACCAAAGCACCAGGTTGCTGGCCTGTGTACATGATGAAAGTGGTTTTGGCCGGTATGGCTTTCGCCACATTAATAGCCTTACGCGCCACGACAATAAAACGGCTGGCGTTGTCTTTTTGATTGGCTAAACCCCGGCCTAATACTTCCAGGCCATAGAGTCTGCCACCTTCTTCACCGCCAATGGCGACAACAGATTTATCCTGAGCTTTGCGTACCCGTTCAAAAGCATCGGAGGAGGCATCACAGTATTCAATTTTGACGTTGGATAAACCCTGTAAATAGTTACTGCACTGAGCTATCACCTGAGGGTGAGCGCAAATCTGACGGATTTTACTCAGCTCTGTACCTTCTACACCCAACAAACAGTGTTCGATAGGGTGGGTCAGTTCGCCGACGATCGACAAACGGGTATGCTGAAGTAAGTCGTACACTTCGTTGATACTGCCGGAGGAGGTGTTTTCAATAGGCAATACTGCATAGTCGGCATGACCTGTTTCTACCGCTTGTACTATTTCATTGAAACTGTCGCAGCCAATTTCAATCAGCTTTTCAGCACGACGGGTGAAGTACTTTTGTGTTGCCCAGTAACTGTATGAACCCTGACGCCCCAAAAAGGCGACCCGGCAAACCGGACCATTGTCACCATTCAGCTGGCCTTGTACTTTGGCTTGCTGCTGCAATACAGAGTCTTCAATAATCACATGGTAAATTTTAGTGACGTACTGAGCGTCCAGTCCCAGTGTTTTGCCACGTTCAATCAGTGACACCAGTAACTCTTCTTCCCGCTTTTGATCGCGAATAGGTTTGTTTTGTGCCAATTTAGCATCGGCTACGCTTAATGCGAGCTGGCGTCGGCTGGCCAGTAATTGCAGCAGATCTTTGTCCGTACTGCTGATCTGCTGGCGAATGTGGTCTAAATCTATGCTCATAAAAGCGTCCTTTAAGCTAAAAAAAAACCTCCCGATGCTGGGAGGTTTTTTGGTTTATCACGCGCGCGCGACTTACCGCCTCCCCGTTGGGGTGGTAAAGAGGCGAAAAAAGCGAGCGATCTGAATTGGTTTCATGGCCACCACAATAGTAAGTCTGGACGTCTAAAGTCAAGCTTTAGGTTGCAACTTCAGTAAGTATTTTTGCTCGCCAGGTAAAAAGCTTAATGGTTGCTCCTTTAACCAGAAGTCGTGGTCCGCATCATAAAAAGGGGATAATGGATGACCAGACTGTCCAGCTGGGATCACTAAAATACCGTCCGCTTCTTTGCCTGGTGACACCACCATACGTTCTGACTGGCCATGCACTCTGTTTTGTACTCGTGGCATATGACTGTCACCATTCATCGGCATTGCAGGCATATTCAGCCAGTCGCCGAAGAAGGGCACTGCAGCTGAGAGTGGATGCACTATAGAGCTTTGATTGATGTTGCCCCAGCTTGCGCTGGCTAAAGAACCATAATCTGTTTCCAGCTTTTGTTTACTTTGCAGAACGGCCTGTTGCAATAAGGTGCGCCAGGAACTGAATTCTGCAGGCAGAGTGTCGGTACGCTGTTGCTGCAGCATTTCCCAGCCTGCTGTCTCCAGAGAGAATTTCAGGTCCCGCCCTGATAAGTTATTTTCCTCCAACAGTGCCGTTAAAGGCGCAAAGGTCAGCTCCAGTGTTTTGGCCCGAAAGGAGCGCAGCAATGAGTAGCCCACCGATCCAATACTGGCATGGCTGGTATCTTTCATCACGTAATCTAGATAAGACTCTAAGTTATGTTCTGCAACAAAGTCTTTGGTCAGCACTGTGTCCAATAGCAGTTGTTGCCAGCGGGCCAGCATTAAGGCGCGGTGATCCAGCTGAATGTCATGCAAACTTTGTTCGGTATGCTGGGCTGTTGCTGTTAAGGCATCACGGATTTGCTGGCCCCGGGCACCTAAGTCGTAACCGCCATTACCAATCAATGCTAAGTCTTTGCCGCCTATCATTCTGCTGTTGGCTGTCCAGAGCTGACCGGATTGCGGCTGGTAAATTTGTGGGTAACGGCTTTGTGACACATAACCTGTCCATTGATTCTGGCCATTGCTCCAATCCTGAGGCGTATCCATATGCTGTATTTTACGTTCTGGTAAAGCACCGATCAGAGTCCAGCCTATGGCACCGTCTTTATCTGCTACCAGTAAATTTTGGGTCGGCACGCCGGCACTAGCTGCCAGTTTTAAACTTTCACGTACGCCCTGACTTTTTTCCAGTGCTAACAAATTAAAGTTGGCACCTTCCACATCATGAGCCACCCAACGATAGGCGTAGTTCTGAAAAGGTGGGGATAACACCGGGCCCCAAATAGTTTCTTTTTGCAGTACTAATTCATCCGGCTGGCCTTTGACTTTAAACACTTCATTTTGGTAACTGAATTCCTGCCAGCCATCAGTGGTTTGGTACTTTTCACCTTTTTCATCCAGCTTCAAGGCTATGACATCAGACCAATCTGCTGTGCTGTTGGTAAAACCCCAGGCGATATGACCATTGCTGCCAGCTACTATAGCTGGAGTGCCAGGTAAGCTGACTCCTGCAACTTCAAACGCCTGCTCGTTTTCTGTCCATTTCAGCTGAGCTTTAAACCAGGTGCCTGGTACACGGATCCCCAGGTGCATATCGTCGGCCAAAATAGCGCGGCCATCTTTGGTTCTTTGACCGGACACGGCAAAGTTATTACTGCCAATATCGGCACTGTCATGCAAAGAGCAGTCAGTGCAGGCGGTTTTTTGTCCTGCCAGCAGCGCCGGATAAGTTGATTTCGGCATAGGGATAAGACTGACTTTGCTGTTGTCCATGGCTGCTTGCCAGTCCGGGCTGTGCTGGAATAAAAAATCGTACCAGTCTTGTGGCAGCTTTTGTTGCATCAGGCCCATTGCCAGTTCATCTTTGCCTTCGGATCCCTGTAAATCCAGGTACATGCTATAGAGTGCCAAAAAGGAATCGGCTTCTACCCAGTTTCGTGGCGTTTGTGCTAATAAACCGTATTCAAAGGGCGGCCAGCCTAACTCGGCCAAACCTGCATTGACTCCGGCTGTATAGCGCTGAAGCAATAGCTTTTGGTCTGCAGGTAAATGGGCAAAACCCCGCTGCGCTTTGGCTCTGAATCTGTGAATACGACGTTTTTTGTCCAAATCCAGCGCCATTTCACCAAAAAGTTCGGACAACTCTCCGGCTGCATTACGGCGCAATAAATCCATCTGGAAAAATCGCTCCTGAGCATGGACAAAACCTAAGGCATAAGCCACGTCATTGCGATTTTGCCCTTTGATGCTAGCGTAGCCTTGCGCATCCCGGCTGATTTCAACCTGCTGTCTGACCTCTGCAGGCAATTCGCCTTCATAGGCTGGTAAGGTGCTGCGCAGAGCAAAATATAAAAAACCAGCGACCAGCAGGATCAGCATCAATAAGACAATAGAAATCCGTTTGAACCAAAGCATAGGTTTTTTCTTCCAATGGGGTAAAATCAATAACTTATCATAATAGAGGACTGAGAAAAGATGAAAGTGATTCAGTTATGGGATAAAGCCATACGATTTTACCACTGGAGTCAGCTGCTGTTATTGGCTGGCTTATGGTTTACCGCTGATCAGGGTTATCTGGTGGTGCATCAGGTTTTGGCGTATTCACTTGCTGCTATTTTACTTGGTCGTTTGATGTGGGGTTTTGTTGGCAGCGAGACTGCCCGTTTCAGTCATTTTCTGCAAAGCCCGTTTCAGTTAGTACGGATGTGGAATAAAGCCAAACATGGCATTGGTCACAGGGGGTTGTCAGGTTATATGAGTCTGGCCTTGATGACACTGATTTTGTTGCAGTTTATCTCAGGATTAATGACCACTGATGATGTGATGACAGAAGGGCCACTTTACGCTTCAGTGTCGTCTGACTGGTCATCTTTTGCCTCCTGGTTTCACCATAACAACTTTGATCTGTTGCTGATACTGATTGCAGTGCATGTGGTTGCAGCGCTTGTTCACGGGGTGAAAAAAGATGGGGTCTTAGGCGCTATGTTGCATGGCAAATTGAAAACGGACGCGCAACAACCTGCAATAAAATCATCGCGTTGGTATCTGCTGCTGGTGCTGGTTTTTGCCGGAATTTTTGCACTCTGGCAAGGTATGTCTTTGTATCAACAGTGGTAATGTGTAACGTCGGCTGCGTAGGGGCGGGTCTTGTACCCGCCCGTCTAAAATTACAATCCAATCCCAGATAGGGTTTATCCCAGCCTGTTAAGAAGGATATCAATCTGCTTTGTATTGGTCATGACAGGCCTTGCAGTTTTTGGCGAAATTGCCAAAGGCTGGTTTAATAGTCGCCTGGTCGCCTGATTTAGCTGCAGTTTGTAGCGCTAAAGCATCAGTTTGGAATTGCTGGGCTTTTTGCTGAAAATCCTGCAGGTTTTTCCAGATATCTGCTTTGGCTTCACTTTTTACTTTATCAGCTCCAGCTACTTCAAAGGCTTCCCATGGTAAGGTGGTCAGGCTTGCCAGTGCGTCAGCGCGTTTTTCTGCGCGTTTAGCATCAAAAGGTACTTTCCCGCGCATCATGTCGCCTAAATCGACGAAATTATGTCGGATTAATTGGAAACTGTGTTGACGGTAAGTGACAGCGTCTTCGGCGTCGGTAAAGGCGCTGCCTGCGATAGCAGATGCAGAAGACAATCCTAAAGACAGTAAGATAAACAGATTTTTCATTGGCTTAATTCTCATTTGTTTGATTTTGATGCAATAATGGTTTGATGCTTTTGTGTATCACAATAGCATTACAACTGAACCCCGTCGCTGTCAACTCAGGAAATCATGTGAAGGACGTTAATTTTCACAAACCTACAGGTATGAATTCCCTTAGCATCAAGTTTGCGCTACTGGTGTTTATGCTAACTGTAGTTGCAAGCGCGGCCATCGCCTATGCAGTATTGATGCTGCAACAAAATGTGCTGATTGAACAAGAGAAACACGAATTAAAGCGGCAATCTGAAAAATATGCCCGCGAACTGGATGCCGATTTTTTAACTCGTGAGAAGAAGGCCATCAGTGCCAACAACATAGTAGTGCGCTACTTAAGCAAAACTACAGACTCATCTCAGGAATTGCCTGCGGTTCTGCCAGATGGCAGTGTACGTGTTCAGGATGACCTGTCTGCCGCTTTTATTCCTCAGTCAAAATTAGATCCTCAGCAAAGTGCCTGGTTAATGCAAACTGAAGAGTTATGGCAGCAGTTGGCTCCTTTGATGCTGGAGGAGTTTTTTAACTTTTATTTTATTTCCAAGCAAGGTCTGATAAGAATAACGCCGGCAGACTGGGCGCTGGAAGTGCCTGTCACTCATGATTTCACCAAAGATATCTTCTTTGATATTGCCACGCCGGAACAAAACCCCAGCCGTTTACCACGCTGGACTCCGATTTATTACGATCCGATCTGGCAAAAATGGATGACGAGTCTGGTGATCCCCGTGTATGCCGCAGATGAGTTTTTAGGGGTGACGGCTAGCGATTATATTCTGGATGAATTGTTTCTTGATTTAGCCAGCATTGAACAATCGTCCGGTGGCTTGCACAGTATGTTGTTTGATCCTCAAGGCAATTTATTACTCGATGGCAAAAAACCTGTGCCGCTGCAAAAAAGCGGACAACAAAACTTTGATGCCCGATACAGTTCAGTGGCACCAAGAAGACCTGAGCTGGCTGCTTTTATTCAACAAGTGACAACCAACCCAGCAGCGTCGGAGTTGCTGCAGGCAGATTTGGCCAACTATCTGGTGTCAGCCGCCAAAGTGCAACGTTTGGATTGGTATCTGACCTTGTATCAGGATAAACAGGTGGTCGTTAGCGGCCTGCAGGATTTTCGTGACAATGTGATGCTGATTTTTCTGGCTGTTGCAGTCGTGGTGGCATTGTCTCTGCAGTTTTTTATTTACCAGTTTATTTTAAAGCGCTTAACCCGTTTGTCTTCTGCCGTGCAACGGATCAGCAGGGGCGATTTACAGCAACTTACTCTGGATCAGAATGACGATGAAATTGGCATGCTCAATCGTGCTTTTAATGGCATGGCTGAAGAAATCCATCAACTGATCTCCGGTTTAAATACCCGCATAGGTGAAAAAGAAGAAGCGGAACGTGCCACCCGTAAACTAACCAAAGCTGTAGCCTTTTCCAGTTCGGGTATTTTATTGACCGATAAAGAGTTGCATATTGAATACGTGAACCCTTTTATGCTGGAGCTGATGGGCTGCACTGCAGAGCAGATGATGCAAAAGCCATTGTCGTCTTTGTTTGCCGCTGAGATGTTTTTTGTGGGTGAAGAAATATCGCAGACCTTGCAGGAGCGCCACCACTGGCGCGGCGATATGCTGTTGCAACATGTGTTGCGCAAAATTTGGGTGTCACTGGCGATAGCCCCTATCCGCGATGAAAAGGGAGAGGTCAGTAACTATGTCTGCGCTATGCAGGACATCTCTTTTATCAAAGAAAGTCAGCGAAAAATGGAGCAACTGGCTTACTACGATATGCTAACTGGCCTTGCCAATCGCAGTTATTTTCGTGACCAGTTACGCAAAGCTATTGCGATGTCGTCCCGTGGTTATTACCACTTTGCTTTGTTGTATTTTGATCTGGATGAATTTAAACGCATCAACGATACGCTGGGCCATGACGCCGGAGACGAACTACTGAAAGAAGTGGCGCGCAGGTTGATTAGCCGTTTACGCGAGGAAGACACCATAGCGCGTTTGGGCGGCGATGAGTTTGCAGTGATTTTAAGTGGTATTAAAGATAGAGCCCATGCAGCCTTGATCGCTGAAAACCTGCAGCAAAGTTTTGCAGCTCCGGTAAAACTGACTGGCCAGGAAGTGGCTATCAGCGCCAGTATAGGCATCACTATAGCGCCTGAAGATGCGGCCGACGAAGAACTGCTGCTCAAACATGCCGATTTGGCCATGTACGAAGCCAAGGCCCGTGGTCGCAATACCTATCATTTTTTCAGCCAGGATTTAAACGAAGCAGCCAAAGAAAAACTGCAAATAGAAAACCATTTGCGTGAAGCCATTCGTGAACATCAGTTTGTGTTGTATTACCAGCCGAAAATCGACATTCGTACTAATGTGGTGATTGGTTATGAAGCCTTATTGCGTTGGATCCGGCCTGACGGTTCGATGATCCCACCACTGCGCTTTATTCCTGTGGCGGAAAGCACAGGGCTGATTGTTGAAATAGGCGAGTGGATTATCTGGGAAGCCTGTCGTTTTATCAGTCGTCAGCAATCCAGAGGCCATGATGTGACTATTTCTATCAACCTGTCGGCGCGACAATTTACCGATCAAAACCTGGCCGAAGTGGTTGAACGGGTGTTACAACGTACTGGTGCTAAGCCAGACAAACTGATCTTTGAAATTACCGAGTCGATGCTGATGGGGGACACTGATGCGGCTATTGCCCAGTTAAATGAGTTAAAAGGACTGGGTGTGACTTTATCTATTGATGACTTTGGTACAGGCTATTCATCGCTGAGTTATTTAAAGCGATTCCCGGTAGACGAGCTGAAAATAGATCGTTCTTTTGTCAAAGATATTCCGGCAGACACCAACGACATGGACATAGTTGCGGCCATTATCGCTATGGCGCAAAAAATGAACCTGCGGGTCGTGGCTGAAGGCGTTGAAACCATAGAGCAGATCGAATTCTTAAAAAACAATGCTTGCTATCTGGTGCAAGGTTATTACTTCAGCATGCCAAGGGCAGAGCAGGACTTATATAACCTGAGTTATCAACCATTACTAATAGGGGCTGCTTCACTGTAACCTGCTGTTGGGAGTACGCCAGCCCTGCTGAGTGCTTTTCTTCATACAGTTTACAGGGCGACACCCCAATAAAACCAGGAAACATCCATGATCAAACTAAGACTGTCCTTGTGCAGTACGGCAATGCTTTGCGCTTTATTGCCCGCTGCTTCGGCGGATCAAACCACGCCGGTTCAAGGGATCCGTGATAAATCACCACAACTTTACGCCTTAACGAATGCCACTGTGATCACTGAACCAGGCAAACGCCTGGACAATGCCACTGTGCTGATTAGCAATGGCAAAATCAGCAAAATTCAAAATAAAGCTGATGTGCCAGCTGGCTATCAGACCATAGATGCCAGTGGTTATTTTATTTATCCGGGTTTTATCGATTTATACAGTCAGTATGGTCTGCCCAAAGCAGAAAAAGACGCTAAAGCTGGCTTTGGCCGCAAGCCAAATTACAGCAATGAGCGCAAAGGTGGTAACGCCAGTAATGCCGCTATTCACGCCCGTCAGCAGTGGGTTAATGAATTTAAACCTGATGCTGAACAAGCAAAAAACTATCAGCAACAGGGTTTTACTACAGTTCAATCGGCCCGTTTTGATGGTATTTTCCGTGGTCAGGCTTTTGTTGCGTCCTTAGTCGCAGGTTTGCCGAACGAAGCTGTATTACGTGCGCAAGCCAATCAGTTTATGGCCTTTAGTAAAGGTACTTCAGTTCAAAGTTATCCATCCTCTTTGATGGGCAGCATAGCCCTTATTCGCCAGACTCTGGCCGATGCCAACTGGTACAGTCAGGCTTATGGCAAAGATAACTGGCGTTTTTATAATCAGCCTATTGAGTTTAATGCTGACTTAGCTGCTTTAGCCCAGCTGAAAACTCAGGGTGTGGTATTTGAGGCGGCTGACGATCAGGCGCTGTTGCGTGCGGATAATCTATTAAAAGAGTTTGGACTGGATAAAGTGACATTGGTGGCTTCTGGCTACGAATACAGTCGTATTGAACAGGTCAAAGCGACTGGCCGTCCTCTGATTTTACCGCTGGCTTTTCCGGCTGCTCCTGCTGTGCAGCAGTTAAATGATCAACTGGATGTGGAGCTGGCTGCGTTACGTCATTGGGAAAGAGCGCCATCCAACGCTGCGGTATTGGAACAGGCGAAAATTCCTTTTGCGCTGACCCTGCACAAGCTGGAAAAACCAGAGCAGTTCTGGCCGAATTTACGTAAAGCTGTGTCTTATGGTTTAAGCCAGCAAAAGGCTTTAGCCGCGCTAACCACAGAGCCTGCAAAATGGTTAGGTATGGACAAGCAGATCGGTAAAATCGCTGTGGGTTATCAGGCCGACTTAGTGGTCAGTAAAGGTGATTTATTTGCTGACGGTGAAATAGTTGCGACCTGGGTTCGTGGTCAACAACAGCAATTTACAGCTATGGATTTACCAGCCTTTGCTGGTACTTATCAGTTAAGTGTAAACGGCAGCAGCTTGCCACTGGAACTGACAGATAAAAAAGGCTCAGTGGAAGGTTCGGTTAAACTGGGCGATAAAACCAGCAAACTGAATCATGTAGCTGTGCAAAAAAATCAGCTGCAATTTGCATTGGATTTAAAAGCGCTGGGACAAGGTTCTGGTGTGGCTCAGTTTAGTGGTGAACTCAAAGGTAAAACCTTGCAAGGAAAGTTAGTCACTGCAGAGGGCGCCACAGTTGCCATCAGCAGTCTGCAACAGCCTCTGGTTGCTACAGCGGATCAGAAAAAGGCGACGGAAAAGCCTGTGATGCTGTCAAAAGTGACGATGCCCAATCGTGCATTTGGTGTGACACAACAAGCGAAGCAGCAAAATGTGCATATTAAAAATGCCACAGTCTGGACTTCAGCCAAGGCTGGTAAGTTAGAAAATACGGACGTACTGGTGAAGGATGGTAAGTTTGTCAAAATTGGCAAAAACTTATCTACGCCTTCAGGTTATCAAGCCATTGATGCCACTGGTATGCACCTGACGGCTGGTATTATCGATGAACACTCGCATATTGCTATTGATCAGGGCGTGAACGAAGGCTCTGATGCCGTGACCTCTGAAGTGCGTATTGCCGATGTGTTAGACGCCGATGATATTAATATTTACCGCGGTTTAGCTGGTGGTACTACGACAGCTCAATTATTGCATGGCAGCGCTAATCCTATCGGCGGTCAGGCACAAATTATTCAGCTGCGCTGGGGCGATAGCTCAGATCAACTGAAATTCAAAGGCGCACCAGAAAGCATCAAGCTTGCTTTGGGTGAAAACGTCAAACAATCCAACTGGGGCGAAGATTTTGTCAGCCGTTACCCACAAACCCGCAGTGGTGTCGATACTATTATTCGTGATGCCTTCCAGGCCGCGAAAGAATACAAAGCGCAGTGGGCTGAGTATGAAGATTTATCCAGCTCTGAACGGGCAAAAACTGCACCGCCGCGGGTGGATTACCGCATCAAAACTTTGGTCGAGATTTTAGACAAAGAACGCTTTATCCATATTCACTCCTATGTGGCGTCAGAAATTCTGATGATCATCAAATTAGCCGACGAAATGGGCTTTAACATCACTACTTTTACGCACATTCTGGAAGGCTATAAAGTCGCAGACGAGATGAAAGCGCATGGCGCCAGTGCTTCGAGCTTTGCCGATTGGTGGGCTTATAAAATGGAAGTGCAGGATGCTATTCCAACTAACGTCTGTTTAATGCAACAACAAGGTGTGCTGGTCAGCATCAACTCAGACAGTCCGGATTTACAGCGCCGCCTGAACCAGGAAGCCGCTAAAGCCGTGGTGTATTGTGGTATGGATGAGCAACAAGCCTTGAATATGGTGACTATTAATCCGGCCATACAACTGAAAATAGACTCTAAAGTAGGTTCAGTGGAAGAAGGTAAACAGGCTGACTTCGTATTGTGGTCTGCCCATCCATTGTCTGTGTATGCCCGTGCTCAGCAAACCTGGATTGAAGGAGCACCTTATTATCAGCTGACTGCAGACGAACAGTTACAACTGCAGGTCAAAAACGAAAAACAACAGCTGATCCAGAAGGTGTTACAGGCTTCTGACAGCGAAAAAGCAGGTTCTGGCGCTTCATACAAAGCCAATAACCCGGTTTGGCACTGTGAAGATAATCACGACGTGTTATCTGTTGCTTTTGGTCATCAGCATTAATGGAGTCATCAATGAAATTCTCTAAACTTTTTTTACTGGTGACTGCAGCGCTGAGCCTGACTGCACAGGCGAACGACATAGTGCCGGCACCTAAACAAACTGCAGCCATTTTGTTACAGGATGCCACAGTGCATACAGTGACCAATGGCGTATTAAAAGACACTGATGTATTGCTGGTGGACGGAAAAATCAGTGCTATAGGCACAGATTTGGCTGTGCCTGCTGGCGCGCAAGTGGTGTCTTTACAGGGCAAGCAGTTGTACCCCGGCTTGATTGCTCTGGCGAATCAGCTGGGTTTAACTGAAATTGAAGCAGTGCGGGCGACGGACGACAGCACTGAAGTGACTCAGACCAACCCGGATATTAAAGCTCAGGTCGCGTATAACGCGGATTCTGAAGTAGTGCCTACTATTCGTGCCAATGGTTTTAGTTACACTTTGGTGTATCCAAATGGCTCTTTGATTATGGGCCAGTCCGCTTTTATGCAACTGGATGCCTGGAACTGGAAAGATGCCACAGTGGTGGATTCAGTGGCTTTGCATATCAAATGGCCACGAGCTGACGTGATGCCTAATCCATGGCGTCCACAAAAGCCTGAAGATATTCGTAAAGCCAGCCAAAAAGCGATGACTGAGCTTGAAGGCTACTTCAAAACAGCCAAAGCTTATGCGCAAGCTGTGGGCGATGGCGTGAAGTTACCTGTTGATTCGCGTTGGCAGGCGATGATCCCGGTATTTAAAGGTGAGTTACCGGTATTTGTACATGCCAATGACGAGCGTCAAATTGAACAAGCGATGAAGTTTGCTCAGCACTATGGTTTTGCCCTGACCATAGTAGGTGGACGTGATGCATGGCGTGTCGCACCGCAACTGGCTGCGGCCAATGTGTCGGTTATTTATACCTCGCCTTATGGCATTCCTGAACGTGCCGATGAAGCCAGCAGCCAATCGTTCCAGACTCCGGCTCAGTTGGCTAAAGCAGGGGTGAAATTTGCCTTGTCACTGGATGGTTACTGGGATACCCGCAATGTGGTATTTGCTGCAGGTCAGGCGATCAGCTATGGCTTAAGTCCGGAGCAGGCGTTACGTTCTGTTACACTTGATGCCGCTGCTATTGCTGGTGTAGCTGATAAAATCGGTAGCATCGAAGTGGGTAAGGCTGCCACTCTGGTGGTGTCTGATGGTGATATTTTTGATTATCTCGGGCACAAAGTACGTTATATGTGGATTGATGGCCGTGCTGTTGACTTAAATAGCCGCCACAAACAACTGCACGACAAATACCAGCAGCGTTATCAGGCTAAAAACTGAGTAGTCAGGGGCGAAAGCCCCTGAATTTTTTAAGGAAATACTATGAAACTGATGTCAATCAGTGCTTTATCCGCCATGCTGGTGCTGGCGGGCTGTCAAAGTACCTCAACACCTTCTTCTGTGGCTGCTTTGCCAAAAGCCAGCGCTAAAGCCATTGAAGCGCATATGACGTTTTTAGGCGATGACAGCCTGGAAGGCCGGGATACCGGTAGCCGTGGTCATCAAATTGCGTCGAATTATATTGCCACTCAGTTGGCCGCTTTAGGTTTAGAGCCGGCCGGTGAGCAGGGCTATTTCCAGTCTGTGCCTTTACGCAAAGCCATGCTGGTGCAAAGCAGTGCCAAAATGTCGCTGACTAAAAATGGCAAAACCACAGACTTTGATTATCCAAAACAGTTTTTTACGGGTCCAAGCACTTTGCATGCGAAAGCCGATGTCACAGCGCCATTGGTCTTTGTCGGTTATGGCTTAGTGTCCAAAGAGTTTAATCTGGATGACTACGCCAATCTGGATGTAAAAGGCAAAATAGTAGTGATGCTCAGTGGTCGCCCTAAATCTTTACCCAGTGAAGAAGCGGCTCATATCCAAAGTTTAAAAGCAGAAAACGCGGCTGAACGTGGTGCTGTGGGTATCCTTACCCTGCATACTCCTTCAGAAGAAAAAGTGCGGCCTTATGCTAATAGTCTGATGTATTTAACCAGCCCTCGTATGCGCTGGCTGCATAAAGACGGTAAAGCAGAAGGTGAATTTGAGTCACTACTGGGTGGTGCTTACTTACATCCTGACGCTGCTAAAAACCTGTTTGAAGGAGCCAGCCGTTCTCTGGACGATATTTTTGCAGACTTAGCCGCAGAAAAAGTGCCTACAGGTTTTGCCTTAGAAGGTACTGTTAATTTAAAACGTGAATCCACTATGGAAGATATCACCAGCCCGAACGTGGTTGCAGTATTGCCAGGTTCTGATCCGGTGCTTAAAGATGAATATGTGGTGGTGACGGCTCACTCTGATCACATTGGTTTTTCCAACGATGTGCGCAGCAAAGATAAAATCAATAACGGCCTGATGGACAATGCCGCTGGTGTCAGCATTATGCTGGAAACTGCGCGTTTATTTGCTCAGCAGGCAGAACGGCCAAAACGTTCTATTTTATTTGTTGCGGTAACTGGTGAAGAGAAAGGCTTATTGGGCGCTGACTATTTTGCTCATAATCCAACCCGTCCAATCGACAAGCTGGTGGCGAACGTCAATATCGATATGCCAGTGTTGTTGTATCCTTTTGCTGACATAGTTGCATTTGGTGCTAACCATTCCAGTTTAGGTGCAACAGTGGATACAGCTGCAGCTGCAGTGGGTATTAGTCAAAGCCCGGATCCAATGCCGGAACAGGCTATTTTTACCCGTTCAGATCACTACACTTTAGTGCAGCAAGGTGTGCCATCTGTATTTCTGATGACAGGCTTTACGTCTAAAGATCCAGCTCAAAAAGGGGGCGAAGTCTGGGGCAAGTTTTTTGCCAAGCATTACCACAAGCCGACTGATGACAAGGCGGGTTTAACTGCTGACTTTGGTGCTATTCGTTACGATGCCGGGGCTACTTTCGCCGACATTAACTTCGGTATTACCACTGAAGTGGCGAATAATCCGCAGCGGCCAGTCTGGTTAAAAGACAGTTTCTTTGGCAAGATTTTTGGCAAAGACTACAACCAACAGAAGTAGTTGATACGGGTCAGGGCGTAAGCTCTGACCCGTCTTCTTTTTAGTGTTCCATGATGCGGCTTAATAAAGCCCGCACTGTTTCAGGTTCAAAAGGTTTATCACACAAGGCATTGACGCCAGATTGCGCAATATTCGCTAAGTGTGATTCATTGGCTTCACTGGTCACCATCAATACCGGTATATGGCTTTGCTGGCTATGTTCACGGATATACTGGGTCAGCTCCTGACCGTTCACTTCCGGCATATTAAAATCTGTCACCACCAAATCAAACATGTTGTTTTTCAAAAGCTCAATGGCTTGTTGCCCATCTTCGGCTTCAGTTAAATGCCCAATGCCCAGATTTTGCAGTACACGTTTAATATGGTTGCGGGCCAGGCGGCTGTCGTCTACCACTAACACTCGTACATCATGCACATCAAATAAACTCAGTTCCAGCTCAGCCGGGCTTAACAAGTCGATAGCCGCATTTAAGGCTTTGCCCAACTGAATGGAGTTAAAAGGTTTAGGTAAAATGGCTACCACACCGGATTGCTTAAATTGTTCCAGCTGAGCTTTTTTGGTTTCAGAAGAAATTAATACAAAAGGCACATCCGCTAAATCAGCGTCGTTTTTCAGTTTCGCCAGCAGTTCCAGACTAGTGCCTTGTTCAAAGTACAAACTACTGATCACTAAATCGGCTTTGTGTTGCTTCAGCTGCACCATGGCAGTGGCAATACTGTCGGCTGTGCTGACTTGAGTTGCGCCTTCTTCGGCCAGTTGTTTGATAATAATTTTGCGCTGAACATCAGAAGGTTCGATCAGCAGAATAGATAAATCGGCAGGGGAGAGTTGTTGCATCAGACGCTCGCTTGATCCACTTGGGTATAAAGGGGCGGTTTAACCACCTGCCCATTTATGTTTGTAACCCAGTTTGGTTAATTCCTGTTGCACCAGTTCGCGTTGATCACCCTGAATTTCAATGACGCCATCCTTGACCGAACCGCCACAACCACACTTTTTCTTTAATAAAGCCGCTATTTCTGTCAGTTTTTCTGCGCTTTCAGCAAGGCCAGAAATAGTGATCACGGTTTTGCCATTGCGGCCTTTGGTTTCACGTTTTAACCGTGCATGACCATCCGTAAAACTTTGAACCACAGCTTTTTGCTGTTTGGGTTTGTCAATACGGCCTGACTCTGTACTGTAGACCAAATCATCTGCTTTTGCTGCTGTTGCCGCTTCGGCAGGTCGCCCCAATTGTTGTTGCCAGTCGGCTAACGAGATTTTTTTGCCACTCATAAAACAATCTGTGTAAGTCGTCAGAAAGCGCACGATAAACAACTTAATAATAAACAGCAAGCGCTATCCCCGTCGTTCTTGAAGACGCTGCTTTGTTACCTGCGCGCTCTCGCCCAAGTCACATAGTGGCCTATGCTCCTTGGGTCTCGATCTCTTGTCGCCTTGCCGCAACTCCAATTACTTAGGGTATAAAAATAAGGAGGTAAAAAAAGCCATTGGCAAATAAAAGGCTTCTGGTAAACTACGGTCAATTTTAGAAATCTGGATGGCTGAAGTGTCTATTACCTTATATCTGGAACAGTCTGGGTTAGCGGCCGTATTGCAAGGGCAAGAAACGGCTATAGAGCAGGCAGTTACCGCATTAAAAAACCAACTTTCTATCGCAGCGGCTCCTGCTGTCACCTGGTCTTATCAGGTGCCTGAATTAGGCGAAGGTGGGGCTTGTTCGTTGTTTGGCCAATTGGCTGATGAACCTTATGATCTGGCCGCCACTATAGGCCAAAGTGAAGTAACAGCTGCGGCTCTAGCTCAGCTCACTGCGGTGGTGCAGAACTATCAGCAAACTAATGACAGTGACTGGTTTGGTATTTACCAAAAACGTCAGAACCCTCAAGGTGAAACCGTACTGGTGAAGCTGGCCTATTTTGGAGCTGCTTCCCGTGCTGAGTTTCCTTTAACGGTTGAATTTGCAGCCATCAGTAATAACAGTACTGTTGGGCTTACTGGCAAAGCCAAAGTGATTAACGACGTTACGGCGTATTTAACTGCAGGTGGTGAATATTACACCTGCGATCCGAAGGTTTTATCCGAAGCTTGTTTGCCTTTATTTAACGGCAAAGGTGAACTGGCAGGTATTATTGACGCTGAGGCCTTTAAACGTCAGGCCTACCATACAGAAGCGCTGATCCGCTTAGTCGCCATTTGTCTTGTGCTGCCGGGTCTGCTGCCCGCATGATAAGATGAAACCGAATTGATTCATTAACACCGCAAACTAACAGGTAATTACTATGTTTTCGCACTTACAGCCAACCCCTATCGATCCAATTTTAGGTTTAATGGCCGCTTATAAAGAAGATCCAAATCCATTGAAAGTGGACCTTGGGGTGGGTGTCTACAAAGACGAGCAAGGCCATACGGCTGTGCTGGATTGTGTGAAAAAAGCCGAAGCGCTGCGTTTAAAAAACGAAGACAGTAAAACCTATATTGGTATGGCAGGTGATTTATCTTTTAACAGCCATATTGAAAAACTGGCCTTTGGTCAGCACAAAGTACTGTTATCAGGCCGTGTCACTACAGCTCATACTCCAGGTGGCACAGGTGCTTTACGGGTGGCTGCTGAATTTATTAAAAAAGCCAATCCGGACGCTACAGTCTGGGTGACTAACCCAACCTGGGCCAACCATATCTCCTTGTTTCAGGCCGCTGGTTTGAAAGTAAAAGAATATGCTTACTACGACTGGGATACGAAAGGCTTAAAGTTCGACGCCATGCTGACTGAACTGGCACAAGTTCCTGCTGGTGATGTGGTGCTGGTGCACGCCTGTTGCCATAACCCAAGTGGTATGGATTTAAACTTTGATCAGTGGAAACAATTTGCTGACCTAGCCAAAGAAAAAGGTTTTACCCCGCTGGTTGACATGGCGTATCAGGGTTTTGGTTTAGGTCTGGATGAAGACACTCAGGGCTTACGCTATTTAGCGGATCAAGTAGAAGAGATGATCCTGTGCAGCTCCTGCTCAAAAAACTTTGGTTTATACCGTGAGCGTATTGGTGCCTGTAGCATAGTGGCAGCAGACAGCAAAACGGCAGACATAGCTAAATCTGTGCTGCTGAGTGTAGTGCGCAGTATTTATTCTATGCCGCCTGCCCATGGCGCAATTATTGTCAGTCATATTCTGGATAGCCAGGAATTAACGGCGTTGTGGCATCAGGAATTGGCTGTGATGCGCAATCGTATCAATGACTACCGTCAGTTGATCATCGACAAATTTGCCGCTGAAGGCATCACACAGGATTTCAGCTTTATCACTAAACAACACGGTATGTTCTCATTCCTTGGCATTAACAAGGAGCAGATTGAACGTCTGCGTAAGGACTACAGCATCTATATGGTCGGCTCAAGTCGCGTCAGTATTGCGGGTTTAAATCACAGCAATATTGATTACTTCGCTAAAGCCATGGCGCAGGTGTTAAAAGGTTAATAGCTAAACCTGCATACAGAGGGCGGCGATAGCTGCCCTTTTTTATTGCGTAAAAAATCAGCTGTTGTCAGGAAAGCTCAGGATAACTAAGCTAGGATAGACAAAGTGTTGTATGCAAAGTGATCTGTCAAGCTGGAGTTAGGCTGTGAGAAAAAGCTTAGTGGTTGTTTTGTTGTGTTTATTTTTCACCTTCACTGCACATGCTGATGGTTCTGCGCTGAGAGTAGTGACTGAATTATCGCCCCCTCATCAGACAATCAAAGAGGGTAAAGTAGATGGGCTTAGCACTCAGATTATAGAAGCGACGCTAAAACAAGCCGGACTACAAAGCCGTATTGAGGTTTATCCCTGGGCCAGAGCTTTTTATATCGCCAGCTCCACACCCAATGTACTGATTTACAATATGGCCAGAACACCGGAGCGGGAAAACGAGTTCCATTGGATTGGCCCTGTGGCTAAATATCGATTTGGGTTAGTGCGGTTAACGGATCGTACTGACTTAAGCCCAAACCATATCAAAGATTTAGGTTCTGCTGTTATCGCAGTGCAACGAGCTGATTTTTCGGGGCAATGGCTTAAACAGCAAGGCATGAAAGAAGGCAAAGAACTGCAGTTGTCGGCTGATATTCTGGAGTCCTGGCGTTTACTGCTCAAAGGCAAAGTGGACTACGTGATCGATGATCAAGCGGCTTTGCCTTCCATGGAACAACAGTTAGCTCTGCCTGCAGGCATCACCACTTTTGTATTGGCTATTCCGCAACTTGAGCAACAAACCTACCTGGCCGCCAGCAAAAACAGTGACGCAGAGCTTGTGAAGAAACTGCAGCAAGCCCATCTTGAAGTGCAAAAAACTCAGCTGTATCAGGACGTGATGACAGGGCGTTTTTAAACATCCCGATGTTACAGGGCTATCAGCTCATTCATCAGTTGAGTCAGCCACTGATCCAAGCGCTGATCGGTTAAATCGTATTGATTCTCTTCATCCAAAGCTAAGCCATAAAACCATTCATTGTCAGGCGTGACTGCTTTGGAGGCAATAAAGTCATAACCTTCAGTCGGCCAGAAACCAATGCGAATACAGTCTTGTGGCGCTATGGCCTGATGCAGCATACCTACAGCATCCTGGAACCACTCGGCGTAGCCCAGTTGATCGCCCATGCCATAAATAGCCACAATTTTGCCGCTTAAATCCACTTCAACGATATCATCCCAATGGACTTCCCAGTCTTCCTGCAGTTCGCCAAAGTCCCAGGTTGAAATACCTAAAATAAGCAGATCATAGTCAGCCATCAGTGCGAGAGGCTGATCTTTAATATTGTGAAGTGTTACACTGCTGCCATCCGGCAGGCTTGGGTCAGCACTTAATAGTGTCTGAATTTTTTCCGCCACTATTTGGGTGTAGCAGGTGGTGGAGCCGTAAAAAAGACCAATTTTCATCTGGCGGGACTCAACATTTTCTGTGGGCGGCAGTGTAGCAGAACAGCGCAAACCAACAAAGCCAGACAAGGTAAATTAACCAGGGAGCAGCAAGTGGCAGCAGTGTTGGCCATCTCAGAGCAACAGCTTATTAAAGCCTTTTTAGACCAGCTTTGGCTGGATAAAGGCGTCAGCGAGCATACGCTAAGTGCTTACGGTACAGATCTGACTAAATTCGCGTTATTTTTGCAGCAACAGGGCCAGCAACTGACGGCTGTGGATCAAATGCTGCTGAATAGCTATTTGGCGTTTCGGGTGGACCAGGGTTTTAGTCCACGCAGCACCTCCAGAACCTTAAGCAGTTTGCGACGTTTTTATCGTCATCTGCATAAAACCCGGCAAATCACCGAAAACCCGCTGTCGGACGTATTTAACCCCAAAATTGGCCGCTCTTTGCCTAAAACTTTATCCGAGCAGGATGTGGATTTATTGCTGTCAGGTCCAGATGTCAGTGATTTAATTCAGTTTCGCGATAAAGTGATGTTAGAAATTCTGTATGCGGCCGGTCTTCGAGTCTCGGAGCTGGTAGGTTTAACCTTACAGCAAATAAATCTGCGCCAGGGTTTGGTCAGGGTGACAGGCAAAGGTAAAAAAGAACGGCTGGTGCCTTTGGGGGAAACCGCAGTGGAATGGCTGGATAATTACCTGAAGCAAGGCCGTGCTTTGTTGCTTGATGGCCAGAGTGATGTGGTGTTTCCAAGCAACAGAGGCCAACAAATGACCCGACAAACTTTCTGGCACCGAATTAAGTTTTATGCCAAAGTGGCGGGCATTAGTGCAGAGTTGTCACCGCATACGGTACGGCATGCTTTTGCCACACATTTATTGAATCATGGTGCAGATTTGAGGGTCGTACAGCTGTTATTAGGGCATAGCGATTTATCGACCACCCAAATTTATACTCATGTGGCGCAAGCGCGTTTGCAAAGTTTACATCAACAACATCATCCCAGAGGCTAGCTTTGGGTGCAGGAAATACAGATGAAGAAGTTTAGCTATCTCGCCGTTATGGCAACCTTTTTAAGTACTGGTTTAACAGCTCAGGAGACTTTACCTGAAGTGAACAAAGCCTTTTCAGATATTGGTTTAAACGTAAAAGCAGTGGCAGATTCGGCAGTGCCTGGCATGCTACAAGTGCATACAGACAAAGGTTTATTCTTTATTTCGGACAATCAACAGTATTTGTTTGAAGGCAATATTTACGATTTAAAAAATAAAAAACTGGTGAATGAAGACATTCTGAAAGATATCCGTAAAGCGGGCGTCAAAGAATATACCGACTCAGCAATTGAGTTTAAAGCTGCTGATGAAAAATACGTGGTGCATGTGTTTACTGACACCAGTTGCGGTTATTGCCGTAAGTTACATAACGAAATGGCCGACCTGAACAAAGCTGGTATTACAGTGCGTTATCTGGCGTTCCCGCGCGGTGGCGTGCAGTCTGCAACTTTTGATGAACTGCAATCTATCTGGTGTGCAAAAGACACTCAGCAGGCGATGACAGACGGTAAAGCCGGTAAAGCGGTAAAGCAGGCAAGTTGCAAGAACACTGTGGCTCAGCAATATGAGTTAGGCCAAAGTTTTGGTATCACTGGCACTCCGGCACTTATTTTACCTGATGGCCGTTTAATTCCTGGCTATCAACCAGCAGCCGCTTTAGCCGCTGCCTTGAGCCAAAATGCGCCATAAGCAGGTTTCAGTTTGAGTATTATTAAAGCATTACAACGCCGGCCTGTGCCGGCTATTTCATCGGAACTCTCCCAATACCATCCGGTGATCCAGCGCATTTATGCCAGCCGTGGCATTGATAGCTCGCTGCAATTGGCGCGAGGTGCCGCTCAGTTACTGCCTTTTACTTTGCTCAAAGGTATTTCTGCTGCTGTGACCTTGTTGATTGAGGCGTTGCAGCAGCAACAGCATATTGTCATAGTCGGCGATTTTGACGCCGATGGCGCCACCAGCACTGCTACTTTGCTGACGGGTTTAAAAAGCCTGGGCTTTAAGCATGTGGAGTATCTGGTGCCTAACCGTTTTGAATACGGTTATGGTTTATCTGTCGAGATGGCAGAAATTGCAGTGGCTCAGGGCGCTCAATTGATAGTCACTGTCGATAATGGTATTTCAGCTATTGACGGTATAGCGCTGGCGAAAAAAATGGGCGTCAAAGTGCTGGTCACAGACCACCATTTACCGGGCAACGAGCTGCCGGATGCTGACGCTATAGTCAATCCAAACCAACCTGGTTGTGATTTCCCCAGTAAACAACTGGCTGGTGTCGGGGTAGCGTTTTATCTTTTGTTGGCGTTACGTGCCGAACTTCGTATTCAAGGTTATTTTACGGAAACTCAGCCTGAACCTAATTTAGCGGATCTGTTGGATCTTGTGGCTTTAGGTACAGTGGCTGACGTAGTTCCGCTTGATACGAATAACAGAATTCTGGTGCATCAGGGCTTGCAGCGTATCCGTAGTGGCAAAGCCAGGCCAGGCATTCAGGCGCTTATTGATATTGCCAACCGTAAAGCGGAAAAGTTAACGGCGCAGGATTTTGGCTTTGCTTTAGCACCACGTTTAAATGCTGCCGGGCGTTTGGATGATATGGGCCTTGGCATTAGCTGTTTATTAGCGCCTGATTTACCCCGCGCCCGCATGTATGCGGCTGAACTCGATAGCTTAAACGTTGAACGCCGTGAAATAGAGCAGGGCATGCAGCAGGAAGCCCAGGCTTATCTGCAGCGGTTATCTTTCGCCTCTGAAGAGTTGCCTGATGCCTTATGTTTGTACCAAAGTGACTGGCATCAAGGCGTGATAGGTATACTGGCTGGCCGGATTAAAGAGCAATACCACAGACCTGTGCTGGTGTTTGCCCAAGGCGACGAAGGCGAGCTGAAAGGTTCTGCCCGTTCTATCCCTGGACTGCATATCCGTGATTTATTAGACGAAGTTTCTACCCAATACCCAGGCTTGATTAAGAAGTTTGGTGGCCATGCGATGGCGGCTGGTTTAACTATTGCCGAAGAGCGGTTTGAAACCTTTAAACTGGCACTGAATTTTGTTGCGAAAAAGTACCTGACACCAGAGCTGCTCACTGCAGTGCTCTTTACAGACGGAGATTTGAGCAGTGATTGTTTGTCTGTACCTTTTGCTCAGCTGTTACAACAGGCTGGACCTTGGGGGCAGGCCTTCCCTGAGCCTGTGTTTGAGGGCGAGTTCATAATCCGCCAACAACGTCTGCTGGCGGATAAACACCTGAAGCTGATGCTGGAATCGAGCGATGGTAATCTGGTCGATGCCATCTGGTTTAATGCCGACAACAAAGCCTGGCCTGATGCCAACGTAAAAAAGATCCGCGTGGCTTATCAGCTGGATATCAACGACTACAGAGACCAACAATCGGTGCAATTGATTGTCCGGTTGATTGAAAAAATCGGTTAGTTCCATGCTAAACGGATCCTGCACAGCTTTTGTTGAAAAGTCAGTGCAGGATCCTGTTCAACTCTTTCAATAGAAAATCGTCGGGGTGGCTGCATGTCTGCTGAAATATTGCTACAATCGCCACCAATTTTTTTCTAAGCGCCTTAAATCATGTTTGAAGTAAATCCGGTATACAACGCCATTAAAGATCTGACTGAACGCACTAACGTGCTTCGGGGGTATCTTTGACTACGACGCCAAAAAAGAAAAGCTAGAAGAAGTCAGCCGTGAGCTGGAAGATTCTGCTGTCTGGAACAACCCCGAAAATGCACAAGCATTAGGCAAAGAACGTTCAGCACTGGAACAGATTGTTGGCACCATCGACAAACTGGATCAGGGCCTGGAAGACGTAGCTGGCTTAGTGGAGCTGGCGGTTGAAGCCGAAGACGAAGATACTTTTAATGAAGCTCAGGCTGAACTGGCCGACTTAGAATTACAACTGGCTAAGCTGGAATTCCGTCGTATGTTCTCAGGCAAAAGCGATCAGAGCGATTGTTACCTGGATATTCAATCTGGTTCTGGTGGTACTGAAGCTCAGGACTGGGCCAGCATTTTAATGCGGATGTATCTGCGTTGGGGTGAAGCCAAAGGCTTTAAACCTGAGTTGTACGAAGTGACAGACGGTGATGTGGCCGGTATTAAAGGCTGTACCATCAAATTCACTGGTGAATACGCTTATGGCTGGTTACGTACTGAAACTGGCGTACACCGTTTAGTCCGTAAAAGCCCCTTTGACTCAGGCAACCGTCGCCATACGTCTTTTGCGTCCGTTTTTGTGTCGCCTGAAGTTGATGACGATATTGAAATCGAGATCAACCCGGCCGACTTACGTATTGATACCTACCGTGCTTCAGGTGCTGGTGGTCAGCACGTCAACAGAACCGACTCTGCGGTACGTATTACTCACTTACCAACCAATATTGTGGTGCAGTGTCAGAATGACCGCTCACAGCATAAAAACCGTGATAACGCTTATAAGCAGTTACGCGCCAAGTTGTATGAGTTTGAACTGCAAAAACAAAACGCCGAAAAACAAGCACTGGAAGACACCAAGTCGGATATCGGCTGGGGCAGTCAAATCCGCTCTTACGTGCTGGATGACTCGCGCATTAAAGACTTACGCACAGGCGTGGAAACCCGTAATACCCAGGCGGTATTGGACGGCGATCTCGACAAATTTATTGAAGCCAGCTTAAAAGCCGGTTTGTAATTTAGCTCACAAAATCAGGAACTTATCATGTCTGAACAGAATACTCCTATTGAAGAACATCAGGACGTCAATAAACTGATTGCTGAGCGAAAACATAAGCTGGCCGGATTACGTGAACTGGGTAACCCATTTCCAAATGACTTTCGCCGTGATGCGACTTCAGATCAGATCCATGCTCAGTACGAGCACCTGAGCAAAGAAGAGCTGGAAGAGAAAAAAATCCGTGTCACTGTGGCAGGTCGTATGATGCTGCGCCGTATTATGGGTAAAGCCAGTTTTACCACTATTCAGGACGTGGGCGGCAAGCTGCAGTTGTATGTAGCACGCGACAGTCTGGCAGAAAATGTCTACAACGAAGGTTTTAAAAAGTGGGATTTAGGTGACATAGTCGGTGGTAGCGGCGTGTTGTTTAAAACTCAGACCGGTGAGCTGACCGTCTGGTTAGACGAAATCCGTTTACTGACCAAAGCCCTGCGTCCATTGCCGGACAAATTCCATGGTTTAACCGATCAAGAAGCCTGTTACCGTCAGCGTTATTTAGATTTGATTGTGAACGACCAGTCACGCAAAACCTTTTTAATTCGTTCAAAAACTGTGGCTTACATCCGTCAGTTTTTTAACAGCAAAGGCTTCTTAGAAGTAGAAACCCCAATGCTGCAAAGCATTCCTGGTGGTGCTTCGGCTCGTCCGTTCGAGACGCACCACAATGCGCTGGATATGCAAATGTTCCTGCGTATTGCTCCAGAGCTGTATTTAAAGCGTTTAGTGGTCGGTGGTTTTGAAAAGGTATTTGAGCTGAACCGTAACTTCCGTAACGAAGGCGTTTCAACCCGTCATAACCCTGAATTCACTATGCTGGAATTCTACTGGGCCTATGCCGATTACAACGATTTAATGGATATCACTGAAGAGTTATTCCGTGGTCTGGCGCAGTCTGTGCTGGGTACCACTGAAGTGCCTTACCAGGGTAACCTGTTTGACTTCGGTAAACCTTTTGCCCGTATGTCAGTGACTGAATCTATTCTGCACTACAACCCTGAAGTTAAACTCGAGCAGTTAACGACTCGTGAAGCAGTAGCTGAATTGGCCAAGTCGTTAGGCATTGAAGTTAAAGCCAACTATGGTCATGGCCGTATTCTGATGGAAGTCTTTGATGAGCTGGTCGAAACCAAGCTGCAACAACCTACTTTTATCACTGAGTACCCGGCAGAGATTTCTCCGCTGGCCCGTCGTAATGACCATAATCCGGAAATCACAGACCGTTTTGAGTTCTTTATCGGTGGTCGTGAATTAGGCAATGGTTTTAGCGAATTAAACGATGCTGAAGATCAGGCTGAACGTTTCCGTGAGCAAGTTGCGCAAAAAGAAGCCGGTGATGATGAAGCCATGTACTACGACGAAGATTTCGTCACAGCGCTGGAACATGGTTTACCGCCAACTGCAGGTCAGGGTATTGGTATTGACCGTCTGGTGATGTTGCTGGCCGACGCGCCAAGCATCCGTGACGTCATTCTGTTCCCGCATATGCGCCATACCGACAAACAGGGTTCATAGGA
>NZ_JAJOYU010000030.1 GCF_021290985.1 Rheinheimera soli
GCACCAGTCATTCAGACAAATAACACAGTGGTTACTGCTTTGGCTGATGAACTTCAGCGTGAACACAAGGCGGGCACTTTTGCTGGGCAGGTACTTATTGCTCAGAACAACAGCGTGGTATTTAAGGCCGCTTACGGCTGTGCAGACAGGCAACTTCGGATAAGCAATAGTGCTGGCACTGTCTCGGATATGGGCTCTATTGCTAAAACATTCACCGCCGCTGCAGTGCTTCAGCTTGTTGCCAATAAAAGGTTGCAGCTGTCCACTAGGGTCGGAGATATTTATCCGGAAGCTGCCGCTGCTATAAAACCTGTCACCATTGAGCAGTTGTTGGGGCACTCTGGTGGTTTGGATAACTTTCATAACGATTCTGACTTTGAACCTATGGATAAGGCTGAGGCTGAACGCAGAATTTTATCCATGCCATTGATTGCTGCGCCTGGCGAAAAGATTGCGTATTCAAATGCAGCCTATACGCTGTTGGCCGCCATAGTGGAGAAAATAACTGCTCAAAGCTTTCAACAGTATGTTCATGAGTATCTGTTAAGTCCTTTAAAACTGGCTGATACCGGCTTTTATCAGGACCCAACTATATCGGTCAGTAAGCTGGCTCGTGGATATGGCGGTGATGATCAAGGTAGTACAACCTATCAGAAAGGCTTAACCTGGGCGCTTATTGGCGCTGGAGGCATGGTAACGTCAGTGGATGATTTAGCCTCCTGGTTTGTCGCGCTGAAACAAGGAACTCTGTTTCCCGACAACACAGCTAATTTAACCTTTACTCAGGCCAACGAAAAATGGTTGTTGGGCAGCTTCTCCAAGCTTGATATCCAGGGGGAGCCCATCATTCAAATGGGGGGCAGTACAGACTTTGGTTACACTGCACTCATTCAATTTGTTCCGGATCGCGACTTATTGGTCGTGTTGTTGCTGAACGCACACAACACTAAGTATGCAAATGCAACACACCACCGCCTGAGCCGGAATCATATTTTGCCAATTATTCAAAGTAAAAATCAGACAGATACGTTATCTGACCAATGAATGCAGGTTATCGGTGAAGTGCTGCCTGATGGAGAAGTCAGCAAGAATGTTGAGAGCTTTATGAATACGAAGAAGTACCTTGTTGTCAGCCCACACGAAAGCGAGTTTCCAAAGCCTATTAGGTTCAAAAAGGGGATACGCTTATCGTTGGTGAAAAATATTCAGGAGCTGAAGACTGGGATAACTGGTTCCTTTGCAGCACGTCAGGGCAAGAACCTGGCTGGGTTCCTGGCCAGGTTATTGAGCGACTTGGCGATTTGACAGGGATGGCACTTGAAGGCTATACGGCAAGGGAACTCAATGTGTTGGAAGGAGAGCAACTGAAGGGCATAAGAACTTTGAATGGCTGGGTATGGTGTACAAAACATGCCAGTACAGAATCAGGGTGGGTGCCATTGGAGAAGCTGGAAGAAGTTGTTGAGTAATATCGCGCGGGTGATGTTCAGTTTCCGGGTTTTGTGGAATGCGAAGACCAGGTTTATAGCATTTGAGCTCCGGAGTTATAAATTGAATAATCTAATGAAAATTCTCCTCTGTTCTGTGGCTGTATCTATGTTGGCATCCTGTGCCAGCATAAAAGAAACAGGCAGAACCATAGGCCATACCACGAGGGATGTAACCAAAAAAATTGGACATGCATCAAGAGATACCGTCAAGGCTATTGGAAAAGAGACAAAAGAAGTTGTGAAAGACATCAAGGATGACGAGGGTTAAGCAGAACATTTTTATTTTATACAAATGTCAGATCTGCCAAAGGTTTACAGGCAATGGAGCAAACCGATGAGAGATGAGCTGAGAGAGAAAATTGTCAGGGTGTGCGCCAGTAAAATATTGAGTAAGGGAGAGTCCGTTGGTGTCTCGTTTTATGCTTTTTTCGCCAACCAAAATGATGATCCGGATCTTCTTATGGAAGCCGCAACCTGGTGGATAAAGACCCACAAGCTCAATCACTTCGAGAAAGCGAATAAAGTTAAAACTATGGTTGAAGCGGGGCTTTAGTTAAAACAGGGCGTTACAAATGACTGCTATGGTTCAGCGCTGAACTGGGCTTTTTAGGCTGGTCAACTCATTATCCTGAGTCCTGTAGCTATAAAACTATTATTCTTCCTGCAAAGTACAGCAACTAGTGGTAGGGCTGTACCGCTGTTCCCGCATGTTCCCGCATGTTCCCCAGCAAGATATATACGAAATTGGAGAGATGGATGTTTGAAGCGTTTTATCCGGTTATTGAAACAAAAAGATTAGTATTACGACCGCTGGCCATCAGTGATTCCGAATCCTTGCTGAGCATATTCTCCGATGCTGAGGTGATGAAGTATTGGAATACACCACCCTGGACATCTATTCAGAATGCAGTGGCTTTTATCAATGACAGTAAGGATTCAATGCAACGTCAGGTATCTCTTACTCTTGGAATTTATCTGAAATCTACAGATGAGTTGGTTGGGAAATGTATGCTGTTTAACTATGACAAAGAGTCTAAGCGCGCTGAAATTGGCTTTGGCTTAAGTCGGGCTTGTTGGGGGAAAGGCTATATTAATGAAGCCGGAGAAGCTTTGATCCAGTATGGTTTCAACAAACTAGGGCTTCGTCGTATTGAAGCTGAGATTGACCCGGGCAACCTTTCCTCGGCGAACGCTCTGGAGAAACTCGGGTTTTCCAGGGAGGGGCTGCTAAGGCAGCGCTGGGAAATTAATGGTGTTGTCTCTGATTCGGCACTTTACGGCAGGCTGGTCACTGACGAGCCGTTAAAATTAAACAAAGCGTAATAAAACAATCAAGATCCCCGTTATGATTGCCCTTTTGTTGTTTAACGACAGATTTAAAGAGGGCTTTAGCTTTGCAACTGTCTTAGCACCTGGTGTTGTAACTCTGCGAGCGACGAGTGAGTCGTCGGTCGGGAAAAGATTTAAGGAAAAAATAATGTCGTGGCAATGCCAACATTGTAATACCACTATTGATGATGATGAATTTGAAGTCTGCTGGAACTGTAATTGTGAAAAAGGTCAGGGGGCGCCAGTTCAATCCTTACGGGATATCAGTCCAGATTGTGTCCGGTGCAAGTCGGCTTTAACTTTTTTAGGCACTAAAGGTTTCCACGAAGGCACACGTTGGGGTGTTTTAGGCGAGATGGGCGAGTTTTTTGTTAATAAAGAAAACTTAGATATGTATGCCTGTAAATCCTGCGGAAAAGTTGAATTCTTTATTGCTGGTTTTATTAACCGCTAATGGGGCAGCTTGTGTTTATACCCTTTGTGTTTCAAGCTGAGGGAGCTTTGTGAAGGATAGTCAGTTGTGGAGATTCAAAAACTGACAGCGACGCTTTAATTACTGTCACTGTCAGCTTAGATCCCCTCTCTGGTAAGGCGATGTATCAGCGCAAAGCTGAATTGCAATACCCTCTATGGATTACTTTTGTTGCAGCAAAACGCTGGCAGCTAAAAGCGTATGATCCTGCTCACTTGCTGCCTGATAATCAGTCATAATGTCCGGCTGTACTGGCTGTTTTTTGTGGCTGCCAGAAGCCCGAATAATGTAACGGCTGGGAGCCAGCACCAGCAATTTTGTGTTCGGAAGATAAAAAGGCACAAGGTTACCTGTTTGGTTGGCATGGCCTCCTGTGGCTTGACCCATCAGTGTAGCCAGTTGATGATCTTGCACAGTGGTGGCAAATACAATGCCGGCAGAGTAGGTCATTTCATTGATCAGTACTACAGCCTTTCCGCCGAACCGCAAGTGTTTATCCGCTGGTTTTATGCTTTCTGCATTAAGCACATCCAGCTCTATGGTTTCCCCTGGCTTTCCTTTGTAGCCAAAAAGGCCATTAGTGTCCTGAGTTAATTTCTCTGTGGCTTTCGCTGACTGATGAATAGTTGTGTTCGTTAAATAGCTGATCACTTCAGCGCCTGCATCCGTTTGCCCACCTGTGTTACCTCTGACATCAATAATGAGTTTATCAATTCTCTTATCTGCTATTTCTGTGAAGCTTGTCTGGATCAGTTCTGAGTAATCAGCAGACTCCGCGCCCACATCGAAAGTACCAAGCCGCAGATAGGCGATATTTTGCGGTAAAACCCGGAACCAGTTGTCCTGTGCTTGTCCGTCAGCCATTTCCCACTGATCCAAAGGTGTTAGTTCTAAAGACATCTGTTGCTGTTGGGTTTTTATACGTAGATGAAAATGATCTTTAAAATCCCAGAGTGCATTGAGCCAGTACGGAAATAATAATGTTGCCATATGCTTTCTCAGCTCCTCTGTCTCGCCATGACTGTAGCTTTGAAGCTCGTTCAGTAAATCGGAGCTGAAGACTCCATTTATACTGATAATTTCAGTGCCTTTATCTAATCGTATTGGATCAGATTTCCTTGCATAAGAGTGCTCCAGATAAAGCCTGCCGCCATTGACTGTGAGCCTAAAAGGAAACATTTTATGGCCAGATTTCTTGTCAAAGCTGGTTTCTGCCAGCAATGGGAATATAAAGCTGTGGCCATCATTGAACAATGGATTGATTTTGCCTGCGATCCTGAAGAACTCTTGCCGTGTCATCCCGTCTTTTAACTGGCTTTCTATAAAGGCGTGCTTATTATCTATGGCTTGTTGATCAATAAATTCCGGGTAGGCAGGGTGGCGTTCAGCCATCTGTTTTTTCAGATAAGCAAGGTCAGCAGCTAACTCTTGCTTGCTGAATTTATTTTCTGTAAATGAGCTGTTTACATCTTTATGGATCCAGGATTCCATACCTCCGCATCCAGCCAGAGCCAGCAGAGTCGCAGTCAAAAAAACAGTTAATTTATACATGAAACATTCTCTGTAACTTATGGTGCAGTAAAAGTTATCAGTAACAATGTAAAGAAAACGTCAAAGTTGCCGCTTATCTGAAGTGGATAAAAATCCTGACACTACATCTTTACACTGCAGCCTTTTTGCAGAAGAGGGAACTCAGAGCTGATAACGCTGCGCCAGCTGTGCTTTATGTTAAAATGCCGGCGTTTTTAGCTGAGCGTCTTAATCAGGAGTTGTTGTGTCAGCATTATCATCCTTATACCCACAGCCGTTATGGCAATGGTTTGGTCAAATTTGTGCTATTCCGCACCCGTCGAAACACGAGCAGGCGTTAAGCCAGCATATTCAACACTGGGCGCGTGATAAAGGCTTAACTGTTGTTGAAGACAAAGTGGGCAACCTGATCATTAAAAAGCCTGCAACACCAGGTTTTGAAAACCGTAAAGTGGTGGTGATCCAGGCGCATCTGGATATGGTGCCGCAAAAAAACGCAGACAAAAACCATGATTTCACTACAGATCCTATCGATGCTTATGTCGATGGTGACTGGGTAAAAGCCAGAGGTACAACACTAGGCGCCGACAACGGTATAGGCATGGCCTCAGCACTAGCCATTTTAGGCAGTGACGAGATTAAACACGGTCCTTTGGAAGTGCTGCTGACCATAGACGAAGAAGCAGGTATGACAGGTGCCTTTGGTGTGGAACCTGGCATGCTGGATGCCGAAATTCTGATCAATACCGACTCTGAGCAGGAAGGCGAAATTTACATGGGCTGCGCCGGTGGCGTGGACGCTGAATTTACAGTGCCAGTTGTGTGGCAAGCTGCAGCCACTGGCGTTATCGCTTTTGATTTAAGTCTAACAGGCTTAAAAGGTGGCCACTCAGGTGTGAATATTCATCTGGGCCGTGGCAATGCCAATAAACTGTTGGCGCGTTTTTTAGCTGACCATGCAACAGAACTGGAATTAACCATCGCCAGCTTTAGCGGTGGTTCGTTACGTAATGCGATACCACGTGAAGCCACAGTCACGCTGACTGTTCCTTCGGAAAAACTGACCCAGTTGCAACAAGCGGTGACACAATTTGAAGCCTTGTTGCAGTTTGAGTTAGCTGCAGTTGAACCAGCATTAAAACTCAGTCTGGCCGAGGTGGTTACTCCGGCTCAGGTACTGACTGCTAAGACTCAAACTACTTTAGTTCACTTACTCAATGTCTGCCCTAACGGCGTGATGCGGATGAGTGATGAAGTAGAAGGCGTGACTGAAACCTCATTAAATATGGGCGTGATCAGCACCAAAACAAACAGCATTCAGGTGCTCTGTTTAATCCGCTCCTTAATAGACAGTGGCCGTGAACAGGTAGAAAGCATGTTAACTTCACTGGCTTTATTAGCGGGTGCAGAAGTGAAATTCAGCGGTGCTTACCCTGGCTGGAAACCAAACCCGGATTCACCGGTCATGGCCATAGTGCGCGACACCTATCAGGATATTTATAACAAAGAGCCGGTGATTATGGTGATCCACGCTGGTTTAGAATGTGGTTTGTTTAAAAAGCCATACCCGGATATGGATATGGTGTCGATAGGCCCAACGATCCGCTTCCCGCATGGTCCGGATGAAATGGTGAATATCACTACTGTAGGTCAGTACTGGGAATTATTGCTCGCCGTGCTGGAGCGTATTCCTGAACGTGCTTAACTAATACAGTAAGTCGTCCTGTAAGCCATCAGTAAAAAAGCCCCAGATCCAGTAGGGGCTTTTTTGTGGCTGGAGTCTGGTGTTTTTGTAAAATACGTTTAAATGCGGAGCTGATAATGCCTCTGCTGCTAAGTTGTATTTTTCGTTTTACCTGGAGAAAAAACAGAATTTCCGCTCGTTACAACCTGTGGTGGTGTACAAGCAAACCCCGGTAACCAGGGCTTTGAGTTCAACAGTTATGGTAAAGACTCAATGATGCCAATGCGATTACCCTCGCTATCTTCAATTTCTGCAACGAAGGAGTAGTCGCTTGCTTTAGTTTTAGGAAAAAGAATGGTGGCGCCATTTAACTTAGCGCGTCGCAAAGTCTCGTCTATGTTGTTGGAATGCAAGTAGATCAATGTGCCTTGCCGTGAGGGTATATAGATTTCACCCTGGGCTAATGAGCCACTGATCCCTGAACCATCGATGTTGAAAGGCAAATGCGCCATTTGATTGCCGTGGATCTCTTCAATTTGAAAATCAAAACCAAATACCCTTTCGTAGAATGCCATCGCACGTCTCATATCTGTTACGGGGATCTCAAAATATATCGCTGGATTCTTTTTTTCTGTCACCTTAACATCCTGATTCATTGAACAAGCTGAGATACAGACTAGAGCGGAAGCGAAAAGTAACCTTGTCAGCTTATGTCTGGTTTGTGTTTTGACGTATAGTTGCGACCCGCTGCTATTGATCATTGTTCTGCTTTTTTTCATGCTTTTGACTGATAGCAAACTAATGTCTGTGTACCTGCATTTCAATAGATTTTTCTTAAATTGCTAAAATTAGTGCGTTCAAATTTGCTTTTACCCTCCATTTTTCAGGCAATTAGAGGCGCTTGGTAAAGTGAACTCTGAAATACCATTACTTGCCATTCAGGCGGCGCAGCAGTCCATGTTCGACGGCTGATTTAACGGCGAACTTGAATCATTTATTATCCGCAGCTGGTCTGCTTTGGTTGGCCTCATGATGCTGAGGATGGTTCTGTAACGAACTCCAAAAATTCTAGTGTTCGCTATTGAAAGTCTTTGATAAATAAATTATTTTTTACGTCCCATTAAAAGGCCCACAAGGTTGTGTTGGTTATCACCATCTCAGATTTTTCATCAGATAGGATCTTTGTATGAAAATTGAAGTAAGAAAATTCAAAGAAAATGAAGTCGGGTTGTTGACCAGTCTGTGGCAATTTTATGCATATCACCAAAGTACATTTACTGGTGATAGTGTCAGTGAAAAGGGGCAATTTGATATTGACGATGACTATCTGGCCGATGTTGTCCAAGGTATAGAAGACTGCGAAGCCTGGTTAATTTGCGTTGATGATGCTGTTGCGGGTTTTGTTACCCTTGAATCCACAGAAATAGCGGGCAGAGAAATGCCTGAGCTTTCGGATATTTTTGTGTTACCAAAGTATCGCAATCTCGGGATCGCTACTTTTGTGATTGATAAGTTGTTATTAAATTCTAGCAATGAGTGGCATGTGGCTGTCTATAACGAAGATCGCTCCGCTTATAGTTTTTGGCTACATTTGTTTGCAAAACTCCCAATTAAATCAGTGGAAGAATTAAACCCTCCGGAAAATGACGAGTTTCATGAGTTTGTTATACAAAATAGCTGAACACTCTGTTCTGCTGCTTGTTAAATGAACTGCACCAGCCAACTGTAGTGGGGAAATCGTCCGCTATAGATGGCTGGTCAGTCAACGTCTGCAATTGCAAAGTTAAGCTGAACAGGAGCAGATTTCTCTTACATAAAATGGTTTTCAGGTAACAAGACCTGGGCGACTGGTCAATCAGGATGATTTCTTACAAGGATAGATGTGAGTTGTACTTTTTGTGACATAGTTGCGGGTCAGTCTCCTCGCCATACAGTATCGGAAGATGATGAGCACCTGACTTTTTTGTCTATTTGCCCAAACACCACAGGTTTTATAGCCGTTACTGCAAAGAAACACTACCCGAGTGTACGCCAGTAAAGAGTGCAGGCTAAACACTCTGGCGCGGATGCGCCGTGACCTTTTTCCTAAGTTTAAGGACAAACCGTGCAGGTATCGCTAGAACAAGTTACTAAAGAAAATTATGAAGCAGTGTGTGATCTGGATGTGACAGAGGAGCAACAGGACTATGTGGCCACCAATATGTGGTCACTGGTGGAAGCTATGTTTAACGAGGGTTATGAAACCAGAGCTATCTGTGTGCATCAGAGGCCTGTTGGCTTTTTAATGTGGGTAAAAGAGTCCATGGAAAAAGTATCGATTTGGCGCTTTATGGTGGATCAACACCATCAACAACAAGGCATAGGCCGGATTGCATTAAATCTTGCTCTGGAGCAGATAAAACAAAGTCCGGGCCTGCAGCAAATTGAAATTTGTTATAACCCCAAAAATCCGGTAGCCAAGGACTTTTATGCCAGCTTTGGCTTCGTTGAGGTAGGTATGGATGAAGAAGGCGAGGATATGTTAGCTGTGATTCAGTTGTAGCCCACTGATAAATGCAGCCTAACTAAGGTTGTGGCGTCTTTGATGAACAGTTAAATCTCAAAGTGCCGGGTGCGGCAACGCACCGACGCTTTAGCCAGCATCCCTCAGGCTGGCAGTACCTCAGGCTGACTACACCTCAGAAGTGGCTTCGGACCGCTGCAGTTTTAGTCTCTATCACAAACTCTATTGATCCAGTTCAACCAGGCAAATTGGCTAATAGGCTATGGTGGCAGTAGCGACGCCCTTATAGCTATCTTCTTTTTTCACAGAGTGCTTGCAAGCTTGGACCGCGCAAAAATCCATAACTCTGACACTTCAGAGTGCAACACAAGGCAGGGAAAAAAATGCAAACATCAGAATTGGATAAGCAGAAAACCAGTTGGCATAGTGAGCCTGCAGAGTCGTCGCTTGATGAGTTGAACAGCTCCACTTCAGGTTTGGAGCTACAGGAGGCAGAAGCGCGTCTTGAAAAAAATGGACCTAATCGTTTACCCGAAGCAAAAAAACGCAGTGTTTTGATAAGTTTTCTGCTGCATTTCCACAATATCCTTATTTATGTTTTGCTTGGTTCTGCCTTTATTACCGCAATACTGGGGCATTGGATCGATACCGGGGTAATTCTGGCGGTTGTGGTTGCTAACGCCATTATGGGCTTTATTCAGGAAGGTAAAGCAGAAAAGGCAATGGATGCGATTCGTCAGATGCTTGCGCCTCGTGCCAATGTCATTCGGGGTGGGGAGCGCAGCAGTCTTGAAGGTGAAAAGCTGGTGCCAGGTGACATAGTACTGCTGGAGGCTGGCGATAAAGTGCCTGCCGATTTACGTTTGCTCAGTGTCCATGGCCTATCAGTACAGGAAGCTATTCTGACAGGTGAGTCTGTGCCTGTGCAAAAGCAGACAAAAGCAGTGGCAGCAGATGCAGCTCTTGGTGATCGTCTCTGTATGGCATTTTCCGGAACTCTGGTGGTTGCTGGTCAGGGCAAGGGCGTTGTGGTGGCCACGGCGGAAAATACAGAAATAGGACGGATCAGTCACCTTTTATCGGAAGTAGAAACCCTGAGCACTCCTTTGGTCAAACAGATGAGTGTCTTTGCAACCTGGCTGACTGTACTGATCCTCTGTATTGCGGCGCTTTTGCTGCTCTATGGTTATTTTGTTACCAACACTCCCTTCGCGGATTTGTTTATGGCTGTGGTCGGTTTGTCTGTTGCCGCTATTCCTGAAGGTTTACCCGCCATACTTACTATTACTCTGGCCGTTGGAGTGCAAGCTATGGCCAAACGACAGGTGATAGTACGACGACTGCCAGCCATCGAAACACTGGGGGCGGTTTCGGTGATTTGTTCTGATAAAACCGGCACTTTAACCCGCAATGAAATGCTGGTGACTTCGGTCCTGACTTCAGAGCACTTGTTTAGCCTGGAAGGTGAAGGTTATAAGCCCGAAGGTGTGTTGTCGCTGGACGACAGCCATGTTTCCCCCGCTGACTATGGAGTATTGGACAAACTCGCCAGGGCGGCCGCACTTTGTAATGATGCTGCATTGCGTGACAAAGATGGTCAATGGCAGGCAGAAGGTGATCCAATGGAAGGGGCCTTGCTTGCCTTCGCCGGGAAAATGGGCATGGAGGTTCGCAAAGGACAAAAGGACTGGACTCGTACTGATGCCATTCCCTTTGATGCCCAATATCGTTTTATGGCGACTTTAAATCATAACCATGACCAAAATGCCTTTGTCTTTGTGAAAGGCGCGCCGGAACGTATTCTGAGTATGTGCCAGCAGCAAATGGGCAGTGATGGCACAGAGCAAAGTCTCGATACCGACTATTGGCAGCAACAAGCTGAAGCTATAGCAGCGAAGGGGCAACGGGTGCTGGCTTTTGCACTGAAAACGGTGCCAGCAGAACATAGAGTGTTGCAGCATAAAGATGTGGAAGCTTCGCTTACTTTGCTGGGCATGGTAGGAATGAGCGACCCGCCGCGACCTGAAGCTATTGCCGCTATAGCAGAGTGCTATGAAGCCGGGATCCGGGTAAAAATGATTACCGGCGACCATGCGAAAACAGCAGCAGCCATTGGTCGCCAAATTGGCTTGCAAAACTCAGACAAAGTGCTGACAGGTGCTGATTTGGACGCGATGGACGATCAGACGCTCAGCGCCGTTGTTCTTGACTGTGATATTTTCGCCCGCACCAGTCCTGAGCATAAACTACGGCTGGTGACCGCCTTGCAAGCGCATGATATGACTGTGGCCATGACAGGAGACGGCGTGAATGATGCACCTGCATTAAAGCGCGCTGACGCCGGTATTGCTATGGGGCTTAAAGGTTCAGAAGCGGCCAAAGAAGCTGCAGAGCTGGTGCTGGCAGATGACAATTTTGCTTCTATTGTTGCTGCTGTTCGTGAAGGCCGCACTGTGTATGCCAATCTGAAAAAGGTGATTAGCTGGACACTGCCGACCAATGCAGGTGAAGCCATGGTGATTATTGTGGCTTTGCTTTTAGGTATTGCCTTGCCGATCACTCCGGTACAGATCCTGTGGATCAATCTTATTACCGCTATTACTTTGGGCATTGCATTAGCTTTCGAGCCTACTGAAGACAATACCATGCGCCGGCCGCCCCGTCCGCGCAGTGAGCCTTTGTTAAGCGCTGAACTGATATGGCATATCATTTTTGTCTCATTGCTGTTCTTAGCTGGCGTTTACGGTATTTATTATTTCGCCATAGAAAGAGGTTACTCTATGGAGCTGGCTCGTACCTTAGCGCTTAACACGCTGGTTGCAATGGAGATTTTTCATCTGTTTTTTATCAGAAATATCTACGGCACTTCGTTGACGTGGAAAGCAATACGTGGCACAAAAGTGGTATGGATGGTGGTAATTGCCGTGACAGCAGCGCAGTTTGCTATTACCTATCTGCCAGCACTGCAAACTGTGTTTGCTACGGAGCCTGTGCCGTTTTTGGATGGCATATTGATATTCGCCATAGGTGTAGCCTTGTTTGCCATTGTTGAGACGGAAAAGCAGATCCGTGTTGCTATTCGTCGTAAGTTAAACACTCACTGACAGCTTAGCTATCCGATGTACAGGTCCCTAACCGAGATGCTTAGCACAACAAGAAATGGAGTAACTATGGATAACGATAAAGAGTTAAAGGGACTTGGTGGCTGGCTTATTTTGGTTGCTATAGGAGTTCTTTTAGCGCCAGTCAGGTTATTGGTTACTTATATTCCAATGTATACCCAGATATTTAGCGATGGAACCTGGGAGAGTTTAACGACTGTTGGCTCCGATATGTACCTGCCACTCTGGGGGGCGTTGCTAATGGGGGAACTTTTATACAATTCTTTGATTGTGCTGGTCTCTTTGTATCTGATTTATTTATTCTTTTCAAAGCATTACTTATTTCCCCGTTTTTACATTGCCCTAGTGATCGTGTCTTTGGTGTTTATTCCTATTGATGCTTGGTTGCTGACACAAGTGTTGCCAAATGAAAAAATGTTTGACCCGGAAACAACAAAAGAATTTGTGCGAGTTTTGATTGGCGGTCTCATTTGGATCCCATACATGCTTGTTTCAAAAAGAGTTAAAGCAACCTTTGTAGAGCATAGGCCGGCGCTGCCTGTGTCACAAAATGCAGCCTTTAAATCTGTTGGTCCAGAAGGGTTAAAATGATGAAACTCCCTACAAAAAATGAACTGATAAGCTGTTGTGTGTTGCTGAGTATTGGCCTCTTTATGCTGTGGTATTTTCCGGCACACTCAAAGGCTGGCTGGTACGCGATAGTACTGGGGGTTACTTTTGGGTTATTCCCCGGGCCGCAATTAAAAGCGAAGTTTGAACCCAGTAACGAAAAAACAGCACAACAGCGACAAGATTCTATTGCGGCGCGGCAACACTCATTCAGTTGGTGGGCATCGCCATTTCCCTGGGGACTAGCTGTTTTAATGCTGGCCCTGGTGTTTGCCTTCACAGCATAACTATTTTTAATTCGATAACCGGATACAGGACGCTTAATTTTGATTGGAAGACTGCTCGATAAGTTGGTTTTTGGTGCAGCGTTAATTTTAGCGTTGCAAATGCCTTTGCTGGTGGATCATTATCATCAGTATTTGGCAGGACTTTACAGTGCCACCAAATGGCAAGTGGATGGTTATGAAGCAACGGCAAAAGCCCATCAGTTTGCTGACGTGAACTCTATGATTGATAACCACCTGAAAAATGCTGAACCCAGTGTCAGAACGGATGCAGAACAAAAGCAGCAAACTGTTGAGTTATTGCAGGAGTTAACCAAGGGCATGGATATCTTTGCCCATGGCAATTTGTTAGAGAAGATGATCTTTATGCTGCATCCCGACAGAGTTCATGTGGTGAAAGAAGTGCTACAGAATTTCAAAGTGGGTATACCGCTGAATGCAAGTGGCTTGTTGTTTGGCGTGGTGTTGGCTTTGTTATTAAATATGCTGATTATGTTGCCGTTCAGACTAATGCGCTCAGGTCGTCGTGCAGAGCAGTACTAACAGCGCGTGTAACGTTAAACTGGTTTTATTTGTTGTCTGGTCACGGCCAATGAACAAAGCCTGAGGGGGACTGCGATGTCCAGAGAACTGCTGCTCCTTGTATTGGCTGATGCGATTTTGCTGGTGCATGTGCTTTTTGTCTGTTTTGTTGTCTTTGGGCTTTTGGCTATTTATCTTGGCTATTTTCTGAGCTGGTTGTGGGTCAGAAACCTGACCTTTCGATTGCTGCATTTGTTTGCTATCAGCATAGTGGTTCTGCAATCCTGGTTGGGTGTGATTTGCCCTTTAACCATTTGGGAAATGGCACTTCGAAAAGAAGCCGGCGCTGTGACTTACTCAGGCTCTTTTATTCAGCACTGGTTACATCAGTTGCTGTTTTACACAGCGCCAGAATGGGTATTTATTCTGTTGTACAGTGCTTTTGGCTTACTGGTTTTGGCAAGCTGGTTTGTTGTTCGGCCAAAAGGCCGTAGCGGTAAAGAGTGAGTTTCAGTGCATTAGGCGGCGCTTTATTATTCAAGGACGATCAGTGTGAAATTTGTGATGATTTATGGTGCCTCAGGTGTTGGCAAAGAAAGCGTCGGACGTGAGCTGGCAAAAAAGAATGGCTGGCATCTACTTCCTCAGCATCTGGCTTTTGATATTGCTTGTGCTGTTGTGGGCTTCGGTAATACGGGTTTTGAGAAGTACCAGCGCAAGATTTGCTTAGACGCATTCAGAACGCTGATTGAAAAGAAAGTCACTGGAATCGTCTTTACCTTCTGTTATGTTTATCCGGCCAGCAATTACTTTATCGAAGGCCTTTTTGAGCTGCTCAGTGAGTATCAGATCAAGGCCGACTTTGTCAGATTATCTTGTGATCTGGAAGAGCACATCAGTCGGGTGACGTCTGAGCAACGGAAAAACACCAATAAAATTCAGTCGAAACTTTATCTTGAAGACTATCTGAACAGATTCGATTTTTCTGTGGATATAGCCGAAATTGAAACTTTCCATCTCAACAGCAGCGGATTAACTATTCAGCAGTCGGCACTCGAAATTGAACATTATCTGGCTGAACAGCAGAAAAAAACGCTCACCTGAACCGCTTTTCAACTATAGAATGTTGCTGTCTGTGAAAGTGGTTTAAACAAGGAAGAGTATGTTTTACAACGCATTTATATCACTAAGTTTAATTATAGTTGTTATGTCTTTTCCCCTTTCTGCCGCTGGCAGTAAATTAGTGCAAGTGAAAGATGCTGAACTTGAATATGAAATGGCGGGAAGCGGTAAAACCGTCATTTTGCTGGAAGCCGGCGGTGGTGCTGCACTGTCAGACTGGGAACTGGTATTTCAGCAGATGGCAAAGCAGGCCACTGTGATCCGTTACTCCAGGGCTGGCAACGGCAATTCAACCGCTATAAAGCGCCATTTTACGTCACGTGATTACGCCGATTATGCCAGCGAGCTGCTGACCAAATTGAATATCACAGCACCTGTCATACTGGTGGCTCATTCCTATGGTGGCAGTATAGCCCGGGATTTTGCTGCAACTTACCCAGCACAGGTGAAAGCACTCTTGATGCTAGACCCTTCCTCTGAACATGATGTGGACATTATTCGGGCTATCAATTTAGAGCAGGGAAACCGTGAAATAGCGCAAATTAAGCTCGATGATATGGCCAATGGCATGTCGAATCAGTATCTGGATTTCTGGAGCAAAAGGCCGCTGCCGGATTACCCGCAAATCAAAGATATGCCAGTCACAGTTATTGCTTCCGTCAAAACTCATGAAAAGCCAAGCAACTTGTTTTTCACCGATCAGGCCCGCCAGATGTGGGGCGAGATGTGGCAGCAATGGGCCACAGCATTTCCGCAAGGCCGGGCTGTATTAACCAAAAAAAGCGGTCACTACGTGCAGTTTGATGAGCCGGAATTGGTGCTGAGTGAGCTGCAGTTATTACTGGAGAAGTCAGAGTCAGATTAATCACTGGCTAGTTGATTGAATGACAACGGCTGCGGTGAAAGATGCGATTTAGGTGGAGTTTTAGATGAAGAAAAGTTTGTTAGTAAGCTATGGCATTTTGTACCTGGTGCTTATTGCCTTCAGTGTTTATGGCAGTATTTTAGTAGGGCAGTTTTCAGTAGCCAATCTGATCAGCACCTTGCTTTCGGTGATCTATTTACTGGGATTCTTTGGTTATGCACTGGAAAAAAGGATTTGGAATGCAGCCGTCTGGCGTCGATTCTTTTATTTGGTTTCTATTGCAACTTTAATACAGCTGGTTGCGGCTTTTTGGGCCGACGAGAAACAATCACTAGAGGTCATAGTAGCGACTGTATTGAGTCTGCCAGTCATCTATGCTTTGTATCAATACAGCAAGGCCGATAGTGCTGTCTGGGTGAATGAAAAAGATTATTTAAAAGCAGCTTTGCTTGAGACATTGTTTACCGCTGAGCCTGTTTTGGTTGTCGAAAAGCTGAACGGTACGGACAAAACAACAGTGACCCTATCGAAAGAGGCTGGAGGCTACTCTGTACAAATATCAAGAACAAACCACGGCAAGGAAGAAGCCTTTGCCAACAGCTTTAACAATATCGGAGATCTGGCCGCTTTTGTAGAAAAGTATACAGCAGTTACAGTGAACGATTTTGAAGAAAAATACGCTCATGAGTGTTTGGCAAGGCATTGAAATTAAATAATATATTTTTGAATGTTGCAGAGCGGCGCTTAAATTATATAGCGGGCGCACTGTTGTGTAGATACAGGTCAATAAAAGGAACTTAGATGAAAAAGGTAGTGTTAGCGCTGTTTGGGTTGGTTGCTTTTTATCATGCAGATGTAGCTGCAGATGATTTTGACTACGACGCTTTTGTGAAGGCTTATTATCAGGCTCAGGTGGCCACTCAGCAGCCTGATGCAACCAAAGAAGATTTAGAGCATTACCTGTCTTTTCTGACCGAAGATGTGGGCAACCAGCATTTTCCAAATGCGCCTGACGATTCGCGTGAGCCTGACGGCAAAGCGCTGATGCGTAAGGGGATGAGCCGTTATTTAGGTGTGCATACTGAATACAAGGCTGAACTGATAAATTATGAAGTTGGCTACAATGCTGTGGTGATTAAACATAAGTTTTCAGCCAGGGGAAAACGTGCCGATGGCTCAGAATTTAGTTACGCCAAAACGGCGTTGGATGTGCTGGAGCTTGAAGCAGGCAAAGTAGCAGTGATGCGTCGCTACAGTAAATAGGATGTGCTGCAGTCACTTTGCAAGACTAACTACTTCATCACAGCAAGCAGCTGAAGGCCGCTGTTTTCTGTGCTTTTGCAGCTGTTCGAAAGAGGAGATTATCCTTTGTCTACAGAAAAACCACCTCACAATAGAGCGCTTGCCAGCCTTTGGTTTGGCTTGTCCCTGTTGGTTGCGGCTGCTGCTATAGCTGTTGTGTTTAGTCAAACCCCTTTGCTGATGCCAGGCTTGTTGCTCTTGTCTGTTGTGCTTTTTATGACCGGCAGACAACGAGTGCAGCATCTGGCTATTAATCAGCAAAAGTATCATCAGCGGGTTCGTGTTGTGGCTTTGCTTTCAGCTGTGTTTTGTGGTGCTGCAGTTGCTTTAAATACTGTGTATGCGGCTTTGGTTTAAAAACTCAGCTACAGACTTAGTACAAACAATGCAATAGAAAGAGAGGTGACTATGAGTATTTTTGGCCGAAAACCATGGCTGAGAAGTGCCGTTATCGAAATTGTTATTTTATGTATGCCGTTGTCTGTATTCAGTTTTATTTCGTTCGAAAAACGGGATTTTGCTGCTATGTTTACTTTTTTTGTTGTACTTATGTTGCTGTTTATAGGCTATATTTTTTTCAAAAATCACAGTATTTATCAACAGCTCAAAGGTCATTCTGTTGGTGACCAGTCTGGTTGATCAGGCTCAGCTTGAGCAGAATGGGAGCAAATGTTCTTACACGGAATGAATATCTGCATCCCTGCCTCGTTACTGTGTTATGTTAACCACCGTTATTCATTTCTTCGCCCCTATCCTGCAGGGCGGTCTGTACAGTTCTTGTATTATTTTTGTAAATGAAAAAGCTGCATGGTTTTTCAGTTACCCCTAAACCTACAACATCTGCTGTTTGTCCTTTTACTGCAATGCGATCACAACTGTTTTTGATGTGGTGCTTTGCTGAGTGAAGTTAATCTTGTGTGCGAAATCGCACAGAAGTTGTTTTGAGCTAAGCAGTATCTTCAGCCGGCTCAACCGGATCCTGATCACCATTCCAATTAGAGGGATTGCATGTCGAAAAAACCTAAACCGCACCCGCAACAAAATCATTTTCTTGCGGCCCTGGATCCTGACGTGCAGGAGCGTTTATTTCCCCATCTTGAGCTGGTGCCATTGCCGCTGCGCTCTTTGATGTACGAGTCTGGCCGTACTATGCGCCATGTCTATTTTCCTACAGACTCAATAATTTCGTTGCAGTACATTATGGAAAACGGCGCATCCACAGCCATTCTGGTGGTGGGGAATGAAGGGTTGTTGGGGATTTCATTGCTGATGAGCGGGCAGGGCACGCCAAGCCGCTCTATAGTGCAAAGTGCTGGCCACGCCTATCGTTTGCCCCGGCCAAAAGTGAAAGAAGAATTTAACCGGCACGGCCAATTATTGTTATTGATGTTGCGTTACACCCAGGCGCTTATCACTCAAGTGGCCCAAACAGCAGTGTGCAACAGACATCATTCGATTGATCAGCAGCTGTGTCGCTGGCTGTTATTGTCTATAGACCGTTTATCTCATAATCAGCTGAACATGACGCAAGAGTTTATTGGCAATATGCTGGGTGTCCGCCGTGAAGGCGTAACACAGGCTGCATTAAAGCTGCAACAACAGGGCGTAATTTCTTATTCGCGGGGCCTTATCAAAGTGCTGGACAGAGACAAACTGGAGGCGCTGAGCTGCGAATGCTATGGCGTAGTTAAAAAAGAAACTGAAATGTTATTGCCCTATTTGCCGAAGCGGCAGGTGATCACTGATGTGGCCGCTATTCCAGTCGTCAAACTGCCAATAGTCTAGGCTGGTTCTGAAGCTGTTGTTTTGATAAAGAGGTAAGCATGCCAGCAAAACCGCAAGTGCCTGTGAAAAAGGCGACCGTCAAAAGGGCGACGCTGCATGGTGTGCTGAAAAAAAATGAAGAAATAAAACTAGATGTTGGCAGGGCTGCCGGTGAGCTGGCTTCGGTCAATGATGTTTTAAAACAAGAGAATGCTTCACTCAAGGCGATGAGGATAGCGCTGACTCAAAATGCAGACGCTGAAATCAGAGTAGCAAAAGCGGCGGACGATTTAAAAAGGGTGAACGTTAAATTAGCCAATGAAATTGCAGTGCGTATAGGTATTGAATCTGAACTTGATACTATCAAAGCCGATTTAGCCACAGTGCGTGATGATTTATTGCAGGCTCAGGTAACGGGGCTGCAGGCGCAACAACTGGCACTGACCGATGCTCTGACCGGCTTAGCGAATCGAGCTTCCTATGAGCAGGCTCTGAATCAGGGCTTGGCTCAGGCAAGGCGGCAGGGTTGGGGGCTGGCCGTGATGTTTATCGACGTGGATAAGTTCAAAACCATTAACGACAGCCATGGTCATGAGATGGGTGACAAGGTGTTGTTGATGGTGGCCAACCGGTTACAATCTTTTATCCGTGATGGCGATATGGTCAGCCGCTGGGGCGGTGATGAATTTGTTTGCTTGTTGCTCGAAGTAAAAGATAAAAATGATGTGTTGTGTCTTGCCAGAAAGTTAGCTGTTCGTGTGGCTGAAGCTGTGACTCTGAGTGGCCTGACTTTGCATATAAAAATCAGCATAGGTATTGCACTCTTTCCGGCTGACGGTGACACTGCGCAGCTGCTGATTAAGCATGCAGATACGGCTATGTATCAGGCAAAAGGCTCGGCGCAGCAAGTGATGTTGTTCCGGCATCATAGCGATACAAATCCAGACTAATTAGCTCTGAAAAACGGCTCCGGCTCCAGAAAGATAAAAGTGGGGAAGATGAATAATTCAGCGATAGAAATCAGTTTTCGGTTTCGTCAGTTAAACAAAATGCAGGCTCTGACTTTGTGCCGCGAAATAGATGCTGTCTCTTACACTGCTGAAACAGAGCAGCAAGCAAGTGCGGCAATTGCGGTAAGTGAAAGTAATACAAAACAACTTACCTATAGTGCTCTGGTTGCGCTAAAACCCGAAAACATCGAAGCCATTACCATGTTTTATGTTCGCCAGGGCATAGATCTCAGCCACTGCGATATTTTAATCACTGCAACAGTAGCCAACACCACAAGTTTTACCCTGCCAGCCATAGTGAACCAGATGCTGAAGCATATTGACTGCCCACTCAGCTTCTCAGTACTGACTTAAAAGCCCGGTATAAACAAATCACAGCTTGCTATTGCTGTAGCCAACAATGGACGTCACACAACCTTACAGTTTAATCCACTGATTTAAGGTTTTTGTTTTGCAGATGGTTTTCCAATTGTGGTGCAATAAACTCATTGATTCCTGACTGAAAACGGTAAAATCCATATGGTTAAGCTCGGCGTTTTTATAGCTATTGCTCTTTACACATCTGCTCTGGCCGCTAGTCAGGTATCAACCCTGATTAAAAAAGATGAGAAGGGACAATGGCGGGTGACATACAGCACAGCTTCGCCAATGCAGCGTATGGTGTTTCAACGCAATCCGGATGGCTCAAGGGCAAAACACTGGGTTGCGCAATCAGAGCTTTTTAAAATTCTGTATCTGGATGGTACAGAAGCTGTGGTCAGAGCCGATGGCCGGCCTTTTAGCGAGGTTAGTTTTGACCTTCCTGCGGTTTATACCCCTCTACCTAAAGAATATGCTGCTTTTTCTCCTTTTTCTGACGGCGGTATGCTGCTGCATTCGGGACGCTTTTTTGCCTGTGCAGAGCACTGCCAACCAGAATTGAATACCTGGACTTTGACACTAAAAGTGCCTATTGGTGAGAACATTATTGTTGGTGGCAAGCTCTATCAAAATGAAGTGACCTGGCAGGAGCGGGACAGTGGTTCAAAGCTGTATCTGGGCAAAGCAACCCCTTTAGCCGGGCCTGATTTTATCAGCCTGATTGACTCTGAGTTGCCCTCAATACTTCAGCAGCAAATCAGCAGCCAGTTACCGCAATTGATGGCTTATTTCACCTCACAGATGGGCGCTCTGAACTTCAGACCTGCGCTTTTTGCTTCCTATAGCGCAACAGAAGATGGCAGTTATGGTCATCAGGGCGGTACTTTACCAGGGCAAATTTTTATGCATTGGTATGGCCACAAGGCGATAGAGAAGCTGCAACCAGATGCCGTATTCTGGTTTTTTGCCCATGAAGTGGCGCATTTGTATCAGCGAGAAGCCGGAGCTGTTGATCGCAGTCAGGATGCCTGGGTGCATGAAGGTGCGGCTGAGTACTTGGCTGGGCTGGCAACAACAGCAGTGCAGCAGAACAAGCAGATGTTGCAGCAGAAGCTGACGGATGCCGGGCAGCATTGTGCGGCAGGATTAGAAAAACAGCGAAATTATGCCAAAGCTGCAGCTGCCAATTCACAATTGCACTACAGCTGTGGTTTGTTATTAAACCATGCCATCGATCAGCAATTGCAGCAAGTGGATCCACAGATGAGCTTCTTTAGATTATGGGCGTTGTTTAATACACTGGTGCAAGATGGGCAAACCGCACAAGCTTCGACTTATCTGACTGTGCTCAAAGCTTATGTTTCAGCGGAGTTCTGGCAGCAACTTCACTTATTCAGCAGTCAGGATGATTTTGATGCACTAAAATTTATGCAGCAGTTACAAGCGGCTCATCAGCCTGGACAGGTAAAAACTAAAATATAGACTAGAGGCTTGCCACTGCAGTTGCCTGTATCTACTCAAGCTGGAGCTTTCCGAACAAATGACAAGCAAACTGACAACCCCGCTATTTTTTGACAGCCCACAGGACTTCCGTTCCTGGCTGGAGTTACACGCAGCTACTGCAACAGAGTTATTGGTAGGTTTTCATAAAGTAGCGACGGATAAAGCTTGTATGAGTTGGTCTGAGTCTGTGGATGAAGCTTTATGTTTTGGCTGGATCGATGGCAAACGTAAGCGTATTGATGAGCACAGTTACAGCATACGTTTTACAGCCCGCAAAAAGAGCTCCATCTGGAGTCAAATCAATATAGATAAAATGGAAAATCTGCGCTCTCAAGGCCGGATGACAGCAGCAGGGGAGCTGGCTTTTTCCTACAGAACTGAATACAAGTCTGCAATTTATGCACATGAGCAGCCTACTGTTGCCAGCTTGTCAGCAGAAGAACTAACAATTTTTCAGAGCAATGCTGCAGCCTGGTCGTTTTTTGCAACCACAGCACCTGGTTATCAAAAGGTATTGCTGCACTGGATCTGTAGCGCTAAAAAAGCTGAAACCCGTTTATCCCGACTGGCGAAATTAATCGAAGCCAGTGCTGCAGGGAAAAAAATGCAATAACTGCTGAAAATACAAAAATGTCAGGAACTTTTTTTCACTCACATCTTCCCTGATGCTCGCCGTTGGCCGCTGACGCTGTGAAAAACAGCTGTCCTGCTGTTTTTTGGACAGCTTTAGCTGGTCCCGAAGGGATTTTTCACAGGGATGTGAAAACACAAAAATGTCAGGAACTTTTTTTGGACAGCTTTAGCTGGTCCCGAAGGGATTTTTCACAGGGATGTGAAAAACAAAAAGCCCCGCGGTTTTCACCAGCGGGGCTTTTTTGCATTAGCGGCTAATTAGTTCTTAGCAGCGGCAGCTTTCTTTTCTTTCTCTTTTGCAATCACAGTGTCAGCCACGTTTTGTGGACATGGTGAGTAGTGAGAGAATTCCATAGAGAACTGACCACGACCAGAAGTCATAGTACGCAGTGTAGAGATGTAACCGAACATCTCAGACAGTGGTACGTCGCCTTTGATACGTACGCCAGTTACGCCAGCTTCCTGACCAGAGATCATGCCACGACGACGGTTTAAGTCACCGATTACATCACCTACGTGATCTTCAGGAGTGAAGACGTCAACTTTCATGATTGGCTCAAGCAGTTGTGCGCCAGCTTTTGGAATTGACTGACGGAAAGCACCTTTAGCAGCGATTTCGAACGCGATGGCTGAAGAGTCAACTGCGTGGAAACCACCGTCGAATACTTCAACTTCAACGTCTAATACCGGGAAGCCAGCTAAAGTACCAGTGCTCATCATTGAAGCAAAACCTTTCTCGATGGCTGGCATGAATTCTTTTGGAACGCTACCACCAACAGTAGAGGAGATGAACTTGAAGCCAGAGTTTTGCTCGCCCGGACGAATGCGGTAGTCGATTTTACCGTATTGACCTGAACCACCAGATTGCTTCTTGTGCGTGTAGCTGTCTTCAACTTCACGAGTGATAGTTTCGCGGTAAGCAACCTGTGGTTGACCTACTACTAATTCAACACCGTAAGTACGTTTCAGGATGTCTACTTTGATATCTAAGTGCAGTTCACCCATACCTTTCAGGATGGTTTCGCCTGAATCCGGATCAGTTTCAACACGGAAAGTTGGATCTTCTGAAACCATCTTACCGATGGCGATACTCATTTTCTCAACAGAACCTTTATCTTTTGGTGTTACAGAGATAGAAATTACTGGCTCTGGGAAGATCATTGGTTCTAAAGTACATTCGTGTTTTGGATCACACAGAGTGTGGCCAGTCTGAGTGTTGTTTTTCAGACCTACCAGCGCAATGATGTCACCAGCCTGAGCTGTTGTCAGGTCAGTACGGTCATTTGCGTGCATCTCAACCATACGGCCGATACGTTCTGTTTTACCTGTGAACGAGTTCAGCAGGGTATCACCCTTGTTCAGTACACCAGAGTAAATACGGATAAAGGTCAGGGCGCCGAAACGGTCATCCATGATTTTGAATGCTAAAGCGCGGAACGGCTCATCAGCAGAAACGATAGCGTATTCGCCCGTTGGAGCACCTTCTTCGTCAGTCAGTGGCTGTGGGTTTACTTCAGTTGGTGATGGTAAATAATCAACAACAGCATCCAGCACTAACTGCATACCTTTGTTTTTAAAGGCTGAACCACAGAAAGTAGGGAAGAAGGCCAGGTCACGTGTACCTTTACGGATACAAGCTTTGATCTGTTCAATAGTAGGTTGTTCACCTTCCATATAAGCCATTAACAGGTCATCGTCTTGCTCAACAGCAGTTTCAATCAGTTGCTGACGGTACATTTCAACGTCGTCCAGCATATCAGCAGGGATGTCAGTCACAGTGTAGTTTTCTGGCTGGCCAGAGTCATCCCACACGTAAGCTTTTTCAGTCAGCAGGTCAACCACACCAGTGAAAGTATCTTCACGACCGATTGGCAATACCATGATCAGCGGCTGAGCGCCCAGAACTTTTTTCACCTGTTCTGTAACACGGATGAAGTCAGCACCGATACGGTCCAGCTTGTTTACGAAAATCAGACGAGATACTTTCGCGTCGTTCGCATAACGCCAGTTAGTTTCTGACTGAGGTTCAACACCACCAGAACCACAGAATACACCGATACCACCATCTAATACTTTCAGAGAACGGTATACTTCAACTGTGAAGTCAACGTGGCCTGGTGTATCGATAACGTTGAAACGGTAGCCTTTCCAGTAGCAGCTTACTGCTGCTGATTGGATAGTAATACCACGCTCAGCTTCCTGTTCCATGAAGTCAGTGGTCGATTCACCTTCGTGAACTTCGCCCAGCTTGTGGATTTTACCGGTCAGTTTCAGGATACGCTCGGTAGTAGTGGTTTTGCCGGCATCAACGTGGGCGAAGATACCAATGTTTCTGTATAAGGATAAATCTGCTGACATAGTAATCTCTATAAACTAGGGTTTGAAAATAGTGCGGTAATATACAGGAAATTATTCCGATTTGCCCGAAAAAAAATCACCTGCATCTATGAATTTTATGTCCGTGTTGAGCAAACTTAGCCGGACTTTGTTTCAGCCTTGTGTCTTACACTGTGACTTTACGACTAAGAAGCTTAAATGACGTAGGTTACAGCTGTATTTCTGCACTGATTTTTATCAGCAGACTGATGGATATGGTGTGGAGAAATCTGGCAATTCAGCAGTACAGCCGCCTATACAACGGGCGAACCCGATAGAGGCCAGTTAACTATCTGATCGATAAACAGCCAGAACAACAAAGCCTGCATAGCAGGCATTGGTTCTGCAGTTTTATGCTGTGCCAGCTAAAAGGTCAGACAAATTGCAATACGGCCAGGCCAACGAGGCCGCTAATGGCTAAAATACAATGTTCAAGCAATTGCTCTGTTCTTTTCTCTTTTGTGATTTCTGCACCTGGGAAAAATACGTAAATCAGATTGATCAACAACAGCAGTAACAAACCCAGTCGGGCTGTAAATAACAACATATCGGTCAGCACTTATCACTCCACTACTATCTCAGGATAGGCCAGTACACAATTCACTCTTTTACTATACGGCTGTAACGACCTTGCGGTTTTCAGCCTTTGCCAGCTAAATGGTAAAAGTGCGCAGTTAAAAACCGCGGTAGCATACTGATCAAAGTGGCAATGGGCAAGGCGGCGTATTGTCACATCTGCTAATGGCTATCGTTTTCTATTCTAATAGCCTCTGTTGTATTGTGCAGGTTGCGGCTCTGAGTTCCCCCTAACTGCGACAATATGTCGCATCGGCTGATACAGCCCCTTATGCAAAAATAACGTTCAGTTAACTGTTTAATGCTAAGGCGTTATTTTTTATGCCATTTCCCCGTCGTATTCAGCTGAGTCTGGTTTGTTCTGCATTTTCTTTTTCTGTTATAGCGGGTGAATATCATGGCTGAACTCACTATCCATAACCCACATCAGCAAAAAAGAGAGCAGCGTGCTGCTGGTGCTCAAAGAGCGGTATTTTTCTGGCATGGCTGGTCTGCACTGATGATAGCGCCCGTACTACTGGTGTTAGTAGTTACCGGCTCTGCTTATTTATTCGATCGTGAATTTGATCAGTGGTGGCAGCAGGATGCCTATCAGGTAAAACCACAAGGTACTGCCGCCACATTAGCGCAGCAGCAAGATTACTTGCGTCAGCAGTATCCTGCTTGGACGATCAACAGAGTAATGTTAGCGCAGGCTCCAACTCAGGCCGTGCGCTGGCAACTGACAGCGCCTGATGCGGTGCATTTGATTTATCTGGACCCATACTCTTTAGTGGTGCAGGCCGATATTGACCCTACAACCCAGCCAATGGCCATAGTGCGGCGTTTGCATGGTGAGCTGATGGCTGGCACAACAGGGGGTTATATTGTCGAATGGATGTCATGCTGGACTTTATTTTTACTGCTGACAGGTGGCTGGCTCTGGTGGCCTAAACACTGGCGGCTTGCCGGGGTTTTAGTACCAAGAAAACGCAGTGATGGCCGGGTGCACTGGCGCGACTGGCACGCAGTTCTGGCCCTTGTCAGCTCATTAGCTTTGGCATTTTTGGTATTGAGTGGTATGCCGTGGTCGACGTTTTGGGGCAAGCAGTTTGCCCAGTTGGGTCGAGACTTCAGCCCCCAGTGGCACTGGGTAACGCCATCGCCCAATTTTCATTTGCCGGAGACTGTGAAAAGCAGAGCTGTGGATCCGCACCATGAACATCAGGAGCAGGCTGCAACAGACTCAGCAGCAGTGCATATCATAGGAGGAACTGAATCCTGGGTCACGCAACAGCATCCGGCGCCACAAGCAGCGCATTCTCATCAGTCGAACTTGCACGAATTAACATCTCAGCCACAGCAGGCGGATATCAGCATGGCTGAACCTTATTTAACAAGGCTGGCGCTGGAAACTTATGGTCCGGGTGTACGGGTTTTTTATCCAGCAACTGACAAAGATGTATTTAAAATCAACTATATACCGGACAAAGCCGAAGGCCAGCAGACTCTTTATATAGACCCTGCCAGTGGTGAATTACTGGATGATATTGGCTGGCAACGTTATTCGGCCTTAGCCAAAGTGGTGGAGTGGGGCACCATGACCCATTTAGGGCGGCAATACGGGGTCTGGAATCAGTGGCTGAATTTGCTGTTTTGTTTACTGGTACTGGCGGCTTTAATTGCAGGTTTAACTTTATGGTGGCGACGCAGAAAACCAGGGCGCTGGTTGCCGCCTTTGCAAAGCACAGACCGCTTGCCTTTGGCGTTAAAGCTCAGTTTGCTGGCACTGGTCGTACTGTTTCCGTTACTACTGTTGTCATTGCTTGCTTTTCTAATGTGCAAGTTATGGCAACGCAGAGGTGCGGTTGAGTGAATTGTTGATAGGTAGAAGGGGCTTTATTCGCTTTGGGGCGAATTCAGAGAAATAAACAGGCAGATGTAGCTTTGCAACTCTGGCATAACAAAATAAGTCATGTTAAAACAGTGATCATTAAATGCAAAAGGAGTTGTAGATGAAGTACTTAGTTTCGGTGTTAGCTGTTTTAGTTTTAAGTGGATGTGGTGGCGGTGGTTCAGATACAGGTACGGGACCAGGCCAGGGACAAAGTAAACCACTTCTGGCTGACTATCACGGTAGTTGGGGTATCGATGGATTGGCTGTTGCGATGATTTCCTCCACCAGTGTGACCACTTATGTATACGACGAAAGCCGGGGTTGTTACGAAGCCGATTTTTTTGATGTGACGGCCAGTACCAATACATCACTAACAACAAAAGATGTTACAACAGGTGAGGTTTCTACCTCATCTTTTGCGCTGGTAAACGGTATGCTGCGCATTAAAGAAGGCAATGAAACTCTGGATTTGCCAGCAACAGATTATTTTGTGCCATCACCTGGCTGTTCTAATGTGAACGGCATTCGGACTATTACTGCTGAAATTACTCTGGAGACTTTACCTCCTTATGTCACGATAAACCGCAGTGCACAATCCAGTGGATATGTAGAGTATTCTTACGGTATTAGTTTTGATACCAATAAAAACTCTGAGCTTGATGTCGGGGATGTGACTCTGATGGTACGTCATTTCAAATGGGGTGGTGAAGAAAACATAAAACTGCCACTCAGTGATATCAGAGCCGCTATCTGGCTTTATACCCCTGTGAATGGCAGTACCCGTGTTCAGCAGACCAGTAACTCAATAGCGTCTTTAACCTTAGGTTTGGAGCAGCAAGGTTCAACGTTGAAATTTACTGCCGATGCCAGGCAGCACGCTTCTCTGATGCGTATCGCTGCTGATACTCCAATTGTAGTCCATACCTATCTGCATTACCCATCACCTGAAGCTGACATACTGGAAGGATTCGCTGATGGTCCATGGAACTGGTCCGGCGCTGAGCATCGTGATGTTTTTCCGGAACAAGGTACTGCGATCCCCAATACCTATCCGCAATATGTTATGACAGATGCTACTGGAGACTTGTCAGTAGGTCAGGCCAAATGGGTTGATATTAAGTCGGTCAAACTTAGTTTCAATTAAACGAATAACAGACCTGCCCAGTATGCTGGGCAGGTCTGTCATATTTACGCCAAAGTTGGATAATCGGTATAACCTACAGGCCCTTTGCCGTAAAACAGCTCTGGTCGCGGCTGGTTTAATGGTGCATCCAGCTCTAAACGTTTTGGTAAATCCGGGTTGGCAATAAAAGGTATACCAAAGGCTATAGCGTCAGCTTTACCATCTGCCAGCCACTGATTCGCTTCTGCTTTGCTGAATTTTTCATTCGCAATCACAGGGCCACCAAACAGCTGTTTAATCAGTGGAGTGATGCTGTCTTCTGCTGCATATTCACGGGTAGATATAAAAGCTATATCACGTTTACCCAGTTCAGTGGCGACATAACCAAAAGTGGCAGTGCGGTTCGAGTCACCCATATCGTGAGCGTCCATACGAGGCGCTAAATGCATGGCTACTCTGTCTTTACCCCAGACGTCGATACAAGCATCTGTGATTTCCAGCATTAAACGGGCACGGTTTTCTAAAGAGCCACCGTATTCGTCATCACGTAAGTTGGTACTGTCTTGCAGGAACTGGTCAAGCAAATAGCCATTGGCGCCATGGATCAATACACCATCAAAACCCGCTGCTTTCGCATTGACCGCGCCGACACGGAAAGCTTCAACCACGTCTTTAATTTCGCTTAAGGTTAAAGCCCGAGGTTCTTCATAGTCTTTCATTGGACGTACCAGACTGACATGGCCAGCCGGACGTAACGCACTTGGTGCTACAGGTTTTGCACCCTCTAAATAACTTGGGTCAGAAATACGGCCAACGTGCCACAGTTGCAGGAAAATGCGGCTGCCCGCTTTATGCACTGCATCAGTCACCAACTTCCAGCCTTCAGTTTGAGCCTGCGACCAAATACCTGGTGTATCAGGGTAACCCACGCCCATAGGGGTCACTGAAGTTGCTTCGGATAAAATTAAACCTGCGCTGCTGCGCTGGGTATAGTATTCAGCCATCATGGCATTAGGTACCCGGCCTTCATCAGCGCGACAGCGGGTTAAAGGCGCCATCACAATACGGTTTTTCAGGGTTAAATCACCTATGGTGATTGCATCAAATAAAGTTGGCATCTGTAACTCCTCAAAGTTGATCATTTAACCGCGCCAGAAATTGTTGAATAACTTCTTCATTACGCGAGAAAAAATTCCACTGGCCTACTTTTTTGCTGCTGATAAAACCAGCGCGTTGCAAGGTGGCCAGATGGGCTGACACTGTCGACTGAGACAAACCGGTTTTTTGGTCAATTTTGCCGGCACATACACCGAAACTCAGTGAGTGTTCCTGATCGGCAAAATAGACTTCAGGTTGTTTCAGCCAGTTTAAAATTTCCCGTCGCACTGGGTGGGACAGGGCTTTGATCATATCGTCGAGTTCTGCAGAGCTCATCGGTTAATCCATATATGTATATCGCGATGCGACGAAATATATATCGTTAACTTTCGATATGCAACTTTTATTTTGTTCTGCCCGGTACATTTGTCTGCTGCTATGCTCACAGAAGGCTGAATAATTGAGCGTTGTTATGAATAGTTTTTTATCGTCACTGGAACTGAGTTGCAGTGAAAATGCGCTTTATGTGCGTTTTTCCGGTATTCATGAAGACTACCTGACAGCCCGTTATGCCGAGGCTCTGGAGCAGTTCTCTGCGACTATGCAGGGCAAACCCTGGGCTCGTATTGTCGATTTACGTCAGTGGTCAGTCACGGCAGTACAAAACCAGAAATTGATAGAGCAGTTGCTGCAACAGGATTTAAAGCGGGGCTTAGTTTTGGAGTACGTTTTGCTGCCGCCGGATGCTGTAGGACGCTGGCAAGTAGAGCAAACTTTAAAAAGTTTAAATAGCTTTACATCCAAAGAGATTTTTCATCCGACTGACAGTGAAAATGAGGCGTTAGATGGTTTACTAAAACAAGGTTTTTCTGTCAATTTTGCTGCTATTACCCGACATGAATCACGCTGCTGGAAAGTTCCGAAAACACCAGAGACTAAAAGCTAAATGACTAAAATGCAGCATGAAGAAACCATCTGCTTGTCACAGCGTAATACGGCATTTTTCAACTTAAGTTTACCGAAAATAAATAAATATACTTCTGATCTTTTTAAGCATCGACGCCGTTTTCTATTGCGGGTTTTATGTTCAACTAAAAGGAAATCAGAATGAAATTTCGCTCATTATTGAATTTAACCGTTCTCTCTGCAGCTTTAGTCGTCTCTGCTGCATCTTATGCAGCTGCCAAAGCTGATATCGTTGATACTGCAGTCGCAGCAGGTAGCTTTAACACGCTAGTGACTGCGGTCAAAGCAGCAGACCTGGTCGATACTTTGAAAGGTGCTGGCCCGTTTACAGTGTTTGCACCAAACGACGCTGCTTTTGCCAAAATTCCAGCTGCAGATTTACAGGCGCTGTTAAAAGACAAAGCCGCTCTTGGTAATGTACTAACCTATCATGTGGTGGCAGGTAAAGTGATGGCTGCTGATGTCGTGAAGTTAACCTCAGCCAAAACAGTACAAGGCCAGGATTTAAAAATCGCAGTTAAAGACGGTGTGGTTTACGTTGATGGCGCTAAGGTGATTAGCACTGATATTGAAACCAGCAACGGCGTCATTCACGTGATTGATTCTGTAGTTTTACCGAAATAATCGTTTTTTAAATCAAAGTAAAGGAGCCATGCGCTCCTTTACTTTTTTGCTTTCTTTATATTTTCCATGACAGGAAGCTGCCTGAATGAATTGACTGCTGTTAAACTGGTGTGATTAAAAATTAGTTTTTTCTGTACAAGGATGATGGCTGTGATTAGAGCGCTGCTATTGACTGTTATGTTGTGCTGTACTTTTTCTCATGCTTCGACAGGGAACAGTGCTGTGGTTTGGATGAAAAATGGTGACAGATTAACAGGCACTATCACTCAGCAGGACAAAGATGTCGTATTTTTAAATCTGCCTTATTCGGGGCAGGTGCAATTGCCCAGAACCCAGATTGAGCGTATTGAGCAGCAAAAGCTGCTTGCTGTTGCACCCGCAGTTGTCGTCGTTGAACCTGACACTGAAGCTGTGGTTATTAAAAATCAGCCGGTGAGGCACTACAGTGTCGATTTAACCGCAGGTAAAAAACGCAGTAGTAGCAGGTCGGATAATCTGGGCTTTAAAACCGCTTTTGAGCAACGTGATGACAATTTACGGCTGACCTTTGATGCTAAATACGATTACGAAACCAGTAATTCGTTAAAGAAAACCCATAAATATCTGCTGAATCCAGGTGCCGATTATTTTTTCCAGCCTCAGTTATTCTGGCGGAATAAAATTGACTACTCACAGGATTTTGTCACCTCAGAATACAAAAATATCGATTTAAGTTCTGGGCTGGGTTATAGCTTTTATGATACCAAAGAGCTGAGGGTGGAACTGATAGCTCTGGCCGGTTTAAAACGAACTTACTTTAAGGAGAGTGCCGGATTAGAACTTTTTGTCGGTGACAGACAAAGTCTGGATTTTCGTCATATTCAGTTGGAATGGGACTTGCGCTATTTATGGCCAGGCAGCAGTTTTGAGCTTTTTAACGAAGGCAGTTATTTAAAGCCTGTGAATCAACCCGTGAGTTTTATCAAATTTAAGCAGGATGTGAATCTGAGTACAGGGTTGAGTTATTACCTGACAGAACGCATCCGCTTGTCATTTTCGGTGGATTTTGACTGGTCGGACATTGATGTGATCTTGCCACAGCAACTGAAGATTTCTGCTGATAGTCGAGATTTACATCAAAAGCTTAGTATAGGTGCAAAATTCTGAAATCGGGCCACATTGAGAACTAATCACAATGTGGCACTACAAGCCTTATCTTTCATGCATAGGCGGCAAACTTTCTTTTACTTCATTTGATTTAACGCCAATCAACTGCCCATTAAAGTAAGTAAAAGTGAAGGTAACTGTAACAATATGAGTTGTTGTTTGATAGGTTTGTAATATTACTGTTGCGCACGGACCTTTATCGCAAGGCGCAGCAGGAGCATGCTCAGGCGTTGTAGAACCCACACTGTCGCTTGTGCTCACATGAACCAATTCTGCCGAACTATCCAAATCGAACGTATCGGCTGAAATGATGTTTCCTTTTTCGTCCCAAACGGTAACTGTTGCCTTACCCAATTCCTTGTTGTGAACAATTTCACTACATGCACCTGCAACGCATTCTCGCAGTGGAGTTGTGTTTGCTTCAGCATTTCCCACAAGAAAGCACAAGCCAAAAATCAACACTAACTTATGATATATCTTGATATTCACGAATAAATTCCTTTTATAGTTTCGTTTGGATCCCAACGGGTAGGATAGTTTTGAATGCCTAAATTTAACTACTTTAGGGATTCAGCTTGAACAGTGACACGCCAAATTAACAAATGCAACTTATTTTGTATTCTTTTTGGGTCAGACTTTGTTCTTTGTTCTTTGTTCTGGTGGTTTTTCCATTAACTAGTTGTTTTTGCATTGTTTTTTATTGCATTTTGTCAGGCGATGGCAATAAAAATTCTGCACATCAACAAGCCAAAGCCAGTCCAATAGAGAGATGCAATAAGTCCCAAGCCTTAATCCTGAGCTGAGCCCATTTTTAAGCAGTGATAAGTTCTGCCGCAATCCTAAAACTTGTTTGCCGTGCTTTGGGGTCGTGCATCATGCTGGTCAACATCAGCTCGTTTGGTTGATGCTGTTCGATAAAATTCAATAAGCCTTGTTTCACTTCAGCCGGATTGCCTATCACCGAACAGGCTAAGGCTTTTTCCACATAAGCTTTTTCATGGCTTTGCCAGATCTGGTCCATATCCTCAACTGGAGCAGGTAATAAACCCGGTACGCCCCTCACCAAATTAACAAATTGCTGCTGAGGTGAGGTAAACAGATGCCGGGCTTCTGCTGTAGTTTCTGCGGCAAATACATTCAGCGCCAGCATCAGATAAGGTTTATCCAGTTGAGCCGACGGCTTAAATTCTCTGCGATACAAAGCGGCGGCCTGTTCCATCATCGCTGGGGCAAAATGCGAGGCAAATGCATAGGGTAAACCCATATGGGCCGCCAGTTGAGCGCCGTATAAACTCGAACCTAAAATCCATAGAGGCACATTCAGGTTTTGTCCTGGTACTGCTTGTACCGCCTGATTTGGCTTTACCGGACCAAAGTACTGCTGCAATTCAAGGATATCGCTTGGGAACTGATCTTCAGTTTCCATTCTATTACGTCGCAATGCCCGGGCGGTTTGCTGATCGCTACCAGGCGCCCGGCCTACACCTAAATCGATGCGGTCCGGATACAAAGTAGCTAAAGTGCCAAACTGTTCTGCAATGACCAAAGGTGAATGATTGGGCAGCATAATGCCACCAGCACCTAAGCGAATACGCGAAGTGGCTGCAGCTAAGTGGCTGATCAGCAGGGAGGTCGCGGCACTGGCAATACCCGGCATATTGTGATGTTCAGCCAGCCAATACCGCTTGTAACCCAAAGTGTCTGCCAGTTGCGCTAAGGCTTTGCTGTTGGCAAAACTGTCGCTAATAGTGCTGCCTGAAGAAACAGGGGCTAAATCTAAAATAGAAAAAGGGATCATCGGTACTCCGCAAGGCTGTAATTATCTGCATTCAATACCGTTTGGTATGAAACTAATGCAGCAATGGGTGCTCTACGCTGTGGATTCAAGTGGTGTGCTGTATTTAGCCGGATTTTGCCGCCCGATACTTTATTTTTTGCGGTGAAGTGCTGCAAACAGGCTTAGGGTTGTGACAGATCAACGAACAAAGCAAAAATTCAGCTATGCTGGGATCAACTCACTAAGAATATGAATTATGGCTGGATTTGACATCACACTGGCGCAAAACTTTTTGATTGCGCTGCTTATTGGTGCCTTGGTTGGCATTGAGCGGGAAAAACATAAAAACAATAATCATCCCGGCTCTTTTGCCGGAGTCCGTACTTACATCTTATTTGCTCAATTGGGGGCGGTCAGCGCCTGGTTGTCTGTGCATTTACAAACACCATGGTTGTTTATCGCGGCTTTGGCGGCCGTCTCTGTCACAGTACTCTGTGCTTATTATCTGGAGAATAAAGCCAAAGCAGTGGCGCTGGGATTAACCAGCGAGTTGTCTGCTATTACTGTGTGTTTATTAGGCGGCGCTGTCATTTTTGGTTTTGCAGAAATAGCCGTATCTCTGGCTATTTTCACTTCGGCTATTCTGGCATTTCGGGAGCCTTTGCATGGCTTGATCAGCAAAATTGGTGCTGATGATCTGTATGCCGGCCTGAAACTATTGATCGCCAGCTTTATTGTATTGCCCTTGTTGCCGAATGAAGCAATAGACCCCTGGCAGGCACTTAACCCTTATAAACTCTGGTTACTGGTAATTTTAATTTCTGCTTTGTCTTTAGTAGGTTATATAGCAGTACGCTCTTTAGGTGCAGTCAAAGGCACCATGATCACCGCTCTGACTGGTGGGCTGGTGTCATCCACAGCAATGACCTTAAGTTTTGCCCGCAGCAGTCAAACTGAAAATGACAGTGGGGCAGCTAACCGGCTGGCAGCTGGTATTTTAGTGTCCTGGCTGGTGATGTTTGGCCGGGTGATACTGATTGTGACGGCTATATCCGTGCCTTTAATGCGGCAACTGCTATGGCCTTTAGTGGGATTAGCCTTAGTCACCGCAGTATTGGCGATGGCTTTTTTTCTGGCCAGTCACAGACTGCAATCAGCCTCTGTTGCTACTGCTGTGCCTGTGAATAACCCTTTTAGTTTATGGTCGGCTATCCAGTTTGCTTTGTTATTTGCGCTGGTACTGCTGCTGGTCAAACTGGCGGAGCATTATGCACCAGGTCAGGGTTTGTATTGGCTGGCCGCTCTGGCGGGTTTAACTGATGTGGATGCCATTAGTTTATCTCTTGCCGATTATGCCAGTCGTGGTGAGTCTGTTCAGTTAGCCGCTACAGCTATTGGCATTGCCATCTTAAGTAATTCTTTGGTGAAAACTGTTTTGGTATGGGTGGCTGGCGCTCAAAGCCTGGCACTGCGTATCTCCGCAGCCATGCTGGTGCTGGGTTTGGCAGGGCTTATGTTGTTTAGTGTGGTTTAGTGTTATTTGAATGCCCTGCGAAAAGCAGATTGCGTAGAAGCTCAGCTTGCCTTAAGTTTTCACTGGCAGAATTAAAAAGTAATTCAAAACAGAGGTGGTTATGTCGGCTTCACAACAAAGTTACAGCGTCTGGATGCTGCGTTTGCATTGGCTGACTGTTCTGTTGCTTATTACTGTTTATGCCAGTATTGAGTTCAGAGGGGTATTTGAAAAAGGCACAGTAGAGCGTGACTTGATCAAAGAAGTGCATTTTGTGTTGGGCTTAAGTTTATGGTGTATTACCTGGCTTCGCTTGCTGATCAGGCGTTTTAGTTTCATACCTGTGATAGAACCCGCACCCAAAACCATAGTGATCAAAATTGCAGCTTTGATGCATGCTGTGCTTTATATTTTTTTACTGCTGATGCCTGCATTAGGTTATCTGCTATTAAGCGCATCTGACCATGTTATTCCATTTTGGGGCTTTCAGTTGCCAGCCTTAATAGCACCAGACCCAGATCTGGCCGCGTCTATTAAAGAAGTACATGAAGTGGTGGGCAAAACAGGCTACGCCTTTATCGCTTTCCATGTACTGGGCGCTCTGGCACACCATTACATTGTGAAAGACAATACGTTAAAGCGTATGTTGCCTGGTTTATTCGGCTCGAAAAGCTAAAACAAGTTGACTCAAAGCGCTGAATTGTCTTAACTCTGCCCCTCTGACGTGAGGGGATATGAGCAAAGCAACAAAGCCATCTGAAATTACCTTACCACCCAAAGATTTGGGCTGGGGTACAGTGCTGAATTTTCTGATTGAAAAATTTCACCGCATCGACGCTGCCATTTGGCAACAGCGAGTAGCTGATGGCAAAGTCTATTGGTTTGGTGGCGAAGTGATCAGTGCAACCACCGCATTTTTACCCAGCCGCCGGGTCTGTTATTACCGTGAAGTCGCAGCTGAGCCAGTTATTCCTTTTACCCATCAGATTTTGTATCAGGATGAGCATATTATTGTCGTCTGCAAACCACATTTTTTACCTGTGACGCCGGGCGGTGAGTTCGTCAATGAATGTCTGCTGGAAAGAGTGAAACGCGATACGGGTCTACACGATGTGGTGGCAGTGCACAGGCTGGATAAAGAAACCGCAGGTTTGGTGCTGTTTTCTGTCAATAGCCAAAGCAGGCCTTTGTATTATCAGCTGTTTGCACAAGGGCATATCAGCAAAAGTTATCAGGCGGTGGCCCGGTTATCTGAAGAGCTTCAGCAACTCGAATTACCACACAGCTGGCAAGTTAAAAACCGGCTGGAAAAATCAACTCCGGCTTTTTTAATGCAACAAGTGGATGGTGAAGTGAATGCGTTTTCCAGCCTGACCTTGGTGGAAAGAAGTGCTGAACTTGGATTGTTTGAACTTAGCCCCCATACAGGAAAAACCCACCAGTTGAGGTTGCATATGCTGTCTGTGGGTTGCCCTATTTTATTTGATAAATATTACCCAGAGTTGCTGCCAAAGCAGCAGCCGGATTTTGCCGAACCACTGCAATTATTGGCAAAACGCTTAAGTTTTAGTGATCCGGTTACAGGCCTGGATCATCAGTTTGAATCACCCCGCCAGTTGCAAAGCTGGCCCGTTATTACCGGATCTAAGGAAAACTAATGTCTAAAAAAGTCTATTGCATTGCTCAGTTTTTACCTAAGCCAGGCAAAGAAGCTGAACTCTTCAAAGCACTACAAGGTTTAGAGGCGAATACCTTGCGCGAGGATGCTTGCCTGCACTACAGAGTTACCCGTCATATTCCAAGCCCCTTTGCCGAAGGCAAAAGTTTTCCAATTGTGTTTAACGAAATTTGGGCTGATATCCAAAGCTTTGAAGCTCATTGCCAGCGCAATGAAATAAAAGACTTTTTCCAGACCTATTGCGTCGCTGAAACAGGTTTAGCAGCAGATTGGAATGTCTGTATTTACAGCGATGAGCCGGAAAACTTTGATGCACCAAAGTTGGTGTAACAGAGTCAAACTGAGCTGGCTTTATCTTTTAATCGCAGCTCTGCTACTTTGCCGCGCAATGCCCAAACGTAGCCTGAATGCTGTAAACACGTTCTTACTGGGTGAGTTCCGAGATGTCAAAATCTGTATTTAAAAAACTGCCAGCCCGCTCTATGGCTTATGTCATGCCGCTGATCTTATCCATTATTATGAGCTGTATTGTGTCTTTGATCAGTACCTTAAAAAGCACTGGCTTTAGCGGTTTTGAACTGCCTATCTGGTTGGGAGCCTGGGGGTTATCCTGGGTGGTGGCTTATCCGGTATTACTGTTGATATTGCCGCTGGTGCGAAAACTAACCAGTTTTATTGTTGAAACGCCATAAGTCTGCGAGAAAAATACCCTGAAATGTGCACAAAAAAAGCCGGTTTTTACACCGGCTTTGTGTTTGGAAAGTGTCTTAAGAACCTATTACGCCACCATCATCTTTGGTGACAATCACAGTCGCTGAACGTGGTCTGCTGGCGCCGTCGTTCGCTGGCCAGTTACTGGTAAACTGGTTTGGAGTAGAGCGATCGCCAGGATGTTGAATATTCACAAACATGGTTTTCAAATCTGGTGTAAAAGCTAAACCTGTGACTTCACAATCGACAGGGCCTACCAGAAAACGTTTGATGCTGCGATTGACTGGGTCGGCCACCAGCATTTGGTTGTTACCATAAGGGCCTTCACCTTGCTGAGAACCGCTCATATCGGTTTGGATCCACAGCAAACCGTTGGCGCTGAAACATAAGCCATCCGGGCTTGCCATATGATTGTCTGCAGTCAGAGTCAGGTCAGTACCTGGAGTTGCAGTACCAACATCACCTGCCAGCAGAAAAATATCCCAGTTAAAACTTAAACCCAAAGTTGCGGCATTTTCTTTCCAGCGAATAATATGGCCAGTGGCGTTATTGGCGCGTGGGTTTGCTGCATCAGTCTGAGCTGTGGTTCGGGCTGTATTGTTAGTCAGCGTAAAATACACTTCACCAGTCGTTGGATGCACTGCACCCCATTCAGGTCTGTCCATTTTCGTCGCACCGGCAATATCAGCAGCCAGACGGGTGTTTAACAAAATATCGGCCTGACTGTCGAAGCTGACACCTGCAGCGGCGGCTTTGGTCATCAGGGTTTCGTTGTTGATATCCAGAGCCAACCATTCGCCAGAACCGTCGGCGTTAAATTTAGCAACATACAAAGTACCGTCATTCAGTAAATGACCGCCTGCAGTGGCTTTAAAGTACGGCGCTTTAGATACATATTTGTAGATGTATTCAAAAGTAGAGTCATCGCCTGAGTACACAACGATCGGCTGACCTTCCACCACAGGGCCAAAAATAACGCCTTCGTGGCCAAAACGGCCTAAAGCTGTGCGTTTTTGTGGCACGCTGTCCGGATTAAATGGGTCAATTTCTACTATCCAACCAAAAGTATTTGGCTCGTTACGGTAATCTTCAGTGGCATCGGCACCTAAGCTGGTTGCATTAAAGCGCTGATACTGCTCGGCACCTGAATCGGCAGTTTCCCAGTAATAGCGGCCATTTCTGCTGCCAACGCCATAACGTCTGTGTTCACGTGGCTGAGTGGCATCTGCATTCATAAAATAGCCTGCCCAGTTTTCTTCGCAGGTTAAATAAGTGCTCCAAGGCGTAAAACCATTACCGCAGTTATTTAAGGTACCGCGGGTGCGGGTGCCGTCCTGGCTGTATTTAGTCACTACTTTGGCGTCACCACGCACAGGGCCTGTGATATCCATAGGCGTTGCGCCTGTGATGCGGCGGTTTAGCGGACTGCCTTGCACCAGTTGGAACTGGCCTTGTGCATCTTTTTTGATATGAGCCACAGTGACGCCATGTGCTGCAACTTCTTTACGAACTTCGTCAGCCGGACGCGGTAAGCCTGTCGGACCCATAGGGTGCAGTACGTTGGCATCCAGATATTCATGGTTAAATACCAGTACACCTTCGTTGCTGTTTTGGTTGTTGCTGCGCGCATCTAAAGGGAAAAAATGCATACCGTCGTGGTGAGCACCCACTTGCTGTTCCATATCGGCGCCAGTGTTGCTGCCATCGGCCAGATAAGCCGGGTAACTGCCTGACAGTGGCGTGCCCATAGGTAAGAATGCCCGGGCTGTGTAACCCACTGGCACTGTAATCTCATCCAGACGGTTAGCCGCAATAGCGGCAAAACCCAGCAAAACCGGAGCTGGTTCAGGCTTGACGCCCACAGGACCTGTGACTGGTTCAGCGGTATCGCTGCTGCAGCCGACTAAAGCCGAGCCCATAATGGTGGCTATGGCTGCGCCTAAAGAACCTTTTAAGAAACTGCGGCGCGAGGCCAGTACGGACTGAAAATCAGGATTATCTGAAAAGTTAGTTTGTGGATCTATACCCGAGTTATCAATCTGGAAATTTTTGTTCTGCATTTTGACTCCGATGTCGGTTTAATTAGAAATCTGCCGCGACATTAGAGCTGTTGTTTGTTTCAGTAAGGTTACTTTTTGTTGATAAAATAAAGACAACTAGGGAGCTATAAGAAAAAAACGATTAACGGCTGGAAAAATGCGGTGTAAGTAAGTTACACAAAATCTGAACTTTAATGATGACCCTTGCTGACGCCACCGCTGCCGTCCGGCAAACTGATCCACACATTTTGCATCATGTCCTGATCTTCAGCATAACTTCAGCTTAATTTCGCAAGGTAAGCAGGTACTATTTTAGCCGCAGGGCCGTAATAACCTTCGGCAAAATCGCCACGGGTGGCTTCCAGATTAAGCTCAACTGTATGGGCTCCTGACTCTGCAGCTATCTGCACAAAACCTGCAGCCGGATAGACCTGACCCGAAGTACCAATGGAAATAAACAAATCGGCCTGCATCAGTGCATCTGCGCATTGATCCATCTGATAAGGCATTTCACCAAACCAGACAATATCAGGTCGAAGTGGTTGTGGCGTTTTGCAGCAGTGGCATAAGTCTGTGGCTGTTAAATCTTTTAACCAGCTTTGGCTTTTGCCTGAAACAGCACATTTTACTTTTTGCAGTTGACCGTGCATGGCAATGACATGCTCTGATCCTGCCCTTTGATGCAGGTTATCGACATTTTGCGTGATCAGTAAAAAGTTGCCCCCCTTGGCTTTATGTTGCTGTTCAAACTTCGCTAAAGCCAGATGAGCGGCATTGGGTTTAAGTTTTGGGGCCAGTAGTTGAGCGCGACGCAGATTATAAAACTGCTGCACCAAGGCTGGATCTCGCGCATAACCTTCAGGAGTCGCCACATCCTCTATCTTATGGTTTTCCCATAATCCATTGTTATCACGAAAGGTTTTAATGCCAGATTCGGCAGATACACCTGCACCTGTCAGCACAACTATGTTACTAAATCGCATAAATAAAAGCCTTTATTGCTGCTCATATCAGTATGCTTTGTCAGAGCACGTATTTTGTCAGTAGCTTATCCTGTTGCAAAAGAAGCGCAACTGAAAAGCGGATGGACAGCATCAGGTGTTAGCGTTTGATCCCCAGCTTTCTTTATGATGCGGCTCCCCGTTTTTGTTTCACTTTTATCGTTTTTATTGTGTACTGAGGTTGACTCTGTTACGTTGTGCTTCACTATTGATATGACATAGCTATAGTAAAAGAGCTGTGAGTCGTTTGTATGCAGTAGCTACCTCAATATTCTAGCTAGGCGTGCAAATGTATCTGATATTGCAGTTCAACAGATCCAAGCAGGAGTGGTATGCCAAGCTCGTCGTTAGGCTCGTTAAGTGATTATATCGATCAGTTACTTGAAGCTATTTGTGTGGTTGATGCCAACGGCCACTTCTTGTATCTGAGTTCCGGTTGTGAGCGAATTTTTGGCTACAAAAGCACCGAAATGATCGGTCGGCCCATGATTGAATTAGTGCATCCGGATGACAGAGAACGTACTTTATTGGCCGCCAGCGAAATTATGTCTGGCGATCAGAAAATCGATTTTGAAAACCGCTACATCCGTAAAGATGGTCAGATTGCTTATATCCAGTGGTCTGCCCGTTGGTCTGAAGAGCAAAAAGTGCGGGTGGCTGTAGCGCGCGATATCACCAAACACAAACAACTGTTAGAGCAGTTGCAGCACATTGCCTTTTACGATCCACTGACTCAATTACCTAACAGAGCTTTGTTTGAAGATCGGCTGCAGCAGTCATTAGCACGTGCCAGACGTGAGAAGGGCATGCTGGCTTTATGTTTTGTGGATTTAGATAAATTTAAAGAAGTGAATGACCAGTACGGCCATGCCGCTGGTGATTTGTGTTTAAAAAAAGTAGCAGAGCTTTTGCTACATTCAGTGCGTGAAACCGACACTGTGGCCCGTTTAGGAGGAGACGAGTTTGTTATAGTGATGGATGCTGTGACAGATCAAGCCGCAGTGTTAAGCATTTTGCAGAACCTGTTTACTAAACTTCAGTTGCCGTTTTTATTTGAACAACACTCACTGCAATTGTCCGCCAGTATTGGCATTGCATTTTTCCCGCAGCATGGTCAGGATCAAGCCAGTCTGTTAGCTGCAGCAGACCGGGCTATGTACAAAGCCAAACATGCAGGTGGCAATCAGCTTTGTTGTGCCACAGAGCTGTTGGATTCAGCGGGCAAGATTTTCGGTTAACTCTAGTCTTATTGCTGTTAAACTTTTGTTTTTCCAACGATAGTGAGTCTTGTGTCTGATGTCCTTACCTCGTCGTGTTCATCGCTTTTTAGGCTGGTGTTTAATTCTGCCATTTTTTATCTGGGCTGTTACTGGTCTGGTATTTTTTATCAAACCAGGTTATCAGGCTGCTTTTTCGTATCTAACGGTTAAAACCTATCCTATTAGCAACACTGTTCAAATTAATCCTCAACCAGCTTGGCTGGAAATTAAACTGCTGCAAACTGTGTTGGGTTTACATCTGTTGGTGAAACAAGCAGATGGCTGGCAGCAGTTGAACCCGCAAGACTTCACAGTACGTTCCCTGCCGGCGGAAGATGAACTGCAGCTGCTTATTAAAGATGCAATCAGCGTCGACCCGCAGCGTTATGGCCAACAGCTACAAAAAACAGAGCAAGGTTTTCTCACAGAGACCGGTGTACAAATTCAATTGGATTGGGACAGTTTGAGTTTGTCGCAACAAGGTAAAGATACTGAATTAATTAACAATTTATACAAAGCTCATTACCTGCAGTGGACAGGGCATAAAAGCCTGGATCAGGCACTGGGCGTGATCGGCTTAGTACTGCTGATGTTAACTACTGTACTGGGGATCCGCTTGTTGATCTGCCGTCGTTAAACATGAATAAGAGCCTGTATACCAGGTATACAAAGCTCCCTCTGTATTAAACTGTTTGCAAATAAGAATTATTATCGATAACATGATTCCTGTCTGAGTGCAGTGCGATAAAAGCTTTGTCGCACTGCTGTCGCTGTGGATTCGTGCAGCTTTGCATAGACTCCAGGTTTAACTTTTCAGATCAGAGAGTCCAATTCAGGTTACCCAAAACGCCTGTTTGGCATACTTTGATCTGTTATCTGGCATGAATGTGGTGGAAAAGCGGTGAAAGGATCTGCCCTGTTATTTATTTTTGTACTGATGGTGCATGTAAGTTTAGTTGCAGCAGCTGTGACTCTTTCGACAGAACCACAAGCTAAAGTTGTGGAAACAGCCATTGAAGGCCTGATTATTCCAGCTCCAGTTGTCCCGCAGCCAGAAAAACCTGAACCCAGCCCTGCATTACCAGAACCAGTAAAAAAGCCAAAGCCAAAGCCGCTTCAACCAAAACCGGCTGTCGCTAAAAAAAACGTCAGTCAGCCCAAAGCTGCTCAGTTCAAACCAGCTGCTGTTGCAGAAGCTTCACCCACTGCTATCAGCGCACCAGAAGCTGTTGCAGCGGCAGTACCAGCCAAAACCGTCACTGAAAATCCGGAGCCAGAACCAGAGCCTCCAGCCACTCCACCTGTTGCATCGGCCAGTAATGCGGTGAATAAAGCGCCGCTGTATCCGATGTTATCGCGCCGTTTGAAAGAGCAAGGCACAGTCTATCTGCAGGTGTTGGTATTAAAAAATGGCAAAGTAGGGCAGTTAAAACTGAAACAAAGTTCGGGTTTCGCACGACTGGATCAATCGGCACTGAATGCGGTGCGCAGCTGGACTTATCAACCTGCGCTGAAGTTGGGCCAGCCAATAGATTTCTGGTTTGTACAGCCTGTGGTTTTTAATTTAAATTCAATTCATTAGAGAGTAAATCATGCAAGAAAATCCCTATGGTATTGCCGCACTCTGGGCCCAGGGTGACTTTGTTATTAAAGCTGTGGCTGTGATGCTGCTACTGATGTCAGTAGCAAGCTGGACTGTGATCGTGATCCGGGCCATTAGCTTATGGCGCTTAAAACGCATCAGCAGAGCCAGCAATGATTTTTGGCACGCCCACAGTTTTACCGAAGGTTTACGGATTTTAAGTTCGGCCGACTCAGCAACAGGACCCATGAATCCGTTCCGTTATATGGCCGATGAAGGTCAGGCGGCTTTGGATCATCATCAAAGTCATCAGCAAGACTTACATGGCAATTTACCGCTTGCTGAATGGCTGGTTTCTTGTTTACGGGGCGCTATAGATGAAAGTGCCGAGCAGATGCAAAAAGGCTTAGCTATTCTGGCGTCGGTCGGCTCCACTGCGCCTTTTGTCGGTTTATTTGGCACTGTCTGGGGCATTTATCATGCGCTGGTGGGCATAGGGGTTTCGGGGCAAGCCAGCATCGACAAAGTTGCAGGCCCTGTAGGTGAGGCGCTGATTATGACAGCCTTTGGTCTGGCTGTGGCTATTCCTGCAGTGTTGGGTTACAACGCTCTGCAGCGTGGTAATAAAGAGGTGCTGAACAAAATGCAGCGTTTTGCCCATCAGTTACATGCCTATTTTCTGACGGGCGCAGCGCCAAAAAGCAGTAGAGTGGTTGTGCCTTTAAAGGAGGCAAAATAAATGGCTTTTGGTGGCGGTTTGGACTCAGACAATGAAGTGATGAGCGAAATTAATATGACGCCGTTGGTCGATGTGATGTTGGTGTTGCTGATTATATTTATTATCACTGTGCCTGTGCTGACTCACAGCGTAAAGGTAGATTTGCCTCGTGTCAGCAACGAAAAACAGCAAATTAAACCTAAAACTGTCACTTTAACGGTCAAGGCCGATGGCGCTGTATTTTGGGACGATCTACCTATTGAGGCCGCGGTGCTGGAGTTAAAACTGGCGGAGCAGGCACAACAACAGCCTCAGCCTGAAGTCCATATTCGGGGTGATAAAGCTGCACCTTACGAGCATGTACTCAAAACCATGGCTGCAGTGCAGCAATCTGGTTTGCTGAAGTTAGGCTTTATCAGCGAACCTGCAACCTGACTGTGATTGCTGTCTTGTTCGGTTTTTTGCTTCAACTCCATCGATAAAATTAAATTGCATGCAATTTAATTGTTAGGCATTATGTTTTCACTTTCAGCCTTGACTGAAACCCCAAACAACAGAGGATCGCATGATGCCAAACCCAATTTTTGATTTAGCAGTGACCAACATCAAAGGCCAATCGGTCGAGTTAAAAGATTATCAGGGCAAAGTGCTACTGGTTGTGAACACTGCCAGCAAATGTGGTTTTACGCCGCAATACAAAGGTTTGGAAGAGCTGTATCAGAAATACAAAGATCAGGGCCTGGAGATTTTAGGTTTCCCTTGCAACCAGTTTGGTAAGCAAGAGCAGGGCAATGAAACGGAAATCAGTGAGTTTTGTGAACTGAACTATGGCGTGTCTTTTCCCATGTTCGCCAAAGTTGATGTAAACGGTCCGGACGCTTCGCCCCTATTTAAAAATCTGAAACAGCAAAAGCCAGGCCTGTTAGGCTCAGAATCCATTAAATGGAACTTCACTAAATTTCTGATTGGTCGGGACGGCAAGGCGATTTTACGTGCTGCACCTCTGACCAAACCAGAAGATTTAGAAGCTGAAATTCAGCAGGCGTTAGCCGTAAAATAGATGATTTTGATCAAATAGATAGCGTAGAGGCGACCTTTATGATCGCCCGTCTTGTGTTCAAATCGGTCTAATTTTTACAGCAAGAACAAATGTAAAAAAACGCCTGATGACAGAGGTGCAATCAGGCGCAAAGTACACAAGGCTGGGATTGGTTAAGTAAAAGACCTGTAGCTTTTACAACCTGTTCTGCGGTAAGGCAAGAACGGAGCAGAGTGTGCGCCTGTTTTGCTTTATGTACCTTGATGTAAAACAATAAAATGTCAACTCTGCCAGCTATATCGTCAGCATCGATAAAACCAATAGAGTCGCCTTTTGCTTCGGCTAAACCAGTATTTCTTACCACGCTGACACCTGTATTAGCCTGACATAACAACAGGCAAGAGTTTGGTCGTGCTGAACTACAAATATGCTGTTGCGCCAGTTCAAGGCTGGCGTCTGTGGCACCATCACAGAGCAGAATCACCTGAAACTGCTCTGCCAGTTACTCTGCGATGGAATCAAGCAACTGAGGAAAATAGTTGGGGATATTGTAGAAAAAGACGATAAGAGATAACAGCTGCTAATTGTCCTTCTATTCAGCATGCTGTTGTGACGATACTGTATGCCGCTTTGGCGCCACAAAAGCAGCATCATCTCTGGCATCACTGTGTTTACAGATCAGGCTTAATCTTTACTGTTTTTGCACTTGCTTTAGTCTAAGGATTTTTGAACACTAGCCCGCTGTTTTCTGCATTAATCAGGTGGTTATGAAAAGTCTGCTTCACCCGGCTGTTGATCAACCGACCAAGGGAATTCTGTGTATGTTGCTGGCCGTTGGCATGTTTTGCGCTATGGATGCCTGTATGAAGCAACTGACGCAACATTATGGCCCTATGCAAATCACCAGCTTGCGAGCTTTGTTTGCCTGGCCCTTAATAGTCGTCTGGTTAGTGACAACCAACAGAGTGCAGCATTTACTCAATTCACGCTGGTCTTTGCACTTGTTAAGAGCCGTGCTTGGCATAGTGATGTTGTCGGCTTTTGTGTATGCCATTCAAACTTTATCGCTCTCTGATGCTTATGCCATCTTTTTTGCAGCACCACTGCTCATCACTGCGATGTCGGTTTGGTTTTTAGGTGAGCATGTGCAGCTAAGGCAATGGGTTGCTATCGGCATTGGTATGCTGGCGGTGCTCTTTATGCTAAAGCCAGAAGGCGATCAATTACTGAGTTTAGGCGCGCTGGCGGCTTTGGTTTCAGCACTTTGTTATGCCATTTCTGCTATTACGGTTCGGGTATTATCCCGCACTGACAACAGCGGCAATATGGTGTTTTGGCTGATGACCATGATAGGTCTTGGTGCTGGTGCTTTAGCTTATCCTGATTGGGTATCAATATCTTCGGATCATCTGTGGTTATTAGCGCTGATGGGGTTAAGTGGTGCTATAGGTCAGGTGTTTATTACCGAAGCTTTTCGTTTAGCACCGGCTTCTGTCATTGCGCCTTTTGAATACACGGCGCTGGTGTGGGGTTTAGGTTTTGATATTCTGCTATGGCAGTTGTTTCCAAGCTTATCGCTGCTCATTGGCGCTGGGGTGATTATGGCCAGCGGCTTATATTTATGGGCGCAGGAACGTCGCTGATCTTAGCTTTATGGTACAGCGTTCAACACCAGACGGGCAGGGCAAGCCCAGCTGCTGGATTTTGTGTCATGCTATTGTCATTCTGTGGTTTTAGTATGAAGTTTTTGCAAAAGCTGTGACAAAGGGTGTGAATAATATGCTGATACAAAAAGGTTTTTCCCTGCTGCCTCTGAGCCTGTTGTCTTTCACTATGCTATCTGGCGTTGCCATTGCCGCTGATGCTTGTGTGACTGCTCCTTTAGTTATTGCACACCGTGGTGCCAGTGGTCATTTACCTGAACATACGCTGGAAGCTTATATGCTTGCCATGCGGATGGGCGCTGATTTTATCGAACCCGATTTAGTACCCACCAAAGACGGTCAGCTTATCAGCCGTCATGAAAATGATTTAACTCATACCACCAATGTTGCTGTAGTGCCGCAGTTTGCCGATCGTAAAACCACCAAACGTATTGATGGTATTCCAATCACGGGCTGGTTTAGTGAAGACTTTACTCTGGCTGAAATAAAGCAGTTAAAAGCCCGCGAACCTTTACCTGGGTTAAGGCCTCAGGGCGTAGAGCACAATGACAAGTTTGCTATTGTTACTCTGGCTGAGATTGTGGGTTTGGTTAAACAGTTTGAGGCCGATACCGGCCGCAAAGTCGGGCTTTATATTGAAACCAAACACCCGACTTATTTTCGTTATGAAGGTAAAACTATAGCAGGGAACCCCATAGCGCTGGATATCAGCAAAATGCTGGTACAGCAATTACAGCAGCTGCGTTTTACCGAGCCAAACCGGGTCTTTATTCAGTCTTTTGAAGTGCAAAATTTACTGGAGCTAAAACAACAGTGGATGCCAGCTTTGAAACTAAACATTCCGCTGATCCAGCTGATTGGTGATACAGAAAAAGCTTATTTGCCGCCGAAAGACAGTTTTTCTGTGCCTTATGATGTGTTTTATCATCAGCAACAAAGCACTGATTTAGCTTCCATTTACAAAGACAGCAGCAGCCTTTTAGCAGCAGAGCCCAAACCTCTGGATTATTCAGTTTTACTCAACGACAAAGGCCTGAACTTTATGCACAGCTATGCCGCTGGTATTGGGCCATGGCGTAGCAGTATTTACCAAAAACACAGCCTGAACTTAAAGCCTTTTGTCAAAGCGGCCCAGCAGCAGGGTTTAAAGGTACACCCTTATACCTTCAGGGCTGAAGCGAACTATTTAATGCCCAAAGATGAAAAAACTACATTCAGTTATTCTGATGAAATGCAGGCTTTGTTCAAGCAGGGCATAGATGGATTATTTACGGATTATCCAGACTTAGCGCTGGAACAAAGAGCCTTGTTCCAGCGCAGCTGCAAGATGTGATATCTGCATTGCATTATCGCTAATCTGCTAAAAACATGCTGCTTTCTGTTAGAGAGCAGCTTTCCACCAGGGCTTAAATGCTTGTTCCCTGCCATCAAAATAAATGGTTTGTCCGATCACAGGAGTCCATAGCTGGTAATCATAGTTTTGGCTCGCTTTCGACAAACGCTCAAATGGTTCAAACCAGTCATGAGGTGCCAGAGTAAAACGCCCAACATGGGCCGGAGTCATAGCTTGAGTGTTAAGGTCATCGGCAGCTTGGGCAGCTTGTTCCGGAGTCATATGCAAGTGTGCCCAACGCGGATCATACTGACCACTATCCAAGGTCACCCAATCAAAGGCGCCATATTTACTGCGGATCTCCGCAAAATGTGATCCATAGCCAGAATCACCACTAAAAAACAGCCGACGTTGCTGGCTTTCTATAACAAAGCCAAGCCATAGCGATTGATTGCGGGTAAAAGTGCGGCCTGAATAATGCCGGGCAGGAGTGGCATGTATCTTCAGATCTGCATTGATCTGTAGTTCACCGTACCAGTCCAGTTCCTGAATAAGACTTGGATCGTAGCCCCACAGCTCAAAATGCGCTCCTACCCCTAAACCTGTAACCACCTGTTTAACCAAAGGTTTGAGTGCCAGAATTGTATGGTAGTCCAGATGATCATAGTGGTCATGCGTAATGAGTAACAGGTCTAGCGCCGGTATATCTGCTGCAGAATACAAACTAGTACCGTCAAAGGCTTTAATCATGCCAGGTACTGGCGCTGCGTAGTCGCTGAACACCGGGTCAATCAGCATGCGTTTGCCACCCAGTTGCAGATACCAGGAGGAGTGACCTAACCAAATCGCCAGATCATCCTTGGGATTGAGGGTAAACAGATCGGTTTTTTCTGTGGGGATCAGATGTTCAGGCCGGGTTATTTTCTTGTCGGCAAGCCAGTTTTCTAGACGGATAGATAACTGGGTCGCGCCGTTTGTCAAAAAAGGCGTCTCAAGCTGATTCTTAAAGGCGCCTTGAGCATAGTTTGGAGAGGACTGGATCCTGTCCAGTTTTGCTCCATAAGGTAAGCTGCCGAATAAGGCATGCTGAAAATAGGCATAAGTTAAGGCTGCTAGTAGAGCCAGCAGACAGGCAAATCCAATAACTAGTTTTTTTATCATGTATCAACTCTGATTGTTTACGGCAGCTTTTCACATTGGGTCCACAGCATCGAAGTGCTGAGGTTTTACTGCAGTTTTCTAAGAATACATAGTCCATTGTACAGGTGAACCCGCCAGTCGATTAGCCGAATAAAACTCTATGCAGTGATGAGTTATTTTCAATAATCATAACTTTTACAACGCAGTAAGCTATTTATTCTCTGTATCGGATGGCATCTACAAAAGCCATAAAAGCAGGTGAAGCTTGACGACGATTTGGGTAATACAGATGGTACCCCTGAAAATACGGACTCCAGTCGGTTAGGATCATTTTTAATTGGCCATCTGCCAGATAAGACGCCACCAGAGGCTCTGGTACATAAGCTAGCCCAATACCATCCACAGCTGCATTCAGCACATGCATAATGCTGTTAAACACCAGAGGGCCTTCCGCTTTTACAGTAAAAGAGCGTTGGTCTTTTTCAAACTCCCACGCATAAATTGACCCAGCCACACGATGACGAATATTAATGCAGGCATGTTCTGTAAGTTCATCTGGTGCTGATGGCGCTGAGTGACGTGCAAAGTAGTCAGGAGATCCCACCACAACCAAGCGCCAGTCTGGCCCTATCCGCACGGCAATCATATCTTTACTAATGGATTCTCCAAGCCTGATCCCTGCATCAAAACGATCTTCAACCAGGTTGGTAAAGCCATAATCTACATAGAGTTCCAGTTGGATTTCCGGGTAATCACGCAAAAAATTAGCCAGCATAGGGCGTAAATGCAGCTGGATTTGATCATCTGTGCAGGTTAGCCGAATAGTGCCTTTGGGTTTATCTCTGAGTTCACCCAAAGCGTCCAGCTCAGCGTTGATCTGCTCAAACAATGGAGTGATGGACTCTGATAACCGTACACCCGCTTCGGTCAATGACACATTTCGTGTTGTGCGGGTAAGTAAACGCACTCCCAAACGTTCTTCAAGCGCACGGATGGTGTGACTCAAAGCCGAAGGCGTAACCCGCAGTATGGCTGCTGCTTTGGTAAAGCTTTGCTGCTGTGCTACCGCCAGAAAGGCCTGTAAATCCTTCATCTTGTCTTGTGCCATTGCTGAATTTTTCTCACAACTACATAAAGATTATGTCTACTAATCAAAATATAAAAGCTCTGTCAAGATAAAGCCATGTTTTTGGCAGTGGCAGAGCTGATGAAATGAATAGCCATACTCATACTTCGGAGCTTTCTGAGAGGGCGAATAGCTGGGGCAGCGTATTTGCCATGTCTGTGTGCGCTTTTACGCTGGTTGCCTCTGAGTTTTTGCCTGTGAGTTTGCTCACTCCTTTAGCTGAAGATTTAGGCGTAACTGAAGGTTTAGCTGGTCAGGGTATCGCTATCTCCGGCTTTTTTGCTGTGCTGACCAGCCTGTTTATTTCGCCACTTTGTGGGAAGCTTGACCGCAAAACTTTGCTGCTGGGTCTGACCGTGGCCATGGGCTTGTCAGGCACTATTGTTGCCTTTGCGCCTGACTATCAAATCTATATGCTCGGCCGCGCGCTGATTGGCGTTGTTGTCGGCGGGTTTTGGTCTATGTCAGCCGCTACCGCTATTCGATTAGTACCTTCATATCAGGTGCCACGCGCCCTTGCTATCGTCAATGGTGGTAACGCTCTGGCTACCGTAATAGCTGCGCCGCTTGGAGCCTGGCTCGGGGCCACAGTGGGTTGGCGATTTGCATTTTTTTGTCTGGTGCCTGTAGCGTTGATGGCGCTTGGCTGGTTGTGGCTTTCTTTGCCTTCGATGCCTGCAACTGCGCAAAGAAACCAGGAAAGTCAGGTATTTAAAGTACTTGGTTTACTTAAACGACCCGCTGTTCTGTCTGGGCTTTTTGCCAGCAGTCTGATGTTTATGGGGCAGTTTGCACTATTCACTTATCTGCGGCCTTTTCTTGAAACCGTTACAGGGGTGCAAGGTGCCGCCATCTCGTTTTATTTGCTGGTCGCAGGGGCTGCAGGTTTTATCGGCACTGTGTTTATAGGTCAGATCCTGCAATGGCGCTTTTACCAAACGCTGATTGTTATTCCTCTTGTGATGACTGTGACTGCACTGCTGCTGATCCTGCTTGGCGATCGGAGTCACGCTGTTCTTTTTTTGCTTGGGTTATGGGGCCTTACTGCAACTGCAGCACCTGTAGGCTGGTGGGCCTGGATAGCTCAGGTATTTCCGGATGACGCTGAAGCAGGTGGTGGCCTCTTTGTCGCTATGGTGCAGCTGTCTATTGCCCTGGGGTCGACAGTCGGTGGTCTGCTTTACGATCACAGCGGCTACCAAAGTACCTTTTTACTCAGCGCGGCCCTGCTACTAATTTCTGCTGGCCTGACAGTCATAGCTGC
>NZ_JAJOYU010000031.1 GCF_021290985.1 Rheinheimera soli
AGGCAGCGCAAGCTGCCTTTTTCTTCTGTGCTTAAGCAAAATAAGCGCCTTTCGCTGGGCTTTGCTGATTTATTATTTTTTTATCCTGCCTTTTGATTGAGCGACAAGCCGCCCTTTGTTATAATTTTCACCCGTCCTAAGTTCGTAAATTCTTTATTGCCAATGGCGTCTCAGGGGTCTCATGACTACAAGATACATCTTCGTGACGGGTGGGGTTGTCTCATCCTTAGGTAAAGGCATTGCTGCTGCATCGTTAGCGGCTATTTTAGAAGCCCGTGGCCTGAAAGTGACCATCCTTAAACTGGATCCGTACATTAACCTGGATCCGGGCACCATGAGCCCAATTCAACACGGTGAAGTGTACGTCACAGAAGACGGCGCAGAAACCGACCTCGATTTAGGTCACTACGAGCGGTTTATCCGCACCAAAATGACCAAACGTAATAACTTCACCCAAGGCCGCATCTACTCAGACGTATTACGTCGTGAGCGTCGTGGTGATTATTTAGGTGCCACTATTCAGGTTATTCCTCATATCACCAACGAAATCAAAAGCCGTGTAGTTGCTGGTGCTGAAGGTTATGACATTGCTATCGTTGAAATTGGTGGCACTGTAGGTGATATCGAATCCTTACCATTTTTGGAAGCTATTCGTCAGTTAGGTACTGAACTTGGCCGCGAGCGTGCCATGTATATGCACCTGACCTTAGTGCCGTACCTGGGCACAGCCGGTGAAATCAAAACCAAACCTACTCAGCATTCGGTGAAAGAGCTGCGTTCTATTGGTATTCAGCCGGATATTCTGGTCTGTCGTTCTGACCGCGCTATTCCATCGAACGAGCGCGCTAAGATTGCACTTTTCACCAACGTGGAAGAACGTGCAGTTATTTCTTTAAAAGACGTGTCCAGTATTTACCAGATTCCTGCGCTGTTAAAATCCCAGGGTCTGGATGAATTAGTAGTACGTCGTTTCCATATTACCTGCCCTGAAGCAGACCTGACCGAGTGGGAACAGGTGTTGTATCAGGAATCCAACCCTACAGGTGAAATCACCGTAGGTATGGTGGGTAAATATGTTGAACTGCCGGATGCTTATAAATCAGTGAACGAAGCGTTAAACCATGCAGGTTTGAAAAACCGTTTAACTGTGCATATCAAATACATCGACTCGCAGGACGTAGAAAGCAAAGGTACAGATATTCTGTCTACTGTGGATGCGATTCTGGTACCAGGTGGCTTTGGTGAGCGTGGCGTGGAAGGCAAAATTTTAGCGGCCCGTTATGCTCGTGAAAACAAGGTGCCTTACCTCGGCATTTGTTTAGGTATGCAAGTAGCGCTGATTGAGTATGCCCGTCATGTAGCTGGTATGAAAGACGCACACTCTACCGAATTTAATAAGAACACGCCTTACCCTGTGGTGGGTCTCATCACAGAATGGCTGGACTCTGATGGTAATGTTGAACAGCGGACCGACAGGTCTGATATGGGCGGCACTATGCGTCTGGGCAGTCAAAACTGTAACCTCAAAGCCAATACAAAAGCCCGCGAGATCTATGGCAGCGACATCGTCAGCGAACGTCATCGTCACAGATACGAAGTGAACAACAACTATGTTGCTCAGCTCGAAGAGGCTGGCTTAAAGATCTCTGGTTTGTCGGCGGACAACCAGTTGGTTGAAATGATTGAAATACCTACACACCCATGGTTTGTGGCGGGTCAGTTCCATCCGGAATTTAACTCAACACCACGTGACGGGCATCCGTTATTCCAGGGCTTCGTGGCCGCCGCTTATAAATATCAGAAACAGCAACTCGTTTAACCAGTTGCAGCCGGGCTATTAGTCCGGCTTTTTTATGCGACAAACAGAAGGGGATTTACATGTCTGAGATCGTTAATATTATCGCCCGTGAGATCATGGATTCACGCGGAAACCCAACAGTAGAAGCCGACGTTTTCCTGGCCAGTGGTGCTATGGGTCGTGGCTGTGCGCCATCAGGTGCTTCTACTGGTACCCGTGAAGCCTTAGAACTGCGTGACGGCGACAAAAGCCGTTACTTAGGTAAAGGCGTGCGTACTGCTGTTGCCAATATCGATGGCCCAATCAAAGCAGCTTTACTGGGCAAAAATGCCTATAAGCAAGCAGAAGTAGACCAGATCATGATTGATTTGGACGGCACTGAGTCTAAATCTAAATTAGGCGCTAACGCTATTCTGGCTGTGTCTTTAGCTGTAGCCCGCGCAGCTGCTGCTGACAAAAAAATCCCACTGTATCAGCACATTGCCGACTTAAACGGCACACCAGGCGTGTACTCCATGCCAGTACCAATGATGAACATCATCAACGGTGGTGAACATGCGGATAACAACGTCGATATTCAGGAGTTTATGGTGCAGCCTGTTGGCGCTAAAACTTTCGCTGAAGCTCTGCGTATGGGCGCTGAAATTTTCCATCAACTGAAAAAAGAACTGCACAGCCAGGGCTTAAATACAGCTGTAGGTGATGAAGGTGGTTTTGCTCCGGATCTGAAATCAAACGAAGAAGCTTTAACTGTGATTTCTAAAGCTGTAGCTTCTGCAGGTTATGAGCTGAACAAAGACATCACTTTAGCCTTAGACTGCGCTGCATCTGAGTTTTATGTTGATGGTAAGTACAAACTGTCTGGCGAAGGCAAAGAATTCACTTCGTATGAATTCAACGACTTCCTGGCTGGTTTAGCGAGTCGTTTCCCGATCATTTCAATTGAAGACGGTTTAGACGAGTCGGATTGGGATGGCTGGAAAGACATGACCAATAAAATGGGCGATAAAATCCAGCTGGTAGGCGACGATTTATTCGTCACCAACACCAAGATTCTGACCCGTGGTATTGAGCAGGGCATTGGTAACTCTATCCTGATCAAGTTTAACCAAATAGGTAGCTTAACTGAAACTTTAGCTGCCATTAAAATGGCGAAAGATGCGGGTTTCACTGCAGTTATTTCTCACCGTTCAGGCGAAACTGAAGATTCCTTTATTGCTGACTTAGCTGTAGGTACAGCTGCTGGTCAAATCAAAACAGGTTCTTTATGCCGCTCAGACCGCGTGTCTAAGTACAACCAATTACTGCGTATTGAGCAGGAATTAGGTGCTAAAGCCCCGTACCGTGGCCGTGTAGAAATTAAAGGCCAGGCGTAAGCCAGGTCAGATAAACCAATCAAGGGGTCTTTGCTCTGACCCCTTGATCGGTTTTGCTCCCTTGATTACCATCAACGGATGAAAAAACATTCAGCCGATCAACATCAGCTGTGGCATGGCCCGGCGCAGGACCTGACTTATACAGAGCTTTGTAATGCTTTGTATGAACGGGAGTTGATGCGTTATGCCAAAATGTCGCCCGAATTTTTAGCCAGTCTGCAAAAACGCTTAGCCAGTTTACCTTTTTATATCCGCCGCGCTGCCAGTAGTATTTTGTCGCATAAATCTCCACTTGAAATTGATAGCCAGAATGCCAGTTGGATGGGACGTCAGAGCCCACAATGTCCGGCCAAAGAACAGGGCATAGAGCAAATTGAGCAGTTTTATTTAAAACACAAAAAACTGGCTTTGATAGTGCCTGTGTATCAAAACCAGCAGTCTTTGGAGACCATCTTTCTGGATTCAGTGGATGAAATTGATCTGGCCGGACAAAAGCTACACTGTAATGAACATGGCTGGTTTAGTTTTAATGGCACTCCTCTTACCGACGAAAACAGCGATAAATTCCTGCTTAAGCCAACCAAAAGCTTAATGACAGCTGCTTGTTGTGGTCATCAATGGCTCAACAGCGAACGCAAAACCCCACGGGTGCTGAGTTTAAGAGAATTATTATTGGCCAGCCGACTGAATTGGCAGAATTTTGCTAAGCCTTTTCAGCCTTAAGCAGCATTTTTGTGCAGCAAGCCTTTATTTTCGGCCTTATTAGGGCTTTCCAGTATGGCCGATAAGCTTCATAATACTTCTATGTCTTTATTTTTTGGTTCGTTATGCGCCTGTTAGTTTTATTGCTACTCACGCTGCTTGCAGCACTTCAACACCGCTTATGGCTTGGCCAGCACAGCGTGATGGAGTATTGGGCACATAAAACTGAACTCGCCAAGATGGAACAACAAAATGAAGTTCTGACCAAACGTAATAAATTACTCAAAGCCGACGTCACCGACCTGCAAATAGGTTTAGATGCGATTGAAGAACGTGCCCGTAACGAATTGGGTTTAATTAGACAAGACGAAGTGTTTTTCCGGATTATTAGCCCGCTGGACAAAAAATGACCGCTATTCCTGCTATTGCGACTGTGATCCCGGCCGCTGGTGTTGGCAAACGAATGAAGGCGGATAAGCCCAAACAGTATCTGCAACTTTGTGGTCTGACTGTGCTGGAGCAAACTCTGTTTCGCTTAAAACAAGTTCCTGCCCTACAACAATTTTTTCTGGCGCTGAGCCCGGACGATCCTTATTTTCCTGAATTGCCTGTAGCTTTAGACCCACAAATTCAACGTCTGGATGGTGGCGCGGAGCGTGCCAACTCAGTGCTGAATGCCTTAGTTCAGATTGATGAACAATTGTACCCATGGGTGCTGGTGCATGACGCGGCCCGTCCTGTAGTGCGGGTTAGTGATATCGAACTTTTAATTGATAGCTGTATCGAAGCTGGTCAGGGTGGCATTTTAGCTACACCGGTACGGGATACGATGAAACGCGGCTCTACTGCTGTAGAACACACAGTCGATCGGGTTGGTTTATGGCATGCCTACACGCCGCAATTATTTCCTACCGCTTTGCTCAGAGACACACTGCAACAAGCTTTAGCCCAAGGCGTGGCCATTACCGATGAGGCCAGTGCTATGGAATGGGCAGGATTGCCAGTGCTTTTAGTGCAGGGACATGCCGACAATATCAAAATTACTCAGGCTGAAGATTTAGCTTTGGCCGCTTTTTACCTGGAGCATTCTGTATGATGCCGTTTCGTATTGGCCATGGTTTTGACGTACACGCTTTTGGTGGCGAAGGCCCTATTACTTTAGGTGGCGTAAAAATTCCTTATCAGCAAGGTTTGCTGGCACACTCCGATGGTGATGTGGTGTTGCATGCGGTATCAGACGCTTTGTTAGGTGCTATGGCCTTAGGTGATATTGGCCATCATTTCCCGGACACAGACGCTGCTTTTCAAGGCATCGACAGCCGTATTTTATTGCGCAAGGTGTTTGCTGATGTCAAAGCTCTGGGTTATGAAGTCGGTAATCTGGATGTGACCATTATGGCGCAAGCACCAAAAATGGCCCCTCATGTGGATGCGATGCGTGCTTGTATTGCCGAAGATCTGATCTGTGGTTTATCGCAGGTCAATGTCAAAGCCACCACCACTGAAAAACTGGGGTTTGTTGGTCGTAAAGAAGGCATTGCCGTTGAAGCCGTCGTACTGTTGGTGAAGTCCTGATGCAAAAAACAGCGGAACTGCCAAAGCTAAACTACCTGTACGGTCAGCCTGAAACTACAGCTTTATTGCGTGTACAACCTGATGATTTTATTGTGCACGAAGAACTGAGTTTTATACCGACTGGCGCAGGCGAGCATATGTTGTTGCTGGTGGAAAAAATTGGCCAGAATACTCAGTATGTCGCCAAGCTGTTGGCTGAATTAGTCGGCTGTAAAGCCCGTCAGGTCAGTTATGCCGGTTTAAAAGACCGACACGCTGTAACCCGTCAGTGGTTTTGCGTACCAGTGCCAATCAAACAACAGCTGAACTGGCAAGAATGGACTATTGAAGGCGTTAAAATTCTCGACAGCATCCGTCATCAGCGCAGGTTAAAGTTGGGTTCGATAAAATACAATGAATTTAGCCTGACCTTGCGGGATGTCAGTGATATTCCTGCGCTGTTAGAGCGGCTGGAATTAGTGAAAAAAGGCGTGCCGAACTATTACGGTGAACAACGTTTTGGCATTCAGGGCGGTAATTTAGCTTTAGCCGAACAGCTGTTTTGTGGTGGTGGTATTGAGGATCGAAAAATCCGGGGTTTAGCTTTGTCGGCAAGCCGTTCTTTTTTGTTTAACTTGCAGGTTGATGCGCGCGTCAAAGCTGGTACTTTTAACCAGATTTTGTCAGGTGAAGTGGTGCAACTGGATGGTTCTGGTTCGATTTTTAAAGTCCCAGAAGTGGATGATACCCTGCGCCAACGTTTGTTGGAGGCTGATATTCACCCAACTGCTGGTTTACCAGGCTTAGGTGAGCCGTTAATCACGGCCGATGCGCTGGCTTTTGAACAACAAAGTCTGCAGCATTGGCAGCATTGGGTCGACAAACTGGCCGAGCTTAATGTCAGAGCCGAACGCCGTGCTATCCGGGTTCTGCCCGCAGAATTAACGGCTGAAGTACAAGGCCAAAATGTAAAAATAAGCTTTAAACTCTACTCCGGTTGTTTTGCTACCTCCGTATTACGGGAGCTGGTGAATTATCAGGATGTGCAACGTAATTACGCCACACTGGATTAAGTGATTTTTAAGCGAGGGCGGGGTGTTGAATGCGGATTTTATTAAGTAATGATGATGGCGTTTACGCCAAAGGTATACAGGTTTTACAAAAAGCCTTAGCAGAAATTGCAGAGGTGACTACCGTTGGGCCAGACCGCAATTGCAGTGGCGCCAGTAATTCGCTGACCTTGCTGAATCCGTTGCGCACCCAGCAACTGGAGAATGGTTTTATTGCGGTCAATGGCACACCCACCGACTGCGTGCATTTAGCTATTAGTCAGTTATTGGCTGATGCCCCGGATCTGGTGGTGGCTGGTATTAACCACGGCGCTAATTTAGGTGACGATGTGTTGTATTCAGGCACTGTGGCTGCTGCAACTGAAGGCCGGCATTTAGGTTTGCCTGCTATTGCGGTGTCTTTAGCTGGACGGGATGAACAACATTTTGCAACAGCTGCTTATGTTACAGTGCAGGTGATTAAAAAGCTGAAATCCCACCCTTTGCCTGCGGATCAGATTTTGAATATTAACGTGCCAGCACTGCCCTTAGAGCAACTTCGAGGCATTCAGGTGACTCGCTTAGGGCGGCGGCATAAAGCGGAAACTATGCAAAGCTCGACCGACCCATGGGGCAGGCCTATTTATTGGTATGGTTCTTTAGGACCAGAGCTTGATGCAGGGCCAGGCACAGATTTTTATGCCATAGCTCAGGGCTACGCTTCGATTACACCTTTGCATGTGGATATGACAGCCTATCGCAGCATGGAATTATTAACGGACTGGTTAGATGGAATTGAGTGTTAAGTTATGGCAGTAGTCACCCATCGTAGTGCCGCAGTATTGGCACAAAAACTTCAACAAGATGGGATTAAAGACAGCAAAGTCTTATCCGCTATCGCGCAAACGCCACGGCATTTGTTTGTTGAAGCAGTGTTAGCTCACAAAGCTTATGAAAATACCGCCTTGCCCATTGGGCAAGGACAGACCATTTCGCAGCCTTATATAGTGGCGAAAATGACTGAGTTACTGCTGCAATCGCCGCAGTGCCAAAAGGTGCTGGAAATTGGCACTGGCTCTGGTTATCAGACTGCTGTACTAGCCCGGTTGTTTTCACAGGTTTGTAGTGTAGAGCGGATAAAGTCGTTGCAGTTTCAGGCCAAGCGGCGCTTGCAGCAGCTGGATTTACACAATGTGTCAATGAAGCATGGCGATGGCTGGCTCGGCTGGGCCAGTAAAGCGCCTTTTGATTGTATTATAGTCACAGCTGCACCGCACGAAGTGCCACAAGCTTTGCTGCAGCAGTTAGCTGAAGGCGGACGCTTAGTGATCCCTGTTGGTGCTCAGGAACAAGTGTTAAGAGTCTTTACCCGTGTGGGTGATGAGTTTGAACAAAAAGATGTTGAGGCGGTACGTTTTGTGCCATTAGTGCCGGGCGAGCTGGCTTAATCAAAAGGATAAAGTAGTTGAAAATTTTTCAATGGATGTATGACAAAGCACTGGTCTGGGCCAAACATCGCCACGCCGAACGTTACTTAGCTGGGTTGAGTTTTACTGAATCCGTTATTTTCCCTATTCCGCCTGATGTGATGCTGGCGCCTATGGCTTTGGCTCAGCCAGCAAAAGCCTGGCGTTTTGCCTGGGTGACGACTTTATTTTCAGTATTGGGTGGTATTTTTGGCTATTTCCTTGGTTTATGGTTGTATGAACCGGTAGTGTTGCCTGTCGTCGAGTCTCTGGGCTATCAGGAAACCTTTGCCAAAGTAGAACACTGGTTTACAACCTATGGGGTTTGGGTGGTATTTATCGCCGGATTTTCACCTATCCCCTACAAATTGTTTACTGTAGGTGCAGGTTTAATGAGCATGGCATTTCTGCCTTTTGTGATTGCTTCTTTTGTCGGTCGGGCCAGTCGGTTTTTTCTGGTGGCAGGATTGATGTACTGGGGCGGCGAAAAAATGCAGCAAAAACTGCGGGATATAGTGGACTGGCTAGGCTGGGGTACAGTGGCCCTTGGCGGCATTTTATATCTGGTGTATCGCTAACTAATGAAACTCTTTAGTGTGTTTTTTCTGGTGTTGATCTTAAGCGCTTGTAGCTCAAGAGAATCACCAGCGCCCGTTACCACACTAAATGACATCAAAAATTATTATAAAAAATACCCTCAAGGTGAGCCTGGCTCCGGCCATATAGTTCAGCCAGGCGATACCTTATATTCCATAGCATTTCGGGCTGGTATGGATTACCGTCAACTGGCAAAACAAAATAATATTGCACCCCCTTATCGTATTTTGGTTGGCCAGAGGATACATTTTAGTAACAATTATTTATCATCCTCTGTGGCGGCAAAGCCAAATTTGACGGTCAAAGGCCAAAAAAACGCGACCAGTACTGTAAAGACTCCGACACAAAGCCAAAGTAAATTAACAACTGCTAACAAAGCTGTTGCGCGCAACAATCAAACGGGTTATGTTCAGAAACAGACAGTAAAGGAAAATGCAACTTCAGCAGCAAATTCTGTTTCCAGTTCTAAAGTGCGTTGGGCATGGCCAGTTCGTGGACCTATATTGGCAGGCTTCTCCAACGCTGAACATGGCAACAAAGGGTTAGATATAGGAGGAAAAGCAGGAACTCCTATAAAGGCAGCAGCAGCAGGAGAAGTAGTTTATGCGGGCAATGCACTAAGAGGCTACGGCAATCTGGTGATAATCCGTCACAATGACGACTTTTTAAGTGCTTATGCACATAATCGAAAATTACTGGTGAAAGAGCGTGATACTGTCGTAAGCGGACAAACTATAGCCGAAATGGGTAATACAGATGCACCTTCTGTCAGGTTGCACTTTGAAATCCGCTTCCGTGGTAAGTCTGTAGATCCAAAACGATACTTAAAATAATTAAATACAATAATAATAAATATCACCCCGAAAGGGCGAAGAGGTAAGGATGCCAGGCAGTTCAGGTGATACCCAAAGCTTGTAGAAGTGGGAGAAGGATATGGGCCATAAAGATGATGACGATGTAATCGAATTTAAAGAAACTGAATTAACGGATGACGTTATTTTATCTGATGATGATAACGCCGAACCTGATTTAGCCGCTTTAGCAGCGGAAGAAGACAATACCCCTGACGATGTGTTTACAGCCAATGATAGCCAGCGCGCTATGGACGCCACTCAGATTTATCTGGGTGAAATTGGTTTTTCCCCTTTATTATCTGCCGAAGAAGAAGTCTATTTTTCCCGCCTTGCCCTCAAAGGCGATAAAGCCGCCCGTAAACGTATGATTGAAAGTAATTTACGTTTAGTGGTGAAGATTGCCCGTCGGTATATTAATCGTGGTTTAGCTTTGCTGGATCTGATTGAAGAAGGCAACCTTGGCCTGATCCGGGCTGTGGAAAAGTTTGATCCTGAGCGTGGTTTCCGTTTTTCGACTTACGCTACTTGGTGGATCCGTCAAACCATAGAACGGGCCATTATGAATCAAACCCGCACTATTCGTTTGCCTATTCATGTAGTCAAAGAACTGAATATTTACCTGCGGGCTGCCCGTGAGTTATCGCAACGCCTGGATCACGAGCCAACACCGGAAGAAATTGCCGCAGCTTTGGACAGGCCTATTGAAGAAGTTCGTAAGATGTTGAAGCTGAATGAGAAAATTACCTCAGTGGATACACCTGTTGCTGGTTCTTCAGAAAAACAACTGCTTGATGTATTGGCTGATGAAAAAGAACTAGGCCCGGAAACTGAATTACAGGATGCAGATATTCGTCAGCATCTGGTGATTTGGTTGGACGAGCTGAATCCAAAACAACGTGAAGTGTTAGCCCGCCGTTTTGGTTTATTAGGTTATGAGCCTTCCACACTGGAAGATGTAGGTAAAGAAATAGGTTTAACCCGTGAACGAGTGCGACAAATTCAGGTGGAGGCATTACGCCGCCTGCGTGAAATTGTCACTCACCAGGGGCTCAATATCGAAACTCTATTCCAAGAATAACAGACGTTATTCTGCACTAACCACAAAAACCTGTTGCCTTGTGTAACAGGTTTTTATTTTTCTGCTTCTGCTTCTGCTTCTGCTTCTGCTGCGGCTTCTGTGTTTAAGGCTATTGCTGTTCAATCTTCTATAACTTAGCTTTCCTGAGACTAAACTTCAGCTACCGACTTTATTGGCGAAGATAGCCGAATAAAATTCCCGCAAATGAGACAGCGCACCATTAAGTTGAGATGATCTCTATTGCAATTCTTTACTGGCTTCATTTTTTTCATGTCAGATTTGTTGTTTTTTTGAGAATATTCATTTAGGTTAAATTAACAAGATCATTATTGCGTTCAGATTTTGGTCATGTTTGAACTATAAGCGAGTTGTATCGTGGCTTCTGTTCAATAAATCCATCCAGGGATTACATTAAAACTAAAAGAGAATATAAAAATGCAAAAAAAACACAACTTAAGCAGCCTCACACTTGCAATGTTGCCGCTCTTAGTTGCTCCTTCGGTTTTGTTCGCTCAAGATCAGGATGCAGCCAGCGCCTCTGCAGAAGAACAGGAAATGGAAGTGATTACGGTCACTTCACGGAAACGGGTGGAATCTTTAATTGAAGTTCCAATGAATGTCACTTCCGTCTCTGCGATTCAAATTTCAAATCGTAACCTTATTAACAAAGATGACCTGTACAGGACCCTTGCAGGGGCCGCTTCACCAACTGGTACCTTAATTTTGCGTGGTTTGTCTGGAGGTAACGGTGCCGCGCCTTCCACAACATCTTCATTTACCGATGATATTCCGTTTAACTTTGTTGACTTGTATGACATCGAAGCTGTTGAAGTATTACGTGGCCCGCAAGGTACTTTATGGGGCTCAAATGCTATAGGTGGTACAGTACGGGTTATTACGCAAAAACCAAAGCTGGATACAGTTGAGTTTACCTCTGCATTACAGTCCAAGAATACAAAAAATGTGGAAGGCCTGGATTTACAGGGCTGGGCTGCAGTGAATATTCCTTTGATTGAAAATGCTGTGGCTATGCGTATTACAGGCCACAGTTCCAATAAACCTGGCCCAATTATTAACGCAGCAACAGGCGTGCAACGAGAAGTAAAAGATCAGTATTTACGCACTCAGTTTTTGTGGCAGCTCAGTGAAGACATTAGCTTTAACTTAGGTTATTACAATGTCACCACTCGCACTGTAGGAACACGTTTCGCAGATTTGTCACGTCCTAATGGCAGGACATTTGCTAATACTGTTGAAAACCCGGATTCAAACTACGGGTATGACGTAAGCTACGGCTCAACGCCTTGTACTGAAGGACAGACCCGTGCGGCCTGTTTTGGCAATGTTTCTTCTGTACCTGTTGGCAAATACCATATTTGGGAAAGCCTGGATGGTTGGGCTAAAGACAATACAGAACTTGTGACCGTCACAGCCAATGTGGACGATCTGATGGGTTTTGCAGATTTTGCCTATTCAGGTTCTTACCGCACTATTCAAAGTGATTCTTTGGATAACTGGTCACGTCTGGATATGGCTGATTTAGTCAAAACCTGGATTATTAACTACGACAAAACCGCACGAGTAACTCATGAGTTCCGCTTGCAAGATAAAGGCAATCTGGAAAACTTTACCTGGACTGTCGGAGCTTTTTACGACAAAGGCTGGCGTGGCAACATCCCAAATACTCAGTTTCAATACCACGAAAGTGATGATCGCAGCATAGCCGTTTTCTCTGACTGGAATTCCTGGGTGGATTGGGATGACTATTGGGGTGAATTTGGTATTTATAACGTAGGTCAGCTTGGTGAAGCTTTATACGGCGATAAAAGCAAAAACTACAATTTATATTATGACGGGTCACATAATACGGAGTTAGCATTCTTTGGTGAAACGACCTATACGGTTGATATGAAAACTTCGGGTAGTTTGGAATTTACCGCAGGTATTCGTTATTACGATCTGGAAGATTACGCTTCATTTGGTTACAGCGGAATTTGGGAAGCCAGAGAAGGCCGTACAGCCCTGAGTGAAGGTGACGAATCAGGAAACCGGAAAAAACTAAGTGTTGCCTGGATACCTGAATCTAAAGATATGTCAGTTTATGCTTTATATTCAGAAGGTTATCGCCCTGGTGGTAACAATACGCCTTTGGCTGCCGCATGTCGCAATGATGAGTATGCTTCGGGTCATACCACCCGCTATACAAGTGACAGCATTGACAACTATGAAATTGGTTACAAAGCCAATATGGGTAACCTGAGATTTTCTACTGCTGTCTACCAGATTGACTGGGAAGATGTCTGGGCTTCGGTTTATATGCCTAGTTGTGGCTTCAGCTACACGGCAAACGCTGCAAAAGCCCGGTCTCGTGGTATAGAGTGGGAAAGTAGCTACAGCTTTGAAAATGATCTGGAGCTGATCCTGAATGCTTCTTACACTGATTCTGTGATGTTATCAGACGTAGAAGCTCTGGGAGCTAAGTATGGGCAGGATATGACACAGGTGCCTAAGTACAATGCGTATGTAGGCTTGGATAAAGGCTTTACCTTTTTTAATAAGCAAACTAATGTCCGCTTGGATGTTGAAGCTTATGGTGAGTACAGATCCCACTTTAATGCACGGGACGATGGTTCAGACACAGCAGACGCCTACCGTCGGGTGAATCTGTCATCACGTATTGAGTTAAACGACAATATACGTCTGTCTGCTTTTATTCATAACTTGTTTGACTCTGAAATTGAGCAATTTAAACAAGCTCGTACCCGCGCAGGCAGTACAAATAACCTGAACGTGTTGTACGCTCCGGAACGCAGTCTGACCTTAAGAGTGGATTACAGCTTTATGTAATTTCTAAGGTGTTGAATACAAGGCCCTGCTTTATATCGCGGGGCTTTTTTTCGATTTTATTTCAGAGCATTGAAGCTCATTGCGTTCAAAACCCAGCTTCCTCAGTCGTTCAAACCAAGGCTGTTTTGCAAGAGTAAACTAAGCCACCTAGCTGGTTGTCGTCGTCATACTGAACTCATTTTCCGCACTGGCATAACCCTTGCTCTTTTCTGATACAGAACTAAAAAAACAGGCCTTGAACTGATGGTGTTCGGGTTGTATCGGACGGGAAGGAGTCGCCAATGGGTGCAAAAAGTTTTGGGCACTATCAGCAAATTGACCAGTGTTTTGATGAGCTGGTGCATAAGGACGGACAAATACGGACCCCTGCTGCGGCTATAGCCCGTTTTATTGATCGCCATGGTTCAGGCGAACTTATTCAAAGACAAGAGCAATTAAATCAAACGATTAGCGCTATGGGTGTCTGTTTTACCTTGTATTCAGATGGTAATAATATTGACCGCTGCTGGCCTTTGGATGTGATGCCACGCACTATCCCAAGCTCCGAATGGCAGAAAACCAGTGCTGGTCTCAAACAACGTTTAGCTGCTTTAAACCTGTTTATTGACGACTTGTACCACGATCAGCGCATCCTTAAAGACGGCATAGTACCGGCTGATTTAGTGCTGGATTCGCGCAACTATCTTGCACCATGTAAGGGCATTTCGCCCCGTTATGGGGTGTGGGCCAATATCTGTGGGACTGATTTGGTGCGTGATGGCTCTGGCCAATTTTTAGTGCTGGAAGATAACTTGCGGGTGCCGTCCGGTGTGTCTTATATGCTGGAAAACCGCACTGTGATGAAGCGCGTATTTCCGGAGTTGTTTGCCGATTCCTTTATCTATCCTGTTGACGATTATCCACATCAGCTGTGGCGTATGCTGGCGTCTTTATCGCCTCGTCCTGGTGATGTGCCTTGCATCGTATTACTGACACCTGGGGTTTATAACTCTGCCTATTTTGAGCACAGCTTTTTAGCTCAGCAAATGGGTGTAGAGCTGGCGGAAAATACCGATTTGATCGTACAGGACGACATTGTTTATTTAAAAACTCTGCATGGCCTGCAACGGGTGGATGTAATTTATCGCAGGGTGGACGATATTTTTATTGACCCAGAAGCCTTTCGGCCAGACTCAGTCTTAGGCATTCCAGGTTTGATCAAAGCCTGGGCCAAAGGCAATGTGTCTATCGCTAACGCACCTGGATCCGGTGTGGCTGATGATAAAGTGATTTACGCCTACGTGCCTGAAATTATTAATTATTATCTGGGTGAACAACCGCTGATTGACAATGTTCCTACCTATTTGTGTCTGGATAAAAAACAACGGGACTATGTGTTGGCCAATCTGGACAAACTGGTGGTGAAACCTGCCAATGAATCCGGTGGCTATGGCATTTTAATAGGCCCGCGCTCGACCAAAGAAGAGCAACAGCAAATGGCAGAAGCCATTAAAGCGAACCCGCGCAATTTTATTGCTCAGCCCACTCTGGCGTTGTCCACAGCTCCCACTTTATGCGATGGAGTGCTGGAGCCACGGCATTTGGATTTACGGCCTTTTATTTTGCAGGGCAGAGATTTGTATTGCACCACAGGTGGTTTAAGCCGGGTGGCGCTGAAAAAAGGCTCTTTGGTGGTCAACTCGTCGCAAGGCGGTGGTAGTAAAGACACCTGGATCATCAACGATGAGGTCTGATCTATGTTATTAAAATCTTTGGATCATATATTCTGGTTAGGCCGTTATCTGGAGCGTTTGGATGACACGGCCCGCTTAATTAATGCCACCAGCCATTTACTGATCGACAGTCACAAAGACAGCCAGTTTAGCTGGCCATTATTGCTGGATGTATTAGGGCAGAATGGTGCCGAACTCTTGAGTCAGTTGCCCGCAAGTGATTTGACGGTAGAGCAGCAAGTGATGGGGTATTTAATTACTGATGTGGACTGTCAGGTGTCTATTCGTGCCGCTTGTACTGCATTGAAACAAAATGCCAGAACAGTTCGGCAACTGATCCCACGTGATATGTGGGAAGAGTTGAATTCACTGGATTTGTTTTTACAGGAACACTGCCAGCAGTTACAAGGTCGTCAGCACAGATACCGCTTAATGACTGAAGTCAGCCGCCGTTGTCAGATGGTGGTGGGCGTGCTGGACGGCACTATGTTGCGTAGCGACGCTTTTGATTTATTTAATATTGGCCGACATGTGGAGCGGGCAGATATGACCACCCGCATTATGGATGTGATGGTGTTACAGCAGTTGCAACCGACGGATATTAAAAGACCCCGTTTTCGCTGGACCTCCATTTTAAATGCTCTGGGTGGCGTGGAGTCCTATCACTATTATCTGGCACATCAAAACACTGAAGTGGATGCGGTGGATTATCTGCTGACTTACGCTGATTTTCCTCGCTCCATTGCCTATTGTTTGCATAGAGTGGCAGCATCAGCGAAAGGTTTGCCGCACAGTGCTGCTATATTGCAACGAGTATGGCAGTTACAGGACTTATTAAAAACGCAAAACTTATCAGAATTAACCACAGGTCAGCTGCATCAGCTGATTGACCAATTTCAGACGGGGATTATTGAATTGCATCAGGTGATTAGCACGCCAAATCTTGAGTTGTCCAAAGATCTCAGCCAGCAAATGTCGGCCTGATCTATGGCCATTGTGGTGCAGGACACAGAGCCGGGCATAGTGCAGAATCCAGCGCAGGACGCCGCACATCATTCTGAGCAACAGCTCTGGACTGAGCTACCTCAGTGGCAGCAATTGCAGCTGTGGTGGCAACAACAAAGCCAACAACATCTGCTGGAGTTGCATACCGATTTACAGCATCAGCTGCGGGAAAACGGTGCTACTTTTGATCCCTGGCTGGAACAACAGCGCCAGCTGGATTTAATGCCGTGGCTGATCAGTGATACCCAGTGGCAGCAGTTGCAGGCGGGTGTAAAGCAGCGTCAATTGTTGCTCTCGATGGTGTTACAGGATTTGTATGGGCCGCAGTTATTGATACAACAAGGGCTGCTGCCCGCTGAACTGATTTTTCAAAACAAAAACTACTTACTGCCTTGCCATCAGCTGGTGCCCACTCATCAGCAGTGGCTGAGTTTGCTGGCTGTAGATATAGGCCGCGATGCTCATGGCGACTTTTGCGTTTATGCCGATCAAAGCCAGATGCCGGCGGGGCTTGGTTTTGTCTTGGAGCACAGGCTGGCGTTTAACCATTGTATTGGTGAGCTCAATCACAGTATTGGTAAAAGTCAGCTGGCCGGATTTTTCCGTAAATTGCAGCTGGTGTTTGCACAGGGCACAGGCCATACCGCCGAAGGGCGACGACCGCTTTGTGGTTTATTAACTCATGGCAAACGCGACGCCGCTTATTTTGAACATGCCTTTTTAGCCAATTATTTAGACATAGCCCTGATGCACAGCGCCGATCTGATGTTTAAAGATGGCGCTTTGTGGTTAAAAACTGTCACTGGTTTACAACAGGTTGACAGTCTGATGCGTTATTTACCCGATGCGTGTTGTGATGCACTGGAGCTGGATCCTGATTCAACAGGCACTGCAGGTTTACTGCAAAGTATTCGTCAACAGCAGCTGTTTTGCGCTAATCCGCCAGGTGCTGCATTGCTTGACTCCGGCGTGTTATTGCCTTTTTTACCTGCGCTCTGCCGTGCGCTACTAAATGAAGAATTGCAATTGCCCACCACTGCCGCTTTTTGGTGTGGTAAGCCTGAGCAGTTGCAACAGGTTTTATCTGAAGCCACTCATTATCGATTTCGCAGGATCGACACTGCAGAAAGCTGGCTTTGGGCCGAACTGGACCCGCTGCAACAACAGCAGTTACAGCAGCAGCTTCTGGCAGAATCCAGGCTTTTTATCGCCATCCGCTTACTGCCCTTAAGTTCTGTGCCCTGCTGGAACAGCACTCAAGGCGAACATCAACAGTTTGGTGTGTTGCGTTTATTTGGTTTGTTATCCGAGCAACACACAGCTGCAGTAATGCCCGGTGCTCTGGCTCGTATCAGCCCTGATGCGAACTGTTTGCAGCATCAGTACAGCATGGGTTTTGTGGCCAAAGATGTCTGGGTGCTGGCCGATCAGGACCATGCGGTCAGCCTGCTGCAAAATACCCAAAAGCGGATTTTGTTATCCCGTCACAGTGGTTTATTGCCAAGCCGCGTTGCCGACCATTTATTCTGGCTGGGCCGTTATAACGAGCGGCTGAATTTAGTTTGCCGCGCTTTACGTTACACAGTGCCGCTTTTAACCAGTTTCCAGGTGACAGCCGGTCAACAAAATGACAGCAGAGCTTTAGTACGCTTTTGTTTGCAGGCCAATGGCACTTTGCCAGACAGTGCAGCTTTGAGTTCATTGCAGCAGACCAGCGCCTTGCAGCAGGCCTTAAGTGAATTGTTTTCACTGCAGCATCCGGCAGGTTTAGCGCAGGTGCTGAAAAATTTATTGTTTAACGCGCAGTCGGTGCGGGAATACTTCAGTGAAGACACCTGGTATGTGCTGGATAAATTGCAATTGGCACTGACGCAATGGCCTCATCCGCTGAACTGGCAACAGCCGCAACAAATGGTGCGTTTACTGGATGAAGTCATATTATTGCAAACCGCTATTTATGGTCTGAATAACGAAACCATGAGCCGCACCCAAACTTTAAGGTTTATGGATTTGGGTCAGCATATGGAAAGGGCATTGCAAAGTGTCACTCTGCTGCAAGAGGTTTTTGTATTTGATCAAGGCCGTAACTGCAGTGCTTCGTTGATGGAATCGGTGCTGCGCATGACAGATACCTTAATGACTTACAGGCGCCGTTATAAAACCGAGCTGCATCCGTTGGCGGTGATTGACTTACTGCTGCTGGATGACAGTACGCCACGTTCTGTGGGTTATCAGTGCGCCCGTCTTGCCAGTCAAATTCAGCAACTGCCTAAACCTGGAGCTGCTGTGGTACTTAGTCGTGAGCAAAAACTGGCAGTGGAGCTGGTGTCTTTACTGCAACTGGCTGAACCAGAACAACTCTTTGATGATCAGTTGCAGGCAACACCAGAGCTGGGGCTTTTGCTACAGCAGTTGCACTCAGTACTGCGGCAATTGTCCGACAGCATTACCTTGTCCTATTTCAGTCACGCCGAAGCGGGCAAATCATGGCAGAGTTTTTAGATGGGCATTGATTTGAATTTCAGGCGGGCGGGGACAAGCCTCGCCCCTATAAGGCCAAACTTATGAAGTACCAAATCCGCCACCTGACCCGTTATTGTTACCAGCATCCTGTGGCTAACAGTTACAATTTGGCTTGCCTGCAGCCACGTCGATTGCCGACACAGGAGCTATGTAGTTTCTCTTTAGAGGTGTCGCCAACAGCCTCTTCTGTCTATGCCAGAACAGATACTTTTGGTAATACCCAGCATTTTATTCACTTGCAGCCACCGCATCAGCAACTGGCTGTGACGGCTTACTCTGTGGTTGAGGTTTTGCCACGCCAACAGAGTCTGGCTTTGGATTTAACCCAGCCCTGGCCACAAGTCGCAGCTTTTTTCCGCCAACAACAAGGCTATTCGCCAGAGCAACTCAAAGCACTGTTGTGCACTGGACCAAGCCGGATGATCCCTGTGCTTGACGAAACAAAGGCGTTGATCCAGAGCATAGCCGACCCGGCTTTTACTGTATTACAGTTGGCACAACAACTGACGGATTTGATTTTTCAGCAGTTTGAATACGATCCTGAATTTAGCTCTGTCGTTACGCCAGTGTCTGAAGTGTTGCTGCATAAAAAGGGGGTTTGTCAGGACTTTGCCCAACTGGCCGTCAGCTGTTTACGTGCTTTAGGTATTCCAGCGCGTTATGTCAGTGGGTATCTGGAAACCTCGCCACCAGAAGGACAGCCACGTTTAATAGGCGCTGATGCATCGCATGCCTGGTTTGCGGTGTACGACCCTGAACTGGGTTGGGTCGATTTTGACCCCACTAATAATCTGATGCCGGCAGAACGTCATATCACCTTAGCTTATGGCCGCGACTATGCCGATGTAGTGCCGCTGAAAGGCCTATTGCAAGGTCATGGCGTGCATCTGCTGGAAGTGGAAGTGGATGTTGTGCCGATTTGATGTCTGGGTCAGATCATCATTTGCGAAGCAAATATGTTCTGACCCTAGAGATCAAGTTACAAACTATAGTCCTGCGTCAGTTCATCATCGCCTTTTTCCAGCTCAAAACTGACAGTGTCGCCATCGGCGCAAAGTTGCTGAATTTTGCAAGGCACACCTTCAGGCGTCAGCTCGAGTAAACCTATACCAGCAGAGTTCACCAAACGGCGGCCTTTGGTTTCGCCTATAGGCCTGTGGTGGGTGATTTTCATCCGGCGTCTTTTGGTAAACCAGTTCAGTGGCGATCGGGAGGCGTAAAGCCAGCGGTTGGCTGTATCTAAAATAGCCAGGAGCCGGTGTGGAAACTCATTTTTCAGGCCGCTGCTGGTGATTTGCCAAATGGATGGGCTTTGTTGTTTGTGTTTGAGCGCCACTTGAAATACAAAACTGTAATGCACATCACCGGATAAAATGATGAAGTTGCGTGGTGTTTTTGGATGGCGGAATAAATTCAGTAGCGCATAAGCAGAACCCGGATGGGTCATCCAGTTTTCAGCATCCACCATCAGAGGTTTACCAAAGCTGGTAAAAATACGCTGAATAGTTTCAATCAATTTGACGCCAAACACTGGGGCAGGGGAGACCAGCAATACAGCTTCATGGCCCAAGAGTTGTTGCTGCAATTCAGTAATAGATTCCCAGTCCATCAAACCCGAAGGTTTTTCCATCGACAGCTCTGAGCGCCAGCGTTGGGTGCGGGTGTCCAGCACCAATAACGGTGGTTGGGTCGGCCAACTGTAATGCCATTCAGAGAATTTAAGCAGGCTGTTAATACATTCATCATGAATTTCTGTACCGGGTCGATTCAGCGCTTGTTGGCACAAGGGCACTAGCTTTTGCACTTTTTCTGGTGCATTACCCCAGCCCTGAAACAGCAGGTAGCCCATTAGTGCATTGCCAATAATACGGCGCGAAAACGGATGTTCGTAGGCGGTTTTTTCCCACTCTGCAGTTAAATTCCAGTCGTCAGTAATGTCGTGATCATCAAACATCATGGCGACTGGCAGATGGGCCATTAAACGCCTGACCTGGCCTAAACCTGCTTTAAATTCTTCCAGGTTTTGAGTGTATGTGGCACAACGTTTTTGCCGTGCTGGACTAAAACTGCTGAGTAGACCTTCCGGCATCTGCAAATCCAAGCCCTGCCATGGTGCAGGTGACCAGACCAGCAGGTACATCGAAAACACTTCGGCCATAGAGATCAAATGGTTGTGAGCGCTGTCTGTGGTAAATACCGGTTTTTTTGCGCCTTGAAACAGCTGTTTTAATACCTGATAACTGGCTTCGGTAGCAGGCAGAAGTTTCTCTCGCTGGTAATAAAATGGCGTTTTGCTGTGCAGTTCATGAGCTGAGCTTAAGGTGGAACAAGGTAATGCTTCGTCGGCAAAATCCAGTTTAGCTATCAGTTGATGAATAGCATAAAGCGTAGGTGCGGCCACGTCGTCTGTGTAGACCTGGTCGCCACTTAACATCAAAAGCGATGGCCACTGTGCAGGGCTTGTTTCCAATAGTTGCTGATCGGCACGGACTAAGCCATCGCCAGCGCCAAAATGCGGTTTGCGACAGGAGCCATGTAACACCGAATGCACTTTGGGTTTGAGAATAAACCCTGGTAAGTCCCGTCCAGGATAAACTAAATCGTCCGCCCACTGCCGCCAGTTTTGCCAGTCGCCTGTGCTGGTTTTTAACTGCAGATCATAACTGATCCAGCGTTCAGTTGGCAGCGCCTCATGCAGCTCCAAATCCAAAAAATACAGATAGAGTTTGCCGGCAAGCTGAAGTTGTTGCACAAAGGGCTGCAGCTGTTTTACTTCAAACTCGAGCGGTTCACCTTGTTCAGGTTGAAGCTGAAGTTTCAATTCCACTGGTTCAGAAGTGGCTAACCAGAGACAAAGTCGCTTTGGTGTCAGGCGGCGTAACATAGGGCCAGCCCACACCAAGGGAATATCATTTGCTACTTTGGACAAACTTAGTTCAGAAATAACAACACTCCTTTTTCAACCCCATTTTTACAAGCTGGCTTTCAGCTGGTACAACAAATCCAAAGCCTGACGGGCTGACAGCTGATCCGGATCCAGTTTTGCCAGTTGCTCAAGTATTGGATGAGGTTCGGCTTCGACAAATAATTGTTGTTGCAGCGGTTGTGCTGTTTTAGCCGCTGCTGGTGCTTTGGCACTGACAACGGACTGTTGTTCCAATTGGGCCAGTTTTTGTTTGGCTTTTTGGATCACCACCCGCGGCACACCAGCCAGTTGCGCTACCTGTAAACCATAACTTTTACTGGCTGCGCCATCTTGCACCTGATGCATAAAGACGATGTGTTCGTCGTGCTCTACCGCATCCAGATGAATATTGGCTAAGCCCTGTAACTGTGAGGCCAGCTCCGTCAGTTCAAAATAATGGGTGGCAAACAACGTCATGGCTTTGAGTTGCTGCGCCAGGTATTCAGCACAGGCCCATGCCAGCGACAAGCCATCATAAGTACTGGTGCCACGGCCTATTTCATCCATCAGTACTAAACTTTGTGCTGTGGCGTGATGCAAAATAGTGGCGGTTTCTGTCATTTCCACCATAAAGGTAGAGCGGCCTGACGCCAAATCATCGGATGCACCAACCCGGGTGAATATTCTGTCAACCGGGCCTAATACAGCGCGCTCTGCTGGTACAAAACTACCTATATAAGCCATCAGCACTATTAAAGCGTTCTGGCGCATGTAAGTCGATTTACCGCCCATATTTGGGCCTGTAATCATCAGCATGCGACGCTCTGGCGACAGCTTAAGTGGGTTGGCAATAAAAGGTTCAGTCATCACCTGTTCTACTACGGGGTGACGACCTGCTTCTATGTGGATGCCTGGCTCTGGCGTCAGCTCTGGCTGATGATAGTTCAGCTGTTCAGCGCGCTCTGCAAAGTTAGTCAGTAAATCCAGTTCGGCCAAAGCCGCTGAAAGTTGCTGTAATTCAGCCAGATAAGGCGCTGTTAAATCAAACAACTCATCGTATAACTGCTTTTCCAACGCCAAAGCTTTGCTTTGACTGCCAAGCACCTTGTCTTCATATTCTTTTAATTCAGGAATAATAAAACGTTCGTTGTTTTTTAACGTCTGGCGGCGAATATAATCTGCTGGTACCTGATCGGCAGCGCTGCGGCCGGTTTCAATGTAATAACCCGCCACTCTGTTAAAACCAACTTTGAGTGAGGCTATACCAGTACGTTCTTTTTCACGTTGCTCCAGTCGCTCCAGATAATCAGTGGCACCAGTGGCGAGTTCACGCCATTGATCCAGTGCTGCGTTGTAGCCTGAAGCTATCACGCCGCCATCACGAATAAGCATAGGTGGAGTTTCGACTATGGCACGCTCTAATAAGTCACAAAGTTCTGGCAACGGCTGACATTTAGCGGTCAGCTGAGCCAATAAAGGGCTGTGTAACAGAGTCAGTTCAGGCGATAGCTCTGGCAACAACTGCAAAGCAGCTCGTAAACGGGAGAAATCACGGGGCCGTGCACTTCGAAGTGCTAAACGGGCTATGACCCGCTCCGTATCACCTACTTGTTTAAATAGCGGCTGCAAACTCTGGTGGTGTTGCTGCAATTCAGCTACCGCCTGATGACGACCTGACACCAACGCCTGATCGCGCAGTGGCGCATGGATCCAGCGCTTCAACAAACGACTGCCCATAGCTGTCTGGCATTGATCCAGCACTGCTGCAAGGGTGTGGTCAAACTGGCCTGCTAAGGTTTGGGTCAGCTCTAAATTACGTCGTGTTGCTGCATCTAGTACTATGCAGTCCTGATTACGCTCAAGAGCAATAGAGCGGATATGAGGCAGCTGAGCGCGCTGGGTGTCTTTGACATACCCCATTAAGCAGCCGGCGGCCATCAGCGCCACTGGTGCTTGTTCTACGCCAAAACTTTGTAAGTCGCGGGTGCCAAATTGTTGGGTTAACAAACGTTTGGCGTTGCTTAACTCAAATTCCCAGACAGGGCGGCGACGCACGCCTTTACGGTTAATGACGCTATCAGGCCAGTCCTGCTCTTCAGCATATAAAATTTCTGCCGGATTTAAGCGTTGCAATAAGGCCAATAAATCATCCAGATGGGTGACTTCGTTAATTAAAAAGCGGCCGCTGCTTAAATCTAAGTAAGCAAAACCATAGCTGCCTTTTTGCTGATACAAAGCCGAGACCAGGGTGTCCTGACGTTCATTCAGCAGCGCTTCGTCTGTGACAGTGCCTGGAGTCACAATACGTACCACAGCGCGTTCAACCGGGCCTTTGCTTAAGGCCGGATCGCCGATTTGTTCACAAATAGCAGCGGATTCACCCAGTTGCACTAAACGGGCTAAATAACCTTCAATCGAATGATAAGGCACGCCTGCCATAGGAATAGGCTGTCCTGCCGACTGGCCTCTTTTGGTCAGCGAAATATCTAACAAGGCAGAGGCCTTTTTGGCGTCATCGTAAAACAGCTCGTAAAAGTCACCCATACGATAGAACAGCAAAATATCAGGATGCTGGCATTTCAGGCCAAGGTACTGTTGCATCATCGGAGTGTGCGGGCTTAGGGCTTGCCCGTCTTTCTGTTCTGGCGGCATAATGGCTTAATAATTCCTGCGTTGGACCAAAGATGACAATTCCAGTAACCACCTATCAATTGGCGGCGGATCTCGGAGCGCTATTATTGCGGAAAAACTTCAGTATCACCACCGCAGAATCCTGCACTGGCGGTGGTATTGCATATGTGTTGACCGCTGTGCCCGGCAGTTCAGCTTATCTGGACCGATCTTTTGTCACCTACAGCAATAAATCCAAACAACAACTGTTGGGTGTCAAGGCCGAAACTTTGTTGCAATACGGTGCTGTCAGTAAAGAAACTGTATTGGAAATGGCTGTAGGCGCAGCCAGAGCAGCTGGTGCTGAAGTAGCGGTAGCGGTGTCTGGTATTGCAGGCCCTGATGGTGGATCTGCCACTAAACCTGTGGGTACTGTACATTTTTGTTTTGAAATTCAGGGCCATCAGGTATTGTCGCATCGCATCTTTGATGGCGACAGAGCCACAGTGCGCCAGCAGGCGATCGATTTTGTCTTGCAGCAGCTGATCTTGTTATTGACAGACTAAAGCAAAAAGACTACTGTATGAGCATACAGCACTTTGAGTGCATCCAAGAATCCACCGGAGAGAGCAATGGACGACAATAAACAAAAAGCACTGACCGCAGCCTTAGGTCAAATCGAACGCCAGTTTGGTAAAGGTTCAATTATGCGTTTGGGCGACAGCACTGCGCTTGATATCGACTTTATCCCTACAGGTTCGTTAGGTTTGGATATTGCGCTCGGCATAGGCGGTTTGCCTTGTGGTCGTATTGTTGAGATCTACGGTCCTGAATCTTCAGGTAAAACCACTTTAACTTTACAGGTCGTTGCTGAAGCTCAGCGCATGGGTAAAACCTGTGCTTTTATCGATGCTGAACACGCGCTGGACCCTGTATACGCGAAAAAATTAGGCGTAAACGTCGACGATTTATTAGTGTCTCAGCCGGATACTGGTGAACAAGCTCTGGAAATTTGTGACATGTTAGTACGTTCTGCTGCGGTAGACGTGATTGTTGTCGACTCAGTGGCTGCATTAACACCTCGCGCTGAAATTGAAGGCGATATGGGTGACAGCCACGTAGGTTTACAAGCACGTTTAATGTCTCAGGCGCTGCGTAAACTGACAGGTAATATCAAACGTTCAAACACTTTATGTATTTTCATCAACCAAATCCGGATGAAAATTGGTGTGATGTTTGGTTCACCAGAAACCACGACTGGCGGTAACGCGTTAAAATTCTACGCTTCAGTGCGTTTAGATATTCGTCGTACTGGTTCTGTCAAAGATGGCGACGAAGTGACGGGTAACGAAACCCGCGTCAAAGTGGTGAAAAACAAAGTAGCACCACCCTTTAAACAAGCCGAATTTATTATTATGTACGGCGCTGGTATCAGCAAAGATGGCGAGTTAGTCGACTTAGGTGTACTGCATAAGCTGATCGACAAAGCTGGTGCCTGGTATGCGTACAAAGGTAACAAGATTGGTCAGGGTAAAGCCAACGCCATGAAATATCTGCAGGAAAACCCTGCTGTTGCTAAAGAAATTGAAGCTGAATTACGCCGTATGCTGTTACTGGAACCATCGAAAGGTGCTCCGTCACCAGCAGAAGATTTTGGTATGCTGCCAGCTGACGCAGAAGCTGATCTGTAAGCTGCATTAGCTCACAGTTTAAGCTTAAAGAATAAGCGTAAGAACAGGCGTAAAAATTAAAACAAACCCGGCTCAGGCCGGGTTTGTTGTTTTTAATAGCGTGCTATTTAAGAAAACGCAGGTTTATTTTTCGCCCCGCCTGGCCATTGTTAACATCAAAAGCTGATGATGCCGATGCCTGAACAACCTGTATTTATTCATCGGCCATCTTTATTTTTATTTAGACGTCTAAACGTGTAGAAGTTGACATTTCCGCAGCTTTGAGCCAGAGTAACCTCATTTTTCAGCCTTGTCGGAGATGCTATGCCTATTAAAGTCATTGATCAGTTACCTGCTGTGGAAGCTCTTTCTGCGGAGAACGTTTTTGTCATGACTGAAAGCCGGGCTTTATCGCAGGATATCCGGCCGCTGAAAATTGCCATTCTGAATTTAATGCCGAACAAAGTCGCGACTGAAATCCAGTTATTACGCTTGTTAGCCAATAGCCCGCTGCAGGTAGATGTAGAGCTGATACGACTTGATAATCATGTCAGCAAAAACACACCACAAAATCATCTGGACTGTTTTTACCGCTATTTTTCTGATGTACAGCAGCAAAATTATGATGGCTTGATTATCACGGGTGCGCCTTTAGGTTTAGTCAATTACGAAGATGTCAGTTACTGGCCTCAACTGGCTGAAATTCTGACCTGGGCTGACCGTCACGTCACTTCCACTTTGTTTTTATGCTGGGCTGCTCATGCCGCTTTGTATCATTACTATGGTTTGCAGCGCGAAATTCGTGGCGAGAAGTTATCCGGTGTCTACTGGCAAAATGTTTCTCAGCCTTTAAGCCCTTTAGTACGGGGTTTTGATGATGAGTTTTTAGTGCCACATTCGCGTTATGCTCAGGTGCCCAAACAAAAGTATCAACATCATCCGGATTTGCATGTGCTGGCAGAAGCCGATGCGACAGGTGCTTATTTACTGCAGAACAGCACAGGCAGCCGGGTTTTTGTTACTGGTCATCCTGAATACGATTTAACCACCTTAAATGATGAATACCAGCGCGATCTGGCCGCAGGTCTTGAGCCTAAAATTCCAGAGAACTACTATAAACAAAACGATCCGGCCAAAGGTCCACATAAGTTATGGCAAAGCCATGCCTTTTTATTATTCAGCAACTGGCTGAACTATTATGTGTATCAGGCCACACCTTTTGATATTCAGCAGATAGGGCAGTAGTAATGACCAATCGCAGTGTGTTAACTCCGGACGCCCTTCGTGCGCTGTTGGCGGAACGTATTTTGGTGTTAGATGGTGCTATGGGCACCATGATCCAGCAATACAAATTACAGGAAGCAGATTACCGCGGTACTGAATTTGCTGACTGGTCCACTGATCTGAAAGGCAATAACGACTTGCTGGTGTTGACCAAGCCTGATCTTATTCTGGATATTCATCGCCAGTATTTAGCTGCTGGTGCTGATATTCTCGAAACCAATAGCTTTAATGCCACGCCTATTGCTATGGCTGACTACGATATGTCGCATTTATCAGCGCGCATCAACCGTGAATCGGCCGCTTTGGCGCGTCAGGCCTGTGATGAATACAGCACGCCAGACAAACCACGTTTTGTCGCTGGTGTATTAGGCCCAACCAACAGAACGGCTTCTATTTCACCTGATGTAAACGATCCGGGTTACCGTAATGTCGACTTTGATACCTTAGTCAGCGCTTATTCTGAATCTACTCATGCACTGATTGAAGGTGGCGCCGACATTATTATGCTGGAAACCATTTTTGATACCTTAAACGCCAAAGCAGCCGCTTTTGCTGTACTGAAAGTCTTTGATGAATTGGGTTTCAGCTTACCTGTGATGATTTCTGGCACTATCACCGACGCCTCAGGTCGTACTTTGTCCGGTCAAACCACTGAAGCTTTTTACCATTCATTAGCTCATGTAGAGCCAGTCAGCTTTGGTCTGAACTGCGCTTTAGGGCCAGACTTATTACGGCCTTATGTTGAGACTTTATCCGGTATTTCAGAATGTTATGTCTCAGTGCATCCAAATGCGGGCTTACCGAATGAATTTGGCGAATACGATTTAGGTGCAGTAGAGATGGCCAAAGAAATTGCCGATTGGGCAGAGCAGGGCTTTTTAAATATTGTCGGTGGTTGCTGTGGTACTACGCCTGAACATATCAAAGCCATCAGCGATGCGGTGGCTGATTTACCTGCGCGTCAACCGAAACAGAAAACGCACCAGTTTCATTTGTCTGGTTTAGAAGCTTTTGGTCTGGAGTGGTAATGCGACAACAAGCCCGTTTTATTAACGTTGGTGAACGCACTAACGTCACAGGCTCAGCCCGTTTTAAAAAGCTGATATTAGAAGGCGAATACGAAAAAGCTTTGGATGTTGCGCGTCAGCAAGTCGAGAGTGGTGCTCAGATCATTGATATCAACATGGACGAAGCCATGCTCGACAGCAAGGCAGCCATGGTACGTTACCTGAATTTACTGGCATCTGAACCCGATATTTCCCGCGTGCCTATTATGGTCGACTCGTCCAAGTGGGAGGTGATTGAAGCAGCGCTGAAATGTATTCAGGGTAAACCTGTCGTCAATTCGATTTCGCTCAAAGAAGGCATAGAGCCGTTTTTATACCAGGCAAAATTACTTCGCCGTTATGGTGCTGCAGTAGTAGTGATGGCCTTTGATGAAAAAGGTCAGGCTGATACCAAAGCGCGTAAAGTCGAAATTTGCCAGCGTGCTTATGAGATTCTGGTCAATCAGATTGGTTTTCCGCCAGAAGATATTATCTTCGATCCAAATATTTTTGCCGTTGCAACAGGTATCGAAGAACATAACAATTACGCGGTCGACTTTATTGAAGCCACCCGCGAAATCAAACGATTATGCCCTTATGCCAAAATCTCTGGTGGCGTGTCCAATATCTCTTTTTCGTTCCGTGGTAACGACCCGGTGCGTGAAGCCATGCACTCGGTGTTCTTGTACCATGCCATTGGCGCTGGTATGGATATGGGCATAGTCAACGCCGGTCAGTTGGCAGTGTATGACGATATCCCAGAGTTATTGCGCGAGCGGGTTGAGGATGTGATCTTAAACCGCCGCGAAGATGCAACAGAGCGTTTACTGGACATTGCGGCCGAGTTTAAAGGCGATGGTTCGGTCGCTGTTAAAGAAGACGAAGCCTGGCGGGCCTGGCCTGTGAATAAACGTCTTGAACATGCGTTAGTGAAAGGCATTACCGACTTTATTGACCAGGACACTGAAGAAGCACGCTTAACTGTTGAACGGCCTTTGCACGTGATTGAAGGGCCCTTGATGGACGGCATGAATGTGGTCGGCGACTTATTCGGTGAAGGCAAAATGTTCTTGCCTCAGGTGGTTAAATCGGCCCGTGTGATGAAAAAAGCAGTGGCCTATTTACAGCCTTTTATCGAACTGGAAAAAGCCGGTACTGGCGCCCGAGCTCAGGGCAAAGTGCTGATGGCGACAGTCAAAGGCGATGTGCACGACATAGGCAAAAACATTGTAGGCGTAGTGCTGCAGTGCAATAACTATGAAGTCATCGACCTTGGTGTGATGGTGCCTTGCGCTACCTTGCTGCAAAAAGCCAAAGAGCTGAATGTCGATATTATTGGTTTGTCTGGCCTTATTACGCCGTCTTTGGATGAGATGGTGCATGTGGCGAAAGAAATGACCCGCTTAGGTTTTGATATTCCGCTATTGATTGGTGGCGCTACTACGTCTAAAGCTCATACCGCGATAAAAATTGCTCCCAGTTATCAGCACGGTGTGGTTTATGTGCCTAATGCGTCACGCAGTGTATCAGTGGTGCAATCGCTGATTAGCAAAGAACATAAACCGGCCTTTTTAGAACGGGTGAACGACGAATACGACAGAGCCCGCGAGCAACATGCCCGCAGTCGACCAGGTGAAAAGCTGCTGACACTGGAGCAGGCCCGGGCTAATAAATTTAAACTGGATTTAACCAAAGTAGCACCTGCGCCAAAACAACCGGGTGTGCATTTATGGCAAGACGTTGAGTTAGAGCTGCTTCGCGATTACATCGACTGGACGCCATTTTTCCTGACCTGGCAGTTGTCCGGTAAATTCCCTGCGATTTTGAATCACCCTGAAGTGGGCATGGAAGCACGTCGTGTGCACAGAGACGCCAACGCTATTCTGGATTTAATGATTAAGCAGAAAAAAGTGCAGGGCAAAGCTGTGTTTGGCTTTTTCCCGGCCAATAGTTTGGGCGATGACATTATTGTCTACACGGATGAGAGCAGAACAGTGGAGCGTTGCCGTTTATTTAATTTACGTCAGCAACTGCAACTGCGTAACGACAATCCAAACTGCTGCTTAGCTGACTTTGTTGCCCCTGTGGGGTCTGGTATTGCTGACTATATAGGCGGTTTTGCTGTCAGCACTGGCTTTGGTGCTGATGAGCTGGCTGATGAATTTGCCGCTCAGCACGATGATTACAACAGCATTATGGTTAAAGCCTTGGCTGACCGTTTAGCTGAAGCATTAGCCGAATACCTGCATATGAAAGTACGACGTGAACTCTGGGGTTATGCGCCGGATGAAACATTGGATAACGAGCAACTTATTCGTGAGTTGTATCAGGGCATACGACCAGCTCCTGGTTATCCGGCTTGTCCAGAGCATACAGAAAAGGGCACTTTATGGCAGTTGCTGGATGTCGAAGCCCAAACTGGCATCCAGTTGACTGAAAGTTACGCCATGTGGCCAGGCGCTGCAGTCAGTGGTTGGTACTTTGCTCATCCTGATAGCAAATACTTTGCCGTCAGCAAAATTGGCACTGACCAAAAAGATGAATACGCGGCGAAAAAAGCTTGGTCAGCTGAACAGGCTGAAAGCTGGTTAGCACCGAACTTAGGTTAAGGATTGTTGGGTCAGAGCCAAGGCTCTGACCCTGGTTTTAGCTGGCGATAGCCGGGTCGACGATAAAACGTTGCAGCATTTTAGCGACCTGTCGCTCAGGGAGTTCAAATTTAATCCCCAAAGACAACTCCTGCAATTCCAAATGGCAATTCATAATCTCACCTGGGATCTGAATTCTTTCCTCTTCACCTGGTACCAGAAGTTCCATCAAAATTTGTACCTTGTTAATCTGGCTGGCTTCCGCATGCACTTTCATCGAAAACCGGCAGCCACAAGGTGATATATCGATGACAAAGCCGTTATAAAGGGAAAAGGTTTCAGGCAAAGCCCCTTGTTCTACTGGATTGACATAGGCCGGAATAAAAGCCCGGATCCGTTGTTTGGCCCGTAAAGAACGGTTTTCTATTTGCTGAGGATACTCCAGAAATAATAAATGCACCGGATGATGAGAAATGGTTTTTATCATGGCTCTGAAGGCAATACATTCACCTAAATCGCCTTCCAGCAGGCAACGCACAACCGTCATATTGCCTTCAACAAACACATCTTTATAGCCACCATCTATCACTTGTTGTGGTAGCTTCAACACCAGATAGCGGTTTTTTTCATAACCAACCAAGGAGGTTCTGATCCTTAAACTACTGGGTTGTGAAAACTGCAAGTCGACTTGAGAGCCTGGATGCAAGTGCCTGATTTTTTCATGCACCACGGGTGAAAGTAACGACTGTTCCATCGATAGTCACTCCTGATTAAAAAGTGAACAAAAACGCATCTTTGATTAATAGTGCAAATATGATAAAAGTGCAAAGTTATTTTCTGTTTTGGAGACTGATTTTATCAATTATGCCAAAGGGTGAAAAAACGTGATGAAATGGGTATGCGAAAACATTAATTTTGGATAAAACTACCCTATAGTTTAACAATGAAAAACTAATACAGATGACGGCCATGAAACTTCTTCTGCCCATTGGTTTGGTGGTATTTTTAACCGCATGCCAGCAAAACAACATTTCAACTACAACACCTGCTAGTCTGCTGAATGACGATTTGTTTAATCCTGTCGATGTCGTTATTGAAACTCCTGAACAAATTTTTGCTTTGCCTGAGCAAACCAAAGTGGATATCAGGGACTTAACTCGTTCAGCAGATTCACCTCGGGTGAAAACAGATTTGTTACTGAATTATTTGTTTGAGAAAAAAGGCAACAGCTTACTGTATCAAAATGATGCAACTCTGACCGCAGCGGAAACCCTGGCTGCCCGCCAGGCGAATTGTTTGTCTTTAACGATCTTGTCTTACAGCCTTGCACAGGAGATGCAACTGAATGCGGAATTCCGGGATATAAAAATTCCGGAATATTGGACTCAGAACAATGGTCAAAGTCTGTTGAATGGCCATGTGAATTTGAATATTGTTGGTGGTCAGAGTATTGGAAAAGGCGGGGGAGTTCATTACAGTGTTTTCAGTTATGTGATTGATTTTGATGTGCAAAGCAACAAAAACCATTTCCCTTCTGCTGTGCTGGATCAGCAACAGATTGTAGGCCTGTTTTATAACAATAAAGCAGCTGAAGCTATGGTGTATGGCAAAGATGATCTGGCTTATGCTTACCTGAAGGCAGCAATTTCTGTTGATCCTCGGGCTGAAGAGAGCTGGAATAATCTTGCAGTGTTATACAGACAGAAACAACAATTTGAGCTTGCTGAAAAAGCCTATCTGTTAGCGGCACAATTGGCTCCTGAGCAACTTAATTCAAAAGCAAATCTGGCTTTACTTTATGAAGTGATGGGAAAAACCGAACAGGCTGCTCAGTTAAGCGCTATGGTTGCGGCAAAAAGAAACCAAAACCCTTATTACCATATGATGTTAGGCAATGAGTCATTAACTTCTGGTTCTGCCCATAAAGCGATAGAGCATTATAAAAAGAGCCTTACATTAGATAAAAAGTTAGCTGAGGCTATGTTTGGCCTGGCTAAAGCCCATTTGTCACTGGGACAAACAGACAAGGCACAGCACTACTTGCAGTCTGCTGAGAAGTCTGCGCCAAGTCGCAGTGAACGTGCACGTTATCAATACAAACTAAAACTACTGACAGCTGCCGCTGTGCAGCATTAAGAGGCTTAAATCAGTGCTGTGTCGTGTTGTTTTTTCTGCGTTGTTTTTGTTCAGCACTGTTGCTTGTTTTTTTCTGCAGGCTCAATCTGCTTTATTAGATGATATTCAGCAGTTATCTGATGATCGTATGAGTGGGCGGGAAACTGCCACTCAGGGCTCTGAGCTGGCCCGTAATTACATCCAACAACGCTTTTCCGATTTAGGTTTGACCGCGCTAAAAGATAATTTTCGGCACCCTTTCAGCTACAGATCCGGCTTTTCTGACAAGCATGGCATTAACCTGATCGCTGAATTAAAAGGCTGCTCTCAAGCAGATACTTACATAGTGATGACAGCGCATTATGATCACTTAGGCATAGTCGCTGGCAAAATATACAACGGGGCTGATGATAATGCGTCTGGTGTTGCGGCTATGTTGGCATTGGCGGAGTTACTGAAAACTCAGTCTTGTCCTCGTTACAGCTACCTTTTTGTCGCGACTGATGCTGAAGAAATCGGGCTCTATGGCGCGAAAGCTTTTGTCGCGTCACCGCCAGTGGCCATACAGCAGGTTGTACTGAATATTAATCTGGACATGCTGAGCCGGGGAGAGCGCGCGAATCAATTGTATCTGTATGGTGCGTTTTCATTGCCCGGTATGGCGGATTATGTAAAAACTCAGCAGTTTGCGGTCAAGCTGAAACTACGCAAAAGAGGCCAGGGGTTAAGAGGAAAGCATCAGTTGGATTGGGCTAACGCCAGCGATCATGCACCATTCCGGCGGGCTGGAATTCCTTTTTTGTTTTTTGGGGTCGACTCGCACAAAGACTATCATACGCCACAAGATGATTGGCAGAGAATTAACCCTGCTTATCTGCAACGTATGTTTGAAAGTCTGAGTCAGGTGGTGGTATGGCTGGATCAGCAACCGCCTGAATGGTATCAGGCGGCACGAAAAACCAAATAATCAGTCACTTTTGCAGCGTTAAGGTGCAGGGATCCATTCTGCATCGTCAGTCAAACGAGGAAAATTACCACTGTTCCACTCTTCTTTTGCCTGAGCTAAGCGCTCCTGGCTGCGAGCTACAAAATTCCAGTTCAGCAGCACAGGGTCTGCCACTTCATCGCCACCCAACACCATAAAGTGGGCACCGTCATCGCCAGCGACCACTGTTAAATCATCTGTCATAACCAGCATTTGCCCTGCACTCAGCACTGGTTCTTTCAGTGAACCAGCGGCCAGATAAATGGCCAGTTGCTGCTCAGATTTAGGCAAAGCCAGACTACTGCATGGATCCAGTTTCAGTTCGGCATAACAGCAGCGCGCAGGGAAGCTTACTACGGATGTCTGGGAAAAGTATTCACCTAAGAGTACACGTATCTCACTGCCTGGCACCTGAATAGCCGGAAATAATGCGGCAGGGTAATGCTGGAAAGCAGGTTCTGATTCGGCTTCGTCTTCCGGTAAAACTAACCAGATTTGCATACCTTCCACTTTCACCTGTTCAGTTCGGATATCGGCAGGAATACGTTCGGAATGGGCGATACCGCGACCAGCGCGCATCAGATTGACAGCACCAGGCTCAATACGTTGATTGTTGCCAAGAGTGTCGCGATGCTGCATAGCGCCGGAAAACAAGTAGGTTACAGTCGCAAGACCAATATGTGGATGCTGGCGCACGTCGCCTTCAGTGCTGTTTGGAGTAAAAGTAGCAGGGCCCATATGATCCACAAAAATAAAAGGACCAACACGGCGCTGCACTTTGGCCGGTATCAATCGTTTGATGATAAAGCCAATATCACGTTCTTGTGGCTGAATAATCAAAGGTTCTGCCTCAGCTGTTGCTGCTGGTTGCGCTTTCAGGCTGGTGTGCACTTGCACTTCGGTTTGAGTCATCAGTTTGTGGATGGGGCATTTGTCAGCAATAGCCAGCAATTGCTCCCGTTGCTCTGTGGTTAATTCACCAATTAACTCCAGGCGGACATGCAACTGATACAAGCCTTTTGCTTCAGCACTGTCATCCCGACTGATTTCAACTTTTACTTCTTGCAGCGGGATATTTTTGCGCTTGGCATAAAGCTGTAACGTCATGGCTTTGCACGTGGCCAGTGCTGCATCAAATAAATCATGTGGATCAGGCCCTGTCGCAGAGCCACCAGCAGCTTCTGATGCATCTGCATTAAGCTGATGACTGCTGATCTGGATGGTCTGGCGTAATTGACCCGGTGTATGTTGGCTGACAGTAATGGTCATAAATAAATCCTTTTTAAGGTAACTGAACTCAGCATAACCTAGATAGACCTACCAGTGCTTTATTCGTTCAGATCTAAGCTCAACTGTCCTGCATTACCTGCGGATTTAACACTGCGCCCTGTTGCTCTTTTTCGGCTGGCATGGCGCTGTACCACTTGCCGTTTTTGTTCACGCCACCACTGCGGGTCTTGCTGTTGTTTGCATTCAGTGATGCGCTGTTTTGCCAATCGCATGGCCTGTTGCAAGTCCACCACTGGCATAGGGTAATCAGAGCCCAGCACGCACCCATACTGGCGCTGCAAGGATAGTGGCATTAACCAGGGTTGATGCAGCCAGCTATCGGGCAACAGCTTTAATTCAGGACACCAGCGTCTGATAAAGTGACCTTGTGGATCTTTTTGCTGACTTTGCAGCACAGGGTTGTACATTCGGTTTGGATTGATACCTGTAGTGCCAGCCTGCATCTGAATTTGTGGATAATGAATGCCTGGTTCGTAATCGACAAAACACTGCGCCAGATGCAAAGCCACAGGTCGCCAGTCCAGCCATAAGTGGTAGCAGGCGAAAGCCACTAACATGGCCCTGGCACGAAAATGTAACCAGCCTGTCGCCAGCAAAGCTCTCATGCAGGCATCAATCAACGGATAACCCGTGTAGCCATTAGACCAGGCCCAAAACCAATCCGTATCAAAACTTTGTTTACGTAAGCGGGCATAACCAGGGTGCAAAGCTTCAGTTTCAATTAAGGGGTCTGATTCCAGTTTCTGAATAAAATGACAATGCCGGCGCAACCTGCTGTAAAAAGACGACAAACCAAAGCTTAAAGCCGGTTGTTGTTTGATGTTGCGTAGCGTGTGCTGTTGCAAAGCTCTTAAACTCAATTGGCCATAAGCCAGGTAAGGACTCAGGCGAGAGCTGCTGTGCTGCGCTTTTTCGGGCAACGAAATATGTCGGCTATAGTCTTTGGCTCTGTAGTTAAAAAAGCTTTGTACTGTATCTGGCAGGGTCAATGCGGTTTGCCCCGAACTGCAGGCGGGCAAATCCAAAGCTCTGTGTGGCCTAAAAGACTGTAGCGGCTGACGGCCGTGGCAGAGAAAAGCCAAAGCTGTTGGTGCTTGGTACAAAGCGCCGGATAAATACAGATCCGCTTGTTTAGCCCACAAGTCGCGGTCTTTCAAAGCCCGAAATACCGCATGTTGCTGGTATTGCCGCCATGGGATGGCCAGCTCTTTCAGTAGCTGTTTGACCGCCAGATCGCGTTGGAAAGTCCATAAGTTGCCGGATTCTTCGTGGCTAAGGACTTGGGAGATCGGAAACTCCTGACACAACTGTCGAAGTACTTGTGTTGCAGGGCCTTTGATCACCAACAAAGGCTGGCCTAAGGCGGTTAACTGTTGATCCAGCAGCTGCAGGCTTTGTTCGATAAAAAGCCATTGCCGCACTGAGGTGTCGGGCTGTTGCCAATAATCAGGTTCAATAATATAGAGAGGTAACACAGCACCTTGTCTGGCTGCTTGAGCCAAAGGGCCATGGTCATCAATGCGTAAATCACGCTTAAACCAGACCAGACTGATCATGGGGTTGCCGTCAGTTGCTGTAAAAAAGGTAACCAAAAATCCTGCACAGGCACTTTAGCTTCTGGCAGATGCACCGAGGCGCCAACTGCTGTTTTTTCCGGTAGCCAACGCCGGACAAAGTCACCTTGTGCATCATGAGTTAACGCTTGTTTTATTTGATTAAATTGCCGGGCACCACTATTGCCCACCCCAGCTATATAAGCCCAGTTACACCAGTTGCTGGCACAATCATAATCCAGCAAATGCTGCTCAAAAAAAGCAGCGCCTAAACGCCAGTCCTGCTGTAATTCAAAAATAAGATAACTGGCGACATTCTGCCGGCCACGGTTTGACATCCAGCCGGTGTGTAACAACATCTTGATATTGGCATCGACAAAAGGCAGACCTGTTTGGCCTTGGCACCAAAGTTCAAAGCGCTGATCAGGAGCAGGTGCAGAGAAATCCAGTGGTGGACGAAAGGCATTTTTACTAAACCAGGCCCGGCCATGCTGGCGCATTTGCCAACGGAAATACTCTCGCCACAGCAACTCAAAGCGGATCCAATAGGTGGATTCATTGGCAATATGCTGTTGTTCAAAATTCAGTACCTGCTGCCAGGCATAACAAGCTGACAAGCAACCATTGGCCAGATAAAAAGACCATAAACTACTGTTCCATTCACCATCCAAAGCATCGCGGCTTTGTTTGTAGTGGCGGACCGCTTGTTGTTGCCAGATAAACTGCATCAGTCGCTCTAATGCTGCCGCTTCGTTCAACAGAGCTGCTGCTGGATTGTGATACTGGCTGATAAAGTTTGCTGTGGCAGCATCTAAAGCCTGTTCAGCTTCGCCGTAAAACTGCGAAGAAACAGCATAATGTTCTGGCTGTTGCACCAAAAGTTCTGGTTCGCGTTCTCGTCTGAAGGCAGAAAAGCTTTTTGGCAAAGTGGCCAGATCCGGCCTTAGCTGGTGCTGTAATAAAGAGTTGATATCAACAAGCCTCAGCTGTAACCCGCTGCGCTGCAGTTGTTGGTACTGCTCTGGTGCCATGGGTTCTGCTGCAATCAAGCTCTGTGCCTGATACTGCTGTGCCAGCTGCTGCAGGCAGTTGGAGGTGCTGCCGATGCGAATATGCAGCAGCAGTTGTTTTTCCTGCCATTGCTGCTGCCAGTCCAGCATTAGTTTTAGTTGAGCCTGCAAACGAGGCAGGCCGGCGCGGCGTATACCGTATTGCCTGCTGAGATACTCAGCAGGGTCCAACACCAGAACTGCGATCAGTTGGTCAAATTCTGCTTGTTCTGACAGCAGCAGGTTATCGTGCCAGCGCATGGCTTGATTAAATAGCACCAAAGCCCGTTTCATAGCTGCTCCAGATGGATTAGCAACTGCTGAGCTTTTTCAGTGATTTTTAAACGTTCTTCATCTGGTTTACGAAACCAGTTCTGATAACTCAGTTGCATTCTGGCATTACCGGACAACAGCGCCTGATTCCGTTCGAGAAAATACCAGTACAAAGCATTAAAGGGGCAGGCCGTGGGGCTGGTGGTTTCACTGACATCGTAAGCGCAACTTTTGCAGTAATTGCTCATACGCTGAATGTATTTACCGCTGGCGGCATAAGGTTTAGACGCCAGTACGCCTTCATCGGCAAATAACGCCATACCTAAGGTATTCGGCAGTTCAACCCACTCGTAAGCATCAGCATAAACAGCCAAATACCAATCGCAGATTTCTTCGACGGACAAGCCAGCCAAGAGTGCAAAATTACCTGTGATCATTAAGCGCTGAATATGGTGCGAATAGGCATGTTCAATAGTGTGACTGATGGCTTGTTGCATACAGCGCATTTTGGTTTCGCCTGTCCAGTAATAGGACGGCAAAGGGGTGTGAGCTTGTAAAAAGTTACGATTTTTGTAGTCTGGCATCAATAACCAGTACAAACCCCGCACATATTCGCGCCAGCCAATCAATTGACGAATAAAACCTTCGGCGGCATTCAGAGGCACTTTGCCTTCTTTATAAGCCAGCTCCACTTTTTGGCACACCCAGCGCACATCCAACAGACCGCAGTTTAAATACATAGAGCAAATGCTGTGAAACAGATGAGGCTCATTCAGCTGCATCGCATCCTGATAGTCGCCAAAGAGTGGCAACTGATGCTCAACAAAATGCAAAAACGCCTGACGTGCCTGCTTGCCTGTAACTGCGTAACTAAAACTGTCGGCATTGCCCATATTGTTGGCAAACTGCTGTTGAACCAAAGCAATGACTGTTGAGGTGATGTCGTCTGGCTCAAACTTTAGTATGCCTGGCAGCTGTTGTTTTGCTGACATGGCTTTTCTGTTGCTGGCGTCAAAATTCCATTGACCGCCAACAGGTGCTCCGTCTTGCATCAAAAGACCGGTATAGCGGCGCATTTCACGGTAGAAATACTCCATCCGATACTGTTTTCGGCCTTGAGCCCAGTGCTGAAACATGGCCTTTGTGGCAATAAATCTGTCGTCTTCCAGCACAGATAAAGGACGTTGAAACAAGTTCTGCCAGCTTAGAATTTCCTGCTCTAGCCTGTATTCACCACATTCAGTGATACAAATCTGCTCCAGCTCTGGATAGCGCGTGAGTTCTATGGCTACAGCTTCGGTCAGGCTGCTGACTTTTTGCTGGTAGTCTATATAACTGACGTGGATGCCTTGCTGCTGCAGCACTGCGGCAAAATGGCGCATAGCACTGAAGATCAGAATGATTTTTTGTTTGTGATGGGGGGTATAACTGGCTTCACTGGCTACTTCAGCCATTAACACTCTGTCTTGCGGTTGCACATCACGTAAAGATGACAGCGCAGGACTGAGCTGATCACCTAATACCAGAATTAATTTCGCCATTCAGCTTTGCCATTAGTTTGCTTTTGGATACGGCAGGGACTCTTAATCAGATCAATTGCAATTTCGCAGGGCTGATACCGTTGGATCTACAAAAAACTGCGGCAAAAAGCCAAATCAGACCGCTTATACTGAGGGTGCTGAGGTTATGATAAAGCAGAATTTTTTGCTTTGGAGTGGGCCGTGATGAAATCAACAATAGTGAATACAAAAACAATAATGTCAGGTTTGCTTCTTGCCAGTGGCCTGTTGACCGGCACTGCTCTGGCTCAGGAACACCATCATGAAGAACATGGCAGTCACACTCACGGTCAGGCAACTCTGACTTTTGTGCTGGAAGGTAACGAGGCCGAGCTGGCTTTTGCGACTCCAACCGCTAACGTTGTGGGTTTTGAACATCAGGCGAAAGATGATACGCAGCGCCAGTTAGTGCAGAAAATGATTGCAGACTTTACCTCGGCCAACTGGTTTAGTTTTGATGCTCAAGCTCATTGCACTGTAACGGGCACAGATATCAGTTCTGACTTAACTGCAGAGCGCACCACTAAACCACAGCATGCAGATTTAAATGCCAATTACACTCTGGTTTGTCAGAATCCGGCGCGTTTACAGGCATTGACGCTTGACTTAGCAGCTATCGCCGCTGGCGTGGAGAAAGTCACAGTACAGTGGATTGTAAATGGTGAACAAGGGGCCGCAGACTGGGCCGCGGGGTCAGGCGCTTTGTCTCTGACAGCGCAGTAAGCCAACAAAGCATTAATCACCAATAAAAAAATCGGCAAAAGCCGATTTTTTTATTGGGTAAAAGAAATCACTTACTCGTAGGTATATTCTTCAATTTTATCGGCTTTCATAGAGTAGGCTGATTTTGCCAAATCATGACTCATGGTTTCAGTGGTTAAAGTGCCGCTTATCCAGAAAGGCGAATAAATCATATCACCTTGAATTTTTTGCTTGTTGGTGACAAAAATAATCTGGTTTGGTGGTGGTGGCGGCACGTGAATACAAGCGCCAAAATAAGGCACTAAAAAGAATGCAGTGACGTTTTGATCTGCATCGTATTCCACTGGCACAATAAAACCAGGAACCCTCACTTTTTTATTGTTCAGCTCGCCTTTGACATTGGCAGACATCAACACTTCATTCCATGCGGCAGCGGCCGGGTCCTGATTACCAAAAGCCTGATTTAATGCACCTCCAGCTGGAGCTTCGCCACCTTCATGGCTGATTTCCGGCAGTTGTTCCATTTTTTTTAAATCTTCTTCCGGCAATAAATCTGTCCATTCCAATGTCTTGTAGTCTTCAGCTTTTGCTGGTAACGCAGTAAATGCGACCAAAGTCAGAATTAACGCCATGTATAACGATTTAACCATTGGAGCCTCAGCCTCTGCATATGTTATAAGGTCTCAAAAGAAGCCGTATCATAACATGAGCATTGTAATGTCAGCGCACACAGACCTGAAAATTCCGGCACTTGAACTCAAATCTTTGGTGTTCAGTTGGCCGGGCCAAGCCCCTTTATTGGAAATTCCACAACTGCAATTAGCGCAGGGCCAGCACTTATTTATTTATGGATCTTCTGGTTCAGGCAAAACCACCTTACTGAATTTGTTGGCCGGGATTTACCCTTGTAAGTTCGGTGATATTTTGATCGCCGGTCAGTCTATGGCTGCATTATCAGCGGCCAAACGGGATCAATTGCGTGCATCTTCTATAGGGGTGGTGTTTCAGCAACTGAACTTAATTCCTTATTTGTCAGTGTTGCAAAACGTCTTGCTGGTCAGTGCTTTTGCAAAAAAAATCCCACAGGCAGAACAGCGGGCTCGTTATTTATTACAAAAACTGGGTTTAGAGCAACAGTTGTGGCAAGCGCCAGCCAATCAATTAAGTGTTGGCCAGCAGCAGAGGGTGGCGATAGCCCGTGCTTTGTTGAGTCAGCCCGCTTTATTGATTGCCGACGAACCCACTTCAGCTTTGGATCATAAACACAGAGACAACTTTATGCAACTGATGCTCAGTGAAGCTGAACTTTGTGGCACCACAGTGGTGTTTGTCAGTCATGACCCTGCTTTGCGTGCGTATTTTAAGTTTGAGCTGGATATGGAGCAGTTACACAAAGGAGTTCAGCCATGTTAATGCAGTTGGCAAGAGCCAGTTTATGGAACCGTAAAGGCACTGTGCTGATGACGGTTATCTCGTTAACTATCAGTATTGCTTTGTTATTGGGTATCGATCATATACGTCATGAAGCGAAAAGCAGTTTTACCAGCACAGTGTCTGGTACCGATCTGATTGTTGGCGCCCGTTCCAGCCAGCTGAATTTGTTGTTGTATTCAGTATTTCGTATTGGCAACGCCACCAATAATATTGGCTGGCAGAATTATAAGCAGGTAAAAACTCATCCGCAGGTGGCCTGGAGTATTCCGCTTTCTTTAGGGGATTCCCACCGGGGCTATAGGGTGATAGGCACCAACGAAGATTATTTTAAGTTTTACCAGTATGGCGAAAAGCAGCCGCTAAAACTGGCACAAGGGAAAGTCTTTGCTGGGGTGTATCAGGCGGTTTTAGGTTCTGTCGTTGCGCAAAAGCTGGGTTATCAGTTGGGTGAGCAAATCATTTTGTCGCATGGTGTCGGCAGTGTTAGTTTTGCTCAGCATAAAGACAAGCCTTTTGAAGTGGTTGGTATTCTGGCTGCCACTGGTACTCCTGTGGATCAGAGTGTGCATATTCCACTGGAAGGCATTGAAGCCATTCATCTGGGCTGGCAAGGCGGTGGTATGCCTGCGCCAGGCCGGAGTATCAGTGCTGAACAAAGCCTGGCTATGGATTTAGAACCTAAAGTCATTACCGCTTATATGCTGGGGCTCAAATCTAAAATGGCCACTTTTGCGGTGCAACGGCAGTTGAATGAATTTAAAGGCGAGCCACTGTCCGCTATTTTGCCTGGTGTTGCTTTAGCTGAGCTGTGGCAAATGCTCAGTATGGTAGAGAATATGCTGCTGCTGATCACTGTATTAGTCATAGTGGCAACACTAGTAGGTATAGTCACAACCTTGTTGGCAGGGTTAAAAGAACGTCAGCGTGAAATGGCGATATTACGTGCTGTAGGGGCTCCTGCTTCCACTGTATTTTTACTGATAGAGCTGGAGTTATTGCTGATGGCGTTATTATCCATTGGGTCTGCATTTATCATTTTAGTGGCAGGACTTTGGGGCTTCCGTGAATTATTAGCCAGTCAGTACGGGCTTTTTATCAGCATCAACCCATGGCATGACCAGACCGGCATACTGCTTGCTGCAGTACTTGGCCTGACTTTGTTGCTGGGCGCTATTCCGGCCTTTTTAGCTTATCGCCGAGCCTTGGCTTCAGGATTGATGGTCAGGTTATAACTGATTTGGGCATATCCGTTTTGGATTATGCCCAATTTTTGTTGTTGTTTTAAGCACATAGCGTGCAAATATCCCGGCAAATTTGTATTTCTCGCTGGGATTTGTTTAATCATTTGTTATAGTAGAACTGCACCTACAATCGAACAATGACTGAGCATGACTGCAGAGCAATCCAAATTAGAGCAACAACTGGCTAAGCTTCACCATCAATATATGGAGCGCTTACAAGCCGATATTCCTGTTTTAGCCTCTCAGGTTAGCGCCTTAGTCACCTTATCTGCCCAACCAGACTGGCGTTCTGTGCTGCTTCCGCTTAAGCATAAATTCCATACTTTAGCTGGATCTGCCGGCACTTTCGGCTTGCCGCAACTGGGCAAGCTGTCAAAAAATCTGGAGCTGCAACTAAAAGATTGGTTAGCTGAAGAGTCTGTGCCTGATCTTGGCAAAATTAATAGTTTTATGACCAGTTTCCAGCAGGTGCAGTATGCCCATCAAAGCGGGCATCAGGTGATGAACCTGACGTCTGCCAAGCTGGATCTGTTGCATGATCAAAAAGCGACCATTTACGTACTGGAAGATGATGAAGAAATCGCCAATCATCTGACCCTGACTTTAGCCACTTTTGGTTACCAGATCCAAAGTTACAAACGTATTGCCGAATTGGATCAGGCGTTGAAAACGCAGTTACCCGATGCTTTGATCCTCGATATTTCCTTGCCGGAAGAAGAACAAACAGGTTTAGATTACATTGCTGGTTTTCAGCGCAGTTTAGCTGAGGCTTTGCCTGTACTGGTGTTAACCAGTCATGACAGCTTTGCACATCATTTGCAGGCTGTGCGTATAGGTGCTCAGGGTTATTTTGTTAAACCTCTAAACACCACAGCCCTTGAAGCCCGTTTACAGCGTTTATTGGCAGTAAGGCGGCGTGAAGCCTTCAGAGTGCTGATTGTGGATGATGATCAGCTTTTAGCAGAACATTATGCTCTGGTGTTGCAAGGCGCTGGTTTACGTGCAGAAATTTTACTGGACCCTTCACAAATTTATGATGGCCTGAGCCGTTTCCGCCCCGATGTTATCTTGCTGGATGTACTGATGCCTGATTGTTCAGGGCCTGAGCTGGCTCAACTGATCCGGTTGCAGGATGAATGGCTTAGCGTACCTATTATTTACCTGTCTTCAGAAACTGATGGTGAACGCCAACTGGCCGCGCTGGTGAAAGGGGGCGACGATTTCCTGACCAAACCTATTACTGACACTGCGTTGATAGTGGCCGTTTTTGCCAGAGCGCAACGCGCCAGACAACTGGCTGATATGATGACAAAAGACAGCTTAACCGGCTTGTTGCAACATGCCAGAGTAAAAGAGCGACTGAGTCATGAGTTGCAACGCAGCGAGCGTACCGGTGAGCCTTTAAGTGTGGTGATGCTGGATATTGACCACTTTAAAAAGGTCAATGATAACTATGGTCACCTGACAGGGGATCAGGTGATCAGCAGTTTAGCCAACTTACTCAAGCAGCAGTTACGTAAAACTGACATTATTGGCCGCTATGGTGGCGAAGAGTTTTTACTGATTTTACCTGATTGTAATCAGCAGCAAGCTTTTGGTCTGGTAGAACAACTACGACAATCTTTTGCCAGCTTACCTTTTAGTTTTGACTATCAGAATTTCCACTGTACTTTCAGTGCTGGTATTTGCCAGGCCACAGCGACAGATCACACCGATCAATTGATCGATCAGGCCGATAAAGCCTTGTACGCTTCCAAACATGCAGGACGAAATCAAACCCAGCTGTATCAGCCTGTTTCTTAACGCTCACTAAACAGCCTGACGAGAATGTTGTCTCTACAGGCTGAGCTTTAGCTTGCTACTGCATGGGCGGCAGTAAGTTTTTTAACTGCTGTAGTAACGCAGGTAAGTCGATTCGGCTTTTTGCTAAGACTAAATCCACCTGATGTCGCTGTGCCTGATTTAATTCCTGAGCTGACCATATAACGACAGGGGTCTGTGGCTGTCGAACCGCTAATTCAGGCAACAACTCTAGGCCTGAACCGTCAGGCAAACCAATATCCAATATAACTAAATCAAATCTTTGGCTATTTAAAAGCTGCAGAGCCGATTTGACACTGGTGGCTTGTACTGACGAAGCAAAGTCAGCCAGATGCATGGCCAAAATTTGGCCTAAATGGGGGTCATCTTCCACATGCAGAATTCTGATGGTATGGTTTTTATCAGCTCCTAATAACAGCTCCAGTTTTTCAAGCAGTGACGAGGGCGACACAGGTTTATCCAGCCAATCCAGAGCGTGGATCCCACCTAACAGCTGAGTGTGGTCATCTTTGGATTCAGAGCTGACGATCAGTACAGGAGTGGTCTGGTAGTGGCTGCGGCTGCGCAATTCTGCAAAAAGAGCTGAACCATGGCCATCAGGCAAGCTCAGATCCAGTGTCACGGCCTGATATAAGTCCTGATCTAAAGCTGCTATTGCATCTTTTAATGTGGCAGCGCAGTGGCTTTGGTAACCCTGGCTGTGCAGCAACTGCATCACAAAGCCTGCTACGTGGGGATCATCTTCCACCACCAGTATTTTCGGCTGATTCAGGCTGGCTTGTCTGGCTTGAGTAAAGCTCAGATAGAAACAGCTGCCTTTGGGGCTCAGGTTGTAAAAGCCAACTTTGCCTGCCATATGTTCAGTCAGCTCTTTGACTATAGATAAACCAAGGCCTGTGCCTTCGCTTTGCCTGCTGTCTGCGCCATCAGCCTGCGAGAATTTCTCAAAGATAAAAGCTTTAAACTCATCTGTGATACCCGGGCCTTGGTCTTCAACTTCAATCCGGACCTGACCTTCGTCCAGCAAGGAACGCACTTTAACTATTGAACCGGCAGGTGAGAATTTGGCCGCGTTGGATAACAAATTCGCCATAATTTGCTGAAATCTCATCGCATCCACCATCACCAGGGCGTCCGCTTGTTCACAGAGTTGAAGTTGAACTTGATACTTATCAGCGTAAGGCTGATTGCTTTGGACTGACTTCTCGAGCAGATCGGAAATCAGGCACAGGCTCATATCAAAATGCATTTTTCCTGCGACCAGCTTATCTATATCCAACAGATCGTTGATCAACTGGCTGAGTCTGGAGCTGTTGTCTTTGGCGATATCCAGCATAGGCATCATAGCAGCTGGTACTGGGCCCAGAACACCGCCAGTGATTAACGCCAAAGAGCCGGAAATAGAAGTCAGTGGAGTGCGCAGTTCATGGCTTACCATAGAAACAAACTGATTTTTCATCTGCTCAATACGGCGACGCTCAGTGATATCCTGAATAATGGACCAGATGTGCTGCTCACCTTCGTGATTTTTAATCAGCACTCCTGTGGCAGACACAGGTACCTTGTGTCCGTCGTTATGCAGCAACTCATGTTCCAATGGACCATAACGGCCATTATGTTGCAGTTGCATCATCGGCTCGGCCGCCATAGTGGCATCATCCGCAAATGATGGCCTCTGAGTCATGGCTTCGGCATTCTGATAACCCAGCATGCGGTAAAACTCGGGGTTTGCTTCAAGAAAAACACCATCACTAAAACGGTTCAGCACTATAGCCAGTGGTGCCATCTGATATAAAGAGGAGAGTTTTTGTTCGCTTGAGCTTAAGGCCTGCAAGGCTTCGTGTTGTGAAGATACATCCCAGATAAAGCCATCTATATATAACAGTTCACCTTGCTCATCAAAAACACCCTGACCCAGTTCCTGTACCCAACGCAGGCTGCCGTCTTGGTGATAGAGTCGGTATTCCACATGAAAACGTTGTTTGTTAGCCAGAGCCTGCTGCACTAACGTATTGGCTTGTTCTGCATCGTCCGGATGATAAAGCCTGGAAAAATTCATTTCTTTGTTGCGGATTAATTGCTGGGCTTTATAACCCGTCAGTGCAAACACCTCGTCACTGATAAAAAGCATGGTCCAGTTGGCGTCATTACGGCAACGGTAAACCACACCAGGTAAGTTATCCAACATAGAACGGTACCGTTGTTCACTCATCAGCAAGGCATGGTTTAGGTGCTCCAACTGCGTCACATCAATAGCGACTCCCAAAAAGCCACGGATGTTGTTTTGTTCATCGCGCATTGCAGACACACTCAGGCGTACTTGTTTTCTATCCCCATTTTTACAGATGTAGGTCCATTGCCTGGTTTCGCTTTGACCTTGCTTTGCCAGATAAACAAAAACGTCAAAGCCCTGAATGTTTTGCTGATGATGTGTACTCAGTAGCTGGCCGTGAGCTTCAACTTCTGCCGGATCATGAAACAAGGCTGGGCTATGTTGACCAACCAGTTCGTCTGCGCTGTAACCCAGCATACGTTCAGCTCCTGTATTAAACAGCTGAATAGTGCCACTTGGGTCAACAGAAATCAGTGCCGCTTCTGTAGAGGAGTCAATAATGGCTTGCAACCAGGAGCGGGTTTGCAGGATTTCGGTTTCTTTTTCTAATGCCTGGGTGACATCGGTGTGGACACCAAACATCAGCAGCGGCTGACCATCGCTGGTCCAGCTCATCACTTTACCTATGGCATGGATCCATACCCAGTGCCCATCCTGATGCCTCATTCTGAATTTTGTGTCGTAATATGGGCTTTGCCGGGCGAAATGCTGGCTCAATAACTTTTTTGACTGAACTAAATCGTCTGGATGGGTGAGGTCTGCCCACAAGGTCACCGAAGTGCAGCCTTGCTGTTGCAGGCCCAGTAGCTCAAACCAGCGTTGATTATAAACAGTAGTTCCGGTTTGGACATTCCACTCCCAGGTACCAAGGTTGGAGCCATTGATAATGGCGTCCATCCTGTCATGCTCCTGTTTAATCTGAGCTTGTTGCTGATGCACTTCGGTAACATTAGCCGCAATAATCAAAATGCTTTCCACTTCAGCACGTTGATTTTTTTGGGGCACAAAATTGACTTCAAAAACCTGCCCGCTGGCTGGTTTTGCATAAAAATGTACTTGTTCTCCAGTCAGGCACAGTTCCAGCGAGGCTTTGGCTTCAGCAAAAGGGGCTTCACCAAAAACTTCAAGGATAGTTTTTCCCAACATATTAGTGGGGTCCAGCTCAAACCATTCGGCATACTTGTGGTTACAAAAAATGTAGCGAAAGTTTGTATCGACCTGGCCTAACAACAAGGGCGCATTTTCAATGACAGTGGTCAAAGTACGTTGTTGTTGATAATAAAGTTCGGCCTTCTGCCGCGCTTCCAACAGCTGCACGGCCTGTATGCCAAGCAGGGACAGGCTGTATTGTTGTTCAGGTGTCAGCTCTCTGACTTTGGTGTCTACCACGCACAAAGTACCCAATACAACGCCGTTGCTTAAGGTGAGTGGGGTACCGGCATATAAACGTATGCCTTGCGGTTTGATGACATCAGGGTTATCGGAAAAACGTGGATCTTCACTGGCGTCTGATACGTAGGTCAGCGCGTTTGGCTCCAGAATGCTGTGAGCACAAAAAGAAATATCTCTGCTGGTTTGATGATGATCAAAACCAATCTTAGCTTTAAACCATTGCCTGTCTTTATCCACCAGCGTCATCACCGCATAAGGGGTTTGGCAAATATGACTGGCTAACTGTACCAGCGCATCAAAGGCCGCCTCAGGTGCTGTATCAAGAATATTCAGCGAATGTAGTGTTGCTAAACGTTGTGCTTCGTTGGATGGAAAAGCTGCCCGCATACCAAATTCCAGACAAGAGATATGAATTGAGTGTAACTGTAAATTTAGAAGCTTTTAAACAAAAAGCAGAAACAAAGCAGGTATTTAGCAGTTGAGCAGAGTAATAAGTGTAAACACTTGCCCTGACTCTGGTGTTTAAGCTGACTTGTTTCTTTAAAGGGAATGACCAAGCTAGCTTTATCTTTGTAAAAGCAGCGCATTTTTAATGTGTATAGAACTCACTTTGCAGTGGCTTTGGCTGAAATTACAGCAAAGTGACATGACAAAAAACAAAAAGTCAGCGAGCATGGGGGAGGGGTTAATGTGGTGAGCACAGGCTGGTCGTGCCTGAAATCCTGCAGCGTCATGATCAAAAGGAGTTTTTATGTTCTTCAGACTATTATTTTTATGCACTTTGTTGCTGGTGAGTGTTGCACAAGCCTCAGAGGCGCAGCTGTTGAGGCAAGATTATCAAAGCACAGTCGATGGTTTAAAGCGGCAGTATTTTGTTTATTTACCTGCGGGCTATGATCAAAAGGCTGCACAAAAATGGCCGGTGCTGTTGTTTTTGCACGGTAATGGCGAACGTGGCAATGGCCTGGATGAGCTTGATTACACTATGGTTCACGGCCCTTTATACGAAGCCTGGGTACAAAAACGTGACCTACCTTTTATTATGATAGTGCCGCAATTGCAGATGTTTGATATGGGTAAGCTGCCTTATATTGCCAACCGCAGCAAAGCTGATATTCCCAAACGCTTAGCGGATGGCGTGCCTGAGCGCCCTGTGATGTTTCCATCTGATAAAGCCATAGCGCCAGCTAAAGCTGTAGCTGATATGTCGAAAGTACCAGTGTTATTGCCAAATGGCTGGGAGAAGGCAGAGCAGGATTTATTGGCGATGCTTGCCGCAGTGCAGAAAAATTACAACACAGATACCAAACGGCTGTATATCTCTGGCATCAGCTACGGTGGTTTTGGCACCTGGTATATGGCCAGCAAACACCCACAATTATTTGCTGCCGCTGCTCCTGTAGTGGCTTGGGGTCATCCGGATTTAATGCCACCTATAGCCAAAGCTAAGTTACCACTTTGGGTGATAGCTGCAGGCCGTGATTCGGCTATCAATAAAGATAACATCTACCCAGGCATAGAGAAGCTGCGCCAATTAGGCCACACCAATGTGCGCTTTAGTATGCTGGAACAAGCCGAACACGACGCTTGGCGACAAGTGTACGAAGGCTGGGATATTTATGGCTGGTTATTGGGGCAGGAGAAGTAGGGTTGATAGTCACTTTGGGCTCTTGATAAAACAGAAGGCTATCGCGAGGTAGCCTCTGGCTTTGTTGGTGCCGCACGTATTTGTAGCTAAAACCTTTCCCGCTCTTGTTGCTCTTGACTGGCTCGCTCTAAGGTAAAATCTTCCGTGGCGACTTCGCTTTGGAAGAAAAATGAATCCCATGTACTTGCTACAGGTGTGAGAATACGATCTTGTCCAACAACCCTAATGCTGACCTCATTCACACGTTCTGGGAAGCAAGCTTCTGCTGGCAAGCGCACGGTCTGTGAGTTTTTATGTTGAAACACAGTAGCTGTTTTCATTGTGCATTCTCCACTTACTTATACCGATGCTGAAAACATATACCCGAATGCTTAGTGACTCAAGTTACGGAAATATTTTAATGTGAGTCTTAAAGTGGCCATTTTGCGGTAGGGGATTACCGTGCCACGGCTCAGATCATAGGCAGCATAAGGTCTTGCATCGTATTACTGATTGCATCCTCAAAAGTAAGCGATTCTTAATGAAATTTAACTCTTGACGCCCTTGGCTTTAGGTCTTTCGACCAGCGCCACTAGGTCCTTTAAGTTACGGGCAAGTCGGTCGATCTAGTGAGCATGAACTGTATCACCCTCGCGGACGTAATTGAGAAGATCTTGCAGGGCTGGTCGGTGAGTAGATCAGCCAGAACACTTATCGGTAAACGTCTTGTTGATAGTAATGCCGTCGAGCTTGCGGTCGGTGTTTTGGTCGGCTGAGCTTACACGGATGTAGGCAATGTGGGACATAAACACCTCATAAGACATTAAGATCTAGATGTACCGAATTATCTTCAGCTTTTCGCTAATGTAAATCTTAATATCTCTACTTTTTCCGGACAATTAGACCGGACTTTAAGGTGTACCCTGATGTCCGGCTATGGTGGTCGTGCGGGAATTCGTTTAGTCTCTACTTTTTACACAATGGATATGGAGTCGTTGAATGGACATGTGGGAGTTGCTGAAAGACGGCGGTTTGCTTGTAGTCGGGATAGTTCTCGGTTGGGGAGGGCATTTTGTTCAACAACGAGCGCAGTTCCAAGGTAAGCTAAAAGTCGATGCGCTTGAAGCTGACAGGACGTTTTACCGTCGTATATTGTCGATGCTTCCGACAGATTCTGCTCCCGTCGGCCTTTTCACAAGACATAATTTTGCGTTATCAATACATCGAGGGGCCTCAGCACCTATTTTTGAGGTAGGCGAGTTTCTGCAAGCACCTGATTCTGTGTTCTTGTTACCAGAGATGAAAAAGGTTTTTAAGCCTTTTGCAGATGACTTTCTCGCATTCAGATACAAGCTCGGAGAGCTGATTCACCCAAAGACCGAGGAGTGGTCCACTTGTGTCAGGGGGGATTGTGACCCAGACCACTTCATTCCGCCAGAAGTAGAAAAGGAGCTAAATGACATTTCGACTTTGGCAGATAAATTAGCGGAGTCTTACACAAATCTGGTTTTGAAGGGCAAGCAGAACTTAAGTATCTAGGGGGCCCGAAAAAATTTGTGTCAGGCCTTGCCCTTTGCTCCCTGTTTTGTGCTTGGTATTTAGTGGTGACAACTCAATTTCTTGCTGCGGCTGATGGCAAAGGCCACCTTGCGGTGGCTAGGTAGTTGGGGGGATTTATTCGCGGCTTTGCCGCTCACCTCTCGTTTGACAACGAGAGGCCGCCCTTTGGGCGTTGTCTACGCTTGCTGCGCAAGCTCCGGCTGAACCCCTAACGGCGCTTCGCGTCCACCGCGAAACCACAATAAAGCAAAAGGCCACCGTTAGGTGGCC
>NZ_JAJOYU010000032.1 GCF_021290985.1 Rheinheimera soli
GCGGAGGCACAAGCACTGAGTGAACATACTAAAATTAAACAGCTGATGAACATCTTTAGCATGATGTACCTGCCCGTTTACACATGGATCCCATCCCGTGCGCTCCCGCATGCCCCAAGCCTATTTGTCGTCCAGGCACGCTGACCGGTGAAACGGAGTTCAGCACCCGAATACCATCATAACCACTGTAATAGTGGGTAATTTTAGGGGAATAGAGGCTACCTTTTATTGTGCTTGAATTAAGACCTGCGGCATTAAACAGTGTAGCCCTACCACCTGTGGTATAAGCAGCAGCCGCTGCCAAACCTCCACCCAAAGAATGGCCCACAAAACGGAGATTACTGTATTGACTTGAGTATCTTTTTGCCAAATTTTTTGCCCCAGAATATTGTGCAGATTCCATCCCTAAAGCCTGTAAAAAGTTTGTTTTCATGTCGGTTAAGAAACCACTAAAACTTGATGTATCTGTCCCTGCAAAACTGAGCACAGCGTCACCAGAATCGCTGACAAATAAACCTGCACGTAACCCGCTCGCATCGTCATTATGGATCTTGAGTAACTTATGACCTGCAACCTCCTGTCCCTCAACCGCACCATTGCCATCGTTGTAGATCATTTCCGCCATTTTCATATCTCCCTGGACTTCACTGTCTACTTCCTCTGCAGAGGAAGATAAAGCCGCAGCAAACGCACCTGAGAATGCACCATTCGCAAACTTGCCACCAGTAATTTTTGAAACGGTACCCCCAACAATAGAACCAACTACAACTTTCGAGATAGTGTTAGACATTCCTCTAGCAATACCGCCAACAGCAGCACCTAAACCGGCAGACACAAAACCATGGCCAAATTTTCCTCCCTGAATAAGAGAGGCAACCCCACCTATAGCTGCACTTGCAAACACATTCCCTACACTACCTCCTCCGGGCATCAGGGCTGTAGACAAACCTGACGTCAAAGCAGACTTAAGGCTACCTGTCAGCGCATACGTAGATAATGTGTTATATACAACCAAACATGCTTGGCAATAAAATGCCAATACAGCAGTAACAACAGCGTTCAAAATAGGTATATCTGCAATAGCTTTAAATAACTTCTTAAACAAATACCCACTAGGATCGGTATAACTCAGCGGATTATTCAGCACATAGCTATAGCGGTTATAACTCTGAGTATTAGTCGGTGCCTGCACAATAGGATCAGCCTGCATAAACCTGGCTAAAGTTGCATCGTAAATCCGGCCGTTCATATGAACCTGTTGTTACTATAACGTTAAATAGCCAGCAAAATCAAACGCTAACCTGCAGCTATCAATAACATTAAAAATGCGACAATCCGGCGTTTTTTACCTGAACAGTTCTCTTTACACTTACTGTATCTTTTTTGTACATTAGCGGGATAATTTACAAACATGCTTTCTTTGCCGATAACACGTATAATAAGCAGCAAAGGCAGGAGATATATGTACTCAGAAACTCGCGCAGCACAGATGGCAGCATTCATGCTTCAGTTACATGGTGGCCGTATGCCATACCTGAAGCTCATCAAGCTTATGTATTTGGCTGAAAGAAAGGCTATGGAATTATGGGGAGAATCCATCACAGGAGACTCCTTTGTTGCTATGCGTCATGGCCCTGTTCTGTCACAAACATACGACCTTATCAAAGCGGGTAGCAGATATCCTGTGGAGAAAGGTTGGGAATATTACGTCAAAGATGAAGCCAATCATGAAGTGAGTCTGGCCCGAGCCGTTGATGAAGATGATTTCGCTGATTTGAGTCTGTCCGAAACCGACATTCTTGAAAGTATTTTCAGCGAATTTGGCGCAAAGGATCAGTGGCAACTGGTTGATTACACCCATGATGGAAATTGCCCTGAATGGCGTGATCCGGATGGAAGCTCTCTCCCTATCCGCCCTCAGGATATTTTCATGGCGCTCACCAACGATATGAAAAAGACGACAAAGCTAACGGACAGATACCGTGAGAATTTGCAACTGAAGGAACAGAAACGCAAAATCTTATGACAACTGCCTTCGCTCCCGTCCGCCGTGGGACAATTCTTATCCCATCAGGTCCTGTAAAGCATCTTCATTTCGTCTGCAGTGATGTTCACTTTTCCCCACATAAAAATGGCGACAAAGTGTTACTCGTGAACATATCAACAATTGATCCAGATCTTTATTTTGACACTACCTGCATCCTCAAGCCCGGAGAGCATCCTTTCGTAAAACACGATAGTTTTATCTACTACCGATATGCCGAACTGTATTCACCCGATCGCATTACAGACGAAGTGATTAAAGGAAACTTCGATGTTCACCAGCCGTGTACTGAAGAACTAATGCAAAGGATCCTGGACGGCTTTCAAGTCACCAGAGAAGTCAAACGTTACGTACAAAAGTTCTACGAAGCACACTGTAAGTAAAGCGTACACTGCCTCAGTTCAGTAAAGAGGACGGCACCTATGCGCCGCCACTCTGAAATCTCTGATCCTATCTTATGCGTGCCGCCGGATGCGTTTTCTCATAAACCTCCCTGAGCTTAACGATAGTGACATGGGTGTAAATCTGAGTCGTTGAAATACTTGCATGCCCCAGCATCTCCTGCACATGACGTACATCCGCACCATATTCCAGCATCAGAGTGGCTGTGGCATGTCGGTAAAGGTTACAAGCGCCTTGCTTCCTGATCCCTGCCAAACGCACATATTTACTGGCAAGCTCAGATAGCTTTCGTGGCCGAAACGCTTTGCCCTGATTATCCAGAAACAAGGTACGGCCAGAATGCAGGTTTGCCAGGAGAGGACGAACCTGCTCCAAATAATGCTCTACCCAAGTGCATGCCCGTTTCGCAATGGGAACAAACCGGTCCTTATGGCCTTTTCCACAATTGACCCGCAACAATCGTTCCGTCAAATCTATATCGTCCAGAGTCAGTCGGGCTAATTCGCTGCGCCGGATCCCTGTAGCATAATAAGTCTCAAAAATAGCTCGGTCCCGCTTTCCCCAGTCTCCATATATCAACGTCTGGCTGAGTATTGCCTCAATTTCTTTTTCATTGAATATAGCCTTAGGGAGTACCCGTCCAATCAAAGGCAACTCAATACGATCCAAAACTGATGCAGCAATACAGCCTTTGATGTACATCGTATGCATAAAAACTTTCACGACCGTCAGCCGGTTTCGTTGCGTTCCCCGACTTAATGGCCGACCATGATTTGGCTGGCGATAACTGTGCAAATAGTTCTGGTATTGGTCCATCACATCCAGCGTAATGTGCATTAAACGGCTTACGTCAAAAACACCCGCCCATAGCATGAATAACTTCAGTCGACTGCGTTTAGACGCTATGGTTTCCGGGCTTTCTCCTTTGCAAGCACACAGCTGTAAATAATAACTGATGCACTCGTCAATCTGGTCACCAACAGGTTTAATCAAGCTGGTCATACATACCTCCTGAAGCAGAAACTGCTTCTCTTTGCCAGTCAATCCAGCGCGGCTTACCACTGGGTAATCTGGTTGCAACACGCTTTCCTTTGATGGCAAGCAGCATTCCATTGCCATCAAACACAGGGATCACAATGCAACCACGAAACAACTCGCGGCCATTTGCTTTAAATACTCCAAGTCGCTGCAAGGCACCACGCATAGCACCGCCTTCACTGTCCCTTGCACTTGGTAACTGCACACCAAGAGTGCGGTCACAATACCCCCACTGCCGTTGCTTCACGTCTTCCAGACTCAAATGCAGCGGAACCGCCGCAGATAACTGCTGGTAATGTGCAACTAACTGCTGATGGTAATAACGAACCACCTGCATCAGGTACACATTGTCCGTACTGGCATAAGGCGAATTCATTTTTAGGTGTTGGGCAGAACTACGCATTATTCACCTCCTGCAGCTAAACGCTGACGACGACGCATCGAACCACCCGTTAATTCAATACGATGTGAGCGGTGCACGATGCGGTCCAAAATAGCATCGGCGATAGTAGGCTCCCCGATATAGTCATGCCATTTATCCATCGGTAACTGGCTTGTGATCAAAAGAGAACTGCGACCGCTGCGCTCTTCTATCAACTCCAGTAATTCATGTCGCCCTGCAGTGGACAATGGCGTCATCGCCCAATCATCCAACACAAGCAATTTAACCTTCGCCAATTGCCCTCGCAGTTTGGGTAGTGAACCATCCCGCCGGGCAACATCCAGCTCTTCCATTAATAACGAAAACCGCTTGTACAGTGTTGGGGATCCCTGTCGAATCGCCTGATTGGCAAACGCACACGCCAACCAGGTTTTTCCTACGCCAGTGGGACCAGTCAGCACTAAGAACTGATCCCGTTGCACCCATTCGGATGAGGCCAAAGAGGCAATATAGCTACGCTCCAGCCCGCGAGACGCCTTGTAGTCCACATCTTCCATGCACGCCTGTACATATTTGAGTTTGGCCCGCTTAAACAAGCCCAGTTGCTTACGTTCGTCTCTGGATAACTGTTCGGCGTCAATTAACTGCGCCAACCGCTCTTCAAAGGAGCGACCAAGTGATTCAGGCGAGGCTAATTGTTTGTGCAGCGCGTCCGCCATACCAGGCAGATGCAAACGACATAACGCTTCAACACTATGATGATTCAGCATCTCAGAGCCCTCCACGGAAATAGTCGGCACCACGCACATTGTGATGCAGTGGTAACTGGCTCTGCACCGGAACCGCAGGCTCCTGACGCTGATCCAGTTTGCACTGCAAAATAGAACGCACGCTCTTGACCGTTAGCGATTGAATATCACAGGCACAGCGGCAGGCAAGCTCAAAGCGTTCAGAGCCATATGCCCTTGCCAGACGTTGCAGCTCTTTACAGGCGTTCCCGGCCGGAGCTGAGTGCTCAGGTCGTCCGGCAAACTGCGCCTTCACCAACGCCAGTGCTGCAGAGCCAACCGTTTCCGCCCACTGCACAAAACGTGGTAAACACAGTTCAGCATACTCCTGGTGAGTAGCGTGACGGTGACTATCCTGTGTACTTTGCCCCCCTTCAACGCTGCTTCGGGCATGAGTGGCTACACGCACGCCTTTGTGGATCAGCTCTACCGTATCTGCCGTCACCCGCACTTCCACCTTTTCCCCCGTCAGCAGATAGGGAACGGAATACGCATGGCCAAACACAAGCACATGGTAATCGGTCGGTACTTTTCTGGCAGGTAGCCACTCTGCCGGACAATACCGCTCCGCAGGTAGTGGCTGCAGTGCAGAGCGTTCAGTCTGTTCAAACCGGCTACGCCGACAACCGGGCATGCGCCTGAATGCTTTGCTATTCATCCGTTCCATCACTTCTTCAAGGGCCTGATTAATCTCAGCAAGGCTAAAGAAGGTACGTCCCCGAAAAACATGGGTGATATACCGCGACACCAGTTTCACGGCGTTTTCAACCAAGGATTTATCTTTAGGCCGCCGCACCCGGGCAGGTTCAACCACCAGGTTGTAGTGACTGGCCATTTCCTGATAATCCCGGTTCAAATGCGGTGACGCTCCGGCGCGGATCACCGCCGCTTTCAGGTTATCCGGTACCACCACTTTGGTCACACCACCAAAGTATTCAAACATCGCCACATGCGCAGCCACAAAACAGGCGGTCTGCTGACTGTTGCTGGCGCGAATAAAGGTCAGCAATGAATACCCCGGTAGGCCAACGAAAATCTGTGCATAGCGCTGGCATTGGGCTTTCGTATCCGTCCAGGGAATGGTTTTACCTGCATAATCCACGTAGCAGGTATCCCCCGGATAATGAGTTTGCCGCATCGACCAGCCTCGCCGGGCTTTGAACAACCGGTAAATCTCACAAAACTGGGAAAATGAATAGGCCGTTTCCGGCTCTGCACGGCAGTAGTCTTCCCAAATGTGCAGCCGGGTTTGCATTGGATCTTCGAGCAATCTGTCCATGTACAGTAAGTCAGGCATTCGCTTGTTAAGCGCCAGTGCCCGCACTTTATTAAACCGCTGGTTAAGAGTGTCGTCGTCCATCTGTTTGAGTGCCGACCAACTGGTATTCTGCTGCTTCAGCAGCGTCCGGTAACGCCTTACCGTATTGGGCGCCAGACACAACAATCTGGCAATACGCCGGTTAGAGTATGCTGTGTTTAGCAATAACCTGAGTACTTCCCTCAGTGTGAATGCAGTCATGGGGTTCACCTTGTTTTTTGGCAACACGACTCTGCATCAGGCAAATAAACCCAATGACCAGAACCGGTTGTAAAAGTAATCAATGGCGCAGCATCACAACGCGCTGCACCGGCTTGACAACAGCAAGGGGAGAAACAATACTTAGGCTCAAGTCAGGCCTTGTAAACTTTGACTCAAGTAATAAAACCTCGGAATGAACGTCCGGGGTTTTATTGTTTCTGGCCCTGTCGATTTTTTTCGGTTACATACTCACCTCCTTCCTGTATGGCCAGGTTAGTTTGTGCCCGCCAGACGCTGTTCGGCGAGCCACAGGGCCACATCCCTTGTCAGCGCAAATTTGCCGCGCCGTTCTGCAATAGGAAACACCGCCACTGGCACTGTTTGTCGGCTGACCGCCTGACGAAACGCATCAGCGCTGCCATAACCCAGGGCTTTTACCAACACCATGCCTGACATCAAGGGGCCATAACGCTCCTGCAGTTCTTCATAAAGCAAAAGTGACAACACGGCTTGCGGACTCGGCTGTGCCGGTTTTGCTTCGCGCTCAGAAACGGCCACACTGGTCCCCTGCAATTCCCTGAGTTCCAGACTTAAAGCCCTGGCCAATGCCGCAACAAATTCTTTATCTACCATGTTTTTCACAAACCATGCCCCTTAATCACAGGATCACATAAACTTTGAATGTAGCTGGTAAACAGGAAAAATCAGCGGGATCGGGAAAAGATGATTTCTGTGTTTTGATCCCGGAATAAACTGTGTTTGAAAATGACTAAGGTGCATATACAGGTGAATTTATGGCCCTAAACCACTTTCGCATCTGTTGATGCGAAATTCTGCCGACAATCTGAGCCGGAATATCTACCTGTTCCGGGCTCAGCTTTTTATCTATTTGGTCTGTGATCGACTGAAGATCCCACGGGCAGGACCCGATTTGGCTGAGTACTTTGAAGGTGACCGTAGCTTTGGCTCAAAATGGCGGCGCTATCTGGAACGAAAAACTGCACCTTCGACAGAAAGTTACCGGCTTATTCTGGACAGAGCCGCTACAGTGCCAGGGTTAAAAGCAGAGCTGCACAATTTTTATACCTCGCCCTTCTGGCAGGCGCTTAGCTTTGCACCCGGTCAACAGATAGAAAACACACAGCGCATGGCGTTTTACAAAACGCTGCCTGCCAAACTGCAATCTCACCTGTTCAAAAAAGCCAACGGCAGTGATGCAGCCGATGGCAATCGCATCCCGATCCTCAGCTGCTCACTGGAAGCCATTGCAGATGTGGCGGATCTGAATGCACTGGCCGCGCTTATTGTGCTGGCAACACAAGGACAGGAAGTTGGTTTATATTTCAGGGGCCAAATCAAATTAAAATTATTTAATCTGCTGTTGTATTTTCTTCGTTCATCCCCTTTTCATTATTTTTATTATGAAATCTTCTTCCTCGTCAAAACACTGTCTTTTACAGAAGAACAGCCAGACTTTGCCGATTATGCGAAGGATTATCTTTGGTTAAGCAGCCAGGACAAAATACAGAATTTTATAAGGATGGACGGCATTATTATTTCTATGGTCAAAGAAGCGGCATTAATAACCACAGAGCAGGAAGAACGGGATTTTTTAACCCTTCACAATAAATCAGGCAACAGCTTTTTAGAGATCGTATTGAACACCAGTCCAAGTACTGCATCCGACATCCGGCTAAGGAAGATGTACATAACCCGATTGAACCGCAAACGCCCCAAACATCGACATATCCCGCTGAGCAGCTAACCAGCGAGGCAGGCAGGGCTTTTTGGTTGAAGTGGGCAACACAAACCGGTTTTTATGAGCATACCAACCGGTGTCAACACTTGCAGGCACCGACAGCCATTGCCCGCCCTGCCGATGTGCCCTGACCACCGCAACCGGAAAAGGTTGACCGGGCTGCTGGTGGTTTTGCGTATTATTGACATAAAAAAAGACACCGCTGAATGGGTGTCGTTGTTGTCATGGTTTTACAAAGCTTCGTGTTTCCATGAATCAATTTTTGAAAACACCAAATCACTTATCAATCGAAAATTCTCAACTAAGTTCTTTTCTGTTGAGGAAAATCTAATGACAAGGTTGCCTCTTTTGATAGAAACTTTGCAAGAGGTTGGTATATTTTCGTCAATGCGCGAAGCCTTTATCCCATCAACACCGCCCAATGCTGTACATTCCAATACCCTTTCTGCAACCACTCCATTTGAGTTGAATACAGCCCCATTTTTCGGTATCGCTTTCCAGTGGTTACTAAATTGTTTTCTGAATACACGATAAACCTTTTCAAATTCAATAAATTCTACATCAGCAGTTGGAATAGCCTTAGAAAGAGCCATTTCAAAATCGCCTGCCTTTTCATCATAGATTATGATGGAAATAGGACTGTGAGGTAACCAACCATTTTGCCCTGTTAAATGACCAAACCCTTCTTCTTCAGAAAATGTGAGGGCAACCATATTACTAGCATCGTCAAATCCAGAAGAATCGCTAGTACTCTCATAAGAAACAATATAGTGTGAAGGGATCTTGTACCCATTACCGCCCAAAGTAATATACTTTTGTGTTTCCGAGCAAGATAGTAAGACCATCGGAACGAAAATTAAGAGCAGAAGCTTCTGTATCACCTTATCCGCTCTCCTAAATTATCACAACCAGTACACCAAATGCCTCGCATTAAATTTGGAGAGGAAGCTAAATGCCAACTCCCCCAATACACTCCTAATGTACCTCCAAATTGTGCAGGAGAAAGCCCATGAACAGGGAATATATCGTGATGGTATGCCGCTGCCTGCGTTGGGCTTAGTAAGCCTGGTATGCCAATATTGTTGTTGTAATCAAAGTCTACAGCATCAATATGAGCATTCATTAAATCCACCCCTAGTGCATTTAACGCATCCCCTTCCAAGCCTGTGTACATATTTGCCAACGCTCCCCCTTTAAAGAATGGTCCTATAAAATTCTCATCATTCACTATTGCCATTGCAGTCCTCGCGACACTATCCCCCTTTGCTAGCCTTGACTCCCAGAAAGACTTTCGATCTCCAGCTTCTGCAAAAGCTCTCTCTTCATCACTTATTGCCAAATTCCCATACTTCTCTTGCATGTAGTCTTTTAACGATTGCTCTCGCTTAGCCTGTGTATTCCCATTAAACGCTTGAGCAAATCCAGCAGTTACTGCTCCGTTTGCAAATTTACCGCCTGTTATTTTAGATATAGTCCCACCAATCACTGCGGCTGCTGATATCCTTACCTGATCCCACAAGCCTCCCTGCTGAGTGCCTACAAGACTGTTAATATTTATCGCTTTTGTTAGGCCAGCGCTAACAAACCCATGTCCAAACTTTCCGCCTTGCAGTACCGACGAAATACCTCCAGCCGTAGCATGAGCGCCGACATGCCCGACACCTCCAGCCTCCCAGAAGCCGGACTTAGCGTCAAAACTTGCACCTATTTGTTGAAATGCAGCCCCTGATACAGCACCTATAACAGCGCCCTTCAGGCTACCTGACGCAACTCCGCCGGCCATAAAACCATACATTGCTGCGTTCCACATATTTAACGCCGCCCATTGTCCAATGACTGGCACAAACAAGAGCGCAACACCTAAAAGAGGAGCAAACTTTCCTAACATTTTATTTAATTTTTTAAAGATGAACCCACTAGGATCGGTATAACTCAGCGGATTATTCAGTACATAGCTATAGCGGTTATAACTTTGGGTATTGGTCGGGGCCTGCACAAAAGGATCGGCCTGCATAAACCTTGCTAAGGTTGCATCGTAAATCCGGCCGTTCATATGAATAATATCCAGGCCTTCCACATTCTCATGGCCTGTATAAGCGCGGCGGCTGGCCGCTGGTGCTATAGGGTTCGCTCCCACAAAACCTGTCATAATCTGGCTTTGTTTGCCCCAGGCGTCGTACAAATAATGCGCTTTTAAGTTGCCGCTGCCATCTGTCACAGCCACAGTAGAACCTAAAGCGTCCCCATGCAGTACTTCGTATTGCTCTTCTGCGCCACTTTCAAAGTTGGTGATCACCACAGGGCCTATATACCAGCGGTGCTCTATGCTGGCTGTACTTTGGCTGCCAGTCGTTTTATGGTTTTGCTCGTACACTTTACCGGCATAAAAGGTTTCTGTGGTCGTAGCCACACCGTTTTCAGTGCGGCTGTCTTTACGGTAAAACCTTTGATTATCAGGGCCATAAGCAAATTCAGTGATAGTGCCATTTTGTTCAATTTTCAGGGGCATATCGCTGGAGGAATACTTAAACTCACGCTGGCCATCATGAGTGATATTGCCGTGCGCGTCGTAGACCATGCTGTAGTTTCTGTTACCTGTCACAGTGTTCAACTGATAAGGGTTGGTTTGATCATAGGTGTAGGTATTGTCTACAGTGCCCGTTTTGCGGGTGATATTGCCAAAACCGTCGTACCCCATACTTTCAGTGATAGTGCTGACATGGTTACCCAGCGCTGCATTAGTCACCGTCATCACCCTGTCTTTCAGCCTTGAATGACCTTCTTCTGAATACACAAAGTCTTCGCTGATGGTCTGGCTCAATACATGATTCTGGTCATAATACTGGCTGGTTCTGAGTTCTGTTGTGCCTTTGTTATCGTAGTCGTAGCTCACGTTATAAATAGAAAGACTGCCCTTAGACACAGTGATGCTGTCTATAAAACCACGGTCTTGATCAAAGGCTGTGACTCTGCTGGTTCCACCGTATAACTTCTCTTGTGTGACACGGCCTGCAGCGTCCAGGCTTTCTACTTCACTTAATAAAGTTCTGGCCGGGTATTCATAAACACCCTTCTGGTAACCATTTTGATATTCGAGGCTAATTACCCTACCTAAAGGCAGTACTTGCAGGCTGACCCGGCCATAGGCATCATAACTTGTAGATTGACTGAACGTTTTACCGCTATGCTTTTGCTCTGAACTGGCTGGGCGGCCATACACATCATAACTTTGGGTTTCACTATAGCGTGCTGCAGTTGCTGTCAGTTCGCTACAGTCACGTTTTTCTGCAATAGAATACTGAACCGTTTGTATCAGTTTACCGACATTTTTCTGAGCCGGGTCATTACCATAGCGGTAACAGGTTAGATCATAACCACCACCTTCATCGAGGCTGCGTTGCTGTGATTTCGCGACCAGTTGCCCCAGTTGGTTGTATTCCAGTGTGCTGGATTCATTGCGACCATTGAGCTGTGCAATCTGTTCACCAAAACCGTTGTAGCCGTAATACCATGTGCCTTTGGTTGCGTCTTGTGTCGATAATTTCCGGCCATAACTGTCATAGCTATGAGTAATAGTAACGACTTGTGACAAGGTGCCTGAATAGGCAGAACTCATAATGTCAATGATGGGAGGCTTTGGCGGATCAATTCCATCAATTGGCGGTTTGGGTGGGAGCGGAGCATCCGGGTACTCAGAGGTTCTCACAATAAATGACTGTGTGAGCAGATCACCAAAAGCTGAATACCTGAACTCCACACCATTTTTATTCAGGTTTGCATAAGCAGATGATGAACCTTTATAAGGATTTGTAGTATGGATGGTTCTGCCTGCCACGTCTTTATGTTCATCGCGCCAAAAACCATTCTCATCCACAGTAGAGGTTCGTAATCCCCAATATGTTACTTGTGAAGTTACACCGCCCGGATAAGTCACTTTTGTTGGGCGTTGGAATTTATCAAATGCAAAAGTCGTTAGCTTTCTGTGGGCAATATTGAAATAAGGATCAGATTGCTGAGTAAGATTGCCATGTTTGTCATACTCAAAGTCTACGTAGCTGTAGGAATTCGCATCAGCAAAAGTCGTACTGGCCTGCCGAACTTTGCGGCCATACTTATCTGTCACCACAAAAGTGGTTGGCGCACCAGGGGTTATTGTTTTGGAGATCAATAACCCCTGGGTACCACATATGCCGCCATATACACTGGAGCTACAAAACAGGGTTTCTGTGGTGCTGACATTACCATCCGCAGAGGTGACCTGAAAACCTTGTCCCCAACCATCCAAATGACTGGTCGAGCTGACCCCATTAGGACCGGTCGAAGTCACCGAATACAATATGCCTCTGGCAGAGCTCTGGCCGTTGTATAAATAATGTTCCTGCTGATTTAACGCGTTGGTTTTAGTAACAACAAAACGCCCATCAGTACTGTAGCTGGTCGTCTCTGAGCGGCTGCCACCTGAAGCAGTAACGGTCAAGGTCTCGATGTTACCGTACTTGTCATATGCATAGGTTTTAGTGCTGATATTCGAGCTATCACAATATGAGCCAGTTGAAGCTCTGCTTTTCAGGTTTTCCGGCACAGCAGTGAAAGCGCAATCGCTGCCTATAGTCTCGCTCTGCAAATATCCAGAATCGTAATACGCAAAAGTACTGGAACGGCTTTGAGTGGATGCAGGCTGATAGCTGGTCACAGCTTGTGTTTTTGTCACCACAGATGCAGACAAACGGCCATAGCGCAAATAATCTGTCACGTTAGTTGCATCATAAGCATGAATACTTTCGGTGCTATGTACTGAAGTTCCCTCTTCATCATATAAAGTGACAGTAGATTTAGTTAAATTACCCCATCCAGCTAACGAATCTCCTGTCGATGTTTTGTCATAGCTATTATGGGTCTCTATATGGCTTACAAAACTAAGCTTATCGGCACTATCAATTTGCCAGCCTTTTTCAACAGACTTTTCCAGATAAACATAAGGTCCATCGTTGGCACTCACTCCCTGAGCCCAAGTGGACGTGGCTTCACTGAGCAAGAGAGAGCCAAGCATACTGGTTGTCTTTACAGGCCTTCCGATGAAGGGCCAGTTCTGGTCATATTCTGTTGTTGTTTTAATGCCACTTTGCAAATCCCTGGTGGTGAGGCTAGAGAAACCCAAAGCACCACGGCCTTTTTTATGCAGCCTGTAGCCAGCATAATTGTAACTCACACCTACTGTCTCAACAGAAGAACCGCTGCTGTGGGTTTGAGAAGTAACAGTATCAACCAACCACATACCATATTTAGGCGAAATATAGTCAGGGTTCAGTTCTCCCGAGCTATTTATTGTAGGTTCTGCCTGATAAACAGAACTATCAGTCATCGGTTTGTAACTGATTTCCGTTTTCACACCAAAGCCATTAGTTACGGCTTTTAACTGATGTTTGGGAATGCCTGCAAGTTCTGCAGCAGACGATGCATGTGATAACACCTGCTGGTTAGACGTATTATTATGATATGCAGTCCAGCTTGCATTCTGAGCTGCTGTACTATTGGTAAATAATAAATCTGTGTCACCGTCTGCATTAATATCCGCCAAACGAACTACCGTTTGTTTGCTCACTGGAACAAAGGCTGCCAAGCCTTGTACCGTGCTGAAACCAAAGTTACCTGCATCATCAAAAGTGCTTGTCAGCATAATAACGCGATTGGAATTGGAAGGTTCTTGCCTTGCCTCGGAAAGATCCGGACAGACAGGTCCATCATGTTCAAACTCGCCGCCGCGAGCTGCTATTGAGGCCCCCTCTGTCATTAATTGACTGTAAGGAATAGTTCCTCCGGTATCACGACAGAAATAGCGGATTATGCTGGTAGATTCGATCGCCAGAATATCGGCTTTACCATTGTTATCCAGATCGGCTAATTGCACTAAATGCTTGTAATCTTCGGTGGTGTTTATAGCAGGTAAATTCAAACTGACAGGCGAAGAAAAAGCAGAAGTTGCAGACCCCAACTGCCCTGTTGATAACTGGTATTTCCAGGCGTTATTATGGATATACATTAAATCGGATAAACCATCGCCGTTTAAGTCGGCTGTTCTGTGATCTGTGCCAGCCAAAGAGAAGTCCTGGTACTCAAAACTTTGAGCTCCCTTGCTATAAATGAGTACCGATTTAGGTTCTGGACAGTTTGTTCCACAACGTGGCACCATGGCCGTTAACTGGACAACAACATCAGACACACCATCACCATTAAAATCGCCAACATGGGCCTGCCTCGTATTCATGTGTCTGTACTGCGGTACATCTGGATCTACCGAAACTTTCGGAAAAGCCTCAATAGGCACTGTATAAACCGTTGTTTGAGTAGGGGAGAAGGTTTTATCCACGTTTAAAAAAGCGACTATTGATTCATCTGAGAAACCTACCCAATCCATTAAGCCGTCACCATTTACATCGGCAAAGAATCTGTTTTTGTATGTCTCAAGATCAGCAGCCTTGTAATTCCAGCCAAGAACAGTCTTTTTAGTAAAACTGTAGCTTCGACTATAACTCTTACCTGGGGTACAGACAGAGTCCCCTTTAGATCTGCATGGAATCGGCACATCAACAGTATCAGGCTGGTAAATCGCAAACTTCCAACTACTGTCTTCCGGATAAAAAATGTCAACATTGCCGTCGCCATTTACATCCACAAAATTAATGAGTTCAGCGGAAGCAAGTTTTGATGTGATCACCTCTTCAGCACCAAAGCCACCTTCAGCTTTAGACATTTTGATGTACAAGGTTTTCCCATCCTCAGAGGTATAAACCATGTCAGCTCTGCCGTCCCCGTTAATGTCAAAAAATTGGGTTGTATTTTTTAGCCTTGAACTCAATGACTCTGAAGCATTAAACGCCAAAGTATTGCTTTGTTTATGATAATCAAACGTCAGAGGGTTCCGACAACTGACTCTGTCTGAAGCAAGACATTCCTGCACCCAATCCAGATAGCTATATTGGCTAGTGTCGTGCCCCAGATCGTAATAGCGGTATGCTTCACCATCCAATAAAACACTGATACTTTCCAAGCGATATTTTTGATAAAAGCTACCGCCATAACCAAAGCCAGCCCTGGGGAAAGGGTGTTTGTCATAGTGAAAGTTGATCGAAGCGAAAGGTGCGGAACTCGATGTGCCTGTATAACGAATACTATCGATAACAAATACGCCAGCCGACTCAACAGTACCAATATCAGAGGCTGACAAACCACCTTTACGGTAAACATATTCAATATAGTTGCCATAACCGTCTTTGATCCCTTTGAGTGCCCAGCTGCTTGCCACTGAACCAGCGGCTTTACCACCGGGTTCCACAAAAGCATCTGCATCGGATGTGCTAAAGTCAGTGTTGCCAAAATACATAGTTTCTTTAGCTTTGGTTTGAACTTCAAAACCTTGCGGTCCGGAGCCTGAACTATCCTGTCTTATGGCAGTAATTACTGAAAAGTCGTCAATTTCTAAACGATAGGTGGATCCAGCTTGACCATAAGTGCCGTCTGTGAGTATCAGTCGTTGGCCATCCAGACAATAACCATCATTGGCGTTCATGAAAACACCAGAAATAGCCCCGTCTTGTACTATAGATTTTGCACAACGATGAATGGAAGACAGGCCTGAAACATTCCAGCCCATGCCAGCTATACCTTCCCCTGCACCTGAGTTGTAGCTTAAAGAAACACTGGGTTGAACACCTGCAATACCTGCGGGAATGACGATTGGAATCTGATATGTGGCCTGACCTGACTCATCTACTCTGAATTGGGCTGCGGTTAAGCCAGGATTGTCACCATCAGCACTGGTTTTGATTTGCCCCGTATAAAGCATAGTCCCACTGCGCTGCCCCAGAAAAACTGTATTGTTATCCACAATATCCATAATGCCATCGGAGTTAACATCCTGAAGCACAAAAGCCGGACTCAGGTAACCTGTATTTAAAGAACGAACAACAGCATTGCTATTTAAATTGGTCAGAGATAAAGCCGGAAAGTGGGTGTTGTTTAACGACATAACCAGATCAGGCACGCCATCACCATCTATATCGCCAAAACGCAATTGGTCAACAAGAGCATTACCTGGGGTAAGAGCTAAAGCATTCCATTGAGACGAAGTCAATTCCTGCACTACCCAAGAGCCATTCACCAGGGAAAGTTTCAGCAGACCATTTTTAGGCGGGACAAACAAAGGCACTGATACATCTGAATGGATCAAAACAAATTTTTCTGGCGCCTTTAAATAAATATTACCAGCCGCATCGGTAAATACGCTGTACTGGCTAACATTTGCCTTTACAGGAACGGATGTTAATAACGCACATAAGGCAATTAAACGAAAAATCGCTTTGATCATCGAGGATTCATCCCTGAGTTTTGAGGCTAATGGCTTAAAAGGCTGGTTGATTTGCAGTGTCTTTCACAAAACAGCTATTTAGCTCGAGTGCGAAGGAAAATGGAGGACAGACCTTTAGTCGTAATATCGTAACCAAAACATTTACCATCAATCAACATAAAAGATGAAAACGGATACAAGAAGTGATAGGATTTTTTGCGCGCATCGGACCGGACTTAATCCTTTTAAGGATAAACATATGAATTTAAGAAAGATAATAAAAATTTTAGCATTAGTTCCTATGACCGCTTTCGCCCTTCAGCTTTCGCCTGTTTCAGAAATAAAAGCTTTACAAAGTTATACCAATTGGGGAAATGCAGATGTCGTGGTCGTGCTACAAAGCACTTCTGGTGTGTGTAAAGGATATTGGTTCAACAAAGACGACGCAGGATATCAGTCTAACCTGAGCATGCTCATAGCGGCTTATCAGGCTAATACAAAGCTGCAGTTACATGGTCATGAAGAGATATCTTCAAAATGGGCAGGCTCAGCGACACATTTTTGCAAGCTATATAGCGTGACATATTCCCGATAATGTATGAACGACATATAACTAAAATTTAGACATCTATTTTCACCAGAGAATTATGCACATGATTAAATGTTTTTCCGTAGTCCTTTTAGCATTCATATCTTTATCTGCAGCGGCCGAAAAGTGGACCAATGGCAATCTACTCATCAAGCATATTATCTGGCGGCCTGGCTACCACGGGTTTTATGTTGACCCTACTACGTATCACGATCCGGATAATTGCTCTGCAGGCCCAAAACAATATCTCTATGTGTTTGATGCGGCGACAGAAGCTGATGCTAAAACAATGGATCGCTTGTTTACATTGATGACTACAGCCATGGTTTCAAATAAACGTATTCATGCTTTCGTAAATGGCTGCCGCGGAGAGCTTCCTGTTGTGACTGGATTGCAACTTAACAATTAAAGTAGTACCTGCCCACTCTTGATTCTAAATTAAACCACCTTGAGTTCAGAGCACTGACTTGCATCACTTATTTATCCGCTTTTTCTCCTATAAAAGTAAGGCTTTTTTCTACTTTGGCTCTCATGCTGTCGACTACACCTGTTACAGCGCACAAAGCGCAGAGCGTACTTATGAACAGAATCAGCACACTGAAGCTTTTCCTCTTGGCGATGACAACCGCAAGTTGCCTGTATTTGTCAGCTTGTGGTGGCGGTGCGACAACTGCGACAGGCAATACTGGCGGCGGTGGTCAGGTTGCTCCGAACAATCCTGACTTTGGTCAGTTGCCACTGGCTACCGCAGTGCCGGACAACCGCTATGTCGATCATTATAAAATTCTGATGTTTGGCAACAGCCATGTACGCTCACACAATATGCCTGGCTTGATCCGGCAACTGATTCTGGCAGGACGACCAGGGGCTGTGGTGGATATCACTGTGGCTGATGGTTACGCTTATCTGGATGAACGTTTATCTGGCACCGCGGATTTAAAGTTACTGCAGTCCTTACGCTGGAGCCATGTGATTTTACAAGGTCAGAAGTACTCCACCTCTGGCCTTTATAGCTACCCTGTAGATGACAGCCTGATTTGGCTTAGGGCGGTAAAAGCGCAAAACGCCACCCCAGTGTTATTTCCGGAACATGGTCAGGATGGCAACAGCACAGAAGGCAGCCGTGTGCATCAGTTGCATCAGTCTATTGTGGCGACTGAGCCTGGTTGTGTTGCGCCTGTTGGCATGGCCTGGGACATGGTATTGCAGCAGGATCCTCAGATGATATTGCATGAAGCGGATGGCAATCATGCGGCTTTGGCTGGTACTTTTCTGACAGCTTTAGTGTTTTATCAAAGCATCACAGGAAACAATGCCGAATTGCTGGCGTATTTCCCGCAAATATCTTTAAGCTCTGAGCAACAACAGTTTTTACGTCAAATCGCCGCAGCCACTTTGCAACAGCATCCAGCCTGCCCTTTTTAATGGATAAATTAATATTCATGCAGTAAAGAAACATAACAACCCACAAAGATGAATAGCGGCACCCGAAGGTAAAACATAAAGCATTGATATAAAATATGTTTTACAAAAACACAGTCCCCATGCAAATTAACTGTTGGTTATTTATCCAAAATTGTTTAAAGTGCGCGCTCATTTGTACTGCCCATACAGCGTCAGCTATAGCTTTTGCATTATTTTGCTATGCTTAAGTTGCTGTCGTATTCCTGTCACAAGGCAGCCCTAGTCTTATTTTTGTTTTTGCCAGAAGGAAACAAAACCATAGTGCGCACTACAGAACTTGTTGATGGCTTTCGTCAGTCTGCCCCTTATGTGAATTCTCACCGTGGCAAAACCTTTGTGGTGATGCTGGGTGGTGAAGCCATAGATCAGCCCGGCTTTCGCAGCATTATTAATGACATAGCTTTGCTTAATACGCTCGGCATTAAAATAGTGCTGGTGTATGGTGCCCGGCCACAAATTAATAAGGCGCTGGAAAAGGCCGGTTTAAATTGCGATTACCACAACCGCATTCGGGTGACGGACGATGATTCGTTCCGTGTGATCAAACAAGTAGCAGGTTCTTTGCAGCTGGATATTACCGCTCGTTTGTCGATGAGCTTAAGCAATACTCCTATGCACAATGCGCAAATCAACGTAGTCAGTGGCAACTTTGTGATAGCCCAGCCTTTAGGTGTGGACGATGGCATCGACTATTTACACAGCGGCCGGGTGCGTCGTATTGATGTGCAGGGTATTCGGCGTCAATTGGATAACAACGGCATTGTCGTGATGGGTCCTGTTGCAGCTTCGGTGACAGGTGAAAGTTTTAATCTGACTGCCGAAGAAATTGCCACTCAGGTTGCCATTAAACTCAAAGCGGAAAAAATTATCGGTTTTAACGAAGCTGGCGGTATTGTCGGTGAAGATGGCGATATTACCGCAGAGTTAATGCCCAATTATGCTGAACATTTAATGTGGCAGATGGAACAAAAAGAAGATGCCTGCACAGCCACTATCGCCTTTTTGCATGCAGCTATCACAGCCTGTCGCTCTGGCGTGCCACGTTGTCACTTAGTCAGCTATGGCGAAAATGGTGCCATGCTGCAGGAATTATTCTCCCGTGACGGTATTGGTACCCAAATTGTGACTGAAGCGGCTGAACGTTTGCGTGCCGCCAGTATCACTGACATCGGCGGTATTCTGGATTTGATCCGCCCGTTGGAGCAGCAAGGTTTATTAGTTCGCCGCTCGCGCGAGCAACTGGAAATGGAAATCGATCAGTTTGTCGTGATTGAACGTGATGGTTTAATTATCGGTTGTGCCGCGCTTTATCCATTTCCGGAAGAAAATGTCGGTGAATTTGCCTGCTTAGCTGTACATGAACAATACCGGGATGCAGACCGTGGCAGCGCTTTGCTGAAAAATATTATTCAGCTGGCACGGCAACGTAAGTATTACCGCTTGTTTGCACTGACCACCCGCAGTATTCACTGGTTCCAGGAGCATGGTTTTGAACTGGTGACTGTGCAGGATTTACCAGAGAAAAAACAACAGTTGTACAACTACCAGCGTCGCTCAAAAATACTGGCACTGGATTTATAAATCTTTTTGTTGCACCTGCTCCACTACAGTCAGGGCCAAAGCTCTGGCTGTAGTCCATTTCCCACCTGAGACTGTTAATAACTGCTGTTGCCAATTCAGTGCGTATTCCCTGCTGGCTGTGCTGGCACTGTCACTGCCTCCTAATAAAGGCCGCACTCCGGCAAATTTGTCTTTTACATCTGTTGCTGTTTTCTGACCGACAAAATAATGGTTATACAGCTTCAGTAAATAGCTCTGCTCTGCATCACTGCACTCTATAGGTTCAGCCAGACTTTGCCGTACTTCTGTAGTGCCCAATAAAGTTTGCCCCTGATAAGGCAATACAAACACAATGCGGCGCTCACCCGGCACTTCCAGCATATGGCCATATCGGCTGACAGCTGGCAGCAATAAATGACTGCCCCTCACCAAGTCTAAAGCTTGTTGCACTGGCAGTTCAGACTGTTCTAACAACTGATTACTCCAGGGCCCTGCTACATTCACTACCAGATCAAAGACTTGCCAGTCAGAGCTGTTCCCGGCAAAGACCCCACCAGTAGCAGTGATTTGACTGACAGGGCAATGTTGATGGATTTGCACCCCAGCTTTGATGGCTTGCTCTGCCACCCAGAGCCCAAGTTTTCTGTCGTCCATCTGGCCATCAAAAAATAAATAAGCACCAGTTAAACCATCTGTTTTTAGTTGTGGAGAACAGCGTTTTGCCTGCTCTGCTGTCAGCCAGCGATGGCGGCCTATGCCTTTTTTGCCACTCAGCACGTCATAAAGCCACAAACCAATTTTGATTTGCCAGCGGGGCCTTTGGCCGTTCTGATAAATTGGATACAAAAGCGGTAATCTTTTAGTTAAATGCGGCGCTTTCTTCAGCCACCAGCGCCTTTCCTGCAAAGCTTCATGCACCAACCGAAACTCGCCCTGCTCCAGATAACGCAAACCACCATGCAGTAATTTGGAGGAGGATTTACTGGTCGCCTGCATCAGCTCATCGCGTTCAAACAACTCCACCTGATGGCCAGCCAAAGCTAATTGCCAGGCGGATGACAAACCGTTAATACCACCACCTATTACCGCTATTTTCATATGAGAACCCATTAAGTCTTTGATCTATAAAAGCAGATTAAGAGCAAATTGTCGAACTGAGTTGCCGGGCTGCCAAGCGGCTCTGGCTGATAAGCAACAGAGATTGGCCTGAATTCTGGCAGACAGCTGATGTTGCCTCTGCTGAAATAGATTGAAACGAATCAAAGGAGACAGTGATGTTAGAACTCAGACCCAATTGCGAATGTTGTGATACGGATTTGGCACCAGCAGACCAGGCTTATATCTGCTCTTTTGAATGTACCTTTTGCCCGGCTTGTACCAGCAAGATGGCTGGCATTTGTCCAAACTGCGGTGGAGAATTGGTCAAAAGGCCAGTGCGGCCCGCCAGTAAATTAAAGGCTAATCCACCTTCTTTGGTGCGGCTGCTGAAACCAGATTACGCCGAGATAATAGGATCTTAATTCATCAACGCCATGGCGGTTTGAATTTGCTGTTCGGTTAAGCCTTGGTCTTGCATCGAGCTGACTAAATTATTTTTTGAATCAACCAAGCCGCGACTTAAACTGCTGACTTCAGCTTGCAGCGCCTTTACCTTTTCCTGCTTTTCTTCAGGCGGCATAGAACTGTTACTCATCAGCTGTTGCAGCTCTTGTTGTTTTTTCTCCAGCTCTTCCTGCTTATCACGTATGGCTTTCAGAGCCTGCTTCACACTGTCAGGCAGCTCACTTTCCTCAATATCTTTGTCCCTTTCGGCTTTTTTGGATTTATCTAAACCCAGCGGCGACAGATCGACATGAATACCGACAGGAGCTTTACTGCTGTCTTTTTCCGGCTCTGGGGTGTTGTTAGCCGAAACAGAGGCTGGCGGCGTTGCTGCAGGCACTGCGTTTTGAATGCTCACATTGAGCATCTGGTTTAAGTCCATTTTTATCATCAGCTTTGCACCGAAAACAGAGAATCCACTCTGTTATCGGCGCCACTTCAATAAACTTGAACCCGCTTTAGCGGGTTTGGCCGTCGCCTATCACTATATATTTTTCTGTGGTCAGGGATTCCAGCCCCATAGGGCCGTAGGCGTGTAATTTGGACGTAGAAATACCAATTTCTGCCCCTAAACCCAATTCGCCGCCGTCACTGAAACGTGAGGACGCATTGACCATCACTACAGCACTGTTAATTTGCTTTAAAAACCGCTGTGCTGTACTGATATCCTGAGTGCAAATGACTTCAGTATGACCTGAGCTATGGCGCTGAATATGAGCAATAGCTTCGTCGTAATCAGCCACTGTTTTTACCGACATGGCTAAACGCAAATATTCGGTATCAAACTGAGCGTCATCTGCCTTGGTAGCAGCAGTGAAATAAGGCAAAGACAAGTCGCAGGCAAAGACTTCCACCTTTTGTTCTTCAAAAGCCGCAGACACTAAAGCTAAAAACTCCGACGCTACCGCCTGATGCACCAACAAAGTTTCCAGCGAATTACACACACCTGGCCGCTGGGTTTTGCCGTTTAATAACAACGCCATGGCTTTATCCAAATCCGCAGCTTTATCCACATACAAATGGCAGATGCCTTTGTAATGCTGAATGACCGGAATTTTGCTGTTGTCGCTGACAAAATGAATTAAACCTTCACCGCCTCGGGGTATCACTAAATCGACACTGTCTTTTTGTTGCAGTAATTCCAGTAATAAAGCCCGGTCTGGGTCTGGGATCACGCTAATGGCCGCCGGGTTTACCCCTTGTTTTGCCATGGCTTTGTGCAAGGAAGCAGCAATAGCCAGGCTGGACTGCAAAGCTTCACGGCCACCGCGTAATATCACCGCATTGCCTGATTTTAAACACAAAGCACCAGCGTCTGCCGTGACATTAGGCCTGGCTTCATAAATCATCGCGATCACGCCAAGCGGAATACACATTTTCCCGACCTGAATGCCATTAGGCCGTGGCGCCATCTGACGAATTTGCCCAACAGGATCTGGTAAAGCAGCGATGTAACGCACGGCATTGGCTAAAGTTTTAATCCGATCTTCGGTCAGCAATAAGCGGTCCAGCATAGCCTCTGCTAACTGCTTCTCGCGCCCTGCTGCCATATCTTTGGCATTGCCCGCCAGAATCAAAGCTGTATCGGCTTCTAACTGATCAGCCATTGCCAGCAACAGCTGATTTTTATCTGCTTCAGAGAGCTGCGCCAGCTGTAACGCTGCGATTTTGGCCTGCTGGCAAATGGCTTTAATATTTACATCGCTCATGCTCAGCCCTCCACCAGTGCTAAATCGTCGCGGTGCACCACCACTTCGCTTGGGCAATACCCCAAAATGCTTTCAATCTGCTGGCTATGCACACCACGGATTTTACCAAGCTCAGATACACTGTATTGGCTGATGCCTTTGGCCAGCTGCTTACCCGCCTCGTCACACAACCAAATCGCATCACCTTTATCAAAATCACCGCTGATGCTGCTGATACCTTTTGGCAGCAAAGAAGCACCTTTATGCAATAACGCCTGCACGGCACCGCTGTCGAGCTGTAGCTCGCCACGGGTTTTTAAACTGTGTAACAGCCAGTGTTTTTTTGCACTTAAACGCTCTTGCTGTTTATGAAACAGCGTGCCACAGGCTTTGCCTGCCAAGAGTGCCGCAAAACTGTCAGCTTTCTGACCATTAATAATTAAGGTATCAATGCCTTGCGACGTGGCTTTACTGGCAGCCTGCAACTTGGTGGTCATGCCACCTGTGCCAATGGCATGATGACTGCCTCCGGCCATGGCATAAATGTCCGCTGTGATCAGATGCACTTCAGGGATAAGTAAAGCACTGCTGTCTGAACGTGGATTGGCGGTATATAAACCGTCGACATCAGAGCAAATAATTAAGGCATCGGCATCCACAACAGTAGCGACTAAAGCAGCAAGGTTGTCGTTATCCCCCACTTTGAGTTCAGCAGTAGCTACAGTATCGTTTTCATTGACGATAGGCAGCACACCGTGATCGAGCAAAGTACGCAGCGTATTGTGGATATTTAAATAGCGGTTACGGTGCTGTAAATCATCATGGGTCAGCAGAATTTGCGCACAATCTACATCCAGCAGATTGCGCCAGCTTTGCATCATGCGGGTTTGGCCAACGGCCGCCATAGCTTGTTTGACATTAATGGGTAAGGGGTGATGAGCAAAGGGAATAGCGGCGCGGCCTGCAGCCACACTACCAGAAGATACCAATACCACTTCAACCCCTTGTTGCCTGCACTCGCTGATAAAGCCAGCGATCGCCAACAAATAACGGGTGGAGCAACCTTTTGCTTCCGGTGCAATAAGGGCACTGCCCACTTTGAGCACCAGACGTCGCCACTTTAACCCAGCCATAAAACCCATTTATCTCCAGTGATTTTTTAACCACCCGAGCATACTGGTTTAGACGTATATATGTCTATACCCGTCTTACTATCGGACGAGCTGCGATTTTTACCAGCCCGTTTAAAAGTTGCACATATAGCTCGTGAACTTAAGCTGCCAGATAGGTATTAGCAAAACACGTCGAATTGCATAAGTAAAAAGTCTTTCGTTAACATCGGCCTGAAAATACACTCATATTTTGGCCTGAGTAGAGCTTTATGTCACACAACACCATTTCCCTGAACAAACAACGCCAACCTTTGGATCACCTCGACTCTGTCTGGTTGTTTGGTTATGGCTCGCTGATTTATAAAACCGACTTTGAGTATTTGGCCGCTAAACCAGCCTGTATTTACGGTTGGGAACGCCGCTTTTGGCAAGGCTCATATGATCATCGTGGTACGCCTGATGCGCCTGGAAGAGTGTTAACCCTGATTGAAGCAGTTGGAGCACGTTGCGCCGGCATGGCTTATCAAATAACACCAGCGACTTTTGAACATTTGGACCATCGCGAAAAAAATGGTTATTTGCGTATATTTACCCCACTACACTGGCTGGATGAAACAGGTGAAGAGCAAGGGATTGTGTATTTAGCCAGCGCAGATAATGAGGCTTATTTGGGCCCGGATACAGACGCAGCCATAGCCGCGCATATAGCACGCAGCTGCGGTCCAAGTGGGCCTAACAGTGAATACGTGCTTGAGCTGGCACAGGCACTACGCGATATGAATGAGCAAGATGCGCATGTGGTTGCGATTGAACGTGAACTGTTAACGCTATTAAAGGGATCCTAAGCCAGAGAAAATAAAAAACGGGATGGTATTGGGCTACCTATATTGGTTTACAAATGCGCTAAAGGTTCAGCGCTAATTCAGTTGAACTGAGGTACAATTGCGTCACAAAAATTCAGGAGATTTCGCATGAAAGCCAAACACTTAGGTTTAGTCGCCTTATGTAGCACCTTAGTTTTATCAGGTTGTGCCAGCATGAACATAGCGCCGGAAAACCAAAACACCGCCAAAGGCGCAGCTATCGGTGCAGGTGTGGGTGCTGTGTTGGGTAAAGCCACAGGCAACCATAAAAATAAAAGACTGGCGATAGGTGCTGCTATTGGTGCTTTAGCTGGTGCTGCTGTGGGCCGTTATATGGACAATCAGGAAATGGCCTTGCGTGATCAATTATCCGGTACTGGTGTAAAAGTGCATCGTGACGGAGATATTTTACGTTTAGAAATTCCGTCACAAATTACTTTTGCAGTGAATCAATCTGCCATTCAGCCTCAGCTCTATTCGGTACTCAATGATGTAGCTAAAGTGCTGGGCGAATACGATAAAACTCTGTTAGTGATCAGTGGCCATACCGACGATACAGGCACTTACGATTACAATATGCAATTGTCAAAAAAACGTGCTGAAAGCGTAAAAGATTATTTAGTAGCGCAGCGCCTGAACCCGATTCGTATTGAAACTCAGGGTTTAGGCCCAAGCTACCCGGCAGTGCCAAACAACTCTGAAAGCAACAGAGCAATGAACCGCCGCGTTGAGATTCATATCGAAGCAATAACTCAATAATTTAGCCGTCGCCCTAATGGCTTAGGCTAAAGCCAGAGAGCTATTAAAAATTTAAAACTCCGGCTATGCTGCCGCTGCATTTATTGTAGAGCCAGCACACCGGAGTTTTTTTATGGGTTTATTGTGGTTAGTCACGCTGATTTGGGCTTTTAGTTTTTCACTGATTGGCGAATTTCTGGCAGGCCGGGTTGACCCTTATCTGGCCGTCAGCAGCCGCATGCTGTTGGCTCTGTTCTTGTTCCTGCCCTGGTTACTCAAAAGCACCAGTTCTAAACCTCAGGCTATGGCTCTTGCCGCCATAGGTGCTATCCAATTGGGGCTGATGTACCTGTTGCTGTATCACAGTTTCCTGTATTTGAGCGTGGCCGAAGTGCTACTCTTTACCATTCTGACCCCTGTATATATCTCGATACTGGATTACTTCTGGCGTTATAAAAAATTACACCTTCGTTGGTTAGGTCCTGCTCTGCTGGCCATTTTGGGCGCTTTAGTGATCCGGTATCAAAACTTAAGCTCAGATTTTTGGTGGGGTTTGCTGCTGATACAGGCAGCTAACTTATGTTTTGCTTTTGGTCAGGTGGCGTACCGTCAACTGAACTTAGGCTCCACAGGCGCGCAGCGTTATAACTTCGGCTGGTTTTTTGTCGGCGCAACTATCACCAGTCTGCTGGCAACCGCTTTATTTGCCGACTGGAACAAAATGCCGACGACCACTCTGGATTACGGCATTTTAGTCTGGCTGGGTGTAGTGGCTTCAGGTTTAGGTTATTGGCTGTGGAATGCAGGAGCACGCCAGGTCAATGCTAACCAGTTGGCGGTGATGAACAACGTGCTGATCCCCGCAGGCCTGGTGGTGAACTTTGTGTTCTGGCAACAAAATGTCAACTGGTGGACTTTATCCGCAGGTTCAGTGTTGATTTTAGCCAGTTTAGTCTGGGCAAGCCGGCAGAAAAATATGTAGGGGGGTGAGCTTCGCTCATGAGTCTGCTATTTCAGTGTCGATAAAACTACTTTGTCATCAAGATAAGCAACAAATCGCAGGCTCCAGTTGTACTTACTTTTTTGTTTGGACATGGACAGCGTACGCCAGGATAAGTCTGGAGCATTGAGCAAATGCCGCACTTCATCCACTTTAACTTCTCTTGGCACCATTATTTGCAATAGACAGATGTTATCCCTGCAGCCAAAGGCTTGCGGTTCCGCCTGAAACTTTTGCACTGCAGCTAACATCAGGTGCTTAAGCTTGAGCTCTGTTGTATGGTCTGCAGCTTTTTGCCTGGAGTAATGCAACTGCTCAGCAGCTTCTTTAAAATTCCGGCTTTTAAACACAGCTTCAAGCTCACGATTTAATAAGCTGCCATCCTTGCTCATCAGTTTTAAATGCCAGTTTTCGTGTAAATCCAGAGTGCAGCCGCGCCCATCCAGACATAAGGCGGAAGCTGACTCTACAAACTCTGAGTCAGGCTCCGCTTGCGCATGCTGTAGCTCTATAACCATATCTGGCATTGCAGCTTCTTGAGCGGGTTCGTTCTGCGGTAACGGCTTCGATACTAGATCCAGCATTTTTGTGATTCCGGGTTCTGCTGGTAACAAAGAATTGCTCTTTGATAACAGCAGCCATGCCCCCAGAACTATAACTACAGCGAACATCCATTTCATCGCAAGACTCCCTTGTCTTAAGTTAGGTTGTTATTTCTGCTCAAAAGCCTTCTTTACAAAATTAGGCAAAGCCATAGCCGCCTGATGTACTTCGGCATTGTAGTACTGGGTTTCAAAGGCAGGGTTTTGTGCAGCTTCAGCCCTGAAGCCGTCAAATTTGGCCTCTTTACGAGCCAAAGTACAAGTCCACCAACCGGATGGGTATACCATCTGCGGGAACAGCAGGCTTTGTAAATCAGCAAAACCAGCGTCTGTCATTGCATCACGCATGGCTTTGAGTAGCGGCATATGAATAAGAGGCGACTCACTTTGTTGCACTAAAATGCCACCTGGGCGCAGCGCTTTTAAGCAGCTTTCGTAAAAGGCACGGTTAAATAAACCTTCGCCCGGGCCTATAGGGTCGGTGGAGTCGACGATCACTACATCCAAAGATTCAGGTTCAGCGTCACGCATAAACTGAATACCGTCAGCAAATTTCAACGTAGCGCGTGGGTCGTTATTGGATGCGCACAGCTCTGGGAAGTATTTTTCCGCCATACGGGTGACTTGTTCGTCGATATCAATTTGCGTCACTTGTTCGATATCAGGGTGTTTTAACACTTCACGCAAAGTACCGCAGTCACCGCCACCTATAATCACTACCTGTTTTGGATTAGGGTGAGTAAATAACACAGGGTGGCTTAACATTTCGTGATAGAGGAAATTGTCGCGACTGCTGAGCATAATAACGCCGTCAATGACCATCAGATTACCAAAGTGGGTGGTCTCAAACATTTCGATATGTTGAAAAGGCGACTGCACCTCATCCAGTTTTTTTGTAATGGCTAAACCAAAAGCACTGCCACTGGCCGCAAAAATTTCAGTGAACCATTTATTGTCGCCCGACATACTTATCTCCTTAAAATAAACTAAGCTGGATGTCCCAGACTCGTATGAAACTGCACCTGCATTAGCTTCGCCGTGCTGCAACTTCAATGACTTTGGGGGTATTTTGCCAGTCAGGGCAATATGAGACAAACTTTTCATGTTTTTTTCACAGCATTGGCTTTAAAATAGCGCATCATTTTTTTAAGGGCACGACAATGGCAGATTGGGGTATCGAAAAAGCACGATCCATATATAACGTAGCAGTCTGGAGTGAAGGCTATTTTGATGTTAACAACAATGGCGACCTGGTGGCCTATCCGGATCAGGACCATAAAAAACCCGGTATTAATTTCCCGGAACTGACTGCCCGTTTTAAAGAGGAAGGCTTAACCCTGCCCGTATTGGTACGTTTTACCGATATTCTGCAGCACCGTGTTGGCACCTTAATTAATTCTTTTGCTCAGGCCAAACAAGAGCGTGAGTACAAAGGCGAATACACAGCCGTATACCCTATCAAAGTAAACCAGCAATTTTCCGTGGTGAAAAAGCTGGTGAGCCATGACAGCGGCAAAGTAGGTTTAGAAGCAGGTTCCAAACCTGAGCTGATGGCTATTTTAGGCGTCACCGACAAACCTTTGCGTATTGTTTGTAACGGCTACAAAGATTCTGAGTTCCTACGTTTAGCCACTATTGGCCAGATGATGGGTCATCAGGTTTATGTGGTGGTTGAAAAAATCACTGAATTAAAAACCTTAATCCGTGAAATCGACAGCTTAGGCCAGGCGCCTATGATTGGTATCCGTATCAAGCTGAATTCTGTGGGTAAAGGTAAGTGGCAAAATACCGGTGGTGAAAAAGGCAAGTTTGGTTTAACCGCCACTCAAGTGCTGCAAGCCATCGACATTTTGCGTGAAGCCGGCAAACTGGATCTGTTGCAGTTAGTGCATTTCCATATCGGTTCTCAAATTGCCAATATCCGCGATATTCACAATGCCATCCGTGAATGTGCCCGTCACTACGCTGAACTGCGCACTTTAGGTGTGCCTATCACTACGGTTGACGTGGGTGGTGGTTTAGGTGTGGACTACGAAGGGTCGAACTCACGTTCAGCCTGTTCGATGAACTACACCATGCTGGAATACGCCCGCAACGTGGTGTACGGCTTAAAAGAAGTCTGTGACGAATACGACTTACCACATCCGAACATTATCACTGAGTCTGGCCGTGCTATGACAGCTCACCACGCTGTTTTAATTACTGATGCGATTGATGTTGAACGCGCACCAGGCTTAGTCAATATGCCAGAACCAAGCGAAGACTCACCAGCCGTGATTTGGGCTTTGTGGGATTCATATAAAAACGTGACGCCACGTACAGCGGTAGAAGCCTACCACGATGCAGTGCATTATTTTACCGATGCGCACGCTCAGTATGTGCATGGTTTGCTGACGTTAAAAGACTGGTCGTTGCTGGAACAGATTTACTTTGCCACCATCAACAAAGTGAAAAACAAACTGGATTTATCGTCACGTTCACACCGTGATATTCACGATGAATTGAACGAGAAATTAGCCGACAAGTTGTTTGTGAACTTCTCTTTGTTCCAGTCTATGCCGGATGCCTGGGGTATTGACCAGTTATTCCCTGTGATGCCATTGGAACGTATGGATGAGTCGCTGGAACATCGCGCTATTATTCAGGACATTACCTGTGACTCAGACGGCGTACTGAAAAGTTATGCTGACGGTAACGGTATTGAATCCAGCTTGCCACTGCCTTCTTACAAAGAAGATTCACAGTTCCTGCTGGGTATGTTTATGGTCGGCGCTTACCAGGAAATTCTGGGCGACTTGCATAACCTGTTTGGTGACACCGACTCAGTGCATGTTGAATTGGATGACGAAGGCGGTTACCGTCTGACTAATGCGATTAAAGGCGACACAGTGGCTGACGTGTTACGTTATGTGCAGTTTGACGCGAAGAAGCTGCTTGCCTCTTATCAGAAGCAATTAGCACGGATGGACTTTACCCCAGAAATGCAGGCCTCTTATTTAGATGAACTGAAATCCGGGGTTTATGGTTACACCTACTTCGAAGATTAAGGTAAACTTGCCACTGATCGGATGAGAGAAAAGCAGGTATACCTGCTTTTCTTTTTTTAAACTATATCCCTAATGACCACTGGCTCAACACCTTGGGAAGTGGGAAATAACGAATAAGTGGTGACTGAATGCTGCATTTTTTACCAGCCCCTGTACGTGGCTCGCTTTCTTTTCTGCTGTACTTTATCAACACGATTTTTTGGGCCACCCCTATTCTGATCCTGGCCATAGTGAAATTACCTCCGGTAAAAATCTGGCAAACCTGGATCACCTATTTACTGGATTTCTGTGCCACCAGTTGGATTACGCTGAACAATTTAACCAGTCGTGTTTTTACCCGAGTTCGCTGGGATATCAAAGGCATAGATAACTTAAGCGTCAAAGACTGGTATCTGGTGATGGCGAATCATCAGTCCTGGGTTGATATTCTGGTGCTGCAAAAAGTCTTTAATCACAAAGCACCCTTTTTAAAATTTTTCCTGAAAAAAGAGCTGATTTATGTGCCTGTGATTGGCTTATGCTGGTGGGCGCTGGATTTCCCTTTTATGCAGCGTTTAACAGCCAAACAGCTGGCAGAAAAACCTGAACTGAAAGGCACAGATATTGCCACCACCCGTAAAGCCTGCGAAAAGTTTCGCTACAAGCCAGTGTCTGTGATGAATTTCCTTGAAGGCACCCGCTTTACTCAGCATAAACACGACAAACAACAATCGCCTTTCACTCATTTACTTAAACCTAAAGCTGGTGGTATTTCTTTTGTACTGAACGCTATGGGTGAACATTTACATAAGCTGCTGGACGTGACCATTTGTTACCCCAAAGGCATCCCCACTTTCTGGGACTATATTTCCGGCAAAGTGCACGACATTAAAGTGCGGGTCAGAGTATTGCCTATAGATCCAAACCTGATTGGTGATTATGACGACCCGGTGTTTAAGCAAAGATTTCAGGCCTGGGTGAATCAACTCTGGTTGGATAAAGATCTGTTATTAACAGAGCTGAAGCAAGGAGAGCGAAGCTAATGTTGTATTGGTTGCCTGTAGTATTTAAAGCCCCTTTGGCGTTTTTTATGTTTAGTTGCAACCTGGCCCTGTGGGGTACCTTGGTCACGCTGATTGGCATCGCCAAACTGCTATCGCCAAGCGCAACAGCCAGAGCATTCTGGTCTAAACCTGCGCATTGGTGTTATCGCGGCTGGTCGCGTTATAACAAAGGGCTGATGGAGCTGTTTAATAAAGTGGAATGGCAAGTCAGTGGTGTGGCTGAGCTGAAAAAAGACAGCTGGTATTTGCTGATCTCTAACCATAAAAGCTGGCTGGATATTCCGGTGCTAAGTCAGTTTGCATTAAACCGTATTCCTGAGCCTAAGTTCTTTTTAAAAGAAGAATTAAAATGGGTGCCTTTTATTGGTTCTGGATCCTGGGCTTTGGATATGCCTTTTATGAAGCGTTATAGCCAGGCAGTAGTTGCTAAAAATCCTGCACTCAAAGGCAAGGATATAGAAACTACCCGCAAATCCTGCGAAAAGTTTAAAAACACTCCAACCACTATTATTAATTTTGTGGAAGGTTCACGTTTCACCGCAGAAAAACACAAACAAAAACGTAGCCCATTCCGGCATTTATTACCGCCCAAAGCCGGTGGTATCGCTTTTACTCTGGCCAGCATGGGCCAACAGTTTCATTCGGTGTTGGATGTGACCATTCTGTACCCTGACAACCCCGGCCATGTGGCTTTGGATATGCTCTGTGGCCGTTTAAAACGCGTCGTAGTGTTGGTTGAAATTCTGCCTGTTGATCACGAAATTATTGGCGATTATTTTAACGACGAGTCCTTCAGAGTTAGCTTTCAGAACTGGCTGAATCAGCGCTGGCTGAAAAAAGATCAGACCATAGCGGCTTACCATCAACCAGAGTCATCAGCTTCGGAAAACGCCTTGTGTTAGACCTGTATTTACAACAAGTAGTCAGCTACTTTGGTCAGATCGTACCACCAGAACATCTGCTGATGTTAGCCATCAGACTACTGCTGGCTTTGGTATTGTTATGCCTGCTATTTGCACTGGCACGCCGTTATCTGATGCCTGTTATAGCTCATCTGCTGGATAAAGTAGATGGTGAATTAGAGCATCAGACAGAAAAAGAACGGTTGCAACTGGCCAGCCATGTAGCGCATTTAATACCAGCAGTGGTACTGATCAGCTCTGCTGAAAAGTTCTTTCTGCATTGGCCAGATTTTATGTCGGCTGTGCATCTGGGTCTTTGGATTTACCTCTATTGTTTTGCAGGCATGGCTTTTGCTGCGCTGATTAATTTTGCTACTGCTATTTATAGTGCTGTCGACCGTCAAAGTAATGTGCCTTATCTGGGGCTTGCTCAAATTCTGAAATTACTCGACTTTATCGTCGTAGGAATACTGATATTAAGCATGCTGCTGGATAAATCTCCGGTGTATTTACTCAGCGGTTTAGGTGCTTTAACTGCGGTGTTATTGTTGGTGTTCAAAGACACTATTTTAGGTTTAGTGGCCAGTATTCAGTTAGCTACCAATAACATGGTAAACAGAGGTGACTGGATTGAAATGCCGAAATACGGCGCAGATGGTGCAGTGACGGAAGTGGCGCTCACTACAGTCAAAGTGCAGAACTGGGACAATACCATTACCACTATCCCTACCTATGCACTGATCTCCGACTCCTTTAAAAACTGGCGTGGCATGCAACAATCCGGTGGCCGTCGTATTAAAAGAGCTATCAAAATTGATATTCACAGCATAGGCTTTCTGGACGAGCAGGAAATACAACAACTGCTGGAACAACAGGTGCTACAGCCATTTTTTGCTACACAACAGGCAAAGGACTTGTTACAGCAACCACACCTGACTAACCTGAGGCTGTTTCGTCATTACACTCAGTGGCTGTTGGAGCAAAACCCAAACATCAATCAGGATATGACCCTGATGGTGCGTCAGCTGGAATCTAACGAAGTAGGTTTGCCACTGGAAATTTACTGTTTCAGTTCAGATAAGATTTGGGCTAACTATGAGCAAATTCAGGCTGAAATTTTTGAGACCTTATTTGCAACTTTGCCGTTGTTTACCTTAAGTACCTTCCAGCGGATAGGTGGCAGGCAGCAGGAACTTTAGCCATGAGCTTTACAGGCGCTAATCATCAGATTGCGGGGGGTGAGTTGATAATCACAGAATTGTTTAACCTGGACCTGATAACCTTGTTGTTGCAAAAACAAGGCTCTGTCCAGCACCAGCCACTGTTCTAACAAAGGCCGGAACAAGGAACGGACCAGCTGCATTTTTTGCACTAATATATGCCGTTGTTGGCCAAGTTGCAGGTAATAATCCCAGTTTGTATCAACCGGGATCTGCCATTGATGTTGACCAGCCGCCCACTGTGCAAAAGCACTGAACTCACCGCTAAACCAATGTTTAGGCACTGAAGATAAAGGCCGGTAGTCTGTCACTTTTTGCAAAGCCTGATACAACTCCTGATAAGCCAGACGCCAAAACACTTCCGTCTGGCGCAAACGTGTCACCCGCTCACCAGCAGTCACCTGAGCCTGCACTGCCAGCTTGAGCTCGTCACGGCTTAACTGACCTAATCTGCTTTGCTGCGCCAAAGTGGATACAGCCTGATACTGCTCTGTAGCAATTAAATGATAACAACAAGGCACTATATCCAGTTGTTCTGTCCCTGCCTGACTTGCCAGTTGCAGCAAGCGAATATGCAAATCACCACAGGCATGCAAAGCCACTATCTGCTGGTCTGTGTTGAGGTGCTTAGCAGCATCTTCAGACAACACATCTGCCTGAACAAAACCCTGTGACAGCTTGAGTTTTTCCGCCTGTTGCTGACCTTCACTACAAAGCTGGGGCTGCCATTCCAGACTGGTTACTTTTCGCTGCATACTAAAAGAAAGCCAGCGCCCTAAATGGCCTTTGCCAGCACACCATTCCAGCACCGGCAAATCACTTTGCTGCATCTGCAAAGCAAAGGTTTGAATTTGCTCCAGTTTTCGACCTTTAATATCACGACTGAACCAAAAAGGCACTGCAGTCTGCTCTCTAGCTTTTTGCTGTGTTAAATGAAAAGGGCTGAACTGATTTAATTCGGGGAAAAACTCAGAGAAATAGCTACGGCGATACACTTCATCCTGATCCAACTTTTCGGTTTCGGCTGGTTCAAGCTGCTGTAAATGCTGACCTAACTTGGTATCAGCCCATGGCAAACTGGTTAAATGAAAAGGGCTAAAACGCCAGAACTGCTGATACTGACTTAATAACAAATCCAACTGCAAAAACTGTTCAGACAAAAGCTGAGGCATAAGCGAATAAACTATCTGTGGCGCTATCGAATGCCGACACTATACCACTGCACAGTCAAAAAGCTGTGCTGCCATTTTCTGCAGTTTTTTCTGAAACAGAGTCCGACTTGAACTGGCATCAGCGCTAAAAATCATGCACACTCAGCGTTATAAGTATGACCCGATAAAGAGATATTCAGGTGACAGAACTCAAACGTATTATGCACGTGGAAGACGACCCTTCCATTCAGGCTGTGGCCAAAGTAGCACTGGAAGTCGTAGGTGGTTTTACCGTTGAAACCTGCAGCGGTGGTGAAGAAGCATTAAATACTTTTCACGCTTTTCAGCCTCAGCTGATATTGCTGGATGTGATGATGCCGGGTATGGATGGTCCCAGCACATTAAAAAAGATGCAGACTGATTTTGATTTAAGCCAAATTCCTGTGGTTTTTATGACAGCCAAAGTGCAGGCCAATGAAATTGAATCTTACAAAGATTTGGGTGCTGCCGACGTGGTAGTCAAACCTTTTGATCCTATGACTCTGTCTGATCAAATCCGCGCTATCTGGCAGAAACTGCAGGGGTCAGAATCTTAACTCTGACTCTAATGTCGATTACGGAGCTAAATTCGATAGGAAGGTCAGAGCGCAAGCTCTGACCTTTTTTTATTCTTTATCTTTATCCTGCCGCTTTTGTTCCACTTGCTCAAATAACTGCTGCAGGTCCTGCTCATACTGCTGCATAGTTTTGCCCTGTCCCAAATAAAAAGGTAAAGGCAAGATACGCGGATCGTAACGCAAGCTACGGTCAAAAGGCGATGGTGGTGTCAGCAAACTGGCCCATTGGCCTGAAGTTGCTAATAAAGCTACGGCCAAAGCTAAAGCTGTCTGAGCACGCAAAGACCAGTGGGTTGCCAGCCAAAAATTACCACTAAACAATGCAAACAGGATCACTGTGTAGCCCACTACTTCAACCACCTGAGCCACACTTGAACCATCCAGATTAAAGCCCAGCCAATAACAAATCCCCCCCCACAAAGCACTGGCAGCGACAGCAGCATAAGTCAGACTTAACTGAGGTAAAAAATGACTTTCTTGCTGGTTAAACCGGCTCCACAACGCCAGAATGGCAGGCCAGATACAAAACAACAGCAAATTTCTTGGGATTTCCAGCAAACGCGCAGGCCACAGCTGTTCCAGTTGCTTTGGCAATGTCAGCCAGATTTCCACTACCTGATCGGCAGCCAGTATCAGGGCAAACAACAGGATAAAAGCCCAATGCCCCATAGCCTGTAATCTCTGCCCCATCACACTGAATGGCAACGTATCAGCCACAGGGTGTGCATCGTCATACAATCGTAGTGCCTGCTCACCGAGCCAACAGATTTCACCTGAACGTAATGGCTCTTTGGCTACCACAGCTTTGCGTCCGGATACAAAACTGCCATTGACTGAACTTAAATCCTCCAGCCACCAATAACCCTCTTCATCCTGTTGCAGTAAGGCGTGATAAGGACAAACATGTTTGTTAAATAAAATCACATCATTATCAAAAGCCCTGCCAAGACGCACCTGATGTTGCAAAAACTTGTGCCGCTCTGTGACTTTTTGCTGCTTATTCAGTACTTCCACTATTACTGCCATACCACAGCTCCAATAAACTTGCGGCTGAACTCTAAGGCAATTTGTTGATCCACCCCTGCTAAGGTGAAGTGGCTGATCACGCCTTGTTGCTGGTGGTCCATAGAAGCTGAAATATAAGCCACATCAAAAAGTTGCGGATAATTACGATAAGCTCGGATACAAAATATTGCTTTAGCATGCTGGCCTTCAACAGGGCTTAACAATTGGTTCTGGCAGGAAAAAGCCGTAACGTCATCTTCGCCTGCGCTGTTATCGGCATTCATCTGGCTAATGCTGAACTGATAACGGCGGAAAAACTGCAGTGGATGTAAGTCTTTGGCCTGAACCCATTCAAACTGCATTTCAATGCGGCCTGTGCTGAATTCTGACGACAAAAATATTTCTTCCGGCTGGTTACAAAAGGCATTCACCCTTTTGATATCGTCTTTGTCTTTCTCCACATTGGACATACCCCAACAGCGGATAAAAGGCACAATTTCGTCCGGCACTGTGGCAGGGCCAAAGTTTTTTAGTTGCCAGTCGGCTTCTAAAACTTGCTGAAACATGCGCTGCTGGTTACCGATCAATTGCTGCTGAATATCCAGTTTTAAGTCAGCCACTACAGCTTTTTCCAGCAACGCTTTTAAAGCAGCCGCAGGGACTAAAAAACCTAAATCATTACCAGCAGAAGCTACGTTCACTCCAATCACTTCGCCAGCGTCATTGACTGCCGGACCGCCACTCATGCCACTGTTAATAGCGCCGGTAAAATGAATGCGAGGGTAAAAGCTGTGCTTTTGCAGGCCATTGTAAGTACCAGGCACCACTATTAAGCCTAAGTCATGCGGGTTTCCCAGTGAATAGACTGTCGCCCCCTGCACTGGTGTTTGCTGTTGTAGCTGGAAACTTTTGGCTGCTTTGTAGTCAGTTTTTAGCAAAGCCAAATCGTTGACCACATCCACGGCCACTATTTCGAGTGCGCCTTTTTGCTGATTTTGTGCCAGAAACTCCAGCTGATACTTTTGCGGAAACAATACAGCTTCGGACACCACATGGTAGTTGGTAACAACCAAATCCGAATCGTGCAATAAAAAGCCACTGCCTATAGCCGACTTAGCGCCTGAGGCATGTTCCAGCACTTTAATTTGCAACAAAGCGTCAGCGTAATCGGCAAATACTTTTTCTGCCACAGCAGCGCTGTAGCTTTGCGCTGACCAACAGCACAGAACCAGCAACACCAGGCTGGTCCATGTTTTTCTCAGCATAGGGAGTCCTTTCAAACAATGAGTTAATACAAAAGGCTATAGAGTTTACGTCTGTAGCTGGAGGCTAAAGGCTCACCTTTGGGTAAAGTAGCTAGAATATCCAGATAGAGCTTTTTCGCCTCACCAAAGTTCAGATCCTGTTTTAATATTTCAAAGAGCAAAGCCAAAGCTTCAGCTGAACGTTGCACCTGATGGTACTGCACTGCAAGTTGTTGTTGCAGCTCTTTATTGTCAGGATCTGTGACTAAAGCCTGTTCCAGCGCTTTTACTTCAGGACTATCTGCAGCCTGTTGCGCTAATTCTAATCGGGCTTTAACACTCTGATATAACACATCCTGATCAGCCATTAATACAGTCGCCAGGGCTTTTTCGGCAGCCTCTAACTGACCCAGCTCTACTTGCACCAAAGCCAGTTGTAAACGAATATCCACCCTATCGCTTGCCAGCTCATTCGCCTCTTTTAACAAAGGATAAGCTTCAGTCCAGTTTTGCTGCTCCAGCAAAGGCATAGCCTGCTGTAATAATTGATCTTCAGGCTTAGGCAAAAAAGCACTCAGGCGCTGCAAAATAGCCTGTTCAGGTTCTTCACCCGCAAAACCATCCACCGGCTGACCTTCTTTAATAAAGAGCACTGTAGGCACTGAACGTACACCAAAATGAGCGGCGAGTTGCTGCTCCTGATCACAATCCACTACGGCAAGCGTCAGCGCATCCGGATAACTTTGAGCAATACGCTGCAATACCGGGCCTAAATTTAAGCAAGCCGGGCTGCGCTCTGAATAAAAATAAAACAGCACAGGCTGAGTAAAAGACTGCTCTAACAGTTCACGGACATTTTCTATAGTAACGGGCTTGATATTGGCTGACACAACTCACCTATTTTTATGCAAACCGGACAGCTCCGGTTTTATGGAATGCTTTGCATCACTATGTGGCCGGGACATTAGATTTGCAAGTCGGGGGTTGTGCATTGTTCATATAACGGTATGACAGCCTTTAAAAGCGTTTCGCCTTTGGCGAGATACTTTCTTTTGCTTCGCCAAAAGAAAGCTATCCAAAGAAAAGGCGACCCCAGGTCGCAGCGAAAGCCCGGCCCAAAATCGTGCGTCCAAGGCGGCTGGGTAACTCGCTCGTCGCTACCGCTCCTCACTCAGACACTCCCAGCCTTAAAACCTTGGCCACCCAATTTTGTCCGGCTCGCGCCCTAATGGGGATGGGAGAACATAGTTGGATCAGTTATCTTGCGGGTTTTCCTTTCACACAAATCGCACGATTTAATCACTTCAACCATTTTACTCAAGAGACTATACTGCTAGTGTAATTCCAGATACGGAGCTTATTTATGCAAACATTAACAGCAAATGACGCCAAACGAAATTTCGGTGAGCTACTTCTGAACGCGCAACGTGAACCGATCAAAATCAGCAAAAATAACAAAGATGCTGTGGTCGTGATGTCTATGCATGATTACCAGGCGCTTGAGGTGATGAAAGCGGATTACCTTAAACACTGCTTCAACTCTGCGCAAGAAGACTTAGCAAAGGGTAATGTCGTTGACGGCGAAGATTTTCTTAACGCCCTGTAACCACAAATATGCCGATGAAAAGATATAAATTAAGCCGTCTGGCTCAGGTTCAGTTACAGCAGATTAAACACTACACGATTCAAAACTTTTCTGAGTCGCAGTGGCAAAAGTACAAAGCAGGCCTGCTCTCTGGCTTGCAAATGTTAGCCGATAACCCGGATTTAGGCAGACCTTGTGACGACATCTACCCAAACGGATTCTATTTCCCCATTGGCAAACATACCGCGTACTTCACAAAAGAATATGACTTTATTCTGATCGTTGCTGTATTAGGCCAACCACAACTACCACAAAATCATTTGAGATAGCAGTGCTGTAATTTCTTATGGCGCAGGGTTAGGCATGGTCTTATCTAACGCGGTCAGAGGCATTTATCTAAGCGAACATAACTCCTAAATAATCGGCTCACTTGCAAGTTTCAGGCAGCTCAAAACCAAAGTCGATTGGCTTTAAATTACACCCAACTCTTTTGCCTTAATATGTGGCGTATAAAAAAATTCCTCGAACTCAAGTCCAAATTTATCAGAGCACTTTTTGCCACTCCAAAAACGGACATCGGGATTTTGTCCTTGTAATGTAAGACAAATAATTTCTACCAACGCATTGTCAATTTGTGAACCGAAATAGACGCCGGTTAGAGCACGCTGATGGTAGGCATACGCTATCGGAGCTTCAGCATGTATACAACGCCATTCGTTTTCATAGCTCCAAGCATTGGACTTCGTGTGCAGTAACTCAAGCGCACGCTCGTAGTTGGTATCTACAACCAATTCTTCGGCATTCAATTTGGGAAACTGATCTACATATTTGACTTTCCGAGCCTTACTAAAAGGCTCAAATGATGTATCGAACTCTAAACAAAAGCCGGTATGTTTCGCGCCATAATGAGACCACATAAGAAGATTGCAAAAGTCACTGGAAAAACACGAGACTCCTTTACCTTGTAAAGCAATTCCTAAAGTCTCATGCATCGCTCGATCTAATATTTCGAGTAATGAACTATCGCTCATACCATCTAATTGCTTTGCACTAAATTCAGGAAGGTTTCCTCTTTCTAGTAAGCTAGCCCGAAATCTTGTTAACGAGTCGGAGCTTAAATCTAGACTGATTGGCAATGAACAATCGAAGGGATCATTAAATTGACTGGGTAGTGAAAAGTAAATCTGCCCATTTTTTAAATTTGCTAATGTCTGAGTGCTAACACTTTCATATTTATATAACTTTTTCGGAATACTCATGTACCGTCCTAATTATAAAATTCTTGTATATCACGCATGAGCGTTTGACTTCACAGACACATTAGTATGTAAACGTGGAGAACAATTCTCAAAATCAAACATTTCCCGACATTTGTCCAGTGTTGCTTTACGTGTAACAAAAACCAACGCCAACTACTGGCACCAAATCCCCATTGGGGCGCGAGCCGGACAAAATTGGGTGGCCAAGGTTTTAAGGCTGGGAGTGTCTGAGTGAGGAGCGGTAGCGACGAGCGAGTTACCCAGCCGCCTTGGACGCACGATTTTGGGCCGGGATTTCGCTGCGACCTGGGGTCGCCTTTTCTTTGGATACTTTCTTTTGGCGAAGCAAAAGAAAGTATCTCGCCAGCGGCGAAACCGCTTTGCATGCAATCTCTGCAATTCGCGACAATATTCAAATTTTCAGTCGACTTTCAAAGCATCTTCCCTTAAATTAGCCATCAAGCCTGCTAAATAAAACAAAAACGACCAATGAGTCGGATCCATACCTCAAGGTATACAGGCACATAGTTTTGACAGACCCCTTACTCTGTCCGTCCACGTAAAAGAAATTATGCTGTTCTGCTTCGGCTGAGCAGTGATTTTTGCTTTGAGCTCAATTGCGCCCGCAATAGGGCTTAAAGTTCGCACGTGCAAACTATGAGACCTGAACAATGACAAGCCAAAACACCCAACCAGAACTGCTGTCTGGTGGAGCCATGCTGATCCGCGCCTTAGCTGACGAAGGCGTAGAGTATGTGTATGGTTACCCCGGCGGTGCCGTGTTACACATTTACGATGCTATGTTTCAACAGCATCAGGTGAAACACGTGCTGGTCCGCCATGAGCAAGCCGCGACCCATATGGCGGACGCCTACGCAAGAGCAAGCGGCAAAGCTGGTGTAGTGCTCGTTACCTCCGGCCCTGGTGCTACTAATGCGGTTACCGGCATAGCCACTGCTTATATGGATTCTATTCCTATGGTGGTGATCTGTGGTCAGGTGATGAGCCATCTGATTGGCGACGATGCCTTTCAGGAAACCGATATGCTGGGTATTTCCCGCCCTATCGTCAAACACAATATGTCGGTGCGCCGCCCTGAAGATATTCCGTATTTAGTCAAAAAAGCCTTTTATATAGCGCAAAGCGGCCGGCCTGGTCCTGTGGTGCTGGATATTCCAAAGGATATGACGATCCCAAGTCAAAAATTCCCTTATGAGTATCCCAAAGATATCAAACTGCGCTCTTACAACCCTAACGCGAAAGGCCACCCGGGTCAGATTAAAAAAGCCCTGACCACTTTATTAGCGGCGAAAAAACCTGTGCTTTATGCTGGTGGTGGCGTGATTTTAGGCCGGGCTTCAGACGAGCTGACTGTGTTAGCCCGCAAGCTGAATTTACCTGTCACCAACACCTTAATGGGTTTAGGTGCTTATCCGGCTTCCGATCCGCAGTTTATTGGCATGCTGGGCATGCACGGTAGTTATGAAGCCAATCAGGTGATGCATAACGCCGACGTGATTTTTGCCGTAGGTGCACGCTTTGATGATCGCGTGACCAACGCCACCAAAAAATTCTGCCCTAACGCCACCATTATTCATATCGACATTGACCCGGCCAGTATCTCCAAAACTATCAATGCCCATATTCCTATAGTGGGCTTAGTGAAACCTGTATTGCAGGAAATGCTGCACCAGTTGGAGAAAAACAAAGGCGAATTGGATCAGGACGCTTTAGGTCAGTGGTGGCATCAAATACAGCAATGGCGTGAAGTGCATGGTGGCCGTTATGACAGCAGCGCATCGCATTTAAAACCTCAGGCCGTAATTGAAGCTGTACACCGTCACACTAAAGGTGATGCTTATGTGACGTCCGACGTAGGTCAGCACCAGATGTTTGCCGCTCAGTATTATAAGTTTGATAAACCTAACCGCTGGATTAACTCAGGTGGCCTTGGCACCATGGGTTTTGGTTTACCGGCTGCTATGGGCGTCAAGCTGCATTACCCAGATGCTGAAGTCGTCTGCGTCACAGGTGAAGGCTCTATTCAGATGAACATTCAGGAGCTGTCCACCTGCAAACAATATGGCCTTGGTGTCAAAATCATTAACCTGAATAACGGCTATTTAGGCATGGTGAAACAGTGGCAAGATATGAACTACGACAGCCGCTACTCCAGCTCTTATATGGACTCCTTGCCTGACTTTGTGAAGCTGGCCGAAGCTTATGGCCATGTGGGTATTCGTGTCACCAAAGCCGAAGAATTAGAAGCAGCGTTAGAACGCGCTTTTGCCCTCAAAGACAAACTGGTGTTTTTAGATATTCATGTCGACCCAACTGAGCATGTGTATCCAATGCAAATACCAGGTGGCGCTATGAATGAAATGTTTTTAAGCAAAACGGAGCGGACTTAACATGCGGCATATTTTATCTGTATTGCTGGAAAACGAGTCCGGCGCTTTAGCCCGCGTAGTAGGTTTATTTGCACAGCGTGGTTATAACATTGATTCGCTTACGGTAGCTGCCACAGAAGACCCGACTATTTCGCGTCTGACACTGGTGACCCGCGGTGATGATCAGGTGATAGAACAAATCACCAAACAGCTGCACAAACTGATTGAAGTGGTGAAATTGGCTGATTTAAGTGAATCGGCTCATATTGAACGTGAACTGATGATGGTCAAAGTCAAAACCACGGCAGAACAACGCGAAGAAGTAAAACGTTGTGCTGATATCTTCCGTGGTCAGATTATTGATATCACAGCCAGCACCTACACCATTCAGGTGGTCGGCACTTCGGACAAGCTGGAAGCTTTTATTCAGGCCTTAAACGGCACCCAAATACTGGAAACAGTACGCAGTGGTGTGTCTGGCATTTCACGTGGTGAACGTACTTTAAGTTTGTAACAAACTGATTTTATTTGATTTAATAAAGCGGACTCTGGTCCGCTTTATTATTTTTATAACACTAGCTCTCACTTACAACCTGTGCTGATACAGCACTTTTCGCTACGACTTTCTTTTTCATATGTCGCCCATACACCAGTTCAAACAATGGTGTCGCCATGAGCGTAGTGACTATAGCCATCAGCACCATAATGGAAAACAATGCTGGTTCGATTACACCAAACTTCAGCGCTATATTGATAATAATAAGCTCCATCAGGCCACGGGCGTTCATTAAAGCGCCAACAGCCATAGCAGTTCTGTTATCACTGCCGGTGAGGCGTGCAGCAGCCCAGCACGCAATGCCTTTGGCAAAGACCGAAGCGGCCAGTATCACCAAAGCCACAGACATCACTTCCCAATCGGCCAGTATAGTCAGCTGAGTTTTTAACCCTGAATAGGTGAAAAACATAGGTAACAATACAAAAATAGTGATTTTTTCCAGGCGTTTACGTAAGTGCTCCACTATGGCACCACGGGGCATCGCAATACCTAAAATAAAGCCGCCGAACACAGCATGTAACCCAACCCATTCCATCGAATAAGCAGAGATAGCAAAGAGCATCAGCAGGAAAGCAAACTGGCCCCAGCTCATTTCACCTTTAGCTTCAATACGATCGGCCAGAGGCTGCAGCCAGCCAGTGACTTTGGTAAACATCAATGTGGCATAAGCAACACCACCTACTACAGCTTTTACCGCCAGCAAAGTGCCGCCACCAAAACTGCCTAACACCACAGCCATCACAGTCCAGGCCGCAGCATCGTCTATAGCACCGGCAGCTAAAGCCAAAGCGCCTAAAGAAGTGCCGGACAAACCCCGTTCATAAATAATACGGGCCAACATAGGGAAAGCAGTAATAGCTATAGCCGCGCCTAAAAACAATGCAGCATTGCCATAGGAAATATCGGCAGCAAATAAGCCCGGTATATCCAGTAGCCATACACACAATAAAGCGGCGACGGTAAATGGCACTAACATGCCAGCCAAAGACACGGCAATAGCACTACGCGCCTGCTGTTTAAACAAACTGGTATTAAATTCCAGTCCGACTAAAAACATATACAAACCTACGCCTAACTGAGCACCAAAATACAGCACAGGCATAGTGTCAGCAGGGAAAATTTGTTGTTGCCATTCTGGCCAGAATAAGCCAAATAACGAGGGGCCTAACACAACGCCGGCAATCATTTCACCAACCACTTTCGGTTGGCCAATAAAACGTGCCAGATAGCCAAAGATTTGCGCTGCGACAAGAATCACCGCCAGTTGCAGCAAAAAGGTGACTACAAACTCTAAAGAACTCATCATTTACACTTCTGTTGTTGCTGTTGATTGAAGAATGCATGTAGTGGGAAAGGTTGTGTTTTGTTGCTTTAATGCCGGTTTAAACCGATCTCTGAAATCGAGACTACAGAGCGGTTTAAGCCAGCGCAAGCGAATTTCTGCCCTTCTGTGCTAAGCGGGTGATTAGACGGGGTTTTATTTGCTCAGAAACCACCAGATAAACAGCAGCGAAAAGCCAAATAAATAAATCAGCCCCAACCAGGACAAGAGGCGGATCCAGGGCTGCATCAGGTGTTTTTGCTGACCCCGCATCAGACGGTAATTCAGCCAGGCAAACACAGGAGTGGTGACAAAAGCCAGACTCATGGCAAAGGTCAGCATAGGCCCAAGCGCAGATTTAAAAAATAAAATCACCGCCATCCCTGAAGCAGCCTGCGCCAGCAGCCAGTAGTTGTAACTGTTTTTTCGCTGCGTTTTTTGCCAACCCAGCAGCTGGAACGACTCATTGATAGTACGGGCATAACCATCCAGCACGGTCAGCGTAGTGCCAAACATACAAAGGAAAGCAACAAAAGCCACCAGCAACCTCGACCAGTCACCTATAGTACTGGCATACATAGCGACAAACTGGCTGGTGTACGCAGCACCAGCTAATTCTACTTTCTGATCCGAGCCATATTGCACCAAAGCGCCCAGTGACAAAAATACCAGAGCCAATGCAGTAGTGCTCCAGTAGCCTAAGTTAAAGTCAAACAAACCATCCTTTTTACTGACAGCCGTATGCTGCTGCTTGGCTTTAAGCCATAACGAATTAATAGCGGAGATTTCAATAGGAGCAGGCATCCAGCCCATCAGCGCGACTAAAAAGCCTAAATACATTAACTGCCAGGGCGAAGGGCCGACAAAATCCGGCGCTGCTGTTGGCCCCTTATTAAAGGCAATAATGGCGGCGGCTACTGTAGTGATGGTTAACAACACCATCACCCACTTAGAGACGCTGTCGAGTAACTTGTATTGGCCTGCCAGTAAAATCAGCAAACAGACGGCCAGCAATATCAGGCACAGCACTGTCAAGGACAACTGCACCGGCAGAAACAACTGCAGCAAGCTGGCTGTCAGCAATAGCACACCAGCCGTATTGACCACAGCAGCTATTAAATTCAGCCAGACAAAACTTAATAAATAACCCCGGCCTTGTTTTTTATAGCCTTCCAGCAAAGTTTCACCACTTTGCAGACTGTACTCGACACCAAAGCGGAAAAAGGGGTACTTCAATACATTCACCAGCAAAATCAGTACCGCCAGTTGCCAGCCAAACAAAGCACCAGCCTGAGTGGAAGCGACAATATGCGAACCACCAATAGCGGCCGTTGCTAATAAAACACCTGGCCCCAAAGCCTTCAATCTGCTGTGCCAGTTTGACGAATATCCCTGTTGCATAAGTTTTTGTTTTTATGTTTAAAAAGCCGTGACCCAGCTTAGCCAAAGCCAAAGCTGAACACCATCGGACAAATGGAAAAACTTCAGAGGTCGGTCCTTCGGCTTGCCGCTTTGCTTATGCTCTGGCATGCTGCGCTTAAATGAATATCTAGGAAATTCGCATGAGTCAGGAACCCTTAGTCGATCAGGAAATAATTTTTGAAGTGCTGGAAAACCAACTGGCCGATAATAATCCAAAACAAGTGAAAGAAACCCTGATGCGTTTATGCATGACAGGCCATAGCAGAGAAGATGCGTTGGAGCTGATGGCTTGTGCATTAGCACCGGAGATGGAAGCTGTGATTGAACGCAACGAAGCTTTTAATCTGCAGCGTTACATCGAACATCTGGCCTTGTTGCCGGAAATGCCTTGGGTGACGGAGTAAGCTACTCGGTTATTGTACAGGCGGGATAAACCCAATCGACACCGGATTGAACGATGGACGGGCGGGGATAAACCCGCGCCCCTACAACGCGATTTGCAAAATAAATCCGTAGGGGCGACCTTTATGGTCGCCCACCTGTAACGCCGCCACAGCCCAAGGACGTAGGATGTTCAGAAATAAATGATCATCTCGGCTGCCTCACAGCGACAATCAAAACCACAACGCACACATTCATAACCGTTATGGCTATCTTGCCGCCATTTATCCGGATGAATTTTTACCAGTTGCCCACCTTGTTTTGTGAAGTACTTCACAGCCGCATTGCCAAGGCTTTGCCGCCATAAATGCGCGACCCCTGCTTTTGCGCCTTGTTGTTTTAATGCAGTGATAGAGCGCTTCATCAATTCGCCCCCCACACCATGGCCCTGCCAATGAGGCGCTATGGTATTGCATTTAAAATAACTGGTATCCGTTATTTCTGTTTGCCATAAATCTGTGCTGCACCACTGATCGGGTTGCCACTGCCCCGCCGCCCAGCATAAACGGAACCCCACCAGTTGCTGAGCAGCATAAGCCACAAAGCTGGCATCTATGCCCTGCTTAATACTTAACTGGTGGTAATAAGCCAGAGACTGCTGATCCAGATAACCATCCCCATGCACCTGATTGGCTAATTGCAGCAAAGCAGCATAATCCTGCAATTGAAGCTGACGGTACTGAATAGCTATGGAATGCATAAAACACTCTTGGTTTTTTCTCTTGTTCTTGCCATGATCACTAAAAAACTCATCCATTACAATATAGCTGTACGACAAAAGGAAAAACGGATGTACGACCCGCTTATCGACCCCCATCCGGGCCAGGGCCAGGCTTACCCACACAGCTATTGGGCTGATCATTCAGGCGCAGCACCGGCAGATGATGGTCAGTTACAACAGGATTTATCAGTGGATGTCGCCATTATTGGTGCTGGTTACACAGGTTTATCCTGTGCTTATCATCTGGCAACTGAACATGGCGTAAAAGCAGTGGTGCTGGAGGCCAACAAAACCGCCTGGGGTTGTAGCGGCCGTAATGCCGGTTTTGTGCTGAAATCCTCAGGTCGGAAACCCTATTCAGTGATGCGGGCCCAGTATGGCGAAGCAGCCATGCACGGAATTTATAACGAATTTTGTGCTGGTCTTGAAACCGTTAAATCGCTGATCGCCACTGGTATAGAATGCGACCAGCAAGAATCAGGTTATTTACGGATGGCACATAAACCGTCGATGATCAAAAGCCTGCGGCAACAAGCAACCTTACTGCAAAAAGAATTTGGTTATCAGGTGGAACTGTTCAGCCGTGACGAACTGCATCAGCGTTTTGTCGCCGACCAGCACGCTTATGCAGCTTTGCGCTTTTACGATGGTTTTGGTGTTAACCCGCTGAAACTGGCATGGGGTTATCAGCAACTGGCGCAAAAAGCCGGAGCCAAAATTTATAGCGCAAGCCCTGTCACTCAATGGCAGCAAGAGGGTGAACAGCAACTGCTGATTACGCCGCAAGGCTTGGTTCGGGCGAAAAAAGTGGTGATCGCCAGCAATGGCTACACGCCAAAACTGCTGCACAGCGGTGTGCAGTCCCGCACCTTGCCTGTGTTGTCGCAAATTATTGTCACAGAACCTTTGTCTGAAGCTCAGCTGGCCGCCTGCAATTTTTTAACCTCGCAAGTGATTATGGATACCAGGGCTCTGAAGTATTACTACCGTAAATTACCGGATAACCGCATTTTGTTTGGTGGCCGCGGTGCTATTACCGGTCAGGGTGCAGAGGATCCTTATTTTGCGAACCGCTTGCTTGAGGTTTTAAAACTCAGTTTCCCGGCTTTACAGTCACTCAAATACGACTACAGCTGGTCAGGCTGGATTTGTATGACACTGGATGATATTCCACATCTGGCTCAGGCCGATGACAAAGGTAATGTGCTATACAGTATGGGCTATTGCGGCAGCGGCTTGACCTTTTCAGTTCAGGCCGGTAAACGACTGGCAGAACGTTTAATGGGAGTACCTTTGCCCGCCATTCCGATTTATCAGAAGGCTTTGCCGCAGTTTCCTTTGCCAGCGCTGCGGCGTTTAGGCCAGTGGGGCTATTTTCATTATGGCATGGTCAAAGATCGCTGGTTCTAATCCTCTTAACAGATCGAATTAGACGCGAGACGGGCGGGGACAAGCCCAGCCCCTACCGAAACCACAGCAAGTTCTTGGGTATATAAACAGAGTCAGGTAAACTGGCGGCCATATCTGGAGTAAGAAGTGACATCATGAGTTCAAGCAAAGCATTAAAAAAGAAAATCAGTAAAAGAGCCAAACAAAAGAAAAACATTCTGGTGAAAAACTCTATCCGGTTAAAACAAAAAGCGGAAGAAGCTCAGACTGAAAACACTGAAACTGATGCTACTCAAGTTGAGGCAGCTGAAGCTCCTGATTCACCTCAGAAAAATACTTCAGCTGCAGCTGAGTAAAAATGGGCTCTTGCTGTACCTCAGCTAGGGCTTTATCAAATTTTTTCCTTAATTGCGCATTTTTAAAAGCCGCACTGTATAAACTGGGCTTAAACACTGGCGCTAAATCAAAAGGCTGCATACTGTGGCCTGCCAATTTGGCGTAGTAATAAAAGATATTTCTGTCCATCACCACTACGTCACAACGTTCCAGCAATAACATTTGTAGTTGCTGGCTCTGATTGGCCACTTCCTGATAATTCATCACCAAACGCACTAGTTGTTGATATTCGGGGCCCAACAAAGTTCTGGCGTTATGAAAAGCCACCACAGAATAGGGTTTTAATTGCTCCAATTGATGCAGTTGCAAACTTTTGGATGACAGGCTGGCGGCTACATTCTGATAACGGATATAAGGCTGAGAATAATACAGGTGCTGCTGCTCTGGATCGCTCTTTTGCAAAGTTGCTATATCCGCTCTTCCCGCCAGCATTAAATCCTTAATCCTGGCGTTAGGCACATGCAAAAAAACTGCGTCGTAACCCATTTTTTTGCTTAATAAACGTAATAAATCCAGCTCATAACCTGAGCTGTCGTTTAAGTCGATATAAGGGGGTTTGTCCAGACCGACCAGAATCGTCAGCTCTGTTTTAGCCTGGGCTGTTAAACTAAAGGCGATACATAAAAACAATAACCATCTCATGCGTTTACCTCTATACCCGCCATTAGAAAAAGTTTAGTCTGGATCAGATCATCCTTAATCTGCAAAGGCCATTCTGCATGTCAGCATCAGTTGATATTCAACACCATCCTGAAGAACATCGTTTTGTTATTTTGTGGGAAAAAGAACAGGCGGAGCTTCTCTATAGCCTTGACCCAAACAGCAAGAAAATCAACTTTTACCGCACTTATGTTCCGGCAAGTGCCAGAGGAAAAGGGTTAGCCAGACAACTGGTCGAAGCGGGTCTGAGTTGGGCAAAAAAACAGGGCTATCAGATAGAAGCCAGTTGCTCTTATGTGCTGCCTTTTTTAAAGAATTAAAGCATGTTCCGAACATACTGAGACAGGATTTATCGCTGTCCCTCTGAAATTCAAATCCAATGCTGTGGGTGAGAGCGCACAGACAACGAAGCTGTGGCTTGAAATAACGGTTCAGTTTGAGTACAGCTTGACGCGCCTACACTATTGTCAACTTCATTGCCGAAGGCAATCGAACTTTATAACAAAGAATTGAGGTGTATGATGAACAAGTCTCTTATTGCAGGTTTAGTAGTAGGTGGTATCGCCGTTACTGCTTTAGGCTCTATGGCAGGCTACAGTTATTTAGACAAAGAACCGGAATACGCCGAAGTAGTTGCCAGCAAAGCTGTGTATGAAAGCTATAACGTACCGGTTGAACAGTGTACCGACCAGATTGTGCAGCAGAAAGCAGCAGTGCAGGATCAACATCAAATCGCAGGTACCGTTTTAGGTGCTGTGGTGGGTGGTGTACTGGGTAACCAGGTTGGCGGTGGTTCAGGTAAGAAGATTGCAACTGTTGCAGGTGCTGCAGCTGGTGGTTATGCCGGTAAACAAGTGCAGAACGACATGCAAAACAAGGATGTAGAAAGTACAACCCGCCGGGTTTGTAAAACAGTGCAGAAAAAAGAACAACGAATTGTTGGTTACGACGTAACCTATTTGTTGGACGGTAAAGTCCACAAAACCCGTTTAAATGAAGAACCAGCAGAACGCCTGCCGGTAAAAGATGGCCAGCTGCTTACAGCCAGCGCCAACTAAGAAAGTGCCCCAAATGC
>NZ_JAJOYU010000033.1 GCF_021290985.1 Rheinheimera soli
GGGTTCGGTACAGCCAAGAATTGCAAGCTGGCCCGAAGGTAGCCTAAGCGGAACTTCGATGAAGTAATTATCTATTTGGGTAAGAGGCAGTTCTAATTCAAATATTTTTACGCTGACACTGACTTCTTGAGGTTTCTGGGTGTGAATGACAACAATACCGTCAGCAGCCCGATAACGATTTTCTATGTCTTCATCTGTGATAGTTTCAGGAATTGGCGGGCAAAGCTCTAGGTCAATGAAATAGAACTGACAGTAGTCGGCGAAGATTTTCATGGTCACCATAGTTCTTCCTTGAGTGTCTAACATTTATATATTGTGCCGGCACGCTTTCTATGGTTTTACCAGATAACCGACCTGCATTAATCCATTGATAAAAAACATGAATTCTAAATAACTACCGCGCAATCCGGCCAAAAGCGTACCGGCACAGTATTACTTTTTTCTTGCCTGTTATTTTTAAGATGGACCACTTTAAGTTTCTAAATTAGAGTCTTTTTCTTTCTTCAGCAACAAATAAATGTGCCTGTGTATTTTGTCAAAACGTGCCTGTTTTTTGATAAAGTAAATAACACTGTGTATTCGTCCATATGTGCAGCGAAAGTCGGCAGTTGACACGCCACCAACATTAAGATTCACGTTTTTTAAGATTGACATGCGGGTCGGGCAAGCTCGACCCCTACAGTGTTTTTTTATTTCAGTTGGCTTCATCTGCTCCTTGCACTATTTCGCAATCCAAGCCCCGGCCCAATCAGGCGAAGCCCTTTCACAATTTATTTATCCGCCTAACGTTTTTTCACACAAAAGCCTGTTGCGCCGAATTGCCTTGGTATCAACCACAAATTCATGTTTCTATAAAAGCATCGGCTAACAGACCAAAGCTTGGTGGTGCAAACCGCCGGCAATATTATCAGGAGTTTTTATGCGCAAGGGGCAAGTTGCTGTTTTTTATCTCGTCTTTTTTATCGCTTCACTTTTTAGCCAGCAGGTGTTGGCACTCAATGAGGTGAAATTACATAAAGATGTTGAGTGGGCTAAGGTGAAGGGTTTTTCGCTGACGACTGATGTCTACAGCCCGCAAAAAGCGGCTAAGCCTTTGCCTGTGCTGGTGATTTTTCATGGTGGCGGCTGGCTGGTGAATAACAAAAGCATAATGAACGATATGGCACTTTATATGGCAAGCAAGGCTGATCTTGTGGTGGTGAATATGAACTACCGGCTGCTTGGCGATAATAACAACAGCACCAGGGTCAACGAGATAGTCGAAGATGCACTGGGTGCGGTGCTTTGGGTTAAAGATCATATTAAAGAGTTCGGCGGCGACCCGGCTAAAATTGCTGTGACTGGCGACAGTGCTGGTGGGCATTTGGCGTCCATGGTGATGTTGGCAGGTCGCTCTTTGGATTCAAAAGGTTTTACACCACAAAAACAGAAGTTTACTCCAAGTTATCTGCCAAAAGGTAAAACGGCCGAGCAAGTCGCAGCTGCTGATGGTGCCAAAGTGCAGGCTGTGATCTTAAGTTACACCGCTTTTGATTTACTCGAAAGCGCAAAAGGCGGCTTTGAGACAGCGCAAAACCCGTTCTGGAAATGGAGTAACGCCAGTCCACGTGGCTTGTTTGGCGCAGGCATCAGCTATGATAGCCATGAACAGTATTACAAAGCTGTATCGCCGCTTTATCTGTTGCCACAAGATGGTTACAAACTGCCGCCTCAGTTTGTACTGCTCGGCAGTGAAGATGGCCTGACCACACCTGAAGTTGCAAGTGGTTATGTCAACTTACTCAAAACGGCAGGACAGCAGGTGGAATTTAAAATTTATCAAGGCAAAGGCCACGGCTTTCTTGATAGCGGTTGTAACGACTACACCAAGGGCTGCTTTAAAGATTTGGCCACACCTACTTTAGATGACATGATTAAGTTTTTGAATTCAGTGTTTAAATAGACCGGTATTCTACTAAGCAAAGGTGGCACCGCACTGTGCCACCTGCAACTTAATCCACCTTACTGCAGCTGCTTGACTATTTGCTGCGGGTTTGAAAAGTCACTGATTTCAGCTACTTTTTTGCCATCTTTTAGTTTCAGCAGCACAGGAATAGTTCGAACGTTAAAGTGCTGAAATAACACTCCGTAACTATCAATCTGAAAAGGGACTTTCATCTGATACAGAGCATTAAATTCAGCCAAGGCTTTGTCGTCTGTCCACAAATGATTCACCACCCCACTCCAGTTTTTTTGCGGTAACAAAGCGGCCAGTTGGTTTAAGCCAGCTTGGGCATCCTTACATTGTTTTGCCATTTCAGGTCTGGACTCAGCCAGATACCAGTCGCACCAGGTGGCGGTAAAAAACACCAGTTGCTCACCACTCTGATACTTAGCTAACAGCTTTTGTTGAGCTGCATCACTCAACTTTGAGGTTGCCGTTTCGGCAGGTAACTGCTGACCTTGCGCCAGCCGACTGATAAAACCATCCAATACAGAGTCCGACTCATGGGAGCTGTACAGCTTTTCGCCTTTAGGGTTTAACAGCACAGAATAAGGTGTGCCCACTAAACCCATAGCCAAAGCCAACTGCCCCTGCTGATCCAGATAAATTGGCATAGTGAGTCCAAAGCGCTGCTGTACCTTGCTGATCTCCTGACGTTTTTCGTTGATATTAATATTCACGGCTACAAAGTTCACTTTATCGCCATAGTCTTGATAGAGCTTTTCAAAATGCGGCATTTGCTCCATACAAGGCTGACACCAGCTGGCCCAAAACTTGATATATATGGGTTTGTTTTGGTCGAGACTGGCTAATGCAAAAGGCTGAAGGGTTTTAAATTGTTGCAACTGCACTGTTTTATAGTCAGGTGACATCTTAGAGTCAGGTGATTGCGCCCAACCGGAAAAGGCCAGGCACACCAACACAGGCAGCATAAAACGGACTAACTTAGGCATCAGAACTCTCCTTGAAAAAACTTTGCACAGTCTGACACTCGCTGCAGCTTTTGCCTTGTATATTTGCGACAACTTTTTCTGCTTGCTAAGGACAACTTCAACTCAGCGCATGCATTAGCAGTTGCAACTCAAAAAATAAAAACAGAGCTTGCTTTCTGTTGCCGATACTTGCTTTTATAGAGCAACAATGAAACCGATTACAGCAAACTGAATCAAAAAATAATGCCAGCAGAGCATTGAACAGACAGCAGGAGTAACAACTTGATTTTATCTATAAAAAATAACGCATTAGCAGCATTTACTCTTATTTTTGCTATGAGCCTGCCCGCCTTCGCCGCCGACAATCAACTTACGGCACAGGAAAAAGCAGACGGCTGGCAGTTGTTGTTTAATGGCAAAGACCTATCCCAGTGGCGTACTTTTAAACATCCCACAGTGAACGAGAAGTGGCAAATTGAAGATAGTGCTATAGCTCTGACTGCAGGTGGTGGCGGCGACTTAATCAGTAAAAAAAGTTACAAAAACTTTGAACTGACACTCGACTGGAAAATTTCGGAAGTGGGCAACAGCGGCATTCTTATTCTGGCTGATGAAAAAGGCAAATACATATACTCCCACGCGCCAGAAATTCAAATTCTGGATAACGAGCGCCACCCGGACAACAAGCTCGACACCCACCTCTCCGGATCTTTGTACGACATGATTGCCTCCCCTGTGGCTTCTCACAAAAAAGCAGGTGAATGGAACAGCGCTAAAATCCGTCTGGAGAATTCTGCTTTAACTGTCTGGCAAAATGATGTGCTAACGGTAAAAGTGACCATAGGCAGCGATGAATGGAACAGCCTGATTGCCAACAGCAAGTTTGCCAACTGGCCTGGTTTTGCCAAAGCCAAAGCAGGCCATATAGGTTTGCAGGATCATGGTGATAAGGTCTGGTTCAAAAATATCAAAATTAAAGAGCTGAACTGATGAAAGATTTTGACTTTGAAGTACTGGTGGTTGGGTCCGGCGCTGGTGGTTCCATGGCGGCTTATGAGCTGACAAAAGCAGGCCATAAAGTGCTGATGCTCGAAGCTGGGCGGGATTACAACCCAAAAACTGAGACCCCTATGTTTAAACGCAATGGTGAAGCCCCCTTGATGGGCGCGGGCAATAAAGATAAAGACTTTGGTTTTTACGACGCCACAGTAGACGGCGGCTGGCAAGTACCAGACGAGCCTTATACAGCAGCAGAAAACTCTGAATTTTTGTGGTGGCGCTCCCGTATGTTAGGTGGCCGCACCAATCACTGGGGCCGCTATTCTTTACGCTTTAGTGAACATGATTTTAAAGGAAAAAGCCGTGATGGTTTAGGGGCAGACTGGCCTTTTGACTACGACGACATTGCGCCCTGGTACGATAAAACCGAAGCTTTAGTCGGCGTCTGTGGCACCAATACCGGGCTGGATGATATGCCGCCTTCATCCGATGGCATATTACAACCGCCGCCTAAGCCACGTATTACTGAGCTTTTAATAGCTGCCGCTGCGAATAAGTTAGGCATTCCTTCAGCGCCTATGCACCGCGCCGTATTAACCCGGCCTTTAGATAGCAGAGCCGCTTGTTTTTATGCCACTCCTTGTGGTCATGGTTGCTCTATTGGTGCCGCTTTTCAAACCACTACTTCGCTTATTCCTATGGCCAGAGCTACAGGCAATTTGCAGGTGATCACTGATGCGATGGTGAAGTCAGTCGATACTGACGAAAATGGCAAAGTGACAGGTGTCAGTTATGTCGATAAAAAAACCGCTACTGTGCACCAACTCAAAGCCAAAGTAGTGATATTGGCCGCCAGTGCCTGCGAATCAGCCCGCTTGTTGTTAAATTCCAAATCAACACGTTTTCCAAATGGTCTGGCCAATTCCTCAGGACAGGTCGGTAAAAACCTGATGGATTCCACTGGTGCCAATATCGGCGCTATGGTGCCAGCCCTGCAAGGTCGCCCGGCGTATAACGAAGATGGTCATACCGCCAATCATTTATTTATTCCATGGTGGGGCCATAAAGCGCAGGAACGTAAAGAGCTGGATTTCCCCCGGGGTTATCACTTTGAAATTGGTGCCCGCTTCCGTGAACCAGGAGCTGGTATAGAAGGTAATGTGCAAGGCTATGGCCTTGAATTAAAACGTCAGGTGAAACACAACTACGGTGCTTATGTAGGTTTTGCCCTGCGTGGAGAAATGGTGCCTAACGAGTTTTGTTATATGGATATAGATCCTGAAGTGAAAGACAAATGGGGTATTCCTGTTGCACGTTTTCACTGGAAATGGTCAGAGCATGAACTGAAACAAGTAGAACATGGCCTGAAAACCGCTCAAGCTATTTTTGCCGAAATGGGTGTTACCTTGAGTGAATTGCCAACTCCAGAGCAGGCCATTTTAAAAGGTGGCGAAATTATTCATGAAGTGGGCACCACCCGCATGGGCGCATCACCAAAAGACTCAGTCACCAACCAATGGGGCCAAAGCTGGGACTGTCCTAACCTCTTTGTGATGGATGGTGGTGTCTTTGCGTCTAACCCCCACAAAAACTGCACCCTGACCATTATGACGCTGGCCATGCGCAACTCATCCTGGTTGTCAGCTCAGTTAAAACAAGGAGCGATCTGATGGCCAAAGATCAAAACAACACAGTGGATCAGCAAGAGATGCAGTACAAATCCGGCATAACAAGACGCGATTCGTTAAAACTGATGATGGCCTTAGCAGCCAGCGCTTTGTTACCTGCAGCTTTAACAGGCTGCGACAGTGCGCCAGTCAGTAAAACGGATGTGGGAGCAGGCGTAGCAAAAGCCAGTACTGAACATTGGCCTGATCTGAAATTATCTCCAATCACTGCAACAGGTTATGGCAAAGATCCAAACTTAATTCTGCCGCCAGAATCGCCCTGGCCTTTAACTTTAACTCAGGCGCAACTGAGCTTAGTGGCTGTACTGTCGGATATTCTGGTACCGCGGGAAGGCAGTGTGCCAAGTGCCTCTGAAGTGCATGTGCCAGCTGTGGTGGATGAATGGGTCAGCGCCCCTTACGAGCGTCAGCAAGAAGACAGAGTGACTATTTTGTCGGCTCTGGCCTGGATAGACGATGAAGCTCAGATGCGTTTTGACAATACCTTTGTTGCTCTGGATAAAACCCAGAGAAAAGCCATTATGGACGATATTGCTTATGACATAGCAGAAACTCCGGCCCAGTTTAAGCGCATAGCCACAGCCTTTGGCCGCTTTCGCGCTTTAGTTCTGGCTGCGTTTTTCTGCACGCCTGAGGGGACAAAAGATATAGGCTATCTCGGCAATGTGCCTATAGGCGGCGATTATCCTGGCCCCACAAAAGAAGCATACGAGCACTTAGATAAGGTACTGGCGGATTTAGGCTTAACTGAATACGCCTATCCAATTCAGGCATGATGGAGCAGCTTGTTGCCATAATTATCGTAGGGGCTGTTGCCCCTGCCCTTTTAAACGCACCGCGGTGCATTTCCAATCACGCCGCGGTATCATTCGACGGGCGGGTACAAGACCCGCCCCTACGGTTTTAACCGTTCTAACTGGCCTATAGGGCGGATCAGGTTCTTGTAATTCCACTGAGCATAAGATCTGCGCTAATTCACTTTCATTGGAGCTGGCAAAGCACCGATAGACTGCAGTACGTCCCGCACCATGGCTTCTCTTTTATAAAGATCAGCCATTCGATCCGGCGTGTCTATATTCAGCGCAAAAAACACCGGCCCTGTTGGCCATTCAACATAGCCCACCCACCAGCCAAAACGCCCTTCCCAGCCGGTTTTTGCCCTTAAGATCCAGTCTTTACCTGCTTCGTTCACCAGCATGTCTTTCACCAACAACTGATGTTCTTTAGCAAAAGGCAATTGATTCAGATACAGTTTTTGTAAAAACGCTATTTGTTCTTCTGCAGAAATAGCCAGCTTGCCATCTACCCAGTAGGAGCCTTTGTCTGTTGAAGGGTCGGCATTGCCATAACCTATTTTTTGCAGATACTCACCTGCGCGCTTTTCCCCAATTTGTTTGGCGAATATCTCATAGACCCAAAGCGCTGAAGTTCGCATCGCTGAGCGTAAGTTCTGATCCTGATTATGGCCTGAGAAACTACGTTCCACTCCATCCCAGCGAAAGATCTGGAATTCATCTTTTAAAACGCCGGCATCCAGCGCCATTAAGCTATGAGGAATTTTAAAAGTAGAAGCCGGAGACATGCGCTGTTTGGCGCGCTCTGGATTAAATACCAGCAGTTTGGCAGGTTTTGCCCGCTCATCCGAAATCACCAGCGTGCCTTTGGCGTTAAACTTAGTGAAGGTCGCTTGCCAGTCAGCAGTTTTTGTTGGCTCTGCTGCACCACAAAGTTGGGCGCAAGCCATTAAAACCAGAGTAGAAACAATTTTTAGAACAGACACTTTAATTCCTTAAGCACTTCATCATTGAACACAAAGTTAAAGCCGTAACGAGCCACGAAAACCTCTGACGCCATAATAGGACTGAGCGCCGTTGTGGTAGATAAATACGCGGCCATATCGGTAGTCGCCAAAGATAGCGCCATCCAAAGCGCGAATTTCCGTTGGTGTTGCTAACCAGCTGGAGGTTTTACTATCGAAAGGGCCAAACTGCTGCAGATAGCGGTAATCATCTTCGGTCAACAACTGAATCCCCATGGCAGCAGCCATATCGATAACGCTGCTGACAGGTTTATGTTCTTTTCTGGCATCCAGAGCTTCGCGATCAAAACACAAGCTTCTGCGCCCTTTTGGGCTTTCTGTTGCGCAATCAAAAAAAATAAACTCGCCGCTTTGTTCATCAAGCCCTACTACATCGGGCTCGCCGCCTGTCGCTTCCATTTGGGCAAGGGATTTGAGTTTGACCGGATCAGCTTCCAGCCTGGCCTGAACCTTGGCCCAATCAAGCCCGGCATGACGATTTTTGTGTTTTTCAAAGCGTGTTTTTAGCAGCTGGATCAGCGCAGAGTGATCAAAGCTATCCGAATCATCTGACTCTGTTGTCATTTTACAAACCCAGTACGGTTTCTAATTTTTTCGTATCAATATGTTTATGCAAACCAGTAAGCGCCTTTGCAACATTAGGGTCAGCAAATAATTCTTTACCTGCAACTTGGCCAAATGCATTAAAGCCCTGCTCTACCGCCGCAGCACCTTCGTACTGAATGGCTTTTTTTGCTGGTGTCACGCAGGTTTCTGTCATCAGACGTACAAACATTTCAGCTGCGGCTTTATTCACAGTATCACGCTGTGCTTCAGTGATATTCGACATGGACGCTACATCGGGATGCAACGCCATCGAAGTAAACATCCATCTCACCAGCAACGTTTTATCATTTTCTGTTGAGGATTCCACCAGACAACGAGATAAGTCGTCGGAATAAACTCCAGCCTGAGAACTGACTGAAAAGCCAAGCAAAACCACTGATATCCATTTTTTCAAATTAATCTGCATTTGATTCTCCATTTTAATGAGTTTTGTCTGCCACTATGGCTATGCACTTTTAATGTTTCAGACTTTCAGCACCAAGTGCCTCAACTAATTCCGCTTCCCTAAACTATTGCTTATGCAAAGTAAAAATCGTAATACCCTGAGTTGCTGCAGCTTTTGTGGATAAAATTTTATAGTAGCCAAGCGATATGCCGTCTTTTTCAAAGGCATAACTTAAGGTGTGTGGTTTTGTCACAAAAACACGGTCCGATACGGTTTGTGACAGCCCAATATCCATTAATTCTTCATACATACGAAAGTAATGTGGTTGAACGGCTATTGCGTCAATCAGTAAAAATTCCATCTTTTGCCCTGTATTCATCCTTTTTGTATGAACTCCAAACTAAGGGGAAAATCACTTCAGTTCAAGCCCTTTTCTAAACTCTACAGTTCAAAAAAGTAAAAAAGGCAGCGGTTAAAAAACAGCTGCCTTTGTTTCAGATCCGATTAAAAATGCGGATTTTTACTTTAAATCAAAGCGGTCAGCGTTCATTACTTTGTTCCATGCGGCAACAAAGTCACGGACAAACTTCTGCTTGTTATCATGTTGAGCATAGACTTCAGCCAAAGCACGCAACTGAGAGTTAGAGCCAAATACCAGATCAACCCTGGTTGCTGTCCATTTTGCAGCGCCAGTTTTGCGATCTTTGCCTTCAAACAACTCAGCTTCCGGTGACACCGGAGTCCAGACGGTATTCATATCCAGCAGATTGACAAAAAAGTCGGTGCTTAAGGTATCTGCCTGTTTGGTAAATACACCATGTTGAGTTTTATCCGCATTGATATTTAACACTCTAAGGCCACCGATCAGAGCTGTCATTTGCGGCGCAGTTAAAGTTAACAGCTGGGCTTTATCCAGCAATAACTCTTCAGCTTTTACAGAGAATCTGTTTTTTTGATAGTTGCGGAAACCATCAGCTGCAGGCTCCATCACAGCAAAAGACTCAGTATCTGTTTGCTCTTGTGTCGCATCAGTGCGGCCTGGAGCAAAAGGTACGTCGATAACTACACCGGCATTTTTAGCGGCTTGTTCTATAGCTGCAGCACCTGCAAGTACAATTAAATCCGCCAGTGACACCTTACGGCTTTCTGACTGGTTATTAAAAGAAGCCTGAACTTGCTCAAGCACAGCCAATACTTTGCTTAATTGAGCAGGCTGATTTACAGCCCAGTCCTTTTGTGGAGCTAAACGAATACGGGCACCATTTGCGCCACCTCGTTTATCTGAACCACGGAAAGTTGAAGCTGAAGCCCATGCGACTGACACCAGTTCTGAAATAGATAAACCAGAAGCCAGGATCTGGCCTTTTAACGCAGCTGTATCTTGTGCGTTAATCAGCTCGTTTGTCACTGCAGGTACAGGGTCTTGCCAAATCAACTGTTCAGACGGCACTTCAGGGCCTAAATAACGCGCCAAAGGCCCCATATCGCGGTGAGTCAGCTTAAACCAGGCCCGGGCGAACACATCAGCAAATTCTTGCGGACTCTGATGGAAACGACGTGAAATCGCTTCATATGCCGGGTCCATTTTCAACGCCAGATCGGCAGTCGTCATCATAGGAGCATGACGAATGGCTGGATCATGGGCATCAGGCACTGCAGTCGCTGCGGACTCGTCCGTTGGGATCCACTGATGAGCACCAGCCGGGCTTTTCACTAATTTCCAGTCATAACCAAATAAAGTGTCGAAATAGCTGTTATCCCATTGGGTTGGCGTTGGAGTCCAGGCACCTTCGATACCACTGGTAATGGTGTGTACACCTTTGCCTGTACCAAAAGCGTTTTTCCAGCCGAGACCCATTTCTTCCATAGCTGCAGCTTCAGGCTCAGCACCTACTAAAGAAGCATCACCAGCGCCATGGCATTTACCAAAAGTATGACCACCAGCCACTAACGCTACTGTTTCTTCATCATTCATGGCCATGCGGGCAAAAGTTTCACGAATATCACGGCCTGAAGCCACTGGATCCGGGTTGCCATTCGGGCCTTCAGGATTGACATAAATAAGCCCCATTTGCACCGCGGCTAAAGGGTTTTCCAATTCACGATCACCCTCATAACGTTTATCGCCCAGCCATTCGGTTTCCACACCCCAGTAAATATCTTCTTCCGGAGCCCAGATATCTTCACGGCCACCGGCAAAACCAAAGGTTTTAAAGCCCATAGATTCCAGTGCACAGTTACCAGCCAAGATCATCAAATCGGCCCATGACAACTGATTACCGTACTTTTGTTTGATTGGCCATAACAAGCGGCGGGCTTTATCCAGGTTACCGTTATCCGGCCAGCTGTTTAAAGGTGCAAAACGTTGTGAACCAGAAGATGCGCCGCCCCGGCCATCTGATGTGCGGTAAGTACCAGCGCTGTGCCAGGCCATACGAATAAACAACGGACCATAATGACCATAGTCGGCAGGCCACCAGTCCTGTGAGTCAGTCATCAGAGCATATAAATCTTGTTTTACTGCAGCCAGATCCAGTTTTTTAAAAGCCTGTGCGTAGTTAAACGGCTGATCCATAGGGTCAGATAAGGAAGAATGTTGATGTAAAATACTTAAATTCAGTTGGTTAGGCCACCAGTCGCGGTTAGAAGTACCGCCAGCTGCTGACTTGGTTAAAGCACCGTGCATCACAGGACATTTGCCTGCGCTGTTTTCGTTGTTTCCCATCTTTTTCTCCAATTGTTGCTGGTATACATGGAATAAATCCATCAAAAGGTGATAACACTGCAATTGGAACCTGCACATCCACGCGGGTTATCGATAACGACCAGATTGTTTTAATCCAAAACACCGGTCCAGACTAGTACTGAAAATGAGCGATATCAGACGAACTCTGTCACTATTTAGTTTTATGCTTCAACACCAGTCTACCTGTTCTAGACCAGAGGCCAAATGAAAAAATTCAATGTCTTCAATCACATTTTCAGATATGACGCTATATGAGCTCCAAACAGAGACCTCATAAAAATAGCCTAAGAGTTACAGATGACAACTAAATGAAGGCAGAAATGGCAGGCAGATCGTGCATAAAAAAAGCCAGCAGCGTGTTTTTGTGCAGGCAAAAAAACATCAGGAATGTTTTTCACTCACATCGTCCATGATGTTCGCCTTCGGCAGCTAAAGCTGTGCAAAACGGCTATCCTGCCGTTTTGTTAACATTGGAGCGACGATGGACCGCGAGCGCCATGGATGGCTGCGAATACAAAAATATCGGGAATATTTTTGAACGGCGTTGTTTGCCGGCCCTTTAGGGTGAGCGCCATGGATGGCTGCGAATAAAAAAAACGCGCTTAGCAGCAATCTAAGCGCGTTAAAGGGGTTACGTTTTTTACAACCACAAGCTCAGCAAAACCTGTGGCAAGTCTTCAGCACCATTATTTGGTGTATACAGCGCCACTCAAACTTAAAGCGCGGCCAATCTGAGTTAAAAACTGATTGATGCGACGCACCAGCAGCAGAGAAGATACGCTGCGCTCTGTCGTGCTAACGTTCGATTTTTCTACTGTGGTATTGATACTGTTCATAGCCAACCTCGTTAAGTTTGAGAAAGTGTTTTTCTGAAAACCTGGTTATTATGCTGTAAATTTAATCAAGCGACGAACGAGATAAATTAGGTTTTGACATTAGATTTTTTAATGAAAATTAATTTAAGTTCGTTACCTTTATTCAGCTACCTTTCATAGTTTCTATTCATAGCCACACATCAAACTTGTTAAAAATGCTGAAAAACCAGCTAATTATGCACATTCATTGATTTCACCCCAATAAAAAAGGCATAACCAGTTTATAGTTATGCCCTTTTTAAACAGCTTCATAAATTAGCTGTTCTAATAAAAAACAAAGGTACAGCTGAGTGAAGACTTCAAAGCTCTGCTGCTAAATTAAGCAGCCATATCAGCTGCAACTTCGGTCACCTCTTCAAGCACAACGGCGGCTTCGCTGTTTTGTGCAGCACCTTGCTCTTTTGTCTTGTCTTTTACTTGCTCTTTGTCAGCCGCCTGAGTTTTATTGTGTTTGGTTTTCTGATTTAAGGTTTGGATCACCAGCTCTTTTTGCTGAGCCAAATACAGCGCCAGATCTTCGCGTTGTTGTTCATCAGGGATCAATTCACTTTGACCCAGCATTAAAAACAGTTCGTCAGCAATATCCAGCATCCGGTCATAGGCGTCTGCTTCAGGCTTTGAACTAAAAGTCATTTTTTCTACTCCAGCGCGCTCAACAATGTATTTAATAATAACGGCCATAAATCCTCCTGCTTTTGATACTGAACATTTATACAGTAACCACTGTTTATTTGTCCAGTGGTATTTGTAAAAAATACGCATCGCCTCTTTTCTGCTTTTGCCGTAGCATAAAGTCATCATCTCAGAAGGATTTTGTATGCAGCATCTGTGGGCCGAACGCCGCCTTGCCGAACATAGTCAAAGACCAAACGATCACCGTACGCCATGGCAGAGAGATAGAGCCAGAATTCTGCACTCGGCTGCTTTTCGCCGCTTGCAGGCTAAAACTCAGATCATGGGCATAGGCCAGAATGACTTCTACCGAACACGCCTGACTCACTCTTTAGAGGCTGCACAAATAGGCACGGCCTTAGTCGCCCAACTCAATTACCAGCAAGACGATCCGGCACTACGGGCTTTGTTAGCGCAAGACAGCTTGATGGAAGCCTTGTGTCTGGCGCACGATTTAGGCCATCCGCCCTTTGGTCATGGTGGAGAAAAAGCTCTCAATGCCTGTATGCAACACTTTGGCGGTTTTGAGGGCAACGGTCAGACCTTGCGAATTGTCGGAAAACTGGAACCCTACACTGCCAGTGGTGGCATGAATTTAAGCCGTCGCACTTTATTGGGTTTACTCAAATATCCGATAGTACAGCCTGCGCTCGGTCAATTTGAACAGGGGCTCACCGTCAAACCCTGCAAAGCTATTTATGCCGCCGACAGTGACTTACTCGACTGGATCTTAAACCCGTTATCAGCAGCAGATCGCAGCGCTTTTCAAGCTACTGAAACTCTGACTAAAGCACCTTTTTTAAAGTCTGTGTATAAATCGCTGGACGCTTCGATTATGGAGCTGGCTGACGATATCGCCTACGGTGTGCACGACCTGGAAGATGCAATAGTCACAGGCACTGTCACTATTGAACACTGGCGTCTTTTAGCTGAACCGGAAATGGCGAAGTTGCCCACAGAGATCGCCAGCGCTTTAAAACATATCAGCCTGAAATTATTTATGCCCGAACATCATATTCGTAAAGACGCCATAGGTGCTTTAGTGAATTTATTGATCACCAGCATTGAGTTGTATCAGCCGCTGCCTGACAGCCAGGATCCGTTAATCCGCTACAATGCCAGGCTACCGGAGCCACAACAGCAATTGCTGCAACTGTTAAAAAGTTTTGTCTATGAAGCCGTGATTTTGTCGCCCGATGTGCAACGGGGTGAATACAAAGGTCAGCAAATTGTGCGTTCATTGTTTGAAGCTTTCAGTTCAGAAGCAGAACGTTTATTACCGGCTAATACAAAAAACCGCTGGCTTATGGCGGATAGCGAACAGAGCAAAATGCGGGTTATTTGCGATTATGTGTCAGGTATGACAGATGAATATGCACTGCGTATGCATCAGCAATTATTCGCCGCATCTTTATAAGTTTTAGTGCAAGGAACGATTTGAGTGACAGTGTCGACATTAAGAGTACTGGCGGGGGCCACGGCCTTTGAGCATTTGCAGCAACATGGCCTGCGCCAGCAGGATATAAATCTGGTGCTTGGAGCCAGCGGCGGCCCCAAATGGTTTTGTTTATTTGGTTTGGATCAGTATCTGTTTGGTGAGTTTTTTAAAGATAGAAGCACGCCTTTATCTTTAGTGGGCAGCTCAGCTGGTGCCTGGCGTTTTGCTTGTGTCACGCAGCAAAACCCTGCAGCGGCCTCTGAACGTTTTGCCAAAGCCTACAGCAGTTTGTGTTTTCCACCTAAAGCCAGCATTGACCAGATTACCTCAACTTCAGCAGCTGTGTTGGATCAGGTATTTCCTACCGATGACTGCATTCTGCAAGTGTTAAATAACCCTGTGCTGCAACTGAATTTTATAGCGGCCCGTGAAGTGAAAGTGAGAACGTCTGAACGCAAAGCGGCGCAACTTCGGCGTTTATTGTTAGCCGCCGGAGCGAATTTGCTTAAACCCGCATTGTTGCAACGCTTCTATCAAAGAGTGGTGATGCAAAACCACTCTGATACCCGCTTGCTGCAACAGGTACCTCACGAAGCTTATCCGCTGACGCCTGATAATTTTAAAGCCAGTTTATTGGCTTCAGGTTCTATTCCCATGGTGATGCACCCGGTGAAAGATCCGGCTGGTTTACCTGCAGGTTTGTATATGGACGGAGGCTTGTTGGATTACCATCTTTCCTTGCCTTATCAACAGGATGGATTAATTTTATATCCACACTTTTATCCGTACCTGATCCCCGGCTGGTTTGATAAATCCTTGCCGTGGCGCCGGGCTAAAGCGGCGCAGATGGATAAGATGATCCTGCTCTGTCCATCAGAGTCCTGGGTGAAATCTCTGCCTTACGGCAAAATTCCGGATCGCAAAGATTTTGATAAGTTAACAGATGCACAGCGGCTGGATTATTGGGCGACAGTGCTGGAACGTTCAAAAGAGCTCGCCGACGATTTACGCAGCGGCCACTACAAAGTAGAACAGCTTATTTAAGCTGTTCTACTGAAGCTGAGTGTTATAGCGAGTAGTCGTTGACCAGCTGCATAGCTTCTTTAGCTGGAGCAAAACCCTCGACGCTGATTTGTTGCGGCAATCCTTTGTAGTGTTCAAACCATAACTTCAGCAGCTGATCGGCGCCAGGATAAACAGCCCTCAGACTTTCAATGGAATTGATCTGCTGATAATCAGCGCCAAGCGGCACAGCCAGCAATTTATCATCGCCCTGGCCCTGGTCCTTCATCCGCATCAGGCCTATTAAACGCACCTGAACCACTGAGCCTTGGTTAATAGCAGGCCCAAGCACCGGCACATCCAAAGGATCACCATCGCCGCCTTTAGCTACAGGGTATAAAGTGGCGGGAATAATGCCGTAATTGGCAGGATATGGCAGGTAATTTACTTTGCGTGGTTTGCCGTCTTTCAGTTCCCACTCCAGCTTCAGTGGCTGGCTTTTGGATTGTTGCCACTTCGCCACCTGACCCGCTGGAATTTCAATCAAAGCCTGTACCTGACCTGCTGCATCTATTGCGTTAGGTAACTGCTGCAAACCCGTATCCAGCAGAAGTTCTGATTCAAACCTCTGCGAGCCACAGGATACAGCCATCCCTCTCATTTGCAGTGATAAGCCAAGACGACCTAGCTTATCCGCTGCACATAATAGCTGATCCAGCCGCTGATAATCCGCTTTGCCTGTCCAGCCCAGTTCTGCTGCGGTAAAGCCATTACTGATAGCGGTTGTGGCCTTTAAACCCAACATATGGGCATGAATACGTTCAAGCCACTGCACTAGTGCTGCTGCGGATCTGTACCCGGTAAAAGCCAGTTCTGGTTGCTGACGCAAATAGTCTGCCCAATAGAACTCGACAAAAGGCAAAGCTGGTTTTGGTTTTTTCCAGACACCAGCTTGCAGAAAATAAGCAGCACCACGATAAGGATCGTTGTGTAATGCCGCCCTACCCAGCTGCTGTGGCCATTGTTCTGCCGACAGCGCTTCGCCATTGGCATCTTTGGGCCAGGATAAACCTTGTGACACTAACACAGCTAAGAAGTCCTGCTTATTACCTGACTTCTGTTGCTGCGGTTGATTAAATACTTCGGTCACCAGCACTGAAACTTTCAGCTCTTTGCCCACATAATCGTACAAAGCAGAAAACCCATGATGACCATCGGTCAGATACAGCTGATTATCTGGCCCCAGCACGACCGTATTCATCTCTGATTTTTTCTGTTTTTTGCCTTTTTCTTTACCAAGGCACTGAAAAGAATCAGCTCGCAGTAAAGAGGACTCTGCGCTGAATTCTACTTTTTTACCCCAGCCACTCATTTCACAGAAATCTTCCAGCAACTTTTTGCTGTTAGTGCGGTAGCTGGCTAATTTGTAATTCACCTGATCATGAGAAATTACTGCTTGGGTAGGTCGTAAATCAGCCAACCTGACTTCCAGCACATCCCCGGCTTGAATGGGTGCAGCCTTTAATTGAAAAGCGCAACACAACACCAGCATAAATTTTACACAATGACGTAACACAGCCTGTCCTTTTAATAATCAACAACATCAGTTTGCGTTTTCAAAAGCCGACACTACAAGAGCAGTGCTGTTGCTGTCATCAAAAAAACACACTGTCACGAAAAGTTCATACTGAATTGATAGTCTCGCCGCGACTAAAAAAACTTAGGGAATCAGCATGTTAACAAAACGTTTCAAAAAGAATTCGATAAAAGTAGCGATGTTTGGACTGGGTTTACCTTTGGCTGCTTACGTGCAAGCTGCTCAGACAGTAGAAGGTGTAGTACAAAAATCCGACTCTGGTGTAGTACTGGCAGGCGCAGCAGTGAAAGTAAAAGAAACAGGCCAGCAGGTATTTACTGACGCATCGGGCCGCTTCGTATTACGTAACCTGACTGCAGATCAGGTGACACTGGAAATTAATTATATTGGCTTGCCTGTCGTCACTCAGACAGTACAGACGAGCAACAACCAAAACCTGACTATTCAACTGGATGATTTAGAACGACTGACTGTTGTGGGTCAGCGTCAGGCACAAAATAAAGCACTGAACCTGTATCGCGCTTCTGACAGTATCACTAATTTTATCGCGTCAGACGATATGGGCCAGTTTGTGGATCAGAACGTTGCTGAATCCTTACAACGTTTAGCCGGTACTTCGATCAGTCGCGATCAGGGCGAAGGCCGTTTTGTCAGTATCCGTGGTATTGCCGCTGGCTTAAGCAACGTGACAGTGAACGGTATGCGTATTGGTACTCCTGAAGGAAGTTCACGCGCCGTGCCATTGGACGTTATTCCTACAGGTTCAATTGAAGGTATTTCTGTTACCAAAGCTCCTACCCCTGATATGGCGGGTGATGCCATTGGTGGTGCTGTGGATGTGAAATCAGCGTCAGCCTTTGATCGGGATGGTGCCCAGCTGCGTTACCGGGCTGAAGGTTCTTACAATGAACTCAGTGGTGACACCAGTCCAAAATTCAGCGTGAATGCCAGCGATGTATTCAGCTTAAGTGGCGACAAAAAAGACTTTGGTGTGTCTTTTGGTCTGAACTACTTAGACCGCAAGCTGGAATCCGACAACCAGGAAGCAGCTTATGACATGGTTGATTTTGGTGACGATGAAGCTTTTGCTTTGCTGGAACTGCAGCATCGTAAGTATTTCGTCAACCGCGAACGTATCGGTAGCAATCTGAATCTGGAATACAGACCAGATAACAATAACAAATATTTCCTCAATACTGTGTTCAGTCGTTTCAGCGATGCCGAAACCCGTCAACGTAGTATTTATGTGTTTGAAGAAGGCACTTTAACGGACTTTGACGGCGAGCAGGCAACAGTGTCTGAACTGGCACCTGATGCAGTGCGCAAACGTATTCGCTTCCGTACCAAAGAGCAAGACACCCTTGCAGTAAGCTTAGGTGGCGACCATATTCAGGACAGCTTTAACCTGGATTATTACGCAGGTCTTTCCATTACGAAAGAACGTGTATTAGACGAAAACGAAGGCCGTTTTGAATTTGATGGGGATGAGCTGGAAGCCACCTATACTATAGGCCGTGGTGTACCTCGTTTTAATATTTTACGTAATGGCGTGGCAGATACGACCCATCTGGACAATGCCAACTATGTGCTGGACCGCGCTGTACTGGAACCTATTCAGGTAGACGACAACGAATACAATCTGGGTGCGAACCTGGAATTGCCTTATTTTGCCGGCAACAACAATTTCACCTTAAAAACTGGTGTGGATTTACGCTGGAAAGACAAAGACACCAATTCAGATATCACAGAACTCCGATCTGTACCTGACGCACTGCTGTCTGAATTTACCGGCCCTACCACGAAATTTGGCTTAGGTAATCTGGGTCAGGGTGTCAGTTCTTCACGTTATGTCCAGTTTTTTAATCAAAACAGAGCGGACTTCAATGCCCGTCCACAAGATCAGGTGGCCAATCAGTTGACAGAGCTGGGTGAAGACTTCGTGGCTGATGAAAATGTGCAAGCTGCTTATCTGATGGGTACTTACGACGGTGACAACTGGCGCTTGATTGCAGGTGCCAGGGTTGAACGCACAGATTATTCTGCCACAGGTAACCAGTTGGAACTGGATGAAGAAGGTGATCTGACTATTTCTCAGCGCACTGTTTCCTCTGATTACACCAATGTGTTGCCAGGCCTGCATTTCCATTATGAGCTGGCTGAGGATCTGATGTTACGCGCCGCCTGGACTAATACCATAGCCAGACCAAGCTTTAACGACATTTCACCACGCGCCTCTATTGATGTGGAAGAAAATGAAGTAAGTCTGGGTAATCCTGAGCTGGATCCATACGAAGCGATGAACTACGACCTGATGCTGGATTGGTATTATGGCGAAGGTAGCTTGTTATCTGCTGGTATCTTCTATAAAGACATCGACAATTTTATTGTTGAGCAAACCCGCAACGACATGCCTGAGTTTGCCGGTTTTGATGTCACCATGCCAATCAATGCGTTAGGTGCTTCGGTAAAAGGCCTGGAGTTTAATGTGCAGCATAGCTTCAGCAATGAAATGCTGCGTGGCTTTTTGGTTGGCGCAAACATGACGTTGTTAGACACGGAACTGGCAGTGCCAGACCGTGCGGGTGAGTCATTCAGCCTGCCTGAGTCGGCAGAAAAAGCCGGTAACCTGTTTCTGGGTTATGAAAACGATGTGTTCAGCGCCAGAGCCAGCTTGTCTTACCGTGATAAGTTCTTAAGTGAAGTGGGCGATAGTGCTATGTACGATATTTATGTCGCAGAGCATACCCAGGTCGATGTTACGGCATCTTACAAACTGAGCAAAAACCTTGAGCTGGTGACAGAGCTGGTGAATCTGACTGATGAACCACTGGAACTTTATCAGGGCAACAAAAACTACAACTTCCAGTATGAAGAATACGGCATGACTGTAGCTTTTGGTGTCAAAGGCAAGTTCTGATGCAAAGGTCAGAGTTTTGGCTCTGACCTGAGTACTTTCGTCATATAACAGGCTATTTCAGGTAAATAAGTATCTAGAATAGCCTGTTGTTCTTTGGTTATATCCATTACTTTGACAAAACCTTGTTTAGCCCAATAGCCTTCAGCTCCCTGCACTGCCACTAACGCCAAAGCTTCTAACACCATTTTTTCAGCTTCAGCTGTCGCATGTTTTAATAACTTAGGCGCTAACGACTGGCCACGAAAATCAGCAGAAATCGCCATATCATGCAGATAAAGGCAATTGGCATCTTGATACAAAGGAAAAGCTGCGGCTAAAGGCGTAATGCTGCCAAGCACAGAGGGATAAGCCAGCAGATACCCAGCCATTTGCCCGCCAATAAAATAACCCCAGCAGGTTTGAGAACAAGCCACGATACGGGCAGCCATTACAGCTGCAGATTCAACCAGCTCTTCGCTATAGCACTCTTGCTGTACCAGCATCAACTGAGGCACATCCACAGCAGATAAAGTAAAAACAGACATAATAAAGACTTCCAAAAACAAAGCCACCTGCTCAGTCAGAGACAAGTGGCTTAATGAAACCCAAACTAAAAAGCTTTTTTGGACTTTTTAGTTCAGGCTTTTTAACATCGCTTGATCCAAACCATCGGCAGTTAACAACTTCACAATGGCCTTGCAGTGATCCAAGGTAAAGTCACCTTCGCTGATTTGCAGATTTAATGCTTCACGACGTTTTTGCACTACGTCAGACAAAATTTTATTGTCGGCGTCAGCACCTTTTAACTTTTGTTCTAACTTAGTCAGCCATGGATACAGCTGTTTTTCAGCGTCATAAGCCTGCTGACGAACTTCAGGATGATAATCCTGACAGGCGTTAATGTTTAACAAATAAAAATTTAAGTAACCGGCAACGGTCAGATACTGGTAGTCCACTGTTTGAGCTTTTACTGCAGAACTTAAACATAAAGCGGCGAACAGGCTGTAACCTAACTTCTTCATCTAAGACTCCCCAAAAAAATCGTAAATTCGATAACCAATCTACAGAGAATAACCTGCCTTTTCAACATAGCAGGTTATTTATAGCGTAATAATCAGTTGCAAACTTAAGATCAAGATTTCAACCTATCATTTTTACCATTTAAGCCAGGTTAAAAAGTGTCTGCTGGCACCCGCACCCAGCCTTCCATTAATACTCGTGCACTTCGGCTCATGATAGCTTTGGTTACTTTCCACTCCCCTGCCACCAAAGCAGCCTCAGCACCCACTCTTAAAGTGCCGGACGGATGACCAAAACGTACTGCTTTACGTTTTACACCACCAGCCGCCTGATTGACTAAAGTGCCGGGAATAGCAGCAGCAGTACCAATGGCCACAGCAGCAGTGCCCATCATGGCATGATGCAATTTGCCCATAGACAAAGCGCGCACCACTAAATCCATATCTGCTGTAGTCACGGCTTTACCACTGGACGAAACATAATCGACAGCTGGCGCGACAAAAGCCACCTTAGGCGTATGCTGACGGGTTTTAGCTTCGTCTATATGCGATATTAAACCCATTTTGACTGCACCATAAGCCCGGATAGTCTCAAACATCGCCAAAGCTTTAGCATCGCCATTAATGACATCCTGCAGCTCTGTGCCTGTGTAACCAATCTCTTTGGCGTTGATAAAAATAGTCGGAATACCGGCATTAATCAGTGTGGCTTTTAAAGTACCTACTCCCGGCACCTCCAAATCATCCACTAAGTTACCCGTTGGGAACATAGAACCACCGCCCTCGCCGTCTTCATCAGCGGCAGGGTCGATAAATTCCAGTTGCACTTCAGCAGCAGGAAAAGTCACCCCATCCAGTTCAAAATCACCGCTTTCCTGCACTTCGCCGTTGATCATCGGCACATGGGCAATAATGGTTTTACCAATGTTAGCCTGCCAAATCCGTACTGTGGCTTTGCCGTTTGCTGGAATACGGCTTGCGTCAACTAAACCAGCGCTGATGGCAAAAGAACCTACAGCTGCAGATAAATTGCCGCAATTACCGCTCCAATCAACAAAAGCTTTATCTATTGATACCTGGCCAAACAAGTAGTCAACATCGTGATCGCTTTTGCTGCTTTTGGCTAAAATCACAGTTTTGCTGGTACTGGACGTAGTGCCACCCATGCCATCAATTTGCTTGCCGTACGGATCCGGGCTGCCAATAACACGAAGCAGCAACGCATCACGCGCTGCTCCTGCTGTTTGGGCTGCTTCTGGTAAATCCTGCAAACGGAAAAACACGCCTTTGCTGGTACCACCACGCATATAAGTGGCGGGAATTTTAATCTGAGGTAAATAGCTCATTTTGTTAATCCCTGCCCTTAGACTTTAGCTTCAAGGAAGTCTTTGGCAAAACGCTGTAACACGCCACCGGCTTCATAAATAGAGACTTCCTCGGCCGTGTCCAAACGACAAGTAACAGGCACGTGCAACACTTCACCGTTTCTACGGGTAATCACTAAAGTTAAGCTAGTGCGAGGTGTACGTTCACCTAATACGTCGTAACTCTCTGTGCCATCCAAAGCTAAAGTTTTACGGTTCACACCTGCTTTAAACTCCAGCGGTAATACGCCCATACCCACCAGGTTAGTACGGTGAATACGCTCAAAACCTTCAGCCACTATGGCTTCAACACCAGCTAAACGTACGCCTTTCGCAGCCCAGTCACGGGATGAACCCTGACCATAATCAGCACCAGCAATAATGATTAAAGGCTGCTTACGTTCCATATAAGTTTCAATGGCTTCCCACATGCGGGTCACCACACCTTCAGGCTCAATACGGGTCAAGGATCCTTGTTTGATTTTGCCATCCACCACAGCCATTTCGTTAATCAGCTTAGGGTTGGCAAAAGTAGCGCGCTGTGCTGTTAAATGGTCACCGCGGTGAGTAGCGTAGGAGTTAAAATCTTCTTCCGGCAGCCCCATCTTATGCAGGTATTCACCGGCAGCACTGTCCATCATAATGGCGTTGGATGGCGATAAATGGTCTGTGGTGATGTTATCCCCAAGCACAGCCAACGCCCTCATACCTTTCATTGTGCGCTCACCAGCCAGCGCGCCTTCCCAATAAGGTGGGCGACGGATATAAGTGGTTTGTGGACGCCAGTCATACAGCGGACTTATTTTTTCGCCGTAATCCACAGAGAGTGCAAACATAGGCTCGTAGACTTTGCGGAACTGCTCAGGTTTAACGCTGCTTGCAACCACTGCATCAATTTCAGCATCGCTTGGCCAGATGTCTTTTAAGCGGATTTCGTTGCCGTTTTGATCCAGTCCCAGCACGTCTTTTTCAATATCAAAACGGATAGTACCAGCTATGGCGTACGCCACCACCAACGCTGGAGAGGCTAAAAACGCCTGCTTGGCATAAGGGTGAATACGGCCATCAAAGTTGCGGTTACCGGACAATACAGCCGTAGCGTATAAATCACGTTCTATCAGCTCTTTTTGGATCACTGGATCTAAAGCGCCGCTCATACCGTTACAGGTAGTACAGGCAAAACCAACAATACCAAAACCTAAGCTTTCTAAATCGTCGAGTAAGTTGGCTTCTTTTAAATACAGCTCGACTGTTTTAGAACCAGGTGCTAAGGAGCTTTTTACCCATGGCTTACGGCTTAAACCTTTAGCTTTAGCGTTGCGAGCCAATAAACCTGCAGCTATCACGTTACGTGGGTTACTGGTGTTGGTGCAGCTGGTAATAGCGGCGATAATAACAGCACCATCCGGCATTAAACCCGGCTCGTTTTCTACCACACCACTAATGCCTTTGGCGGCTAAATCGCTGGTTGATACCCGGGCATGAGGATTGGAAGGTCCGGCAATAGTTCGTCCGACACTGGATAAATCAAACCGAAGTACTCGCTCGTACTCTGCAGTTTTTAAACTGTCAGACCATAAACCTGCAGTTTTAGCATAGGTTTCTACCAGCTTGACTTGCGCTGGCTCGCGGCCTGTCAGGGTTAAATAATCCAGAGTTTGCTGATCGATGGAGAACATAGCTGCAGTAGCACCATATTCTGGCGTCATATTGGAGATAGTAGCTCTATCGCCTAAACTCAGGCTGCTTGCGCCTTCACCAAAAAACTCCAGATACGCAGAGATGACTTTTTCTTTGCGTAAAAACTCAGTCAAGGCCAGGACGATGTCGGTTGCCATAATGCCTGGCTGAGCTTTGCCGGTCAGCTCCACGCCAATAATATCCGGCAGACGCATCCAGGAAGCTCGGCCTAACATCACGCTTTCCGCTTCTAAACCACCTACCCCAATAGCAATAACACCCAGCGCATCCACATGAGGCGTATGGCTGTCGGTACCCACTAAAGTATCAGGGAAAGCCACGCCATCTATAGCGTGAATAACAGGTGACATCCGCTCTAAATTGATCTGGTGCATAATGCCGTTGCCTGGTGGAATGACATCGACATTTTTAAAGGCTTTTTTGGTCCAGTTAATAAAGTGGAATCTGTCGTCGTTGCGCCTGTCTTCAATAGCGCGGTTTTTCTCAAACGCATCTTTTTCAAAACCACCATGCTCGACAGCCAAAGAGTGATCGACAATCAGCTGAGTTGGCACTACAGGGTTTACTTTGGCCGGATCGCCGCCTTGCAGCGCAATAGCATCACGCAGGCCCGCTAAATCCACTAAAGCGGTTTGACCTAAAATATCGTGACAGACTACACGAGCCGGAAACCATGGAAAGTCCAAATCTTGCTTGCGGTAAATCAGCTGTTTTAATGAGTCAGTTAAAGTCGCAGGATCGCAGCGGCGCACTAAGTTTTCAGCATGAACACGAGAGGTATAAGGCAATTTGGCATAAGAGCCCGGTTCAATCTCGTTGCATGCAGCTGCTGCATCAAAATAATCCAGGCTGGTGCCTGGTAAGTGTTTACGGTAATTAGAATTCATGGCCATTCGCCTGTAGGTAATAAGTCAGATCCAACAAAAGCCCACTAAGGGCTTTTGTTGTTTGGGTGTTTTTATAATCAGCGCTTCGTTATAGGCGTTACTGTACGAGGTTCCACACCTGTATATTCAGCACTTGGGCGAATAATACGGTTGTCCGCACGTTGTTCCATTACATGCGCGGCCCAACCTGTTAAACGTGAACAGACAAAAATAGGCGTAAACAGCTTGGTTGGAATACCCATGTAGTTGTAAGCCGAAGCGTGGAAAAAGTCTGCGTTACAGAACAGTTTTTTCTCGCGCCACATTACCGCTTCACAACGCACAGAAATGTCGTACAAGGACGTATTGCCATTGGCTTTACCCAGCTTTTCTGACCATTCTTTGATCACCGCATTACGTGGGTCAGACTCCGCATAAATGGCATGGCCAAAACCCATGATTTTTTCTTTACGTTCCAGCATGCCCATTAACTTGGTTTCGGCATCATCCGGATTGTTCATCTTTTCAATCAGTTCCATCGCCGCTTCATTCGCACCACCATGCAGAGGGCCACGTAATGAACCAATAGCGCCTGTGATACACGAGTGCATATCACTTAAAGTGGAAGCACAAACACGGGCTGTGAAGGTAGACGCATTAAACTCATGCTCTGCGTATAAAATCAGCGAGGAATTCATCACATCAGTGTGCAGTTGAGTTGGCTTTTCACCATGCAAAGTCCAGAGGAACTGCTCGGCAATAGAGTCTGCTGCAGTTTCCACCTCAATGCGCTGGCCTTTATGGCTGAAGTTATACCAGTAGTTAATTAAGCCAGGGAAAATCGCCAATAAACGGTCGGTCGCATCCTGTTGCTGAGCGAAGCTTTCTTCTGTTTCTAAGTTGCCCAACATAGAGCAACCCGTGCGCATTACATCCATAGGATGAGCCGAAGCAGGAATACGTTCCAGCACTTCTTTTAATGCCTGTGGCAAGTTACGCATAGCCTTTAAGCGTTTTTTGTACGCAGCCAGTTCAGCTTCGTTGGGTAACTCGCCTTTTAAAATCAGGTGCGCTACTTCTTCAAATTCACAGTGTGCGGCTAAGTCTTTGACGTCGTAACCACGGTAGGTCAGGCCTGAACCTGTTTTGCCTACTGTGGATAAAGCGGTTTTACCTGCGATTTGGCCACGTAAGCCTGCGCCTGATAATTCTTTTGCGTTCGCCATCTTGTCTCTCCGTTTTTAATTTGTTCTGTTGATTTATTGAATGCTGTAGTTATTGTTTTTATTTTTTAGCCGCAAACTTCTTATTTAGTGCTTTTGCCTGCGGCAAATAAGGAATCCAGTTTTTGCTCATAACTGTGATAGTTCAGGAAGTCGTAAAGTTCAGCGCGGGTTTGCATGCTGTCTACTACGGCTTTTTGATCGCCATTGGCCAGAATAGATTCATACACATTCAGTGCAGCTTTGTTCATAGCGCGAAAGGCACTCAACGGATACAACACCATATCGACACCTACACCAGCCAACTCGGCTTTGTTAAACAGCGGCGTTTGGCCAAACTCAGTGATATTGGCCAGGACTGGTACTTTCAGCACCTTAGTAAAGGCCTGATATTGCTCCAGCGTATACACAGCTTCAGCAAAAATGGCATCAGCACCTGCAGCTTCACACGCCAAAGCGCGCTCTATGGCAGCTTCTAAACCTTGTTGTTGCAACGCATCAGTGCGCGCCATAATAAAAAAGTTCTCGTCTGTTCTGGCATCGACTGACGCCTTGACGCGATCAACCATTTCTTCCAGCGATACGATTTCTTTGTTGGGTCTGTGACCACAACGTTTTTGCGCCACCTGATCTTCAATATGAAAACCTGCAGCACCGGCATTGGTCATTTCTTTCACAGTACGGGCAATATTAAAAGCACCACCCCAGCCTGTATCGGCATCGACCAGCAATGGCAGTTCAGTAGCACCAGTAATACGGCGGATATCTTCACAGACATCGTTTAACGAGGTCATGCCTAAATCCGGTAAACCAAAAGAGGCATTAGCCACACCAGCACCTGATAAATACAAGGCTTTATGACCCACACGTTCAGCCATCATGGCGGTGTAGGCGTTAATAGTGCCCACCAGCTGTAACGGATGATTGTCTTTAATTGCCTGACGAAGCAGAGCGCCAGCGCTTTTTACATTAGCCATGTGAAGTCCCCTGTTGAAGTAACTGTTGTTCAATATTACGTTTGGATGCGGCGATATGACGGCGCATCAGTAAGTCGGCAAGTTCGCCATCACGGTTGGCAATGGCATTAATAATAGCTTTGTGTTCGTCAAAAGCCCGTGATACCCGAGGGCCATTCATGCCAAGCTGCACCCGATACATCCGCACCAGAAAATACAGCTCGTCACTTAAGATATTAATCAGATAAGGATTTTTACTGCCTAAGATGACGCGGTAATGAAAATCGACATCGCCCGCTTCCTGGTAATAACTTTCACCTTCGCGCACACGTTGTGTCGACAAATGCTGATCAAGTAGCGCCCGCACTTCGGCAATTTCCTGCTCTGTCATATGCTCTGCCGCCAAACGACAAGCCAGGCCTTCCAGCTCTTCGCGCAGCTGATACAAAGAACGTAGGCCTTCAATCGACAACTTGACCACTCGGGCACCAGCGTTAGGTGTGCGTTCTATTAAATGGCAACGCTCTAAGCGCGCCAAAGCTTCGCGTAAAGGCGCACGGCTTAAATCATAACGCCGCGCCAGTTCAGGCTCACTGATTTTGGTACCAGCAGGAATTTCACCTTCCACTATGGCGGTGCGAATTTGCACCAGCACCCGGTCGGCCGCAGTAATAGCTTCTTTAAATTCGGTAGCAAGCATCAGATTGTCGACAATAATAAGAAAGTGGTAACGTTTTACCGCTTTAAACTGCTTTGGTCAAGGATGAAGGATTAGTTATGTCGACATAAAGACTAAAGTACTAGAGGAAGTTGTATTGAATTATGCACAGGGAAATAGCAGGGCCAGCTTAAAAGCCCGGCCTTTATCACAAACTCCAGAGTTGTTTGAAAGCAACAGCCTGACGACGCGAGATCTCCAGCTGTAAACCGCTTTTGAGTGTTAACTCAAAGCCACCGCTGATCGATGCTTCAATAGTCTGAATATACTGTGTATTTACAATCCAGCTGCGGCTTGCGCGGAAAAAGCTTTGTTTGGGCAACTTTTGCTCCAATGTCGCCAGATTACGATAAATCAGCGGCTGGCCAGCAGAGAAATACACTTTGGTGTAATTACCCTGAGCTTCAAAGGCATAAACATCGGATAAAGTAATGAAATAACAGCGTTCTCCATCTTTTAAAAACACCTGACTCTGTAAAGTCATTTCCGACTGATGCCCACCAACTGGCACTTTAGCCAAAGCCGATTGCAGCCGTGCTGCAGTCACAGGTTTGAGCAGATAATCTTTGGCATGATAATCAAAAGACTTCAGCGCATAACAATCAAATGCTGTGACAAAAATCACATGGGGTTTACGCGGTAACTCGTCCAACTGCTCCAACAAACTAAAGCCATCACCGCCGGGCATATCGATATCTAGTAACAGTAAGTCCGGATCGGTCTGCTCAATCAAGGCTTTGGCTTGTTCTACATTTTCAGCTTGCCCGGCCAACTCAATGCCCTGACACTGATTGAGCTGATTGATGAGTTCAAGCCTTGCCAGTCTGCTGTCATCTATCACCAGTACTTTCATTTTACAGTCTCCAACGGCAGACGAATTTCGGCGACCACTTTGTCTTGCTGTTGCTCCAGCCACAAGCTGGCTGCTCCCATATACAAGAGTTGCAAACGCTGTCGAATATTTTTTAGTCCAACTCCGGTGCTATTCTGTGTTGTGGATTGCAGCAAACCCGGATTGCTGATCTGTATGCTGATTTCGCCATGCTGAACCAGAGCACGGATCCGGATCTCGCCACCCTGAGTCAATCTGCTGATGCCATGCTTAATAGCGTTCTCGACACAAAGTTGTATCAACAGCTTAGGGATCAAAGCGTTGTTACAATCCTCATCAATCTGCTCAACATACTGCAACCTGTGTTCAAATTGAATAGAACATAAAGCAATATAAGCATGCACTATCTCCAGTTCCTGATGAAGGGCAACTTTGATGCCCTGTTCACTGTTCAGATTGTATCGCAGCATATCCGACAAAGTGGCCAGCATAGTTCTAGCGCGTTCAGGGTCCTCCAAAATTAAAGCTCGTATATTATTGATGGCATTAAACAAAAAATGAGGATTTAACTGATTGATCAAGGCATCCAACTGAGTCGCATGCAATAAAGCCGTTGTCTGCCGTAATTGCCGGACTTTAATCATCGAAAAATACAAAGCGGACCAAAGTAACATCACCATCAGCATGTTAAAAAAGTTACCCTGCCCTATAGACTTGATCACAAACCAGCGCTGGTCCGGCGGAATGGGATAACCATAGCCAAGCGCTGATAACAGAAACACCACAATGAGTAGCATTAGGGTTGCAAAAGCAGCAATGACAACAGCACCAGCAATCAAAGTCACAGTTTGCTTAGTTAAACTGCTCTGAGCCAGTTGGTTGCGAAAGAACAGCCTGAGTCCATGTGAACCTAAGCCCGTAGCACCTATCAGCACTGCAGCATAAAGCAGTTCTGTTTCTACAAAAACTGGCCTGTTGCTTATGATCAATGCCATCAGCACATACAACAAAGTCCAGCCTACCCATTGCCCCCAGCTATACAAGTTGATCATTTTGAAGTTTTTTCCTGCACTTTTTCGTTTTGGGAAAATTGTTGGGCCAGCTCAAAGCCCTGACGGTTCAAAGGCGCTGACAGATTGCTCAGGATCACTATTCCAGTTTTCGATTGGGGATCAAATACAACAACAGAACTAAAGCCTGCGGTTTGACCTGAGTGCCAAAGCCAGTTTTTATCTGACATCCATCCCGGTGTCATCTTTGGCTCGCCGTCAACATCAAGAGGAGTCAGCCATTGCCTGATCAGTGCATCTGTCTGTTGCAACCTGAAGATGGAGCTTAACATTTGCGCCATATCTTCTACCGAAGCCACCACAGCACCAGCCCCAGCTAAAGCATCAAAATGCCAGTGTGCCATTTTCTGTCCATTCAGTGCATAACCATTGGCACGATTTTTATTGGTATATCCAGGCACCTGAAGTTCGGCAGAGTTCATGGCTAGAGGCCGTAAAACCCTTTGTCGCATAATATCTGCCAAGGGTTGCTGTAAAGAAAGCTCCAGCAAGAATCCCAGCAGCCCATAGCCATAATTAGAATAACTAAAATCCGCATCACCCAGCGGGGTTTGTTGCAAAGACTGTAATAAATCATCTCTTTTATAAGTTGCATAAGGCGCTGTCAGATCATGCAACGGCATATTAGCTGGCAAACGCGGCAATCCACTCCTGTGAGTTAACAAGGCTGCCAGACTATACTTATGCGACGGTTTTAGTGCCACCAGAGCGGGAATGCTCTGATCTAAAGCCCATTGCCCATTCTGCAGCATGCTAAGACTGGCCAGTGCGATCAGCGGTTTCGTCACTGAACCTATCTCAAACAGAGTGTCTTTTCTGACTGCAACTTTATGATCGATATCAGCAAAACCGTGCAGACGATACTCAACCTGTTGATCCCTGACCAGAGCAATGGCCACAGCATTCTGACCAAATTCAGTTTCAAGCCAGGGCGATAACTGCTGCAGATTTATAACCTGATGGGGTCTAGCTAGTTTTTTTTAAAATCCAGTGGCATCGCCATGCCCTGAACAAAGGTACCCTGCCATCGATCTTTTGCCCACACAGCACTGTAAGCGGCATTGATCAAAGACGAGCTAAAACGCAGCTGTGTATCAGATAACGTGAATTCATTCACTGGTATACCAAAACTCTCCTGCTTTGGGCTATCCACTGTAACGTGGTAGCCACCCGCTACTACCGCCACATTGAGCACCAGTGGCAATACTGAATTTTTACTGATCTGTAAATCGCCAAACCATTGCTGCTCATGCTCAAGTCGCTGCATGTCCTGTTCAGACAAACGAGTAAGGATCACCTCATGCTGACGCTGCTGAGTAAAAGTCCCTGTAAGTTTTTCTCCATCAAAGGTTCCTGAAAACGACGCTTTTAATGCAGTGTCGCTAAAGCTCAGATGGTTACCATCAAGTTTAAACTGGCTGGGGATCATCTCTTTCGGATTTTGGTTTGGACTCAGCATAAACAGCTGATACCCCTGCTCGTCATTGGTAATACGTAAACCAAGTACTATCCGGTACTGAGGAGCAAGTTCCAAAACCCCTCGCCAATGGCCGGTAACATCCTGAGCTGACACTTTAAAACAGCACAAAAATGCGACGAAGATAAGAATATAGTTTTTCATAGTTTCCTCCTTTGATATGACAGTCAGCATCTTAAAACGCCGCAGTTATTCCGTATGTTTTTTATGATAAACGGTGCTTTGACAACTCAAACGGCTTTTTGCCAACATCAATTAATTTTTAATGCCGGATTGCCGTCACTTCGGCCTATTCACGTGGTCGATGGTCATCGACAAACTTAAGGTTAACTCGCCCATTATATCCGCAGTCAAATCTGAAACAGACTTTTGGAACCTTGGATAGCACCGGTAGATACAAATCAAGAAGCCACCAGCATACAAAGCTGCACTCGATAAAAGTTTATCGGACATTTTTGTCCTCGATTTTCTGACACAGCTGTGATTGAATATCTGCGTCGAAGCAAAATGGAGTGTTGTAATCAACCCGTATGAGTTTACTAATTGCGTTTGTGGTGTTATCAATTTCGGTATCTTTTATCTGTTCTATTCTTGAGGCAGCTCTGCTCTCGATCACCCCCAGTTATATTGCCCAGCAAAAACTGACTCAGCCCAAGCTTTATGAAAAACTGAAAGCTCTTAAAGAAAAGATTGACCAACCTCTTGCTGCGATCCTGACATTAAACACAGTAGCTCATACAGTGGGTGCCACAGGTGTTGGTGCTCAGGTGACTGTAGTTTTTGGCGACGGTTATTTAGGTATTGCCTCAGCTATCATGACCTTGCTTATATTAGTCTTGTCAGAAATATTACCTAAAACTATTGGTGCCCGCTATTGGCCAAGTTTGGCTCCGGTGTTACCTACCCTGCTCAACGGCATGATTTTTATTCTGAAACCTTTTATCTGGATGTCAGATCAGGTTATGAAGCTGTTTGGCGGTGGACACCATGATCACGATTTACGTCAGGAAATCAAAGCACTGACTATATTAGGCCGCGAGCTGAACAAACTCGATGAAGATGAACAACGGGTTATCGCTAATATTCTTGATTTACACGACATTAAAGTACGCGAGATTATGACACCACGCACTGTCTGTGAATCCGCCAAGCCTGATGAAGCTTTATCATCTTTACTCGATCGTGTGAAAAAACATCGTTTCTCGCGTTATCCTGTGCTGGATAATGATGAAGCCCCTCTGGGTATAGTGTTTCGTTACGACATGCTGGAATTCAACGAAGAACAAACCGCAGCAGACATTATGAAACCTGTGAAAGTGATTTCGGATATGCTGAATGTGGAACAGCTGATGTCACAGTTGATCCGGGAGCGTCAGCATATGGCATTAGTATATGACGAATATGGTAGTTGGATGGGCCTGGTGACCATGGAAGACGTGATTGAATCCATTATTGGTCAGCCTATTATGGATGAAACAGACGATATTCCAAACATGCGCCGTTTTGCCAAGCGCCGCTGGGAACATAAACAAAACAGTTAAGCGATGATAAAAGCCAGCAAGGATAAATCCTGCACTATTCAAACCGGCGCTCTTCATAAGTTAACAGCGCCGGGTTTTTAATTATCCTGACAGACACAAACTACAAATAAAACCTTGTTGTATTTCCAGCCTCGCCACTCTGACTACACAGCAACTATCCCCGAATCAACCTCGTGCCTTTGCAGTTTTTATTAGATTAAATTTTTCTAACATTAACAGTTTGTGAAAACTTTGGCATCTATAGCTATTTTGTGACAGCGGCCTTAATTCTTCAGCAAAAGCTTATGCTGCCTGAGCTGGAGTGGATAAGTTGGGGATAACCTAGGTATAAGATCAGGATAAGTTTTGACTTCTGTTTCCGATTGAATGACTTAAAAGCAAACAGACATGCAGGAAAATTTCAGAAGCCTTGTCTACACTGAAAACCTGTAAGTTAACCTGTTTTGTCCTCTTTGGTTCCGTATAGCGCACGGCTCATTTAGATGAGCCATTCCCCTAAGCCCAGAATGAATCCCTTGATTCTGGGCTACTTTTCCCTCTGAGTAAGCTGTGTTAGTTAATTAAAATGCTCTTTTAACCGATTGAAACAGCTGATAAAAATTTTCAGTTGTTTGTTCTGCCAGCTGTTCAATGCTGACATTACGCTGCTCTGCAATACAAGCTGCAACAGCGCTGACATAAGCAGGCTGATTGGTTTTTCCACGATAAGGCACTGGGGCTAAATAAGGCGAGTCGGTTTCGATCAGCAGTCGACCCGCTGGTATTTGTCGGGCCACAGCACGCAGCTCATCTGCGTTACGAAAGGTAACGATACCGGACAAAGAAATATAAAAACCTAAATCCAGCGCAGCTTTGGCTGTGTCCCAGTCTTCAGTAAAACAATGCAAAACACCGCCACAGTCGGCAGCTCCGCCGGAACGCAATAAATTCAAGGTATCAGCCCGGGCATCGCGGGTATGCACTATTAAAGGTTTTTTCAGTTCACGGCCTACCGCTATATGAGCGGCAAAAGCCTCTTGCTGAATCGCTTTGCTGTCCGGGCTGTAAAAGTAATCCAGGCCCGTCTCCCCCACAGCCACTACCGCAGGATCAGCGCAATAACGGCGCAGTAATTCGATATCGATTTGATCTTCCTGATGCAGTGGGTGTTCACCACAAGACACAGACACTTGTGGATAAGCGGCTACCAGCTGCTTCATCGCAGGAAACTCTTTCAGGCTGACCGAGACACAGAGCATATGTTCTACTTTGGCAGTGGCGGCTTGTTGTAAAACGTCCGGTAACGTCAGGGCTAATTTGTCCCATTCCAGACGATCGAGGTGACAATGTGAATCAACAAACAAAAGAGTTCTCCAAAAAAATAGTTAAAACAACCACTTAACTCTAAAGGCTGTAGGTAGGCTCAGTAGAATCGAGCATACCACCCAATAATTTTTCAATTTTATCCTGCAGCTGAAATTTATCGTCGATAAAAGCCACACCAATGCCAGCCGGAGTAGAGCTTTGCGCTCCTTGTGGTGTCAGCCATGCAACTTTGCCGGACACACGCACAGGCTCCAGCGCGTCGGGTAAGGTGACCACTAAAGACAAAGAATGCCCCATACGATAAGGCCGCGCAGTACGCACAAACAAACCACCGTTTTTCAGAAATGGCATATAGCAGCGATACAGCTCTTTAAGTTCAGTAAAATCCAGTTGGATTTCGTCCACAGTAAGCTCCTGTTACAACAAGGCCGAGCGGAGTTGCACTAACAAGGCCGACAAATTCAGCGCTGCATTTTGCCCTGTAATTAACTGACGATCACGGCCCCATTGTTGTAAAGACAACAATAGCTGGTGGTGTTTCAGCTGCATATCAGCGCCTTTAGTCCATAACTCCTGTCGTACAAACCAGAATAAGGTTGAAGGCAATTGTTCAGTGTCAGGTAAATGAGCCAGCAGCTCATACATATCTAACTGAGCGGACACGAACTTCTTCAGCATAACCAATTGTGCAGAAATTGCTGCTGCTTCGTCGTTTTCTAATAATTTCAACGCTAATAAAGGTGCGCCGCCGACGTATTGTAGTAAAAAGTCCGGTACAGGTCTGCTGCTATGTTCCTGTAACCAATGCTCTATCTGTTCACCATACACAGGCGCTAAAGCCCAGCTTTGGCAACGGCTTAAAATAGTAGGCAATAGCTGCGCCGGATGGGCACTTTGCAAAATCAGAAAGCTGTTTTGTGGCGGCTCTTCCAGAGTCTTTAATAAAGCATTGGCTGCGGCTTCAGTCATCAATTCAGCCTGTGGGATCAGTGCCAGCTTGACGCCGCCTTGCTGCGACGCTCCCTGCATAAACTGACCCAAAGCACGTATAGGGTCAACGCCAATACTGCTGCTGCCTTCAGTTGGTAACTGCCACAGATCCGGGTGATGACCAGAGGCCATTAGCTGACAGCTCTTGCATAAACCACAAGGCAGTTGCTGTTGCGGGCTTTTACATAACAAATAAGCAGCCAGACGTTTAGACAGCGCCAATTTGCCAATGCCAACAGGGCCTGTCAGTAATAACGCATGATGTAACTGCCCTGCTTCTGCCAATTCGGTCAGTTTGTATTGGTATGAGTCCAGCCACGGAAAATCAGACATCTGTGCCAAGATCCGCCTTTGCATCACGGCTTAAAGACCCGCTTTGATAGGCCTGTTGCAGTGCATTCAGGATTTGTTGCTGCACCTGTTCCATAGACTGACTGGCATCAATAGTCACTATATTGGCTTCAGTGGCTGCAATTTGTTGATATTTAGCACGAGTGCGCTGGAAAAATGCCAGTTGCTCCAGCTCAATCCGATCCAGTTCGCCCCGAGCCTGAGCACGTTGTAAGCCGATGGCAGGATCTATATCCAGATACAGCGTTAAATCCGGCGTTAAATTACCTAAGACCACCTGGCGAATACTGTTAATCAGATTTTCATCCAGTTGACGACCACCGCCCTGATAGGCACGCGAGGATAACAATCTCTCAAAATTCATTTTTGTAAGCTCTATCTATATAGATCTCAAACATATATAAAGTAAACCTTAGTTAACAAAGTAAGAAAGATGAATAAATGAATAGAAAACAACCTCTTCCAACTCATTCTTTAAAGTGTACCACTGATATCAGCCATGCGGAACTAAGCAATGGTTTAGGGAATGTATTATGAAGTTCGGCAGCTACCTCCAAGTCAAGTCTGTTTATTCCAACGAGGGATTTGAAGTCAAATGCCGGTATTTGGACATGGAGGAGTTTGATCCTACTAATTCGCTTTGTCAGACATTACATTATTGTTTTTGCAGTTACGGATCAAACCGAAGTTATTCTTCAACTTGCAATGCACGTGCGGCAATTGAAGAGTTTCTTAAGTTTAGAGAATGGTTTAACAATAGAAATCCTGAAGCACTTCAGCTTCATGCATTGTCAGATATCTTTGTTGAGCCATTGCGTACGTATTTAGATTACCGTCAAAAGCGCAAATTACCGCTTAAGCCAATACGTTCTCTTAAAAATATGTTGTCAGTGATGTCTGAGTTTGACGCGGCGTTTCCGAATATCCTGTTTCCAAAGCTACCTAAAGAGCAAACCTTCCCGAATCCGCCGCTGGAAGATCAGGCTATTGATAAATTGGATGCAGCACTTAAGTCGCACGTAGAAAAACTCTACCACAAGGTTGAATACCGTAAAGAGGTGCATGAAGCTCAGCCTTATAATTATGAGGAAATACTTGAGATTTGTTATCCATCGGGTACGAAGAAAAATGTGTACGAATGGTACAGGCATAGCCTCAATAACTATAGCACTCCAAAGGTTATTCAAGTTGGGGGCGTATTAAAAAAATTAAGGAACCTTGATCCTGATTTTCAACGCTGTCTTGAAGCGACAGAACCTAAGAAGGAGTTTATTAAGCTGTACGAGCAAGAGTCCCCTGCTTATCTAGCGGATAAAGAATACAACCCATATGAATTTGAAGGAATCCGCCGCTGGCTGCCAGACTATACGAGGTTATTGAAAACATTTCTCGTCCATGATTACCCATTCGCGGTGCCGTTTAAGGAAGCAATCGCAATTAATACAGCTACGACTTATTCGATGAAATATTGTAAAGACGTTATTTCAGTTATTTTTCATCGTTTTGTTCGTACACGTTATATACCCAAACGATTACAGAATACTGGTATTCCTATTATTAGCTTGGATGAGTTACTTAATCTCTATTATCCCAATCAAGAAGATATGGCAGTGTTAATGCTTATGATTCAGTTTCAGGCGGGATGGAATAAAGAGACAGTTATTGCTGTAGACAGAGATGACTTTGAGCACGGGTTAAGTGGCATTATCGATGATAGTCAACGCTTAATTACATCTGAGAAAAAACGTGGCCAGAATACTCATCTTCCTTATTATAAGTCCAAAACGATGCTGGCGGTGTCAAATACTAAGGATAAGCACTCTATTTATAACCTCATAAAGTTAGCAGATGATCTCTCATCTCCTTTATCGTCACTTGAACCAGATGAATTAACTGCATATCAGATTGGCCATAACAGATTATTTTCCTGCACTACTGACTTAGCTGACTGGAGTAAAAAATCACGTTTTAGCTCAATGTCTAATACAAAAACCTCAACACGAGGAGTCAGAGATTTTCTCAGGAATAATGAAATTAGCGACAAAGGTGAGCGTTTAACGCGATCAGGTGAAATCGTCAATAGGATGCGCCCGACTTGGATGTACATTAAACGCAAAACTGACCCACTTTCGTTAGTTCAATTGGCAGCTGGTCACTCATCAATTGAGACAACGGATATCCATTACGATAGTTCGGAGCAATCCACTCGGTCACGAAAGGAACGCTTAACCAAAGAGCTTCATGTGCTAATGGATAAACTCAGAAGTCGAAAATTTTCTGGGTTAATGCCTGCACAATACACGAAGGAAGAAGATAGTACGATTGCCGTATTTAGCATTCCTGGTCACAACCGAGAATTGTGGGCCTGCCGCAATCAACGTTTACCGACTTGGCGAAATTATGAGAACTTTATCCGTGCGGGTGAGAAATGTTTTTTTCTTAATAAGTGCCTTAATTGTAGCCAGATCCAATTATTCAATGACTCACTGCCCTACTTACTAGAGCGATTGGACTATCTGAACAAGTGTTCTCAGGATATGCCGCTGATTGAGTTTACGCAGTTGTTTTGCAGTGAATATGAAACGCTTAAGTGGATAATCGACAATTGGGAGGATGGGGATGAAGTTAAGGCAGCACGACGTTTTCAGCGTCGTAACAGCCCTCTGTTACCAAAAGATCTCGCATCACTGAATCCTTTGATGAAGCTTCTAAGCGAAGTAACACAGGATAATAGCTTCTTGGAGGCGTCAAATGACTAGTAAATTAGTAGATAGAAACACAAAAAACTCTGATGTCTATGAGGCACTAAAAGCTAATAAAGTTCAAGACACGGCGGATATCCTTCCACCCAATCACGATAGCAATCCTGCGGCGGATGCCGGTGGAGATCACTATTCTGCGGATTTTGAAGTTAGCGCTATCTTTTACTCTGAATATGCTGAAATTAGCCCTATATTTTATTCTGAATATCTTGAAGAATTCGAGTACGACTTATCTGAGGAGTTAGAGTCTTTATCTGAAGAGTTAGAAGATATCTCGTCAAGCAAGCTCGTTTTAAAAAGCTCACTGATGGATAAACTGTCATTATATCCCGATGGAGCCTTCCCTATCTCAGACTATTCAACATTTAAAGACGACCAATGGGTATTTTACGATAAAGCACAAGTTATTGATGCGAAAGGGTTCAACTTTAAAGACAGTGATTCGGATTTAATGTTGTTTAAAAAGGTTATCATGTATCACTACATCCCTACCTTTCATCCATTCGGAACAATTAAAAGTTTTGCAACGACGTTTAGCTACATCAACGGTTTAACAAACATAGAGCGTTTTATCTTTAAAGCCAATCACATGAGTGATTTGTTAAAAGGGATCCCGAATATCACAGCTCGGATGCTCAATGACAGCCTTGATGAGGCTAAGTCTGCTGAACATAGCAGTTCTTACAAAAGTCTGTATTCGGCATTGGCCTTTTGGAGTGTGTTATCTGAGAATGGATTAATTCCAGAGGCATTCCGCTTAAACGTGAAAATGTCGAAAGTGCTCACTAAAGAGCGCCGTCAAGACGTAGTAAGGCATGCCCTTAGAAATACCATACCATACACGCCATTTCTACAAAGTGAATTAGAGGGGTTAATCAACTACGCATTATTTTGGACCGATAGCGCCATTCCCGTTATAGAGAAGGCCATTATATTTTGTAGAGATAATGGTATTCATTCGGGCGCTAGAAAGGTGCATAGCCCAGGCAATAAAAATGAAGAATTAGAGCAAATATTTTCGACGAGAGTCGAAGGGAAAGAAATAATCGGCTACTCGGCGACGATAAAGACGGACCAAAAAGATAAGAAGAAAAGCAATAATTATTATACCTTCGATAAATTAGCAGTTGCTATTGATAATGTACGCAATGCGATCTTTATATTTGTAGCATTGATAACAGGTATGAGGCGTCGAGAATTGGCCCAGTTAGCCTTTGACGACTTTCATCGGTTAAAAAATGGGGAGTGTTACGTCGATGTAACCCGTTTTAAGGTTTCTGATGACCCAAATTATAGTGGCGAAGCTGCAACACTGCCAATCCCTGAATATCTTTATGAGCTTATATTCCAGTATCATTCGATGCGTGAATACATGGGGAAACTTGAAAACGAGCATTTGTTTATCTCATGTAAGAGTCGCGTGAAAAAAAAGAACCAAGACTCGTCAATCCTCCATATCATAGTCCGTGAGATTTCAGATGCAACCAAAATTGACGGACTTCATACCCATCGTTTTCGAAAATCAATAGCTGAGATCTTAATTGGCCAAGATGAGACAAATATTGACTTAATAAGGGAATTACTCGGCCACAAAAGTTTTGTGATGACGCTTCGATACATCGCTCGCAACCCATATTTAGTGCGGGCTGTGGCAAGGATAATGGAGCATCATCATGCGCATGAGTTTGAGCAGATAATTAACGCAATCAACTCAGGGCATTTCAGTGGTCACGCGTTTGAGCGAATTGCAGCACAGATTAAAAAGCGCCCGGCCGAGTTTAAAGGAGCAAGGCTGAAGCTAACGATCCGTGAATACGTGCTGGCATTGTTAGAAGCTGGCGAGCCGGTATTTTTGCATAGGACGCCAATGGGAACCTATTGCCTATCTATTCCTATGCTTGGTGGTGATGATTATACACCTTGTGTTCAAAATGCAGTTAATGTAACTGGTAGGGTTATACCTGAGCCATCGAACTGTCAGTATGACAAGTGCCATAAGGCCGGAATCACTTTGAAAGCGAAGCAGGCAATAGAGGAAAACATCATCTTCTTCAGTGGTTTAATTGAGCAAAAGGACGTTGCTCTTCCTACTCATTCGTTACGTGAGCTTAAGCGCCGTTTGAAGCGAGAGAGACAACATCTGCAAAATCTTGAAAAGTATCGAAGTCCCTTGGTCGAAAGCGGAATCGACAATGAAAGTAATATTAGAGGGACTGCGTCATGAACGAAACAGAAAAGAAACTCATTAAATTGATTGCTGAATTGACGTTGGAAAAGGACGGTGAAAAACTTCTTCAGCAAGAGGTTTTGGAGAGATTCGGCATGAGCCGAATGAACTTCAACAAACGCTATAGTCACCTGAATGGATATATTAAGGGCACACAGGATATTTTTGCGCTAGCTGGGGCTATATCAACCAAAGAGGATGCGTTTACCGAGGAGCTTGCCAAAAAGTATAAAGCCAAGTGTGAAGAGTTTGCAAAGTTAGCGGCTGAGTTTGATGCAAATCTAGAGGCAAAGATTAAGCTGCACATAACGTCGTTGATGATAAACGACAAGATCTTACATGATGCGAATGACATCAGAAGCGATCTTGAAAAGCAGGCCATAAGTCTGGATGAGTTAAAGCGTAAACTTGATGAAAAAGAGCTTGAGGTTACGAGGCTGAAATCTGCGGCATATAAAGTCAGAGATGAGGTGAAATCGGTGCCACATTCATATTCTGAAATTGAACCAAATATGACTCCTGTATTTGAGAATTTCAGGAGGACTGGTGACTTAGATGTACTTGATGATGAGAAAGAGTCTGCTATTGAGAAACTGGCAAATAAAGCTCGACAGTTTTTAAGTGCAAATGATGTGCGCGTTGTGCTTTATATAGACTGCTACTTGTGTCGCTTTAAGCGGTTCTTGTCCCATCATTTTCAGCCATTGGCTGACTCACTGGTTATTCGTCTACCGCTATATTCCAGAGAGGAAATTAATGCGTTTGTAGAGCAGCTGTGTACAAAACGCCCTATTGATGTATATGTGCCTATTTGTGAGTCGGAGGTTACTAAAAAAGCACTACGACAGTTTTTTATGAAACATGTTCCAGTGCCGGAATTAGAGATAGCAGATAGGAGTTTAGTGATCCCCTCTTATCGAGAGGGATTCGACACTATTACCGTGTTTCGAGTGGGAATTGAGTGATGACGTTTAGTATTAGAACAACAGTCGTTGATTATCGAGACCCAGACTCTGGACGAAAACGTGAGCATTATTTGCTTATTGCGGACACTGCAAAACAATCGGTACTTCTAAGTCATGCAAATCTTTATCTTGCTGAAACAACTAGTTCATCGTTGGAAACGTCTCGGCGTTACGCAAACGTTATTGCACAGTTTTACAACTTTATCGCGTTGCAACCGAAGTTCACAAAATATGGTGTACATCAGTTTCATGTTGTTGCAGACAATCGTGATATAAGACGTTGGCAGGTAGATAGACAGATCCGACGTGAAAGCGCACAAAAAGTTAGCCCGACCAGTGAAACCATCTACAACGATGCAAAACAGTTGTTGCTGTTTTTCGGCTGGATGAGAAACAACGGATATATCACGAATGTAAGAGTTGGATATAAAACATGGCAGGCTAATTTTAAAAATACACGCTTGTTGTCATATATCACTTTGAAGGCAAAGCGTGTTGTCGATGGCGCTAATGTTGAAGTACTCGATAAAAAACATCGTCAGAAAAAGCTTCGCTCATTAATTAACGACATTGAAATTAATTTACTGATCACTAGTTATCCTGATCCTGTGTACGGCGTAATGTTCAAGCTTTGCCTCGCAACCGCAATGCGCCCGATGGATTTGTGTAAGTTTCCATATGCGGGGGCTGGTCTCAACAAGCACATTATGCCGTACTCAGAAATGGGTAGTCCCAGCGGGGTTATAAATTACACCGTAATAGACAGCAAGGGCAATAAGGATAGAGAAATTCAAATTAGTGCAGCAGATTTAAGTGCACTTGAAATCGAATATACCACTTCGCTTTACCCACAACGGAAAAAGCTATACGAAAAGCGTTATAAGAAGAAGTGCCCCCCTAGTATTCTTTTTCTAAACAAAGTCGGCGAGCCTGTTACGCCGACAATGATTGCCAATAGGACCCTCTATGCAGCAATGAAAGCTCACGCCGTCGATCCATCATTTAGACAAGGTATAGATTTTTACCAAGCCAGACACTGGTGGCCGACGCAGTTTCTATTGAAACTTTATGGTGATGAAATCCTCACAAATAGAGTAGATGCGCTGCACGCCGCAGCGGGACAAGTATTAATCAATCAGATGGGTCACAGTAATATTAGTACGACCTTTAAGTATTACGTCGATACCGCTCGAATCATTGCTATGGCCTATAGTGGCCGGGTTACCGAAGTAATTACAGAAAGTGAATCAATTGTTGATTTCATCAAACGGGTGAAGAAGGACAAAGTCGACGTGTAGCAGCGCACTAAATTTGCGGGGGGATTAGCGTGCCACCAATGTTAAGGTGATATGTTCTAGGAAAAAATGAAGTTTTCAGCAATAGCACATATCTGACTGTTTGGCCTATAGGTTCCAATCTGACCTGACAGATACCAGTTTTGTGCTGGTATCTGTCAGATATTTCATCAGGATTGATGATCATCTTTTTTATCACTTGCCACTGAGCCTCGGCCTTTTAAGTTGATTGTCATATTCCCCTCAATGGAATCACCGACTAGATAATAGACACCTGACATATCTAGCCAACTCGTTGTCGTTGAAGAATCTAAAATTTGCTTTTCACCTAATACTGTCCAAATAATTTGCATTCCATTATTTTCGAGTAACTTTTGCAATGCCTTTTTATTTATTAATAATTCTGATTTATCTTCACCAAAAATATGAGGATCAAAACAAAATAATTGGCCATGTTCATCTAACCAACAACCTGGCATTTCAGTCGAACTGCATAACACACTGTTAAACATTTCTGCTCTCGGTGCTAAGAACGAGATCCCTACATTTTCATCTTCCCATCTATGCACTTCAACAGTTGGCAACACTTCTGCTATTATTTCTCTGTTATACCAATTGACTCGATCATTCTTGATAGGCTGCCAGCGTGAACTACCTGCCTCGGAAAGCTTACTTTTATACGCGGGAGACCAGTAATGCTCTTTGCAGAAAACTGAGTAACTGTCTTCACTTTCTGGCATCCATCGTCCCATAAAGTCCTGCTTTATAAGCCAATTTTTTAAAGTTTCATATTCTTCGACTTTAACTAAATAGCTGCGAATTTGATACCAGATGTTCTTTCTTTGATTATGATTCAATTCAATACCCAATTGGTCTTTCTGTTGCCATGAGTAGTCCGCCTCTAACGACAGAAAATCATGATTAACAATAATATCTTTTGGATCTGGTAGATTTTTTTCGGATGTAAGCCAGAAGCTGTCTTCTACATACCAATCATCATAGTTAATTTTATTAACAGGGAATGGTAGCTTCGTGATTTTTTTCATTAAGGGAATATATGTAGGGTCAATATTTCTTAAACCATTTTGCCAAGGCCCCTGATAGTAACCTAATTCATTCCCTTCTCTGTCTTGTATTGCGTAATTGTCCGCGAGTCGTGCTACAACCTCATATAATGCCAGCCACTGATATTTTTTTCCTATACGCTCGACATTATTTTTAAATCGATCCCCGCCAGTTGCATGACGATCAAAATGACCGTGGATATTTACATCATATCCAAACTTTTCAAAAATCAGCTTACACGCGTAATTGCTAAATGGGTTTGGGTCTAATTTCCATAAACTTAATGCTGATTGGAAGACATACCTACCGAAATCACCGTACTGAGAAATGCCTCTTCCATACTCTGTAACCATTGAGCTTAATATTCTATTTTGTGAGCCATATATCTCTTGAAAACTATCTTCATCCCAATCAAATTTATAGGCATCTGTTTCATCATTACTAGGGAATATATCGGGTATAGAACTGTTATAAGGTGGTGTGATCACTTTGGAGTTATCTAATGAAAATTCACCTTTAAATAGTGCAAATTCTATAATATTCCTAGCATAATCTCTAACTAAAACATTTACATATACCTCTTCATTAAGAAAAACCTCTTCTAACACGCAACTAGCTAGTCTATTTAACCCGAGAAGAGTCAAATCATTTAATGACGCGCCGTACAATGCAGCTAATATTCTTTCATAAACATAGGGATCATTTACAGCCCTAAAATTTTTCAACAAATTGACACCGACATCAAGTTTAGATGTCAAAATAATCGTAAGAGCTTGTGTTGCATTATTTCTAAGCTCAATATTAGTAGAAGTAAAAAGCCATGATGTAGCTATAGCGACTAACAATGTAGACTCTTCTGATAGACTCTTATGCATTTCTGATTGAAAAATCCACTCTAACGAACGCGAGATAGCTGAATCAGAATCACTTATATCATTTAAAAAGGTCGTCCAATTTGCATCCCTAACTGCTAAAGATAAAGGAGCTAAAAACCCGTGAAGAGCATCAGCGTTATAGGGATGTTCAACATCTCCTGCAACTATATAAATAAAATCAAGAAAAGCTTCAGAGGATTCGTCATGTCGCAATACAACACTGTTAATATAATCATCGGAAACACTATTGATAGTACTTACATTCCGCCAAATCAGACTATTTATAAAAGCAGATATTATTGAAAAATCTTCCCGCTTATTATTTTCTACAACTTGAAAAAACTCCTTATGTAATTTATCAGGCAATTGTATCGACAGGGCCTCGATCAACCCTTGATAACGGTAGCTTTCTTCTGTCAAATAAAACAACGCCCCATTAGCCTTGAATATATATTCAATATTTTCAGGAGTGATTATTTTTCTAACCAGTAAATCCGCTGAAAAAAGATCATCTATTCTTTCATATGCAAAGTAAACACCCTCTTCATCCTCGCCATTGTGAAGCCAATAAATATTCTTTGACAAAAGTCCTTCATGCACTAAATCTTCGATAATCCCTTTTTTATTTGTATACTTACCAGTTACAGCATTAGCTATATCACATGCATGATCATAAGGCACATAAGTTACTTCATTAGTTTGTTTATATTCAATCAGAGAGTAAACTATTTTTCGACATACTTTCCCTGAATCACCATAATCAAAAAACTGTGGCCCACCCAATTTCGTGTCGATATTATCTATATAATAGTTCATCACACTAGATAGCCCACCATATCCTTCAGGAACCGAAGATAGTCCTCTTTTATGCAGGCCTTCACAAAATAACTTTAAAAATAAAGGATTAGTAAACTCAGGGTTTATAATAGGCGTCTTGGGCCAATTAATATTATAGTAATTAAAAAAAACTTTTACAGCTTCGAATTCACCTCCTGCAAATCCAGCATGGGTTATTACTTTCATTTTAGTCTTAGCAGGTAAAGCCTCAGGGATTAACTTAGGAAAATAGCTATCGCGCACAGTAATTACTAAACTTATCCAACGGTAATGTTCAAAATCATTTATAAATGAAATAATATGATCATGCCAAAAGAACCTTCCTCTTCCTTCATTAATTGCATCAATAGCAAACAAAATTCTCTGATTCTTCTCTTCACCTATTTCATTAAGAGCTTCCAGGAGACAGTGCTCTGTGCATTTTAGCCTCAATAAGTCATCCAATATTTGAGACCAAGGGGACCTATCTGTAGAGAAATGCTGCCCTAGCAATAGAATAGAAGGGATATTATTGGAGTGCTGGCTAGCAATAGAATCGGCCAGTAAATGTGACTTCCCTGTTCCCGCCTTTCCTTTAAGTAATAAAAATGGCTCATTAGCTAATTGTGTATTTATGTCGGGCTGCTCTAAAAAAGATAAAAAATTGAGCGACACCTGACGAATATCAGACACATCATTGTCTTTGCAATCGTTCGCTTGATAAAGCTTTATTAGTTCCTCTATTATTTCATGAATAAACTCTGCCTTCTCCTTTATTACATCTAAATCTAGTATCAGGGATTTTTTATTGATGAAATCTTCGAACAATCGCTGTATTCCACTTTTATTTACAGATATAGAATCCATGAAATAATATTTAAATGAATGTTCATTTAATGCAGTTAAAAACACTGATTGACTCGATAGATGTTTAATAAGGGAATTAATATTTAACAGGTAAACATGGAATTTATTCTTAGCAAAGGCACAGAAATCATTATTTTTTAACGTCGCTTCAATTTTATTAGTTATATCTACCTTTACATTTACTTCTGGTGTATAGCGAACCCCCAAATCAAATATACTTTTCTCAGTATGTCTCTTAAACCAATCGTTCGTCAGTAACTTACGGATAGGGTTATATGCTGAGTTTTTTTTCTCCTTAACCTCGACGCCTTCTCCTAGTAATATGTCTTTAAAATACTTTAAAGATAAAGCAGTTAACTCTCTTGATTCACCATTTTCTAACAGCTCCATATTGATGATTCCAGCGATATAGCCATTTACAATCAAGGGAGAGCCAGAATAACCCGAATATGTTGATAATTTTTTTGAATGCTCTAATTCAATATCAACTTTGCCATTTTTCAAAGCTTTAAGTTGTTGGTTTACTATATTTTGCTCACTAACCAATAAATTATCGCCTGATATCTGTTTAGCCAGCGGATACCCTCTTGAACTCCAATTAGTTCCACTTGCTATAACGCTGTAATCGATGAAATTTGGTAATTCATCATACTGCATATCTGATTGCAATTCTAATAATGCAATATCAAGTCTTTTATATTTTTCATCTATCTTACTGCTAAGGTTAGCCTTGACAGCATTACCATAACAATCAGTGCAATTAATCTCACTCCTACTAAATTCAGTAACAACGTGAAATACGGTTAGTGCTCTATTCTTACTTATTAAGAATGCAGTGCCTTTTTTAGTCCCGCATTCAACTCTAATTACTATATTGCTCAAATCCATTTTTTTACTCAACCATTATCTCGTTAGCAGTAATAAAAGTAACTTTCCCATCACGTACAGATTTATAATTTTCAAAAAATTTCAACTTCTCATGTTGATAGTTTGTTATGATTGTTGACCATTGAGAATTTGAAATTATTTTAGCAATTGCACTTAAATCCGGATGAGAGTGGCTTCCATTAGTCGAAATCAAAAATCGTTTTGAAGAGATTAATTTAAGTAGTCTATTTGATATATTATTATTACTTCCATGATGCGAAACTTTGACTATTTCGAAGTCTAGATCATATCCATCATCCTTGAGAGAGCTTAGCTCATCATATATAACATCCTCATGAGCATCACCCAAAAATAGTAGTTTTCTATTTTCAAACTCTATAATAAATGCTATGGATGAGCCATTAGTTATGGATGTATCGCTTCCTTCTAAATTCAGCAATTCACTAAAACAATGCTCATTACTTTGAGCTACATCCTTTATCTCTGATTGAAACTCTGGCATTTTCATATATTGTTCAAAGGCATCATCAAATATTTTTTCTTCATTCAGGGTAAAGTCATATTTTTCTGATTCGAGTTTTTCTTTCCATTTCGTAGATAGCGCATTTAGCTTTTCTTTATTTGGTGATACTATTCTAAGGGTCAACCCTGCTGATATTTCAATTACTTTTCTTTTACTTATAACAGCATAACCATCAAATTTATCATTCCATGAGTAATTATAGCCATATAATAAACCGGCCAAGGTAACACCCTGTTCAATTTGTATATCTTCCAGACCTTTTTTTTCTTCTAAATATCGGTTCTGAGAACAGATCTGTTGTAATGCATCTCTTTCATCTTGATCTAGAGCCTTATCCTGCTTTAAAAATTGTAAATGCCTGTAACAGTTATACCACACCTCCTTTACCTCAATAACTTCGTCATTAGAGCCGTTATCTTTAATAAAGTTGACTGCGCCTACGATATGATCATTATCTACATGAGTTACGACCAAAAGGTCAATACACTGACCACTAACTTTTAGGTTTATTAGATCTGGTTTAATATGATTTAGGTATGTCCCCTTAAGCCCCATGTCAACTACAATATTTATTTTTCTGCTAGGGATACTAATTAAAAATGCATCTCCCTGGCTGGCTTGGTACATTTTAACCTTTATCATAGATAAAACTTTTCCAATTTTAATAATTAATTTTGTATTGTTATATATAAAAATCACATAGTGGGCGTTCAACCACATACTGAACAAACCCACATCTTGATTAAGCATTTATTAATACATGATAAGTTAACTCTATCGTTTATCTATATCAATGCTTTTTTCTAAAATCACTAAATATATCATCAGAAAATCTCTGCATTTATTGTCCATGGAATTTTCGCACAGTAATTTGATTTTTCGGAATTGAGCGTATTCAGCTAACCGTCCAACGTAAATCCTAATGGTAATTTACAATGTCAACGTGATTTAATCGCTATACTTTAGCTTAAGCCAAAAAATCAGATCATGTAAGATCTAGTAAATCTCATCGGATAGAGGCTTTCCTTTTGCTATTGAGCTAGTAGGATTGGATTCAAATCACGCTAAATTCAAAAGACTTAACTCATACCCTAGTTAATAATAGCTTATTGTCCTGAGTCGTATGGGATGACACGTGTCAAATTTCCAGATTCAGAAATTTCATCATCTGAAAGTGTCTGATCACAGTGTTTACTTATTGAAATTGCCGATGAATCCGCAATTGCTTCGCAGAACAAAATGTCACCAACATTGAAATCAAGTTCGTTGCAAATATCATCAGGAATTGGTATTTCACCATTTTTTCCGATCTTAAACTGATAGCTCATTTTATCACCCAAATTATTTTGTCCATACAAATCAATAATAGCTCAAAGTAAATGCTCAAAGCATCAGTCTTTATTTAATACTCCATGGGAAAAAGTCGAAGCGGATCCAAGCTTGAAATGTTTTTGAGCTATGTTAATCTAAGCTATATCTTTCCTTTCTGTTAAATCTGGCTTATGAACACCGTACTTGAATGCTGGCAAATTGTATCTGTCCTTGATAATGAAAAGTTGGTTGGTAAAGTATTGTGGGGAATTTGCGTTGATGACATGACTAGCCGCTTTAGGCCAGGTGACTATGTATGCACTTCAAAGATCACAGAAATTATTCCGAAATCTAAATTAATAAAAACTCATACTGGCAGCTCATATCAAGTGCAAGGAGACGGAATAGAAGCTGAAATTCAGGTTAAGGATTTTGACCTGCTGCGGCGCGGCTTCAGTCCTGAAGAAATAAATCAACTCAGATTGGCACAAAGCGATCTTTTACATTAAAACCAATCCATGTAAGCGCAGGTTTCAGCTCATTTAGAGATGTTATGACATGTTGCAAAACGTCACCACAATTTACCACAGTGATCTATTGCTCATCACCACTGGTGGCTACTTTAAATTAGTGGGTATCAAACGGACTGTTCCGCCACGCAACGGCTACCGCCATGCTCGACAACGGCGCTGATTTGCGTCATGTCCAGAAAATGTTGGGTCATGCTGACATTTCGACAACTCAAATCTATACCCATGTCTCGTGCTCAAAACTAGCTAAGGTCTATGGTAAGTTCCATACTTCAGTATTAAATGACCTTAGCATTTTCTAGTTCACCACCATAGGGTAATGCAAATGCATTACCCTATGGTGGTGAACTAGAATAGCTCTATTAACCAACATGAACATGTGGAGAGCATTATGCTTGCACAAATTGCTTTGGAAGCAGAATCAACACTGACTGACCGTTTTCAGACAACAGTACCGGGTCCTGTTCGTCAGGCGTTGCATTTGGGGAAAAAAGACAAGATTAAATATGTCATCCAATCTGATGGCAGTGTGCTTATGCAGCGTGCTGAAACGGTCGATACAGACCCTGTGCTTGACCAGTTTTTATTATTTCTGGCTGTTGATATGCAGAGACATCCTGAGAAGTTACAACCGCTGACCGCCAGTATGCGCCAAAGTGTGGCATCGTTGGTTGCAGATGTTGAGTTTGATTTGGATGCACCGCTATCCGATAAGGATGAATAAACTTGTCTGATAAGATCCCGATGGTAGTTAACGACTGGACGCTCTTTACCCATCCACTTTTTGCACAGCAGTACCAAGCACTGAAAGACAAAGTTGAGGCATTAAAAGTCAAAGATCTGCAAGGCTATGCTAAGAAAAATGATGCTAAGCGGTTAGCGGCTATTTATAAGCTGGCCTTTGAGGTTATCCCTCAAGACCCAACTCTAGCCGATTATCGCCAAGGGACGACATTAGGTGATCACCATAAACACTGGTTTCATGCCAAGTTTTATGAGCAGTTGACCGCCACAAGTCAACCTGGGCGCAGTAAAT
>NZ_JAJOYU010000034.1 GCF_021290985.1 Rheinheimera soli
CCAAGAATTTGAGGAATTTGCATTTTCAATTTATCTGCGGCATCCGAATTTCTTTTAAGCACGTTGAACACACGAAGCACAAATTCATTCCACTCAAACATCCATTCCTCAACCTCTCCTTCTTGAACGTTGTCGCAAGAATGGGGTAAGGCAATATTGCTTAAATCCTTTATATCTTTTAGATCCTGAGTACCAATGGTCAACCTTTGGTTATGCTTTTGGCACAGCACAGCTCCCGGTATTTGGTGCTCGGTATGCCAGTAACTAAAACCAAAGCTTTCTCTATCTTCTTCAGCGCAGTGCCGACAATACGACCAAGCAGTCTGTACGCCCAGCTTGTTAGGTTCGAATACAGCCCTGAAAGGTAATTCTTCATCCTGCTTCCAAGCCGAAAAATAACCGGAACCATGTGATAGTGCCCATAATGGCAGTGGTGAATGTTCTGTGAGAGCGAACGACTTATCGAACTCCGAACGATAAAACTTAGAAACAGCTAAAAATGCTGCATTAAAGTCGTAGCTTTTCAACTGACTCCGCGAAACACCGAGTATTCCGAGACTGGACGCCATAGTCTTTCTTCCTGATAGGATATGATATCTGGTAAACCAACTGAGCAGGTGCTCGCCATCTTTGAGGGGACAATAGAAAGGTAATCTCATTTCGACACCTTTCGAATCTCTTCAGACTCCACTGTTTTAAGTCTGCCTTTCAGCGCTTTGAGGAGCTTGTTGGCGTTGTTGGTGATCAATTCATCACGCTTGCTCATCACATAGCCTTTTAATTCTGCAAGTAATTCCTCAACTACACGCCCAGAATCGACATCTAATCTTTTTCCTTCAATTAGACATTGCAGCTCTCCTATCAGTTTAATTTTTTCTGGTGATTCAACACGTTGTGCTGTCTTAATTAAATCCCGATAAGATTCTTCATTTTCACCCTTTATCGCTTCGACTGCCTTTTTAATGAGCTGTGAACCTTGGTTAAATGCCTTGCGAAAAGCGGCTACTCCAAGCACTTCTTTTTTGCATTCTCCTTTGGCATCCGTCATAGCCATAATTTGCGCTTGGACAAACATGAAGTTCAGTATGAATAAATTCCCTCGGCTGATGTCATAAATCTCATTGAACAGTGCCTCATCAACCACATTAGTTTCATATTTCTGTTTATGTGGCAAACTCGCATCTGTTTCATGCGTTGCGACCGGCACTCTCTCAAACAATTTGGTCGGATTTTTAACGTATTGATATCGCCACAGGCTGAAAATAAGAAGTTTCCAGACACTGCTATTTTTTTCGTAACGAGTTAACTGCATGTCGCCAGCAGAAGTAAGACGACGTGAAGCAGTAAATGTCTTAGTCAAATGCTCGGTACTGTCGGGCGTTCCGACAAGAACAAGACCAACCCCGAGATCGTCTGTCAGATTGCTAAAAAAGTTCAGCAGCATGTCATCCCCCCCAGACTTCGCAACACTCAAATTTTGGAGGTCATCGATAACAAGCAAACCCAGTTTGTAAGTTTCAACTATTGTTTTGAACGTTTTATTGTATTCCTCAACTCTTTTACCCGAGGTTTTTTTTTCATAGTCTGTACCCAGATATTGGTCGACTTCATGTAGGAACCGATCGGCAAGACTCTTGCGCGATGAATCGGGCGGGATTTTAATTTTTATCCACAGAATCTGGGCCTGCCCAAGATGCTTGCCATTAAAATCGTGATGCATAAACGCCTGCGGGAAACAATCCAATACGCGGTTTATAAGCGTTGATTTACCAAATCCTGAATCCGCCGTCAGCACAAAACTTTCTCCTGATGTGCGCTTCCAGCGAGCGTCAATTTTTTGCTTATGCATCGCAACGTCATAGTGCCGTCGAACAGCGTCCACCTCGGTAACACTGCGTTTGACATAAGAGTTAAATAACATCCGCTCCATAATGACGTAGACATCATAAAAATGCTTAGTGGGTGTAACTAAGTCGAAAACGCCACACACCATTTTGCAACGCTCAGCAACTGATAGTTCACGATATTCATCTGTAAAATCAGGCCGATAGGACACCATCCGTTGGAAATCCTCTTGGCTTAATGCCTTTGGCAACGCCAGAAGAAAAGGATTGTTGTGATAGCAGCTATTTAAATCATAATTGTAGGTAGCATCGTAGTAAGTGACATTGTGATTAACACTCATTGTTCAACATCTCCTCCAGCAGTGAATTATATTCATCCTCCTCCTCTTCATCAGTTTGATAGTCAAGCACTGAAGATTCATCTTCGTGCTTCACAGGCAACACGTCAGTCGCGTCACCTGTAACGTGGTCAAGTAGAGCCTCATTTAGTCTCTCTGACTCTATTGCATCAGCTTCTTTGGCAAGCACACTTGTTGCTTGCTGACGTGTATCAAGGTTGTTTGAAATGCCGAGTTCTTTAATATCAGCTTCTTTGGCCAGCTTCGCTTTATTAACAACCCCTTGCATTTGCTGTGACAAGTTACTTTGAGAGGCCAGCACGTCATTCTGATGAACTTGCTTTACAGCGGCCCAATGATCCTTGGCTTCTTTGATCTCATCCAAACTCATATTTACAAAAATACGATGGTCCGAATGCAGCTTCGCGATGCGAAGCTTTCCCTCAAACTCAATTAAGATTCTGCTCATGTCGCTGCGTATATATCGACATTTCAGCGTCTTATGAATTTTTCCTTTTAAAACTGGTTTATCTTGAAAGCCTGATTCCCTAATAAAATCGCAACTGTAATTGATAGCATGATCTTTCAGATGCAAATGAGTTTGATGAACAGTGAGCTCTCCGACCTCTAACAAATTTAAATAGAGTTCTCGCTCATTTGGTTTGCTTAGGTAATAGCCACGATTGCGCTCTCCCCACCGCCAGTATTCACGGCAAACGGGTTTGACGCCGTCGAACATCGCCCGCTGTTCAATCGGATAATCTTCTTTCCATATTGTGCAATTGTGCTTAATCGCGTAAATAATCAGTATTTTCTTTAAGTCACATGGCGTAAGACATGCAGTGTTGACGGGAATGTTGCGGTTACGTCCCATCAATCCCTTGTATCTAAAACCGGGGATTTCTTCATTTCGCATCATTGCGTGGATCATATGAAACGAAGACTCTACAAGCCCTTTGTCATTTCCTTGATATGCGCGTGCATACAACACATTAATGTTCATGTGAGCAGTGACTGACTCACTGATTTTGTTTTGGAATTCTTCATTATCTACAAGCAGAAACAACGGGGATCCGCTCTCTTCCCAATCCTCTTTGCTGATATGCAAACCGCACTCGCGTGCATAACCGACTTTATCGCGAATCGCATGAAATAGAGCGAGCCGAGCTTCAGCCCAAGAGGCGGGGCCAATCCCGATGTGTATTCCGCAAATCGAGCGTGTGTACACATCACGAATGACATAAAGCGTTACTCTACTGATAATTACACGACGATCGTAAGGTGCGACCAGTTCGATATCGACTGGCGTGCTATCGAGCTGCCAAACATGGCCGGGTCCCAAGGCATTCGGAGCGGCATCGCCCGTTCGTCCCGCGAAGTTGAGCTTATGCTGCGAATGACCTCGCCGAATTGCTTGTATTTGTTGACGATTCAACCCAAGCACGAGGGGCAACCAGTCACGAAATTGCCATTTGCTTATGAGCTCGTTTGGCTCTTTATACACATAACGATAAGTACCATCGGACTGTAAACTTCTGCTTTCATAGTAGTATTCGTCAAGCAAGAGTTGATAACACTGCGCAATTGATTTACGACTTTTCGATACATAGTATTTTTTTGCAATACGACGAATGTAATCTTTATCTTGCTTCAGCACTGCTTTGCCATTGATACCCGTGACTTTAAATCCGTCTTGTTTTCTACCCACTTTCCGGCCACCGCCAGATTTGCTTACACTTGAGTGCCGGCCTCGGTTAGGAATGAGAGCATTTTTGTTGCGCCCGCCCCGAAAAAACAGGTTTAAATAGCGCTGTGCGTTAGATTGTGTAATACCAAGATCTGTCACAACTTTAGCCACAAGCCCGGCACCGTGTGTCGGATAAAACAATTCATCGCCTAGGGCCAGTAAATTGCTGACAATCTTGAATCGTCGGTCCCGCTCGACAGTCGACGGATAGGGCTTGCCGTCTTTGTCATAAAACAATTCCTCGGGCTGATTTTTGAATGATTCAAGCTCAATAGAGGCGGTCTCAAAAAGCCCCTCCGCAAGCTGCTGCTCAACCTCTGAAAGCTTAAACTTCGATGGTTTTCTGTTTGGAAACTGAGTCGCATTGGGACCCGAAGTTAAGTATGGCAACAAAAAAACATCACCGCGCTCTACAAATGTTTCTACAACAACCACAACTTCAGAGAACAAAACTGTTTTGCTGGCAGGTTTGGGTATCAATAAAGAGTTGCGATTAAACATGACATTCAACCCCGAGTAGGTAAGGTGAATGCTCCGGTAAAAGCGGCAACTCGGGGTCAGATTCAAGATGGCCGATCCAAAACGCATGTTGCATCAATCTGAACGATTCTTGATAGCTCACATCGTTGGAAGTAGCAGCGTTTTGGATTAAATCGGAAAGAGGCTCATGCGGTAGCAGCACCAAATAATGTGAGAAATGACTTAACCACTTCGGATAAATCTTTTCTAATTTATTGTTTAGTTTAGCCCCTTTGAGCACGCGGATTAAATTCCGATTTTGCTCGGTTTTAATTTCACTATCTAACACCAGAAGGTATTCGTAACCTTCTGAATCGCATATAGATTTCTCAAGCAGAAGTTTCTCTTGAACTCTGGGCTCCTCCATATCACGCTCTGGTTTAACACTAACAACAAGATGCCTCCCAGATCTGAGGGTACAAAAAAAATCAAAAGTGATTGCGGCGTCGAGACGTGACCACTTGTACCGTGGGTGACGGATTTGCAATGCTTTCGCAAAGCTTTTTGATTTTTCCAAGTTTACGTAGGCGTACTGCTCTTTGATGTCGCAAATTTCTGGATTTCTAAATAAATCAATTAACTTGAAGGTTTCATTGAGCGACATGCAGTGATAGCTGCTGCCCGGTGAGTTCGGATCTGCAATTCGTCCTCGGATCCCCTTCGAGCTGAAATCCTGTGTTCTGATATATGGCTTGTAGTTACCCGTGCTTAATCCACGTTCAAACTCTTGTAAATGCTGAGTTCGCAGGGCCTCGGTAACCCCAATCCTTTTTTTTCCCATACTCATAGATATAGATACTCTCTACTTCTTCGGCATATAAATGCTCCATCATTGACACCTCTCACCCCCTCGGTGAGTTAATGCATAAATAGCATTGATCAAAACGATCGAAATGTCAAATTCTCACCACGAAGGTGAGAATTTGTGATAAGGTTTAAATCCGCAGGAGGAACGAATATGAGTGAAGAAGTTACAGTTACAATCCGCACGGGCTGGACTTTTAGTAAAGCTATCGAACATCAAGAGGGCAGCGAATACAGTGTAATTCAGCTTCGAGATGTGCGAACGGATCAGTTGGACAGTATTCACTTTAGCAATCTTGCCCAGACGAATATCTCAGCAAGCAGAGAGATCCGGAGGTTGCAAAATGAGGATGTCTTGCTAATAGCAAAAGGTCCCACTAAACATGCGATCTATCTTGATGATGTACCAACGAACACCGTGGCTAACCAACATTTTTTCATTCTGACTGTGCCAGATAAAACAAAGTTGTTACCTGCTTACCTCGCGATATATTTGAACAGTAAACCAGTGCAAGATTGGTTTGCTAGGAATGGCGGCGGGAGCTACCAAAGTACGCTAACAAAAAAGACTCTGCTCAGCCTTAAGCTACCCACACACTTGACTCTGCATCAACAACAAGAGTTAGTCGACCTAAACACCAGTATCGCAAATGAAAAATACCTTTATCATTTGCTGATAAAGCAAAGACAGCAGCAACTAGATAAATTCTCGAATGTGGTGTGGGAGCAGCTTAATGACAAATAGCGATATCGAAAAACTGGTTCTGAATGCGCTTCAAAGCTATAAACACATTGGCTTTACTCATGACACTATCGTAGAAAGAGATTTATTTCTTAGTGTATTGACGTGTGCACTGATGGTTCAAACGTCGCCAGCTAACTCGAGAGTTTGGTGTTTGTTGGATGAGCTTGTGCAACCAGAACACAAAGTAGCCTCTTATGTTACTAGCGATGAACAAAGCCCGGCAATCATTAAGTTCATGCAGGATTTACAAAAACGTATATCCGCCTACGCCTCGTCGGAAAAGACTAAAAATTTGCTCAACGAAATTCGTGAGCTTTCAACGGATACATTGTTTTCAAAGTTAGATAAGACTCAAGCGATCGAACTTTACGACAGAATATTGCAACGACTTCAAGCAATGAACTCTTCAAATATCTTCAGCCGAGACTTTAACTATCAGACTTTGCCTTTCAATTTTGCGTACTTGGTGTCAAAGCTTGCAGCAGTTAAGGCCAAAGCAAGTGTCTACGACCCTTACGCGATGTTCGGTGAAGCGACGGTTGAATTTGCTCTGCAAAACGAAGAAGTACAGTTCACGACCGAGAGCGTAAATCAGTCATCCATCTACATTTATCACAAGCTACTGATCGCGGGTGCAGCATCAATCAACGCCATGAATTCGTTTTCGATGTCACCTACACCGAATATTGGCAAGCTGCATTTTGATCTTGCATTTACCTTGATCCAACCAAGCATGTCCGCAGAAATCGACGGAATGGCAACGGCTCACAAGCAGACAAAAAAACTCGCGGGTAACTTTGAAGAGGACCGCGTTCCGAAAGAGGTGTTGGTATCGCGGTATTGGGAGCACGCCCTTATACATCACATGTTGTACTCGTTAAAAGCCGATGGCAAAGCGATCGTTATAACGGGTCTGGGGCCGCTTGTGCGTCAAGCCGACTTTAAATCCCGAAAGCTTTTACTGGAAAACAATTTGATTGACGCTGTGATACAACTGCCAGCAAAGTTGATTGATTATAGAACAGTTCCTTTATTCGCAACTATTCTGAAGAAAAACCGTTTGGCATCAGAGCCGGTGAAGTTTATTGATGCCAGCAGATACTGCTACCTAGAAAATGGTATCAACAAGTTAGACAATCTGGATGAAATAGCTGCGTTGTATCACACTTCGGATGCAACCAAACCAGAACTCGTGCTAGTTACTACAAGCACTGTCATCCAGAATGAGTGCTCCTTGAATGTCGCCGCTTACGTCGCAACCTTAGATGAACATCACGAATACATAAACTTTGATGACACCATGAGTGCGCTCTCGAGACAACAGCGAATAACCAACAAGTTAATCGACAATATAAGTAAAACGCTTAACTGACGGAGGCTAAACCAAAGGCATATCAACATGCATCGTTTTGGATGCAGACTTAACTTTCAATTGTACTAATGAGTTTGAAAATACTTCAAAATCTGGCCCAATTGAAGTTTTAGGGCATTGATCATCAATGTATACCTTTAGATGAATACTTGAATAGAAATTAGTCTATTTCAAAATCTCCAATGCATTTGAACATGTATAAAAAAGGTAGGGCTCCAATACACAAATCTGTTTTAGAAACATATTCAGCCTATTCTTAGTCTCATCATCAAGATTCAAATTCGCTATTTCAAATACCCACTGCCCCACAAAATCAGCCCATTCGTCTTTGTTCTCGTAAGCAGCCGCAGCGATTAAACCAATAGCGAACAGGTGATCAGGATAAGAATTGACTTCCAAGTAGTCCCTATAGACTCTACTCAAAACCATTACCGAAGTGGCGAGTCTTGGACTTCTCACATGTGCTGAAATAATAGCCAACCCTCTGAGAATCTGGATAATTACATCTTTATTAACATTTCCTTCAAGCTGATGCTGGCAATTTTCAAGCAAAGATGCTGCTAGTTCCGCGTACTTGGAATCAACCTTACCAATCTGAACAACATTAATTAATGCGGTTAGATTTTCTAATGACGCCTCTCCTTGTAAAGCATCTTCGATTATCTTGCCTATCTCATCGGGAATACTCTTCGCATCAACATTACCTTCAAGAGCTCCTGCAAAAAAAGCACTCAATGGTAGCGATTGTTCTATATGTATTTCGCTTTGTAACTCTTGTACAAGTTCCTGATTGCCGGAGTTGGCAAGCGCTGAGTTCAATCGACCTCGGATGTCATCGAGTAACTGCTCTGATGACGCATAGTCAGGCAACCATCTAGGTTCTGTTCTAAGGTCAATCAAGCTTTGGCAGAAAAAAATTAATCCCCGCTCTTCGACAGCCCATTTATCTATGTCTTCGAAACTACGCCGCTGCTCCGTCATCACTTTGGTAATTAAAGATGCCTGCCCAAAAGCAGCCAATCTCCTATAAAAAGCTGGTTTTCCGTTGAATAATCCTAATCGAGTTAACTCACCATCTATAAAAATAAAAAGATAAATCAAACTCTTCACTTGACCATCTGAACACATTTCTGTGAGTAACTTAAGTATCTTTAAAAGATCATCTTTGTGTTCACAGGTCGGCATTAGCAGGCCTATTTCCAGACAGCAGATTAAAGAAAAAGGATTATTGGATTCAAATGCTAATCTTATAACTTCCTTGAAGCTAGGCATTCGTTGGGATTCGGCATAAATAGCTTTTGCTATTGAAGAATGTGCACAAAAAATCAAATCAAAGTGAGTAAACTCAGTACCCGAAAAATGTTTTTTAAGTTCATTTGTTGAGTAATCTAAAATATTGCGACTACTGGAATATGCGCCAACGAGTCTCTCGTAGTATCTAATGCTACTGGGGACGAGGCCCTCAATTTTACTAGAACCACGTCTTGTGTCCTCTCTAAGCATCCTTTCAATGTAAACTGGTGTAAAGTTAATATCTTCAATGACTTCGTCTACAGACACGTCATCCATATCACCACTTAATACATCGGCCAGCCTAGCGATATCCTGCTGTGATAAACGTCGCTCTTTGGAAATATCTTTGAAAATAGATAACCTAATTAATTTGTCCGGGTTTAAAGGCCAAAAAATATCACTATTAAAACAATTCCCACCGGATAGTATTTGTACTGTTCTCGGATTATTAATATTGACCGTTATCTCGGTTTTGCTACCGACTTCGTCTTCTAATATGGAAAATCCCCCTTCAGACAAAAAAGCATTTCTAACCGCATTGAAAAGCTTGGAGCGTGGTAATTCAACACCTGAATCGCCAAAGGATAGGGTGGCATCAACTGATACATCAACATCTCTGCAAAAAATCGAATCCTGAAGAATCTCGCTTCGGATGAAAGCAGGGAACATGTCAATCAAATGCCCTGCAAAATAGGATTTATCTGTGTCGAATTCATCCATGAGATAACTCCTGTAATTTTGAGATACCTTTATCTGTTGTTTGTGCAATCTGTCTTTTTAGGCTTGAGACTAAAATATTAAAGCTTGCTAAGTCATTCTCTTTTAAAGGAATGAGCACATGGTTTTCCACCCAATTTTCATATTCAGACTTCAAATTTTTATCAATATTTTCTGCGGGGACTACCAGTAACAAATTTACACGTAAAAACTCGCCGTTATAGCCAAGACCGTCTTCATGTCTAATTTCATGGCACTGAGCCCAAGATCTAAAGTCTATTAGCTCGTACAACCAATTAGACCTCGCAATCCTTTCATCAAGACTAATATCTATCGTCCATTGTCGAAAAATTGACCTAGATAGATTCCTTAAGGTTGCAAGTAGCCAATCTGCATCACGTGGTAGCTTTATAGTTCCACTAGTTTTTAATAAAGAAAGATGATCTTTTATAGCCTTTAATTCTCTATTGGGGCATATTTTATTATCTTTCACTGACGTTTTTTCAAGATGATAGTGAATCTCGCTCTCTGACATCGACACGACACAAAACCCAGAATCTCTTAGCAAACTCAGATATGAAAAGTAGCTATCGGCATCTAAAATTTCATTTTTAAATACGGTAAACAGAAGGTCCAATGTTGTATATATTTCAACATTATTTGAGCCTAATTCAATGTGTGAGTGCTTATTTACATATCTGTCATCGATCACAATAGCAGGAAAACAAACTCCCTCTTGAAACAGCTCAGAAGTAGGCGATGTTGAGAAAAAATTTTCATTATCATCTAAGCGTTCTCTAGACTTAGATAAAAAAACTTGCCCGGATCTCAGTCCATCTTCAAAAGCAGATTTTACTTTATCCAGTATTATTCCTACTTTCTTCACTGTCGCATCATAACTTCTTAGTGATTTATAACGTATACGGTCCTGATAATGAACATAAATATTAATACCTGCATTCTTAAATCTATCTAATAAGCCCATATCTAAAAGATAATCTAATGTCAGCGAGTCTAAATAGATAGCAGCTCCGTCTTCTATTTCCGGCTCTTCTGGCCATACATTACCATGTTGATTTCGTTCCAGATATCGAATAGAGCTTTGATACTCTGAATCATTCAACATAGATAGATCATTTAGTCTATTTATCAGAGCAACGCATGATATAACATTATTCTTATAGTTTGAAAGATCAACCTCTTCTGAACGAAATGAATTTATACGATGACATGGATACGAGCATACAACTAAACATTGAAATCCATGCTCTTCATTTGTCTTAGAAAGTTCAAGCAACATCGCAAGCTCGTCGCCAACATTTAATGCAAGCTTTGGTTCTTGTATAATATTAGGCTTTACAACTTGGATAAATTCATCCAGAAGTAAAGATTCAAATTCTTTTGCTTTTTCTATTTGACTGGGTTGATGGAAAGAAATTTTTTGTTTCTCTTCATATAACCAAAAGAAAAATGAATGAGGTATTATAATTTTTTCAAAATTTTTAAAAAGTAAATCTAATCGACCTATATAACCAAGAACTAAAGCACTAGACACATCAATGGCTACCGAATGATTACTAATTACTTTTTCTTTTCTGTTGTTATCAAAAGCAGCGATGACACTTTTTCTGAATGACGCTGAACTTTTAACATTTTCAAATGGTTGAATAAGGTAGAAATCAGAAAGGCTTCTATTAAGTAACTTAGCAATTGTGAAAATCGGTGCTTCATTATCTAGATATGCTTTATATATTTTTTGATTTCGGACCCGTTGTTCAGAAATGATTCTTTTCAACTCATCGAAAGACGCCGTGCGTATTGGACCATCCCCTTCCGATGATAAGGATGCGGCTCTACCAAGCCAATCAGATGACACTTCACTGCTTTCCCAGCCTAAAGACGTTGCTGTTATATAGGCAGCTGCCAACACTTCAGGATCGTCGGGAAATTTTTGCGTGGCATACTCAAGTATGTCCTTTGCTCTTTCTGGCAAAACACTTTTCGCAATATTTGCTGTTTCTACAAGTTGGTAATTTTTAAGTTTATCTTTTTCGTCCCAACGTTTCTCCACTATGCTCGCCAACGCTGACCAATTCCCACTGTAGATTTGCAGGTGAATTTCCAGTTTTTCAATATCAAGCCTGAAATCTTCAATTACTATGAGTCTATTAACCAGTTCAGAACAAGCTTTTAGCTCTCCATTTCTGAAGTGCGCCCATGCTTTGTGGATCAGTAACGGTTTGCTCTTTTCTACAATGTCGTTGTTGTCCAGCAGAAACTGGTCAAGTTCAGAAAATCTCCCGGTTTTTGAATATGCATTAGCAAGTTCAATTGCATCTGACTCAGCTTTAGTATGACTCCATAGTTCACTTGCATAGTTCAGATATTCATCATTCAGCCCTGACGTAGACAACAAACTAACCAATCTACTCAAATCACTGATGCTACTAGATTCTTTGTACTGAGCGATTACTAACGCAACTGGATTTTCGCCTCTTTTAGCCGCTACTATGTTTTTGATGCGCTTTTTCTGTTCCTCATCAATCGAACAATCATCGAGTAGTAATTTTTCAGCTTCATCTACTAGACCTGAACCAGCAAGGGCCTCAATTTCAAACATTTTGACCCAATCAGAACCGACAGCATACTCAATAGATTCCCTATGGCTTCGGATATACACTAATGCGCTGGTAAAGCTCTCTTTTTTATGAGCAAGCACAAATCTTGCGATACCAATATCTGTATTTTCAACACCATATAAGGCAGAAAGCTTGTTCAACTCAATCTCAATTTTTGTGAAATCAAGATTCACACGGAAAGCATGAGCAAAAGGCAGGTACTTGAGAGCAGTTATCGAAACATCAGAAAAATGCTCAAGTAATTCGTCATATGCTTCTGCTTGTGTATCAGTTGTTCTGAGCCTTAGCCACAGTGCATATTTATCTGAAAGTATACTTATTTCGTCCGCTGAAAACGATTTTGCAAGGGAAGAACTTAAGCTAAAGAGATCTATAGCCTTTAACCTATGCTGCACAGATTGCTGATCGTCCGCCAGAGGAAATAACTCTGCTGCAAAAGGAATATTTTGTAGAACAACCTCTTTTAAATCTTCAACATTAATTGAGTTACATAAACAAGCAAAGGCCGCCATATGGGCTAGGGCAACAGATTTGATTTCCTTGTGATTGCCAAGCAGTTCTACTTCTTCTAATACTCGTTGCCATTGTTTTGTATTCAGTAAAGCAGATATCAGTGATTGCTGACCGTCTGAATCTAGCGAAGTGATCGTTAGACCTGAATTAAGCAACCAAGTGATCGCATCATTATCTCCATGATAATGACGTTTAATTATAAAAGTTGCAGATAAATTTAATGGAGTAAGATTATTCAGGAGTGTTTGAATTGCTTCTGAGATGTTGCCTCTCGCACTAGCTAAAAAAGCATCTGCAACAAGTAACTCGTCCGTACTAGCTAGTCTTCTAGATTCAGATATATATGAATTACATAGTTCAATATCATCATGGCAGATATATCGTCCCAGTAAAGCTAACGCTTTAGCCTTTATATTTCGAGAGCCACCTCTTAACTCGCCAGTCAAAATCATCTCGGCTAGCTCAATAACTTTGCTGCATTTGGGATAACTACCAAAAAATCTTAGAGCAGTAATTTCATTTAGCCGCTGTAATATTTTTTCATCTTGACCATTTGGAACTGTAATTCCATTATCGAGCAATGCTTCAACAACTTCAGATGCTGTTTGTTTGGAGAAGTCATTTATGTCTGATATCGCGGATTTTTCTGCTGCTATCTGCCTTACTTGCATCCATCTCTCAAACATAAACACAATGACACCGATAATTACCAATCCCCACCCTGTCAGATGATCTGTTGGAAAAACTGGGACTTTTAGATCAGGGTAGAAATCCTGCTGTTCTAGAGCAAAATTTGCTATTGAGACCCACCATGCAGGGGTGAGATTTACAATGCCAGCCGATATAAGAGGCCATACAACAATCTTTATTGGTGATGGTCTAAAGAATGACCATAGATTATCAATAGTTTTATTTAACAGATCGTGCCCTTTATTCTTTTCCAATTGGCTCTTCCTTATGGCACAAAAACAAGATTACATGACTTAATGTCTCATTATCTGGTTTGAAATTCAAAGTCACTGATTTAGATAAGGTGTAACGATTAAATTCCCAAATCTAGTTAAAACTTAATTATAGGATTTGGCTGGGACGTTCTGATTAACAAGCCAACCATCCAAACCAACGAAATCGAAATATTTTGAGGAAAATAAAAGCAAATAATAAAGTGAAAAATAATGTTTAAAAACATATAGTTGAACCTATTTTCAGTTTATCATGCCCATTTGTGAAAGGCTATTTTTTCATCAATCATCGATTTTTAGGTGCCAAAGGATCTTGGCGTAGACGGACAGGTTTGCAGTAAGGTGTGCCCCTAATTTAGGCTAAACACAGGAGCCAGTTATGCACCTTGATATGTCTTTTGTCCTGCCAAAAAATGCGTTGGAAGACATCGAGGCTGTGGCTATCCAGTTCGGCCCGTACTACCAAGCTATGCTCTGGCCATTGTGGTTACGCAACGTAGATTTGAACGTAACATCAGTGAATATACTTCAAGCCGGTGCTCAGTTGCTTTCAAGCTATGGCTGTGTACTCGCTACTCTTCGATTCGGACTTTACTGCTCACGCCATTTCCCACTGCATGCCAACGTAGTCAGTGACGATGTTGCTTTGTATTACTTGCGTCAGGCTTTCAAGGAGCTTATGGGAAGTCCCGAAGGTGTTCTGATGTGGCTGCAAAAAGCGGAAGGCTTTGAGTACTGTAAGGCGGAGCGAGACAGTTTCTGGTTTCAGGCTTGTGCAGCATATGCTCAACACGAATATGAGCAGAACCCTGACCTGCTAACTAGAGAAATAGAATTCGCATTTCAGTTCTTACTCAATGACAAAGGTCTATCACCATGAAACGCAAACTGACGATTAGGAATAAGGCTCAGCTATCTAAGTGCTTCAAAACACGAAAGCAATCCGTCAGTCCGGTTAAGCACTGTGAGCAAACCACATTTGCATCAATATCTGCAAGCAAGGCAAAGGGACAGCAGTGTTATATAACACGTATGCGCCGACAAGAACGCATGAATCCCCGTCAACTGAAGAAATGCCGGAAAAAGCAAAGAAAATCGGGGTTAACTGGCAGTAGATATAGCGGCATGTGCCAATCAAGGCTCCAGCCAGCTGGCTTCAAAAACCATGGCGTTGCTGATCTTAACTCTCACAATTAGCCGGGATTTGCTTATGAATACGAAGGTTAAAGACTGGCATATCGTCTCTATCTACGACAACGACCTATTGGTGGGTCGTGTCTTATGGGGCATTTGCACGCAAGATATGACAAGTAGGTTTTCAGTTGGGGACTATGTTTGTACTTCTAAGATTGTCGAAATCCTTCCCAAGGATAACTTAGTAAAGACTTGCAGTGGAAGCACATATTTGGCAGAAGGGGATGGGAAAAAATCTGAAATTCAAGTTCAAGACTTTGAGCTGCTGCGTGGTGGTCTGAGTCCTGATGAGATCAATTTTCTGAAATACGAAGCTGGTAAATGTAACTGAATTCACTAATTTAAAATCACTTGCAAAGATATTTGTAAGCCATGGGGAGCAAATAAAACTCCCGAATACTTTCCGATTTTTAATGCAATGAGATTTCAGGTGATTAAAGTTATACTGCCCCTCGCTGTTATTCTCAAACAAGGATAGTTAAGTGTTTAACGAAGATTCTCGAGTTAAAATTCCAACGATTCTGCATTTAATGCGTTTAGGCTATCAGTACCTTTCTCTCAAAGATCAAACTTGGGATATAGATAGCAATATTTTTCCTGATTTGTTCGCCACGGCGGTAAAAAAAATAAACCCAAGCATCACAGAGAATGACGTAAGCCGTCTCTTAAGCGATGTGAAACTTCTGTTAGATAACGAAGATTTAGGCCGTGCTTTTTTTGAACGCTTATCCGAACGCTCAAATACCAAACTCATCGATTTCGAAAACTTCAGCAATAACAGCTTTCATGTAGTCACGGAACTAACCTGCCAGAACGGCGATGAAGAATTCCGGCCAGACATTACGCTGCTAATCAACGGGATGCCGCTGATTTTTATTGAGGTGAAAAAACCTAACAATCGGGAAGGTATTCTGGCCGAGCGTTCACGCATCAATAAGCGTTTCCAGAATCCGAAATTCAGACGATTCGCCAACATCACCCAATTCATGATTTTTTCCAACAATATGGAATATGACGACGGTGATCCTGAACCTGTACAAGGCGCTTTCTACGCAAGCAGCTCTTATCATAAACCCGTTTTCAACTACTTCCGTGAAGAAGATATACTGAATCTGACTGCACTACTAAAGCCCTTATCTACGGAAGATGAGCTTAGAGTATTGAAAGATAACAATCTGGAAGTTATCCGCAGCAACCCAGAGTTCCAAACTAATAAGCAGCCCGAGCGACCAACAAACCGGATCTGTACTTCCCTCGTTAGTCGCGACCGTTTGGCATTTATTCTGCGTTATGCTCTGGCTTACGTTTCTGAAACCGATGGCTTGCAGAAGCATATAATGCGTTACCCGCAGATGTTTGCTACAAAAGCTATTGAGCGCAGACTTAATGAGGGCGTAAAGAAAGGGATTATTTGGCATACCCAAGGTAGCGGAAAAACAGCCCTGACCTTCTACAATGTGCGCTTTTTAACTGACTACTTTCAAAAGCGGCAGGTCATTCCCAAATTTTACTTCATCGTTGACAGGCTCGACCTGTTGCAGCAATCACAAAGGGAATTCACTGCGCGTGGTCTGACAGTCCACACCATTAGCTCTCGTGAAGCCTTTGCAAAAGACATTAAGGCCACTCAGGTGATTCACAACCATTCCGGCAAGCCGGAAATAACAGTTGTGAATATTCAGAAGTTTGAGGATGACCCAGATGTGCTGTCTACCAAAGACTACGACATCAACGTCCAGCGAATTTTCTTTCTAGACGAGGCACACCGCAGCTATAACCCGCATGGGAGTTTTTTAGCTAATCTTTACCAGTCAGATCCTCACGCCATTAAGATCGCGCTCACGGGCACACCGCTGATTGTCGATGAAGAAAAAGCCAAAAAAAATCCAGAATTCAAAGCGATCAGCTCTAAACAGATCTTTGGCGACTACATCCATAAATACTACTACAACGCATCTATTGCCGATGGCTACACTCTTCGCCTAATCCGGGAAGCGATATCTACCGAATACAAACTTCAAATTGAAAAGGCGTTGGCAGAAATAGAGTTAAAGCAAGGTTCCATCGAAAGGGAGGACTTGTATTCCGACCATAGGTTTGTGACACCCATGCTGAAGTACATAGTCACCGACTTTGAAAAAAGTCGTGCAGCGTTTAACGATGAGAGCATAGGAGCCATGGTCATTTGCGATAGCTCCAAACAAGCCAAGCAAATGTTCAAGCTGTTCTGTGAAAAATATGCCGAACACAAAACGCAGGAAACTGGAGAATGCAGCACTCTGGAATTTGATCTACCTCAGGTAGCCGAAGACGAAGCTGATTATGAGGCTTCAGACTCATCAGCTAATGACGGACCTCACGACACTCAAAAGAAATCGTCAAAGGGCAAAGTGAAAAATGCAGCCCTCATCTTGCACGATATTGGCACTAAAGAAGAACGTAAAGACTGGGTGGAAGACTTCAAAGCAGGCAAGATCGACTTCCTGTTTGTTTACAACATGCTGCTGACAGGGTTTGATGCTAAACGGTTGAAAAAACTCTATTTAGGTCGGGTGATCCGCAAGCACAATCTGCTACAAGCGCTCACACGTGTAAACCGTACCTACAAAGATTTCCGTTATGGTTACGTAGTGGACTTTGCCGACATACGCAAAGAATTTGATGCCACTAACAAAGCCTACTTTGAAGAGCTTCAGTCAGAGCTTGGCGATGAAATGGAGCACTATTCATATCTGTTCAAATCTCAGGAAGAAATCACTGAGGAAATTGAGCATATCAAAGATGTATTGTTCCGCTTTGATATCGAAAATGCAGAAATATTTTCCGATCAAATCAACCAAATCAAGGATCGTGAAACTGTTTTAGCCTTGAAAAAGGCGCTAGAGAACGCGAAGAGCTTGTATAATATAATCCGCCTGCAAGGCGACTATAAGTTATTGGAACATCTCGATTTTGCCAAAATAAACATACTTTATCGGGAAACCTGCAATCACCTCGACATGCTCAATCTAAAAGAAAGCATCGAGAAAGGTGAAGATAACACCAACTTGCTCAATATTGCGCTTGAAGATGTTGTGTTTCGCTTCATCAAAGTTAGCGAAGAAGAGCTTGTTCTGGCTGACCAGTTAAAAAATACCCTTCGGCAAACCCGTGAGGCACTGGCAAGCAACTTTGATCAACAAGACCCTAAATTCATCAGCCTGAAAGAAGAGTTAGAAAGACTGTTTAAGAAAAAGAATCTCAGCGAAGTGACACAAGCTGAAATGGTTGCGAATATCGACGCACTGAATAAAATTCACGACCGTGTTAAAGAGATAAACCGCCAAAACAATCAACTGCGGCAAAAGTACTTGGGCGATGCTAAATACACGCGGATACACAAACGCTTAAAAGAGCACGGTGAAGTTTCGGAAAACGAACGCAAGATTTTCGAAGCTCTAAGCGGTGTAAAGCAAGATGCTGACGAACAAGTACTTAATAACAGCCAAATATTGGATAACGAAGGCTACTTTGAACGCCAGATGATGCCATTGGTGATCAATCGCTTTATGAAGCAGCAAAAAATACAACTCAATGCCAACGCATCCAGATTTATTAATCGTCTGGTCGTCGCGGAGTACCTGAAAGAATTTAATACAGGCAGCAGAGCCCGTTAAACGCTAAAAGAGCAGTAAACACATGGTAGAACAAGAGTTTGAATTAAAAACCAAGACGCTGATCGACAGCCTAAAAAGCATTTGTGCACATAATGGTTTGGGAAACAGTACGGGTGAATTCGAAATAATCACCCAAGTATTCTTGTACAAGTTTCTAAATGACAAGTTTGCTTTTGAAGCTAAAAAAATCGACGAAAAGGTTGCCAGCGCTGCGAAATGGGAAGACGCTCTGATTGCTATGGGAGAGGACGAGCTGGAAATGCTTCAGCTCCAAATGAGTGGTGATACCGCACACTTAAAACCTCATCATTTCCTCAGCCATTTATTTAACAAACAAAACGAGCCTGACTTCGCACGTTTATTTGATGACACTTTGATCGATATCGCGATAGCGAACAATGATGTGTTTGCTGTAATGACAGATTCCGGCGAAAAGGTTCAGCTCTTCACCCGCATTAGCGAAAACGTGACGGTTTCTAAGCGGGATGCATTTTGCAAAGCGATTATTAATAAGTTGGTTGAGTTTAGTTTTGAACGGATTTTTACGCAGAAATTCGATTTCTACGCCGCTATCTTTGAGTACCTAATCAAAGACTACAACAGTAATTCTGGCGGTAAATATGCCGAGTATTACACGCCACACGCAGTAGCTCGCATTATGGCTGCTATTCTGGTGCCCGCCGAACAACAAGGCAAAGTCAGAGACGTCAGTTGTTACGACCCATCTGCGGGTTCTGGTACTTTATTGATGAATGTGGCCCATGCGATTGGCGAGAACCGTTGCAGCATCTATACCCAAGACATTTCAAAGAAATCGTCCAATTTGCTTCGACTTAATCTCATTCTTAATAATCTTGTCCATTCTATTCCGAATGTTATCGAGGGTGATACTTTGCGCCACCCTCATCATAAAGATGGAGCTCAGTTAAAGAAATTTGATTACATTGTGTCCAATCCACCTTTCAAGTTAGACTTCAGTGATTTTCGCGACACACTCGACAGCAAAGAAAATAAAGATCGTTTTTTCGCTGGCATCCCAAAAGTTAAAGCCAAAGCTAAGGACAAGATGGAAATCTACCAGTTGTTCTTACAGCATATCATTTACTCACTTAAACCCAACGGTAAAGCAGCTGTGGTTGTACCGACCGGCTTTATCACCGCGCAATCGGGTATTGATAAAGGTATTCGCGAATATCTGGTGAAACACAAAATGCTGGCTGGGGTGGTATCCATGCCCTCCAATATATTCGCCACAACCGGCACCAATGTATCAATCTTGTTTATTGATGGTAGCAATAAAGGCAAAGTCGTACTGATTGATGCGTCTAATTTGGGTGAAAAAATCAAAGACGGTAAGAACCAAAAGACCGTTCTTAGTGAGATTGAAGAACAACGTATTATTGATACCTTTAATTTTAAAAAAGTAGCAGAGGATTTTTCAGTTACTGTCAGCTATGAAGATATTCAAACCAAGAACTATTCATTAAGCGCAGGCCAATACTTCGATGTCAAAATCGAGTACAAGGATATTACCCCAAAGCAGTTTGCGCAGAAGATACAGAGTTTTACCAACAACTTAGAAAGCCTGTTTAACCAGTCACGTGAATTAGAAGCAGATATAAAAAAGCAGTTGGCAGGGTTAAAATATGAATAATTGGCGTGAAACAACCCTAGGCAAAGTTGCTAATGTTTTTACAGGCTTCCCGTTTAAAAGTGAGTTTTATTCTGAAGGTCATCAAGATGTTAGACTTTTACGAGGGGATAACATTTCACAGGGGACGATGGACTGGAGTGACGCTAAAAAGTGGCCAGTCGAACAACTCAAAGACTTTCAAGAGTATCTACTTGACGAAGGCGATATTGTACTGGCAATGGATCGTCCGTGGATTGGTGCAGGGTTAAAGTACAGTCAAATAATCAATAGTGATCTGCCAGCATTACTAGTTCAGCGAACAGCAAGATTACGTGGCAGCAGTGACTTGGATATTGGATATTTGAAATACATCGTTGGAAGTCCTTGGTTTACAACCTACATCAAGAGAATTACCACTGGTTCATTGGTTCCGCACATAAGTTTAAAACAAATTCGTCAATTCCCAGTAAATCTGCCGCCTATTGAAGAACAAAAGGCAGCGGCAGCTGTTTTACAAGCAATTGACAAAAAAATCGTACTGAACAACCGCGTCAACGTCGAGTTGGAAGCAATGGCAAAAACTTTGTATGACTATTGGTTTGTGCAGTTTGATTTCCCAGATGCTAACGGCAACCCCTATAAAACCTCCGGCGGTAAAATGGTTTATAACTCAGCACTCAAGCGGGAAATTCCGGTGGGATGGAGCGACAAAACACTCTCTCAAATCGCCAATATTACGATGGGTCAATCACCAGACGGAAGCTCATATAACGAAGAAGGTACTGGAACCATTTTTTATCAAGGTTGCACCGATTTCGGATGGCTTTTCCCGACCACGAGACAGTACACCACAGCCCCCAGTCGTATGGCTAAGAAAGGTGATATTCTGCTAAGTGTTCGAGCGCCCGTGGGTGACATGAACATTGCCAACACAGACTGCTGCATTGGCCGAGGTTTAGCTGCATTAAACAGCAAAACCCAGTCAGACGGCTTTCTCTTCTACGTTATGAAGTATTTCAAACAGATTTTTGATCGAAGAAATTCTGAAGGTACAACCTTCGGTTCAATCACAAAAAACGACTTACACTCATTGACGTTAGCTTACCCAACTCCTGATTTACTCAAAAACTATGATGAAGTAGTGACTAATTACAACAAAATGATTTTCGAGCGGAGTCTTGAGAACAACGAGCTGAAAAGCCTTCGAGACTGGCTTCTTCCTATGCTAATGAACGGTCAGGTGACAGTAAAATAATTAACACTGCGTTTAGGTTTTTGGTGATATTCAATGCCACATCGTTACTGATGAGTAATTTTCTGATATAGAACGATTATCCATTAGCTCACTTTTCGGTGGCGAATGGGCTAGGCTGGATAAAGTCACTACCGAACGCAGTAACAATTTAACTGTTTGGCCTTTCTGTGCCGATTACAACGCTATGGTTGTTAAACAATCCCTCTACTGCCCCCTTCGCATACAGTCCTGAATATACCTGAACACAGTGTACATAGCGTTTACAATGGCAGTGGCCTCGGGAACATCCAGTAATTCGTTAACATGTGCGAGGCTGGCCTTATTTCTCAGTGTAGAAAAAGCGTCGATTGAGGCAGCAAAAGAATTAAGGACTCTTGTTACATCGTCCGCTCGATGACCCACGGCTTGTAATGCAGGATGGTACTGTCGAAGTAGTTTGAAAGCCTTTGATGCCGTAGGGTCGTCAGGAAGAACTATTTGATTATCAGTACAAAGTTGGACCAAATACCCGTGGAGAGCCGTATGGGCACGATCAATTGCACTTGAAGAATCCACGGTGCCAATTAATGCCTTTGCATCCCCTAAAGCACGCATAACTGAATTCGACACAGATTCACTAACCTCTGGGGCTGCAACGCTACCTGTGGTTACAATGAGTTCATAGTCAACAATTTGATAATTGTCTTGGTTATTTCGAAGAATCTGATTGATATGCTGTATTGTTGGCACAGTAACACCACTGTTTTGCAGCGCCTCAAATGCCTCATATACGGCTGCGATAAAATTGGGTGCGTCCTCAGCAGCACGCCTTGCCTGCGAAGACATATCTGATTCAGCCCAACTAAGCGAAGAACTCCGATTGTAGTTATCACCAGACACTTTACAAAAATGCTGTTTGAATACTTCTATAATTCTTTGCCGATCCATATCTCCCGATACTTTTCTGATCAACGACAAGAAATCATCTAAAGACTGCTCGCTTAGGGATACGGTTGAGCCCATTGGAAATCTGAGTTCGCTAGCCATTTGAAGCGGCATCCATTCCTCCCAAAATTGAATAGTTGTGTACCCGGCGACCATAGGTATCAAGCAAAACCGACAACGGTCAGATCAGTTCAGACCTAGCACGGTTCATTGAGTCGTTGTGAATATTCTTAGAATATCAGAAACGGCGCTGTCTAAACGCTGGGAAATTTCTTCATTTAAATACAGTATTCTCTGTTTAATTGCTAATTTCTCTGTTTACGTTCGTAAAAACTATTTAACAATACTGCCCTGCCACCCAACCCGATGCCCAAGCCCACTGGAAGTTGTAGCCCCCTAACCAGCCGGTAACGTCTACTACTTCACCAACAAAATACAGGCCTGGTTGTTTTTTCGCTTCCATGGTTTTGGACGATAGCTCGTTGGTGTCGACACCACCTAAAGTCACTTCGGCGGTGCGGTAGCCTTCGGTGCCGTTGGGTTTAAATACATAATGAGTCAGGCTGTCGGCTAAACGCTGGATGGATTTAGCGTGCAAGGCTTTAATAGCCTGATTCTGAAATACATTCAGCTCCAGCAGTTTTTCAACTAAACGTTTAGGCAGCAGGCGCGACAGTATAGTTTTTAGCTCCTGCTCAGGGTGTTTTTGCTGTTGCTCCAGCAGAAATTCATTTAAATCCTGCTGCGGCGATAAGTTGATCACCAGCTCATCGCCCGGTTGCCAGAAGCTGGAGATTTGCAAAATAGCAGGGCCACTTAAGCCCCTGTGGGTAAACAGCATATCTTCCGGAAATACCACATCATTGGCTTCAGCCGTAACAGGTAAAGACACACCACTGATTTCTTCAAAGACGGCTTTATCCGCAGGTTGCCAGGTTAAAGGCACTAACGCAGCGCGCACTGGCAATACGTTTAAACCAAACTGCTCAGCCAGCTGAAAACCATAAGCTGTAGCACCTAGATTCGGCAAACTTAAACCGCCAGAAGCCACCACTAAACTTTGGCAGCTGCGGCTAAGTTGTGGCGTAGTGACTGTGTACACACCATCGGCAAAACTGACGTTTTGAATATCCTGTTGCAGCGCAATAGACACGCCAGCTTTGTCGCATTCTTGTTGCAGCATATCCACTATGTCTTTGGCGCTGTCGTCACAAAACAGCTGGCCCAGTGTTTTTTCGTGATAGGCAATGCCGTATTGCTGCACCAAAGCGATAAAATCCCATTGGGTATAACGACTTAAAGCCGACTTACAAAAATGTGGGTTTTGCGATAAAAAATTAGCCGGGCTGGCGTAGATATTGGTGAAGTTACAGCGGCCACCACCAGACATCAGAATTTTGCGGCCTATACGTTTGCCATTATCCAACACCAGAGTTTTACGACCTCTTTTGGCCGCTTCAATAGCGCTGAATAAACCAGCTGCGCCTGCACCTATAACTATTACGTCCCACTGCTGCATTAATTTGTACTCTGTATGATTTGGTTTGTGTGGTTCAGGCCCGCTTGCTGATAACCCAGCTCAAGCGCTGCGAATTGGTCGTTCTGCCAGTGGAAAACCGGCAACTGCTGTTTTTCTTTAGTTAACGAGCGTAGTAGACGCTGAAGATTCTGTGTTTTCCAGCTTTGATCAGGATAATCAGCTGCTGTGCGAATAGCGCATTTATCAAAGTCGATTAACCAGAACCGGCCTTGATCATCCAGCAAAATATTGTGGCAGTTTAGGTCGGAGTGATACACCTGATGCTGATGGAAGCGGGCTATTAAAGCACCCAGCTGTTTCCACTCAGTCGAAGTTAAAGGCCGTTGTTGCAGCAGATGAGCCAGGTCCGTGGTGCCGGGGATACGTTCAATCAGAATATCAGCGCTGTAGCCAAAGGCTTGTTTTTGATACAAAGCAGCACAAGGCCGTGGCACAGGTAAACCCCATAAACGCATTTGCCAGAGTAAACTGAATTCTGCCATAGCCCGGCTTAGTGCTGCAGGCTCTGGCCAGAACTTGTCTTTATTGAATTTACCGACCAAACCACCGCGATAATAATGCCGCAGCACTGCTTCTTTGCCGTCCTGATGCCGGATAAACCAAACTGTATTGCGACCTTTTGACTGGCCCGTGACTAAAGCTTGTTTTTGCCAGAATTCGCTCTGAAAATAGGCCATTTCAAAGTTCGGATAAAAGTGCGGGTCAAACCATGCTAAAGCATTGTCATCATTTATTTTTTTTATTTCAGCCATAGGCAATAAATTATTCACCTGCGCCATGATACGAGCCACTGCACCTTGCTGCTGCTGATAAAGCTTTAAGCCCTTTTCGCCGGTCTTAAGCGCCAGTTCGGGCTGCTGAATAAGCTGAGTGACTGTACCAACCAGAGCTTCAACATCAGGCACCTGAAAATAAGCCTGCTGTTGCTGCAGCATCTGAAACACTTGCTGAAAATTAAACACATAAGGGCCGGATAACACGGCTTTGCCAAAGGCCATAGCTTCGAGTGGATTATGGCCTCCCCTGTTGATCAGGCTGCCACCGACAAACACAAAATCGGCCAGTTGATACCAGCTTAATAACTCGCCCATCGAATCACCGAGCCAGACTTCGGTGTTTGCATCAGGTAGCCCATTTTTGCTTCTGCGAACAAACTTGAGTTGCTGTTGCTGTAACAGCTCTGCGACCTTATCAAAACGCTCCGGATGCCTTGGTACCAGCACCAGCATTAACTGCGGGAATTGTGTTTTTAACTGCTGATAAGCCTGAATAAGCACTTCATCTTCACCGGCATGAGTACTGCCTGCCACCCAAACCACACGGCCCTGCAGCAAAGGTTTCAAACTTTGCGCCAATTGGCTGCTGCTTTTTGGCACATCCAGTTCAAACTTTAAGTTGCCTGCCACCTGCACATTGGGTGCGCCTAATGCAGAAAAACGCCGGGCACTGTGCTTATCCAAAGTCAAAATCTGGTTGATGTTTTTCAGCATAGGTTGAGTCAAAGCGCTAAAACGCCGGTAACCTTTAGCTGAGCGTGCCGACAAACGGGCATTCACTATCAAAGTGGGAATAACCAAAGCTTTGCAATTCGCGATCAAATTGGGCCACAGCTCAGTTTCCAGAATCAGCAGCAATTGCGGCTGCATAAAGCTCAGCCAACGGCGCATCAACACAGGGTAATCAAAAGGCAGATAACAATGCTCAAGCTTGCGGCCCAATTCACGCTGTTCGGCCATCAGTTTAATAATAGCAGTTGAAGCTGTGGGCGTGGTGCAGGTGATAGTTAAGGTCAGTTGTGGGTATTGTACTAATAGCTGCTTAATCAAAGGTTTGGCGGCGTTAAACTCCCCCACTGACACCGTATGCAGCACTATGCCGTCTTTGGCCGAAGCCGCAGGCAGCTTTAAGGCAAAACGTTCAGCAAAACGCTGACGATAAGCTGGGTCTTTGCGCGAGCGCACTAGCAGATAAAAAATAACCAGAGGCCAACACAGCACAAGCAATACACTATAAATCCAGCGGTTTACCATCAATGTCCCGTGTTCCAGCGGCAAAATGCGCTGTATTATCGCAGAATAGCTTGTTATACCGCAATTTGTTAAACTCAGCGCCTCAAAACAGTGCTTAATTAAGATGGCTAATTCATTGAAAGTTTTGTTTATCCCCGTATCTTCAGCCCAGGGTATAGGTGAGTATATGCGCTCACTTATTATTGCTCAGGCCATCAAAAGGCAATGGCCTGAATCAGACATCAGTTTTATTCTGAACAAAGATGCACCCTATGCGTCCAGCTGTCCTTTTCCGCATTTTCTGCTCAATAATTCACCCACTAAAGAAGTCAGTGCAGTTAATCAGTTGGTGTCCGGATATAAACCTGATGTCACAATTTTTGATTGTTCAGGCCGGGCTTCTCAGGTCAGGCATGCAAAAGCCTGTGGCAGCAAAGTGGTGTTTATCAGCCAACATAAAAAGAAACGCAAACGTGGTTTTTCTTTTGGGCGCTTGCCTTTTCTCGACGCTCACTGGATCACCCAGTTCAAATTTGTGGATGGCGATTTAACCTGGCTGGAAAAACTTAAACTCAAACTCTGCAATGGCAAAGCTCCGCAGTTTATAGGCCCTGTGTTTACACCTCCTGCAGCTGATTTACCTGCGGAGTTTGCCCGGTTAAATGGTCAGGATTTTGTGCTTTGGGCAGCTGGTGGCGGTGGTCATAGTCATAAAGGTGTGCCTGCCATTGAAGTGTTTTATCAGGCAGCAAAAGAACTTCATAGCCAGGATCTGCAGCATATTGTGGTCACCGGCGCTAATTATCAGGGCAGCCTGACTGCAACTGAAAATATGCTGCTGGTTAAAAGTTTGCCAAACGAGCAGCTGATGACATTGATACAACATGCCAGACTGGTGGTGTGTGGTGGTGGCGACATGATGGGTCAGGCCATAGTGCTGCGTAAAAACCTTGTCGCAGTGCCTGTAGCCAAAGATCAGCCACCACGTATTGCCAAGTGCCTTGAACAAAAAGCCATTTACCAGGCCAGTCTTGAACAAAAGAGCATAGTGGCTCAAGCGAGAATAGCCCTGGAACATCCTCTGAAACATCAACTTGATGTCACGCCAGGCTTAACCTACGTCATGGATTATTTTAAATCGGTGCTGGAGTCAAAAAAATGAATGCAATAGAAGTACAGCAGTCGGAACATGCAGTTCGCATTATTCACGTTATCGACTCATTTAATGGTGGCGGAGCGGAAGCTGTAGTTTTGCGCTTACATGAGGCGATTAACAATCAACCCCATGCTGAGTCTTACATTGTGTCTCTGAGTCGCAGAAGCGACTATGACATCAGTCACCTGACCAATTGTTTTGTATTGCCATTTGGCACCAATAAAAACCTGGACAGCTGGTATCGCGTCGGTAAAGTCAGACAGGAGCTGCTGAAGGTGATCCGCAACATTGAGCAAGGTGGTGCTGTGACTGCTATTTATAGCCACCTTGACGTTAGCCACAGTGTAGTGGCTGGCCTTCAGTGCGAAATAAAAAGACACTATGTGGTGCATGCGCCCTGCAAAGCCGAACTAAGCAATGCTAAAAAACGTGGCTTCTTTGGTTATCAGCGTTTAAAAAGACGTAAAGCTGTGATGCATCAACAGCATCTGGTGACTGTGTCTGCAGGCGTGGGGGCAGAGCTACAGGGGGATATCGAATGGCTACAGGCCGCCAGCGTGACCACTATTTATAACCCATTCGATACTCAGGCTATTTTAAATTCAGCTCAAGCCACTGAACCAGCACTTCCTCAGTCGCCTTATTTATTGCATATAGGCAGAGTCAGCGCTGCGAAACGCATTGACAGATTATTTGACGCCTACAGACGTTCTGGTGTCGAAGCCAAGCTAGTATTGCTGACCAAAGAGTCAACCAAGTTAAGAAAACTGATTAAAAACTATGACTTAGAGGATAAAGTGGTAGTGATTGGTTTTACACAAAATCCATTTGTCTGGATGCGCCACGCCCGGTTATTGCTGCTGTCATCTGATTATGAAGGTTTGTCTAATGTACTGGTAGAAGCACTGCTGTGCGGAACTCCGGTATTATCAACCGATTGCCCTCATGGTCCCGCAGAAATATTACAAAATTTCCATGAAGACTGGCTTGTGCCTATGTCTGATATTGATACTTTTGCGAAAAAAATAAAACTTTTACTGCAAACCAAACCCAAAGTGGATGTAGAACAATGGCCCATGTATGAAAAAATACAGGCCAGCTATGTAGCTAACTCTTATATTCAGCATGCACTAAAGCATATGGCTGACTAAATTGCTAAAACAGAGTTTCAGACAAAAAAATGACGGTCAAGCCATGGGTATAGGCTGATAAGCATAATCAGCCTTACTTTTAAGCCGAAGCAAGAAAAAGTTCTTTTGCAATAAACCAGATCCGTTAAAATGCCTTTATTCATGCAGCCAGGCCGAGCCTCCTATGTCCAACATAAAACAAAGTTTTTTAGATAGTTTAAAACGTCACCGTGACGCTTTTGCCACAGTGGAAGCCTACCATGATGAAGCCATGCAACTGTTGGAAGCAGTACAACACTGCTTACAACAAGGTGGCAAAGTCGTCTGGATGGGGAATGGCGGCAGCGCGGCCGACAGCCAGCATTTAGCAGCTGAATTTATGGTGCGTTATAAAGCAGAACGTGGCCCGCTGGCGTCTATTGCGTTAACAACCGACACTTCTATTCTGACAGCACACGCCAACGACTACCATTTTGACAGCGTATTTGAGCGTCAGGTGTTAGGTTTAGTGCGGCCACAAGACGTGGTGATTGGCCTGACAACGTCGGGTAAAAGCCCAAATATCAATTTAGCTTTAAAAGCCGCCAATGATTTAGGCGCTTTTACCGTAGCCCTGACCGGCCGTGACGGTGGTTTAGTTAAAGACATTGCCAAACTGCCGATTATCGTTAAAAACGACGAAACTGCCCGCATTCAGGAAATACATATGTTTATTGGCCACTGGCTCTGTGAGGCTCTGGATATGGCCATTGTAGGAAACAACTAATGATTAACCTGAGCCTGCTGCAAAATTTGTCTTCTGCTTCTGTGCTGGTGGTAGGTGATGTGATGCTGGACCGCTATTTTAATGGCGACTCACAGCGGATATCGCCGGAAGCGCCGGTGCCTGTGGTAAAAATCAGCAAAATAGAAGACAAAGCCGGTGGCGCTGCCAACGTTGCACGTAATATCGCCCATCTGGACGGTAAAGTAGGCTTATTAGGTATTATTGGCAACGACAGCGCGGGCGAGTCTTTGCAGCAGTTGTTGGCCGGTGAACAAATTCACTCCGAGCTGTTTAGCCAGACGCATAAACCTACCATCGCCAAAATGCGGGTGGTGTCACGCCAGCAGCAAATAGTGCGGCTGGATCAGGAAGAAATGTTCAGCAGCGAAGATGCCGAACTCTTGGCTGAACGTTTTGCCACTGTGTATCAGAACTACGATGTCATTCTGTTTAGTGATTACAACAAAGGCTCATTGCAGCATATTGCCAAAATGATCAAACTGGCCAAAGCGGCGGGCAAAACGGTATTGGTCGACCCAAAACAAGCCGATTTGTCAGTATATGCCGGTGCTGATGTGATTACGCCGAATTTAGGCGAATTTAAAAGCGCTGGCGGCAAAACCGGCTCTGTGGATGAAATGCTCAGTTCAGCCCGCGAGCTGATGCAAAAAGCCGGTTTAGCCTCGATTTTATTAACCCGCAGCGAACAAGGTATGAGCCTGATCACCGCCACTGAACATTTTCACTTCCCGGCCCAGGTGTTGGAAGTCAGTGATGTTACCGGTGCTGGCGATACCGTAATAGCCACTTTGGCAGTAATGTTAAGTGCAGGTATGTCCTTACATGACGCCACTCAACTGGCTAATTTAGCGGCTGGCATAGTGGTAGGCAAAGTAGGAGCAGCGACGGTTTCTCCTGAAGAGCTGGCCGCTAAGCTGAATAAAGATTTATTCCGCCAGGGCGACTTTTACCAGACGCCTTTTGACAAAGTACTGCAGCATATTCAGTTTGCCCGGCAAAACGGCGAACGTATTGTCTTTACCAACGGCTGCTTTGATATTTTACACGCCGGCCATGTGCGTTATTTAGCTCAGGCCAAGGCGTTGGGTGACCGTTTAGTGGTAGGCGTGAATTCAGATGCTTCAGTGCGCCGTTTAAAAGGCGAGCAACGCCCTATCAATACTTTGGAAGACAGAGCCACAGTGCTGGCAAGTTTAGCCAGTGTCGACTGGGTAGTGCCTTTTGCCGATGATGTTGCCGAAAACGATACGCCGCTCAAATTAATCAGCACCATATTGCCTGACGTCTTAGTCAAAGGTGGCGACTACAGCATTGACACCATAGTAGGGGCTGATGTGGTGATAGCTCATGGTGGCGAAGTGCAGGTGCTGACTTTTGTCGATGGCCGCTCCACCAGCAAAGTGATCCGGAAAATCCAGGACTTGCAGGGAAATAACTGAGTTGTCGCAGCCCATCACATCTATTTGTATTCTGCGTTTATCTGCTATTGGCGATGTCTGCAATGCAGTCTCTGTAGTGCAATCTATTCAGCGCCAGCATCCACAAGCGCAGATCACATGGATTATCGGCAAAATCGAAGCGCGTTTGCTGGAAGGTTTGCCCGGTGTACGTTTTGTCGTGTTTGATAAAAAGCTGGGCAAAGCGGCTTATAGCCAGCTAAAGCAGGATTTAAAACACGACTATTTTGACGTGCTGCTGCATATGCAGGTGGCCTTTCGCGCAAATGTCGCCTCTTTGTGTATCAAGGCACGCCAAAAGATTGGTTTCGACTGGCATACCGCCAAAGAACTGCATGCGCTTTTTATGCGTCACCGCATAGAACCTGCACCACGCAGTCATGTGCTGGATGGTTTTCGCCAGTTTGCTAAAGCTATTGGTGTATCAGAGCAAGAGCTTGGAAAAACTCCAACCTGGCAACTACCTATTCCTGACGCCGACGAGTTATGGGCTAAAGAGCAACTTGCCGCGACTGGTAATTCCAGAACATTGATCATCAGCCCTGCAGCTTCAAAAGCAGAACGTAACTGGCTACCAGAACGTTATGCGGCTTTGGCCGATTATGCTTACACTAAAGGCTTTGCAGTGATTTTATCTGGAGGCCCGACTGAGCTGGAACGCAGTTTAAGTCAGGCTATTTTGGCATCGGCTCAGCATCCCATCACAGACCTGACCGGCAAAACCAATTTAAAACAGCTGCTGGCTTTATTGAAACACGCAAGTTTAGTCTTAGCACCAGATACAGGCCCTACTCATATGGCTGTGGCTGTTGGCACTCCGGTGATAGGTTTGTATGGCCACAGTAATCCTGATCGCACAGGGCCTTATTTATTCCGTCAGTATGTGGTCGAGGTCTATCACCAATCTTTACTGGCACAGCAAGGCAAAACTGCAGCAGAGCTGAAATGGGGCACCCGCGTCAAAGGCAGCGATATTATGCAAAAAATAGCTGTAGAGGCTGTAACCGCTATGTTCGATAAAGTAGTGACAGAGCAGCAGTTATGAGCCAGCAGTTATGAAAAATATGCAAAAAGCCGCCTTTCTCGACAGAGATGGTGTGATTAACGTCGATCACGGCTACGTCAGCAGCCCGGAGCAATTCGAGTTTATCGACGGTGTGTTTGACGCTTGCCGCCATTTGCAGCAGCAGGGTTATTTACTGATAGTAGTGACTAACCAATCCGGTATAGGCCGCGGTTATTACAATGAGCAGCAGTTCAATGCGTTAACCAACTGGATGAAAGCTCAGTTTGAATCGAACGGCGTCTTTATTACTGATGTATTTTTTTGCCCTCATCATCCGGTCAATGCCAAGCCGCCTTATCAAATCGACTGCGATTGCCGTAAACCAGCCCCAGGCATGTTAGTGCAAGCCATAAACAAGTATCAGATAGATCCAAGCCAAAGCCTGATGCTTGGTGATAAAAAAGCAGATATGCAGGCAGCCAAAGCTGCTGGTGTTGGCCGTAAAGTGTTGGTGTTATCTGGTCAAAGCCTGACAGCAGAAGACAAAGCCAGCGCAGATGAAGTCTGGCCTTCGATAAAAGCGGCGTTGGAATTAGTGGAGAACTGAGGTTCCGGGCCTACACTTTTTCAAGGACTGTAATGAAGATAACCTTACGGTCGCGAACATCAAAGAACGCTATCAGTTTTGTGCCGGAATAGACCAACAGCATCAGGCGACTGTTCCGCAAATACCAGAACAGCCACCCAATTTTGTTAAGCGGAATATTTTTCCACTCTGGAACTACGATGCTTCGCAATTAGGCGATACAGTTTACCTTTCACAAAAGCGGATATATCAGAGTTGTTCACTGCAAGATTTGCCGTTGCATAAATGCGGAACTTGTTTTTAAAACTCCTGCGGCTGATGAACAAATCACTGTATTGTTGAATCAGTTTTTCTACATCACGTTCAGGCGACAACTCTGGGTTCTTTTTGTAAAGCTCCCCCCCTAAAGGGCGGGTGTGCACCACAGTCACCGCATCAAGAACTGCTATTTTGCGCTTATTGCTATTATCCAGTAACAGAGGCCACAGATTATCCAGTCCCCAGCCCTGAAGGACTTTCGCCAAAGGTGTTGCGTAGCTGTTTTAACGCATCTGCCGAAAAGATAGGTGCCATCACTTCAACAAAATTAGTAAAGCGCAGTATAGAGTTAGTTTGCTGTAACAAACTTGAATGCGAAAAGTATGAATCTAATGACAATGCTGGCTGCGCCAGCGATAAATCAAAAGCTTGCATAAAAGCAAACATCTTATTTATATCATGTGCATTGGTCAGTAAATCATCATCCGGTAACCAGACCGCAGAGTAGCGACTGATCAGCTCCCAATGTTCAGTAATAATGCGGTGGAGTATTGGCCACTTACCACCTTTTACCTGCTCATAATAAGTAGCCTGATCACGAAACTTGTCTGGTTCATCACCAAAATAACTCAAAAACACATCAAAATTAGGTTCAGCCCCCAACAACCAGCCTGGATGCAAGGACTTATCCCCTACCCGCCCAATCACCAGAAAAGGTTTCATATCTTCAGCTCCGCGTTAAGATAAAGGAGAAATAACAAAAGCAGGCATCTGCGTTTTTTCTGTCTGACACCGCAGGAATGTCTCTGCAGTTTGTAATGCTTCGTCTATGGTGACATCCATATCCAGGTAACGGTAAGTACCCAACCGCCCAACAAAGGTCACGTTCTGTTGCTGATTAGCCAGGGCAACATAGTCATTGAGCAATTTTTTTTCTTCTAACAAACGTATGGGGTAATAAGGTGTATCTTCAGGTTCAGCTAAACGACTGAACTCCTGATAACAAACTGTTCCTTCGTGTGTTTCCCATGGTGCAAAATGTTTATGCTCTGAAATCCGGGTAAAAGGAATGTCTTGATCACAGTAGTTCATCACCGCACAACCCTGATAATCTCCCGTCGCTCGAATTTCAACGAAATCAAGAGTACGATACGCCAAACGTCCAAGGCGGAACTCAAAATAGGAGTCAAGTGGTCCCGAGTAGAACACCTGTTCAAACTGATCGACCTGTTCAGCGGTCAGAGTTTGCCCCAACTTGACTGTGATAGAGGGATGATCCAGTAGTGCAGCGACAATAGCTGTATAGCCTTCGGTTGGCATGCCCTGATATTGATGATTGAAATAATTATCATCGTAATTAAAACGCACCGGCAGACGCTTCAGAATACTGGCAGGCAACTCTTTCGGTGACAGTCCCCATTGTTTTAAGGTGTAACCTTTGAAAAAGGCTTCATACAGCTCTTTACCGACAAACTTCAACGCCTGATCTTCAAAAGAAACAGGCTCTACAATAGAGGTGTCTGACAAAGAACTAATAAAAGCTTTTGCCTCATCAGGCGATAAGGTTTTGTCAAAAAATTGGTTTATCGTATGCAGATTGATAGGCAAAGAATAGACTTTGCCGCCACTTTGCGCTTTAACCCTGTTAGTGTAAGGTTTAAATTCAGTGTAGCGATGTAAGTAGTCCCAGACATGTTTCTTATCTGTATGAAAGATATGGGGACCATATCTATGCAACAGAATGCCTGACTCTTTATCTCTTTCTGAATAACAATTGCCCGCGATATGGTTTCTCGGCTCAAAAACTGTTACCGAATAACCTGCTTCTGCTAATTCACGCGCAATGACTGCCCCAGAAAAGCCGGCTCCGGCGATCCCTATAGGTTTAGCCATAAAGGAAAGGTCCCAATGTAGAAATTTGCCGACATATTACACCGGGCAAAATAAAACAACAGGCTGTATAACATAACTTAACAATATTGCACCAAAGACAACAATCTGATGCTCAGCGATATAAAGCCGTACTACAGGCTGCGCACTGCCGTGGTGTTGATTGGATAGTTCTGGTATGGTCATATCTGAATTTTTACAAGGAATGTGATGCGCAAACTCTTAGCTTTTTTCAATTCCCCTGTGACAAAAATAGCTTTGTCTGTCCTGTTACTGCTGATCTGCAGCAGATTGTTTTTTACCCACTTTAGCAGTGACCGCAGCGATCAGGATCAAGCACAAGATCAAACACAGCAAAACTCTGATATTGAAAAATCCAGCCCGGTGCCCTTAGCTATTGAGAAGGACCTAACCGCCGATCTCAATTCCAATCCGGCAACGTCAGAACCAGCTGAACAGATGGTCGTTATTGAACGAACAGACTGGAAACTGGATCAGCCTCTGCGAACTCAGCACACAAGGCTGAAAAATCGGGCAGACCAAGGCGATCTGCAGGCCGCCTATAGTCTGGCAATGAACCTGAGGTTTTGTGCAATGGCACCGCTGGATGAAACCGATTTAGACGCTCGTTTGCAACAAGCCTATGAGTATAAAGACAATGGTGTTGCCATAGCTGAGATCAAAGAACGCTATGAGTTTTGTGCCGGAATAAATCAGCAGCAACGCGATGAGTTTTACCTTTATTTAGAAAGTGCCGCCAAGGCGGGTTATGTACCTGCTCAGGAGGAAATGGCCACAATCACGCCAGAGCTGTTTATGAAATTGGCTGGTGCGACAGAGCTTGAACGCAGCGCTTATATCCAAAAACGGCAAGACTTTATTCAGCTACAGCTTTTTTTATTGGAATCCGCATCACAACACGGCAGCATCAAAGCGCTGATCACACTGTCGAATATGCACCACTCACAAAACTATGGTGACCATGGTCGTGCTAAGTCCTACGCCTTTAATCTGCTGATCCTGGAACTGGCGGACGACAATGAATTGCAAAGCAGATACTCATGGTTTGTACAACGTCGTCAGTCAGAACTTACACCAGAGCAGATTGAACAAGCTCAGGCTTTGTCAGAGCAATGGCTGGCGATGATAAAAGCCAATGGCACTCTTTATCTGCAGTGATATAGCTGCCCTGATGTATTTGCAATCAGGGTACGAGCAGACCAGAGCTGGCTTACACCAGCTCTAACATCACTTCTGCTTTACTGACTTCAAACTGCTTAGGTTCATCGACATTCAGCGCTGTCACTACGGCATTCTCCACAACCATAGCGTAACGCTTTGAACGCACACCACCAAAATCGCCAGTATCTGCATCCAAACCTATAGCTTTGGCAAACTTGCCGGCGCCGTCTGCTAAAAACACAATGTCACTGGCGTTATGAGCTTTGCCCCAGGCATCCATCACATAAGCATCGTTCACCGAAGTACAGATAATACGGTCCACGCCTTTATCAAAAAACTGCTGCGCATATTCGATAAAACCTGGTAAATGGGCTGCGCTACAGGTTGGAGTAAAAGCGCCTGGTACTGCAAACAACACCACTTTTTCGCCTTTAAAAACTTCGGCAGTGGTCAGGTTCACCGGGCCATTGTCGGTTAAACGTGCAAAGGTCACTTCGGGTAAGGTATCGCCAATTTTGATCATAAATTTATCCCTTTTAATCCAGCTAATTCAGTTATTCGAGAGCTGCTTTGACATACACATCAAATCTGTTGTTTTTACCTTCGATTTGCATACTGGGTTTTTGCCCGGCTAAAAACTCTGCATAACCAGGCCGCTTTACCACTACTCTTTTGCTCGCCAGTTGCCAGGCTAATGGAAACAAGGCATCTGCATCGTCATCTGTGCCTACCACCTGATGAAAAGCCTGCATCTCTTTTTTTACCAAAGCCGACTTTTCACGAGCCGGAAACATAGGGTCTAAATACACCACATCCGGGCTTGGCAATTGGGTCAGCGCTTGTTGAGACGGCGCAAATACCAATTGCATACGTTCAGGCAACCAATGCGCTAATTCTGGGTCGAGGGCAGCGCGGCGCAAGCCATCCGCCAATAAAGCAGCCACTGCAGGCTGACGCTCCACTAAGGTTACTTTAGCGCCTAAACTGGCTAACACTAAGGCATCACGGCCTAAACCAGCTGTTGCATCTACTACTGTTAAACCCGGTTTTTTGGTTAAACCTACAGCTTTGGCTATGGCTTCACTTTTACCGCCACCAAACTTACGTCTGTAGGTTGCAGCACCACTGGCGAAGTCGACCAGTATATCGCCTTGTTTATTAAGTTCTGTGTTACGTAACACCAAGGCATCGCCTGTCCAGCATAAATACCAGCCTTGAGGGGCATGAGTTGCAGTCAGCCCAAACTGTTGTTGCAGGCTTTCAGCCAATTCAGCAGGAAAGTCAGGCTGGGTTAAATAACAAGTGCTGGACATAGTGTCACTTTAACTTTTCACATCAGATAGAAAACTATAGCTAGTGTAACCGCCCTCACCCTGTTTAAAAAAGGGGTCAGCTGACATTGTTAACAGTTAACAATGTCAGCTGACCCCAATTGATGTTTATAACTTACGGATGTTATCTGCGCCGTCGCGGTCTATCAGGCGAACAAAAGGATCGACACCTACATACAGAGGTTTCTTATCCAGCACCAGCTCAATGCTGTTTTCTCCTGTCACCAACTGATGCTTCTTCAGATAAATCACGCCACTTTCACCAGTGGTTTGATCCGGGTCGACACTGAACACACCAATATCTATTTGCTCAGCCAGCGCTTGGGTTGTTTCAACCCCTTTGTCATCAGCCACTAACTTGTCGGCATGCAGAATCAAATTCAGTTGGAACTTGCCATCGGCCAGCTCTGTTACTTTGGCGTCTTTCACCCGTAAATCATACAAGGTGATGTTATTAAACAAGTCGTCAATAAAAGCCTTTTCTTCCGCCACTGTGTTTTGGCTTAAATAGCTGACCAAATCCAAAGTGGTTGGGAAAGGGTCATTGCGGTAACGATAGCGTTCGTTAAAAGCCTTTAAGTTGGCATTTAAGCGCTCTTCACCTAAACGGTCTTTAATCGCCATCATCACCACTGAACCTTTTTGGTAATGAATATAACCCTGGCCTTCTGAACGTAATAAGGGCTGTTCACCTAAACGCTCAGTAGAGCGGCCCTGTAAATAGCGGTCTAACTCAATTTTCAGGAATTTACGGATCTTGTCGGCACCGTATTTTTTCTCCATCACCATCAAAGCTGAATACTGCGACAAACTTTCCGAAATCACTGCGCTACCCTGCACATCAGCAGCGCCCACCTGATGACCCCACCATTGGTGCGCCACTTCATGAGCCGTAACGTAATACACAGGATCGATATTTTCCGGATCACGCAGGTCGGTAATAAAGCCGATTTGCTCAGAGTAAGGCACTGTATTGGCAAAACTCTGGGCAAAACTGCGGTAACCAGGGAACTCGATAATACGCAGCTGTTTGTGCTGGTAAGGACCAAAAGCAGCAGTGAAGTAGTCTATCGAATCTTTCACTGACTCCACCATACGCTCGACGTTCCATGGGTGGCCTTTGTGGTAATAGACTTCAATAGCCACGCCATTGTGCTGTGCTTTTTTCACTTCATAACGGCCTGAGCTGATGGAGTAGAAATTCACCATAGGCTGATCCATTTTGTAACTGAAGTAATTACGGCCATCCTGTTGCCATTGTTTTTGCAGATAACCAGGGGTTAAAGCCACTTGATCAGCTTCTGTCGATACTGTGGCTTCAAACTGAATAAAATCACCGTCAGCGCCAAAGAAGTTCTGCGTATAAAACTTAGAATCTTCCAGCTTATTGGCACGCTCGTTTGGCTCTAAATCACGTTTTAAGCGCTCGTGTCTGTCTTGCAGCTCGTAACCTTCCTGATAACCAAAAGTTGGCAATAATTCTCTGTTGTTGATAAAAGTACCGTTTTCAACCACAGACGAATCAAAACCTGTTTCGCGCAGCCCCTTAGATTCACGGGTCAGTTCAATAACACCCGCAACTGTAGCGCCAGGAGCGACCGGAGTGCTGAAGGTTAACCATGAAGTACGGAATTTAGCGTCCCGCTCTCCAAGGCTTGCACCTTCAATAGTCACTGTCATTTGCTGAGTATTCTCAGGCCAGTTCACCAGTAGCTTTTCAACAGGCTGTTGCGATTTGTTTTGCCACTGAATTTGCATCCGGGCCAGCACTTTCTGCTCTGATGGATACAGGTCAATTTGCGCATTTACGCTGGTAGTGACTAACACAGGTAAAGTCGCATACTGAATAAAGGCTTTTTCATACTCGGCCTGTAAATCCGTGGTTTCTTCAGCGGTCACGTAGTTATTCAGCACTATGGTTTGCTGATAAATAAAAGCACCTGTGCTTATCGCAACCACAGCAGATACAGCAATAACGGCTTTGCCGGTTTTACCTAAGTGGTAACCCAGTTTGCTCCAGCGCACTTTCAGGCTTTGCAGCGGCCCTCTGTGGTACAAACCATAACCCAGTACAAATAAAATGCTGCTGATAGCTCCCCAATACACCATATAAACCGAATGGGTCGTTAAGCTGCTGGCATATTGATTCAGGTCAGAAAAACCTATGGAGGGTGAAGAGCTGAAGTTATATAAGCTGTGACCTAAACCCCAGGATGCCATCACCATGGTGCTTAAGAAATAGCCAACAAAAAGCCCCATACCGACAAATTTATTTGGGCTTAACACCTGCAGGAAAAACGCCAACACAGCACTCATGATAAAAGGCAGCAGGAAGAAAAAGCCTAAACGGATCAGGTACTGCACCAGCTCAAAGTTTTCAATGCCTTTAATCAACTGGTAACTGATAGTGGTTAAAATACCGATCACAATCAAAGTTGCCATCACCAGCGCCATAGCCAGTAACTTGGCGGTCCAGAAAGTTAAATTCGGCACTGGCATAGTATCGATAATATCGCCCATACCTGAATTGCGTTCACGCCACACCACTTCAGCACTGTAATAGACAATAACAATAATCATCAACAAGCTGACAGAGCCAATCACATGACCCACCATGGTCTGAGTCAGAGGCCAGTTTGAGGTGCCATACCAGCCAAAGTCAGCAAACAGCGGACCTATCAGTTGAGCGACTGTAATTAACCCCAAAATAATAAAAGGTGCAGTCAACAACACTTGCTTCACTTCGAACCTTAACCGAACCCAAAAGGCGGGTAGAAGCGCTGTTGCGGAGGACTTTCTTTGCAAGGTTTCCAGTGACAGTTCAGGCTGTTTCAGTTCAGCTTTCTTCGATTTTTTTCTGTCTTTCCTGTCCAGTGAAGGCAATTTAAATAAACCGGAAAACGCCAGTAAGACGACAGCGACACCCAACCATAACAAGCGGTTTTGCAGTAACACGCCTTCAAAACCAATCAACAGCGTGTTTTTCTCCTGAATAGTCCAGTAACGGGTCACATCAAAAAAGGTGCGTAAGCCAAAAGGATCTAACAAGGCAGCCCAAACCCGGTACTCAGGTAAACGCGCCACTGAACCAGAGACTATATAAAGCACCAGCAGCACCACAGCAATCAGATACAACGCCATCATGGAGCGAAAACGTGCCGCTATGGCATAAAACAGAGCTGAGATAATAAAAAAGCTCGGAACAGATAACACCACAAAGTTATAGGCATAAGCCGACAGCTCTGTTGGCCCAAACCGGCTGGCATCAACCCATGGCATAAAACTCGCGAGTAACATACCCAAAGGCACAGCGATATAGACCAATAACACCACCAGATAGCTGCCAAAAAAACGGCCAAACTGGTAAGCAAAAGGCGACACTGGTTTACTGTAAATCAGCTCTTCCATCTGATGCTGTTGATTGCGCACTGCGCTGCTACCAACAAAGTTCACCACCAGAAACATGGCAAATAAGCTTAAAGTCAGCAGCGTCTGGCCTATAGCAAAAGGGCTATTTTTAAACACCTCGCCGCCACCGCCTATAGTGACATTGTCTGAGGCTACAGATAAAAAGCTGACTAAAAACAGCAATAAACTGACGACATAAAAAGATGGCTGGCTCAGATAATAGCGCAGCTCAAAGCGGGTCATTAAACCAAACATAACCCCTCCTAAGCCGCAGCTTGTGCTGAGCGATGATTGGATAAACAGGAGAAGTACACATCTTCCAGGCCAGCAGCTGTAGCAACAAAACCTTCAGGCGCTTGCTCTGCAAATACATTCAGCACAGTACGACCCGCAAATAAACGCTTGGAGATCACAGGCAAGACTTTTTCCAGTTCAGCCGCTTCCTGTTGTGATACTGTTTTAGTCCAGATCTGGCCTCCCACCTGCTGAATCAAATCCAGAGGGTTGCCTTGTAATAAAATCTGCCCACCGGCCAATACCGCCATAGCAGGACACAGCTCTGCCACGTCGTCGACTATGTGAGTGGATAAAATAATAACTTTTTCTTCACCCAGACTGACCAACAGGTTATGAAATCTATTGCGCTCTTCCGGGTCCAAACCTGCAGTAGGTTCATCGACAATCAACAAATCCGGATTCCCCAACAAAGCCTGAGCTATACCAAAACGCTGGCGCATACCACCGGAGAAACCACTAACGGCTTTGTCTTTATGCTGAAATAAGTTGGTATGAGCCAATAAGCCTTCGACCAGTTCTTTACGCTCTTTTTTCTGCATAAAGCCTTTGAGCACAGCCAGATGATCCAATAAATCAAAAGCACTGATACGTGGATAAACACTGAAATCCTGTGGCAGATAACCCAGCGTTTTGCGAAGCGCCTGCGGGTCTTTTAATACATCAATGCCATTAAATACTATGCTGCCACTGTCGGGCTGCTGCAAGGTTGCGATAGTGCGCATTAACGAAGATTTACCGGCACCATTAGGACCTAACAGGCCAAACATACCTTTGCTGATGGATAAATTGACGTTATTCAGCGCTTTGACGCCGTTGTCATACGTTTTGGTCAGGCCTTTAATTTCCAGCATAGGGATCTCCTTGTTATGGTGCTTTAATACACTAAGTTAACATGGAGTTTAAAGAGTAGTAACTCATCAATGAGTTACAAATGAAGTGAAGTTGTAACAAGTTATTAAAGGGTCAGAGCTTTGACTCTGACCTTTTAACCTACATCTTGAGGCCTACATAGTTATCACCGCAGCTAAAAGCCACCACTTTACTGATTTCCTGCAGGCTTAAGCCAGACTCTTGCTGCCACACATTAAATTGCTGCTGAATTGCTTTTTGGTTTTTCTGACTGCTTAGACCACCTTCTACTACACCAAAGTTACGCAGATAAGCTTCTAAATCCTGACTGAGAATAAAAGTATCTTTACCCAGCACACGCAGAGCATAAGCGCCGGTATTACCGCCTAAACGACAGCCGTGTTTTTTCAGATAACCCCATAAGCCAATAATGTCCTCAGCAGGCCACTGGGCTAAAAAGGCACCAAAACTGCCATATTTGTCAGCCACCTGCTGGATCATCAAGGCGTTATCGCGTATCGCAAATACTTTGGTCGCGTTACGGATAATACGGGGATCTGTAGCTTTCGCTGCTAACATTTCATCACTCATCAGCAGCATTTTTTCAGGTTCAAAGCCAAAAAAGATCTCTTCAAAACCCGGCCACTTTTTCTCCACCACAGACCAGACAAAACCCGACTGAAAGATTTTTTTGCTGAACTCACTTAAACACTCCGCATCTGTCAGCTGTTTGAGCTGCGCTGCAGTTCGGGGTTTATTTAACAAAGCCTGCAATGCTGCCTTGCCACCTTTGCGCTCGGCGGCACGCTGATAAATCAGTTCAAACTTTTCAACAAAAGCCATCAAGGCCTCTCCATTAATTAGTGTCATGTAGGGGCGCGGGCTTGTCCCCGCCCGTACCTGTTCGGGCGAGGATCTCCATCAACTAAGCAGCTATACCCATATGCCGTAATAAGGCCGCATTGGATGGCTCTCGACCACGGAAGGCTTTAAACAGCTCCATAGGTTCTGCGCTACCACCTTTTTCTAAAATGCAGTGCAGGAAATCCTGGCCCACAGCGGCATTAAAAATACCTTCTTCTTCAAAGCGGCCAAAAGCATCGGCAGACAGCACTTCAGCCCATAAATAGCTGTAGTAACCAGCACCATAACCCCCAGCGAAGATATGACTAAAACCATGCTGGAAGCGGTTAAAACGTGGCGGCATGATCACAGAAACCTGCTGGCGCACATCATCCAGAATGTGCTGCACACGGCCACCCAAAGCAGGGTCGTATTCGGCATGCAAACGGAAATCAAACAAAGCAAATTCCAGCTGGCGCACTAAAAACAACGCCGATTGGAAGTTCTTCGCTGCCAGCATTTTATCCAGCATATCTTGTGGCAACGCCTCGCCAGTCTGGTAATGGCCTGAAATAAGCGCCAAAGCTTCTGGTTGCCAGCACCAGTTTTCTAAAAACTGACTAGGTAATTCGACAGCGTCCCATGCCACACCACTGATACCAGCTACATCAGACGCATCCACTTGGGTCAGCATATGATGCAAACCATGACCAAATTCATGGAACAAAGTGACGACTTCATCATGGGTAAATAACGCCGGTTTGCCGCCTACAGGTTTATTAAAGTTACAGGTTAAATAGGCGACCGGATGCTGCAGGCTGCCATCGGCTTTCCAGCGTCGGCCCTGACAATCATCCATCCAGGCCCCACCGCGTTTTTTCGCACGGGCGTACAAATCCAGATAAAAACTGCCACGCAGCTCACCTTTGGCGTCGAAAATATCGTAAAAGCTCACATCCGGATGCCAGACATCGACACCATCGCGCTTTTGAACGCTGATGCCAAATAGCTTACTCAATACGCTGAATAAACCCGGCACTACTTTGCTTTCGGGGAAATAAGGTCGCAACGCTTCGTCAGAAATGGAGTATTTAGCCTGCTTTAACTTTTCAGAGTAATAAGTCACATCCCAGGAATTTAACTCGTCCACGCCAAATTCTGCTTTAACAAAAGCTTTTAACTCGGCCAGATCCTGCAAGGCCTGAGGTTTAGCACGACGGGCTAAATCGGCTAAAAACTCCAGCACCTGGGCCGGGCTTTCGGCCATTTTGGTTGCCAATGATTCTTCTGCAGCGTTATCAAAGTCCAGCAGCTGAGCCAGCTCGTGACGCAAAGCTAAGGTTTCTTCAATAATGGCGGTGTTATCAAACTGACCAGCGGTTGGGCCTTGATCCGATGCTCTGGTGCAATAGGCCTGATACAACTCAGCGCGTAAATCGCGATTGTCGGCATAAGTTAAAATAGCGATATAACTTGGGAACTCCAGCGTAAAGACCCAGCCGGATAATTCTTTTTGCGCAGCAGCTTCTGCCGCTGCTAATTTGGCATCTTCAGGTAAACCAGACAGCAGGCTTTCATCTTCAATATGTTTAAACCAGGCTTGAGTAGCATCCAGGGTATTGTTGGAAAAACTGGAAGCTAAATCGGAAGCACGACTTTGAATTTCACCGTAGCGCTGCTTTTTCTCATCTGATAAACCAATACCGGACAGCTTAAAATCGCGTAAGGCGTTTTGAATCACTTTTTGCTGCGCTGCAGTTAAAGTGGCGTATTCAGCGCTTTGCGACAGCTTTAAATAGGCCTGATACAAACCTTCGTGCTGGCCGACATAAGTGCTGAAATCAGATAACAGCGGCAGGCAGCTTTCGTAAGCTTCACGTAATTCGGGGCTGTTTTTTACCGAATTTAAATGCGATACAGGCGACCAGAATTTGCCAAGCTCATCGCTATTTTCTTCCAGCGCCACAATAAGCGACTGCCAGCTTGGGTTTGGCTCTTTCACTACAGCTTCGATATCTGCGGTGCAAGCAGCGATCAACTGTTCAACACGGGCTTTAATTTGGCTGGGTTCAATTTGACTAAATACGGGTAAGGCTTGGGTCATGGTTTATCTCTTCTGGCCTTTGAAAAAGTGGCGTGTGATTTAACGCTGGGTATAACAGCAGTATTGGGGCTTTTATAACATTCTCAAGCAATTTACTGCAGACACATGGCAGATTTATATGCAGCTTTTGTAAAAACGCCTTGAGTTCGACCACATTACCCTCATATTAAAACTCAACAAATCAACTGCAAGGCTTAAAGATAATGACTGAACATTTTGACTATATCGCCATAGGCGGCGGCAGCGGTGGTATTGCCAGCGCCAACAGAGCAGCCAGTCATGGCCAAAAATGCGCCATTATCGAAGCTAAATTTTTAGGCGGCACCTGTGTTAACGTAGGTTGCGTGCCGAAAAAAGCAATGTGGTTCGCAGGGCAAATTGCCGATGCCATTAAATACGCGCCAGATTATGGCTTAGATGTTGAAATGCCTGCTTTGAATTGGACCAAATTAGTAGAAAGCCGTGAAGCTTATATATCCAGAATTCATGGCTCTTACGACAGAGTGTTGGCGAAAAACGGTGTCACAGTAATCCGTGGTTTTGCCCGTTTTGTCGATAAAAACACCGTCGAAGTGGATGGCAAACTCTATAGCGCTGACCATATCACCATAGCCACTGGTGGTCGTCCTGTACGTCCTGATTTACCTGGCGCAGAACTTGGCATCGACAGCGATGGCTTTTTTGCCTTACAAAGCCAGCCAAAGCGTGTAGCCGTGGTGGGTGCTGGTTATATAGCCGTAGAAATTGCCGGTGTGATGCAAGCCTTGGGCAGTGAAACCCATTTACTGGTGCGTAAAGACAAACCACTGCGTGGTTTCGACCCTATTTTGTCCGACACCTTAGTAGAACTGATGGCCAAAGATGGTCCTAAGCTGCAAAGCCATACCGAAGTCACTTCTGTCAGTAAAAATACCGATGGCTATTTAACTGTTCAGGTATCGACAGGCCAGAACCTGACTGTGGATTGCCTGATTTGGGCTATAGGCCGCGAGCCTGCCAATGACCAACTGCAACTGGAAAAAGCCGGTGTGACGTTGGACGCCGACGGTTTTATTCCAACCGATGAGTATCAGAATACTAATGTGCCTGGCATTTATGCCGTAGGTGATAATACAGGCCGTCTGGCTTTAACTCCGGTGGCAGTAGCTGCAGGACGACGTTTGTCAGAGCGGTTGTTTAATAATAAACCAGACAGCAAGCTGGATTACAGCACAGTGCCGACAGTGGTGTTTTCACACCCTCCTATTGGCACTATAGGCTTAACCGAAGACGAAGCCCGTCAGCAGTTTGGTGATGAGCAAGTGAAAGTGTATCGCAGCGAATTTGCTGCTATGTACACGGCTTTAACCCAACATCGTCAGCTCACCCGGATGAAACTGGTGTGCGCTGGCCCTACTGAAAAAGTAGTAGGTTTGCATGTGATAGGTTTTGGCGCGGATGAAATGCTGCAGGGTTTTGGTGTGGCTATCAAAATGGGCGCCACCAAAGCCGACTTTGATAACTGCGTGGCTATACATCCGACGTCTGCCGAAGAGTTTGTTACTCTCAGATAATGAACAGCTTAAACGGGTCTTAGCTCAGGCTTTTACCCTGCTTTAAAGTCTTGTCAGATCTTAGGGTCAGAGTCAAAGTTCTGGCCCACCCTGCCATACCAATCTGAAAACCGCACAATATCGTCTTCGCCCAGATAAGTTCCGGACTGCACTTCTATCAGTTCCAGTGGTATTTTCCCTGGATTTTCCAGCGAATGGACTGCACCTAAAGGCACATAAACCGACTGATTTTCTAACAGAAAGGTTTCCACACCATCAATAGTCACCAAAGCTGTACCTGCCACTACTATCCAGTGCTCGGCTCTGTGATGATGCATTTGTACCGACAACTTTTGGCCGGGATTAACCGTAATATGTTTCACTTGATGCCGCGCGCCCTGAGCCAGTGAATCACTTTTGCCCCAAGGGCGGTATAGCTCTCGGTGACTTTGATGTTCAGTGCGGCCCAATTCGCTCAACTGCTGTACTATGGCTTTTACATCCTGTGCCCGCTCTTTGGCCGCAACCAGCACTGCATCTCTGGTTTGCACCACCAGCATATCCTGTAACCCCAAAGTCGCCACCAAACCGGTTTCAGCCATAACATAGTTATTCTGGCTGTCCAGACTCAGCACCTCGCCTTTATGCACATTGCCATCGCTGTTCTTTTCTGAGTTGTGCCATAAAGATGACCAGCTGCCGACATCACTCCAATGTGTTTCCAAAGGCACCACCACAGCAGCATTGGTTTTTTCCATTACTGCATAATCCACAGACTCAGACGGACAAGATAAAAATGCCTGCTGATCGACACGGATAAAATCTAAGTCCGGATTTACTTCAGCCATTGCCTGCTCGCAAGCAGCGTAAATATCAGGTCTGTATTGCTGCAGTTCCTTTAGGTAAACACTGGCCTTAAATAAAAACATGCCACTGTTCCAGTAATAGTCGCCGCTACGGATATAAGCCAGTGCAGTGTCCAGCTGTGGTTTTTCGACAAATTGCGCTACCTGATAAGCTGTGGCCTGGTTCAACCTTGTGGTTTGCCCTCTTTTGATATAGCCATAGCCGGTTTCTGCGCTCACAGGCACAATACCAAAAGTAACTAACTGATCCGCCTCAGCAAACTCTGTTGCTGCTGCAACTGCCCGCTGAAAAACCTGATGATCACCTATCAGATGATCTGCAGCCAGTACCAGCAACAAAGGGTCCTGACCTTTTTTAATAGCGGTAAATGCGGCAAGCGCAATAGCAGGAGCTGTATTGCGGCCAGCCGGTTCCAGCACAATATTGTGATGAAGCTGATTGATTTGTCTTAACTGCTCGGCGGCTACAAACCTGTGATCTTCATGACAAATCACCAGCGCAGTTTGTGTGTTCAGTCCTTGCAAGCGATTCAGCGTGGCCTGTAGCATAGTGAAATCACCATCCAGTTTTAGAAACTGTTTTGGCATCAGTTCACGGGACAAAGGCCATAATCTGCTGCCTGAACCGCCCGCCATAATCACAGGTAAAATCATTTGCTCTCCTTCGCCGTTTTGTCTGTAGTGCCGGACCGGCCATCAGGATGAAACTTAGGACCGCACTTTAGCTGTTTTGCTATAGTCAATACAAATCAGCTTCAAGGACTTTGCTCACTTATGCGTCTTTTTGCCTTGTGTTTCTGTTGGATCGGACTCAGTACGGCGTTAGCCAGCGAGCAAAAAATTGCTGTGGGCGCTTCCAACAATTTACCTGCCGATCATCCCAGTATTTTATTGATGGATAAAGCTTATCAGCAGTTGGGCTATCAGATGGTACTGATAGTGATGCCATTGGAGCGCAGCGCCCACGAAAGTAATAAAGGGCAGATACTGGATGCTGAATTAAGCCGCACTGCCCAAGCTGCTGACATGTTGCCAAATATGCTCAGGGTGGAGGTCCCTATAGGCCATATCCGTATTACCGCATTCAGCCGCAATCCCAAGCTAAAAATCGAGCGCTGGCAGGATTTATCAGCCTTTCGTGTTGATGTATTGCGAGGCATTTATCTGGCCAAAGTGAATATGCAGGATCAGGAATACACCGAAGTAAATACCATTTCTCAAGCGATACAACGGCTGTTGTCCGGCCGGACTGATGTAGTTGTAGCATTAGGGGATGAAACAGAATGGCAGTTAAAACAGCAGAAAAATCATGGGATTTACACTATCGCACCTGATTTGGCCAAAACAGAAATCTTTCACTATGTGCACGAACGCCATGCGGCTTTAGTCCCTCAATTGGAAGCCGCATTACGTCAGTTAGTTGTACCGTCTCAGTTATAAGATCGGAAACGCGCCGCATCCAGTATGGCGAATAAGTGGGCAATAGCGCCGATAATGGCAGGAATAACTAACCACCAAAGTGCATAACCCACTACTGTGATAACAAAAAACAGTATAGCGGCCAATAAGCGGCCTTGTAGCAGTTGGCCTAAACCAGGAATAAACAAACTACATAATGCGGCCAATACATTGCCGCCGGATCCTTGTCCTGACATTAATTTTTACTCCAATTCGCTTTAGCTTCAGCTTAACATAACAAAGCTATCTGGAAAGCCGCAGATTTTTTTGTCACA
>NZ_JAJOYU010000035.1 GCF_021290985.1 Rheinheimera soli
ATTTCAGTTATCTCAGTTCTATAAGTCACCTCACTAGTCCTAATGAGCTCTTCTTTGAGGTTCAAGATTTCGGCGAGAGCCCCCTCACCGCGATGCAATTTCTCAAAATCCCTTGGATAGACGTTTTTATAAATAAGGATTGCAAGGAGCTTATTAGCGTCGAGTATAGCCTCACCATCAGTTTCCAGGTTGGATACATAAACAGCATACTCATTGAAGATATTTTGAATCAACCTTAGATCGTCCAAGTATCTTGAGGCTTCTCTCAGAAACTGGCGCTCAAGGCGAGCATCGAGCTCAAGCCGTCTCCCCTGTTCCAAAACCATATCGATCGAATTCGACGTGTTGATAATTGGAATAACAGGAATGATGAATTCGAAGAATTTGGTTCTGTCGATATTTACAAACATATCGTCACGCAGAGCATACAGAAATTTGATAGGGCGTTTCACACCTGCGTTCTCATTTACCAACCTATTAATTTCTCGCAGTGTGACGAAAATATCTGCATCCTCGAATCTATCAAGGTCTTCAATGATTACAAGTTCATACTTGGTTGACTGGAAAAAGTAGATGATTTCATCAAGGTGGCGGTTAAGTATGGACGTTTGATCCTCATCTGCAGGTTTGATTTCGACGTCTTTAAGCGAGATACTCTTCAGTGAAAAACCGAAACTCGCCACATAAAAGTGATGCAGAGTCGTCCATAGGAATGTTGCGGCAAAGAAAACTGTGAGCAAATTGAACCAGTTGCTAGCCGTAAATGACAGGGAAAAATAACCACTGAAGATATCTTCTAACTTAAGAAATACATAGGAAAGCGCGATAACTCCAAACAAGATGTAAAGTGATTTAAAATGTGCGCCAATGCCAGGCGACTGAATTCTTTTGAATCTCGACAAGGGAAGATTGTTTGCATCTGCCCCATACAGCATCTGCTGTAGGATACTCCGTTCAATATCTTGTCTGTTCACCTTACCTACCCCCGAGTCTCCTTCGGGAGAGAAAGCAGCAAGAGATATGTGAAGTGTTGGCATTTGATATTTCGTTAAAAAAGACTGGATGATACTGCTCTTGCCCGAGCCATAAGGGCCTGTTAAGGCAATATTGAATACCTTCGCATTTTTCGTTGCAAATAAAAGCGCTTCCGAATATACACCAGCCTTATCTGCTCTATCAGTTGGCGCGAGGTCCACAAACTTTGATGGCATTTCGGTGGGGATATTTTGGTTTTCTAGGGCAGTCAAGATTCTATTGAGGTGATGCGTAAGCCAGCGCATTAATGAGGTGATTGTCTCTTTCATAGGATCCTGAATTAGCCGTGGAAAATAAGAATGAATAAATAATTGCCGAAATTTAGACTCTCGCGCTTTTTTAAAAAAATACACCTTTTGATTCAGATAACCGATTTAACTATGTTATCGCTCCTAAAGTAAATCAACATAATCTCTCATGCAACCAGCCTTCAGCTTGGAGCTATAGTCTTAGCCGTTAGGTATTGATTAACTTTTTTATAAATACCAATCTAGGATGAAAAACCTTACTTGGAAACATAAAATTTCATATTGTGGTTCACTGCAGTGGAACTGCCGCAAAAACAATATTACGGAACCTTTGACCCTCGGCCTGCATTTGATGCAAAAATGTTACCTGTGAGAAATAAGCAGTTTTCTTAATTTGCCAGGCTAACAGGATATTGGGAATTAAATTCTCAGTATGTCTCTGATTTTTATAACGAATAAAAAAGCCATCTAAAAATCGTAGCATCATAGTTGGTCACCGTGATTGGTCACCAAATCAGCCACCTATCTTCTTGTTTATATTCCTTTTTATGATAATTGAACTCAGCATTATGCGACTTTTTCTGGTCACCGTTGGACACCGTATTTTTTACAAAGTTGATTTGGTAACTTATTGATTTATATACGGCAGGCCGGAGACTTTTAGTAAACAAAATGTGAAGGGATTAGCAGGCGTTAAATGGTGTCTTTTCCACTTAGAATTGACCCTCGGCCGATTTAGGCTTTGGGCGCGTTTTGGACACTTTGGTGACTTTTGGTGTCCAAAAATGCAGAAATACCGTGTTTTGAAACACAGCATTTTTAGCATAAACTTGAATTAAAACAGACAGATACATCAATAATAAAATGGCGGAGCGGACGGGACTCGAACCCGCGACCCCCGGCGTGACAGGCCGGTATTCTAACCGACTGAACTACCGCTCCGCGCTGGAGTGAGCTTGCGCTCTAATGGCTTGTTTGCTGAATTGGCGGAGCGGACGGGACTCGAACCCGCGACCCCCGGCGTGACAGGCCGGTATTCTAACCGACTGAACTACCGCTCCGGAATCAGACAAACGATAAATGCTTAAGTGGCGGAGCGGACGGGACTCGAACCCGCGACCCCCGGCGTGACAGGCCGGTATTCTAACCGACTGAACTACCGCTCCGAAGAAGCATTTATTAAATTGGCGGAGCGGACGGGACTCGAACCCGCGACCCCCGGCGTGACAGGCCGGTATTCTAACCGACTGAACTACCGCTCCGCGCCAATACACTGCAGCATTTTCAATTGGGTATGCTGCTGTGCGGCGGGAATAATACGGATTCACCGGTGGGCCGTCAACGACTTTTTTGCCGCTTTTGTTTATTCCTTAATCATCCGGTAAAGAAAGTTCCATAATGTCGTTTTTCTTGCTGTTTTTTTGTGCCGCACTGCTCGTTTTTGCTTCAGCAGCTCCTGGCATCGCCAAGGTATCCAAATCCATTGAGTTGTTCTTTTTCGCAAACAAGGTCTTAAAGGAGCGATCTGTGGCGACCATCCAAATCGCAAAACCACCACCACCTAAAATAACTATGTTGCTCAGGATCACTAATAGCCATGGAAAAGGTTTTTCTTCTTCAACAACAGGTTCAGTCACCACAGGACTGGCTGGCATTTCAGCGGCTGCTGTCGTCAGGCCTGCATTCTCTGAGTCGGCCGCAGCAGGAGCTACAGGTTCTGGCTCTACGACTTCAGCGACAAAAGACGCTTGGGGTAAGGTGATCACTACATCACGCCCTGTAACAGTCTGGGCAAACAAGATGCTGTCGACTTTGTATGTACCGCTGGCGTAATTGACAATTTTCAGCTTTTTATCCACTTCAGCACTTTCGCCTAAAGTAAAACTTTGTATTTCATTGTTCGGGAAACGGACTTTGCCCTGTAAAGCCACAGACTGGGGGTTAATCATCGGATCTGTAACTTTAAAGGTTAGCCAATGCAAATCTTCCGCTTTTGTTGCCTGCGCCACTTCATAGCTGATCGGGCTTTTATGTAAGATCACCGGTTCCTGCACCACCTCGCGGGTATACAAAGGGGTTTTTACGACAAATTTGGGTTGCCACTGGCCTGGTTTCATATCCAGTTTAAACTCACCGGTAAAAATACCGTCCCTTGGTTTTTCATCAAAATTGCGGCCATCATCAGCCAGAGTCGTGAGTTCAATCACGCCCGCACCAAAATTCTCGAATTCCGCATTATTACTGCTGATAAAAAGCACATCGAGCCGAAGCAAATCACGGAAGTCTTTTGCAACTATAGGCTGACCGCCGTTGCTCAGTGTTGCAGTCACTTTAATAGTTTCCCCTGCCATCAGATGATCAGGCAATGGAGGCACGTTTAATTCAATATCTGTCAGCACCATAATTTTGCTTTCTGGCAAAATTTGGCCAATAGCCTGCCAGGGTCCTGGTGTTGGTTTCTTAATTTTGATCAAGTCGTAGGTTTTATCGTCGTACCATTGAATATCCTGATCATCGGCGTTAATGACATTCACTTTGCTGCCATCAGGTTTGACTAAAATGACCGAAGCCGAACCTCGTTTGCGGAAAAAAACCATAGTGATTTCTTCCACTTCGTAATCAATGCGGAATCTGTTATCCAACAAAGGGATTTGGTTTTTAGCGGGTAAATCAGGTAACAAACTTAAGCCTGTTGGATCCTCAACATTTTCTTTCGCGTCAACACTGGTGGCAGTTTCCTGCGCCACTAGTTGCAGACTAAAGCATAACAACAGCAGATAAATTAATTTCGCCACAAGCAACTTCCTCCTTTTTTCTGCACCAGATCCAAACGTTGCTCGTGCGACTGTAATTCGGTTTCAGAGGCAAACACCACAGGTAAACGACTGGTGCGTTTAAGTTGCCCTACCACCACATTTTGCTGGGCGGCGGCTTGCTCGTCATTGGCTAAATTCAGGCTAACCTGCCCACCTGTCATCGCCAGATAGACATCAGCCAGAATTTCAGCATCCAATAAGGCGCCGTGTAAGGTACGGTGGCTGTTATTGATGTCGTAACGACGGCACAGGGCATCAAGGTTGTTTTTCTGCCCTGGATGCGCTTCACGCGCCATTTTTAACGTATCCAGCACGCCACAGATATCCGTCACAGGGGCAAGTGCAGGACGCAGCAGATTAAACTCGTGGTTGATAAAGCCGACGTCGAACGCGGCATTATGGATCACCAGTTCAGCACCAGCTATATACTGACAAAATTGCTGGGCCACTTCGGCAAAACGAGGTTTACCTATTAAAAACTCATTGGTAATACCGTGGACCGCTATGGCTTCCTGATCAATAAGCCGGTCTGGTTGTAAATAGACATGGAAATTATTGCCGGTCAGCCGACGATTAATCAGCTCCACACAACCAATTTCGATGATGCGATGGCCTTCCTGCGGGCTTAAACCTGTGGTTTCGGTGTCTAGTACTATCTGTCTTTTCAGCATTCTGATTCGTGTTCTTAGCGCTTTTACGTTAGATTATACGCCGATTTCAGTTGTGGGAAGCATCGATGCGTAAAACAGTAGCAATCTATACAGACGGGTCTTGCCTTGGAAACCCCGGACCAGGCGGTTATGGTGTGGTTTTACGCTATCAGGAGCACCAAAAAGAAATGTCTGGCGGCTACCAGCAAACCACCAATAACAGAATGGAATTACTGGCCGCTATTGTTGGTCTGGAGAGTTTAAAACAGCCCTGTGATGTAGACTTAACCACAGACAGTCAGTATGTGCGCTTAGGTATTACGCAGTGGCTGGCCAACTGGAAAAAAAACAACTGGAAAACCAGTCAGCGGGAACCGGTAAAAAATCAGGACTTATGGCGCCGTTTAGATGCAGCTTGTCAGGGGCATAAAGTGAACTGGCATTGGGTCAAAGGCCATGCCGGACATCCGGAAAACGAACGCTGTGATGAGTTAGCAAGAGTCGCGGCTACCCACAATGCCACAGAAGTGGACACGGGTTTCCAGGCCTCGTCATAAAGAGAAGACAGGCCAAAGTAACGAAACAGCAGTCACTATTAACAGTACCGAAAAAGTTTTACGCACCCATAACTGTGGGATATAAGCCGATAAAATAATGCCGCCCAAACTGCCGCAAGCACCAATTAAGCCCAACCAGCCAATCAGTTCCAATGGTAAGGTTTCTCCCTGAACAGACATCAGCCAGTAATGGCTGATAAAACCTGTGCTGCTTTGCAGGAAAATGAGCGCCAAGCTACAGGCAATAGCGCCCGACATAGGGATTGTTGTTACCGCAAGCAGCAAGGGGACTATTAAAAAACCGCCGCCCACACCAACCAAACCAGTCAGCATACCTAAAGCCATCGCCAGCAAAGCCAGCAGTAAAGCAGAATGGATTTGCCATTGCCAGATGCGTTGACGCCACATATTGGCAGCACTGCCCAGCATTAAGACGGCCAGGATCAACAACTGCACAGAAGAGTGCATCCATTGAGCTAAAGCAACCCCAAGCAAAGTTCCAAAAAAAGCCGGCACAGCAAAACGCTTAAATAATGCAAAGTCGAGATGACGTCGCCACAGATAAGGCAATAAAGCGATAAAGCTGATTTGAGCCACTACACCTAAAGACGAGACTATCGCGATTTTTTCCGGCAACTGCACTAAATGCACCAGCACTGGAACGGTCAGAATAGACCCCCCCGATCCCAACAGGCCAACACTTAAGCCAATAATTAAGGCTGAAATTAGTACCAGAGCAGACATAAAAAACCACGAAGCTTAATAACTAAAAGAAATATTAAGCTTCACTAAAGGAATAAGCAAGCGCAGCGTACATTCAAATGAAGACAAAAAAACCAGCATCAGCTGGCTTTTTATTCACACAACAAACGGCTTATTCAGCTTTTAATAAAGCTTCCACTTCTTTGACAAAATCAGCATCGTCTGGCGAGACTTTACTGCCAAAGTGTTTGACCTGTTGCTCATCTTTGCTGACCAGATACTTGTTAAAGTTCCAGGACGGCTTTTCGCCTGTTTTGGCAATTAAAGCTTTAAATACCGGGTTCACATCACTGCCGCGCACAGCACTGGTGGCAAACATGGGGAAGGTCACGCCGTAGTTGATGTAACAAACTTCTGCGGTTTTTTCCTCATCGTCATGTTCTTGCATAAAGTCGTCAGAAGGGAAACCCAGTACCACTAAACCCTGATCTTTGTATTTTTCATACAACCCCTGCAACGCAGTAAATTGAGGAGTAAAACCACATTTGCTGGCGGTGTTTACGATCAATAAAGTTTTACCTTTGTAGGTTTCACATAAATCCAGAGTTTCTTTTTTACGTAACTGCGGCAGTGAATGACCAAGAATTTCGCCACAGCTATTGGCAAAAGCCACGCCGCTCGCGCTGAGCAGCAGTGCCGCAGTCAGCATTTTCTTCATTGTTTTCATTATTAGCTCCTGTGATTAAACGATGTGAACTGATACGGGCCAAGTCAGATGCTGGATCTGAGCTGTAACAACAGACCGCGCATCAGAGGCTATTGTTTCATACCGATATAAAATTCATACAGATACAAAAAAGGCGACCTGAGTCGCCCTTTTATGCATCTGACTTTATTGCACTAAAGCCAAAGCTTCTAAAATTTCACGCGGCTCAACTTCAGGGCCATTTAAGGACTCATCCCAGTTGGTGCCAATCAGTACGCCGTCGTCGTACATTTCTTGCAACCAGCCTTCACAGAATACATCCAGTGGAATAGCTTCTGGTTTGTAGTCTGACCATTCTTCTGAGCAGTGCACTAAAGCCGCTTCCTGGCTAGACCAGAATGGCATCACGTCTGTGTCTTCAAAATCAACAGACTCCACTACCAGCAAATCTTCGCCGTTTGCTAAAGTCCAAACCACACCATGGGTTTTGGCTTCCGCAATAAAATTTTGAAACACCGGATCATGTGAATATTCGCCCATGGCAACCACCTTTATCTGAACTGTTAGTTTAATTGCGACTATTAGAGCAGAAAACCAGATTAAAGACGAATTAAAATGCCCTTTCGTACCTGCTGCAGTTCCCCTGTTTTTTAAAAATAACGTACAATTGCCGCATTCTAAACAACAAGATGAGTGACTCTTATGGCTCAGTATATTTACAGCATGTACCGCATGTCGAAAGTAGTGCCGCCAAAACGCACTATTTTAAAAGACATTTCGCTGTCGTTTTTCCCTGGTGCAAAAATTGGTGTTTTGGGTTTAAACGGTTCAGGTAAATCCAGCTTGCTGCGCATTATGGCTGGCGTGGACACAGAGTTTGACGGTGAAGCCCGTCCTTTAGCTGGCATCAATATTGGTTATCTGCCACAGGAACCTCAGCTTGACCCGGAAAAAACTGTACGTGAAGTGGTCGAAGAAGCCGTTGCTGATGTGAAAAACGCGTTAACCCGTTTGGATCAGGTGTACGCAGCTTACGCAGAAGAAAATGCTGACTTTGACGCTTTAGCCCGTGAACAAGGCGAGCTGGAAGCTATTATTCAGGCAAAAGAGGGTCATAACCTCGACAATATTCTTGACCGTGCTGCCGATGCGCTGCGTCTGCCAGCCTGGGATGCACTAATTAAACACTTATCAGGTGGTGAACGCCGCCGTGTCGCTATCTGTCGTTTACTGTTAGAAAAACCAGACATGTTGCTGCTGGACGAACCTACTAACCACTTGGATGCTGAATCTGTGGCCTGGTTAGAACGTTTCCTGCACGATTACACAGGCACAGTTGTGGCTATTACCCACGACCGTTATTTCCTCGACAACGTAGCAGGCTGGATTTTAGAGCTGGACCGCGGTGAAGGTATTCCGTGGGAAGGTAACTACTCCTCCTGGTTAGAGCAAAAAGATGCCCGTTTAGAGCAGGAAGAACGCAGCGAAAACGCCCGTCAGCGCTCTATCAAGCAGGAATTGGAATGGGTTCGTACCAATCCAAAAGGCCGTCATGCCAAGAGCAAAGCCCGTATGGCCCGTTTTGAAGAACTGCAAAGCCAGGACTTCCAGAAACGTAACGAAACCAACGAGCTGTTTATTCCGCCAGGACCACGTTTAGGCGACAAAGTGCTGGAAGTGAAAAACCTGCGTAAAACCTTTGGCGACCGTGTCCTGATTGACGATTTAAGCTTCAGTATTCCAAAAGGCGCCATCGTTGGTATTATCGGCCCGAACGGTGCAGGTAAGTCGACGCTGTTTAAGATGATCACCGGCATGGAACAAGCGGACGGCGGCACTATCGAAGTGGGCGATACAGTTCAAATTGCCAGCGTTGATCAGTTCCGTGACAGCATGAATCCGAAAAACACCGTATGGCAGGAAATTTCCAACGGTCAGGATATTCTGCAGATTGGTAACTTCCAAATTCCAAGCCGTGCTTATGTCGGTCGCTTTAACTTTAAAGGCAACGATCAGCAAAAGTTTATTGGTGACTTATCCGGTGGTGAACGTAACCGTGTGCATTTGGCTGCGCTGTTAAAAGCTGGCGGCAACATGCTGTTACTGGATGAACCAACCAACGATTTAGACGTTGAGACTTTGCGTGCTCTGGAAAACGCCATCCTCGATTTCCCTGGCTGCGCCATGGTGATCTCGCACGACCGTTGGTTCCTTGACCGTATTGCCACTCATATTCTGGATTACCGTGATGAAGGCAAAGTTAACTTCTTCGAAGGTAACTACTCAGACTACGAAAGCTGGATGAAAGCCACTTACGGTAGTGATGCAATGCAACCGCACCGTATTAAATATAAGAAGATCTAAGAGCACAAAGCTCTAAATAAAAAGGGGTAAAGCCGATGACTTTACCCCTTTTTTATTGACGCTGCGTTTTACACTGCGTCTTCGTTTTCTTCGCCCGTGCGGATACGAATGACACGTTCCACATCAAACACAAAAATTTTGCCATCACCAATACGGCCGGTCTGGGCAGTTTTGATAATCACATCAATACAACGTTCAACCTGATCGTCCGGCAGTACCAGCTCAATTTTTACCTTAGGTAAAAAGTCGACCATATATTCAGCACCACGGTACAGTTCGGTATGGCCTTTCTGACGACCAAAACCTTTGACCTCAGTCACTGTCATACCGGTGATATTAATTTCGGCCAGAGCTTCCCGTACGTCGTCTAATTTAAAAGGCTTAATAATAGCTTCAACTTTTTTCATGACTTCCTCAGCGCTGTTTCCGCATCCACGATGTGATGGGGTATCTTCTGTCTTTACCAAAGTTGCGGCTGGTCACTTTTGGACCCACGGCCGACTGGCGTCTTTTGTATTCGTTGATGTCGATTAAATTCAAAACCCGGCGCACTGTGGCTTCATCATAGCCCATCGCCACTATGGCAGGCTGTGACTTGTCGTGCTCAACATAAGCTTCAATCATCGCATCTAAATCATCATAAGGCGGCAAATTGTCCTGATCAGTTTGATCAGGCGCCAGCTCAGCAGATGGCGGCCTGTCTATAACCCGCTGTGGGATCACAGGCGAAATGCTGTTGCGATACTCTGCTAAACGATACACCAGGGTTTTTGGCACATCTTTAATAACAGCAAAACCACCACACATATCGCCGTACAGAGTACAGTAGCCTACAGCGTTTTCGCTTTTATTGCCTGTAGTTAACAGCATACGACCGGTTTTATTCGACATCGCCATTAATAACACACCACGAATACGGGCCTGCAGGTTTTCTTCTGTCGTATCTTTACCACGGCCTTTAAACTGCGGCGTTAATTGTTGCATAAAGCTGTTGTACATAGGTTCAATAGAGACTGAATCAAACTCAACGCCCATCACTTCCGCCTGAGCTTTAGCATCTTCCACACTCATCGACGAGGTATAAGCAAAAGGCAGCATCAGGGCTTGAACCTTATCCGCACCTATCGCATCAGCAGCTATCGCCAGCGTTAAAGCTGAATCGATACCACCAGATAACCCCAGCACTGCGCCAGGGAAACCGTTGTGCTGAATATAATCGCGGGTCGCCATCACTAAAGCGGCATAAACTTCAGCTTCGACAGATAAGGGTGGTGCAAGCTCTACATGGCCATAATGCTGACCACGGGCCGCTAAATTGACTGTCGCAAGTTCTGGCTCACAAGCCTTACCACGGAACAGTAATTGTGCATCGGGGCTGACAACCAGAGACTGACCATCGAATACCAGCTCGTCCTGACCAATCACATTATTGACATAAACAAAACCTAAATGCAGGTGTTTGGCCAGGGTTTGCAATAAGGCTTCGCGCTGCTGTGCTTTGCCAATTTCATAAGGTGATGCGTTTAATACCAAAGCCCAATCTGCGCCCTGCTCTTTGGCTAAAGCAGCCGGAGCACCTTGCCAGACATCTTCGCAAATCAACACTGAAAAACGTTGGCCTTTCAGCTCAAAACTACAAGCTTCAGTACCTTCGGTAAAATAGCGTTTTTCGTCAAACACACCGTAATTAGGCAAAGCTTGTTTGTAATAACGCGCTATCACCTCACCGTTTTGGATCACGGAAGCGGCGTTATACAAATCTTCACCGTCACGCCATGGGTGACCAATCACCAATGTATTCGGCAGCTTAGCCGCACAAATCTGCTGCAGGCTTTGTTCGACCAGCAATTGAAAGTCGCCACGCAGCAATAAGTCTTCTGGCGGGTAGCCTGTTAAGGTCAGCTCAGGAAATAACAACAAATCGCTTTGACTGCTTGTGGCAATCTCCAGCACTTTTGCGGTGTTTTGCGCCACAGCAGCCACAACAAAAGGCTGTTGCACCAGGGTAATAGAGACAGCAGAGGACATCTGAACCTGCACTAAAGGATGAAAAAACTGCCGCTATGGTAGCGATTTTTGCCGCCGGACTCAATCAAGCTGCTGCAGAAGCTGTATTTCATTCCTCATTTAGATATTTAACATAAATGCAACTAAACTTACGCAGACACACCGCAAGGATGGCCAAACTTATGCAACATCAGCATATGATCAAAAAAGCATGGGCTTTTAGCCTGATAGAGCTTTTAATTGTATTGGCTATTGTTGCGATACTTTCAGCTATAGGCATGCCTAATTTACGGGAAGTCTGGCAACGCTTGCAGGCGGACCACTTTATGCGCCAACTCAGTCAGCATTTGGCCTATGCCAGAGTGCATGCTATAGCTCTGCAAAAGCCCGTTCAAATTTGCCCACGTCATGGCCTGACATGCAGTTCAGACTGGAATTCTGCGCCTATTCAACTACACCAAAAAGGTTTAAAAAACTGGCAGGATCTATTGCTACGCGAACTTAAACATCCGGTGAATAGCCATCAGTTGTTTTACAGCAGAGCGTCACTGCAGTTTCGCAGTGACGGTAGTCTGGATTTATTAGAGTCAGGTACTTTTGTGTATTGCAGCAAAGAGCCTTATCACTGGCATTTCAGATTGAGCGTCAGTCAGGCCGGGCGCAGCCGTTTATGGCAGGAGAATAGCCCCTGCCCTTATTAAACTAAACCCTTTAATAACTCCAGCATGACGAGCCAGGTTCACTGCTTTTTTGGCCATAATTATTTAGCGAAAATATCTGACAGCTTTTATCCTCGCTCTGCGCCTGCTGTGCCTGAGCTTTTAACTGATAACCTTGCTCTGTCACCACTGCACTGATTTTATAACGGCCTGATTCGGTAACAAACTGCTTCGCCGCAAAACCTAACTCCGTAAGATCTGCGCTGTATCGTCGCTGATCCACCAATAACATCTCCTGCAAACCAGCCACTTTTAACAATTCCTGCATGGCTTCTGTTCTGTAGCTTTTTAATACATGGTCCTGATAACCTGGTAATAACACAGATGCCAGAATGCCCATAATGGCCAGAACCACCAGCAGTTCAATTAAGCCTATACCCCGCACTCCGGGCTTCATTCAAAGGCTCCTTCTTCGCTATGGTAAGTCCCCATCAGTTGCCAACGCGGAAAACTGCCATGTTGCATAGGGTTACTGCAATAGGTGCAGTCGGGACTGATCTCCAGCAGATTGTTAATCAGCACCTGCTGATGCTTCTGCTCGATAAGGGCAAAGCCGCCCTGTGTATTCGCTTTAACCATCAAAGCTCCTGCTGCTTTTTCTAAAGGTAAAAGCTGCTGCCGATAAACTGAAGACGCATGATGTAAATGCAAAGCCATTAAAGCTGAAGAGCTCTGCTCGATGCTGCAGATCTGCGTTGGGTCCTGCTGCAACACTGTCAGGTACACCACACCAGCCGCCACAACAGGAGGCTGAGTCAGGCGACCCGCAATATGGCTGTACCAGCCATTTTTCTGTTGGATTTGCAGCCACTCCTGATCGGTTAACACTGCAAGGTCAGGCGTGGCTGGCAAAGTTCGGTCTACTAAATCTGCGGACCCGGGAACTGGCCCGTCTTGTTGTTTCAGCAGCACAACGACACTTTGTTGCTGTCGCAAAGCACTCAACAGAATCAGCCATTGGCTGCGCCTGGAATGGAAATCACGGCCTGATCCACCCACAGGAACTGCTGCATATAAGGTACGAATAAACTGTATATCACTGAACCCAAGAGCAGACAAATCGGCGACCGGCTGAATAGTATAAAACTGGTTGTATTCCATTTGAGCCTGCCAGACCAAACCTGTTTTGGTGCTGAAAATCAGACTGTCTGAAACTGAATCTCTGTTTTGATCATAAACAGCCACAGCACCGGATAACTCAGAAATATTTTGTTGTGCTGCCAACCTGGCTCTCACCTTACCTGTCAGGGCATCTACTTTATAAAACAAAGTTTTCGGCTCTGCCGATCCGATATTCGGTAATAAAATCGACAACACTGACATGCCTGGCCCCTGCTCTTCCATTGATATGGGCTGAGCCATAGCTCCTGATAAGTCTTCAAAATCAGACTCTGCAGCGCTGACAGACCACAACAGCTCAGGTAAATGCAGAGGATTGAGCTTTAAGGCAAAATACGACGGGCTTTGATTACTGCTGCCACTGATAAGAATAAACTGGTCGTTTTGTTTCAGCTCTTGCTCTGTGATCAGTAGAGGCTGATGCACCTGCGCAGCTAAATCCTCAAGTTCAGCTCTGATCTGTGACAAGAAGGGAAGTAAAGGCCAGGGTAACCACCAGAGCGTTTTTTTGCTCTGATCATTGGCTTTGAATTTCAACACGCCCGCATAGCTGACCACCTGATATCCTGCATCAACATAAGCAGGCAACGACTGGCTTTGTACATCCAGTCTAGTGCAGGACAACTCCTCTAACTTCGCAGGCAAATACTCCAGCCATTTTGCTGTCTCCTGATGACTCAGTTTTAAATGGGTCGACAGTGCATTGTGCTGCTCCTGGTTCAATGCTGTCAGTTGCACTGAGCCCACACCTGGAACATGGCTCCAGTAGCTGTCTGCTGACAATGGGTAACTACACAACAGCAGGCAGAGTCCAAACCTACAAAAGCCCATCCCTGCCCCCTTCAGGCAAAGATTGCCTGACTAAAAAACTGGTGACACTATGTTGCTCATGAGACATACCCCCAGTAGTGCGAAGCTGATGCCACTCACATTGCGTTGACAGTTCACTCCAGGCGGCATACTGCGCAGGACAGGGAGCCACCACAAAAACACCGGACTCGATATCACCTTGTTTCAGCTGCTGTAATTGCTGCGCATGCTTGCTTTGGGTTTGCTGCTTTAACTGCACAGACAAAGTGGCACTACCCGCCAACTTTTTACTTAAACTGGTTTGCACCAGCATGGGTATAGTAATGCAGCTTAAAATCAGCATTAACACCAGGGTAGTAACCAGAATAAAACCTTTAGAACTTAACATCATAACGACCTCCTTTTATAAGCGTGTGTTGCTAAATGCCACAGAACTGCTGACTAACAGGCGTCGAAACGGATCAGAAGGAGCCTTAAACCATTGCTGGCCCATCTGGTAAAGCTGGTTGTTTTGGTAACTAAAGTCTTCGTCTAAACTGCGTAACAACAGGTAAAACTTAATATTAATAATACGGTGTTTTTGTTGCTGCCAATGCTGTTGCTGCATTTGAACTGTGCTTAAGTAATAATCCACCTGACCATCTAAATTAGCGTCCAGACCGAATTCAAAATGCATCCTCTCGACCCCATCCATAATTGAATCGGTATCCATCACTGCTTGCCCTGCCGCATTACGGATCAATCGCTTACGCATTAACACCGGCACTACATCGCCAGCATGTTTTTGTTCGCTGATATAAAACACCTGATGGCTGTATGGCCAGTACAGTGAATCCGGGATCAGCTCTGCACTGGAGCTGCTGACAAAACGGTTACTGGCCGCTGAAGTTTCAAAATAAAATCGGTTTGTGCGCATTTGGGTGGCTAATACATTGCTGCCAACTATACGTTTGAACTGCAACAGCTCGGATCCGGCTTTAGGCTGACTTAAGCAGCTCAGATGCTTTTGTTGCTTCACTTGTTCTGCATAAAGCGTCAGGTAAGGCTGGTCTTTCATAGGGAAACTACCGACATCAAACTCAGCGACACAGTCACCTAATACCGGAGGCAACTGATGTGAAGCTGAGGCCACATCAGCCAGACTGCGGCCAGCGAAAAACATCATATTTGGCAATTCAGACTGGAACAAACTCAACAACATCTGGCTATTTTGCTGCAACTGCACCAGCTGTTGGGTTTGTCGGTTGGATTGCTGAGTGGCAAACAAAGTCCCAATCAAAAAGGTCATCAGCACTAAGCCTAAAGTCAGACTGACCAGCACTTCCAACAAAGTGAAACCGCGCATCTCAAGGCACCACCACAGAAACTTGCAGCCGGTTAGGCGATAAGTCACAAACGGATGTCGGACGCTGAATTTGCACTTTGGCCTGAGAGCGCCAACTGAGCTGCACCAATTTCTGATCCGCTTGCTGACGAATGCAAAGCGCAGGTTGTTGCAATAGTTGCAAACTTTGGGGGTGACCAGAAGCACTTAAGGTGCTGTATAAATGAAACTGACTCAGCTGTTCTGCATCACAGGAGTGATTTTCTGTGCACTCTGCTGATTCGGCTGTAGCCCAGAGCGGATGAATTCCGTCGTAATACCCAGCTGAACTATCATGACTTGCCATACGGCTGGCAAGCTCAGTGGTTAAGGACAAGGCTATGGTTTGTTGGGTCGCCATAATGACTTGCTGGCGGGCATACAAAGACGCACTTAAAGCGCCAAGCCCTGTCAGGCACAGCAATAATAAACTGATCAGAACTTCGGTTAAGGTAAAACCAGAGGCATTCGGCATATCCTTGCGCCTGTGAAGGTCCGTTTACTTTAAATTTACCTGCGTTCCTTAAAAGGTCAAATCTTACCAGCACTTTTTTACAATGGTCGCACCAGTGCCACCGTTGGCGCCTTTAATACCAGCCTGGTTGTAACTTAACGACGCACAATCATCATCGGCCTGCGCCCCTTTGGTTGTAGCGGTCAGGGTAAAGGTACGGCTGGCTAAATTGCTAAGGTTAAAGTTAAAACGCTCGGATAGGTCGTTGCTGCATTGCAGCGTTGGCAGCTCTGTTGCTGCGCCATTATTGGTAGCGTACGTCATATTGGTGGTGTACACCCTTTCCATAAACTGGGCGTATTCCAATAAACAGGCAGTAGCGCTGGCGCGGGCACTGCCTAACATATAACCCTGGTACGAAGGTACAGCTATAGCTGTTAAGGTGCCGATGATCGTAATAGCGATCAACAGCTCAATCAGGGAAAACCCAAGGGCTTTGGTACTTTGCATTAGTTGTCTACCTCGCGCCATGACACCCGGCCACGTCTGATTTGGGTGTTTACATCTAAATTCACCACATTAGTGTCAGCTAAACCTACGGCCATTTTGTCTTCAAAAAACAGCGGCTCAGTTGGCATGCTGTTAAAACGAACGCCGGACAATTCCGCTATGTCGTCTCCCTCAGCCACGCCGTCGTCCTGATTAAAACCTTCATCGCCTGAAATATCGAAAAAATGGTATTTCAGGCGGCCACCATGAAAAGGATCGATGGCCATCACATAACCATCCCCTTCCGGATTACAGACATTGCTGTCAGGGATAATACTGTTGACCACTAAGGTAGTGCCGACTAAACGTGGTGACGACACAATGCGTTCGCGAACATCGGGTAAGTCGATAAACCAGCCTTGAAACCCAGCCATATCGTTGGGTGCAGAAGGCGATATAGTGCGGCCTTCAGTGCCATTGCTGTGGCTGACATTGGTTAAAATGCGCTCTTTAAGTAAAGTGCGGCCAGATAAAGCGGTGCCATCCATAATGCCGTACCAGCTTTGTTCGTCATCCAGTTGAGGGTCTGGTGTTTCCAGATAACGGCCTGTGCCAAAAAACAGCCACAACTTGCCGGTTTTAGGTTCAGAGCCAAGGGCTATGCCTCCGGTAATAGATTGTGGATCTCCGGCTGCATCTTCAGCCTGATACAAAGGCTCTCCGCCATAAGCGATGGCCCAGTTGCCCGGGTTATTTGAGGATAAATCAAACTTCCAGACATTGCCTTGTAAATCTCCGGCAAAAAACCAGTCGGTATTGCCATTTTTACTGTAATCCCAACCTTCAATCTGGCCTAAACCTGTATCGCCTGACCCCGTTGTTACTTCCAGATCATTGCCGCCTGCCATAACAACGCCGGTTTCAATATCCAGCACTAACAAGCCTGGCCGTCCTGTGCTGTTGTTATAACCATAGCCAATTACCACAGCCCATTTGCCGTTATTTAAGCGAGTGATCACAGGTTTGGCTGTGGTGATCCCTAACTGTGGAAAGCTTTTATCCCATAACAAGCTGGCTTCGCTGATTTGCCCCGGGTTGGTGATATCGAGGGCAAACAAACTATTACCCCCCCGGCCAGTGCTGCCAACCAGCACAGTACGCCAGCTGCCATCAAAATACACATCGGCCGACACTGCTGTGCCATCAACAAAATAATCTTTTTGGATAACACCGCTGACATTGGGTTCACTCAAAGCTTTCAGGTTTGTTGCTGCCGTCAGCATCTGCTTTGGCACATAGGCAAAAGCTTCAGCACCGGTTGTGGCATTAAAGGCGTGCAGCATACCGTCATTGGCACCGACATAAATCAGCGGCTGCCGGTTTTTATAAGCCGCGATATGCGCTTTGTAACTGCTGGCTTCGGGCCAGCTATAGGCATGGTAGTTAAAATTGACAGGGGCACCAACATACACAGGAGAGGAGTTGGCTATATCCCCTAAAGCTGTGGATCTGTTGCGATAACCGCCACCATTTTGCTGCTCCAGCGCAGGGTTACCCCGTAAATAATCCACCACATTACTACTGCCTAAAGCGGCCTGCTGACTGCCAACACCACTGGTTAAGTTGGCCCAGACAAACAGGTCTGCTGTAGTTTCTGTTTTGCCAAAATAAATCACTCTGTCGTCCCAGTCTGGCATTTCTTCAGCTGCGCTCCAGACATAACTGGTGGTATCTTCAATGTTGTAATTCACCAGATCACCACTCCAGTCACCGCTGTTAAAGCGGCCCTGATAGACACTTTGTTCGGCCTGCAATGACGTGGTGGTGCCCGCTAAATTTGACCCCGACGCGACCCGGGCAATAATAGCGGATAAGGTATTGGATAAACCTGTGGCAAAAGCATCAGGGTCGGCCGCACTGAAAAAGCCGCCTCTGCTGTTCACTGCCGCATGCAATAAATCATCAATTTTTGCCGGTTGTGTGGCTAAAGGATCAGGCCATGAAATAGCACTGGCTGAACCAATAGCATTAAAAGCTGTAGTGGAACTGATAGTGCCTTCAACCCCAAGCCCCACACCAAAAGTCACCATATGTTGCCAGAACGCAGGGTTGATTGGGCTGGTAGGAACCAGGTTATCCAGATCAGTGCGTAAATCCCGTTTCCAGTAGTACATAGCCACATCGGCCAGCGTATTACTGCGATTATCTGAAAATGGCCCAGCGGGCGCATAGACATAAGAAGTGCCACCGGGTTTGCTGATGTTTTGGTTGTTGGTGGTACTGCCGTCGTTGTTACTACGTGCAGCTGCAGTTTGTGCCTGCGACGCACTATCTTCGCTCCAGTAGCCATCTGTCATCAAAATGCTGTAGCTCTGGCGACACATAATATGCTGACTACCATCATCAGAACCCGGATTTTCGCCCCAAGGCCCTTTATTGTCGGTTCTGGAGTAATACAAACCTGCGTCATTTAAAGCTTTGCGCAGTGGGGTGCCGTTGTAATCGTATACCCGCTCGTACAGCTGATCGTAAAAATTCTGTTTGGCATTACCAGTAAAAGGCCGCACGCCATTGATAATGGTGCTGACACTGACGCCATCCACAGTACTGCTGCCTTTGTTAATGGCGCCAAAACCAACTCTTAGGGCTTCGGTCTGAGTAGAGAAAGCCCGGCCTATACCGGCTTGAGAAGCCAATAAGCGAGAGCGGTAATAAGTGTACCAGTTGGCAAAGTTCTGCATTTCTTGCGCATAACTGCAGGTTCCTGCCGTGCAATCAGTGCGATTAATTCGCCCTTCGCCGCTGTAGCTTAAAGTAGCAGCATTAATTTCTATACGTTGGTAATTGGTGTAGGTAAATAAACTGCCGCCCGTATGGTTGTAGTAGACCGCAGGGTAAAAAGTCCGGCTGGCAGTCACGTTCTGACAATTGCTTTTTGTTGTTGCCGTAATAGTGCAATAGCGCCAGCCCGCACTGGACGTTTCATTCACGGTCAGATTACGGCTGCCTTTAAAAGTCCGGAATGGATGGTGATAAGCAGCAACAGGGTTAGAGTTTGGATAGGACGTACCGTCGGCTTTAATCCAGGGTTTATAAGTAATTGACGGATTGTAGTAGGATTTATTCAGCGCATAGGAGCGCATGGCTCTGGCATACAAGGCTTCGTTATTATTGGTAGCGTTCAGATTCGTCGCATTGCTTTCATCCCGAAAAGAGACCACCTGATGTGTGGCATCCGCATCACCATAAATACCAGCCACTATAGGATAAACATAGTGCGGATTATCTGCATAAAGATCCGGCGTGATCTCCCAGTGCATAGAACCTGAGTCATCGATCATAAACATGATATTGGGCTCTACCGAGCTGCCGGTTTGCAGGGGCGGTGAGGTTAGATCCAGTGCGGCGGCACTGTAAAAGCTGGTCAGCATCAAACTCAATGCCATTGATTTTGTGCAGGATGTTTGTAGTTTCATCACATCAGCCTCAGCAGATTAGCGCCTGAACAAACTTTGCAGCATGACTGAAGCCCTGCCGTTGTCCGACACTGTACGTGCCGTAATACGAAAAGTAGGTGATAAACAACCCACAGAAATTTTATCTTTGCTGGCCACGTCAGCGCATTCAGGCGGATAAGGCCAGTCGCCCATATATTCAATCAGATATTGAGCACCAGTATCGCTATTGCCATTGAGAGCTGTCGCGGTCAGCCACAACAGGCCATTGTCATTCCAGCGATCTTCTGCGCCAACCACGGGCAAATCATAAACCCCTGCGCCATCAATCAGCGCCACAGGATCATTCACATTCAGTATAACCTCAGCCTCCAGCAACGCCGCTTCCACTTGCTGGTAGGACGATTGTCGATCGTACAAATTGGCACTCATACGTTCCTGTAACAAACTCGATTGCATACTGCTGACAGCCACCAGCGTAATAGCTAACAGCAGCAATAAACTAATCACCAGCACTATGCCTTGCTGTTTAGATATGGGATAAGCTGACTGTGCTGTGGCAGGTTTCATCGCTAAATCCTGTTCCTGATGCTGACCTGATAATTCATCCGGCTCATTTGTTCAGGTAACTGCAAATCCGAAGCACCAGTAGTTGCAAACTGCAATGAGATACGCACCGAAATAATATCCATCCAATCCGGCACCAGATTGGCGTCACGCCAGCTTCTGTTGCGCTCGTCCATAAACTCCAGCTGTAAATCGCTGACACCATACAGAATTTCTTCCGCTGCGCTGTTGTTTCTGACCCGAAACAAAGAGGTACTTTGTTGATCGGTACTGGCGGCAATGTACCAGCTGATCGAATCAAAGTTCATCAGCATGGCATTGACTGCATATTGTTTTGCTGTGCCAGTTGCACCATCACACAACAGCGGAAAACCCAAACCTGAAGTACAGTTACTGGCATTCGCCTGATGCGAGACTCCGGTCAGATTGGTACCACTGACACTAAAAATACTGCTTAAGGTTTCATCACAGAGGATTAATAAATCGCCATTTTGGATCTGGTGTTCCGTGCTGAGTACTAACTGATTCAATGCTGCATCATGTGATTCCACGCTGTAGCTACGACCAGAGCCAAACATCAGCCGGATAGCATCGGTACCGGCCAGCGGAGTTACTCCATTGATCGCTGGAGCAGGCTGCTGAAAACCTTCAATGCCGCCGTTCCAGACCGCCCAGGCAGAGCCTGCCACATTGGCAGCATTAAGCACATTCACCACTCGAGACGCATTGCCACAGCCTATGTAACCGGAGCGGCGGATATCATTAGCCATGAGTTCAAACGTAGTACGACTGGCATTTTGTAACTCACCCAACACCACGTTCAGTTCGGCAGTCTTACTGTTGGATAAATACACGCCTATGACAGAGCCTGTCAGTAATAAGCCCAGCAGCATAGCGATCATCAGTTCAGATAAAGTAAAACCCTGCTGCAGTTTCATGGCCGCACCTGAATTTCAAAGCTGGTGGAGCTTGCCACCTTTTCGTCCTGCCAACTGATACTGATGGTATAAACGCCAGCGCCAGCATCCCACTCGACTTCGGGGCAACTGCTGGTTCCAGTGGCGAGTTGTAACTGCAGTGCCCAGTCGGCCAGCAGTTGAGACTCGCAATTCCCTGCGTAAGAACCGGCCCTGGCGACAACAGGGTTGGATCGGATTATTTCAGTTAAAGTACCTGCCATAATCAGTGCAGTGGTACGTTCCTGCGCACTTTGGCTATAGCGCACCGAGCTGCTTTGCAAAGCGGCTATACCCAATAAACCAATAGCCAGCACTAATACCGAAATCAGGATCTCAATCAAAGCTATGCCTTGTTGCCTGAAGCTGTGGTGATTGTTGCTATGGGGGCTGTGCATCTGCATTCCTTATCCACCGCTGCATTGGGACAGCTGAATACGGCTGCGCCCACCGGATAAAAACGCCAAAGTTCTGCCATTATCGACAAACTCCTGGCCATCAGCACATAAGCTAAAACTTGAATTCAGTGGTTGATTGGTTTGACTGCGGATCAAGCCCTGACCACTAAAACGCAGTTCAGTAAAAGCGGCGCTGATGATCAGCCGCCCGTCAAAACGTCCAGCCCGGATCACTGTAGGGGGTGACGCGGTATCGACCAGCACCCAGCCTTGCCAGGAACCACTGGCAGCAGAACAGTCACTCAGTTCGGCATTGGCTTTACATAAACGTATAGTTTGATTTTGTTTAATGGCTTCAGAGCGCGCCAGTTGGATCACAGAAAGCAGTTCATTGGCTTGCCCGGATAAACGGTTTCGGGCTAATAAATCTGTAAAAGACGGCACAGCAACAGCCACAAGCACCAACAACACCAGAAGGGAAATCATCAGTTCAATCAGGGTAAAAGCTTTTTGCCGCTGTAACAAAGGACGAACATCCATTTGTTTACTACTCCCATAGGCCACCTGTTATATCTGCAGATATGAACCAAGGGTTTAAGCATAGCAAAAGATCGGCAGGACGCTAGGAGCTCAACAGCACAGCTATGCCTGAAGCGCAGGCTTCAGGCATAGCTGGTTAACAGAGGGAAAATTATTTGAAAACAGAGTATTATCGAAGCTCTGCCGGCACCGCAAAAATAACGTTTTCTTCACGGCCTGGGTGCTCAATCACTTGCTTGCCACCCCATTCAGTCAAACGCTGCACCACTTGCTGCACCAGCACTTCAGGCGCTGAAGCACCAGCTGTTACCCCCACAGATTTGACGTCTTTTAGCCAGTCCTGCTGAATATCATCCGCTGTATCTATCAGGTAAGAACGGCAACCCATTTTTTCAGCAAGCTCACGCAAGCGGTTTGAGTTACTGCTGTTTTTTGCACCAACCACCAATAACAGTTCAGTTTTGGCCGACAGCTCACGCACCGCATCCTGACGGTTTTGTGTGGCGTAACAGATATCATCTTTACGCGGCCCTTCAATATCAGGGAAACGCTGGCGCAATGCGTCTATCACATCAGCTGTATCATCAACAGATAAAGTCGTCTGGCTGCTGAAGCACAACACTGCAGGGTTTTTCACCTGCAGCTTTTCAACGTCTTCGACCGACTCGACCAGGTAAATACCACCTTCAGCGTTGTCGTATTGGCCCATAGTGCCCTCCACCTCAGGGTGTCCGGCATGACCAATCAAAATACATTCAATACCTTTACGACTGGCGCGGGTGACTTCCATATGCACTTTAGTCACCAAAGGACAAGTGGCATCAAACACTTTCAACCCACGTTGCTTGGCATTTTCACGCACCGCCTGCGACACACCATGAGCACTGAAAATGACGATGGCGTCATCCGGCACTTCGTCCAGCTCATCAACAAAAACTGCACCGGCACGACGTAAGCCGTCCACCACAAATTTGTTATGCACCACTTCATGGCGCACATAAATAGGCGGCTCATAAATTTCAAGCGCGCGGGAGACGATGCTGATAGCGCGGTCTACTCCGGCACAAAAACCCCGTGGATTGGCGAGTAAGATATCCATAATTAATTGATAACCTGTACGATTTCAACATTAAAGGTCAGAGTCTGGCCTGCCAGCGGATGGTTAAAATCCACTGTGACAGACTCCCCCACCACTTCACGAATAAGACCAGGCAATTCAGAACCATCCGGCATAGCAAAACCTACGATCATGCCGACTGTTGCAGGCGCGTCTGTAGAGAACTTACTGCGGTCGACATAATAAATATTGTCAGGGTTCGGCATACCGTAAGCATCTTCCGGTGCCAGGGTAAAAGTACGTTTATCACCAGCCGCCATACCGCCTAACTGAGCTTCAAAGGCGGGCGACAAGCTGCCGTCTCCCATTTGCAGTTTGGCCGGTTTGTTATGCACACGGGTGCTTTCGGCGGCGCTGCCATCGGATAATTTGATATCAAAGTGAAATATCACAGTACTGCCTGGACCTATGATCACTGCTTGTCTCCTAAAGTCACTTTTTGGCTTTCGCTCTCATTAGTAAAGCTATCCCAAATCAGTAAAACTGCGCCAATACTGATAGCACAATCGGCGATATTAAAAATAGGGTAATGCCAGCTCTGATAAAACACATGCAGAAAATCAACCACATAACCATACAGGCTGCGGTCAATTAAATTACCAATAGCGCCGCTGATAATCAGGCTCAAGGCTAAAGATAATTTCAACTGGGTTTTCGCTAAACGGCTTAACCAGACAGCCAGTACGACGCTGACGACTACAGCGATCACAGTAAACAACCAGCGTTGCCAGCCACCTGCGTCACCTAAAAATGAAAACGCAGCACCATAGTTACGGGCATACGTGAAATTAAACACCGGTAACAAAGATACCGACTCACCTAAACTGAAGTTCTGAATGACCCATACTTTGCTAAGCTGGTCAGCAACCAGCACCAACAACACTAGCCACCACCAGCGCCAGCCGGTCTCAGTAAATAAACGGCCTTTAAATAACGACATTAAGCAAACTTCCTTACTTCACCAGCACCTTCGACGTTATCCACACAGCGGATACAAATCAGCGGGTGCGCCGGGTTTAAACCCACATCGTGTCTGTGATGCCAGCAACGCTCACACTTAGGCGCAGTGGATGCGTTCAATACCACAAAGAGGTTGTCCATTTCAGTCGCTACTGCATCAGCAGGAGCAGCGTCGCTGGACACCACTGCAGTGGAGGTCAATAAGGCAAAACGTAACTCATCGCCAATAGAGGTTAAATCTGTTGCCAGTTGGCCTTTGGCGTATAAAGTTACTTCAGCTTGTAATGAAGCACCAATTTTGCCATCACGACGCCCGACTTCCAGCACCTTGTTGACTGCATCACGCACTTCCAGCAGTTGTTGCCAGAAGGCATCATCAAACTGACCAGCAGGCACTGTATCTAAACCCTGATACCAAACTTCAGTGAAGACAAATTCACTGTGCTGACCAGGCATCACTTCCCAGATTTCCTGTGCTGTGAAGCTCATGATAGGCGCCATCCAGCGCACCATGGCCTGCACCACCTGGAATAAAGCAGTCTGGCAGGAGCGACGGGCTAAACCATCGGTTTTTGCTGTGTATTGACGGTCTTTAATCACGTCTAAGTAGAAACTGCCTAACTCCACAGTACAGAAATTCATTAACTTCTGGCTGACCTGATGGAACTGATAGTTTTCATAGGCATCGACAATTTCCTGCTGCAATTTAGCAGCACGTTGCACCAGCCATAAATCCAGCTGCACCATCTCTTCAAATGGCACCAGTTGTGTTTCTGGCTCAAAACCTTTTAAGTTCGCTAAAAGGAAACGGGCAGTGTTACGAATACGACGGTATTTGTCGGCAGCACGGTTTAAGATTTCATCAGAGACAGTCATCTCAGAGGTGTAATCCGTAGTGGCGACCCATAAGCGCAGGATATCGGCGCCTAACTTATTCATCACGTCCTGTGGCGACACCACATTGCCCAAAGATTTGGACATTTTGCGGCCTTCACCATCTACAGTAAAACCATGCGTCAGTACTTGTTTGTAAGGCGCGTGGTGTTTAATCGCCACACCAGTCATCAGGGACGACATAAACCAGCCACGGTGCTGATCAGAACCTTCTAAATAGAGGTCGGCCTGAGTGGCACCATGGAATTCAGCACGAGGTTCAATCACACAAGCGTGAGTGACACCTGAGTCAAACCAGACGTCCAGCGTGTCTGTCACTTTGACGTATTGAGCCGCATCAGCGCCCAGCAAAGTTTCAGCGTCTAAATCAAACCAGGCCTGAATACCAGACTGCTCCACTAATTTCGCAACCTGCTCCATCAAAGCCTGCGTATTTGGGTGTAAGGCGCTGGTGTCTTTATCAACAAACAGTGCAATAGGCACACCCCAGGTACGTTGACGGGAAATACACCAGTCCGGACGACCTGCCACCATGTTTTCAATACGTTGCTGACCCCAGTCCGGGATCCAGCGGGTTTTGCCAATTTCTTGCAGTGACGTACTGCGCAGCCCTTTCTGTTCCATACTGATAAACCACTGCGGCGTAGCACGGAAAATAATAGGGGTTTTATGGCGCCAGCAATGTGGATAGCTGTGCGTTAAGGCTTTATGCACCAGCAGCTTGCCCGCTTCTTTTAATGCTTCAACCACAGAGTCGTTAGCTTTAAATACATGCTGACCAGCAAAAAGTGGCGTATCCGGCAGATAGACGCCGTTGGCGCCTACAGGGTTAGCCACTTCTAAGTTGTACAGTTTGCCAACTGTAAAGTCTTCCGGACCGTGACCAGGGGCTGTGTGCACAGCACCGGTACCAGAATCAGTTGTGACGTGATCACCTAAAATCACCGGTACTTCAAAGTCATACAGCGGGTGTTTTAACTTCACCAGCTCCAGAGCCTGACCTTTGCAGAAGCCTAAATTATGGTAATGCTCCACACCAGCACGAGCCATCACAGCAGTGACTAAGTCTGTAGCAAGAATCAAACGCTCAGGGCCATTTGGACCTTGTTCGACCTGCACCAGGCTGTAATCGATTTTGGCATTCAGCGCTACAGCGCGGTTGGCAGGAATAGTCCATGGCGTGGTGGTCCAGATCACAACAGATACAGGGCCAGAACCAGTGTGACCTTCAGGGTGATCAAATTTATTTACATCGGCTTCGTTCACCAGCGTAAAACGCACATCAATGGCCGGCGATACTTTATCCTGGTATTCCACTTCAGCTTCAGCCAAGGCCGAACCACAGTCAGTACACCAGTGCACTGGCTTAAAGCCTTGCTGCAAATGACCATTGTCGATGATACGACCTAAAGAGCGGATGATATTGGCTTCGGTGGTGAAATCCATAGTACGGTATGGATTGTCCCAATCGCCTAACACGCCTAAACGGATAAAGTCGACTTTCTGTGCTTCGATTTGCGTCAACGCATAATCACGGCATTTTTGACGGAATTCAGCAGCGCTTAGCTTCACGCCTGGCTTGCCGTATTTTTTTTCGACGACCAGCTCAATAGGCAGGCCATGACAGTCCCAACCCGGCACATAAGGGGCATCGAAGTCAGACAAGGTCTTGGCTTTGACAATCATATCCTTGAGGATTTTATTGACCGCGTGACCAATGTGAATGTTACCGTTGGCGTATGGAGGGCCATCGTGCAGGATAAAGGTTTTTTTACCTTGTTTGGCCTGACGAATTTTCTGGTACAGATTCTTTTCTGTCCAGCTGGCTAACATCTGTGGCTCACGCTGCGCAAGGTTGGCGCGCATGGCAAAAGCCGTGTCCGGTAAATTCAAAGTCTGCTTGTAGTCAGTCATCCGTTGTTGTTCCGTCTTCTTTAAGTTTAAATTCGTGTCGCTTTGCAACTAGCCTAAGCGGTTGGCAAAGCAAAATAATCGCGCGCCTGCTGCGCATCTAATGCAATTTGTTGCTGTAATTGCGCAAGGCCATCAAAACGTCGCTCTGGCCTGATTTTCTTTTTTAAAATCACTTCAATCTGCTGGCCGTATAAATCGCCGTTAAAATCAAAAAAGTGAGCTTCAAGCTGCTCTTTTTTACCCTGCAGCGTCGGTCTGGAACCTATATTAGCAACGCCATGATAACGGCCCATTTGGGTCACTGCTTCAATGGCATAAACACCATGCACAGGTAAATTCTTACGGTAAAGCCAGACATTGGCTGTCGGAAACCCCAACTGACGCCCTACTTTCTGACCATGCCGCACCCGCCCCATTAATGAAAAAGGCCGGCCTAACATTTGTGCAGCCGCATCTAGCTGATCGTGCTCCAGTGCCTGGCGAATCAAAGTGCTGCTAACCCGTTGATCATTTTGTTTCAGGCTAGCGGTGCTACCCAAACCAAAACCATGCTGCACTGCAGCTTGTTGTAGCAAAGCAAAATTACCGGCACGGTTTTTACCAAAACAAAAATCATCACCAACAATCAAATGCTTTACACCCAGTTTATTCAGCAACAAGTCCTGAATAAATTGCTCTGGCTGCTGACTGGCAAAGTCTTTGGTAAAAGGCACACAAAGCATGCGATCTACACCTTGTTGTGCCAGCCAGTGGTATTTTTCCCGAAAACGGCATAAACGCGCAGGTGCACCTTCAGGGTTAAACAACTCCAGTGGCTGGGGTTCAAACACCATCACCACTGCAGGTAAATTCAACTCTGCCGCAATAGCTTTTAATTGCGTCAGTACTGCCTGGTGCCCCAGATGCACGCCATCAAAATTGCCTATAGTTAAGACGCAGCCCTGATGTCTGGGTTGTATTGTATGTAAGCCGCGAATTAACTCCATTCGGTATTCTTACTCTGCTGCTGCGAAAAGTGCCCGATTATAACCGCATAATCATTTGCTTTCAGCATTTGTCTGGCGTTTAAAATCGTTCAAACGAACACCAAACACCAAAAGTAAAACAAAGTAGGCCACAATAGCAAAAGCAAAATAGGCCAACAGATGCAGCACCTGGCCTGATAAACCTAAGGCAATCCAGCCAGCAAGGTCAGGCATCACATAAAAAATACAGCCAGCCATCACAGCGGCAGCGATAAAAGCTTTGGCGATAAACCAGCTGGTTTTGCTGCTGAAACTATAAATATCGCGCTGCTTTAAACCGCGATAAAGCAAATACGCATTTAAAGTACCGGACATAGCTGTAGCTAACGCCAGACCGACATAACTTAAAAAAGGTGCCAGCATCAGGTTAAACACCATATTCGCCACCATAGCGATAATGGCAATTCGTACCGGCGTTTTAATATCCTGCCGCGCATAAAAAGCCGGTGCCAGCACTTTAATCAGCATCAGCGCGACTAAGCCTGTGTTGTAAGCAATCAAACTGTGTGAAGTTTTCACTACGTCATCGGCGCTGAATTCACCACGCATAAAGACTGAAGCAATAATAGGTTCAGCCAGCACTATTAAACCCATCATGGATGGAATGCCAAACAAGCAAATAAAACGCACGGCCCAATCCAGCGTATATTTAAAGGCTTCTTCGCTCGCTGATGCGTAATGACGTGACAAGCCAGGCAAAATCACGGTGGCAATAGCAATACCAAATAAACCTAAAGGAAATTCCAGCAGGCGGTCAGAGTAATACAACCAGCTGACAGCACCTGTGACTAAAAAGGACGCGATAATGGCATCCAGTAATAAGTTAATCTGACTGACCGAAACACCAAATAAAGCCGGGATCATTAAAGTGCGGATTTTCGTGACGTTTGGGTCTTTCCAGCCCCAGCGTGGCATTACCAGTAATCCGGCTTTGGCTAAAAACGGCAATTGAAATAAAAACTGGATCAGGCCACCTAAAAAAACGCCCCAGGCAATAGCTTCAGCCGGGTTTTGCATTTGCGGTGCCAGATAAATAGCAGCGCCTATCATGGCAATATTTAAAAATACCGGCGTAAAAGCCGCGACGGCAAATTTGTTATAGGTGTTCAGCACAGCGCCAGATAAAGCGACAAAAGTGATAAACCATAAATAAGGAAAGGTAATTTTTAATAGAAAACTAGCCTGTAAGTACTTATCCCCTTCAGGCGCACCATCTAAATAGGCACTAAACCAGCCGGCACCAAATAACATCATCAGCACAGGTGAGCCAATCACAGCTAGTAAAGTCACACCAGTCACTATAAAACCTAAGGTGCCTGCCGCTTTGGCAATAAGTTCACGTACTGCATCATCACCATGTTTTTCTTTAACTTCAGCCAGTACAGGCACAAAAGCTTGCGAAAAAGCCCCTTCAGCAAATAAACGTCGTAAAAAATTAGGAATTCGATTGGCCATAAAAAAAACGTCGGCCATAGCGCCTGCGCCTAACACATTGGCGACAATCACGTCACGGACCAAGCCCAATACCCGTGAAATAAGGGTCATAAAGCTGACGATCATGCCTGATTTTAATAATTTTCCTGACACAGACTGCTCCTGCAACGACATTTCTGCTATTTTCACCCGAGTCAGAGTGGATTACCAGCGAAGGGCTAATTTTATTCTGTAATCTGTCAAGGAAACCATTTGACAAGGGCCTACAAAATAGGCATATTATGCGGCCTTTAAAGGTCCCGGTTTAGTTTTTAGGAGTGTTACCTTGGCTAACATCAAGTCTGCTAAGAAGCGCGCTATTCAATCAGAAAAGCGTCGTCAGCAAAACGCAAGTCAGCGCTCAATGATGCGTACTTTCATGAAGAAAACATACGCTGCAGTGTTAACTGCTGATCTGGCTGCTTCACAAGAAGCGTTCAAAAAGATGGTTCCAATTTTGGATCGTATGGCAGACAAAGGTCTGATCCATAAGAACAAAGCTGCCCGTCATAAGTCACGCTTAAATGCACACGTTAAAGCTTTAGCTACTAAAGCCGCTTAATTTCAATTCGCTGTTGTTCGCAACAGCTTATTGTGACAGTGCAATAAAAAAACCACCGCAAGGTGGTTTTTTTATTCGCCGTCATCCATGACGCTCACCCTCCGGGCCATCGTCGCTTTGCTCCGATGTTAAAAATCGCTCCTGACGATTTTTTATATTCGCAGCTATCCATGGCACTGACAGCCTCAGAGTACTGTACTATTTCTTCTCACAATAGAGTTTATGCAGCAGTCCAATTAAAGCGACAGCTTCTTCACTGTGGATACGATAAAACACGGTTTGAGCTTCTTTGCGGGTTTTCACCAGTTTTTGTCGTCTGAGTACAGCTAAGTGCTGAGACAAAGCCGACTGGCTTAAACCCAGTTTGTCGTTCATCTCTGTCACTGATAATTCAGACTCTAATAAATAACACAAAATCAGCAAACGGCGTTCATTGGAAACCGCCTTCAGCAGCTTGGCTGCCTGCGCCGAGTTTTTCAGCATTTCTTCCAATTTCATTTTGTTGCTTCTTTGATCTAAAAAACAGCATTATGCCGTCGGGTCATTCGCTTACACAATACGATCTATTCTCATCTGTCGTGTTTCAAGCTGTACCTGACTCATAGAGCGGCAACAAGAGGTGGAGTGATTACATAAAAACAAAATCTCTATGATTCAACTACACAACAGACTGCTTGCTTTGGCTTTTGGTCGCAATCTGCCGAATTAGTCTTACGCTGTCATGCTACATTGGCCAAATAATCAAAAAAAGGAGCATGTTATATATGAAGTTTTGGTTGGGTATAATTTCCGGTGCTTTATTAGCTCCTTCGGTATGGGCGGCCACAATGCCCAGCACTCTGGATCAGGATTTAGCTTATAAGCTGGTGGAGTCTTTAACAGTTGAAGTGGGTCCGCGCATTGCAGGCAGTGAAGCGGATCGCCGCGCCGTGCAATGGGCTGTAACCAATTTAAAGCAACTGGGTTATGACAAAGTCTGGACTGAAGAGTTTGAAATGCCAGGCTGGACCCGGGGGCAGGCAAGCCTTGAAGTCGTTTCCCCTTTCGCTCAGCCTTTTGTATTAACCTCATTAGGTGGATCGGTCGGAACACCTGCAGCAGGTATCACCAGCCCTGTCGTGATGTTTGATAGCATTGAAGCCTTGGAAAAGGCAGATCCGGCTTTAGTTAAAGGCAAGATTGTCTTTGTTAATAAGCCAATGTCTAAAGACAAATCAGGATCTTTTTATGGTCAGGTGGTTGCAGCCCGCTCGCGTGGTGCCGTAGAAGCGGCGAAGTTGGGTGCTGTGGCTATAGTCATTCGTTCTGTCGGCACCAGTAACAACAGATTTGCTCATACCGGCACAATGAAGTACGACGAAGCCATCCCTAAAATTCCTGCCGTAGCCATTTCAGTGCCTGATGCACAAAATCTGGCGAAAATGCTGGAACGCTCGCCAAAAGTAGAATTAAAACTACAAATGGACAACCAGCTGCAAACTGCCACCAGCCACAATGTCATTGCAGAAATCACCGGGACAGAAAAACCGGACGAAATAGTGCTGATCAGCGCTCACCTTGATTCATGGGATCAGGGCACTGGCGCTTTGGATGATGGTGCTGGGGTCGCTTTAGTAATGGCAACAGGTGCTTTAATCCAACAAAAAGCCAAACCTAAACGCACTATCCGGGTTGTGCTTTTTGGTAACGAAGAAGGTGGACTGATTGGAGCACGGGCTTATGCTGCTAAGCACCATAAGGAATTAGGGAAGCACATTTTAGCTGCAGAGTCTGACTTTGGTGCAGGCCGCATCTGGCAAATCGAAAGTCGTTTTGGTGACAAATCACTGCCTTTTGCTAAAGAGTTACAGCAAAAACTGGCGCATCTGAATATTGGCTTAGGTGGCAATACCACCTACGGCGGCCCTGATGTTTCGGTATTGGCTTCTGCCGGAGTGCCAGTACTGGCTTTATCGCAAGATGGTACAGACTATTTTGATTATCACCACACACCCAATGATACGCTGGACAAAATAGATCCCGATTCATTAAAACAAAACTTGCAAGCCTGGCTCATCATGACCGAAACTGTTGCTAACAGTTCAGTTAACTTACGTCACTAATGGCCAAACAACTCAAAAAGGCCTCGCTTTTAAGCGAGGCCGACAAGCAAAAACTATTAAAAAAAGCCGGCAACAAAAAGCCACTCACTCAAGCTCAGACTACAACCACTGCAAATCCGGCTGCGCGTACCGTGGTGCGCTCAGCAACACGGTCAAATACTGAGGAACAGTCAAGCACTTCAACTGCCAAAAATTTCAAAGTGTGGGCAGGTATCAGTATGGTCCTTTTAGTTGCTTTTATTCTGGCCCCTAAACCCCAATTAATTGAATACCAAAGTGCAGGATTGACCACTCAAAGTGTCTATATGCCAGGCTGGTTTGGTAAGCCTGGTGTCATTCTCGATACCAACCAACGCGCAGTATTGGCGGAAGAAGAGCAAAGCTTATATTTGTGTTTTGAAGGCCAAAGCAATGAGCAGTGTGCAAAATACCGCCTACGTAAACAACAAGGCTTTATTGCCGCAGCGATCTTCTGGTACTCATCACGCCCTTAATACAGAGCTCTGCATTCAGGAATGGCTACGCCAGCAAATCCGGCATAACCAAAGTTGTATCCCCAGCACCAGCAAGATCATAGCTGAGGGATACAGCAAATAGCTCTCAGCGTAGTTAAACAACAAAGCTCCACTGGTCAGGTAAATAAAAGGCTGCAATTCATAACACCAGAATGGTAAAGCCCCCTGCTCTTTAAACTTAATCCCATAAGGACTGCGGCGTTTTTCTGTGCGGATCACCCAGACCACTGCACCTGCAAATATTAGCACTACGCCAGATAAAGCCGCAGTCCAATGCGGCAACCACAAGACGGTCTGCGAACCACAGAGTACATAAAGATAAGGCAAAGCTTCATAAAGCCGTTCGGGGATCATGATGCTCTCCTTGCTGGAATGAAAGTCAGTTTAAGCATAGAGCAAAGTAAAATATTTGTTGCATAAATTGCATTTTAATTAACCAAAATACTAAGTCGTGGGATGCTAATTCAGATAAGGTAGAAAAGCTGAGAGTGATTCATTGGCATGGATGTAAAAAACCTGATGCAAAACCCTGCGGCTTCAAATAAGACGGGTATATAATGCGGCAATTCCCGGTCAGCTTAAGGCGGAGTAGTACAAATGCATGATGACGATCTGGACATCTTTTTACAGGAAATGGCAGGGGTAAAACGCTTAAATGTCGATGCTATTGCCGATCCTAATGGTGAACACAATCCGAGTCTGGCTCAACTGGCACGGCGCAAAGCCGCAGAACAGGAAATGGAATACGACCCTAACTATCTGAGTATGGAGTACGTAGATCTGGTTGCGCCTGATGATGTGATTGCCTACAAAAAAGATGGGGTGCAGGATGGTGTATACAAAAACCTGCGACTGGGTAAATACCAAATGGATGCCACTCTGAATCTGCTGGGAAAAACCCTGGTTGAGGCCCGTGCTGCTTTATACAGCTTCATTGCTGATTGCCATCAGCGTGGCATCAGGACTGTATTGATCCATCATGGTATGGGACGCGATAGCAAACCTCATCCGGCGATATTAAAAAGTTACTGCTTTAAATGGTTACCACAACTACCAGAAGTTCTGGCCTGCCATACCGCCTTAAAACCTCATGGTGGTTACGCTGCGACTTATGTGTTGTTGCAGAAAAATGCGGAACAAAAGCGGGAAAACCGTGAGCGGCATCAGAAAAAATAACAGTGAAAGTGCAAAAACCTGGACCAGAGTGCGATTAAACAAATACCCCCAAACTACGGGGGTACCTGATCAATACAATCCATCGACCGACTGCTGTCCTTGTGAGCTATAAGTCACTTGTGTAGCTTCAGCTTTTGTTAAAAAAGCCGACAATGCCATTAATAACACCAAAATGGCGATTGCAGTAAAGCCAAGACCGCGACTGGACGCTTTACGCATACAAAACCTCAGGCTAAAAAAATATTGTTATTGTTCTTGCTTTTTTGTGGATCTTGAGCAATCCAAAACCAGTGTAGACAACTTGTTGTTTAGTTACAAGATTTACAATCAATTACAGCTAATTTTCTGATAAAGAGACAAGCAGAGACGCAAAATAGTCCCTGCTTTTAAGTTTTTTGTGGTGAGTTTTAGCTTTTAGTGGCGAGTTTATGCTGTAAAGCGGCGATCGCTTGGCGCGCAGCGTCCTGTTGCAGACTGTAAAACTGTTGCTGATATTCAAATTCAACAGCCTGACTATGCTCTTTGCATTGCAACAATTGTCGCATCGAGCTTTTGGTTTGTCGCACTAACTCTGTGGGAACTGTAGCTAAATCCGCTGTCATTGCTAAAGCCCGAGGTAATAATTGATCAGCAGCCAACACTTCTTTGACTAAACCATATTGCCATGCTTGTTCTGCATTGAGTTTTTCACCACAAAACAACATGGCCATCGCTTGTTGCCAGCCGATCAACTGCGGTAATAACCAGCCATGCCCGCCACCTGGATGCAAAGCCAACTGGAAAAAGCGACTGTCAAACCAGGCGTCTTTGCTGGCTAAACGAATATCACAGACCATCGCCAGATTCATGCCTGCCCCTACGGCTGGGCCATTGACTAAAGCTATAGTTAAAAGTGGACAATCAGCCACCAGACTAAAGGCCTGATACAGCTGTTTCAGTTCAGAACCGTCCCCATCTACTGCATGTTGCAACACGGCTAAATCAGCACCGGCACAAAAAGCGCGTTCAGTGCCAATGACACATAAGACTTTCAATTCTGGATCCAGACTCAGTTGATGCACAGCGGCTGCAATTTGTAAGGCGATTTCAGGTGTTAATAAATTACGTTTTTCAGCTGCGGTCAGCTGTAACACCGCAACATGACCCTGTTTTTCAATAGTAAAACTACTCATCAGTAGCCCCTTTCCCTGTTGACCAGATGCTTTAAAGGTAGCCCATTTATGGTGCGTTGATAATTTTCAACAATCTGATAAATTGCAGTGTCGACATTAGTTACCGCAGAACAATGGGGAGTGACCAGTACAGCCGGATGTTGCCAATAAGGATCGGTAGCAGGCAAAGGCTCCTGACGAAACACATCCAGACAAGCAGCCTGTAATTGACCAGAGTCCAAAGCAGCTAACAATGCGTCGTCATCTACTATGGCACCACGAGCCACGTTGACGAGGATTGCACCCTGTTTAAAAGCAGCTAAACGCTCTGTATTTAAGAAGTTCGTGGTATCAGGGGTCAGAGGTAATAAACAAATCACCAGATCGGCATCACAAACAGCCTCTTTAAAACCAAGATCACCTGCGTAGCACTGGATACCATCCCGCTGTTTTAAGCTGCGCGACCAGCCGCTGACCTGATAACCTTGCTGTAAAAAATACTGCGCCGCTGCTTGTCCTAATTCACCTAAACCCAGCACACAAATCTGTTGAATTGAGCGTGGGCTTTTCGGTTTCCATAGCTTCTGTTGCTGCTGACGCTGAAATAAATCCAGCCGCAATTGGTAATGCAGCACTATGCCAGCCAGGTAATTGACCATAGAAGACGCCAAAGCAGGGTCAACAATACGGCTTAAGGGCAAGTCAGGCAAAGTCGGATCCGAAACAATACTGTCTACCCCAGCACCAAAAGACTGTAAGCTTTTTAAGTTGCTTAAAGCAGCCAAGGAACCCGCAGGCTGTTTCCACACTACAGCCATTTGCACTTGTTCAGGCGCACTGTAATCCGGCCATTGCTGGATCAAAACGCCGGGTAATAAAGCATTTAACTTTTCAACTAAAGCATCTAATTTACGATCAGGGATCACCAGGGCTATCGACATCTGTTCACCAAAGCTTCAAGTTTTCGTCATATCTCTGACATGGGTAAACTACATTCTACCCGAGCCTGAAGAACCAAGGCCAACAATTCGCAGGAGCTTTGTATGCTGCATTGTCGAACGATCTTCTTGTCTGACATTCATTTAGGAAATAAAGACTGTCAGGCCACTTATCTGCTGAACCTCCTCAATCAAACCAAAGCCGACACCATTTACCTGCTGGGCGATATCCTTGACCTGTGGGCTATGCAAAAACAAGTGTGCTGGAGTCCGGAACAAAATGCCGTGATCCAAACGCTGCTGGCGAAAGCCGATCAAGGCACTGAAGTTATCTATATACCCGGTAACCATGATGAAGAGTTCCGCCACTGGGCAGGTCGCCAGTTTGGCACTATCAAACTGCAATTACGTGGCTGTCATACCACGGCTTTAGGCAAAAAATTACTGCTGTTGCATGGCGATGAATTTGATAAAGAAGTGAACTTTGGTCGTTTTCACGCCTGGCTGGGTGACAATCTGTATGATTTTTTACTGTTTTTAAACCGCTGGAGCAACCGCATTCGCCGAGCTTTAGGTGGTCGTTATTTTAGTTTGGCTGCCTTTATTAAAAGCAAAGTACCAGGAGCTCAGCAGGCCATTGCCCGCTACCGTGATGCAGCTGTGGCCAAAGCCAAAAGGTCAGGTTTTGATGGTGTGGTTTGTGGTCATATCCATCATCCGGAAATAAGCCTGCAAGATGGCATTATTTACTGCAACGACGGCGACTGGATTGATAACTGCACAGCCCTGATAGAGCAACAAGATGGCTCATTAACGCTGTACCATTGGACAGAACAAAGCCATACCTTAGCCGCAATGCCAATAGCCGTGCTGGCGGAAGAACAACCTGCTCAGAGCAAAGTAGCCTGAGCCGGTTAAAACTTCTACAAAAAGCCATAAATCTGACGCATATTTGTCATGTAAACCCCCTACTCTCTGTACGGACAAAGGTCCTTACAGAGGTATCGCTATGATCAGTGTTGACCAAATGATGCAAACGCATCTGCCAAAACTAGAACAAAAACCCTGGTTAGCCAAACCGGTCAAAGGCGCCTTACGCCAACTTTTGCACGAACAAGAATTTATTGCCTTCGCTAAACGTTATCCGCATTTGCAAGGGATTGAATTCGTAGAACAAGTACTGGATTACTTTAATTTTGCCTACGCGGTGCGCGATAACGAAGTCGAACGAATCCCAAGCACTGGCCGTGTTGTGATTATTGCCAACCACCCTATTGGTTCGTTAGACGGTTTAGCTCTGATTAAACTGGTGCGTGATATCCGGCCTGATGTGAAAGTCATAGCTAACCAGTTATTAATGGCGGTTGAACCTCTGCATTCTTTATTGTTACCTGTGAATAACATGAGCGGTGGTACTGAACGCAGCCGTATCGACCGCATCAGCGACCACTTAGCTGGCGAAGGTGCGCTGATTTTATTCCCTGCCGGTGAAGTGTCACGCTTAAAACCCAACGGTATTCGTGATGGCAAATGGCATGGTGGTTTTTTACGTTTTGCGATGAATGCCAAAGCGCCTATTCTGCCTATTTATATCGACGGCCGTAACTCTGCCATGTTTTATGGCGCTTCGATGATTTACAAGCCGCTTGCCACTATGCTGCTGGTGCAGGAAATGTTTAACCAGAAGCATAAAAACATTGCGATGCGGATTGGTGAACAAATTCCTTACGACAGCTTTGCCCATCTGGCGCTGGAAACTCAGGCCAAGGTAAAACTCTTTAAAAAACACTTGTATCGCCTCGCCAAAGACAAAGGGCCGCTGTTTAAAACTCAAACTGCTATAGCCCATCCTGAAGATCGTATTTTGCTGAAAAAGGCGGTCGAAGCTTGCCCTCTGTTGGGTGAAACCAGTGATGGTAAACAAATTTATTTATACCAGTACCAACAGAGCTCACCTGTGCTGCGTGAAATTGGCCGCTTACGTGAAATTGCCTTCAGAGCTGTAGGTGAAGGCAGTGGTCAGCGCCGCGATATCGATCAGTACGACAGCTATTACGAGCAACTAATTTTGTGGGACAAGGAAGACTTAGAAATAGTGGGGGCCTACCGTTTTGCTAATACCGCCAAAGTGATGGCAGAAAAGGGCCTGGCTGGCTTGTATACAGCCTCTTTATTCCAGTTTAATCCACAGATGACACCTTATTTAGATCAGGGCCTGGAACTGGGCCGCAGCTTCGTACAACCCCGGTATTGGGGCAAACGTAGTCTGGATTATTTATGGTATGGCATAGGTGCTTATTTAAAACAAAACCCGGATATCCGGTATTTATTTGGCGGCGTCAGTTTATCCAACAGCTATCCTAAAGCGGCACGGGATCTGATGGTATATTTCTACAGCCTGTATTTCCGCTGTCCTGAACAAAGCGCAGTGCCTAATATTCCATATGAATTACCAATGGATACGTTAAGTCAGCTGCAGCAGCATTTTAGCGGTGATAATTACAGTCAGGATTTTGTACAGTTAAAGCACTTACTGGCCAATATGGGCGTCAGTATTCCCACTTTATACAAGCAGTACAGTGAACTGACCGAACCTGGTGGTGTACGTTTTCTGGCTTTTGGTGTGGATCCTGATTTTGCTGACTGTGTAGACGGTTTAGTGCTGGTGGATATGACGATGCTGAAAGACAATAAAAAGGCCCGTTATATCTCATGATGTAGCCAGCATTTGTAGCCAGGCAGAGCTCTGTAGTTTTATCAGCGTTCTGCCTGGGGTTTACTGTTTTTCAACGATTGGCTTCGTTTAATGTACTGATAATGAATTTCCAATTAGTTACATCTATAAGTAACCTGACAAACTTTCCCATCACTTGAACAAGCAAATTTGTCAGGCAAACAACTTGCCCCTTCTCCCTGGTTATGTCCTGTAATTCTAATACCGATACTTCCTAAATAGTCAGCCAATGCCTTCAGATCAAGATCTCCTTTTTTAGCAGTATAATTTCTTGTCCCAAATGAATTTTTTGGAATCAATCTACTAGTGCTATCGCGAGCTTCAGGAGATGCAGACATAGTGATATTAATGATTATTCCTTTGGACGCATCTATGACAAAGTTGTACTGAAATACAATACTGGAGCCATCAGCGAAGAAGGCTGCAGCCTGAGTTCCTTCGGTTAAAGACGTTGTCACTGAAACCATCGAGCCAACACTTACACTTACATTGCTCGCTATCGCAGATGTCAATGCACTGACATCAAACACGATAGCTTGCAATCCTGTATGGTGGCTATTCAAAAAATCTTTCAAATGGTTACCGAAATCTCCAGGATCTTTCATCGCTTCAACAGCACTTCGATAAACAAATGTATTCGGTAAAACAACATTTCCTTTCAGCACTTCCCTCAGATCACTAATTGCCGAATTTAAGCTTGTAATATTTTGCTTAATTTCTGAAATATTAGGAACAGCCAGCTCTGAAGTGACTAATCTGTATTCTGCATTTGGATCCCGCCCTCCACCTGAGCTAACTTTGTCGACTTGGTACACCTTATAGTCTGAATTAGGCATATTGATCACTTTGATAGTGTGTCTGCCATTTGCTCCCCGACCGGCAATTTCTTCTGCTGTACGTTTCATCTCTACACTGGTGCAGTTATCACATTTGATGAGAGTGGCGTTTGCATTTCCAATAACAAAAAGTCCCGCTAAAAAGATGACCGGATTCAACCATTTATTCATTTCAATTATCCCTATAAATTAAACAAGGTCAAAATATAAGCAAAAAAAACAATTAATCAACAGATAAATTACAAAAAACCAAAACCCCAAAGATTCGCTTAAAGTGACTGCAGGAAAATACTTGTTAGATACTTGAAGACAAATGGCGGATAGCATCACCAGACTTAAACAATCTACCTACTTGTTGTTTTAAATCAATAAAACAAGCAAAGCCAGAGCTCAGCCTTGTGCATTATTGATCTGGGGCAAAGTTTCACAGCAGCAGAAGCGCAGAATGACGCCAGTTTCTTAAGCTAAGGATCATTCTGATGAAAACAAGTTATAAAACCATCGCATCTCTGTTATTGGCAGTCTCTGCTGCCCCTGCTCTGGCAAACTGGTCAGTCAATGTAGGAGCTATTACTGTGGCACCACAAGATTCCAGCAGCCACCTGAATGTAGTGGAAAGAGTCGCAAACTTACCAGCAAATTCCACTGAAGTGTCTGTAAATAACAATACTCAGTTGGGCATTACTATCGACTATCAACTGACTAAAAACTGGACCATTGAGCTGATTGCAGCCACACCATTTAATCATGATGTGAAGGTGAAAGGTTCAGCCATCGATGGTTTGTCTGTAGGCAGCACCAAGCATTTACCACCCACTTTAGTGGCTCAGTATCATTTTGATTTGGGTGACAGCAGATTTGACCCCTTTGTAGGTTTAGGCATCAATTACACCAACTTCTTTCAGGAACAAGTTTCAGGCGAACTGGTCAGCACCTTACAAGCACTGAATGTGACCGATGCCGATGACAAAGTAGAGCTGAAATTAAAAGATTCAGTGGGTCTGGCTATACAGGCCGGTGTGAATGTCAAACTGGCGGATAGCTGGAGCGCACATCTGATGCTGAGCAAAATGAATATCGACACAGAAGGTCGGGTGCAGGTCAATGGCAACACTATTCAGTCTGTGGACGTGACTATCGATCCTTATGTCTGGATGATCGGTGCTCGTTACTCTTTTTAACGCTTAATAGATAACTAAGTTCCGGACAGCTTTTATAACTGTCCGGAGCTTGTTCAGGACGCCACAGCCAATTTATCTAAATACAGCTGAGGTAAGTTAAACCGAATACCAATAGACAACCCCCGTTCTTCCAGCCTGGAATTACGCACTTCGCCTTGAATTTTCTGATCAATACCTATTTTTTCACATTGAATATGCAGGACTACAGGGGCCAAATTCACCTTACTGCCCTGATGCGAAGGGTCAAACAAAAAACGACAACCACCGCTGGATACATCAATTAAATGGCCCTGAAAACTACGGGCATTCTGCACGACTTCCAGATTCAACCGTACTGAAGCAGGAATAAAAATACTGTTACGTCGTTCGTTACGTAAAGCACGACGTTGTATCACAGAGGGAAAGCTGATCACTGCTAATTTATCGGGAAAGCGGCTCAGCTGAAGTAATTCCGATCGAAAAGCGAAACATTCGCCGACTGAATCTTCGACTAAAAAACGACAGACCACAGCCAGACCGTTAATAAAAAACCGGTCAGGCAAAGAATCGTCATCTACTCTGAACAACACATATTTACCGGCTTTATACCCCACCAGCTCACAGTTGCAGCGGCTTTTGCGCTGATCCAGCAATTCCAGATCAAAACGTTGGCCAATTTTAACATGCGACAGCCATTCTTTATTGTCAGGTTGTTCAGAACTAACAGCTACTTGCATACCTTATCCTTCAGGCTTCACCGACTTCATGTCGGACATCTCACTCAAACAGGTGAATAAAAAGAGATGCAGCTAGTTTGTGAAAAAATGTGTCAGGGATCAAGAAGAAAATGAAAATATCTGCAAACAAAACAAATTTACGATGAAAATTTAAAAATACCGCTACAAAAATGACAAAACCTGCCGAAGCAGGTCTTGTTTATATCACTTTTACGGTATTAGCCTAACCAGACGCGAGCATTACGGAACATCCGCATCCATGGGCTGTCTTCCTGCCATTCATCAGGATGCCAGCTGTTCGCCACGGTACGGAATACCCGCTCAGGGTGAGGCATCATGATAGTGACACGGCCGTCTGTCGTAGTTAACGAGGTAATACCCAGCGGCGAACCATTTGGATTCGACGGGTACTGTGTCGTCACATTGCCATAGTTATCGACAAAACGTAAGGCCACAGTGCCACTTTGATCAGCTGACTGCAGAGCAGCTTGTGAAGCAAACTCTGCATGACCTTCACCGTGGGACACGGCGATAGGCATACGGGAACCAGCCATACCTTTAAAGAATAAAGAGGCACTTTCCTGCACTTCTACCAGACTGAAACGGGCTTCAAAACGCTCTGATTTGTTGCGAACAAAACGTGGCCATAAATCAGCACCAGGGATCAGGCTCTTCAGATTCGACATCATCTGACAACCATTACAGACACCTAAGCTGAAAGTAGTTTCACGTTCAAAAAACGCTGCAAATTCAGCGCGGGCTTTGTCGTTAAACAATACCGACTTCGCCCAGCCTTCACCAGCACCTAAGACGTCACCGTACGAGAAGCCACCACAAGCCACTAAACCGTTAAACTCAGCCAATGAACGACGACCAGATAAGATGTCGCTCATATGCACGTCTACGGCATTAAAGCCTGCTCTGTTGTAGGCAGCTGCCATTTCCACATGAGAGTTCACGCCCTGCTCACGCAGAATAGCCACTTTCGGCTGTACGCCTTTCAGGATATAAGGAGCTGCCACATCTTCGTTCAGGTCAAAGCTTAATTTTGCATTTAAGCCTGGATCCGTCACGTCAGCTTTTGCTACAAATTCCTGACGGGCACCTTCAGGGTTATCCCGCATCAACTGCATTTGATAGGTAGTTTCGGCCCAGATGGTACGTAATGTCGTACGGCTGTTGCTGTACACCAGTTGATCACCGTGACTGATCTGAATTTGATCGTCTGTTGTGACTTCACCTAATAAATGCGCAACTGCAGATAAATCATGCTGAGCTAAAATCGCCTGCACTACCGGTAAATCGCTGTTCGCCACTTGCAACACAGCGCCTAACTCTTCACTGAAAAGTACAGCTAAGTTATCTGTGCCTAAAGTCTGGATATCCACTTTGACACCAGCTTTACCGGCAAAAGCCATTTCTGCCAGGGTGACAAACAGACCACCGTCAGAACGGTCATGGTAGGCCAGTAATTTTTGCTGAGCCACTAAAGCCTGCACCGCCTGATAGAAATTCATCAGTAATTCCGGGCTTTCCAGATCTGGTGCTGTCTGGCCTAACTGCTTATAAACCTGAGCTAAACAGGACCCGCCTAAACGGTTGGCTCCCTGACCTAAATCTAACAGGATCAGGCTGCTTGCACCTTTGTCAGTACGTAACTGTGGTGTCACAGTGCGACGCACATCTTCAACACGGGCAAAAGCTGTGATAATCAAAGATAAAGGTGAGGTCACTGTCTTCTGTTCACCATCCTGTTGCCAGCTGGTTTTCATCGACATGGAGTCTTTACCTACAGGGATAGTTAAACCCATAGCAGGACATAACTCTTCGCCTATGGCTTTGACGGCCTGATACAAACCAGCATCTTCACCAGGGTGACCTGCAGCCGACATCCAGTTGGCCGACAGTTTGATATGCTTAATATCGCCAATCTGAGTCGCTGCAATGTTAGTAATAGATTCAGCCACGGCTAAACGGGCAGAAGCAGCGAAGTCCAGTAAAGCAACAGGCGTACGTTCGCCCATCGACATGGCTTCACCGTGGTAAGTATCGTACGAAGCAGCAGTTACACCACAGTTGGCGACTGGCACCTGCCATGGACCGACCATTTGATCACGCGCTACTAAACCAGTAACTGTGCGATCGCCAATGGTGATCAGGAAAGTTTTTTCAGCAATAGTAGGTAAACGTAACAAACGCTCAGCCGCATCGGCTACCGTCACGCCGTTCAGGTCTAAAGCCTTGCCTTCTGTCACTTGAGTTTTCACATCACGGTGCATTTTAGGCGCTTTGCCCAGCAGCACATTCAGTGGTAAATCAATAGGCGTATTGCCAAAATGTTGATCTGACAAGGTCAGGTGATGTTCAGCTGTCGCTTCACCCACTACAGCATAAGGTGCACGCTCACGTTTACAAATCTCTTCAAACACTGGCATCTGGTCGGCAGGAATAGCCATCACATAACGTTCTTGTGATTCGTTACACCAGATTTCCAGTGGTGACATGCCAGGTTCGTCGTTTGGCACGTTGCGTAATTCGAACTTACCACCCACGCCACCATCGTTCACCAGCTCAGGGAAGGCGTTAGATAAACCACCAGCACCTACGTCGTGGATAAAACAAATAGGGTTTTTATCGCCCAGCTGCCAGCAGCGGTCGATCACTTCCTGACAACGGCGTTCAATTTCAGGGTTTTCACGTTGTACTGAGGCAAAATCTAAATCTTCAGCCGACTGGCCTGACGCCATAGAAGAAGCAGCACCACCACCTAAACCAATGTTCATCGCCGGGCCACCCAGCACGACCAGTTTGGCACCAACAGGCAGCAAACCTTTTTGTACGTGTTCAGCGCGAATGTTGCCTAAACCACCGGCAATCATAATAGGCTTGTGGTAACCACGCACTTCTTCGCCATTGTGGCTTGGCACTTTTTCTTCGTAAGTACGGAAGTAACCCAGAATATTTGGACGACCAAATTCGTTATTAAACGCAGCACCACCTAAAGGACCATCCGTCATGATATCCAAAGCTGTCACTATGCGGTCTGGCTTACCAAAGTCGGTTTCCCAGGGTTGTTCAAAACCAGGAATACGTAAGTTGGATACAGAAAAACCTGATAAACCCGCTTTTGGTTTGGCGCCCACACCTGTAGCACCTTCGTCGCGAATTTCACCGCCAGAACCTGTAGCTGCGCCAGGGAATGGAGAAATAGCTGTTGGGTGGTTGTGAGTTTCCACTTTCATCAACACATGAATATCTTCATGGCTGTAGCCGTATTCCTGAGTATCAGCAGATGGGAAAAAACGGCCTGCTTTTGAGCCTGTCATGACAGCGGCGTTGTCCTTATAAGCGGACAACACGTGCTCTGGCGTCTTTTCAAAAGTATTTTTGATCATTTTAAACAGCGACTTTGGCTGTTGTTCGCCATCTATGGTCCAGTCGGCGTTAAAGATTTTATGACGGCAGTGCTCAGAGTTGGCCTGCGCAAACATATAGAGTTCGATATCATTTGGGTTGCGGCCCAACTGATTAAAATTGGTCACCAGATAGTCGATTTCATCGTCGGCCAACGCCAGACCCATGTCGATATTGGCTTTGACTAAAGCTTCACGGCCACCTGTGATGATATCCACTGAACTTAAAGGCGCTGGTTCAGCTTTACGGAATAAGGCGGAAGCTTGTTCAAACTCGCTGAACACCACTTCCATCATGCGGTCGTGCACTAAGCCCTTTAACTGCTGCAGCTGAGCTTCAGTCAAGGTAGCAGTGGTCTGGACATAATAAGCCACACCACGCTCTAAACGTTTCACCTGATTCAGGCCACAGTTATGTGCTATGTCAGTGGCTTTGGAAGACCATGGAGAGATAGTGCCAGGGCGTGGTGTCACCACCAGCAACAAACCTTCTGGTGTATGGCTGACGATAGTAGGTCCGTAAGTCAGCAACTTGCTTAAGGTCGTCTGTTGTTCAGCCGACAATTCGCTGCTTACATCAGCAAAATGCATAAATTCGGCATAAACACCACTGACAGGCAAGGAGGCTTTGGCACAAAGATCGATGAACTTCTGAACTCTAAACTCGGACAGTGCAGGTGCACCACGCAGGATCAACATAGGTTTTTTTTTCCGTTGGTTGAGCGACAATGGAACCCAAAATCAGGCGCCGCATTATAAAGAAAAAACGCCAGCAATGGTATGAATAAGATCTGACGACCTGCAGGAATTTTGGTATAAATGGCGCAGATTGAAAGCAAAGGCATAATCGGATGATTCGATTTGGTATTTTAGGAGCTGTATTAACAGCAGTAGTTTCTTGTACTCCGGTACAGGAACCTGTTCAGCTTCATCAAATTTATCAAAGAGATAGCATTCGTGTTGGCATTTTAAACAGCCCTACCAGCTACTATGTAGGAGCCGATGGCCCTACAGGGTATGACTATGAACTGTCGGTCGCATTAGCAGAAAAATTAGGCGTTGAGCTGGAGCTATTCCCCAGTTATCAGCGTGAAGAGTTACTGCAAAAATTGGATTCAGGTCAGGTCGACTATATAGCTGGCGGTTTGGCTGTGACAGAAAGTCGCAAACAGAAGTATCGTATAGCGCCAGCTTATTTATGGCGTAACGAAGTGCTGGTGTACCGTAAGGGCCAGAAAAAGCCCAATAGTTTTACAGATATCAAAGAACCCATACTGGTGCCAAAAGACAGCTCTCTGGCTGAAACCCTGAGTGTGGTGCAAAAAGACCATCCACAATTGCAATGGCGGGAAAGTGAATCTGAGGATGCAGATGAACTGCTGCAGCAAGTCGAAGACGGTAAAATTCCTTATACGCTGGTCGATTCCAACTTATTGGCTGTCAATCAGCGTTTTTTCCCCAACCTTACAGTCGCCTTTAAAGTAAAAGAACAGCAGCCCGTAGCCTGGCTTCTGAGCAACAAAGCCGACGATTCATTCTGGGCTGTGTTAATTGAGTTTTTTGGTCAGAATTATCAATCCGGCGATTTATTGAGTCTGGAAGACAAATACTTTGGCCATATCCGCCGTTTTGATTACATAGCCACGCTGGATTACATCAAAGCTATTGAAAAAGATTTACCCCGCTATCAGCCTTTGTTCGAGAAGTATGCGGGTAACTTCGACTGGCGTTTATTGGCCGCTATTGGTTATCAGGAATCGAACTGGCGACCTGATGCCAGAAGTTCGACTGGTGTAGTGGGTTTAATGATGCTAACGGTCAGTACAGCTCAGACTATGGGCGTCAGCAGCAGGTTGGATCCAGCGCAAAGTATCAGAGGTGGCGCCCGGTATCTGCAGCGTATGGTTGAACGTATTCCTGAGCGGATCCAGATGCCAGACCGGCTCTGGTTTGCCATTGCAGCTTATAATATTGGCTGGGGCCATGTTGAAAGTGCTCGTGTGCTGACAGAGCGCGATGGTGCCAATCCGGACCAATGGCATGAAGTGAAACAACGTCTGCCTTTGCTGCAGCAAAAACGTTATTACCAGAATACAAAACTGGGTTACGCCCGTGGTGCTCAGGCCGTTTATTATGTCGAAAACGTGCGCCGTTTCTACGACACCTTATTGTGGGTTGATGAAAAGAAAAAAACTGAGCAAAGGTTAGATCAACAAAAACAGCGCCTTAACGAGCAATTTGGTGATAAAGCAGTAAATTCAGAAGAAAAGTCAGGGAACATCAGCACTCCTAAGCAGTCTTAGTGTTGTAACTGCATCGCTAAGCTTTTATATTAGCGAAAATAATTTGGAGCCTTTGAATGTTAAAACGTAAAAAACCAACAATGCTGCGCAAGCGGCGATTAATGGATGTTGCATCCAGCAGAAGACGCGTCAGCCGCAATATGACGATGTTAAAATTAAACAGACGTCGCCGCTCTTTTCAGTCCATCCAGGATTTAGCCAGCGCCACCGAAGCTATTGCTTAACCTCTCCGTCCTCAATACTCTGTTGTTTTTCCTGCTGTTTTAAAGCCTTTTGTTCAGCCCTGCGACGGCGGAAAAATTCAGAGAGTTTGTCTGCACATTGCTGCATCAAAAAACCATCCGATACATCAAGCTGATGGTTTAATACCGGATGACGCACTATATCCAGCACTGAACCTGCGGCTCCTGTTTTGGCATCTTTAGCGCCAAACACCAGGCGTTTTATTCTGCTGTGCACCAACAGACCTGCGCACATAGCGCAAGGCTCTAACGTGACATACAAAGTGCAATCAATTAAGCGATAATTGCCAATTTTTTCTGCCGCCTGACGGATGGCAATCATTTCTGCGTGAGCAGAAGGATCATTGAGCTGAATCGACTGATTCCAGCCCTCCCCCAATACCACGCCGTCTTTTACCACCACAGCACCTACCGGAATTTCGCCGCTTTGTTCCGCCTTGTCGGCAAGCTGCAAAGCATACTGCATCCAGTATAAATCGTTGTCTGCTGTCATCTTTGCCTCTTGTGTTGCTGCTGAATCTGGCTAATTTTACCAGCTAAGGTTAAGCTTTTGACTATATTTTAGTTATTTTGTTACAAATAAACTGACAACAGTACAGCTAACACTTTGATAATTAATCAAATAATGACTATGGTATAGCTATTGCTTAACCAGTAGTGTTTTTAATCTATACAGAGGGATGATCATGGGAGTATTTGACGTAGGCTTTATCGCAGTTTTAGGTGCTTTTGCATATGCGTTTTATGAAAATCACAATAAAACAAAAATTAAGCTGCAACAATCATCGGCCAGTGGCGATGAGCTTCGTCAGCAAATTGAACAGCTGAAACAACGGGTTGCAACTTTAGAGACGATAGTGACAGATAAGTCCTATCAGCTGAAACACGAAATTAATAAGCTGTT
>NZ_JAJOYU010000036.1 GCF_021290985.1 Rheinheimera soli
TTTTATGGGCATACAGTTAACGGGCGTTACGGATAATTTCCTGCGCCATTAAATCTGCCACTTCGTTGGTTGGTTTTTGCTGAGTATCAGCGCGTTCGAAGATATTGATCAGCGTATGGTAAATCTGGTTCACCTTAGCTGTAGATTCTTCGGCGTTGTAACCCACTTCACGCATCTCCATCGCTACGTTGATAATGCCACCGGCATTGATCACGTAATCCGGCGCGTACAGAATACCTTTCTGGCGTAACAGTTCACCATGACGGCTTTCTTTCAACTGGTTGTTGGCACAGCCTGCAATGATTTTGCATTTCAGTTGAGGGATGCTGATGTCGTTAATTGTGGCACCTAAAGCACAAGGAGCGTAGATATCAGCGTCAACAGCATAGATTTCATCTAAGCCTACAGCTGTAGCGTTAAACTGCGCTACGGCGCGGCTGACAGCGTCCTGGTTGATATCAGTTACGATCAGTTTGGCACCTTCTTTATGCAGGTATTCACACAGATAAAAACCAACACTGCCTAAACCCTGAACGGCAACAGTCAGCCCATTCAGATTATCAGTACCAAACTTATGCTTGGCCGCAGCTTTAATACCACGGTAAGTTCCTAGAGCCGTAAAAGGACCTGGGTTGCCGCTTAAACCTTCTAAACCAGCCACATAAGGTGTTTCTTTATTGACGATCATTATGTCGCCAGTGGTGATATTCACATCTTCTGCGCTGACATAACGGCCGCTCAACGAATGAACGAACTTGCCAAATTTGCGGAACAAGGCTTCAGATTTGATTTTTTTTGCGTCGCCAATAATAACAGCCTTACCACCACCTAATGGCAAACCTGCCATGGCATTTTTGTACGTCATGCCGCGGGATAAACGTAATACGTCAACTAAGGCATCTTCATCAGCCACATAGTCCCACATGCGGCAGCCACCTGTAGCAGGGCCTAAGGCTGTGCTGTGGATCGCAATAATGGCTTTTAAACCTGTGGTTTCATCACTGCAGAATACGACTTGCTCATGGTTATCAAATTCAGGATGGTTAAATACAGCCACGACTTGTTCTCCGTTGATATAACTCACTGCACCTTGCAGGGCAGGGTAAGGGCTTTTTTGCGCCGCGGAATGTACCACTTCAGCGACACTTTCGCCATCTATCTGTAAAAACATAGTCTGGTAAGACCAGGTGATTGTCGACAATTTGTGTCAACTCTTGATTGTCGGCATTGAGTCACATAAAGTAACGCCACTTCAGGAGAGGAATAACGCAATGACAGATCAGTTAACCCCGGAACAACATGAGCAGGCGCACAATGAGTGGGTGCGTGCTCAGTTCCAAAAAGCAAACCAGTACCTGGCAGAAAAAGGCATATTGCCAGACACTGTTGCAGTGTCAGAATCTCGTTATTTAACACCATTAATGGCTGTGTGGAAGATTACTGCACAGGATCGTAAACAATATTGGGTTGTTAGTGGTGATTTACCTACAGATCACTTGCCTTTGTCTGCGGCAAAAGATGCCAGAGAAGCTGTACGTGCTTTTTCATTAAACTGGCAAATGAAGGCAGAGCAAGTGATGAACTCTGGTGCCATAGACAAAACCAAGGTAGATTTTGCCAATCTATTAGTGAACAGAGCGCACAGTTTGTATGATTTGTTTGATAAAGAAGAGCTATGGAATTCGTCAAACGAATAGGGTGTCGAGTATATAAATCTTTACAAAGCATCAGATGATGCATCTAAGCGAGTAAATCTATTCGCCACACTCAGATAAAGAAACCGCCATTGGCGGTTTCTTTATCTGATGAATAAGCGAAGCTTATTCAGTAAAGTACCAGTAGCCTTTATTAATCAGCAGTGTTATCAGCTGTAAACGGCCATTATCTGCAGAAAAATGCTGGCAATCTTCCTGACTCAGGCCAACCTGATCCGTCAGTTTTTTTACCGTTTCAAGCTCAACAGCAGGCACTAAAAAGCGGTCGCCGTTGATAAAGAGCTGGATATCTTCGGCTGGATTAGCCTGATAATACAAAGTGCGCAGGCCGCCTAATTTAGCCAGTACTGATCCTTCTTCCAGATACTCACTAATTTCATCGGCTTCATAATGTGGATCAGGTTCTGTTGCATCCAATTCATGTTTGGCATGGCTGATATAACTGCCAAACCACTGAGCAGCAAAGTTTTTATCGTCCACCAACTGGCGTAACAAGTCCTGCACCTGGCTTAGATCCTGTTCGCTGATAGCACCGACGGAATCTGGTATTTGACGCTCTGGGTCGGTGAAACGACGACCCGTAATGTCTTGGTCAATCAGATGATCAGCCAAGCCTGTCAGTAGATCTTTTTGGGCTGGCGCACGGAAACCAACAGAATAATTCAGTGACGGGTCCAAAGAGATGCCATCATGTGGACAACCCGGCGGAATATATAAAATATCACCAGGCTCAGTGATCACATCAATGCAGTCGTTAAAAGGCGTGACCTGCAATAAACGAGGGTGAGGGCAGTGCTGTTTTAAGCTGCTATCTGGCATGCCGACACGCCAGTGACGTTTGCCTTGGCCCTGAATAATAAATACATCGTATTGGTCCAGATGCGGGCCTACGCCACCACCAGCTGTGGAGAAGCTCACCATCAAATCATCAATACGCCAGTTCGGAATAAAGCGGAATGGCTCTATCAAGGCAGCAGAGTGCGGATGCCAGTGATCGACGGCCTGCACTAGCAAAGTCCAACCTTCTTCGCCTAAATGGCTGAAATCCTCAAAAGGACCTGTCTCCATATCCCATACTGCATTTTTATTACTGACAATACGGGATTCAATTTCTTCTTCACCGGCAAGGCCTGCCAGTTCGTCAGGGCTGATAGGGTCGATAAAGTTTCTAAAGCCTGCTTTGATCAGTAAAGGCTTTTTCTGCCAGTAGTCCGTTAAAAACTGCTGGGGAGTTAATTCATTTAAAAATAATTGGTACATAGTTCTGGTTCACCATAAAAACAGGGCGATAAAATCGCCCTGTATAAAAACTCTAACTGAAGCTTAGTTTAGTCCAGTAAATCGACCAACTCGATAGCTGCACCTAAGTAGTTATCCGGGCGCAGCGCTTTTAACTCGGTTTTGACTTCCGCAGGCAGTTCTAATTTATCGATAAATACCGCTAAGTCTGCTGGCGTAATACGTTTGCCGCGAGTCAGTTCTTTCAGCTTTTCATACGGCTGTTCAATGCCATATTTACGCATCACTGTTTGTACTGGCTCTGCCAGTAATTCCCAGTTCTGATCCAGTTCGTTCATCAGGTTAGCTTCGTTCACTTCCAGTTTGCTGATGCCTTTGAGGCTCGCATGATAAGCAATGACAGTGTACGCAAAACCTACACCTAAGTTACGCAGCACAGTAGAGTCTGTTAAGTCACGCTGCCAGCGTGATACTGGTAACTTGGAGGATAAATGCTGGAATATGGCGTTAGCCAGACCCAGGTTACCTTCAGAGTTTTCAAAATCGATTGGGTTCACTTTATGCGGCATAGTCGACGAGCCAATTTCACCGGCAATAGTGCGCTGCTTAAAGTGACCTAAGGCAATGTAACCCCAAACGTCACGGTCGAAGTCGAGCAGGATAGTGTTGAAACGCGCGATGGCGTCAAACAGCTCGGCAATATAGTCATGTGGTTCAATCTGCGTGGTGTACGGGTTCCAGCTTAAACCTAAGCTTGTCACGAACTCTTCTGCAAATTGATGCCAGTTCAGGTTAGGGTAAGCGGATAAATGCGCATTGTAGTTACCCACTGCACCGTTGATTTTACCCAGCAGTTCCACCTTGGCAATTTGTTCACGCTGACGCTTTAAACGCATATACACGTTCGCCATCTCTTTACCTAAGGTAGTTGGAGAGGCGGGTTGACCATGAGTACGGGCCATCATAGGAATAGCTTTGTACTTTTGGGCTAAGGTTTTGATTTCGTTTAATAACTGATCGCACAAAGGCAACAACACTTCGTCACGGGCAGCACCTAACATCAAACCATGCGACAGGTTATTGATATCTTCTGAAGTACAGGCAAAGTGAATAAATTCACTAACTGCAGCCAATTCGGCATGATCAGCTACTTTTTCTTTTAATAAGTATTCAACAGCTTTGACGTCGTGGTTGGTGGTGCGCTCAATGTCTTTCACACGCTGCGCATCAGCAAGGCTGAAATTGTCGACAATTCCGTTTAACAATGCATTAGCGCTGTCGGATAAAGCAGGAACTTCAGTGATAGCTGCTGTGGCTGCTAATTTTTGCAACCAACGCACTTCCACAGTCACCCGGAATTTGATTAAACCATATTCACTAAAAAACTCACGCAGCTCGCTGGCTTTTGAGCCATAGCGGCCATCTACAGGGGAGATGGCGGTTAATGCTGATAATTCCATTAGGTGCTCCTATGAATGGGTTGGGGCAATAGTGTGTAAAACGGATTTGGCTTCATTAAGCAAGGCTTTGCGTTTGAAAATAAAATGCAGACGACTGCCACCGGACTGGCGCCATAAAACCACGGCACGAATAGCTGCTAATAACAAAGCACGAACTTTATGCTGTACCAGTTGCTGCTTTAGCAGTTCTGGCTGACCAGCGACCTGAATTCGGGTGCCTAAAGAGCTGATGCATTCGACATAAATGTCGGCCAGATTGGCAATGATGTTTTCATCGGTAATAGCAAAATGCTGCAGTTGCTGCTCTAAACGGGATAAACGTTTACCCAGATTATCCAGATTGTCACGGTTTTTTGTCAGCTTACGCTCCAGCGCAATGACGGACACCACATACCGGGTCAGTTCCACATCTTTGCGTTGATTGTCACCTAGCTGCTCCACCAGACACTGATAACCAGCGCGCAGGTTCGCCACATCTTTGCCATAAATATCCAAAGGTTCAGCCGGGGATAAATTGGCGATACTGGCTAAACACAGCTGTAAATCAGTCAATGCCACATCGTTAGTGCGGGTGACTTGCTGTAAAAGCTTTAGTGCCTGGCACATACCGGCCAGAGCTAAGGTTTGAGTCTGAATACTGTGTTGCATAAGTTACTGTATGGCCGAATTAATAATGCCACCACCCAAACAAATCTCGTCGCTGTAAAACACAGCAGACTGACCCGGGGTAACGGCTTTTTGAGGCTGATCAAATACCACAACCACAGTGCCGTCGGGCATTGGGGTCAGGGTGCATGGAATATCGGTCTGACGATAACGGGTTTTGACAGTGCAGCGAAGCACCTGCTGCGGGCCAGTGCGATCGACCCAGTGCAATTGGTTTGCCACTAAACCTTTGGAGAACATGCTCGGATGGTCATGGCCCTGAGCGACAATAAGACGGTTATTGATCAAATCTTTTGACACCACATACCAAGGCTGATCATCACCATCTTTTAAGCCGCCAATACGTAAACCTTTGCGCTGACCTAAAGTGTGATACATCAGGCCATCGTGCTGGCCGATTTTATCGCCGTCTACTGTGTAAATATCACCAGGCTGAGCCGGCAGATATTTTTGCAGGAAATCTTTAAATTTACGCTCACCGATAAAACAGATGCCAGTGCTGTCTTTTTTATCGTGCGTAATTAAACCTTGCTCTTCAGCAATAGCCCGCACCAGAGGTTTTTCCAGATGACCGACAGGGAACAGGGTTTGCGCCACATGTTCTTCGCCTATGGTGTAGAGGAAATAGCTTTGGTCTTTATTGGTATCCAGACCCCGCAATAACTGCCAATGGCCTTCAACTTCGCGGCGCTGTACATAATGGCCTGTGGCTATGTAGTCCGCACCTAAAGCTTCGGCGGCAAATTCAAGGAAAGCTTTAAACTTAATTTCCTTGTTGCACATAATATCCGGGTTCGGCGTGCGGCCAGCTTTGTATTCTTCAAGGAAATATTCAAACACATTGTCCCAGTATTCAGCGGCAAAATTAACTTTATGCAGCTTGATACCCAGCTTGTCACAGACCGCCTGAGCATCTCTTAAGTCATCAGCAGCAGCGCAGTATTCGCTGTCGTCATCTTCTTCCCAGTTCTTCATAAACAGGCCTTCGACCTGATACCCTTGCTGTATCAGCAGGTAGGCGGACACTGAGGAATCAACACCACCGGACATACCGACAATGACTTTTTTGCTGCTGTTATCTGACATTACACCGCACTTTTTACTGGCTGGATGGGAACGGGCGCGGATTATAGCACCAAATTCTTTGCCAAAAAATGTTAATAAGCCGGAATATGCGACAGTGTTTCTAATCTGACTGAGTGACTACGTTTTTAATCTGATTGAGCGGTAGTAGCTGCTTTTGTTCAAACTGCGTAATGGCATCCAGCACCAGTTGACTGCGCACGGGCAGGGCATGAGTATTGAGCTCGGCCAGACTTAACCAGTGCAGCGCCAGAATATCCTCATCTTGCGGCTGATAAACAACGGGTAATTCGGTGGGGGTAAAGACAAAATTCACCCGCACATAAAAATGCCCATTGGCGGCTTTGAGCTGAGAGATGCCAAGCCAGGCATCAGGTTCTAAGCTCAACCCGGTTTCTTCCTGTAATTCTCTTTTTACAGCACTGATTAAGTCTTCATTTTCTTCGACATGACCCGCTGGCTGATTTAACACCAGGCGGCCAGAGCTTTTATCTTTTTCTTCCACCAATAAATAACGGCCCTGAAAATACAACACGGCTGCCACAGTTAAATGCAATAAAGGACGGGACATAGAAACTCCGGATAAAAGAAAAGTGGCGTAAATAACAGAAACACTGATCTTTATGCCATATATGAACAAAAAAACCGATCTTTTGTTGTAATTGACGCAAAACGCCCATAAATCGTTAAAGTTGCCACAGTGGTCGGGCCGCAGGCTAGTGCTTTTTCGCCTGACAATTAGGTAGGATAAAGCGCGACAGGGCTTGAGCCTCTACTACTTCTGTCGTAAAGCGCTGTCCCTGACTAGGTTCTTGCGAATAGCGCTGTTATACTCGCACACCGCGAGTAACTGTAACGTTTTAAACAGCATAGGCACTTCGACATAGAGGTTTGCCTATCAAACGACTCAATTTTGCTGTAAATCCAGGAAACGATATGACCACCTCAAAAATTATCTACACTATTACGGACGAAGCCCCGGCACTGGCCACTTATTCTTTTTTACCTGTAGTGGAGGCTTTTGCCAAAACTGCCGATATCGAAATTGAAACTCAGGATATTTCTCTGGCTGGCCGTATTGTTGCCTTGTTCCCTGAATTTCTGACTGAAGCACAGCGTCAACCTGATGCCTTAACAGGTTTAGGCGAACTGGCGAATACGCCTGAAGCCAACATCATCAAGTTGCCCAATATCAGTGCTTCTATTCCACAGTTAGTGGCTGCAATTAAAGAACTGCAAGCCAAAGGCTACAAACTGCCTGATTACTCAGAAGATCCAAAAACTGCCGAAGAAAAAGAAGCCCGCAGCCGTTACGACAAAGTGAAAGGCAGCGCGGTAAACCCTGTGCTGCGTGAAGGTAACTCTGACCGTCGTGCTCCTGCTTCTGTTAAACAATATGCCCGTAAAAACCCGCATTCTATGGGCGCATGGAGCAAAGAGTCGAAATCTCATGTGGCTCATATGAGTTCTGGTGATTTCTACGGCAGCGAGAAGTCAGTCACTATTGCTGAAGCAGGCCAAGTGCGTATTGAGCATGTAGCAGCTGATGGCAGCGTAACTGTACTGAAAGAAAAAACTGCGGTGAAAGCTGGTGAAATCATTGATGCTTCTTCCATGAGCAAAAAAGCACTGCGTGATTTTATCGCTGCAGAAATTGCGGATGCAAAAGCCAAAGATGTGCTGCTGTCAGTGCATTTAAAAGCCACCATGATGAAAGTGTCTGACCCTATTATGTTTGGTCATGTGGTGACAGTGTTCTTCAAAGACGTCTTTGAAAAACACGCCGCTACCTTTGCTGAATTAGGTGTAGATGCCAACAACGGTTTAGGTGATGTCTACGCAAAAATCGCCAAGCTGCCAGCCGATAAAAAAGCTGAAATTGAAGCCGATATCAAAGCTGTGTATGCCAAACAACCAGCTCTGGCGATGGTGAACTCAGATAAAGGCATTACGAACCTGCATGTACCAAGCGATGTGATTATCGACGCTTCTATGCCTGCAGCTATCCGCTCTTCTGGCCAGATGTGGGGCCCGGACGGCAAATTAAAAGACACCAAAGCTATTATTCCTGACCGTTGCTACGCCGGTGTGTATCAGGAAACTATCAATTTCTGCCGCGAACACGGTGCTTTTGACCCTCGTACTATGGGCTCAGTGCCAAACGTTGGTTTAATGGCGCAAAAAGCGGAAGAATATGGCTCACACGATAAGACCTTCGAAATCAAAGCTGCGGGTCAGGTGCGTGTCGTTGATGCTGCTGGTACTGTGCTGATTCAACACAATGTTGAGCAAGGCGATATCTGGCGTATGTGTCAGGCCAAAGATGCTCCAATCCAGGATTGGGTGAAACTGGCGGTCAATCGTGCCCGTTTAAGCAAAACGCCTGCTGTATTCTGGTTAGATAAAAACCGTGCTCACGATGCTCAGCTGATTGCTAAAGTAGAACGTTACTTAAAAGATCACGACACCACAGGTTTAGATATTCAGATCATGTCGCCGGAAGACGCCACCCGTCATACCTTAAAGCGCATCAAAGAAGGTCTGGATACTATTTCTGTCACAGGTAACGTATTACGTGACTATTTAACTGATTTATTCCCAATTCTGGAATTAGGCACCAGCGCGAAGATGCTGTCTATTGTGCCTCTGATGAATGGTGGTGGTTTGTTTGAAACGGGTGCTGGTGGTTCTGCGCCTAAGCATGTTGAACAGTTTGTTGAAGAAAACCACTTACGTTGGGATTCGTTAGGTGAATTCCTGGCGCTGGCTGCATCTCTGGAGCATTTAAGTCAGGTCACTGGCAATGCCAAAGCTCAGGTACTGGCTGATGCGTTGGATCAAGCCACAGCCAAGTTCCTGGATAACGATAAATCACCAACCCGTAAACTGGGTCAGCTGGACAACCGTGGCAGCCATTTCTATCTGGCCTTCTACTGGGCTGAAGCTCTGGCAGCACAGAGCAAAGACGCAGCTTTAGCTGCTCAATTTGCTCCACTGGCTAAAGCTTTAGCAGAAAACGAAGCCAAAATTGTGCAGGAATTAAATTCTGTACAAGGCAAAGCAGTGGATATCGGTGGTTACTACAAACCAGACGATGCCTTAGCATCAAAAGCAATGCGCCCAAGCGATACCTTTAACCAGGCCTTAGCTGCACTGTAATTTCGGACAATCATCCTGTGTAAATAAAGGCGCTTTGTGCGCCTTTTTACGTAGATATTCCTCAAAGTAATTGATGTTGCAGCTAGGCGGCAAACGCGCGAGACCCCAGGAGCATAGTTGTCCTATGTGACTGGGGCGAGGAGTGCGGCCAACAACGCTGCAGCTTCAAGTACGAAGGGGAAAAAAACATCGGGAATGTTTTTTAACATTGGAGCGAAGCGACGATGGCCCTCTAGGGTGAGCGCCAGGGATGGCAGCGAATAAAAAAACATCGGGAATGTTTTTTAACAACGCGAAGCGTTGGCCCGAACGGGTGAGCGCCAGGGATGGCAGCGAATAAAGAAAAATGCCGGCTTATGCCGGCATTTCATATAGATATGTGAGCTTCAGGTGGTTATTCAGGTTTGTGACCTTCTGGCAGTGCGATATTTACTGCATGTAAACCTTTTGGGCCCTCAGACAGGTCAAACACCACATCCTGGCCGGCCTTCAGCGTACGGTAGCCATCCATGTTAATGGTCGAATAATGGGCGAAAATGTCTTCGTCACGACCATCTTCACGAATAAACCCAAATCCTTTGGCATTATTGAACCATTTCACTTTACCGGTAGCCATACTACTTCCTTCTCTAAGTTAGCTAAATTCTGTATTCTAAGACGGTGCAACAGGGAGCTGCGGGCAGACTCCACCATTTACTGTAGATAATTTGTGCAACTAGTCAAGTTTTTTACCCACTTGTAAACAGAGGTTGCAGGTACTATCTATAAGGTAGGGATACAAAGTGGCCGCAAAGCCTGTAGTGGCTTTAGGTCCGGCAAAAAAATACATCAATGCAATTTTGATGCTTTGAACAGGCGTGGCTATAGTTTATGAGCGGTTATAAAGAAAACAACGTAATAGATCATGGAGTGGTAGAGAAAACCCGGCAACAGGTGAAACCTCCCTCTATGTATAAAGTGATACTTCACAACGATGATTACACTCCTATGGATTTTGTCATTGATGTGTTAACCCGGTTTTTTAATATGCAATATGAAAAAGCCAGTGAAATTATGTTGCAGGTGCATTACGAGGGGATGGCGGTTTGTGGAGTGTTCACGGCCGAGGTAGCGGAGACCAAAGTTCAGCAAGTGTCCATTTACGCGAAAGAGCACGAGCATCCATTGTTATGCACTATGGAGCGGGCTTAACGCCAAACAACTGCTGTTGTAACTCAGGTGGATTAGGAGTGATGTTGTATGTTGAACAAAGATCTTGAGTTAACCTTAAATCTGGCGTTTCGGTTTGCGCGGGAAAAGCGTCATGAGTACATGACGGTGGAACATTTATTATTGGCTTTATTGGATAACCCGGCAGCTGGTGAGGCATTAAAGTCTTGCGGTGCCAATATAGACCGCCTGCGGCTCGATCTGTCGCATTTTATCGATTCAACCACCCCTTTGTTGCCAGAAGATGACACAGACCGTGATACGCAGCCTACGCTCGGATTTCAGCGTGTACTGCAAAGAGCGGTGTTTCATGTGCAGTCTTCAGGTAAATCGGAAGTCACAGGGGCCAACGTTTTAGTCGCTATTTTCAGTGAGCAGGAATCTCAAGCCGTTTATTTGCTGAAAAAAATCGACATCAGCCGCCTTGATATCGTTAATTACATTTCTCATGGCGTGATTAAAACCGAAAAAATCGAGCAGCAGGACGAGCAGCAAGATGAAAACGGTGATGTGCAGATTGAAGAAAACAAATACTTGGAAAGCTTCACAGCGAACCTGAATATTCTGGCGAAAAATGGCCAGATTGATCCATTGGTTGGCCGCGATATGGAGTTGGAGCGTACGATTCAGGTGTTATGCCGCCGCAAGAAAAATAACCCGCTACTGGTCGGTGAAGCAGGGGTGGGTAAAACCGCTATTGCGGAAGGCCTGGCTTATCGCATCGTCAATAATCAGGTGCCTGAAGTCATTGCCAATGCCACTATTTATTCACTGGATATGGGCTCCTTGCTGGCCGGTACTAAATACCGTGGCGATTTTGAAAAGCGCTTAAAGTCTTTGCTGAAAGAAATCGAAAACGAAAAAGATGCAGTGCTGTTTATTGATGAAATTCATACGGTTATTGGCGCAGGTGCTGCGTCCGGTGGTGTGATGGATGCATCCAATCTGATTAAACCGCTGTTATCCAGTGGTCGTTTACGTTGCATAGGTTCAACCACCTATCAGGAATTCAAAAACATCTTTGAAAAAGACACAGCGCTGGTGCGCCGTTTCCAGAAAATTGATGTGGTTGAACCTAGCGTGGATGACACCACCCAAATTCTGCAAGGCTTAAAAGAGCGTTACGAAGCGCACCATGGTGTGCGTTATACCCAAAAAGCGCTGCGTGCTGCCGCTGAGTTGTCGGCCAAGTACATCAATGAACGGCATTTACCGGATAAAGCCATAGATGTGATTGACGAAGCCGGTGCCAGTCAGCGGTTATTGCCTGTCTCCAAACGTAAAAAAGTGATTAATGTGCCGGAAATTGAGCACATTATTGCCAAGATGGCGCGTATTCCTGAAAAGTCAGTGTCAGCGTCCGATAAAGATACGCTGGCAAACTTAGACCGTAACCTGAAAATGGTGGTCTTTGGTCAGGACGAACCTATTGAAGTCTTAACTTCGGCCATTCGTTTATCCCGCTCTGGTTTGGGCAACGAAGAAAAGCCTATTGGTAACTTCTTATTTGCAGGCCCAACAGGGGTTGGTAAAACAGAAGTGACTAAGCAGTTGGCCAAAATTATGGGCGTAGAGCTGCTGCGCTTTGATATGTCCGAATATATGGAACGCCACGCGGTCAGCCGCCTTATTGGTGCGCCTCCTGGTTATGTTGGTTTTGATCAGGGCGGTTTGCTGACCGATGCGGTATTAAAACATCCGTACTCAGTGGTGCTTTTGGATGAAATCGAAAAAGCACACTCTGACATCTACAATATTTTGTTGCAGGTGATGGACCATGGCACGTTAACCGACAATAGCGGCCGTAAAGTGGATTTCCGTAATGTGATTTTAGTGATGACCACCAACGCTGGTGTGCAGGAGACGGTGCGTAAAACCATAGGCTTTAAACAGCAGGATCACAGCCATGATGCGTTAGCCGAAATTAACCGGACTTTTAGCCCTGAGTTCAGAAACCGTCTGGATGGTATCATCTGGTTTAAACATTTATCCCGCGACATTATTCTGCAAATTGTTGATAAGTTTGTTTGCGACTTGCAGGTGCAGCTGGATAAAAAACAAGTCTCGATGGAGTTAAGTGGTGCAGCCCGTCAATGGCTGGCCGACAAAGGCTACGATCAGGCAATGGGAGCTCGTCCTATGGCTCGGGTGATCCAGGAACAGCTGAAAAAACCTTTGGCCAACGAAATTTTGTTTGGACGACTGGCGCACGGCGGTGATGTGCGGATTGACTTGAAAGGCGACGAGCTGGAGTTTGATTATAACGAAGAAGAAGCTTTAGTGTGATCACAGCTTAGCTAAGCAACTTAATACGAAAAAACCCGGCTTGGCCGGGTTTTTCTTTAAAGCAGATAGCGTTAGCGCTATCTGGTTCCGGCAAATCTTAACGTTGACGGAACACGATGCGACCTTTGGTCAGATCGTAAGGAGTTAATTCAACAGTGACTTTGTCACCTGTCAGAATGCGAATGTAGTTTTTACGCATTTTGCCTGAAATATGGGCAATAACTACGTGGCCGTTTTCTAACTCGACCTTAAACATGGTATTTGGCAGGGTATCTAAGATAGTCCCTTGCATTTCAATTACATCTTCTTTCGCCATTCAGCGTGCCAGCCTCTTATTTAAATTCATTAGTTCAAAAAACTGCCGCAGATTTTGCCGAAAAAGGGCAGATAAGTAAAGCAAGATAGACAGATTTAGCGAAATGAGAGCCATTCTCCGGCTATAAAGCGTTGTTGTGGTAAAAATTTTGCCTTGTAACTCATTTTTTGACAGTGTTGGATGTAATAACCCAGATAGACAAAATGGACGTTTTCTGTTTTGGCTTGTTCAATCAGCGCCAGAATCGCCAGGGTGCCAAAAGCCAAAGCATGGCCAGTCTGATAAAAAGTGTAGACAGCGGAAAAGGCATCGGCAGTGGTGTCGACTACGGTCACAGCCACTAGATCTTCGCCTATGTATTGTTCTAAAAACTGTATTTTCAACCAGTCAGCTTGCCATAAATACGACATTTGCTCTGGACTTGTCGGCGACATCGAGCTGTCGGCATGTTTAGTGTCTATATAGGATTGGTACAAGGCATAGTATTTTTCTGTGCAATCTTCTGTATTGCTGTGTTGTACCAACTGGTATCGCCAGCTCGTGCGTTTGGCTTTATTCCAAAGCCTTCGTTGATTGCTGTTCAATTGAAATGCTGTTGCTTCGAGTCGCACCGACTGACATTGCTGGCAGCCTTCACAGTAGGTGGTATAAATCTGCTCACCGCTGCGTCTGAAATTCAGCGTCAGTAGCTGCTGGTAAAACTGCGCATCCAGAGGCTCGTCCGGCAGAGTAAAAAGCAGACGCTCCTGCCGGTCGGGCAGGTAATTGCATGGCTGTTGCTGACTGACCCCAAGTTTTAAGCCTGACATCCTAAAGCTCCAACAAAATATCCTGCACACGCCAACTATCAACGGGGCAGAGCAAGCTTTTATGATTGGCTAACAAGGTCAGATAGGTTCTGCGCGACAAAGGCTCTGCTCCTAACTGCTGTAAAAAAGGATTCATCATCTGACAATCAATATAGCCTGTTGCAAAGGATGACAGATGCTGTTGCAAGGCCGCCAGCGCAATTTTTGCGGTATTGGGCAAAGTGTTAAACATCGACTCGCCACAAAACAGCTGACCAACCATCACACCATAACAACCACCGACCAGTTCGCCTTCAGACCAGACTTCAACACTGTGAGCATGACCTTGTTGATGCAACGCAATATAGGCCTGTTGAATGTCGGGGACTATCCAGGTGCCTTGTTGCGAAGCGCGGGGTGCACTGCAGGCTCGAATCACCTGCGGAAACGCTTTGTTGATACTGATTTGAAAGCTGGAATGGTGTAATAGCTTACGCAAAGAGCGGTTAGGTTTTAATACGCCGGGTTTAAAAATGGCGCGCTCTGACGGACTCCACCACAGCAGTGGGTCGCCTGGGCTAAACCAGGGGAAAATGCCGCTTTGATAGGCTTTTAGCAAACGCTCTGGCGATAAATCGCCACCCATCGCCAATAAACCATCCGGTTCAGTCAGAGCCTGACTGACCGGAGGAAATTCAAGTGATGCTTTTGATAATTCGGGTAAATAAATCACCACTATTTACCCTTTAAAAGTTCAGGAAACTTATTTAGCCAAAGCGTCTAAATAACGCTCAGCATCTAAAGCGGCCATACAGCCTGTGCCAGCCGAGGTAATAGCCTGACGGTAGATATGATCCGACACATCACCGGCTGCAAATACACCTTCAATACTGGTTTGAGTGGCGTTGCCTTCAGTGCCACTATGCACTTTCAGGTAACCGCCGTTCATTTCCAGCTGACCGGCAAAAATGTCGGTATTTGGTTTATGACCAATAGCGATAAATACACCAGCTACAGCCACATCTTCAGTCGGCTGACCGTTGGTTGATTTTAAGCGCATGCCGTTGACACCCATATCGTCACCCAGAATTTCTTCCAGTTCACGGTGGGTGTGCAGAATAATGTTGCCCGCAGCGACTTTGGCCATTAAGCGGTCAACCAGAATTTTTTCCGCTTTAAAGGTGTCGCGACGGTGTACTAAATGCACCTCTGAGGCGATATTAGCTAAATACAGCGCTTCTTCTACCGCCGTATTACCACCACCTACCACTGCAACTTTTTGATTGCGGTAAAAGAAACCATCACAAGTGGCGCAGGCAGACACGCCACGGCCGTTGTAGGTTTCTTCTGAAGGTAAGCCTAAGTATTTGGCTGAAGCGCCTGTAGCGATAATCAGAGCATCACAGCTGTACTGGCCGTTGTCACCAGTCAGAATAAATGGACGCTGCTGGAAATCTACAGTGTGGATATGATCAAACAAAATTTCAGTGTTGAAGGTTTCAGCATGAGCTTTCATGCGGTCCATCAGCGCAGGGCCTGTTAAACCATGCGGGTCACCCGGCCAGTTTTCTACTTCAGTGGTGGTGGTTAATTGGCCGCCTGCCTGCATACCGGTCAGCAGCACCGGATTTAAATTGGCGCGCGCAGCATAAACAGCCGCAGTGTAGCCCGCTGGGCCTGAACCTAAAATCAATAAACGGCTGTGTTTAATAGTGGACATGCATTACTCCGGCATTTTTCAATGATGTATTCAGTTGAATCGTTAATGGGGCCGATTTTATGGCATTGCAATAGCGAGATAAAGCACAACCGCATTTTTTCCAATTCAGGCTCTGGCAAGGATCCCGTGCTATGGTATTGTTTGTTTACACCTAATTTGCTGCTGGTCCTCCGCAGAGGTTTAAATTGCACTATCTTCTGTGCCGCTTTTTTTACTCAAGAGGTCTGAATTGATGATATTCAGGCAGGTCCATTATGTTCTGTATTTGTGGCTATTGAGCTGCAGCTTTGTGCTGTCCGCTGAAGCTCACTTTACCCGTATTAGTGTGGATGATGGTTTGCCCAATGCCAGCATTTACAAAATAGTGCAGGATGATGATGGCTATATCTGGCTTGGGTCGACCAATACTGGTTTATTACGTTACAACGGCTACGAACTGGAAGCTTTTGATGTGTTGCCAGCCTCCGTCAGCGAAAATATGCTAGTGCCTGATATAGATGCGTTGTTGATTGACCAGAACGATCAACTCTGGGTGGGCAGTTGGGGGATGGGGCTAAGCAAGGTGAATATCCGCACCGGGGAGATCACACATTATTCTGATCAAGCAGACAGTGGCTTGCCTCTTGCCAGCAACTACATTCAAAGTTTATTGATGGACCATTCCGGAGCCTTATGGATAGGCACGAACAAGGGCCTGCAGCGCTTATTACCTGATGGAAAATTACTAACTATAGGTGCCGAAGACAGTGCTCAACCCTTGATCCATCAGCGGATCTGGGCGCTGGAACAAAGCGAAGATGGCACAGTCTGGATTGCGACCAGCAATGGTTTACATCAATGGACAGCAGAAGATGGCCTCAGTGTTGCCTATCAGGCTTTTGGTCCACACAACGTCAACAATGAAATGCGCACCTTGTTTGCTTATGGCGACAAGTTGTGGGTAGGCGGGCGCAGTGCTTTGTTTCAGTTTGATCCTGCGTCGTCGGAGTTTCGTGTCGTGCCTTTTTATAACGATGCCAATGCGCCGATTATCAATGTGTTGGTCAGTGATCAACAAGGGAATATGTTGGTCGGTACTTTTGATGGTGTCTATAAACTATCTTTGGCTTCAGGTCGGTTTGAACCTTTTGGTGATCAGGCTAAATTATTACCTGGTGTTAATGTGCGTTCTTTGTTGGTCGACCGCAGTGGTTTGTTATGGGTCGGCAGCAGAGAGAGAGGCTTGTTCTACGGCCGGCACCAGCCGTCTGCTTTTACTGATTTGACAGAATGGGGCGAACAGGCCGCTGCTTTGGCTACTGAGCAATTCACTGCGGTCAAAGTGGAAGATGATTTTTTATGGTTAGGTACAGCGGATCAGTTTTATCAGCTTAACCGACGCACAGGCGCTGCTGCCTCTTTTGCAACTTCAGCCCGGGTCAATGCAATCACCAGAACCAGTCAGGGAGAATTATACCTAGGCCTGGACAACGGCTTGTGGCAGTTTGATGAGACAAAGCAGCAACTGGTGCAGCTCGATCCCGGGCTAAGGCCCAACAGCTCTCAATTGCAAAATGTGCGGGATCTCATTAGCTTGCCTGATGGCAGTGTATGGCTGGGCTTATGGCAAAATGGGTTGATGCGATGGGATCCAGCTGGAGAGCATCAGCACTGGCTGCAGGACATGGCCCAACAGAAAGTGGGTGATGCTGTGCAGGTGGTACAACAAATCCAGGGGCAAATCTGGTTGGGTACCCGCTATTCGGGTGTATTTGTGCTGGATCCTGGCACAGGACAATTACAGTCACTGACCCAACTGTTACCTGCTGATCAGGCTGCAGATATTCAGTGTCTTGCACTAGGTCCGGAGAATACGGTGTTGATTTGCAGCAGAAGTGGCTTGTTAAGTTTGGATCTGCAAAATCGCATAGTCTCGGTGCTGGTAGAAGCGGTAAAACTTCCGAGCACTGAATTATTGGGGGCTTACACTGATAAACAAAACAATATCTGGCTGTTTTCGGCTTATGGTTTAACCCTAAAACCTTACCAGCAAGAGCGCTTAACGACCTTCACAGAACAAGACGGCCTTAATAGTAAAGAAATGATTTTCAAAGCGTTTTCGGTATCCAAACGCGATAACTTGTATCTGGGCACCGCAGGGGGCCTGGCGATAATGAACGCTGGACGACTCTGGTTGAATCATCACAAAGCCAACACCCGTATTTCAGCCATTTGGATTGATCAAAAAAAGCTTAAAACCGGCATTATGCAAGGGCCATGGTCTCATATCGAATTAAAACCCGGTGAGAGTATTAGTCTGGAGCTGGCCAGCCTCGATTTCCACGACCCCAAACGCAACCAGTTTATTTATCAACTCGAAGGGGTAGATAACAGCTGGCAACACAATACCGGTTATACCAAAGTGAATTACAGTCAGTTGGAGCCAGGCAGCTACCAGTTTAAGGTGTTGGGTTCAAACCAGCATGGCTTATTTGCTGATAAGGCTCAGGTACTGAGTATCGAAGTGCTGCCTTTATGGTGGCAGCGAGGTTGGGTCGTGACAGCTATTGCTCTGGTCTTGTTGCTGTTGCTGTTGGGTGGCCACGCTTACCGGCTGCGGCATATGCGCCAAATTAACAAGCTGCTGCAGCATTCAGTGCAGGAAAAAGCCAATAACCAGACGGTACTGGAGGCGATGGTCGAAGAACGGACCAAAGCGCTGCAGGACAGTACAGCAACTTTGTCTCTGCGCTCACGACAGCTGGAGCTGAGTTTGTCGCAACTGGCCGAAAATAACAGAGAGCTCAAACGGCTGAATAACCTAAAAGATGAGTTTATCTCTACGGTCAGCCATGAACTACGCACACCTTTAACTTCTATTCGTGGTGCGGTCGGATTAATCGCCAGTAAGGCTGTGGACCAGAATTCAGAGCATTACCAGCACTTGCTGCACACTGCTTTGGGCAACAGTGAACGATTATCGCAGCTGATTAACGACTTACTGGATTTGCAAAAGTTTGAGTCTGGTAACTTTAGTTTGTCTTTTGCAACGCTTGACATGAAACAGCTTGTGCTTCAGGCGCTGGATAGTATTGCGCCTTATGCTGCCAAGTATCAGGTGAGTTTTCAGGTGCAGCTGGAAGACTGTCGGCTGGTTGCTGATCAAACCAGATTAAGGCAAGTGGTGGATAATTTATTGTCTAATGCCATTAAGTTTTCCAGTTCAGGCCAGACCGTCATGGTGCAGTTAAGCCAAAACGCCGGTTTTATACGTTTTGCTGTGCAGGATCAAGGCTCTGGTATTCCGGATAATTTCCGCAGCCGTATTTTTGAAAAATTCTCTCAGGCAGATGGCTCCAGCAGCCGCAAAGCTGAAGGCACAGGGTTAGGCTTGAACATTTGCAAAACTATTATTGCGGCTCATCATGGCACTATTGGTTTTGACAGTGAACCAGGCCAAGGTGCGTTGTTTTGGTTCGAATTACCGCTGACGCAAGAGCAGCAGTCAGAGTCGGTTTAAGCCGCCACTGACGGTGGCAACACATAAAAGTACACAGCCAGAAAATGGCAAACACTGCCGGAGAGTACAAATAAGTGCCAGATCAAATGATGCATAAACAAAGTTTTTTGCACATAAAACAGCACGCCACCTGAGTAAAACAAGCCACCCGCCAACAACCACCACATGCCTGCTGCTGGTACATAGGTCAGCATAGGATCGATAGCTACTATCACTATCCAGCCCATCATCAGATACATAGCCAGAGATAATTTCTGATATTTAGCACCGGTAAAGAGTTTTAACAGTACGCCAGCCAGCGCAATACTCCAGACGAGGGCAAATAACCACCAGCCCCAATTGTCTCTTAAACTGACCAGCGTAAAAGGGGTGTAGGTGCCGGCAATTAAAATAAAAATAGCCGAATGATCCAGTTTTCTGAGCCACAGCTTATGCTGCAGATTGCCAATGGCATGATACAACGTAGAGCTGCCGTACAATAAAATTAAACTCAGGCCAAAGACCCAACTGCTTAATTGACGCCAGAAATCAGTATCAGCACTGAGCTGGAGCATCAGATACAAGCCAATGATGCTGGCTAACACCCCCAGACCATGGCTGATGGCATGGCTTAATTCTTCTGATGCACTGTAACTGGTCGCTGCTTTCATCTTCTGTATGGCGTTCTAAGTGGTTGAAAACGCCATGTTAACACTGGCTGGATAAAAGCAACCAGCCTGATTCGTTATTTTCGGCAGATAGGGGTAAACTAACGACCTTTGTTTTTTACACTGAACAGTAGTCTTTTATGTCTGTGCTTCTTGTGGTCGGTTACGTCTGGCCTGAACCTAATTCTTCTGCTGCCGGCAGTCGAATGTTGTCTTTGCTGGCGATGTTCCGCGAGCAGAATTGGACTGTTATTTTTGCAAGTCCGGCCGAAAAAAGCCCACACCGTTTTGATTTAAGTCAGTGGCAAATTGCCGAACAGCAGATCCAGTTAAACGACAGCAGCTTTGATGAGCAATTAAAACAGTGGCAGCCCGATATAGTGATGTTCGACCGTTTTATGCTTGAAGAGCAGTTTGGCTGGCGTGTTGAACAGCAATGCCCTGATGCGCTGCGGTTATTAGATACTGAAGATCTGCACTTCTTACGTTTAGCCCGTCAGCAGGCGTTTAAAGCGGGCAGGGCTGTGACACTGGATGATTTACACAGTGAGCAGGCGCAGCGTGAAATAGCTGCTATTTACCGCTCTGATCTGACGTTGATTATTTCAGAAGCCGAAATGCAGCTGCTGACAGAACACTTTAAGGTACCGGAAGATCTGCTGTGTTACAGCCCGTTTTGGCTTGAAACTCAAACCGAAGCTGAACTCCTTGCTGATTTACCGCTGTTTGAGCAGCGCCAGCATTTTGTCTCCATTGGTAATTTTCGGCATGAACCCAACTGGCAGGCTGTGCTTTGGCTCAAGCAGCAGATCTGGCCTTTGATCCGTAAGCAACTGCCCAAGGCTGAACTGCATATTTATGGCGCTTATCCGCCGCCTAAAGCCACGCAGTTGCATCAGCCTAAAGAGGGGTTTCTGGTCAAAGGCTGGGCTGAAAGTGCAGCTGAAGTGGTTAAAAATGGCCGGGTGTTAGTGGCCCCTTTGGCTTTTGGTGCTGGTCTTAAAGGCAAATTTATTGATGCCATGGTGCAGGGCACACCCAATGTCACCACGGCCATAGGCGCTGAAGGCATGGTGCATCAGGGGGAGTGGGCCGGACTTATTGGTGAAACTGCTGAACAAATCGCAGAAGCCGCTGTGCTTTTGTATCAGGACCAGGCTTTATGGCAGCAAAAGCAGCAACAAGGCTTTCGTATTCTGGCGGAGCGTTTTGCACAAGAGCACCATCAGCCCCGAGTCTGGCAGCAATTGATGGATGTGCAGCAGCAATTGGCACAGCACCGATTAACGAATTTCACTGGGGCTATGCTCAGACATCATCAGCATCGCAGCACACAATTTATGGCGCAGTGGATTGAAGCAAAAGCTAAATTGGCAGAGCTGAAACACAGCCTTGCACAGGAGACAACAGATGAGTGAAATCAGCCGTCAGGCTTTAGTTCAACTCTTGGATCAGGAACTACAAAGTAACCTGATCAAAGACTATTGCCCCAATGGTTTACAGGTGGAAGGGAAAAGCCAGATTAAAAAAATAGTGGCTGGTGTGACGGCTTCTCAGGCTTTGCTGGATGCGGCTGTAGCAGCTGGTGCTGATGCCATTCTGGTGCACCATGGTTATTTTTGGAAAAACGAAGACTATGTGATCACTGGTATCAAAAAACGCCGTTTACAAAGCCTGTTAAAACACGATATCAGCCTGATTGCTTACCATCTGCCGCTGGATGTGCACCCGCTGCTTGGTAACAATGCTCAACTGGCATTAAAGCTGGGCTTAACCCAGTGGCAGGCTGTGCCGGGTGTCAGCCCGGCAGGCGTTTTGATGCGTGGCACTTTAGCTAAGGCGATGACCAGCCAGCAGATAGCGGACAGGCTACATTATGAGCTCAATCGCGCTCCGCTGCTGCATGCAGTGTTGGATAAGCCTGTGACACAACTGGCCTGGTGTACGGGCGGTGGTCAGTCTTATATAGATCAGGCTTATGCTGCAGGCGCAGAAGTTTTTATCAGCGGTGAAGTGTCGGAACAAACTATTCATAGCTCACGCGAACTGGGGATCGACTTTATTGCCGCAGGTCATCATGCCACTGAGCGGTATGGCATCAAAGCTTTGGCTGAATTTGTGCAGCAGAAAACCGGTGTGGTCTGTGAATTTATTGATATCGACAATCCTGCGTAAGGGTTTTACCAAGTGAGTAATAAATAGTGACTAAAAAGCAGCAGGACCGCAATTTTGATGGTATAGCGGGCAAGTTTCAGAAAAATATTTACCAGACCACCAAAGGCCGTGTGCGCCAGGCTGTGCTGTTACGTGACTTTGCTGAATGTGCTGATTTACAAAAGCCCAGCCGAATTCTGGATGTAGGTGCAGGGCAGGGCCAACTGGCGCTGGCTTTAGCAGAGCAAGGCCATCAGGTTACGTTAACTGACTTGTCGCAGGATATGCTGGATATGGCGTTACAGGATGCCAAAGAGCGAGGAATAGAAGCGCAGATCCAATGCCATGCTCTGGCCCTGCAGCAGTTGTCTGAGCAAGAATGGCAGCCGTTTCCTGTGGTGTTATGTCATGCGGTGTTGGAATGGCTGCATGAACCGGCAGAGGCCATCAAGCAACTGCGTGCTTTAGTGCAAAAGGGTGGGCTGGTGTCGCTGATGTTTTACAACAAAGATGCCAAACGCCTGAGCAATATTATTTATGGCAATTTTAACTATGTGCTGCGTGATTTGGCCTTTAAGAAAAAAGTCAGTTTAAGCCCGCAAAATCCGTTGCAACCTGACGACGTCTATCGCTGGTGCAAAGAGGCTGGTTTTGCGATTGAAGGTAAAACCGGAGTGCGTTGTTTCCATGATTATCTGCGTGACCGCTCTGAGCAGGAAACTGAATTTGATAAGTTGCTGCAGGTGGAACTGCAATACAACAGACAAGAACCTTATGCCTCTATAGGGCGTTATCAGCACCTGTTACTCCGGGCTCTGTAACGATCGGAGCTCTGCCTTTGATCGTCAATTTATGGCTTAAAGACTGAAGGGTTTTGCAGCGGCGAATCCAGCTGAAATTAAATGTGAAAAAACAGTTGCAGTGCTGAATAAAGCTGTTATGATTAATTTCGTAATGCGAACGGTTATCATTTGCAAAATATGCAATCAAGTGGGAAGTCTGCACCCTGCCAGGAAGGCAGCTTGATTTCGTAGGCGGATAAACGCTCTGTTACATGTTGTGACCCTATGACAACAACTGTTCTGCTGTTGTTGTCAGACTCCGAAGTCTTTGCCCATCCAAAGACCACGTTCTGGCCCGGCCTTATCAGCCGGGCATTTTTTTCTATTTTGCATCTGCCACCAGAGGTTATTTCAAACAAGTTGCCGCCCTTCAGTCCGGTTTAGTCTTGATAAAAATTGTCCGTTTAGCGTGTAAGGTATCCATCCGAATTCAAATAGGTCTTGCCACTGGAACCACTGTTTTTCAAACAAGAAAGGTCGGGGACCCGGAAAACCTTGCTTTGCCCGATGATCGATATTCTCTGTGTTACGTATTATTCACTGAGTTTAAAAGCAATGTGGACAAGATAAACCTGTTTGTGAGGGGAAGGTTTTACTGATACCTTGGCAAGAGACATAGGTCATTTTGTCGTTTTCATATGCTCTTCATCATTTTTTACGCCGATTTCGGCACAGGTAGCTGAGGAAATAACTATGACGTTGGAAACAGTAAGATTTGGCGGCGACGATATCGAAAACTCGCTCGCTAAAATGGATGATAAAGCTCTTGATAAACTGGCATTTGGTGCCATTCAGCTCGATGGTACCGGCAAAATCATTCATTACAACGCTGCAGAAGGAACGATCACAGGTCGTGATCCTAAAAGTGTGATTGGTAAAAACTTTTTCACTGATGTAGCCCCTTGTACCCAGAGTAAGGAATTTCAGGGGCGTTTTAAAGAGGGGGTTCAGAAAGGTGACCTGAATACTATGTTTGAATATGTGTTCGATTATCAAATGAAGCCGACTAAAGTGAAAGTACATATGAAAAAAGCGATGACAGGCGATAGTTTTTGGATTTTTGTGAAACGCTTGTAAGCTTTAGTTTCGGTCCCTCACAGTGCTGGCCTTTGCCAGCATTTTTATTCGAATTCACCCCCTGAAGGTTAAGGATGTTGAAATGCCCCAGCAACTGACGGTGTCAGATTGCAAACTAGTGCTGCAATCATTATTGAGTGCTGAGTTAAGTGCGTATAGGGGGATAGCTATTCCTTGCTGGCAAGAGCCAACTGATGTTGACTCACTGGAGCTTTTACATCTGGCCAGTTGCGTCAACGAATTTTTCTGTTTACACGAGACAGGCTCAGAAGATCGTTTATTAATGACAAAGAGCCTGGATGACTGGGCAGCCCTGGTTGCTAATGCGACATGCGAAACCTCAGGGCTTATGTTCAGAACCTCTGGAAGCACAGGCAACCCGACGTCGCATCATCATAAATGGGAGCATATAAAAGCCGAAGTGGATTCATTGTCTTTCGTTTTGCTTTCATCCAAGCCCATAAAGCGGGTGGTTAGTTGGTTACCATTACATCATTTGTATGGGTTTATGTTGGGAATGGCGTTCCCTGCTATGGCAACTATTCCACAGTTGGCTGTGACTGATGCTGTGCTGCCAAAACTATCAAGTGGCGACTTACTAGTCACAGTGCCACCACGTTGGGAGTATTTAGCAAGGTCACGCCGGGCATGGGAGCCTGCTATTTATGGAGTCAGCTCCACAGGTGAACTATCAGAGCACACAAGCTCAAGTTTGCTAAGCCAGGGATTATCAGGTCTGTTAGATATTTATGGCAGCACCGAAACTGGTGGTATAGCCGCACGTTGGCTGCCAAAAACCTCGTATCAATTATTAAAGCATTGGCAATCTGGCTGCGATGCTCAGCATATTCAACGTGAGAATGATGGGGCTGAGCTGCCGCTGCTGGACAATGCAGAGTGGTACAACGAACGTCACTTCGTACTCAAAGGGCGCCTTGATGAGTTGATCTCCATAGGTGGCGTCAATGTCAGTGTCACCTATGTAGGGCAGAAGTTGCGTGCCTTGGAAAGTGTCGCTGATTGCACTGTTCGGGTAGCTAAACAAGGAGCTCAGCTTCGTTTAAAAGCCTTTGTGATCCCCAGAACCAGTGAAGATGAGACTGCAACAGAGATAAACAATGCTATTAAACTTTGGCCCGCGGCCGAGCGTCCTGTCCAAATCACTTATGGTACTGCTTTACCCACGAATGAGATGGGTAAGCTCACCGACTGGTAAAATCCTGAAGGAAACTTTTTATGCGCTCTGAGCAGCTAACGCTTGAAGATGTTGAAGCCATCGCGCTTGGACGCCAAACCTTGGCGGTGACCGAAAAACAAATGCATGCTGTAGAAAACGCGCATAAATTCCTCTGCCGTGCTATTTCGGACAGAAAACGAATTTATGGTGTGACTACGGGTTATGGTCCTTTAGCGACCACAGAGGTAGACCCAAGACAATCAGCTCTTTTACAGCAAAATTTAGTTCACCATTTGTGCAGCGGTGTGGGGGAGCCTCTTACTCATCCTCAGGTTCGTGCCATGATGGTTGCTCGTTTAATAAGTTTATTGTCAGGGCACTCAGGTGCTAATCCTTTGCTGATTAAACGAATGCAAGAGTGGCTGAATGCAGATATGGTTCCTTTTATTCCATGTCGAGGTACTGTGGGAGCAAGCGGAGATTTAACCCCGCTGGCACATTTGGCAAGAGCCATGAGTGGAGGGGGAAAAGTAAGCATAAAAGGTGGACTCTGGATAGAAAGTAGGGATGCACATCAGCAACTGGGTTGGCAGCCACTGGTGTTAAAAGGAAAGGATGCTATCTCCCTTGTGAATGGAACTTCAGCAACTGTGGGCATAGCAGCATTAAACGCAACAGCTGCAGAGCGGGCGTTAAAACTTAGTACTTTACTGGTTCTGTTATACGCAGAGTTACTCAATGGGCACAGAGAAGCATTTCACCCTGCTATTGGACAGTTACGGCCTCATCCAGGTCAACAAAAGCTACACAGTTGGTTATGGAGTTTGTCAGCCAGCAGTGATGCTTTAGTCCCATGGTGTGCAGAGTCCAGGAACCTTAATCTGATGGGAGAAGATATCCAGCAAAACCAACCGCTGTTGCAAGATGCGTATACCTTACGTTGCGCTCCACAGGCACTGGGGGCTGCTCTTGATGTGATTAGCCAGCATGCGACAACAGTAAAGATTGAACTGAGTGCTGTGACTGACAATCCGCTGCTGTTTGCTGAAGATGAGCTTATTTTGCATGGGGGCAATTTTTTTGGTCAGCATTTAGCTTTTGCCAGCGATCATTTAAACAATGCACTGATCCAAATGGCGCTATACAGCGAACGCCGTATAGCAAGGATCACTGATCCTTTAAGAAATAAAGGGCTTCCGGCGTTTATGCAGCCTCTTGATACAGGGTTGCATAGTGGTTTTATGGGAGCGCAAGTCTGTGCTACGTCACTGGTCGCTGAGCTACGCAGTCAAGCGATGCCAGCCTCAATTCAATCCATCCCAACCAACGCTGATAATCAGGATATAGTGCCCCTTGGTACTATTGCCGCCAGAAGAGCAAGTACCAGTTTGACTCAGCTTTATCAAATATTGGCCATTGAAGCCCTGGTGTTGGTGCAAGGGGCTGAGCTAAAAAATACCCATTCGTTTAGCCATTCGTTTAGCCATTCGTCACAAGTAGTGTGTGCATGGTTAAGGCAGTATGCATTGCCACTCAAAGAGGACCGCGCTTTGTCAGAGGATATAACCAGAGTCGCAGAGGCCCTTATTGATCCAGACAAGGTGAAGTCGTTGATTGAGCTTTTAGCCTGAGTTTACCCAACTTTGAAACTCTATGTCTGAAGCTCTGCCCTGGAGTTACATCTGTTTTATAAAGTTCTGAATTTAAAAGTAAAAAATGGTTTGATACATAAGCTTGATACCGCTAAGAAAACAAACACAGGGTGAAAAATTAAAAACCAACATCCTGCCATGAACTGTGTTATGGTGGCTCCAGTCTGCCATTTCTAAGCCCGACTCCCACCCGGGGCTTCCTCCATAGACATTGACTGATTTCAGTAAGTTAAAAAACCTGAAATGTTTTTAACTCATTCCCTCTCCAATTCAACCTTTAGACGTTGTGACGTACAGGCTCAGGATCCTTAGCTGCTATTTTTTTGCGCGGCAAGTTTCTTATGTGTGTTACCGCACAGAACTCATATGAATTACACCAGCATGATCTGGCCGTTTTTGCCTTGTTACGCATATTATTCCATTTTATTTGAGGGCTTTAATGTCTACAAAAACCACACCGCAGCCGCAGCAAAATCATTTGCTGGCGGCACTGTCGCCTGAAGTTCAGGCTCGTTTATTTCCACACCTTGAGTTGGTGTCTTTGCAGCTGAATTCAGTGATGTATGAGTCTGGTCGCCCTATGCGTCATGTCTATTTTCCAACAGACGCTATTGTCTCATTGCAGTACATTATGGAAAACGGGGCTGCGACCGCCATTCTGGTGGTAGGAAACGAAGGCTTGTTAGGTATTTCGTTGTTTATGGGCGGGGCGAGTACGCCAAACCGTTCACTGGTGCAAAGTGCTGGTCATGCGTATCGTCTGCCACGGCCTCAGGTCAAGGATGAATTTAACCGGCACGGTCAGTTATTGCAGTTGATGTTGCGTTATACCCAAGCCTTGATCACTCAGGTGGCTCAGACTGCGGTGTGCAACAGGCACCATTCTATTGATCAGCAGCTGTGTCGCTGGCTGCTGCTTTCGATGGATCGTTTAACCCACAATAACTTATCTATGACACAGGAGTTTATGGCCAATATGCTGGGTGTTCGCAGAGAGGGGGTGACTCACGCTGCAATAAAGTTGCAACAACAGGGAGCTATAAGTTATTCGCGTGGCCATATTCAGGTGTTGGAGAGAGATAAACTCGAAGCGCTGAGTTGTGAGTGTTACGAAGTCGTCAAAAAAGAAACAGAACTCTTGTTGCCTTATTTGCCGCAGCGGCAGGTCATCACCAATGTAGCTGCTATTCCAGTGGTGGTTTTGCCAACAACAAAAGCCTGAAGCATAAAGCAGTGGCAGAACACTGCTCCATTAAAACAAAGCCGTTATAAGAAAGCGGCCCCTCTGAATTGTTTCAGAAGGGCCGGAAACTATCCCGGACTCTGCTTAAAAATCCTAATCAAACTCAAACTTGTAAAGCACATCTACGGCACTGTCTATGCCTTGTACTGCTTCCAGGTAGAAGTTTTTCATCAGCTCGTAACGTAAGGTAAATTCGCCCAAAGAGTTAAAAATACCTACACCGTATTTCAGTTGTAGTTTGGGGGATAAATAACCGCTGACTGTCACTTGTGAGTCGTCCCCCGTGCCTGCAGTATCAAGAGTAAATTGTTCAAAACCTAATGCCTGACCTAACTGGCTGACCATGCCGTTGCTGTTGGCAATGCCAAGGCCAATTAAACCGCTGGTCAGTGGGTTACTTTTGCTGTCACCGCTGCCTGACAGATCCCGTCCCATCAACAAGTAAGACAAAGCGTTGGCCTGAGGTTTGGATGGTTCGGAAAAAATCACCACTGAGGCTTGATCGGCAGGGCCGTTGACTCTGATCCCGGCTATCACGTCATCTTCAGTAGAAGAGGGGTTACGAATGGCTTCGATATTTAAAAACGGTTGATCAACAGGGCCGTTAAAGATCAGTTTGCCTTTGCGGATCAGCAAATCCTGACCGTAAGAACGGAAAGTACCGTCCAGAATATTCACTTCGCCACGTAAGCGTTGTTGTTGCTCATTCTGACTAAACAGCAACTGGCCTTTTAACCGGCTTTTTAACCCAAAAGCCTGCAACCTTACTTCATCGCCTAAAATCAAACGCATTTCAGTGACTAATTTAACTGAACTGGTGACAGCTCCGCGGCGCACTTCCAGTTCTTTATTCAGCAAAATTTCGTCATCTGAGATTTGCACAGCGTTTTGTGGTAAATCATCTATGGCCAGTTCAGCACGCGGAATTTGCACTGTGCCTTGCACTGCCACCACCTGATTTTGCGCCAGTACTGTAATTTCAGGATTGATATACACCACGCCTTGCGACAAGTTCAGTGGTAATTCCTGACCACTTAAAGCCAGTCTGGCCTGATAATTTTTTAAATCAAACCAGTCGGCATAACCTGATAATTGGGCTTTGCCTTCGCCGCTTTGAATATCGGCGGTTAATATGGCTTTTTGCTGTAAAAAATCCAGTTGCATACTGCCTTGTTCAATATCCAGTGGCGCATTGGCGCCGTGCAGTTTGACCTCAGTGACAGCGAGCTGACCGGATAACAAAGGTCTGTTCAGCGTACCGCTGGCACGAACCTGACCGTTTAAGGTGGCGACAAATTCGCTTTGTTCAGGCAATAAAGTACGTAAAAAGCTTAAATCCAGCCGACTCAGGGTGAGCTCTGCTTCAAGTTTTTTATCCTCTGCGCTTAAATCCGGCAATGAAGCAGAGCCTTTCAGAGAGCGGTCTTCACTAAACTGCATTTGCCAGTCGCTGGACAGCTTTTTTGGAGTCAACTGCACTGTTGCATTCCAGCTTTGCCATGGCAGTTGCAACGGATTCACATCCGTTTGTCGCCAGCGGCCTGCTGTGCCTGTGAGCTTCACTGATGCATTTAAGCCTTGTTTTTTACCCCAGTTCAGTTGCAGATCTGCGGCCGCTTCACCTGTCAGTTGTTGGGATTCACCAATAAAAGGCTCTAACAGCGCCAATTGAAACTGTTGCAGCTTCACAGATAAGTCGCCCTGACTGCTGCTGATGGTGCTGGGTTTTTCCAGACACAGCTGACCAGGTTCAGAAGTCCAGCAATGCGCTGGTAAAGCCAGTTGTTGTTTGGGCCAATCCAGTGCTATCGGCAGAGTGTCGGCTAAAGCCCAGTGACCTACAGGGGTTTGCAGCTGAGCTTGCTGTACACTGATCTGCCATTGCTGTTTAGGTTTAGCTGTGGCAGTTGCCTGCAGCTGGGCTTTGTAGTCAACAGCATCCAGTTGCAGTACCAGATCGCTGTTGTTTTTATTGCCTGTCATTAAAAGTTGGGCAGAATTTAGCTTTTGACCAGACAGCATGCCTTTACCCAGCGTCAGTTCGAGTTGATGATCCAGATTATTGCTGTTGATTTGTGCATTCAGGCTCATGTTCTGCAAACGCAGTAGTTTTTTATAGCGCAGCTTTTGTGCCTGTAATTTGATATCTACAGCAGGGTAGTGTTGTGGCCCTGTGACTTTTGCTTCAGCGCTCAGGCTGCCCTGAGCGCCAGCAACAGAACTGGCCAGATCTGGTGCTGTGACCAAGAGCTGCATCTGCCATTGATCTGTGACTTCACCTTCGGCTTTGATGCTGTTGTTACCATGTTGCAGTATCAGGGTTTTGCTGCTTAATTTTTCTACATTTAAGGCTTTGCCTTTGGCACTCAGTTGGCCAGACAAAGACAATGGCTGCTGACGCACCTGGCCCTGAATAGCTAAAGCGGGTAATTCCAGTTGCCATTGCTGCTGGTGGTAACTGGCTTTGACTTGAAGATCACCACTTAAGTGGCCTGGGTACTCTTTTAGCAAGGGGTCCAGTTGCAGTTTGTCCAGCGCCAGAGTGGCATCCACTGCTAACTCTTTGGTTAAATCCAGAGTTCCTGCACTGCGGACAGAGCCCAAAGAGGAAGTAAGGGTTAAGGTTGACCAACTGAATAGCGGCGCCTGCCATAAGGCTGTCAGTTGCAGCTGGCTGTCGGGTAGTTGCGGTAATTGCTGCTGGCTTTTTACTGAAAGCTTCAGATCCGCCAATGAGCCTTGTGCATCCACTGTCACAGCCTGTAGTTTGTATAAGGCTTCACCTTGCAGTGGCCATTGTAAACTGCTGGCGTTCAGTTGCAGTGACAGCGGTAATCCTGCGGTCAGCGGGGCAATCTCTATCTGTGCTGTGGCTTGCTGAGTGCCTGTTAACTCCAGCTTGAGTTGTAAGTCCTCAAGTGAACCTGCAATGCTGCTGTTAAGCACCAGTGAGCCACTGTCTGCTTTAATAAAACCCTGCACTGCAAAAGGAGTGGAGTTGGTCAGGCTAAGTTGTGCTTCGGCATTGAGCTGATGGCCTTGTAAATCAGGCAGGCTGGTTTCCAGTCGGGTCAGTTGAAGTGCAGTTAATTCAAATTGATCCGGGTTGGCTTGCAGTGAAAAACTAAGCTGTTCTGCTGAGATTTGCTGAGCACCTGTGATTTCAGGCTGGAGTAAGGTGAGTTTTTTTACACTAAGCCATAAGGGCAATTCAATGCGCTGTAACTCTGGCAGCTGATAATGCCACCAGGCTTCTGCACTGGCTGTTGTGCTTTGTTGTGGAGTACTTTCAGGTAATTGAAGTTGTAATTGCTCCAGCAGCGTCTCGCCCAACTGTATCTGCTGACCACCGAGTTTCAGCTCTGTGCTTAAATTATTCAGGCTCAGTTGCAGCTCGCCTTGTTGCAAGGTCAGATCACTGATGTTCAGCTGGTTAATACTGACTTTGGGTAATTCCAGCAGGGTATTTTCCGATTGAGCTGCAGTTTCAGCGGCTGTACTGAGTACAAGATGCACACCTTGCACTGTGGCTGTATCTATACAAATCTCAAAACGGCCTAAACAATACCAGCCTACTTTTGCTGTCAGGGTGTTGACCCTAAGCTCAATACCCTTTTGTGCAAAGTGCAGATCCGTCAGCGTAAAACCTTCGGCCAAAGTACCGCTGATCTGGCCCAGTTGTACCGGGCTCTGTTCTGGTACCAGTTTGAGCAGGAGTTGCAAAGGTTTGTTGGTGTAAAATAACGCAACAAGACATAACAACAGCCCTAAACCTAAGGCTAAAAAGAATTTTTTAACACTAAAATCTGAACTGATGTTTTTTACATCAGCTCCTGTATTGTTCTCCACGCTCATAACTCTGGCCCCAAACTAAAATGCAACTGCAAGGCCTGGTCGGAGGGCACATCCAGTCCCCAGGCAACATCAATACGAATAGGGCCAACAGGGGAGGCCCAACGCACACCCAAACCTACACCACGATAAATCTCAGCTTTGTCATTCCAGGCGCTGCCTGCGTCAAAAAATGCGGCCGCCCACCAATTGCCTGACACCCTGTATTGGTATTCCAATGCTGCTGTTGCCAGATAACGGGCACCCAACAGCTTGCCATCTGCGTCGACAGGTGAAATGGATTCGTAGGAATAACCACGAATGCTGTTATCACCACCGGCAAAAAAACGTAATGAAGGCGGCAGTTCGGTGATGGCTTCTCTGAATATGGCTCCTGCATCAAAACGCACCAGATAACGATGGTCTTCAGAAAAGGATCCTATCCAGCCGACCCGGCTGCGTATGCGCACAAAACTGCTGTCTGAGCCCCAGGCCGGGTCAGAAATTTCTGTACCAACTAAGTAACGGCTGGCTTCTGATGGCATGCTGCCACCACTGTCCCAGCTGCGGCTAAAACTGACACCAGGCATAATCAGATTCGCGCTGCCTGAGTCCAGCCCTTGTTCATAGTCTTCGTACAGCCAGCGCAAGGATACTGTTCTGTACCAGTCGTCTGCCAGCAACCAGTGCCGCTCCAGAGCTGTGTTGTATTCCTGACTGCGTGTATCTTCTATATCTTTATTTTTTATACCAAAGTTCAGTTTGTAGAAGTCGTTACTGACGTTTTTCTTTGGCCATTTATAACCCGCCTCAACGGTTTGTTCAGGACCAGACAGCGCCATTCTGCTGTTAAAACTATGGCCTCTGTCATTTAACCAGGGCCTGTTCCAGTTCAGCTTAACGCGTGGACCTAAATCTGTGGAGTAACCCACACCAGTTTCCACTGTATTACGAACTTGTGGTTCCACTTTAATAGTGACAGCCAGTTGTTGTTCAGCGTTTTCTGGTTCATCTACAGTGACATCTATGCTGCGAAACCAGTTGCTTTCTGCCAGTCGTTGATTCAGTTCACCCAACTGGCTCGACAGATAAGGTTCACCGGGTTTAAAAGGTAGTAAAGAGCGAAGGCGTTCATCACGAATTTGGCTGCCTTCAAAAGCGACTTCCCCAAAGTGATAACGCGGACCTGAATCAAATTGAATATGAATAAAACCCTGTAACAAGCGGGGAGCCACTGAGAGTTCCTGTTTAACAAATTTCGCCTGAAAATAGCCACGGCGAAGCGCCAAAGAGTTCAGCTGATTTTTGATTTCTTCATAGCGGCCATGATGCACTCTGTGGTTCACTTTAGGGCCAACCTGTTTTACCAGTTTGGCAAATTCAGGGTCTGTCGAGGCTTCACCTAAAATTTCCACTTTGACAGATTTCAGTCGCAAAGCTTCGCCAGGCTTAATGGTTAACCGCAATTTTTGTTTTTTATCTTTACCAACCAGGCTGGGCTCAATATTCATGCGGTAATAACCTACAGCCCGGCCTGCAAGTTTGACATCTTCAATCACTTTGTTTTGAAAACGCCTGGAACCCAGGTTGTTTTTAGCCGGTAGGCGGTCCAGATAAAGTTCAATGTTCTCAGCAAGGGGGCCTGAAACGCCCTTGAGTTCTATTTGGGGATGCGCTGCGGCGGCAGAGGCGGCAAGCAGCGCCAGAATGGCCAGAGTCCTGTACAACAAAATGCGAACTATCCTTTGTGTTAATACCGGACCAGCAAGGTCCGGTTTTGCTCTAAGAGTATAACAGTCACAGAGAGTTCAGTACGTTTTCAAACGCTTAACAGACCAGTTATTTAATCTTTAACCCGCGCAAATAAAAAGGTTTTTAGCAGCTGGGACCATTCGGGTTCTTTGCCATACATCCGGATCCCCAGTTCAAAAACCCTGCTGGCTGCATTTTTTAACCAGAATAAACAAGCAATCAGCAAGACCAGAGATAAAACCCATTCCCACCAGGGCACAGAAACAGAGGCCATACGCATCGGCATAGCGGCAAAAGAGGTTAGCGGAAATAAACTCAATATATGCATCAATGTACCCTCTGCATTATCCATAGCACTGAACACTATGCCCAAAGGTACGGTAGGCAAAAACATGATAATTGAACGGCTGGAGTGGTTTGGGTCGTCAATAGTGGCGGCAAAACCTGCCATAAAGCTGTTGATCAATAACAAACCTAAACTGACAAAAAGTAAAGCACTGGTCAGTTCTAAGGCTGTAATAGGCAAAACAAACATTCCTTTGCCCTTGACCAGCGAAACCGCCTGCAGCATCAGGTATAAAAACAAACCTGTGGTCACCATACTTTTTAAACAAAACAATGAAATACCCAGAATTTTTCCGTCAATCCATTCTTTGGTGCTGATCAGTGTCAGCAGTTGTTCTGTCACTCGTTGCTGTTTTTCTGTGGTAATGGCGGTAAACATAAAACCAAAACCTGAAAACACCCCGATCCCCAGCAATATCAGCAAACCACCACTGACCATTTGCTGCTCTTTGTTTTGTTTAGCAGAGTCTTTTTTCAGAAAAACCAGCTGAGTTTCAGGCAGATTATTCACAATCTCTTTTTGTTCAGCACTCAACGGGAGCTGGCTGATGCGTTGTTTCTGCAGCCAGTTTTTTAGTTCTGGCGTTATTTTATCCTGCCAGCTGGCACTGGACTCTGCTGTCATAACCAGCTTATTGTCCTGTACCTGAACCACTAAATCCCAGATATCACCTATACCTGCAAGCGCCGTTTCTGCTGAATCGGCCGGAATTTGGCTGATGGTAAAGCCACTGATTTTAGGGGCAGAAGCGCTGCTGACCAAGGCAACTTTATAATCATTGTCCAGCCAGGTTTTTACCAGTGGCCAGGCACTCATCAGTACCAAAGACAGCAGCATCAGGCCAATACTGATGATCTCCTGTTTCCATTTGAAATAACGTTGAAACTCAAAAACGGCTATGGTCCATAAATTCATGCTGCATCTCCTTCTGCATTGTTTATCGGGTTAGCTGGTTTTTGCTGATTGTGTTGCTGCACAGCGGTGAGATACAACTGATGCAAACTCGGTTGAATGCGACTGAAATCAGCCAGTTCGGCCACACTGGTCAGTTGCTGCAGCAACTGACTGACGTTATAGCCTTTGGTTAAGGTCAACTGAATTTTGTCTGAGTCGCAGGTTTTGAATTCAGCCACTGCGCTTAATTGCTCCAGCGCTTGTGAGTTGATTTGTTGCTCAAAGCTGACTTCAAACCACTGTTTAGGATCCAATTGCTGGCTGACTTGCGCCAGGCTGCCCTGAGCTACCAGCTCACCTTTATTCAGCAGTAACATCTGATCGGCCAGTCGCTCAACCAACGCCATCTGATGGGCACTTAAAATAACAGTAGTGCCGCTTTGTTTTAATTCAGTCAGGATGGACAGCACATGTTCCTGATTGACCGGATCCAGACCAGAAAAAGGTTCGTCCAGAATCAACAGATCTGGCGTGTGCAACACACAACTAATCAGCTGCACTTTTTGCTGATTGCCTTTGGATAGTTTATTTAAGTTGTCATCCATTTTTTCCAGCAAATCGAGGCGGGTGCACCATAAAATCAATGCTGCTTCAATATCAGCCGCAGCCATACCCCGCAATTTTCCAATATAAGTCAGATTTTGTCGTACCGTTTTATCCTGATACAAGCCTCTGTCTTCCGGCAAATAACCGTAGCAACGCTGGGGTAATGCATTGAGTTCTTCTCCTTTATATTCAATACGGATCGTGCCTGCATCGGGCCGGGTTAATCCCACCAGCATACGGATCAGTGATGATTTCCCTGCGCCGTTCGGGCCAAGCAGAGCGAAAATCTGGCCTGAATGAACGTCAAAACTAATGCCGTTGACGGCTTTGACTGTGCTGTAGCTTTTTTCTATCTGATCTGCAGAAATCCTGAGCATGATGTGTCCTTACAGGCTGATAAAAGGGATGATTGATCCCAAGCATATCAATGCTTCAGCTTTAACAACACTAGAAAAATGTGACAAATTATTAACCTGATATCCTCGGTTACACTAGTGTCAGCGCTTTGTCATCTGTTTTGGTTAGAATGAGTTTTCGACGTGTCGAAGCAGGAATGGATTAATGATCATCAAAAGCCAAATGACCATAGTAGTGCTGCCAGGCCTGGATGGTACCGGCACTTTGTATCAACAATTGGCACAACAACTGGCACCGGACTTTGCTCTTCAGGTGATTGCATATCCTTTGGATCAGCTGTGGGGTTATAGTGAGTTATTGGACTATATCCGGCCCCAATTGCCGCAAAGCCCTTATCTGCTGCTGGCGGAATCATTCTCCGGCCCTTTAGGCATAATGCTGGCAGCAGAAAAACCGCTGCACTTAAAAGCTTTGGTCTTGTGCTGTACTTTTGGCCGGAATCCGTTACCTGCGATTAAAGGTCTGGCAAGTGCTGTGGATAAACTGCCATGGAATGAGCTGGTGCATCACTGGACTGCATTATGGTTGCAAGGGCGTTATGCCAGTCCGCAGTTATCTGCTTTGATGGGAAATGCTCTGACTATAGTGCCTGAGCAAGTGATTAAGCACAGGGCTAAGCAAAGCTTGCAGGTGGATGTACTGGCCGAGTTTGCTACTTTGACTTTACCCTTAATGTATTTGCAAGCGCGGCATGACCGGCTTATCTGGACTTTTAATGCCAAAACCTTAAAGCAACTGCAGCCTGATATGCAGCTTGTCAGATTGGATGCCCCGCATTTTTTACTTCAGGCCATACCAGAGCAGGCGGCATGGCAACTGAAGCAGTATATTGAGCGGTATGTTCCCTCTGAGTTGCAAGGGCAGGCGTTAATTGCCTGATACTGAACTGGTGTCTAATGAAAAACAGGCTCCGGGCGAGCTGTTTGCTGCTTTTAGCTGCCAGCCGTGCGTTGTGGCAATTTCATAACAAATCGCCAGTCCAAGGCCAGCTCCCTGATGACGTCTGTGTGGACCACGCCAGAACTTGGTGAAAAGCCAGGGTAAATGTTCAGTAGCTATGCCTGTGCCATAATCCCTGACTGTAATGCCAGAGTGGGTGGTTGTCACCTCTATCACTGAATGCGCTGGTGCATGGTGAATGGCGTTTTCCAGTAAGTTTTTCAGCAATACAAAGCAGGTACTTCGATCCGCGTGTAATAACTCAGCTTCTGAGTGCCCTGATACAGAAATTTGTACCTGATGACTGACAGCCAATCTGCTTAAATAGGCCACAACCTCTTCTGCCACATCGCTTAAATACAAAGACTGGTACTGATAATTCTGACTTTCTCTGGATTCAGCCCAATGCAGTAACTGGTGAATTAACCGTGCCATCTGGTCAATATCCCTAAGCAACACTTCCCGTTTAGGAAAATACTCAGCCATTTCAATTTCACCCCTGAGCAGTGCCAGCGGGGTTTTTAGTTCGTGTGCTGTGGTAGCCAGCAATTCCTGCTGCACTTTAAAGCCTTTCTCCAGCCGGTCCAGAGTCTGATTAAAAGCATTAATCAGTGGTAATACTTCCTCAGGCAGCTTATGGGTGTTGAGTCGTTGAGTCAGACTATGAGGTTCAATTTGTGCCGCTGTAGCTGAGGCATTTTTTAACGGCCTGAGCATGTAACCTATCGTTAGCCAGACCACCAAACTAATCAACAACAAGCACAACAGAGAAACCAGTACGGCTACGACAGATAAAGGCTTTAGATTGGTCAACTGAAATATACTCATCAGCCGGTCGCTGATCACTACTTGCAGATAATAACCAGGATAGTCAAACAAAGGTGCGTTGTTCACATGATATAACATGCCTTGCGCCTGCACGGCATAGATGCGTTTTTCATCGGAAAACTGCTGATCCACCTGCTGTAGAAATTCTCTGGTTTGAGGCGCAGACTGGACCAGGGCATGGCCTGATTGATCCACAATCTGATAGAAAAGCTCAGTGCTTAAGGTTTGGTATAACCAACTGTATTTTTCATCATGGAACAGCTGAGCGGGTTTACCTTGTGCGTCAGTTACAATTTCTTTTGTTAAATAATGAATCTGTCTGTCGAGAATATGATTCAGCATGGCATTGGGGTTGATCACAAAAACATAAAAGAAGATGCAGGCAAAGGTCAGCACTAAAGCTGCTACAAAAGTGCTAATTAAACGAAACGTCAGATAACGTTTACGCTTGACTGAGAGCATAGCCCAATCCTCTGATGTTATTGATTAATAAAGGAGAACCTATAGCACTGAGTTTTTTTCTTATCCGGTGTACTGCAACGTCCAGTGCATTTGGGGTGACAGCTTCAGTGAGTCCCCAGGCGGTTTGCTCCAGCTTTTGTCTGCGTACTGTTTTTCCTTGTTCCTGCATCAGCGTTTGTAGTATTTGTAGTTCAGCGGGTGCTAAAAGGCTGCTTTGCAAACCATAATGCACAGAAGCCGAATGCAGACATAATCGGGTGCCGCAGTATTCAGGATCATTCAGTTGCAACTTACTGGGGCGACGCAGCAAAGCCCTGACTCTGGCCACCAGTTCGTCCATGGCAAAAGGTTTAGTGAGGTAGTCATCTGCGCCGCTTTCCAGTCCATCAATCCGGTCATGTAAAGCGTTTCGGGCAGTCAATACCAGGCAAGGCAGGTTTTGTTGGTTTACCCTGAGTTGCCGTAGCAGATCCAGTCCATCTCCATCAGGTAAACCTCTGTCCAGAATCAATAATTCATAGGGCTGGATCCGCATCGCTTGCAGCGCGGATCTCGCGTCTGAAAAGGCGTCGACTGCGATGCCAGCTCTTTGTAGCGCTGTGCAGACCAGCTCACTAAGGCGTTCATGATCTTCGACCAGCAGTATTCTGCTCATAGTGTTCCTCAGAGGCCGTACAATTTATTTAAAGCAAAAATAGGGGAAGCTAAACTGCTTTCTGTGTTTGCATCATGCTGTTTAGCGGTAGCTGGGAGAAACGAAAAGATAAAACAAAGCAGTGACACAAGAAGTGCCAACAAAGCTGGGGAACGAAAACTCATCAAGTGACTCCATCTGATTGATTTCTGCAGGTGCAAGCTTAACCGCTGTTTTCTTACGCTTTACTTACCAACAGAGAAGTCACTGGAAATTATGAGTTGCTGCTTTAAAGCTGCGGGTTTTTATCCGACTGAGCTGTCAACAAAAATAGAATTTTATCCATATTCAGCTTTTCATAAGGCATTAAACGCTCAGGTTTACCCTCACGCAAAATAGATAAATGATCAGCGGTGAAGGCCAGCACTGCAGTGGACGTAATGATGGTATTGCCTTCTACTTTGTACTGGCAGTGCGCCAGATCTAAAAAAGCCAGAATACGGGTACGGATACTTGTCATCATGGGTTGAGCTCCGGTGTAGCGCTTTTTAATAATAATCCCTGGTGGTGAACTACTTCTCTCACTCCGGGAGGAGTTCTCATGGTTTTCATGCAATGGCTCTGACAAAAGTTAAGGTGATTTTGTTCCTTTAGTTGGATAAAAAGCAGAAAAATCACGATGAATGCAGCCTGAACTCAGTTTAGCCGCTGGTATTTTGCGATTGATTAAATAAATGTGTTCGTTTATTAATGTGTTTGTAACATTGTTAACTTCTAATGTTTAGCCGTTAAAAATATAAACAACTCAAAAGTGAACTCCATGAGCATAAAAAATCTATGTGCTGTCGCTGTTGCACTGGCGCTTAGTCCACAGCTTCAGGCCGAACTGCTGATCTCCGAATACCTTGAAGGGTCTTCCAATAACAAAGCGATTGAACTGGTAAATCTGGGCACTCAGAGCCTTGATTTGTCGCAGTACAAGCTGCAGATGTTTTTTAATGGCAATACCACAGCAGCAACAACCATTCATTTGACCGGTACTTTGGCTCCAGGCGCTGTCTATGTCATTGCCAACAGTAATTCAGTCGCTGCATTAAAAGACAAAGCTCAATTACTCAATAGTTCATCCTGGTACAACGGTGATGATGCGTTGGTGCTCTCCAAAGGCGAGCAGGTCATTGATTCTTTTGGTCAGGTTGGCTTTGACCCCGGCAGTGCCTGGAACTCAGGTGGCGTCTCTACCATAGATAAAACCTTAAGGCGCAAAGTCTCAGTCACGCAAGGGGATACCAACCCTTCGGACCTGTTTGATCCTTCTATGGAATATGAGCAGTTTGCTCAGGATGATTTCAGCGGCATAGGGTTGTACAACGGCTCAGGCTCTACTGATCCGGAAGATCCCGAGCCGGAAGAACCAGTATACGTACACGGGCAGTGTGGTGATGCTGTCACTTTTATTTCCGCTATTCAGGGCGAGGCAGATGAATCGCCACTGAAAGGTCAGACCGTTTCTGTTGAAGCCGTAGTCACAGCCAGCTATCAGGAGAGCAGTGGCTTAAAAGGCTTTTTTATTCAGGAAGAAATTGCCGATCAGGATCAAAACCCTTTGACCTCTGAAGGGGTCTTTGTTTACGACAACCTGTTCGGTAAATTTGTGTCGGTGGGTGACAAAGTTCGTGTCAGTGCCATGGTCGAAGAGTCTTTTGGTCAGACTCAACTGGCAAAACTGCTGGACTTAACCGACTGTGGTGAAGGCGAAGAAATAGCCGCTATCCCTTTAACTTTACCTGTCAGCAGTTTAAGCCAGCTCGAAGCACTGGAAGGCATGAAAGTTCGCTTAACTGAACGCCTGACGGTCACTGATAACTATGGTTTAGGTCGTTACAACGAGCTGACTTTATCTTCTGAACGTTTGTATCAGCCGACACAAATTGCATTACCAGGAGATGCAGCAAAAGCTGTGATGGCAGCCAATAGCCTGAACAAGCTGGTGCTGGATGACGGCTCTAATTTGCAGAATAAAGATAAGGTGTATCCTGGCCCTGGTTTATCGGCCAGCAATACCTTAAGGGTCGGTGATGAGGTGCTGCCTTTTGATGCAGTGCTTGGTTATGGTTTCAGTAAATACCGTATGCACCCTCTGACCGAACCTGTATTTATCAGCAGCAATCCGCGCACAGAACAACCTGCCATCAGCAAAGGTGATTACCGTATAGCCAGTATTAATGTGCTGAACTATTTTAACGGTGACGGCACTGGTGTCGGCTTCCCAACAGCCCGCGGTGCTTCGTCAGCTGTTGAATTTACCAAACAGCGCAGCAAAATTATCGCTGGTATTTCGGCGATGAATGCCGATTTGGTCGGTTTGCTGGAAATGGAAAACGACGGTTTTAGCGAACAGAGTGCCATTGCAGATTTAGTTCGTGGTTTAAATGAAGAAGCGGGTGCTGATGTCTGGGCTTTTGTTGATTTTGCTATGCCACAGGTAGGAACTGACGCTATTACGTCGGCTATTATCTATCGCAAAGACAAAGTAACTCAGGCTGGTATAGCTGCTGTAACCACAGCAGTGCCTTTTGATTACGGCAACAGGGCGCTGATCAGTCAGAGCTTTAAAGTGCAGCAATCCGCTGAATTATTGAACTTCACTGTGGTGCATTTGCGCTCCAAAGGCAGTTGTCCAAGTAATAAATCTGATCTGGCCAATCTGGACTCCGGCGATGGACAAGGCTGTTGGAATGCGGTGCGTCTGCAGGCTGTACAAGCCATGCACAACTGGTTAGCAGGTTTCCCTACAGGTGTCGAAACTGACAACAGCGTGATAGTAGGTGATTTTAACGCTTATATGCTGGAAGACCCTATCCGGGCTATGAACGATGCAGGTTATGTGCAGTTAAGCCAGCAGGCTCATGGCAACAAAGTCAGCTCTTATCAGTTTAATGGTGAGTCGGGCAGTCTGGATCATGTGTTTGCCGCGGGAGATATCCGAAGCCGGGTGGCCGAAGTGACAGAATGGGCAATCAATGCCGACGAACCTGCCATTCTGGATTACAACGAGGAGTATAAATCTGACCTGGCAAAAGCGAACTTCTATGCGCCAGGCCCGTTCCGCTCCTCTGATCATGACCCTATGGTGATGTCGGTTTATTTTGCTAAACCTGTGGTGCAGGACCAGTTTTTTATGCTGGACGAACAGGCGGCACCAGGCACAGTCGTAGGGCAGATTGTCACCAGTTCTGCTATGGCTATTAGCCGCTATCAATTGTCAGGTGAACAGGCAGCATGGTTTAACATCAGCTCTACAGGTCAATTGATGGTGGCCGCTGGTGCTGATTTAGACTTTGAAAGTCGTCAGGTGCTGCGTTTTGATGTCACAGTACACACTGAAACTGGCTTAGTGTCGGAACCTGCCACTATTGAAGTGCAGCTGAATGATTTACCTGAGTTGCCCGTGGTTACGCTTGAGGGCTTAGCTACAGTGATTTCTGATCAGAGTAAGCCAGGTACTGTGCTGGCAATAGTCATGGCGCAAGCGACAGGTAACAATGCCGTTATTGAAAAAATCCAGCTGGTTGAAGGTGATAAGTATCTGGTGCTGAAAAATGGCCAGTTAACTCTGAAAAAGAAGCTGAATGCCAAACATCAGCCGGAGTTGCGTTTCAGCATTAAAGCAACAGACTCCTTGGGTGTCAGCACCAGTGTTAGTTATGTCATTGAAGTGAAAGATGGCAAAGGCAACACTGTGCTGCAATGGGTGATTTCGGTGATCAACAAAGTGTTAGGCTGGTTATTTGGTTAACTAATTTCTGCCCTGAAGTAAACTAAAGTAACAGCCACCGCCAGGTGGCTGTTTTACATTT
>NZ_JAJOYU010000037.1 GCF_021290985.1 Rheinheimera soli
TCTTCGCTGGCTTTATGGTTTTCGTTATCACGCTCATACTTTCCTGAGGTACGTCTTACCTGCTAACTCTGGTAATTTATAATGACTTGGTTATGATAATTAATGTCTCTTAGAAAGCTGAGTGGGCACCTATGCTGAAGTTTGTCTGTACCTTGCTATTGATGCCCACTCTGCTTTTTGCAGCAGAGCCGTTACGTGCTGTGGTCAGTCAAACCAACACAGCACCTTATGCTATTTTTGATCAGCAGCAGCGTTTAGTTGATGGCATCGCCAAAGACTTGCTGGATGCAGTCGCCGCCAGATTAAACAGACCGGTGCAATATCTGGATTTGCCCAAAGGGCGGGTCGTGGAATGGCTGATCACAGATAAAGCGGATATCAGTTGTTTTCTTAATCCAGAATGGATCCCCGTGACCTACAAACTAATCTGGACTCCGGTGCTTTTTCATACCCGTCAATACATAGTGCGGCGGATAGCAGATAATCCGGTGCGCTCCAATCAAGATCTATTGCATAAACGTATAGGCACCACCCGGGGGTTTTCTTATCCCGAACTACAACCCTTGTTTGAAACCAATGCCGCAGTGCGTGATGACGCCGAGTCATTGGAAAAGAACATTCAACGATTGCAACAAGGCAGAGTCGATTTGGTGATGACGGTTGATTTAAGCTTTGGCCATTACCAGCGGCATTTTGATAGCTCAAAACTTGCTGTTGATCCACTTTGGGCTGAACCAGCCCAGGTCTATTGCGCCTTGAATCCGCATCACCGCCTGCAGGTTGAACAGATCCAAAAAAGTTTTGTGTTGATGCAACAGCAAGGTGTGATAGATAAAGCCTTGCAACGCTGGGCCCACAGGTCGATTTAAAGCATATTGCCCGCACAGATCTGCCATTGGTTGCCCCGGCGTTTCACCACATAAAGCGGAGTGCTGCACAGTCCAACCTTATGCTGGCTTTCTCTGTGCAACCAGCACTGCTCGGCGTTGATTAAAAAGGTATCGAAATCCAGTTGCTGCAAATGCAGCAGCTGATAGGCCCAGACTCTGTCCTGATGTAACTCCAGTAATTGTTGTAAATAAACTTTGAGTTCGGCCCGGCCTGACAGACGTTGACCTAATAAATTGACTAACAGCACATTCTCTGTAAAACACTCGCCAAATAAAGCCCAGTTGCGTTGGTTAATAGCGCACTGCAACCGGGTTAATAATTGCTGTGCACAGTCTTGTTCTGAACGGCACGCCGCACCTATCGCATATACCGCATGTTCCAGCATAAAAACTTCTCCGGTGATGAAATTAAGGTTATGCTAAAACCTCAAGTAAGGTTAAGGTCAAGTGTTTTTTATGTCTGTAAAATGCGATGCAAAAAAAGTGGTGCTGTCGGTGGGCGAGGTGGCAAAACGTAGTGGTGTTTCTGTGGCGACCTTACATTTTTATGAGCAAAAGGGCTTGATCCACAGCCAGCGTAACGCCGGAAATCAGCGTCGTTATTCGCGGGATGTATTAAGGCGGGTGGCCATTATTAAAGTGGCGCAGCGCACTGGTATTCCGCTGGAACAAATAGGCAAAGCCTTATCGGTATTGCCGCCAGGGCAAAATGCCGATCAGCAGCACTGGCAGCAGATGTCGGAACAGTGGAAAACTGAGTTGGATGCGCGTATAGCTCAACTGACAGACTTGCGGGATCAATTGAGCATGTGCATAGGTTGTGGTTGTTTATCTATGGCGCACTGCCCCTTGCGCAACCCACAGGATAAGCTGGCGGCACAAGGTTCTGGTGCACATTTTTACCCCACGTCAGAGGAACTGGAAGAACCAGAACGGTGATCTGCAATCAGTTTGCCTGAACCCAGAGCTGCGATTTCGTGTTCGTCATCCCAAAAGGGTTCTGAGAGCGCCTGTTGATACCAGAGTTGCATCGCAGGCAACTTCATCATCAGCCTGACGTAAGGTAAAACTGCAGTTGAGACAGGTAACTGGTAACTTTGGATGCGAAATAAGACTGGGGCATAAAATGCATCTACTGCTGTAAACTGCTTTCCAGCCAGATAAGGGCCGCCAAAACCTTGCAATCCTTCCTGCCACAGTTGTTCAATACGTTGTAACTCAGTTAAGACCGCATCGGGTAATGGTGTTTTATCAAAACGACCAGCCGCATGAAAAGGGCAATAGCTGCGAAGCGCTGTAAAACCTGAATGCATTTCAGCGGCAGCAGAACGTGCCCAGCTGCGTTCTTTGTCATCTGTTGGCCAGACTCCGCTATGACGCTCAGCTAAATACTCTACTATAGCCAGCGAATCCCAGACCACCCAATTGTCATGATGCAGACATGGCACCTTGGCATTGGGCGCAAAAGCTTTAAATTGTGCGCTATTGTCATTGGACTGAAACTGCACCTGCTTTTCTTCAAAAGGTATAGCTAAAGCGTGCATGAGTACCCAGGGGCGCAACGACCAGGACGAGTAGTTTTTATTGGCAATATAAAGCTGGTACATCAAAGCCTCCGCTGCAGTGGGAATGAGTCATCTAAGTCCTAAATACTGTATCAGAGAAACCGGATAGGATGGCTGTGGTTTTTTCAGCCAGATTTTTGCGTTATACTGCTCGCCGTTTTTGCCCCAACCTCTTCCCATTGATGCAAGGAACTTTGTCGCCGATGTAGTGTTTAAACCGTTTTTTCCATTTATAAAAGTGAAAATGCGATTTGGGGCGTTACAACTTTTATGCCTGAAAAAATGCGTTTAAAAAGACTCTGTCACAAAGGAATTCCTGATGTTTCAATCGATACGACAGCAGTGGCTGTCCAATATTCGTGGCGATGTGTTATCCGCCATAGTGGTAGCTCTGGCGCTTATTCCAGAAGCCATCGCCTTTTCTATTATCGCTGGTGTTGACCCTAAAGTCGGTTTATATGCATCCTTTGCTATTGCTGTGATCACAGCTTTTGCCGGTGGTCGTCCTGCGATGATTTCTGCTGCCACTGGTGCTATGGCGCTGTTGATGATCACCCTGGTGAAAGAACATGGTTTGCAGTATTTGTTGCTGGCTACTTTGCTCACCGGTGTACTGCAAATTGTGTTTGGTTTATGCAAACTCGGTGAGCTGATGAGGTTTGTGTCTCGTTCCGTGGTGACGGGCTTTGTTAATGCGTTGGCTATTCTGATATTTATGGCGCAGCTGCCTGAACTAACTAATGTCACCTGGCATGTCTATGCGATGACAGCTGCGGGTTTAGCTATTATTTATTTGTTTCCTTATGTCACTAAAACAGTGCCTTCGCCTTTGGTCTGTATTGTGGTGTTAACCTCCATAGCACTGTATTTCCAGATTGATGTGCGTACTGTGTCGGACATGGGCGAATTACCGGATAGCTTGCCAATCTTCTTATGGCCAGATGTGCCTCTTACCCTGAACACTCTGCAAATTATTTTCCCTTATGCGTTGGGCCTGGCCTTAGTCGGTATTCTGGAGTCGTTAATGACGGCCACTATTGTCGATGATATGACAGATACCAACAGCAACAAAAACCGTGAATGTATAGGGCAGGGTATCGCCAATATAGGTTCAGGTTTATTAGGCGGTATGGCGGGTTGTGCCATGATTGGCCAGTCAGTAATTAACGTCAAATCCGGTGGTCGCACCCGTTTATCTACCTTATTGGCGGGCATCTTGCTGCTTATTTTTGCTGTGTTTCTAGGTGAATGGGTCGGCATGATCCCTATGGCGGCTTTGGTTGCGGTGATGATTATGGTATCCATTGGCACCTTTAATTGGCAGTCAGTACGGGATTTAACGACTCATCCTAAAAGCTCCAGCCTGGTGATGATTATTACTGTGCTTGTGGTAGTTTTTACTCACAATCTGGCTTACGGCGTCTTTGTGGGTGTACTGATGAGTGCGTTATTTTTTGCCAATAAAGTAGGTCAGTTACTGGCAATTCAATCTGAACTCTCTGCCGATGGCCGCAGTCGTCGTTATCTGGTGACAGGGCAGGTATTTTTTACCTCTGCTGAACCTTTTGTCGCTGCTTTTGATTTTAAAGAGCCACTTCGTGTGGTGCAGATTGATTTAACTCATGCACATTTTTGGGATATCACAGCCATAAGCTCGCTGGATAAGGTGATACTGAAATTCCGCAAAGCAGGAATAGAAGCAGAAGTGATAGGGCTGAATCAGGCCAGTGCCACTTTAGTCGACAAGTTTGCCATTCATAACAAGCCAGAAGCTATAGAGCAGCTGATGCACTAATCATAGTTCATAAAAAAAGGGTCAGAACTTCAGTTCTGACCCTCTGTATAAAAACACTAACTTAGTATTTGTAGCTGAAGCTTAAACCGTAGCTTTGGCCTTCAACACGGCGTTGTAACAACTCACCTTGCTGCATAATTTCAACATCTTCATCCAGTATGTTTTTCATCGACAGCTTGACTGAAGTCGATTCAAACGGCGTGTATGAGTAGACAAAATCTAATGAGTTAAATGGCTGCTCGTAGGCATCGTCTTTATCGTTTACACCAGCAAAGGCAATACGTTTACCGAAGACGTTGTAAGTCAGAGTCGCATTATGTTCGTCGTTATCTGAGTCAAAACCTAACTGGAAGTTGACCACATGTTTAGAGTGACCATTTAGAGGACGCTTTAAATTTGTCAGATCAGTACCAGCAAAAGGCTGAATAGTAATTTCAGATTCGCTATAGGTAAAGTTACCGGCGACAAAGAAGTTATCCAGCCAGTTATCGCCTTGCAGCACATTCAACTGTTGCAGGAACTCCGCTTCTAAACCATAAACTTCGCCTGTGTCGCCATTACGGAACGACATCAATAAGTTACCGTCTGAACCACTTAGCTCAATGGATTCAATTGGCTTGTCCAGATCTTTATAAAACACACCTACGCTGTAGTTACTTTCGTCGTAATACCACTCTAAACGAGCATCGTAACTGGTGACATCTGTACTTTGCAGACCAGAGAAACCCGTGACTTTAAAGTCGGTCAAAGGGTCGATAAAGAGCACTGGGGTGACTTCACGTAAGTCTGGGCGCACTACAGTGCTGCTGTAACCAAAACGGGCTTGCAGCTCTTCACTGACAAACCAGGTTAAAGACAACGAAGGATAGAAACCATCTTCCTGTAATGGGAATTCATCGATATTGCCGCTGATTTCACCGTCTGCATTAAGCGGAATTGAAATCTGGCGGAAGTCTTCATAACGGACACCGAAGTTTAAACGTAGCAAATAGTCGTAGTTCATTTCCATGCCAACATAAGCGGCATCAATCATTTGTGCTGCTATGTAGTCGTCGGCTTGTGTGGTGACGTTAGAGATCTGGAAACCATTGGCTGTATTCAGAATGCTTTCATCTGAAAAAATATCTGAAAACTTCTGACTCAACTGCTCCAGACTATAACCGACAGTGCTAAAGTTAAACAGGTTGGTTTCAGACTCACGGGTCCGCTCAAAATAGGAGTAACCGCCGTTCAGGCTCATCTCTGCTTTACCCAGGGTAAAAGGCAGTTTGGCATTCCAGCTACCGTTTTCAGTATCATCTTCCATTTTGCCGAAGCTGTAGTTCACAGCATTCTGGTTACGGCGCAGGAAAGAACTGTAAGAACCATCAGTCTGACGTTCGTTGACATAACGGTATTCGATTTCACCCGGTGCGTCACGTTCAGCTTTTGCATCTGTATATTGCCAGTCGATGCTGATGTCATACAACCATGGCAACATATGGCGGCCACGAATTTGGTTGCTGAACATAGAGCGCTCTTCGTAACGTAAAGAGGTATCAGTGTTGAAACGATCCTCTTCGTTGACTGTTTCTATACTGTCGCCATTTTTTACTTTGACTTCGTCTTTAGTATCCCGCAGATAAATAGACGCAGTTTCAAACCTATGATTTTCATCTAGCTCTAAACCAAAGTTCAACATACCGGATAGTTTTACCTGGTGTTCAGTACCTTTAATATCGTCATAGATATTCAGGGGAACTAAATCGTCACCGGATACTGAGAAATAACGTTCCTGTTCTTCGATATTTTGTGTGGATCTGTCATAGCTGACACCGGCCATTACGCCAAATACCGAAGAACCAATATCAAACTTATCACCAAAAGAAACGCTGCCATCAAAATCTGGTTTGATATTTTCGCGCTGTACATCAACATCACGGTTAAAGTTTAAACCTAATTCACGCACTATAGTGGCAGCCTGAGCCAGGTTGCTCTGATTGATACCACCCAGTGCTTCAGCGATATTAATCTGGTTAATAGTACCGTACTGATCCAAGGCAGCACGCAATTCTGGTGACATGGATCTGGTACCGTCGTCGCTGCCCTTCCAGTCATCACCACCGCCGTTGTATGTGTAGGCGTCGTCGCTGTTCAGGCTGTTGTAGCCTGTGCCTACTGAGAGGTTAAAGCTGCGTTGTAATGGAATAGACGCTGTACGGATATTGACACTACCACCACCAAAAGCGGCTGGTAGTTCAGGTGAATAAGCTTTTTGTACCACTAAACTTTCAATAATACCGGCTGGGAACATATCCAAAGGGATAACGTTCCGGGTTGGATCCGGGCTTGGTACCATAGCGCCGTTTAATAAGGTACTGGAATAACGTTCCCCTAAACCACGCACATAAATAAATTTGTCTTTCACTAAAGTTAAACCTGTCACACGGCGCAGTGCTGTTGCCGCGTTACTGTCGCCAGCTCTGGAGATTTGCTCCATGCCTAATAATTCAGCGACGTAAGGCTGTTCGCGGCGTTCTGCTGCAGCGGAGGCTGCTGAGCTCATCAGGCGGCCAGAGACTTCAATACGCTCGACTTCTTTGCTGTCTTCAGTCGTAGTTTCCTGGGCTAATGCAGGCATCATGCTGGCTGTTGCGGCTAAAGCCAGCAGTACACTGCGGCCAACCTGACTGATTTTAAAACTTTGCTTGCTGCTCATTTGAACTTGGTCCTATCAGCTAATTCGTACATCAATGTGCCGGGCTTATCCAAGGGAGGCCCGGCACTAAGTGAATTCAAAACTGCCGGCGAGCCGGCAGTTTATGGTTGCTTTAGTCGTTCAGACCTACAGTCCAACCAGCAGTCCAGTTGTTGCTTTGTGAAACAGCACCTGTGAAGGTTACAGTGTCAAAGAAAGCATTCACTGGTTTCATGTCTTTTGCAGCACCTGTGTCAATGGTGAAGATACCGTTTAACACTGCTGCCTGATCAGCCGCTAACTTGTTACCTGTTTGGCCAAGGAACCATGCAGAAGTAGTCACACCAGAAGCCACGTTACCTTTGACTGCTTCAGTAGGGCAGGCAATGACAGAGTTAGTCATGGTTAAGGTGCCTGCAGCAGCCATTGCCTGAGATTCTGCAGACTCAATCTCCAGACATTCGCCCATACCTGCAGGACCTGTAATAACGAAGTTTGCTAATTGAGCGTTAGTACCGGCACGCAGTAATACGCCTTCAGAATCGTCAGTACCATCGAAGGTGTTACCTATGATCGTCATGTTGGCGATGATTGGGTTTGAGATTGGCAGGGCAGTGAAGTTACCTGATTGGTTGTCGCCTTCGATACCACGGTTTGCTTTAGCACCGTCAGCAGCATGTTTAACCAGTACGAACTGCATTTTGCCGTTCCAGCCGTCAGCCCAGTCGACAGAGTCGTCGCCGTTTGCAGTCAGAACTACGTTTTTACAGTTCACGCTACCACCGAAGAATTCCACACCGTCATCGACGTTCTGGTGAACCTGGATATTGGAGCACTCAGTACCTGAACCTACGCCAGCAAAAGTAATACCGTTTAATTCGTTGTCTGGAATAACTTCAAAACCAGCATGTTTGACTACGACGTAGTTCAGTTTACCGCTACTGTCAGCTGCGTTAGGGCCACCATATGGGCCTGCATCACCCTCAGCCTGCACTAAACAGTTGGCTAAATCAGCCTGGTTACATTTATTGGTTGGAGCTTTACCCAATAAGACTAAACCACCCCACTGACCAGCTGCTGTAGGTGAACCAATCACGTCTTGTACCGAAGTCATAGTAATAGGGTTTGCCGCAGTGCCGTCTGCCATGATTTTTGAACCACGGGTGATCACCAGGAAGTCAGCACCTGATTTACCGTAAATGGTTACACCAGGTTGTACTGTTAAGGTGGCGCTGGTGGTGTTGTCCACACCAATACGCACACGACCACTTAATACGTAATCAGCACCAGCAGCTAAAGTGACGTTCGAAGTGATATCGCCTGTTAACTGGCAGTTTAAACGCCCTGTTAAGCTGGCAACTTCAGTAGTACCTGTAGGACAAGCTTTTAAGTTAACGCCATCTTCAACATGTAAAGAGGTAGTCCAGCCTTTGGTCCAGTCTGTTGTGCCGTTAAAGGCACCAATGTAGTTCACATTATCAAACCAACCATCGACGTTATTTGAAACGTTGTAACCATTGGCTAAAGCTGGAGAGTTAGGTGCAGGGATATAACCACCCAACAATGCATCACCTACCAGGTTGTTCGGCTGAGATTCAAACCAGGTCTTTGCATTAAATGTCACGTTGCCAGCAGAATCTTTGATGTTAGCAAAAGGTTCTGCACAGTCGATGATAGAGTTACGGAATACTAAGTCACCGCTATTGGCAAAGTTAGCGGTTTCTGTGGTGTTCACTTCGAAACACTCGCCCATTTTTTCCGGGCCAGTCACAATCACGTTATACAGTTCAGCAGAAGTACCAGCGCGTAATAAAATACCCTCTGAGTCTTCGTCACCGTCAAAGTTATTACCAATAATGGTCAGGTTAGAAATCTTTGGCTTACTGACTGGCGTAGCTGTGAAGTTAGATGATTGGTTGTCCGCTTCAATACCGCGGTTAGCCTTAGTATTGTTTGGGTTGTGGCGAATTAAAACGTGCTGCATACGACCAGTCCAGCCATCAGCCCAGTCTAAAGAGTCGTCGCGGTTTCCAGTGAGCACTACATATTTAGCATCCACTGTACCGCCGAAAAACTCTACGCCATCATCCAGGTTGTTATGCACCTGAATGTATTCCACAGTAGTGCCACGGCCTACGCCAGCAAAAGTAATACCGTTTAACTCGTTATCAGGGATAACTTCAAAACCAGCGTAACGTACCTGAACGTATTTTAAAGCACCGCTGTTGTCGTCTGGGTTAGAACCACCGTATGGACCAGCTTCACCTTCAGCTTCAACTTTACAGTTGGCTAAATCAGCCTGATTACATTTGTTGGTTGGCGCTTTACCTAATAAAACTAAACCTCCCCATTCAGCTGCAGATTCGTTATCAGATAAACCTAACATGTCGTTGACTGACGTCATGATGATAGGGCTAGTGGCTGTACCTACAGCCTGAATTTTTGAACCACGGGCAACTACTAAATAGTCAGCACCACTTTTACCAAAAATTTTAGTACCTGGCTGAATAGTTAAAGTAGCGCTGTTGGCGTTATCGTTACCTACAGTCACTTTGCCAGCCAAAGCCCAGGCGATATCAGCTGTTAATGTGGTGTCGCTGGTAATAGTGCCTTTAATTTCACAAACTGGAGTAGTAACGCCAGCTAAAGCGGCGGCCTGAGTAGCAAAGGCTGGACAAGCGCTGGTTGGAGGAGGGGTAACACCACCGCCATTATTACCGCCATTACCTGTATCGATGTTGATATCTCCACCGCCACAACCAGCTAACACTAAAGCTGAGGCAATTGCGCTCAATTTTAAAAAGTTACGTAAAGCCATTACTCAATCTCCAATAAGTACGAACAGGAATACTGTTGTTATAAAAAGCTGGAGCCAACCATACTCAGGCTTAATGACTGTTTTATTACAGTGACGGATGAATAGATTGAACTAAAAATGCAGGCCGCGTCTGACGTGGTGTAGCGCTGATGCTGTCAAAAAACCTTCACTAAAGTGTCATCTGAAAGACTTTTATATTTGTTAGAAAAATGTAAGCAAATTGGTTGTTTTTTATCTCGGGTCAGTCAAAGTGGCAAAATACTGCTGTAGCTGTGTTCCTGATCCTGTTATCTGGTCATTACAGAGCAGATTGCTTGTTTTGCTTTCATAAAACTGTCATAAACTAACGCCATACTGGTCACAATCAATAAATTAGCTTGAATTGGTAGAGGGTTATGTCTAGAAAAATCCTGGTCGTAGAAGACGAAGCACCGATCCGTGACATGTTGTGTTTTGTGCTTGAACAAAATGGTTATCAGGCCAGCACAGCGGAAGATTTTGATTCTGCCGTCAATATGCTGGTAGAACCTTACCCTGATTTAGTATTGCTGGACTGGATGTTGCCTGGTGGCAGCGGTATTCAGTTTGCAAAAAAAATGAAAGGACACGAGCTTACCCGCACTATTCCAATCATTATGATCACGGCTCGCGGTGAAGAAGAAGACAAAGTTCGTGGGCTGGAAGTAGGTGCTGACGACTATGTCACCAAGCCATTTTCACCAAAAGAGCTGATGGCACGTATCAAAGCTGTGATCCGTCGTGTGGCGCCAACCAGCCTGGATGATGTGATTGAAGTGCAGGGTTTAAAACTGGATCCGGTATCACACCGTGTCACTGCAGCCGAACAGGCTGTCGATATGGGGCCGACAGAATTCCGTTTGCTGCACTTTTTTATGACACACCCAGAGCGTGTTTATAGCCGTGAACAATTGCTGGATCATGTCTGGGGTACTAATGTGTATGTCGAAGACAGAACCGTAGACGTTCACATACGCCGTTTACGTAAAGCCATTTCTGTGGCTGGGCATGACCGTTTAGTGCAAACTGTAAGGGGTTCAGGTTATCGTTTCTCTGCCAAATAACCATTCCCATTTACTTTGGCGATATGAGAAGGTGCTATGCGTTTGTTATTGTCGAAGAGAAAGATTTTAAGCAAAATCTTTCTCTTGTTCTTTGTGGTTGCGCTAATTGGCTGGTTGTTTGACCTGCTGTTTCCTGCTTTATTTGTAACCTCTGTCGTACTGCTTGGCTGGAATTACCGGCATATCTTTTTGCTGGACAAGTGGCTATGGCGTGATAAAAAACTGACGCCACCAGCAGGTGATGGCAGCTGGCAGCAAGTGTTTGATGGTATTTATTATCGTCAGCGCAAGGCCCGCAAAAAGAATAAAGAATTACGCTCCTTGATCAGACGTTTTCGCGACGGCGCTGAGGCCTTGCCTGATGCCATTGTGGTGCTGAACAGTGACTGGACCATTATCTGGTGCAATAAACTGGCGCAGCAACTGGTCGGGTTACGTTGGCCACAGGATGAACGTCAGCGGATTGATAACCTGATACGAAATCCAGAGTTTCAAACTTATATTCAGCAAAAGCAGTTTGATCAGCCACTGGAGTTGTCTTCTCCGGTTAACGAAGATTTAGTACTGGAATACCGTATGCTGCAGTACGGCGATGATCAGCATTTGTTGATAGTTCGGGATGTCACCCAACTAAAACTGCTGGAGCAGGTACGTAAAGACTTTGTGGCTAACGTTTCTCATGAATTACGTACCCCCTTAACTGTATTGCAAGGTTATCTGGAAGTGATGGACGCCGATAACCTGCCGAATGAGGGCATTTGGCTCAAGGCTCATACTGTGATGCTGGAGCAAACCAAACGTATGGATGCTCTGGTGCAACAATTGTTGACCTTGTCGCGTATTGAAGCCGCCGCCAAAGTGCAGTTTGAAGATCATATTGATGTGCCGGCTATGCTGGCGATGCTGGAGCAGGAATCCCAAACCTTAAACCGGGAAAAACAGCATCAGATCAGCTTTTCCATTGAACCGGGTTTAACGGTGTCTGGCATTCGTGAAGAGTTACGTAGTGCTTTTTCTAACCTGATCACCAATGCAATTAAATACACACCCAATGGCGGTGACATTCAGGTCAGTTGGGTACGGCAGCATCAAAAAGCTGTGTTTAGTGTCAGCGACAATGGAGAAGGTATAGCGCCTCAGCATGTGAAACGTCTGACCGAACGTTTTTACCGGGTTGACCAGGCCAGAGCACGCGCTACAGGCGGCACAGGTTTAGGTTTAGCTATAGTCAAACACGTGTTGCAACGCCATAACAGCAAGCTGATGATTTTCAGTGAGCCGAAAAAAGGCAGCAGTTTCTCCTTTAGTTTACCTGCTGAATCTCAGCCCAAGCGTAAAACAGTTAAAGCCCATTAACAGGACCTTCTTGCTGCAAAAATTGCAAAAACTTTTGCAGCAAGGGGGGCTGATAATTTTTATGTTGTACCAATCTGAAATGCCGTTGCAGCTGCAAAGGACTTTGCAGTAACACCAACTGTCCTGCTTTGATTTCATCCTGCACCGCCAGCAAAGGCAGGCAACCTATGCCTAAACCTTGTTTTACAGCTTGCTTAATAGCTTCAGGTCGTTCCAGCTCTAACAGATTGTTGGGTGCCCAGTGTAAGCGGGCCAGTTCATGTTCTAAGACAGCTCTGGTACCTGAACCTTGTTCCCGCACTATCCAGCGCTCTGCCAATAGCTGTTCTGTCGATAAATCCTGATGCAACTTCGGGTTGCCTATGAGCACTGTCAGGTCTTGTCGCCAGTGCTGAATATGAAACTCTGCACTTAACACCGGTCCTTCAACAAAACCCAGTTGTGCTTGCTGCTGGTGCATCAGCTGCAGTACCTCACTGCTGTTGCAAAGCCGCAGTTTAAAATCAATCTGAGGGTGCAAGGCAGTAAATTGTGCCAATAAAGCGGGCAGTAAATAACAACCTACAGTTTCACTGGCGACCAGCCGCAACTGGCCTTTTTCCGGGCTTGAGTTTACCAGTTCCTGTTGTAATTCAAGTAGCAGCTGTAACTTGGGCAATAGATCCAGCGTATGCTGGGTTGGGATTAGCTGCCGTCCCTGACGCAGAAATAACGGATGGCCCAGTCGTTGTTCCAGCTCTTTTAAAGCCTGACTGGCTGCTGATTGGCTTAATGCCAGTTGGTCAGCCGCCTTGGTCAGGCTATGCTGCCGGCAAATTGCATCCAATAGTAACCAATGGCGTGGACTGGGGTAATTCATTTGTTTATTTAATCTGAATGATAAGATTAATCCATTATTCTTATTTTTAAAGCTCAGTACAATAGCGCTGTCACTCCAACGAAGATGAATTCCCATGCTGGTGCTGTTACTGCTTAGCTTATTACTGCATTTATGTTATTTGGCTGTGCCTGAATTGCAGCACTTGATCAGTCCGGTTTTTATCGCTTTGATACTGGGCTTGCTAGCCGCTTTTGTGCTGCCTTTGCTGTCCGTTCAGCCTCGCCAGTTGTTGGCTGCTCAGTTGAATACTATCGCCAGCTGGCAGCAAAAAGCCTTACGTTTGGGTATTGTGTTATTTGCCTTTAGTGTTGAGCCTGAACTGGTGCTGCAAACCGAGCCACTGGCTTTAATGCAGTTGTTTTTTGTCGTGCTGCTGATACTGACTGCTGCGTTTTGGCTTGGTATCAAGCTGTTTAAATTGCCCACAGATCTGGTGCTTTTGATCAGTTGCGGTTTAAGTTTTTGCGGGACTTCAGCTATTTTTGCCACCTGGTCGGTTCGACAAAGTAGTCAGGCAAGCTTAACTCAAAGTTTGGCTGTGGTGCTGTTGATGGGGTTGCTGTCGTTGTTGATGTACGCTGTATTGATGCAAACTGGCTGGTTGCCGGAAACACAGCTGGCCTGGCTGATTGGCAGCACAGCACCTGAAGTATCACAGGCTGTGGCTGCAGGCAGTCAGTTAGGGGATGCAGCTCCACAGGCGGTGATCGCCAAGTTATTCAGGGTCTGTTTACTGGTGCCTTTTTTGCTGTTGCTGAGTTTGAACAGTAAAACGAAAGATGGGTTTGTGTTTCCGTGGTTTGTTTTAGCTTTTATCGCAGTCTTGTTAGTCACTATGGTTTTTTCCGTGCCAGCCTGGTTCAGCCAGGGCGCAGTGCTGTTGTCGCAAAGTTGCCTGATCTTTGCGATGCTGGTGACAGGGCTTTTAACCTGTTGGCAAGATTTGAAGCAATGCAGCGGCAAAGTTTTTGTTTTTGCCGCTGTGGTGATGAGCTTACTATTTAGTCTTTCTTATCTGTTTTTGCCGGGTTAGCCAGATAGTCCAAAGCCAGAGCTGTTAAAGCCCGAACGCCATTTTCCAGTGCCTGTTCATTGACCTGAAACAGCGGCGAATGGTTAGGAGCCGTTTGTTCTACAGGCGTATTTTCAGGAGCTATGCCTAAAAAGAAAAACACCCCAGGTACTTCTTGCTGGAAAAATGAAAAGTCTTCTGAAGCGGTAATAGGTTTAATTGGCGCAACCCCGGCTTTGCCAGCCGCCCACTGCAAACTAGGCATTGCCCATTCGGTCAAAGTGGCATCATTCCAGGTGACAGCCGCAAAGCTATGGTTATGAAATTCAGCAGTGGCACCACTGGCCGCCGCTATATGTTCTGAAGTGTGCTGCATTTTTTGCAGTAGCTGTTCGCGCATTTGTGGATCAAAAGTGCGTATAGTGCCTTCGAGTTTCACATCATCCGGAATAATGTTCCAGCGTACGCCGCCATGCACTTGCCCGACAGACAAGACGGCAGGAGCCTGAGTCACATCTAACTGACGAGCCGGAATTTGATGCAGGGCAGTGATCAACTGGCCTGTCACAGCTATAGGATCCACTCCACGCCATGGGCTGGAACCATGCACCTGTTTGCCTTTGACAGTGATATTAAAACTGTCAGCCGCCGCCATAATGCCTTCACTTTTTACCTGTAACTGACCAGCAGGACCTGGCCATACATGCAGGCCAAAAATTGCATCGGGTTTGTATTTAGCAAAGACGCCTTCTTTGAGCATCAGCTTAGCGCCACCTTCTTCACCGGCAGGTGGACCTTCTTCGGCTGGCTGAAATACAAACAGAATAGTTCCGGCAAGTTGTGCTTTAAGTTCTGTCAGCACAGAAGCTGTCGCCATCAGCATAGCGGTATGGGCATCGTGACCACAGGCATGCATCACACCTACCTCCTGACCATTAAATGTACTGCGCACTTTAGAGGCAAAAGGTAAATCCACCTGCTCTGTGACAGGTAAAGCGTCCATATCTGCGCGTAAGGCCACAGTAGGGCCTGGTTTAGCGCCTTTTAATATGCCCAGAACACCATGATGAGCTATACCGGTTTGTACTTCTAAACCAAGAGATTTTAAATGCGCTGCGACTTTTTTCGCTGTATTGACTTCCCGGTTCGACAGTTCAGGGTATTGATGGAAATGACGACGCCATTGCAGCATTTGTGGTTGAATGTTTTGAATCGCAGTTTCAGTTTGGGGTTTTAAATCTGTATTGGCTTGTGCCGAAAAAGCGCTGGCCAGCAGCACAGAAAGTAGAGTTCTCAACATGATAGTTCCTTCTGGGTGAAGGCACTACCATACTGGTACAAGCTTAGAAAAGCAAAGTGCCTTGCGACACTTTGCCGGAAACGGAGTTTAAAAATAAAACACGAAAGCCAGCAGGAATACACCTAAAGCCAAACGGTAAATCACAAAAGGCATCATGCCCATTTTTTCTATCACTTTAAGGAAAAAATGAATACAGACGTAAGCTGAGATAAAGCTCAGCACTGTGCCTAAACCTAAAGCAGTCCAGTCCACTGCCTGCTCGCTTTTCAGTAATTTCAGCGTTTGATAACCACCGGCCAGCAGAATAATAGGGATAGAAATCAAAAAGGAGAAACGGGCTGCCGCTTGTCGGGTTAATCCCAGCATCAAACCTGCTGTCATGGTAATACCTGAACGTGAGGTTCCTGGGATCAGAGCTATAGCCTGAGCCAGACCAATAATAATCACATCTTTGACTGTGAGCTGGTCCGTTTCTTTGATTTGTTTGGCTTTTGCATCGGCGTACCATAATAGCAAACCAAAGATGATGGTTGTGCTTGCGATCACTACAGCTGAGCGGGCATAGACTTCAATAAAATCTTTGATCAGTAAACCAAACAGAGCTGCAGGTATAGTGGCCAATACAATAAGCCAGCCCATGCGGCTGTGTTGGTCATGTTGCCCTCTAAAACTGCCAAACCAACTGACGCTGATAAGACCTACATCACGACGGAAGTAATGCAGCACCGCGGCCAGTGTGCCTAAATGCACTGCCACATCAAAAGCCAGCCCCTGATCACTCCAGCCTAACAACTGCGAAGGTAAAATCAGATGAGCCGAACTTGAGATAGGTAAAAACTCGGTAAAACCTTGCAGTAGAGCCAATACAATAATTTCGAGTGTGGTCATAACAATCCATAGTACAGATGATTAAATTGAACGTTGTTTGAATAGCCCCGCATGAAAAAAGCCTCCTGTGTTAAGGAGGCTAGTCTTCACTGGCAGAGTTAACCTGTCTTATGATCAGGGTCTGACTCATCTTCGTCAACTGGAAGTTTGCTGGCAAGAACTTTATCAATACGTTTCCCATCCATATCGACAATTTCCAGTCTCCAGCCTGCAACATCTATGGTGTCTGCCGTTTTAGGTATTTTACCTAACTGATACATCACCATGCCATTCAGCGTCTGGAAGCGGCCTTCGACTTCATCAGGGATTTCACGAATATTCAACGCATCTTTAAAGTCGATCATAGGGATCAGGCCATCAATCAATAAACTGCCATCTTCTCTGCGAACTATCATCTGATCGTCTTCATCATCATCCTGCGCAAATTCGCCGGTCAGCGCATCTGTCATATCTTGCAAGGTGACTAAGCCTTTTAAATCACCATATTCGTCCACTACAAATACCATCTGGCTACCTGAAGTTCTGAAATGGTCCAGTAACTCCATACCAGATAAACTATCAGGCACATAATTACAGGCTTTGGCCAGCGAGGCGATATGGATTTCTTTGCCTGCTATGGATTGAGCTAACAGCTGTTTTGCTGAAACTATCCCTACTAAATCATCAATGCTATTGCGGCATACCGGAAAACGCGAATGAGGGGCCTGCATCACCAGCTTCAGGTTGTCTTCTATCGGTTTGTTGACATCCAAAAATACGATGTCTGAACGTGGCACCATCAAAGAGGAAATGCTGCGTTCATCCAGACGGAATACATTTTTCACCATGGCATGTTCAGAATGTTCAATGATACCTGCGGTTGAGCCTTCCTGCAGCATGGCCTGGATATCTTCATGAGTTACATTGTCTTCAATAATATGGCTAAAACCTAAAAACTTCATAATGGCGTGGGTTGAACCCGACAGCATCCAGACAAAAGGTTTGGTTGCTATAGCCAGAAAAGCCATAGGCCGTGCTACCAGGCAGGCAATACGTTCAGCGCTGACCTGACCAATACGTTTAGGCACCAGCTCGCCTACCACTATCGACACGTAAGTAATGATAATAACCACCAGTATGGTGGAGACTATGCTGGTCACTTCCGGGGCAAAACCAAAACTTTGCAGCCAGACTGATAAAGGTTCTGCCAAAATAGATTCACCAAAGATACCGTTCAGTATACCTATAGAAGTAATACCTATCTGGACCGTAGATAAAAACTGAGTGGGATCTTCCGACAGCTTTAATGCTGCTTTGGCGGAGCTGCTGCCGCTTTGTGCCAAAGCAGTTAATCTCGACTTTCTCGCTGTCACTATTGCGATTTCTGACATAGCGAACAGACCATTCAAAATGATCAGGCCAACAAGAATAAAGATTTCCATAGCGTGTTATTTAGACTCCGTTGAGTTTAAGGTTGAACTAACAAATAAGATGTGGGTAACTGATAGCTGTACTCTATCAACTGTCCTGAATCAGACAAGATCAGATATAAGTTTTGTTCGTTGAATTTTCGGGCTTGTGGGTCAATAAAACGCACCACCCAAAGCTCTTCCTGGCTGGTGGACGAGGCTTTTTGTGCATATTTTGGTGATATAGAAGACCAATGCTCTGCGATAACCTGCTGCTGTTGCAACTGGACTATAGAGTGTTCTGCATGTTTAATGGCTTCGGAATGCGTCATAGACGCATCAGCCAGTGCTGTAAACTGTGTCAACGCTGCAATCAAAAAGACTACAGCGCTCCTTCGGAGAGGCTTCATATTAGAGTGTGTGTATTTAGTCTGTAAAAATAAAAATTCATCTTACCTATCATTTTAGACTAGTAAAGTAATTTGTTTCTTTTGCCACAAAACCTGTGGTGTTTTGTGGTCGGAGTTTTACCTTATGGAACTGGTTCTGACGGCCTATTGTTGGCTGTGGTCCTTTGTTGTGGATCATCAGCCAGAGATTGTGGTGCCCTGAGCCATTCCCGCCAGATAGCAACCAGCAGAGCCATCAGCACTGGGCCAACAAATAAACCGACCATGCCCATAGTTTGCACACCACCAATTAAACCAAAAAATGTTGGTAAAAAAGGTAGTTTGACCGGCCCACCCACTAGCGTGGGTCTGATGGTTTTATCAACAATAAAGAGTTCAATACTGCCCCATAAAAACAAACCAACACCAGCGGTTAAATCGCCTGTGCCAACCAGATAAATTGAAATCAAGGTGAAAGACAAAGGCGCTCCACCAGGAATAAGTGCCATAAAGCCTGTTAACACCCCAAAAGCGACAGGAGAGGGCACACCTGCTATCCAATAAGCGACCCCTAACACAACCCCTTCGCCAATAGCGATAATCGTCATACCTATAACTGTTGAGCTAACGGTCGCAGGCACAACTCGGGAAAAGCGGTTCCAGCGATCAGGCAAAATACGCTCACCTACAGTATCCAGTTGCCAGGCAATACGCTCACCGTCTTTATACAAAAAGAACAAGGTGATCAGCATAAACAATAAGGTCAACATAAATCCGGCTGTAGTCCAACCAAAGTTCAGCACCCATTTGGATATGCCGCTGATTTGTTCGCCGCTGACTAAACTGACCACTTGTCCCAACTGATGAGGTTCGGCTAAATAGGTTTGCCAATAGCTGGCTAAGGTTTCACCTACCCCGGGTAATGCTTTGAGCCAATCAGGCACTGCTGCACCATGTTCATTGGCATGTTTTAACCACTCAATCCAGGCCCGAATTTCTTCCATTGCATAACTGAACACCATAGCCAGCGGGATCACTAATCCTAAGACTATGGCAATGATAGCGACGCTGGCGGCCAGCATGGAATTGTTGCGGCAGTGGTTCAACAAGTGACGGTACAAAGGCCAACTGGCAAAACAGATAATGAGTGCCGCCAACACAGGGACCAGAAAACCGACAAAAAAGAATACTCCTGCACCGAGGATAACCAGCAATAAAGCTCTGCTGATGGAGTCGTTACTAAAAATCTGCGGCATCTGTAACTTTTCCTTTTTGTCTCTGGACCCTGAGTATGAAATGCTTATTCTTCATCCGCATTGGATGGATCAAACCCGGGACTTTGCAAGCTGCAATCTATCAAATAGGGGCAATCCAGCACAAAAGCAATCTTTTTCAGGTGAAACTGCTCCTGCTGCAGATCAGCTACTAATAAGGGCTGCTGTTCCAGCCATTCTTTAGGTAGTTGCAGCGTCAGTTGTTGATTTTTACCTATGACTTTGAGTTCAGGCAAAAAGTCGTCACGTCGTTTTTGGTTTAGTAATACCGCCAGACGCAACAACACCAGTAGAGACACTACTGTACTTGCGCTGTACAGATAAAACTGCGACAGGTCTTCACTTTTAATTTTGCGACGATGTGAGCGCACTAAAGTTGCAATGAGCTGCTGCTGTTCCTGGTTAAACCCCGGTAAGTTGGCATTTTTTAAAATATAGGAAGAATGGCGCTGTACGCTGGAGGAATTGATATGCAAGCCTATTTCGTACACTGTGGCTGCCCAGCTTAATAAATCAGCCAGCTCGTCAGTCAGTTGCCAGCTGTGGCGCAGTTGAGCAAACAACTCCAACGCTGTGCTGCGAACTCTGTCAGCCTGACTGGTATCAATGCTGTATCTTTTAATCAGACTTTGAATGGTATGTTCGCGAATATCATGGTGATGCAGCCGGTCGCTCATTTCATAGAGCACCCCTTCACGAAGAGCAGCGTCGACATAATACATTTGCGAAATGCTAAGCATATTAAATGCGGCAATTAAAATCGCTAAACCAGAACAAATCAGTAATTTACGATCGTCTGCTAAACCGGGTAAATCTAATTGCAGACTGTTTTCCTGAGCGATCAGCAAGTCTTTTAATTGCAGTAAATGCTCCAGCTCAATACAGGCCGGATGCCAGCCTAAACCAACAATAATATCGCGGATGGTTTTAATAGTGCCTGACGTGCCTACGGCCTGTTGCCAGCCGGTTTCGCGGTAGGCGGATACTATAGGTTCCAGTTCCTGCTCGGCTTGTAAAATAGCCCGCTCAAACTTTTTTGCACTGATGCGGCCATTGGGAAAATGAAACTGGGCATAACTGACACAACCCATATTGCGACTGGCCAGTCTGATCGGTAAAAAGCCTTCGCCTATGGCAAACTCGGTACTGCCGCCGCCTATATCCATCACCAACCGACGGCCCTGATAATGCTCAAAATGGGCCACACCCTGATAAATAAAACGGGCTTCTTCCTGGCCTGAAATTACTTCAATAGGAAAAGGAAATACCGCCTGAGCACGACGTAAAAACATAGCGCTGTTTTTTGCCCGCCTTAAGGTGTAAGTGGCAATGACCCGCACCGAATCTGTGGGAACAGGCTTTAAGGTATCGGCAAATTGACTCAGCACAGCTAAGCCACGCAACATGGCTTCTTCGGTTAACAATAAATCTTCTGTTAAACCTTCGGCCAGCTGTACTTTCTGTTTTTCGCGGTGTAACAGCTGCAAAGCGCCATCTACTACACGAGCTATCACCATATGAAAGCTGTTGGAACCTAAATCAACGGCCGCCATGTAAGCGGCTTTCTGTATATCTGTCGTATCTGTGCTGGTCCAGTGGGTCATGTGCCGGCCTGAGTGGATTGCTGCAACTGAGCAAAATAATCATAGATTTCCTGTTGGGAGCGAATGCTACGCTTATTGCCTCTTTTTACATAGTGGTTGCTTTGATCTTTATCAATAATCCGGGCTTTGACATTGTCATGCCACTGAATATCCAGGGTCGTCATAATTTGCTGTTTAATGGCTGCATCATAAATAGGCACACCCACTTCGACCCGTTGATCCAGATTGCGAGTCATCCAGTCAGCTGAAGAGATATACAAATCGGTGTCACCGCCATTGTTAAACACATACACCCTGGCGTGTTCTAAAAACCGGTCGAGTACGCTAATCACCTGAATATTATCGCTACGGCCTTTGACACCAGGCAACAGCGTGCACATCCCGCGCACTATAATACGGATTTTCACTCCGGCCATACTGGCTTTGTACAATAAATTATTGATCTGCTCATCTACCAGGTTGTTGATTTTAAGCGTGATTTCAGCTTTTCTGCCTGAAGTAGCAAAACTGGTTTCCCGCTCTATTAAGGCGCACAGCTTAGGGCGGCTCCAGGTTGGAGATACAATCAGATGGTTAAACTGAAACGGCTTGTAGCTGTACTGAATAAATTCAAACACCTGATCCACTTCATCACAAAGTTCGCTGTGACAGGTAAACAAGCTCATATCGGTATAAATGCGGGCGGTTTTTTCGTTGAAGTTGCCTGTGCCTATATGAGCAAACTTTACGGTTTTACCTTTTTCCTGCCTGGTAATCAAACACAGCTTGGAGTGAATTTTTAGGGTCTGCAGACCAAAGATCACCTCAATACCGGCTTCCGTCATACGGCGTGCCCAGTTGATATTGTTTTCTTCATCAAAACGGGCTTTTAGTTCAACCACTACTGTGACTTGTTTGCCGTTACGCACAGCATCAAGCAGCGAGTTTATAACCCGCGAGTTTTTTGCCACCCTGTACATCGTCATTTTGATGGTGGTTACTTTGGGATCAAAAGACGCCTGACGAACCCACTCGGTAAAGTAGTTGAAGCTGTGGTAAGGGTAATACAACAAAATATCTGAGGTGCGGATCGCCTCAAAACTTGTAGTATGGCGTTCAAATTCAGGGCTTTTCAGTACAGGCATGGCCGGGAATTCTAACGACGGATGGCCGATATTAGGAAAACCAATAAAGTCTTTGAAGTTGCGGTATTTACCGCCAGGTATTAAAGAATCATAAGAGCTGTAGCCGAGTAATTTTTTCAGCATTTTTAACATATGCTCAGGCATATGTGCATCGTAAACCATTCGCACAGGCTCTGATTTCAGCCGCTGTTTAATGCCTTTCGACATTTTGTCTATTAACGACTGATCCAGTGTATCGCTGATATTGTATTCAGCGTCACGGGTGAGTTTCAGCGAAAAAGCCTGTATTTCACAAAAATCAAAAAAGCCATCAAATAAGTCTTTCAGGCAATGCACTATGATGTCATCGAGCAAAATAATTTGCCGGCGGAAGCGACCTTTCTTTTTGCTTTTGTTTAAATGCAGCGGCAGTTCAACAAAACGAGACATCACATCGGTAGGCACCTGCACTATGGCATATTCGGCTTTATTAGCGCCGGTCATTTCTACCATCAGGTAAGTGGCGTTATCTTCTAAGTGCTTCGCCAGCTTCACTTCTTCAGCGGACAAAATAATGGGGGACAAATGCCGCTGTATTTCACTGCGATAGAAGCTGCGAACCCATTGAGCCTGCGCATCGGTCAGCTTAAAGTTATCAATTAGCTCAATATTGTATTTACGCAGTTCCTGCTGTAAATCGTCATAAATTTTATTAAAGCGCTCACCCAGCTTCAGCACTATATGTTGGATATCGTGCAGTAACTGCTCCGCATCTTCCTGCTCATTGGCATGGTATTTTTTCAGCAGGATACGACGTTTCACATCAGCGACCCGGACCCGGAAAAATTCATCCATATTGTTGGAATAAATACCTAAAAAACGTAACCGCTCAATTAACGGGTTACGTTCATCTGCTGCTTCCTGCAGCACACGGCCATTAAAGGCCAGCCAGCTTAATTCGCGGGGGAAATAATTCGTATCGCTCACAGTATGTATTAGCTCTGCAAAGACCATAACGCGCTCCTGATCGGGTTCCGGAGCTACTCTATGGCAGTTTTATGACAGACTGATGAAAGGATCAAGGGCTTGATCCTTTAATACAGGAATATTTTTTTTCTTAAAATTCAGTTCAGTGTTCAACATCAACCACGACGTCAGAGGCTATAGCTTCCAAAGCTTTAATGACTTCTGTTTTATTCAGGCCTTGCGGCAGTTGTACAGTGGCTATGGCATGAAACAAAGGAACACCCCAGTTGGGTGCGCTTTGTTTGGAACTTTCAAAATGCACAATATTGGCGCCTTTGTGTTTCATTACGCTGGACAATTCACGCACTATGCCAGGCCTGTCGTTACCGGTAATGACAAACTGCAGTTGTTTATCCTGGTGGATTTCAGAATGTAAGCCCTGCTGAATTTTAATATCCAAGTCAGACATACGTTCAAGCTCTGTTGTTAAGGCAAACACATGCTCTTCAGATACTTCCAGTTGCAATATGCCAGCAAAGTAACCACCTAAATGGCTTAAGTTACTGGCCATCCAGTTGCCCTGATGGCTGGCGATCACTGTGGCGAGTTGTTCTACTAAACCTGCTTTATCCTGACCTATAACAGTTAAAATCAACTGCTTCATATTACATCTCCCGGAAAATCAAATCTGATAAAAATGGAAAAGAACTCAGAAAAACAGTGAGTTAGCTAACCTTAGCTTTTCCCATTGTAGACCTATGGCTATTTTTTGACAGTCAAGTCGTCGCAAATTTCCTGACAATCTCAAAAAAAACTGATGTAGCTCAAAAGATGTTCTTTCGTTTCGTCATATTAGTGTCATATTTCTTTCTTATGATGAGTTCCAGAAAACAACCTGAACCACGAACGGGCATTTGTCTGTTGTGAGGAGATCAACGTGAAAGTAGCAAAATTATTAACTTCATTCAGTCTGATTGCAGCCACTTTAGGCTTGACAGCTCAGGCCGCCATTATCGAAGCAGACCCGAAATTACCTGCTTACGTAAAATCTACTGGTGTTTCAGGCAACATTTCCAGCATTGGTTCTGATACGTTAAACAACCTGATGACGAAATGGGCTGAAGAATTCCGTAAACAGTATCCAAACGTAAATATTCAGATCCAGGGTGCCGGTTCTTCGACTGCTCCTACTGCTTTAACTGAAGGTACATCCAACTTCGGCCCTATGAGCCGTGCGATGAAGCCATCAGAAGTACAGGAATTTGAAGCCAAGTATGGCTACAAGCCAATGGCTATTCCAGTGGCTATCGACTTACTGGCTGTGTATGTCAACAAAGACAACCCATTGCAAGGTCTGACTATTGCTCAGGTAGACGCTATTTTTTCTGCAACCCGCAAATGTGGTTATAAAGAAGATGTAACACGCTGGGGCCAGTTAGGTATGGAAGGTGCGTGGGCAAATCGTGATTTTACTATGTACAGCCGCAATGCAGTTTCTGGTACTTATGGTTACTTTAAAGATGTTGCCTTATGTGGCGGTGACTTTAAATCCAGTATCAACGAACAACCAGGTTCTGCCTCAGTAGTGCAGGGGATCAGTGAGTCAATCAACGGTATCGGCTACTCAGGTATCGGTTATATCACGTCAAGCGTAAAAGCTCTGCCGTTAGCGAAAAAAGAAGGTGAGCCGTTTTATGCTCCAAATGCGGACCACGCTTTAGACGGTAAATACCCGTTATCACGTTTCCTGTACGTTTACATCAACAAGCACCCAAACAAAGAAATGCTGCCTTTAGAGCGTGAGTTTGTGCGTTTTGTTATGTCGAAAAACGGCCAGGACGTAGTAGCACACGATGGCTATGTGCCGGTACCAGCTTCAGTAGCAGCAAAAGCTCTGGCTGACTTAGGTATTAAATAAGTTGTATTGAGTAACACAAGGCACCTTTAAGGTGCCTTGTGTTTTTTCTATTGAAAACAATAGTTTGATTTTTTCTTGCCTGACTCGATTTGTGTCATTTATATGACAAAAAACCACTCTGTAATATTTCCGTCATAAAACTCTACTATAGTTGCCAGCATCTAAAAGTAACTGGTGGTATAGCAACTATGCACTCAACCCATCCAAGTCAGCAGTCAGCCGGTGATGCACCGCGTTCCTTACTGCCAACTGGTGAACGTCGTGCCCGTTTACGGCGCTGGCGCTCTGTTAAAGATAAAATCTCCAAATATGGCATCAGCTTTGCCGGCATCAGTGTGGTGCTGGCTTTTGCTACTATATTTGTTTACCTGTTTTCTGAAGTAGGGCCCTTGTTTTCCTCTGCCTCAGTGGATCAGAAAACCAGCTATCAAAGCCCGGCTGCAAAACCTCTGTATAGCAATATAGAGCGTTATGGTGAGATAGGCTTAACAGTGACAGCAGATGCCAAGCTGCAGTTTTTTAATGCGGATACAGGAGAGCTGAAGCAGCAAGTGCAGTTGGCTTTGCCTGCTGATGTCACAGTCACTACTTTTGCCAAAGCTGACCCTCGTACCGGCACTATCATTTTAGGTTTATCTAACGGTCAGGCATTGATTGCCAAGCACGAATATTTGCTGAGTTATCCAAATGATAAACGTCAGGTGAATCCTAAGGTTAGTTACCCTTTAGGCGAAGCTCCTGTGCAGGTGGATGCACAAGGTCAGGCTTTAGTGGCTATTGCTATACAGGAAAAAGACGAAAACCGGATGTTGAGTGCTTATACGGCTGATGGTCGTTTAGTGCTGTCAAATATGGTGGCCGAAACTGTATTCCTGACCGGCGAAACCACTGTAGTTCGCACAGATTATACTTTGCCAGATGCTCCAGCTTCAGCCAGCAGAATACTGATCGACAATACCTTTCAAAACCTGTTTGTTGCGGATAAAGCCGGACAAATCCATTATTACGCCATCAATAACCCGGAGCAGGCGCGTTTAGTGCAAAGCGTCAATGCCGTCAGTTCTGGTGCGCAGATCACCGCCATTGAGTTTCTGGTCGGTACTGTGTCTTTGATTGTGGGCTCGTCTACCGGTGAATTGAGTCAATGGTTTTTAGTACGTGACCAGCACAATAACTTCGACTTAAAACAAATTCGTGATTTTGAGCAGCACCCTGGTGCTATTACTCAGATTGAAGCTGAATACTCCCGTAAAGGTTTTATGGCCATAGATGACAAGGGTCATTTGGGTATTCATTACGGTACTTCAGCCCGCACTTTGTTTTTAGATGCCTTTGATGACGAGCAGATGGCAAAACAAATTGCTATTTCTCCTATTAATACCAATTTCCTGTTGCTGGATGACAAAGGTCAGATGCATAAGTTTGAGTTGGATAATGCTCACCCTGATGTGTCCTACAGAGCGCTGTGGAATGAAGTCTGGTACGAAGGCCGTGATGAAGCCAAATACATTTGGCAAGCTTCTGCCGGTTCAGATGAATTTGAAGCCAAAATGAGCATGGTGCCTTTAGCTTTAGGGACTTTAAAAGCCGCATTTTTTGCCATGTTGTTTGCTACCCCTCTGGCTATTATGAGCGCCATTTATGTCGCTTACTTTATGACGCCAGTACTGCGTGGCAAAGTGAAGCCTACCATTGAAATTATGGCGGCCTTACCAACAGTTATTCTTGGTTTCTTAGCAGGTTTATGGCTGGCTCCTTTTGTGGAAGAGTATTTAAGTGCTGTGTTCGCCATTCTGATCCTGATGCCATTTATGATGTTAGGTGCAGCTTACTTGTGGCGCTTTATGCCTGAATCTATCCGCAACCGTTTTGGTTTAGGTTGGGAAGCAGCGTTTTTAGTGCCTGTGATTATTCTGTTTGGTTATTTGGCGATAAGTGCCAGCCCAGTGATCGACAACACCTTTTTTGATGGCAGCTTACGCCAGTGGTTTACCGACAATGGCATTAACTACGACCAGCGTAATGCTCTGATTGTGGGTATCGCCATGGGCTTTGCTGTTATTCCAAATATCTTCTCTATTGCTGAAGATGCGATTTTTAACGTGCCTCGCCACTTAACTCAGGGCTCTTTGGCTTTGGGTGCCACACCATGGCAAACCATGGTGGGTGTGGTATTGCCAACAGCAAGTCCTGGTGTGTTCGCGGCAGTGATGGTTGGTTTTGGCCGTGCCGTGGGTGAAACCATGATCGTACTGATGGCGACAGGTAACAGCCCAGTAGTGAACTTTAATATCTTCGAAGGTATGCGTACTTTATCCGCCAATATAGCGGTGGAGTTACCTGAGACAGCTGTTGGCAGCACCCACTTCCGTGTGTTGTTCCTCGCTGCGCTGGTGTTGTTTGTCTTTACCTTTGTATTTAATACCCTCGCCGAAGTGATACGGCAGCGTTTACGTCAACGCTTCAGCAATCTGTAATTAAGGGGCACTTTGATGAAATCTTTATTTGGCGTAAGAGCCTGGTTCAGATCAGGGACTCCCTGGATTTGGTTAAACGCCGGTGCTATCGCTTTGTGTCTGGTGATGGTGATCGGTGTGTTGGGTCTGATTGTGGTGCGTGGTGGCAGTCACTTCTGGCCTGCGGATTTACAGCAGACAGAATGGTCGCCTGAATCCGGTCAGAAAAAAGTCATTATGGGTGAACTGGTTCGTGCTGAAACAGTGTCTGCTGTGATGCTGCGTGAGTCAGGTGCTACAGTGCCGGCAGAGTTGGAAGCTGTGACCCGTTATTTGGTGAAAGTAGGTAACCGTGATCTGTATGGCCGCGATTTCTCCTGGTATATGGATTATGAAATTAGCGGCTGGACAGCGCCAGAAGGTGCTATTGCGCTGGAGCGTCGTGAGCGTGGCAATTTTTATGGTTTTCCATTAAAGCTGAACGAAGGCGATACCCTGATTGCTGAAGGTGCCGCCATGTGGCCTGAGTTGTTAAAACGGGTTGAACGTGCCAACGGTATTTTTCAGCAGATGAAAGATATCGAAAAAAATGACATCAGCCGCATCAATAACCAGATTGAAAAGTTACGTTTAACCGAACGTCGCCTGGTGTTGGATAAAGTGTCTGATGCTGAAATGGCAGAATTCAAAGCTCAGGCGGAAGCAGAAAACAAAGTTCTGAACGATGAATATGCGGTGATCCAACAAAAACTGGATCAACTGCGTGCTGAATCCAATCGTGATAACTTAGTTGCGCGTTCTGCGGAAGGCCGTGAAGTGACTATTTCGCTGGCGAACATCGTCAAGGCTTTTGCGCCTAACGATATGTCGGTCTGGCAAAAAACCAGACATTACTTCAGTGGCATTGGCACTTTCCTGACAGAAGAGCCGCGGGAAGCCAATACCGAAGGCGGTATCTTCCCTGCTATTTTTGGTACTGTCACTATGGTTATTTTAATGGCTATTATCGTGACACCTTTTGGTGTGCTGGCGGCCATTTATCTGCGTGAATATGCCAAACAAGGGCCACTGCTGAAGATCATCCGGATTTCGGTCTACAACCTTGCTGGTGTACCTTCAATCGTTTATGGTGTGTTTGGTTTAGGTTTCTTTGTGTACATTATGGGCGGCAGTATCGATCAGCTGTTTTACCCTGAAGCTTTACCAAGCCCGACTTTCGGTACTCCAGGTTTATTCTGGGCGTCGTTAACCCTTGCCTTGCTTACATTACCTGTGGTGATTGTATCGACGGAAGAAGGTTTATCCCGTATTCCAAGTACTATTCGTATGGGTAGTCTGGCCTTAGGTGCAACCAAGTCTGAAACCTTATGGAAAGTGGTAGTGCCGCTGGCCACTCCGGCTATGATGACGGGTTTAATTTTGGCTGTAGCCAGAGCTGCTGGTGAAGTAGCTCCGCTGATGCTGGTTGGTGTGGTGAAATTAGCTCCTACTTTACCTATAGATGGCAATTTCCCCTTTATTCACTTAGACCAGAAGATCATGCACTTAGGTTTCCATGTGTTTGATGTGGGTTTCCAGAGTCCAAACGTTGAAGCCTCGCGTCCGTTGCTCTATGCCACAGCACTGGTACTGGTGTTATTGATTGTGGTGCTGAATATGGCGGCTATTTATATGCGTAACAGATTACGTGAGAAATATCGCAGCGATACAGATTAGAACTCAGCAGGCCTGCACGGCAGGCCTTGTATGCTGAACCCAATTTCGCAGACCAATTTCATAGAATGGTAATGAAGATGAATCAAGATAAATTAACAGTTCCACCAGTAGAAGCCGAATTGAAACTGTCGGATGAAAAAATCAAACTTCAGGTCAATGATCTGAAGCTGTATTACGGTGATGCGCTGGCATTAAAAAGCGTCAATATGACGATCCCGGAAAAACGCGTTACTGCTTTTATCGGCCCTTCAGGCTGTGGTAAATCCACCTTGTTACGCTGTTTTAACCGGATGAATGACTTAGTGGATATCTGCCGTATTGAAGGTGAGATTTTAATGGATGGTCAGAATATTTATGACCCGAAAATTGACGTGGCTGAATTACGCCGTCAAGTCGGCATGGTATTCCAGAAACCTAATCCATTCCCAAAAAGTATTTACGAAAATGTGGCTTATGGCTTGCGTCTGCAAGGTGTAAAAGATAAACGCATTTTGGATGAAGTGGTCGAAACCTCATTAAAGGGTGCCGCTTTGTGGAATGAAGTAAAAGACCGTTTGCATGACAATGCCTTTGGTTTGTCTGGTGGTCAGCAACAACGTTTAGTCATAGCACGAGCTATTGCGATTGAACCTGAAGTGTTATTACTGGATGAGCCAGCTTCAGCCTTGGACCCAATTTCCACGCTGAAAATTGAAGAACTGATTTATGAGCTCAAAGATAAATACACTATCGTGATTGTTACCCACAATATGCAGCAGGCAGCCCGTGTATCGGACTATACTGCCTTTATGTATATGGGTGATTTAATTGAGTTTGATGCCACCAATAAGATGTTCACCAATCCATCGCAGCAACAAACCGAAGATTACATCACAGGCCGTTTTGGTTAACGGATTAGCCCCCACGAGGAGAGAGCGATGGACAAAATGAATTTAACGAAACACATTTCCAGCCAGTTTAATGAAGAAATTGAGCAGGTTCGTAACCATGTGATGGCAATGGGCGGTTTAATTGAGCAACAACTGGCTGATGCGCTGAATGCTATTGCCAGCAGTGATGCTGAGTTAGCTCGTCAAGTGATCGCCAATGATGTGAAAGTAAACGACTGGGAAATTAAAATTGACCACGAATGCACCCGCATCATTGCCAAACGCCAGCCAGCAGCCAGCGATTTACGTTTGATTATGGCTATTATCAAAACCATTTCAGACTTAGAGCGTATTGGTGATGAAGCCGAGCGTATCGCCAAGGTAGCTCTGGAGTCCTTTAACAGTGCTCAGCAGGATTTGCTGGTCAATCTGGATAATATGGGCCGCCATGTCGCGCAGATGCTGCACGATGTGCTGGATGCTTTTGCCCGTATGGATGTCGAAGCTGCATTAGCTGTACACCGTGAAGACAAAAAAGTAGACCGTGAGTACGAAGCCATCACCCGTCAGTTGATGACTTATATGATGGAAGATCCACGTTCTATTCCTAAGATCATGAATGTATTGTGGTCTGCCCGTTCTATGGAACGTATTGGCGATCGTTGTAAAAACGTGGCTGAATACATAGTCTTCCTGGTCAAAGGCAAAGATGTGCGCCATAGTGATGATGAAAAATTAGAGCGAGACGCACGCAGTTAAAAAAATCAGCATTCAGTTGTCATAAAAGCCTGATAAAACCTATGTTTTATCAGGCTTTTTATATTCTGGCCTTTTAAGGCGTTTTTATTACACTTTGATTGCAGTACAATGCGCGCCGACTTTCGTCAACTCAACAACAAGAGGCACACTCATTATGCCAAATCACTTTTTGGCGGTTTTCGCAAAATCCCCTATCAAGCCACTGGAAGAGCATATCAAAAAGGTTTTTGATGCCAGCCTGTTGCTGCTGCCATTTTTTGACGCAGTATTTTTAAAAGATTGGGAGAAAGCGGCTGAAGTTCGCAAATCTATTGTGACGTTGGAAAAGGATGCCGACAATTTAAAACGTGATATCCGTGTGCATTTACCACGTGGATTGTTTTTACCTGTCGAGAGAACAGACTTATTAGAGCTGGTTTCACAGCAGGATAAAATCGCCAACAAAGCTAAAGACATCACTGGCCGTGTTTTAGGTCGTGAACTGGAAATTCCTGCCCCTATTCAGGTGGAATTTAAAGCTTATTTACAGCGTTGTATTGATGCTGTGGAATTAGCCAGCGAAGCGATCAATGAACTGGACGAGTTGCTGGAAACTGGTTTCCGTGGCCGTGAAGTCGACTTAGTGATCAAAATGGTGGAACGTATCGATGAAATCGAACACGACACTGACCAGTTGCAAATCAATTTACGTAAATTTGTTCGTAAAGCTGAAGCCGAAATGAATCCGGTTGATGTGATGTTCCTGTACCGCACTTTGGAGTGGGTAGGCGATTTAGCTGACTGTGCTCTGAAAGTAGGTTCGCGTCTTGAAATCATGTTGGCTCGTTAATTCTTAAGGTAATTCAAACATGGATATTTTAACTACGTACGGCTATACGCTGATTATCGTAGCCGCTGTATTCGGCTTTATTATGGCTTATGGTGTAGGTGCCAACGATGTGGCAAACGCTATGGGGACCTCAGTAGGATCCAAAGCTTTAACTGTGAAACAAGCAATTTTTATTGCTGCTATTTTTGAGTTCGCTGGTGCTTATTTAGCCGGTGGTTCAGTGACCTCTACTATTCGTAGTGGCATTGTTGACCCTATTCATTTCGCCGCAGCGCCTGAGCTGTTGGTGTTTGGTATGATTGGCGCCTTACTGGCTGCCGGTACCTGGTTGCTGGTTGCATCTTATTACGGCTGGCCAGTATCTACCACTCACTCTATTGTTGGCGCCATTATTGGTTTTGCTGCTGTAGGAGTAGGTGTTGATGCAGTGGAATGGGGCAAAGTAGGCGGCATAGTCGGCAGTTGGGTGGTCACTCCTGTACTGGCTGGTATTCTGGCGTACTTAATTTTTATGAGTGCCCAGCGTTTAATCTTTGATACCGACAATCCACTGGCCAATGCAAAAAAATATGTGCCTTTTTATATGGCTTTTGCAGCGCTGATGATGGCTTTGGTCACTGTGACTAAAGGTTTAACTCATGTGGGTTTAGACCTGAGCACAGAACAAAACCTGATGATCGCCGGCAGTATAGCCATAGTAGTGGGCATAGTAGGTAAAATCGCTATTAGCCGGGTGCATATAGACCCAATGGCTGATAAAGAAATGCATTTTACCAACGTGGAAAAAATCTTCGGTATTCTGATGATCACCACGGCCTGTTGTATGGCTTTTGCTCACGGTTCTAACGATGTGGCGAATGCTATTGGTCCTCTGGCCGCTGTGGTCAGCGTGATCCAATCAGGTGGTGAAGTTGCAGGCAGAGCTGAACTGGATTGGTGGATTTTACCTTTAGGCGCTGTGGGTATTGTGATTGGTTTAGCTACTTTAGGCGCTAAAGTGATTAAAACCATAGGTACAGCTATTACGCATTTAACCCCAAGTCGTGGTTTTGCTGCAGAAATGTCAGCAGCTACCACAGTGGTGATTGCATCTGGTACTGGTTTACCTATCTCTACGACTCAGACCTTAGTTGGTGCCGTATTGGGTGTAGGTTTAGCTCGAGGTATTGCTGCGCTTAATTTAGGTGTAGTACGTAACATCTTTATATCATGGGTTGTCACTTTGCCTGTGGGTGCTGGTTTGTCTATTTTGTTTTTCTTTATCATCAAAGCGATTTTCAGCGCATGATCCCAGCTGTTGTTTGATTAAAAATCCCGGCTGTTGCCGGGATTTTTTTATTTTTACTGAAATCTAAGATGTGAGAGGGCAGAGTGTCTGCTCTGAACGATTTGGCTGCTTTCTGTCGCAAAATAAGCTATCGCCGCTTTGCTTTCTGATGTTATTCGATTAAATTGGTTTTAACTGAGTTTGGTCATCGGAATTAAAGATGAAACGAGTGCCTAGTATCAAACAGCTGCAATACCTTTTGGCCCTGCATGAACATCAGCATTTTGGTCGTGCTGCTGAAGCTTGTTATATAGGCCAGTCTACTTTAAGCGCTGCAATTGCCAATTTAGAAGAAACGATGAACGCGCAGTTGCTGGAGCGTGATCATAAAACTTTTATTTTTACCCCGCTGGGTGAAGACGTGGTACGTCAGGCTCGTTATATAGTGGAGCAGTGCGAAGAGTTAACACAATTTGCTAAATGTCAGGGCAAGCCGATGGCTGGGCCGCTGCGTTTAGGCTGTATTCCCACCATTGCACCTTTTGTTTTAAGTGAAGTGATGGCACTGGCCCGTGAGCGCTTTCCTGAATTGCAGTTATTACTGCGAGAAGATACGACGGAGAATTCCTTGCAGTCATTGATTGAAGGCCGTCTGGATTTAGTCTTGTTAGCTCTGCCTTATGATACTGGCACTTTGCATACCGAAGTACTGGCACAAGATTCGTTTAAACTGGTGTTGCATAAAGATTGGCTGGACCGTGGTTTTCAGCAAGATATCAGCCAGTGGCCTGATGAAAGTATCTTCCTGTTAGAGCGTGAGCACTGCATGACAGGTCATGCCGTCAAAGCTTGTGAGCTGGATGATAACCGTAAAGTAAATCCGTTTTTTGCTACCAGTTTGCATACCTTAAGTCAGATGGTGAATAACAAGCTGGGTGTGACTTTTATGCCGCAGATGGCGATTAACAGTGGTTTGTTGCGTGGCACTGAACTGGTGGCTCAGAAACCAAGCTCTGGCCAGGCGTATCGTGATATTGGAGTAGCATGGCGTCCTACGTCCAGCAAGTTACGCAGTTATCGTCAGATGGCGCAGTTAATTACGGAAGTTCTGCAGCAAAAATGCAGTGACTAAAACCTAAGGCAGAGTCGGTAAGGTCAGTTGTGGATAGTTGCGATAAAACTGTTTCAACTGACCTGTTTTATATAAATCGATAAAACGGCGATCCCACATTTCTTTAAAGGAACGCCCGGTTTCAGTGTCAGCAAAGGCCAGATAAATTGGGTCCCGCAGTAATTCTTTATAATGCAGAGGCTCCAGCTGTACTGCAGATTCACCCTTTAAGTACTGATACAATTCACTTTTTTCTGCAAGATAAATATCAACCCGGCGATTTTTTACCAGCTCAAGTCCTTGCTCGATATTAAGTACCTCATAGCCTTTTTCCGGCAAGCCTAATACCAGATGTAAATCGTAAGCTAAGTCCCAGGCCAGCTTGTGTTGTTTTAGTTGTTCCAGTTGTGGCGGGGCTGTATGTGCAGGGTCGTAAATGGCAACTATTAAATCAAAATCAAAAGGATGAGCAGACAACAGTAAAGCTTGATGCTCTTTGTCCGACTCATAGGCGGACAAACCCGGTACCATATGGTGTTTACCTTGCTGCACCAGGTGAATGGCGCGGCTAAAGTTGCTGAAATGCCACACCAATTGCACTTGCTCTGTTGGATAAATCAGCTGAAATAAATCTGCATAAGCGCCAGTGCCATCGGCATTAGTAAAACCCGGCCAGACAGGCGCACTGATCTGTAGTTGTGATTGTGCTTTTGGCTCAGCCACAGTGGATTGCACTATGAAAAAGCAAAACAGAAGCACAGTAAGGCGATACATCATGCGGTTTTGTCCTTGAGCTTTTCCAAAGCTTAGCTGAAATTTTGCTCCCTAGTGTCGTGGCGAAAAATAGCTTGTATTGAAAAAAACATCTTTGTAGACTGCCGCCGCGCTGTAAATGCGCGTTTGGTGTCGGCATTCATGCCGATTTGATACAGTTTGTCGGTAAAGCGGACTAGACCTATGCAAGTAAAAGATTTTTCCTTCGAGCTGCCAGAGCAGCTGATCGCACGTTTTCCTAAAGCTGAACGTTCCAGCAGTCGTTTATTAAAAATGCAGCGCCAAACTGGTGAGTTATCCCATCTGGTGTTCACTGATTTATTGGCTGAACTGAACAGCGGTGATTTATTGGTATTTAACAATACCCGCGTGATACCAGCGCGTTTATTTGGTCAAAAAGAGTCAGGTGGAAAAGTCGAAATACTGGTAGAACGGGTATTAGATAGCCAGCGTTTTTTAGCTCATGTTCGCGCCAGTAAAGCGCCAAAACCAGAAAGTATTATTTTGGTCGATGACAACACAAAGCTGAAAATGCTGCAGCGCCACGATACCTTGTTTGAGCTGGAGCTGTTAGGCGAAGAAGCTTTATTGACTATGTTAGACAGGCTGGGGCATATGCCTTTGCCCCCTTACATAGACAGACCAGACAGCGACGAAGATAAGCAACGTTATCAGACTGTGTATAACCAGAAACCCGGAGCTGTTGCTGCACCAACGGCAGGTTTGCATTTTGATGAGCCTTTATTGGCGGCCTTAAAAGCCAAAGGTATTGAGTTTGCTTACGTCACTTTGCACGTAGGAGCTGGTACTTTTCAGCCGGTGCGGGTGGATAATGTGCTGGATCACCAGATGCATGCTGAATACATCGAGGTAGACCAGCAGGTCGTTGATGCTATTCACGCCTGTAAAGCTCGCGGTAACAGAGTGGTGGCTGTGGGGACTACGTCTGTGCGTTCACTGGAATCTGCCGCACAAATTGCTTTGCAGCAAGGCAAAAACTTACAACCGTACAGCGGTGACACCAAAATTTTTATCTACCCAGGTTACAGCTTTCAGGTGATTGATGGCTTAGTCACCAACTTCCATTTGCCAGAATCCACATTGATTATGCTGGTCAGTGCTTTTAGTCAAAAAGACTATGTGATGCAGGCCTATCAAACTGCCATAGCACAAGAGTATCGTTTTTACTCTTATGGCGATGCGATGTTGATTCTGTAAAACTTTCTCAATGAACTCTAGAGGCGGGTCTTGTACCCGCCCGTTTATTGATACCGCGATGTCCATCGACGGGCCTGGACAAGCCGCGGCCCCGACAAACCCTCCTGCCTCAAATTGCAATTCAATCTCGCACGGTTTAACCGCTCCCGCTTTGATACCACCTTAAGTACAAAGCTTAAAGGTGGGGTTTGGCCTTTTGTTCTGCTACAATCGGGCGCGAAAAAAGCCGGACTGTTTTTCTGGCAGAGACTGAGGTAGAACGTGAAATTTGAATTATTAAAAACCGACGGTAAAGCTCGTCGTGGCCGTCTTGTATTTGAGCGCGGCATTGTTGAAACTCCTGCATTTATGCCAGTGGGCACTTATGGCACAGTCAAAGGTATGACACCTGAAGAACTGGAAGCCACTGGTGCACAAATCTGCTTGGGCAATACCTTCCATTTAATGCTGCGTCCTGGCACTGAAATCATCAAAAAACACGGTGATTTGCATGACTTTATGCATTGGCACAAACCTATTTTGACCGACTCTGGTGGTTTTCAGGTGTTCAGTTTGGGTGAACTGCGCAAAATAAAAGAAGAAGGCGTGACTTTCCGTTCGCCGCTCAATGGCGAAAAAATCATGTTAACTCCTGAGCGTTCTATGCAGGTGCAACGTGATTTAGGCTCAGACATAGTGATGATTTTTGACGAATGTACGCCGTATCCTGCGACAGAGCAGCAAGCGAAAAAGTCGATGGAAATGTCTCTGCGCTGGGCCAAACGCAGTAAAGATGAACACGGCGATAATCCGTCAGCGCTCTTTGGTATTATCCAGGGCGGTATGTACCCACAGCTGCGCGATATCTCCTTGCAAGGCCTTGAAGAGATTGGTTTTGATGGTTATGCCATCGGTGGTTTGTCCGTGGGCGAACCGAAAGAGGATATGATTAAAATCCTCAATCACACCACAGGTCAGATGCCACAGCACAAGCCGCGTTATTTAATGGGTGTGGGTAAACCTGAAGACATAGTAGAAGCGGTTCGCCGTGGTATTGATATGTTTGACTGTGTGATGCCAACCCGTAATGCCCGTAATGGCCATTTGTTTGTCAGCACTGGTGTAATTAAAATCCGCAATGCAAAACACAAAGACGATCCATCCACTTTAGATGCAGAATGTGATTGCTACACTTGTAAAAATTATTCTCGGTCATATCTACATCATCTGGACAGATGCAATGAGATTTTGGGTGCGCGCTTGAATACCATCCACAACCTGCATCATTATCAGAAGTTAATGCAAGGTTTGCGTGCAGCTATCGCTGAACAAAAGCTGGAAGAATTTGTGGTCGAGTTTTACCAGAAACGTGGTATGGATGTGCCGCCGCTGGAAGCAAGCCTTACAGAACAATAAGATTTCATTTTTAATTTTTAACACTTTTAATTTAAAACTTTAGGGGACATATGATGAGTTTATTTATTTCTAATGCATACGCCAACGCTCCAGCTGCTGCGCCTGCAGGTGGTGGCTGGGATTTATTGATTATGCTAGTGGCTTTTGGTTTGATCTTTTATTTCCTGATCTACCGTCCACAAGCTAAGCGCGTAAAAGAGCATAAAAACCTGATGTCTGCGTTAGGCAAAGGCGATGAAGTGTTAACTCAAGGTGGTTTAGTAGGCCGCATTGCAAAGATTGCTGACGATAAAGACTTTGTGGCTATCGCATTAAACGATACCACTGAAGTGACAGTGCAGAAATCTGCTATCGCTGCCGTACTGCCGAAAGGCACGATGAAATCACTGTAAAAGGATTTTAATGTGTTAAACCAGAACTCCATCTGGCGGTACTTATTGGTGATCATCGTCATGGGCGTCAGCATGCTGTACGCCCTGCCGAATTTGTATCCCAATGATCCGTCCTTACAAATCAATGCAAGCCGTGGTGCTGATGTGACTCAGCAAACCGTGGATCAATTGCAAAAAGCTTTTACTGAACAAGGGTTAACACCTAAGTCAGCTGTATTGGAAAAAGGCCAGGTGCTGGTTCGCTTTTTAAACACTGAAGATCAGTTAAAAGCTCGTGAAGTTGCCAACGATACCTTGGGCGATAACTTCGTCACTGCATTAAATCTGGCTCCTGCTACACCAGCCTGGCTGGATGCTATAGGTGCGGCTCCAATGAAATTGGGTCTGGACTTACGTGGTGGTGTGCATTTCCTGATGGAAGTGGACATGAAAACTGCGATGGAAAAAAACGTCAACGATTTAGTACTGGTGTACCGCAGCGATCTGCGTGAAGCCAAAGTGCGTTACCGTGCAGTGACTGCTGATGTGCCTAATTTAAAGGTGAATCTGAGTTTCCGCACCGCTGAAGATTTAGCCGCAGCTCAAACCTTGTTAAGCGGTAAAGACCGCGAAATGATCTTTACTGAAACTGACGAGTTGACGCTGACCGCCGCTTTTAGCGAAGAGAAAATTAAAGCGTTGCGTGAAGATGCTGTAGCACAAAACATCACTATCATTCGCAACCGCGTCAATGCTATTGGTGTGGCTGAACCTTTGGTACAACGTCAGGGGGCTGAACGTATTGTGGTTCAATTGCCTGGTGTGCAGGACACGGCCCGCGCTAAAGAAATTTTAGGTGCAACGGCCACTCTTGAATTCCGTATGGTAGACGAAGCAGGTGATTTACAAAGCGCGATAGAAGGCCGTGTGCCACCTAATGCGCAGTTGTATAACGACCGTGAAGGTCGCCCTGTGTTATTGCAAAAACGTGTGATGCTGACAGGTAACCATATTATTGGTGCCAACAGCAGCTTCGATGAATACAGCCGTCCTCAGGTGAATATCGATCTGGATGCCAAAGGTGGCAATACCTTTTCACAAGCCACCAAAGAAGCTATTGGTAAGTCGATGGCCACTGTATTTATTGAGTACAAACCTACCGACAAAAAAGATGCGCAAGGCCGCACTATCCTTGAGAAAAAAGAAGAAGTGATCAACGTGGCTACTATTCAGGCGCGTTTAGGTCGCAGCTTCCGTATTACCGGGGTAGATAGTCCGGCTGAAGCACAAAATCTGGCGTTGTTATTACGTGCCGGTGCTTTAATTGCACCTATTCAGATTGTGGAAGAACGCACTATAGGCCCAAGCCTGGGTCAGGAAAACATTGAGCTGGGTACCAACGCTATTATGTGGGGTATGTTGCTGACTGTGATCTTTATGGCGGTTTACTACAAAGGCGTAGGTATGGTGGCCAACCTGGCTTTGGCCAGCAACGTAGTGTTGTTGATAGGTGTGTTGTCTATGGTGCCTGGCGCTACTTTGACCTTGCCTGGCATGGCGGGTATCTTGTTAACCATAGGTATGGCTATTGATGCTAACGTACTGATCAACGAGCGTATTCGCGAAGAACTGGCCAACGGTCGTTCTGTACAGCAAGCTATTCATGAAGGCTATAACAGAGCTTTTGCTACCATTACCGACTCCAACTTCACCACTTTCTTAGTGGCATTGATTCTGTTTGGTTTAGGTTCTGGTCCGGTCAAAGGTTTTGCCGTGACTTTAGCCATAGGTATTATCACCTCTATCTTTACTGCCGTGACCGTATCCAGATTGTTTGTCAATCTGATCTGGGGTGGCCGTAAAGTTGAAAAATTACCTATATAAGGAATTATGATGAAGTTTCTTGATTTTAAAGAACCGCTTAATTTTATGCGCTTCAAATCGCCAGCCATCATATTTTCTTTGTTGCTGGTACTGGGGTCTCTGTTCAGCATTTTTACCAAAGGCATTAACTTTGGTCTGGATTTTACCGGCGGTATAGTGGTCGAAGCTGGTTTTGAACAACAGGCTGATTTGTCGAAGATTCGTACTGCTTTAGCTGCTGACGGTTTTCCTGATGCGATAGTACAGTATTTTGGCACCTCGACTGAAGTGATGATCCGCATTGCGCCACGCGCTGATGTTGAACAGGCTGTGGTGGGTGAGCAGATTATTGAGTCTATTCAAAAAGTGGAAAAAGGCGAAGTCACTAAGCGTCGCGTTGAACAGGTGAGTGCTTCAGTAGGTGACGAGCTGAAAGATGACGGTATGCTGGCTTTATTAGCCTCTTTTATCGGCATCATGATGTATGTGGCGTTTCGCTTTGAATGGCGTTATTCAGTAGGAGCTGTGGTTGCGTTAATTCACGACGTAATCATTACTGTAGGTATGTTTTCTATTACCGGTATGGAGTTTGATTTAACTGTTTTGGCGGCCTTGCTGGCGCTGGTGGGTTACTCAATCAACGACACCATAGTGGTATTTGACCGTATCCGCGAGATGTTTCGTAAACTGCGTGAAGCCACAGTCGAAGAGACTGTCGATGATGCAATCACTTCCACACTGAGCCGTACCACTATTACTTCAGGTACCACGGCCTTGTCCTTAGTGGCGCTGTTTTACTTAGGCGGCCCGCTGTTACATGGGTTTGCTGCGGCCTTGTTATTTGGTATTGCCATTGGTACTTATTCTTCAATTTACGTAGCAAGTTCTATTGCTGTGCTGCTAGGCGCAAGCCGTGAAGATCTGTTGCCAGAAGTGATTGAAAAAGAAGGTGAGAATACGCCTTCGCTTTAATTGGTTGAATGGTAGTTTTAACAAAAGGCCGGTTTCCGGCCTTTTGTTTTTGAAAGAGAAAAACAATTTATTCTGCATAAACTATTTGCTTGTTATTTGCTCGGTTTTTTAATCATCTATTTGATAGTATTCACTTTATTTAACGCCTTTTATCCTTAAATGCATGGTTAAGCAGTTTTTTATCAAAACTATCCGGCTAAAAATGGCATAAAACTGCATGCTTTATCATTTTACTCCCTTCTGGTCTGATCAGTTTAATTTTAGCGCTTGGCGCACCGCGTAAAACTTGTTATAACAGACGTGTAGAGCTCTATTGTGGAAGTTTTCAGCAGTCTGAGCCGGACAGGTATACCCTACAAAAATACCTGACGGAACAATGAAAACATCGGAATGAGTTCTGCAGTACTGTGGCTTTATACTGGTACGATCTGAAAATTAGTGGTTCTAAAGGGTCGTGTTGCTCTTTAGAATGAGCCACCTTTTTGGGTTGCACCACAGCTCATGGCAAATAAAACATATAGCCCACAGGGCATCATACTTACCTACTCATGGAACCTCTTACCTATGTCAGATTTTCGAGAACAGGCGCTGAAGTATCACGCCGAGCCTAAACCGGGCAAAATCAGTATTGAAATCAGTAAACCTGCTGAAACAGTTAAAGATCTCGCTTTGGCATACAGCCCTGGTGTGGCTGAGCCTGTGCGTGAAATCGCCAACAATATCGACGATGTCTATAAGTACACTGGCAAAGGCAATCTGGTGGCTGTGATCAGCAATGGTACTGCTATTTTAGGTTTAGGAAACTTAGGCCCTATGGCGTCTAAACCTGTGATGGAAGGCAAAGCTTTGCTGTTTAAGCGTTTTGCTGGCCTTGATTCCATCGATATCGAAGTGACGCACCGTACCACTGAAGAGTTTATCGATACTGTAGCCAATATAGCCGATACCTTTGGTGGTATTAACCTTGAAGATATTAAATCGCCTGAATGTTTTGAAATTGAAAAAGAGCTGATCAGACGTTGTAATATCCCGGTGTTTCATGACGATCAGCACGGTACTGCTATTGTGACAGCTGCAGGTTTACTGAATGCGCTGGAAATTCAGGGCAAAGACATCAGTAAAGTGGTAATTGTTTGTTTAGGGGCTGGTGCAGCAGCTATTGCCTGTATGGAGCTGCTGATCAAATGCGGCGCTAAACGTGAACATATTTATATGCTCGATACCAAAGGCGTGATCCACACCCGTCGTAACGATTTGAATAAATACAAAGAGCTGTTTGCCAATAACACCGACAAACGCACACTGGAAGAAGCAATGGACGGCGCCGATGTATTTGTTGGCGTATCAGGCCCTGATGCTTTGCCAGCCGAAGCTTTAAAGTTAATGGCTGATAAACCTGTGATTTTTGCCTGCTCTAACCCGGATCCGGAAATTAAGCCTGAACTGGCACATGCCCAGCGCAGTGATTTAATCATGGCAACAGGTCGTTCGGATTACCCGAACCAGGTCAACAACGTCTTGTGTTTCCCATTTATTTTCCGTGGTGCTTTGGACGTGCGCGCTAAGGTCATTAACGATGAAATGAAATTGGCAGCAGTGCATGCGATCCGTGCTATTGCCAAAGAGCCGGTGTCTCAGGCTGTATTAACAGCTGCTCAAGTGGATAAACTGGAGTTTGGTGCGGACTATATTATTCCAAAGCCAATGGACCCACGTTTATTGTCCCGTGTCGCCCGTGCTGTGGCTGAAGCTGCTGTGGCATCAGGAGTGGCGCGTTTGCCATTACCAGAAAGCTATATGCAGTAAATATAAAAATGGGGTCAGATC
>NZ_JAJOYU010000038.1 GCF_021290985.1 Rheinheimera soli
TTCATTTCAAAACCACCCCAGAGCTGCTTTCGCGTCACCCCGTTGGCATGGCGCGCATTATAGGGAGTTTTAAATCCTGCACAACCCCTAAAATGACAATTTGATGATATCCGTGATCGTTCGCTCAGAAAAAAAGCAAAACGGGCAAAAAAGACACTTTTTTGCCCGTTTTATTAACAGAAACGGCGATTACTAAAGAAAAGTAGTGATTACACCTTAAATTGCTTCACCAGATCTTTTAAATCCTGGCTTAGTTGAGTTAGACGCTGAGTCGACTGATCGCTGCCTTTAATAGCTCCGGCAGTCTGATGCACCAACTGACTAATAGTATGTACGTTCTGATCCACTTCGCCAGCCACCGCACTTTGTTGTTCTGCTGCAGTAGCTATATGCGCATTCATATCGGAAATCTGTGCTATTGAATTGGCAATGTCCGTCAGAGCTTGCTGAACCTGGGATGCCAGATTGATATTCAGTTCTGCTGCAGTTTTACTTTCCTGCACAGCTGCAGTCATTTGCTGAGTACCTTGTTGCAACTCTGCAATAATGCCGGAGATTTCCTGAGTCGATTTTTGCGTTTGATGCGCCAGGGTGCGAACTTCATCAGCGACCACTGAAAAACCTCTGCCATGCTCACCTGCCCGTGCAGCTTCTATAGCAGCATTGAGAGCAAGTAAGTTAGTTTGATCAGCAAGCTTATTAATGATGTTCAATACATGGCTGATATTTTGTGAAGATGTATATAAAGAGGAAGCGACTACCGAGCTTTGCTCTATTGTCTGACTTTGAGTATGAATACTCTCTACTGAGGCTTTCATCAGCTTCATGCCCTGCTGAACCAAGCTTTCAACCTGACCAGTTTCATGATTGGCTTGTTCAGCGCTTTGTGCTACTTCAGCTATAGCCGAACTCATTTCTGTAATAGCAGTAGCAACCATATCGGTTTCTTGTTGTTGCTGCACACTCTCTTTGGAGATTTGTTGCGAAATTCGAGCAACATCCAAGGCACTTTCACTGACATCAGAAGCGGTGACACCTACTGAAGCAATCAACTGGCGGATTTTGCCGACAAAAAGGTTAAAAGCTGTAGCCAGTGCTGCTAATTCATCTTTGCCGTCATAACTCAATTTGACGGTCAAATCGCCATCGCCAGAAGCTATGTCCTGCATAGCAGCAACAACATCAGTCATAGGTTTAACTACTGAGCGTGTCACATACCAACTTAATGCCAACATCAAGCCCACAACCAGAAACACCAAAATGGCAAGTTGCATCACAACCTCATAAAAAGAGGCCTCCACATCATCGATATAGATACCGGTCCCCACTATCCAACCCCAGGGTTTAAACAACTCCACATGGGTGATTTTGGGCACTTCTTCAGTTGCACCAGGTTTAGGCCAGTTATAGAACACTGAATGTGAACCGTCATCGACAACCCCATCAGCCATATTCTGAAACAGAGGCTCGCCTTGTTTATCCTTAAAACTCGCAACATCTTTACCATCTAGGTCAGGCCTGAATGGATGCATCAGCATAGTGACCTGCTGATCGATAACAAAGTAGTAGTCGTTCTCTTTATAGCGAAGGGATTTCAGTTCGGCTAACGCCAGTTGTTTAGCTTTGGCTTCGTCTAACTCTCCCGTCCCTACTTTAGTGTGGTAGCTATTAACTAAAGCAACTGCGACCTGAGACAAATAAAGAGTGGAGAGGCGTTTCTCTTCCAAAATACTTTGCTTTAAACCAGAAAGGACTAACCAGCACACCAGGATTTGACCAAGAACGGCAACGCCAACTATGGCAAAAAGACGGGTTTTAATACTCAAATTTTTTAGCATGGCCCAACCTGTACAAAACGCGTATCTGTTTGTTTTGTAAAGAATAGGCTGAAGATAGGAAATAGCAAGCAAGGGCAAAACGAACAAGAATATTTAGTTAGTAACTTAATAATAAAAACAATGTGATTTGTCGGAATTAATATTGAGGTAAAACAGAAGAACAAGATGAAGAAAGAGAGTTGGTGCCGGGGGGGGGACTCGAACCCCCACGCCGTGAAGCGCTAACACCTGAAGCTAGTGTGTCTACCAATTCCACCACCGCGGCAACTCAATTTGTCTCTGTCAACGAAGTTTTGGTGCCGGGGGGGGGACTCGAACCCCCACGCCGTGAAGCGCTAACACCTGAAGCTAGTGTGTCTACCAATTCCACCACCGCGGCGCAAAGCGTCGTTGACGGCGTGCATGTTATGCGTCAAGTGGGCAATCGTCAACTGTCTGATGCAAATTTTCAGTTGTTTTCACCGTCACTGCTGAAATATTCAGCAAAGTGTTGGCTTTTACATCAAAGACCAGGCTCTAGCACATCACAAAAATAAAAGGCGAACTAGAGTTCGCCTTTTATTATTAAGTTAGCAGGAAGCTATCAGTACTTAGCTTTTTTTATTAAACCAATTTCTTCCAAACGCTGCATCAGATAGTCGTTTGAATTGATAGGCTCAGGGTAACGGTTTGGCTGATCAGCGCTGATACAACTATCCAAAGTTTCGATGACATAGTCTGGATTCGGGTGCATAAAAAACGGAATAGAGTAACGAGGCTGACCTGCCGCAGCACCCGCCGGATTCACCACACGGTGAGTGGTAGACGGCAACAAGTGATTCGTCAAGCGCTGCAACATATCACCGATATTCACTACTATAGTGCCTTCAATAGTAGTGACAGGTAACCAGCTACCATCACGACGCAAAATTTCCAGACCTGATTCGTGTGAGCCAACCAATAAAGTGATCAGATTGATATCTTCATGCTGACCAGCACGAATAGACTGAGTCGAAGTATCTTTGATTGGCGGATAATGAATAGGACGTAAAATCGAATTGCCGTAATTCACTTTGTCTGCAAAATACGCCTGATCCTGCTTTAAGAATAAAGCCAAAGCTTCCAGTACCGTATTACCTAAGTTTTCCAGCGCAGAGTACAAGCCGTAAGTTGCCTCTTTAAATTCTGCCACTTCAGACGGCCACAGGTTTGGATACAAACTTGGATGTGGCGCCGGGCCTGATAACTCACGACCAACGTGGAAAAATTCTTTTAAATCCGGATGATTACTGTCTTTGGCTTTTTCAACACCAAATCCCGTATAACCACGCGCGCCGCCTTGGCCAGGCACATGGTATTTTTGTTTTACTTCAGTCGGTAAAGCAAAAAATTTCTTGATTGCTTTGTAGGTATTGTCCACAACGTCGTCCGGGATACCGTGGCCGCTAATGCCACAGAAACCAAACTCAGTATAGGCCTTGCCAATCTCGGCAACAAAGGTGTCTTTGTCGGTGGCAAACCGTCTGATGTCCAACGTAGGGACTTGTTGTTGAGTCATAGTTATATAACCTGTTTAACTTAACGAAAAGAAAAAGCCTGCTATTGCCGCACTCATCAGGTTAGCCAGAGTAGCCGCTAATAGAGCTTTCAAACCCAGCTCTGCAATATCTGACCGACGATTCGGAGCCATCACTCCTAAGCCACCTAACAAAATGGCAATCGATGAGAAGTTTGCAAAACCACATAACGCTATAGTGACGATAATTTGTGTGTGTTCACTCAGCTGCCCGGCTTTGACATACTGGATAAAATCCAGATAAGCCACAAACTCGTTGATCACTAATTTTTGGCCGATAAAGCTACCTGCCAAACGGGCTTCTTCCCATGACACACCTAAGATGAATGCCAGTGGTTGGAAAATATAGCCGAAGATCAACTGCAGAGTTAAACCTTCAAAGCCAACTAAAGTACCTACCCAGCCAATTAAACCGTTCACTAATGCAATCAAACCAACAAAAGCCAGCAACATAGCGCCAACGTTTAATGCAAGTTGCAAACCACTGGCGGCACCTGAAGCTGCAGCGTCAATCACGTTGGTATTTTGTTCCATCATACCAATGTCAGTTAAATCATTTTTTGGTGCTTCGGTTTCTGGCAACAACAGTTTTGCCATCAATAAACCACCAGGGGCGGCCATAAAGCTGGCAGCGATTAAATATTTAAGTTCAATCCCCATCCCGGCATAACCTGCCAGTACAGAACCAGCCACTGAAGACAAGCCACCTACCATCACCGCAAATAACTCAGAACGAGTCATGGTGGGGATAAAGGGCCGAACAACCAGCGGTGCCTCAGTTTGCCCAACAAAGATATTGGCTGCAGCGCTCATAGATTCAGGACGACTGGTACCTAATAGCTTTTGCAAACCCCCACCTAGTACAGTAATGATGATACGCATCACACCAATGTGATACAGCACAGCTATTAAAGAGGAGAAGAAAATAATGACCGTCAGCACGTGAATGGCAAAAACAAAACCGTACTTCTGTGCACCTGCATCACCAAATAAGAAGATGATGCCAGCTTGAGCGTAAGAGATAATATTGCCAACAAAGGCCGAAATGCTTAACAGCACGTCTTTACCAAAAGGCACATAAAGCACAAAAGCGCCTATTGCCAGCTGGATAGCAAAAGCACCTACAACAGTGCGCCATTTGATGCGACTTCTGTTAGCAGAAGCTAAATACGCAGTTACTAAGATGGCAAGAATGCCAACCAAACTCATCATAGTTATTCCTTGGATATAGGGTCTGGCCACAGAGGGCGCAGATTTTTTGTTCTTGTGATGCCAAATCCTAGAATAGCATCAAAAGATCAAGTAGTTACAGTTTCCGAGCGGGAGTGTTAACCACCGTAGCCGGCTTCAAACACTTGTAGTTGCTGTTCAGGGGTTGTCTAAACTTGACGTTTTGCCGCGCGATTATAACAGAATTGAAAAGCTTGCAAAGCAAATGTTGCATGAGGAACATTGATGAAAGCGACAACCAAAACTGCACTTTGATTGTCGTTAGTGCGTGTAAGCAGGAAGGTTATTCCTGCAACAACTGGCGAATTTTTGTTTTGATTATGTCGATGGCAATTTCGTTTTTGCCACCACGAGTCACGACTAAATCGGCGTATTGTTTGGATGGGTTAATAAACTCAAAAAATGCAGGGCGTACATAGTTTTCGTATTGTTCTGTAATAGAACTCAGACTACGGCCTCTGTCTTCCATATCGCGTTTAATACGACGCAATAAACAGACATCCAAAGGCGTATCCATAAAGACGGTAATATTAAACTGCTGCCGTAACTTATCGTCAGTCAGTAATAGAATGCCTTCCACTAACACCACTTTGGCTGGGTGCACAGTAATAGTTTCAGCTTTGCGGGTATGAGTTTTATAACAATACTGTGGCATAGACACAGATTGACCGTCTTTTAACTGCTGTAGATGTGAAGCCAGTAACTCATGCTCAAAAGCGGCAGGATGGTCGTAATTGGTCAACGTACGTTGATCAAAAGACAAATGCGCTTGGTCGCGATAGTAGGCATCTTCAGCCAATACAGCAATACGCTCCCCCCCCAGTTCAGCGACAAGTTCCTGATAAACAGTAGATGCAAACAAACTTTTACCAGAGGCCGAGGCGCCGGCAATAGCTATAATGGTACTTTTTGGCACAGTGTCACTTCTATTTCAAAACTTAACTTAGCGCATTATCGCGGATTTTAGCTTTGGATTAAATAAAAAATGCCGGTATTACACCGGCATTTTTAAGTTTAAGGTTTTAAACCTTCAGATTAGAAGCGGTAGTTCACACCCACTTTTAAACGCCAGGTTGAATCCTGAGTATAGAAAGTTCTGTAGTTAGCAGTATTTGTAGTCGGTGCTGCGTAGATATATTGCTTAGTGACCGGATCAATAGTGAAGTCAGCTAACTCAATAGTACCAAAATCACTGCCGTACACTTTACCTTGGCTGCTGTCGATTAAGTTCAGCAGATTATCTACGGTCAGATACACAGTACCTTTGTGCTCAGGCAGGAAACCCGGCACTTGTTGGCGGATACTCAGATCAAGAGTGTTTACCCACGGAGTAGTGCTTACACCTTTAGGCAAATAACCACCAGCATACTTATCTAAACCTAACTCATTAATGGTATTGAAGAACGTGGCTTCATTTTCTGCCGCTGTTCTGGTGATAGCACCATTAACAATGGTAGGTGCAAATACTACATTTGGATCGTTCACTGTAGGAATATACGGCAGGAACGCGTCGTTAGTAGTACCCGGACTTAACAAGCCATATGGGTCACGACCAGGTCCGCTTGAACCATCTAAGTCATTACCGTCCAGGAAGTAAGTGATTGGTTTGCCTGAACGACGTTCAAAGAACAGGTTGATATTAGTTGCGTAACCAGGAAACAACTCAGTTTCATAACCCAGGTTTAATACAAAACGGTGCTCAGTCTCAAAAGTCGAACGGCCAATCAGAGCTTCATTACGGTTGATCACCATATTGTTACCATAGTTGCTTGAAGCCGTTGAACTGGTACTGGTGTGAGCATCAGTTATATCCTGATTTGTGTAAGAAGCCGTGAAACGGATACCGTTGTCATAAGCTTTACTCAAAGCAGTGCTGATCACTCGGGCACGGCCACCTTCATCTGCGTTGGTTAGCATCAGATCGCGGGTAGAACCATCTGCATCGTTATATATGATACGACCACCGTCTGAAGTAGTACCATTTTTGTCACCTTCAGTTAAGCTGGCATCAACCCAGAACGCAGTGTCTTGTTCACGCTTATACAAGTACTCGGTGGTCCAGATATAATCTTCACCTAAACCTGGGATCTCAAAGCTGTGATCTACAGCTAACTGTAAACGCCAGTCAGAAGGCAGCTTGAAGTTAGGGTCAGTAAAGTTGGTACCAGATACTGTCGTGGCGCTTGTCACTGCATCCTTATACGCCTGAGGAACGTCAGCTATACTTACACCTGCTAATGCTGCTTCTAGTGCACCACCGTCACCAGTTTCAATATCAAGGAAACCGATGTTTACACCTGTGTTTGAGTAAGCGTTAGATACCCATACTGTTGGCTGGCCGCCAGAGAAACGACCAATACCACCACGAACTGTAGTATCTAAAGTTGCATCCCACTTGAAGCCTAAACGAGGTAACACAATACCTAAACCATCCAGATTTTCAGTGTTGTTAAAACCTGTACGGCCAAACACATTCGGGTTTGCAGCAGGCACATCACTAGAAGACAACATTTCATACCGAACACCCATATCGAAGGTGATTTCGTCATTAAATGCCCACTCGTCGTGAACATACACAGCATGTTCTTTACGAACAAAGTCAGCTGCAGCCAACGCAGGATTTAAGCTGGTTGAGTTTTGATAAATTAAACGTGATGCCTGACGGTTTTCAAAAGCTTCGATACTCTCGAAAGTGTATGAACCTTTAGTATTTTGCAGGAACAAGTTGAAAATATCTAAACTCTTATACTGATAACCAAAACTGATGCTGTGATCTTCGTACAAATAATCTGCATCCAATGCCATGATGAAAGTACTTTTTTCCAGCTCATTTGAATGGCGAGAGAAATCTGAACCCAGAGCTATACGTCCACCAGATGCAGTTTCAATAGTTACATCACCAAAGTCGCCAAATGACGCCTGAGTTGTTGGATTGTCCATGTAGGTTAAGCTGAACTGGGTAGAGAAATCAGGTGTCCAGTCAGAATATAGTTTGAACGCGTAGTTATTCAGTTCTTCAATACGGTTATACCAGTGAGAGGACAAACGCAGCTCATCATCATCACTTGAGACGTTGGCAGTACGGTTACCTTTGGTAAACTGGTAAGTAAAAGCTGCACGGTGTTGATCATTGATATTCCAATCCAATTTCATCAACAGCTTTTCATCATCAGTTACAGGAGACAAATTCCAGTCACCCGCATTCACGCCATACACTTCCTGGGCAATACGTTGCACAGCCAGGTAATCTGCGTTACTGACTAAACTTTGGTTTGCAGCGCCGCTACCATCCGGACCCCATTCAATTGGAGTATCGGCTTCGTAGTATTCATAAGAAATAAAATAGAACAGTTTGTCTTCAACGATAGCGCCACCCAAAGTACCGCCATAAGTTGTTTCATCAAACTCTAATGGCACTTCACGGCCGTTATCTTTTGGTGTACCGGCCATACCATCGTTTTGCGTTTCATAGAAAAAGCTGCCACCGAAATCATTGGTACCAGACTTAGTTACCGCATTAATTTGCGCGCCCTGAAAGCCGCTGTCTTTTGCATTGAATGGAGAAGTACTAATAGATATCTGCTCGATAGCTTCCAACGAAATAGGAGAGCGTGTAGTTGGATAACCGTTAGCGTTCAGACCAAAGTCGTCATTCTGACCTATACCGTCAACACTGATGCTGTTGAAGCGTGGGTTAGTACCAGCAACACTTAACTCACCATCTTTAGATGATAAAACAGCCAATGGATTGTTACGAATAATGTCTTTTAAATCACGGTTGAAACTAGGTGCGTTTTGAATATCATCAGCACCAAAATAACTGTCGCTACCACCGTTGTTAGACGCAATTGCTGCGCCAGTAACAGCAATACGCTCAACAGATTCAGATTTTAGCGCTTCATTAATCTGATAGTTTTCGCCTAATTGCAGGAAAATATTGTTTAAAGTTTCATCAGAGTAAGTATCTGAATCAACAACAACAGTATAAGGACCACCTACACGTAAACCAGATGCAATAAAACTACCTGATTCGTTTGTGATTACTTCACGAGTAGTACCTGACGGTACGTGAGTAATGATAATTTTAGTACCTGCGGCTGCAGCACCTTCTGGAGTAGTTATTTTTCCACGAATAGCAGAAGATGTGTTCGCTAATACAGCGCCTGATCCCATCGCTAATGCGACAGCTAGAGCCAAATATTTAATTTTCATATCGTTTTTCACCTGGTAGTTGTAAATTATTTTGTTTCAGCCAAGCTGAAAACTTCCTGCTTCCAATTTGGGCGACAACTATAACGAAGTTTTATTACGTTTTTCTTACATCGAATCAGATCGCCGTTGAACTTATACCAACTTTGGCTGTCAGGTCCGATTTGTCACGCAAGTGTAACATATCAACTTTAAAAATCGTACATTTGCTGCACTTAATCAACTCCATTCTCAACTCAAAGCAGAACAACTTGTTTGCGAGCAAAATCAACGCGGAAACTGGGTTTTAACCTGGATTCAGGATATGCTTATGAAACTATTTAACTGGCCTGTCTCTTATGAATTATATTTTTTCATCTATTTTAGTTACGTCTTTTTTATCACTCAGCGGAATAGCTATGGCTAAAGAGCAAACACTGACGTTCGCCACATTTAATGTCAGCATGGAATCTGAAAACTATCTGGCGAAAAGTGTTGCAGGAAGCCCACAGGTTTTGAGTACTCTGCTCGCAGAGGGAAAGCATCCACAAATTAAAAATGTAGCGGCCATCATTCAGCAAATACAGCCGGATATTCTGCTGCTGAATGAGTTTGATTACATCGAAGATCCTGCTGCAGGGGTACAGTTATTTATACGCAATTATCTAAATAAAGCTCAGAGCGCTGATGGTAAAACTATTGATTACCCCTATTTCTATTACAGCACGGTCAACACAGGTCAACCCAGCGGTTTTGATTTGGATAATGATGGTCAACTAACCAATAAAGGCGCTGATGCCTGGGGTTTTGGTCAGTATCCCGGCCAATACGGCATGATGTTGTTATCGAAATTCCCGATAGACAGCAGTAAAGTCAAAACCTTCCAGTACTTCAAATGGAAAGATATGCCTGGTGCTTTGCAAACTACAAAAGCTGATGGCTCTGCTTGGTATAGCCCGGACGCCTGGCAATTAATGCCCCTGTCGTCAAAATCGCATTGGGATGTACCTGTAATTATTAATAAGAAAGCTGTGCATTTGCTGATCAGTCACCCTACTCCACCAGTGTTTGATGGAGAGGAAGACCGAAATGGCAAACGTAACCATGACGAAGTACGATTTTGGACTGATTATCTGAGCCCTGAAAAAGCGGGGTATATCTATGATGACAGAGGGCAAAAAGGTGGCCTGGCCGAAGATAAGCGTTTTGTGGTGTTGGGGGATTTAAACTCATCCCCTGTAGAAGGAAACGCCTATAAAGAAGGTATTGGTAATTTGCTGATGCACCCGAGAGTAAACAGCAGCTTCACTCCACAAAGTGCAGGCGGCAAAATGCATAGCCCTGACAGTCCTTATGGTGCGACTCACACAGCAGGCTGGCGAATGAGAGCAGATTATGTGTTGCCTTCCAAAGCTGGCTTTAAAGTAATGTCCAGCGGTGTGTTCTGGCCAGCAGCTGGTCAGCCATTTTATGAATTAGTGGCGGACAGATCCGCCAGTTCAGATCATCGTTTGGTTTGGGTAAAGCTTAAATTAACTAAATAATAAACAGATAAAAAAACGGAGCCTAACAGCTCCGTTTTTTTGCTTAGTACATCACTTAAGATTTCTGCTCAGCCAGTGGCACGCTGTAGGCCAGTTCCATATCCCATGGCAGCTGGATCCAGGTATCCTGCTCTATGTCAGTCACATAATGGTCAACCAAAGGTTTGCCCTGAGGTTTGGCATACACAGTGACAAAACAAGCTGTAGGAAAATGTTCCCGCAGTGCTTTTGCTGTTTCGCCTGTATCAACCAAATCGTCTACTATCAGTAAACGTGGGCTGTCGGCTAAAGTAGCATCTTTCAGCACTTTTAATTCACGTTGCTGGTCATAGTCGTAGCTGGAGACACAAATACTGTCCACCACACGAATATCCAGCTCACGCGCCAGAATAGCAGCAGGAACCAAACCGCCACGGCTGACCGCAACTATGCTATCAAAATCGCGATTTAATAAACCTTTAGCTAACTCTTTCGTTGCTCTGTGAAAGGCTTCCCATGACACATAGAACATTTTGTTGGTGGTCAGTGACATAACAGTTCCTTAAACCAGAGCTAACGCGATTTCAACCATCTCGTTAAACGAGGTTTGACGCAATTCAGCGCTCAAAGCTTCGCCAGTACGGATATGGTCGCTGACCGTCATAATCGCCAACGCTTTAATGCCAAACTCTGCAGCTACGCCGTATAAACCAGCGGCTTCCATTTCGACACCCAATACACCGTATTTTTCCAAGCGGTCAAACAGAGTTGGATCCGGGTTGTAGAATAAATCAGACGTAAATAAGTTACCTACTTTCACATCAATGTTTTTAGCACGAGCCGCTGCAACAGCACGCTCCAGCAAACCGTAATCAGCTAAAGCAGCGAAATCCAGATTACCGCCTAAACGGTTACGGTTCACATTAGAATCTGTGCTGGCGCCCATAGCGATGACGACATCACGCACTTTTACGTCCAGTGGTAAACCGCCACAGGAGCCAATACGGATAATGTTTTTTACACCATAAAACTTCACCAGTTCAGTGGCATAAATCGACATGGAAGGAATGCCCATGCCTGAGCCCAACACACTGACTTTTTTGCCTTGATAAGTACCGGTGTAACCAAACATATTACGTACTGTGTTCACACACTCAACATCCTGCAAAAAGGTGTCGGCAATATGTTTAGCGCGCAGCGGATCGCCTGGCATTAATACGGTTTCTGCAAAAGCGCCTTCTGGCGCATTAATATGAGGAGTTGCCATGATTTACTCTGAATTAAGAAGCTAAAAAGGACTGGCCATAAGGCATGGCCGCTAAATGAAAATAGTCGGCCATGGTTTGGCCCATATCAGCGAAACTTGCTCTTTCGCCTAAATCTTTGGCAACACGATTTTTGCCATAAAACAGTACTGGTACATATTCGCGGGTGTGTTCAGTACCCACCCAGGTTGGGTCACAACCATGATCGGCCGTCAGCAACAACACGGCATCTTCATCCAGTGCAGCCATAATTTCCGGCAAGCGGCTGTCGAAATACTCCAGCGCTTCACCATAACCTATAGGGTCGCGGCGATGACCGTAGTTCTGATCAAAGTCGACCAAATTGGTAAAGACCAAACTACGCTCTGGCGCTATCGCCATCTCAGCTAAAGTTGTATCCACCAAAGCAGCTAAGCCATTGGCTTTCACTTCTTTGCTGATGCCCTGATGCGCATAAATATCGGCAATTTTACCAATGCTTACCACTGTGCCACCAGACTGAGTCAGGGTATCGAGCACTGTTGGCGCCGGAGGCAAGACTGAATAATCTTTTCTGTTACCAGTGCGGGCATAGTTACTGGCATCAGTGCCAAGAAAAGGACGGGCAATCACACGGCCTATATTGTAACTGTCTAAAAGCTCTCGGGCGATTTCACAAAACTGTAAAAGCTTTTCTAAACCAAAATGCTCTTCATGAGCCGCAACCTGAAATACGCTGTCAGCCGAGGTGTAACAAATAGGTTTGCCGGTTTTGATATGCTCGTCGCCCAGTTTTACCAGGATGTCGGTGCCTGAGGCATGGCAATTACCCAAAATACCCGGCACACCGGTACGGCGCACTAATTCGTCAACAAGTTCAGCAGGAAAGCTGTTTTGTTTGTCGTGAAAATAACCCCAGTCGAACAATACAGGCACACCAGCAATTTCCCAGTGGCCGCTTGGCGTATCTTTACCACTGGATAATTCGCGGGCATGACCATAGCTGCCAAGCAGAGTTGGACTGTCTTCTACCAATGCCATTTCACCACTGGCAGCAAAACCTGCTTTGACCAAACCTAAACTGGCCAGGTTAGGCAACTGCAATTGGCGGCCTTTGGCCTGAAAAAACGCTTTACTGATACTGGCAAAAGTATTGGCACCGACGTCACCGAACTTATCAGCATCGGGCGCACTGCCAATCCCAAAGCTATCCATAACTAAAATTACTGCCTTTGACATACTTACCTACCTATTACATCAACCTTCAGGATCTGTAATGATCATGAGGTTCGGTACAGCCAGCCACAAGTGGCAAAAATTAAAAAGGGCACGAAGCTTATGCAAAAACGTACCCTTTGGCAATCATCTCTTTTACATTCTGCTAACTGATTTTGAATTTCCCCACTAAGCCAAACAAGGTATCAGACAGCTGCCTGATTTCATTCGACAAACGATCATTGTCTTTGGCAATGTCTCCGGCAGCACTGGCCTGATCATGCAGCGCATACAGGTTCTTGGTAATTTCCTCAGATACCACAGCTTGCTCTTCTGTGGCGGCAGCTGTTTGGGTAGCCATATCATTCACTTTAATAGAGGATTGTTGTAACTCACGGAATACTTGTTCGGCCTGGGAAAAGCTGCTAACGGTTAAATCCGCATTGGTTTTGCCACTACTAATGGCAGTTGCGGCCTCATTGACCCTGCTTTGCAGCGCCTGGATCATTTCCTGAATGTGGTTGGTACTTTGCTGAGTTCTGGAAGCTAAAGTACGAACCTCATCCGCCACCACAGCAAAACCACGGCCTTGTTCACCAGCCCGAGCGGCTTCAATAGCCGCGTTTAAAGCCAGCAGATTGGTTTGTTCGGCAATACCTCGTATCACATCCAGCACTGAGGCTATATTTTCAGAACTGTTCTCCAATTCACCTGAACAGGCCAGCGCTTTATCTACATCTTTAGTTAAACTCGCCATACTTTGAGTGACGCTGTTTACCACCACCAAACCACGCTCTGCACTGATTTTTGCTTCGTCTGCTTCATGAGCCGAGTCAGTGGCCACCTGTGCCATTTCTTTATTCGCCAGTGTCATTTCATGCACTGCACTGACAATAGAATCGGAGGCCACATTTAATGAACGGGTGATGTCATTGGTTTTAATAGCAGATTCAGACAGTACCTGAGTTAGCTTGCTCAGCTGTGCAGCTTGCTGCAGTACGGATGCAATCAACTGGCATAAATTAGCCACAAAGCCATTAAACTGCCCGGCTAAAGCGGCAAACTCATCCTGCGAGTTGGTATCGAGCCGCGCAGTTAAATCACCGTCACCTGAAGCTATTTCAGATAAACGAGCGGTCAATGCATTAATTTGGGTGGTCAGTGACTTAGGCACGCTGTAGCTAAACCAGCCAGCTATCAGCAATATAATAGCGGTGACGGTGTAAGTCGTGTTTTGAAAAAAACTGATATCTTCAGTCAAATCATGTTGTTCACTAACAGATTTATTCAGCGCCGCCTCGCCCGCTTGATCCAATACGGTACGTAAAGCGGTAAACTGATTTTGTTCTTCCGCTATTAAATCAGCCCCCGCGCTGCCGGTTTTACTGGCATTCACTAAGGCTATAGCACTTTGATACCACTTCTGATAATCCTGCTCAAAGCCAGAAAACTGTTGTTTGATATCGGGATAATCTTTTAATAACTGCAAATACTCGTTAAAACGCTGTTTCACCTGTTGGGCATTTTCTTCGACTTCGGCTTCAAGCTTGGCGCTATCTCCCTGTTTACTTAAGTGCATAGTGGAAGCAAGTTTAGCCTGATATAAATCGCGATCGGCATTTAACACCACAGAAATAGCTTGCAGAAAATTTTCCGCCTGCACTGCCAAAGCGTTTTTTTGCAAGCCGGATAAATAACTGAACATGGAAACCACAATCAATAAAGTAAAAGCCAGAATAAGCATAGGTAAGCTGCTTTTAACTCTGATACTGTGAAGATTCATAATGAGTCCTTAGAAGGGTGTAATACTTCACTAAGTATTGATAACAGAATGACTTTTTGCCAAATTTCGTTCAAAAAAGTTTTAAGCTTTGTAAAATCAGTCAACTGAAGGACTGTACTGAACTGAATCCGGGCAACAGCGTATAAAGCAGCAGATAAATTGATGGAGTTTGGCAATGAAAACCGCAGTCATTACAGGAACAAGCCGGCGCTTAGGCGCTTATCTGGCAGAAAAACTTAGCGCGGATGGCTATCAGGTCTTCGGCCTTACCAGGCAACTGAATCCAGAGCAGCAGTATTTAACTCAAATTGTGGTGGATTATCAATCGGCCGATTCAGTGATGTCGGCTATCCATCAGTTACAACAACAAAGCAGTATTGACTTGTTGATCCATAACGCATCCTTATTTGAGAAAGATGAGTTACATACAGAAGATACGGTAAGTTTTTATCAGGCTTTGTTTGCTGTGCATATGCAGCTGCCTGCACTTTTAAACCAACACTTGACACCACAAATCGCCACAACTCAGGGCGGCGGTTTGATTGTGCATATCACAGATATTTACAGCGAAAATCCAAACCCTGCTTTTTCACTGTATTGCAGCACCAAAGCCGGGCTTGAGAATTTAATGAAGTCGGCGGCCAAAGCTTATGCACCAAAAATACGGGTGAACAGTATTCAGCCTGGTCCTATTATGTTTTTGCCAGAACACAGCAACAGCGAAAAACAACAGGTGATGCAACAAACCCTAATTGCTGAAGAAGCCGGCTTTGAGCCAATTTTTCAGGGCGTCCGGTTTTTGATCGATAATAAATTTGTCACTGGCCTCAGCCTGAAAATAGATGGCGGCAGGTCGCTCGGAAAATAACTGACAGCCCAATTGGATAGGAGCTTGTTTGCTTGCCGGGTCAAACACCTGTTGAATATAGGACTCTGTCAGCTCTGCTTGCCAAACCTCTGACCATGCCTGCTGATACCAGATAATATCTAAATCACAGCTGCGATCTTTGACACTACGTAATGGATCGCTTCTGTCCCGTCCAAGCAACTCTTCAATACGGCAAAGCTCTGTTTTTAATTGTGTCGCAGACAAGTCTGAACTCAGCAGCAGCACCGAATTAATAAATACATGATTAGATTCCACCAGTTCAGCCTGAGTATAAACCCGCCGGTACAGATACAAGGATCCAAAGCGTTTAGCCAGCGTGCTGACAGCAGCGGCCACATGGTGTTCAGGCTGAATATTTGAGCCTATCGAAATCACATAATACATAAAACTCCTTGTGACTCAGCCTGCAGCTGTATCCGTCTGATGTTCCTTGCTTAACAGCACCCGCTGCCCTTGCCGGGCAAAACCAGCAAAATGCTGCTCTACCATCTGCTGATAGTCTGGCCAATGGTCTTCATAACTCATTAAATAGGTTTTTTTACAGAGCTCAGCCGGGTACAAGCTCAACAGTGAATGCACCGAAGCATGCACAGGGTTATAGTCAGTCAGAGTGACATCGTGAAAGATCAGCTCCGGTTTTAACTGCATCAGCAGCTGCGGTATAGCCACCGTATCCCCAGAATAGAAGATACTCTGGTTAATCATCACGCCAAAACAGACTTTGCCCGGCGTATGAGACACCCGATGCAGTTGGTACAGATTACCAAACAGTTCGAACTCATCGTTTTGTAACAGCACCAGCTCAAAGTAATCAGCAAGCTGATTTTCGCCTTCGCCATTTTTCGCCAACACGCCCTTTAGACACTGATGCCATAACTCGTCATATAACTCATGATGCAAAATCAGCCGGGCTTTTTTATGGTATTTGTAACGGCCCTCATTCGCCAGCCGCTCCAGGCCAAACACATGATCGGCATGCACATGAGTGATAAACACTGCGTCTATATCCTGCAGCTTTAAGCCCTGCGCCTGCAAAGCTGGTTTGATGGTGTAACCACAGTCAATCAGCAAATTGCCTTTGGCGTTTGTCACCAAGGCATTGTTATTAAACAAAGTATCGGATTCTGAATGACCACAGCCGAGAATTAACAGTTCATTGGAGCTGGACAACATCATTTATTTCTACCCAAAGCAAAGTGCCTTTATAGTACGGCTTTTGCTGCAGATTGTATCACTGCTTTAGCGGATCTTTTTACTACAGCAGTCCTGACCACTTACTGTACCTTAGTGCTATAGCGGCATCAGCCTAAAGCAATCAGAATGGGATCCATCAAGTTTTAGCCTTTAAAAGGACAGTTCAGATGAAAACCTTGCCTTTTGTTTTATCTTCTTTCGCTTTTGCTCTGAGCAGCACGGCTTATGCAGCTTTGCCTGCATTAAAACTGAATGTCGACCAAACCACAGTGTCGGGTTTATCCAGCGGTGGTTATATGGCAGCGCAGTTTCAGCTTGCTCATGCCGATTGGGTAAAAGGCGCAGCCATAGTGGCAGCAGGTCCAGTGTATTGCGCGCAGAACAACTTAATGACAGCTCTGGATCACTGCATCAATAAAGTAGACAGCCCTATCCCTTTGGCTGATCTCAATAAGCAGCTAAAAGATTGGTCAGCTCAAGGTTTGCTGGCGTCTGAAGCAGAGATTAAACAAAGCAAAATCTGGTTACTGCACGGCACTGCCGATCAAAAAATCAGCAAAGAAGTGGCTAACGCCCTCCATCAGCAGTACCAAGAGTGGCTACCGGCAGCACAGCTGAGTTATGTGCAGGATAAAAACTTTGCTCATCATATGCCAACCTTAAACGAGGGCAGCGCATGTGACAGCTCCGAAGCACCGTTTTTAGGCAAATGTAATTACGACGGCGCAGGTGAAGCGCTGAAGTTTATCCAGCCTGGTTTAAAAGCCCCAGTCGATCACAGCAGCGGTACTGTTTATCCGATTGAGCAGCAAAAAATAGCAGGCGATTTGGCCGCCACTATGGCAGAGCAAGGTTTTGTCTATGTGCCCAAAAGTTGTGAGCAAGGCCAAAGCTGTACTTTGCATATCAGCTTTCACGGCTGCAACCAACATGCAGATGCGGTAGGTATGGCTTATGTCGAAAAAGCGGGCTTCAACCGCTATGCCGACAGCAACAACATAGTGGTGCTTTATCCACAAACCCGCGCTTCAGCCCTGATGCCAATGAACCCACAAGCCTGTTGGGATTGGTGGGGTTACACTGATGCCAATTATGCCAACCGCAAAGGTCAGCAAATTCAGGCCGTGGTGAAACTAGCGCAGTTTTTAGCTGGTAAATAGCAGTTTCTGCCCGGTTTCTGCTTATAGCGCAGCCTCTTTCAGTAAAAGACTGCGCCGTTATGTAAAATCAGGCTAAGGCTGGGCTTTTAACCATAAAGCCCTTTTTGCTAACTGCTCTGCTGTCGCGTCTTTGTCTTCAGTTAAAGCCCAGCTAGGATCCGCAGTAAAAGTCACTTGAGTGCTGTAGTTTTTGCCCCGGCTGCTAAAACTCAGCTCTGCGGTATCCCCCACTTTGTAATAGGACAAGGATTTGTCCCATTGAGCTTTAGAGCTTAATTTATACCGCCCCAGTTTCAACAACACATCTCCTTTGTCTACACCAGCCAGATACAAAGGCGTGCCTATCAGCGTGTTGCTGTCGACTTTGAGCTGCTTGTCTTGTTCGAGCAAAGTAGCCGCAGTTAAAAAAGCCTGTTTAGGTTGAGCTGGTGCTAACTTTAAACCCATTGCGGCAAACAAAGTGTTGAAATCAGGCAGTTGCTGACCATCGATATAACGGCTAAAGAAGTTCTTTGCAAAATCCGGATTGGCCGTCAGTGTTGCCAAAGCCTGCTGCAAATCCTGCTCAGTGTAAAAGCGGCCGGTTTTGCCAAAGTCTTGCCACAGTTTTCGCATCAGCAAATCCAGGTTCAGCCCGTCAAACTCAGTACGCAAAGTTAAATCCAGCGCCAGGCCCAACACCTCACCATAGGTGTAATAAGAGATGTAACTATTGGCATAGTTAGTCGGGTCCACAGATACAGCAGCATCAACAAAAGGTGCCAGCTCACTCATACCTGTTGCAGCAAAAAACTGTCGGCCTGGTGATAGTTGAACTCTGTTCAGTGCCGCTACTGTTTTCTCAAGATAAGTGGCTAAATCAAAATGACCAGTGCGGCTTAAGGTGAGTTTGCCATAGTAGTTGGTCACCCCTTCGGCAAACCATAAATTGCGGCTCATGTTGGCGCGCTGAAAATCAAAAGGTTCTAAATCAACCGGGCGTAACCGCTCCACATTCCAGGCATGAAAAAACTCGTGCGACAAGGTTTCGATCTGAGCGTAGTTCGCCTCCAGCAATGAACGCTCATCGGTCAGAATAGTAGAGTTGCGATGCTCCATGCCGTCACCATCTACATAAGGCAGGTAATCGGCAATAAAGACATACTGGCCATAATCAAACTTTGGGTATTCACCAAAGATCTTTTGTTGCTCTGCCACTACAGCTTTGGCTTTTTCAGTGAAGATATCCAGTTGTTGCTCTGTGCCTTGATGATGCATAACCAGATGAATAGTGGCTTCCGACTGATGATCCGCGACTTTCCAGCTACGGCTGCTAAAAGCACTTAATTCAACCGGACTATCCATCAGATACTGTAAATCTGGCGCGGTGTAACTACCGTCGCTCTGTAATTGCAGCTGAGTGGCTATTTTCCAGCGTGGATCAGGCAAGTCGAACCTCAAGGACGATGGCAAAGTTGCATAGTCATTCGAAAACAACAAAGTAGCAGGCATATTTAAATGAGCATGAGAGCGGTCGATTTGGTTGTACGTGCCATCGGCTCTGTCACCATAAAGTCGGTAACTCACAATCACAGTGCCATCATGCTGGCCCACAGACCATTGACTTGGGCTGATGCGCCGCAGTGGTAATTCTTTGCCAGTACTGTCTGTGGCTTTTAAAGCGTAGATATTTTTGGCGAAAGCATGAGGTGCATAACGGCCTGGTGAAGCACTGCTCATACTCAGCAACAGATTGGCCGAACTGACTCCGTCAAATCGCGCCTGAATGGCGGCTTCATGATGCGCCGCATTAGCAAATGATAACTGATAGCTAACCGCTGGTTTAACTGAGGTTTCTGCTGCCAACAGGCTGAAACTGCACAAAAATACGCAAGACAAGGCAAAAGACAGGCGCACTACAATATCCTTTTTTAACAAGTGACGCTTTACCATAGAGCAATTGCACTCAGACTCCAATCTGGATTCTTGCACTTCACCGCAAAAATAAAGCCAAGCACAGAATTTAGCCTGCGAAAGCGGATAAAGCTGTGGTGCAGAGTGTTGTGCTGTTGAATAATAGACTAGAGACAGCAAAAGAGGGGCAGTCAGGTGGTTCAGGCAGTTATTTTTGATATGGATGGGGTACTAATAGATTCTGAACCTTATTGGGCTGAAGCAGAGCAGCATGTGTTTCGTCAACTCGGCGTAACTCTGGATCCGGCTATTACGTCACAAACCAGCGGCATGACCACCAGAGCTGTCACCGAACTCTGGTTTAAGCATTCACCCTGGCATGATTTAACCATTGAACAAACCGAACAAGCCGTTATTGATTACGTGGCTGCGGCTGTGCTTGAGCGTGGAGTGGTAAAAAAAGGTGTACTAGAGCTATTGCAACAACTGCAAAACTGGCAAATTCCGGTCGCGCTTGCCACCAATTCACCGGGTTCATTGATGAACACTGTGCTGGATAAACTGCAAATTCGCCGGTACTTTCAGGCGCTCTGTTCTATCGAGCTGGTGACACAAGGCAAACCCAAACCTGAAATTTATCATCTGGCCGCCAGCAAACTCGGGGTTGCTTCAGAACATTGTCTGGTGTTTGAAGACTCAGTCACAGGCTTAACCGCAGCCAAAGCAGCAGGTATGAAAGTAGTAGCCCTACCGGCCGAACACCACTGGCACAGGACTGAATACGATCAGGCCGAAAGCCGCTTAAAATGTTTTAGCGACATTCAGCCAGAGCATTTTCAGTCCTGGGGATTTAGACAAAGCTAACGGGCTTATAACAGCTGTTTATCCTGCCGATGGGCGGCTCTGAACTGCGCCGGGCTTTGGCCAGTGTTGGCTTTAAAGGCGGTATAAAAAGACGAGCGGGCATTAAAACCTACAGACATAGCGATGCTTAACACTGAATCATCGCTTTGTTTGAGCTTTTGTTTGGCAGCTTCTACACGAGCCTGATTCACATACTCAAAAAATGACATCTGCAGGCTTTGATTTAACGTTTGGGATAAATAGTGCGCAGGCACCGCAAGATGTTCGGCCAGCTTATACAAAGTCAGTGTTTCATCCAGATATAACAACTCAGACTGCATAGTTTGCTGAAGCTTGGCAGCAATACGTGCAGACTGTTGCTCGCCCAAGGCTGAGCGTTGGTATTTTGTGAGGCCTTGAGCTGCATCTGTGGTTTCAGTTTGATCAGGCTTTAACTCTTCCGCTTCAGTGGAAACAGTCTGCAGTTTATAGGTTTCATTAAAGCCCGGTTGCTGCGTTACACCACACCAGGTAACTAACCACACTACCAGTAACAAGCAAAACAGCACCACTGCATCCGACAACAATACAGAATTCAAGCGCTCAGCCAGCATCAGGTTCAGCACTGCATAACTCCAACTGAACAGTAGCAACAGCACCAGCATTTCCAGCCATGCCAGCCGTTTACCACTGTCTTCGGCAAAGACCTGACGCAGCTTTCGTCTGTAACTTCTGACCCTGCTGAGTATCAGCCACAGGTAAAAACAACTTTGCCCCAACCATAGCAACACAGCAGCTAAAAATACGATAGCAACCAGCAAAGTGTAACCAGCCACATCTGACACCTCAGAAAAAAATAACAACTGCCGCTGCTCATAAGACAAACTCTGGATCAGCACCGCCATTACCCCGGCAAAAACCAAAGGTAAAACATGCCAGCCATCTGCACCTTTGAAGCGCCAGGGCTGTTCTGCGGTTAAAGCTTTGATGTAGAACCACAAGGCAGGATTCAAAGTAAAAAAAGCCAACGGCATCAGTGCGATGTATGTAAAAACCAATGAAGGCCACAGGGTAAAAACCACAGGCCCAGTGGCAATAAAGGCCAATGACAAAAGCACTATGCTCAGCGGCATCAAGTGCTGACTCTGCTGCAGTTGCAAGCAAAAGTAAGGCACAACCAGCAGCACAATACCCAAGGCCATAGCGGCAAAAATCAACTCAAGCATCAACAGACTTCCCTACCTTGTCGTTTGCGATGAAGAACCCGATTAGTCTAAGTAATAACAGCTAACTGCGGCATAAAAAACTGTCCGCGCTTATAGTCGCGGACGACATAAGCTTCGGCTTTGCATAAGATTTTATACGAACCCTTACCCCACATTAATTCGTTTTTTTTCAGGAGTCACCATGTCCTTTTACCAAGGCGCGTCCAATTCAGCATCCTTTTTCACTTTACAACGCTGCGGAGGTTTAGCCTCCATAGGCATGGCTTTGTGTTACTTCACAGTAGCACTGATCTTTTTTGCTGCTTTATCTCAACCTGAACAAACAGAACCTTTACTGAGAATTCAATACATAGATCAGCATCAGTTTTTGGTAGCTACAGGTTATGTCATAGGTTATTTGCTGTTTGGTTTTTTACTGGCCGTGATGGTGATTGCTATCCCTCAGCAGTTGCCTCAGCCGCGGTCTGCCTTAGTGCAAGTTTCAGGGTTGTTTGGCAAGGTTTGGGTGGTCTTAATGATGGTGTCTGGCATGATAGCCCTGACAGGTTTGGAGCGAGTGATCAATTTGGTCAATACAGATCCAGATCTCGCCGTAACCCTCTTTTCTGTTATGGGGATGATGACCCATGCTCTGGGCGGCGGTATTGAATTGGTGGGTGGTCTGTGGATCCTGCTGTTCAGCCTGGCCGGACTGCAGCAACAACCACAAAAGGCAAAACTACATTGGCTTGGTCTGCTCACAGGCAGTTTTGCGATACTAACCGTTTTTCATACCCTGCCTTACCTGAAAGAAGCCTTTGGCTTGTCTCAATTGGTTTGGCAGTTGTGGTTTGGGGTTGTGTTGTTGCGTCAAATCCAACAGGAGATCACGGCTGAGTAAAATAAATCGAACAACAGTCCGTTTGTAACCAAGATCAAGCATTTGAATAACAGAAAACAAAAAGCCCGTCACAAGGACGGGCTTTTTGTTTTTTTATGGTGCCCAGAGGCGGAATCGAACCACCGACACGCGGATTTTCAATCCGCTGCTCTACCGACTGAGCTATCTGGGCAAAACGTGAATGGTGCCGCTTATCCGAGTCGAACGGATGACCTACTGATTACAAGTCAGTTGCTCTACCAACTGAGCTAAAGCGGCAACCTAAACTGGGTGACAGGATTTGAAAGGAATCACATCACAAAAATTTATGGTGCCCAGAGGCGGAATCGAACCACCGACACGCGGATTTTCAATCCGCTGCTCTACCGACTGAGCTATCTGGGCAACGGGGGGTATTAAACGGATTTCGGCGATCCAAGTCAACTTATTTTTTAGCTGCTTGAATCGTTAGCTTAATACTTGAGCAAAGAGCGCGTTTTTCATCCCCTTCTTACTCATAGTAACGAAATTTAATTGGCATTTAAGCGGACGGGTACAAGACCCGCCCCTACAGTGGTTTTTTAATTTGCTGAAGTATCCAAAGGCGCAAAAGATTTGACTAACTGATCCAACTCTTTCATTTGCTGCAGGTACGCTTCCAGTTTATTCAATGGCAGAGCACAAGGGCCGTCACATTTAGCTTCATTTGGATTTGGATGCGCTTCAATAAATAAGCCAGCTAAACCCAAGGCCATACCAGAACGGGCTAATTGAGCAGCCTGAGCACGACGGCCATCGGCTGAATCAGCACGGCCACCTGGACGCTGCAACGCATGGGTTGCATCAAAAATCACCGGCGCGTATTGCTTCATATCGTCCATGCCCAACATGTCGACCACCAGGTTGTTATAACCAAAGCTGGAGCCACGTTCGCAAAGGATAATTTTATCGTTACCCGCTTCCTGAAATTTGGTGATGATATGACGCATTTCATGAGGAGCTAAAAACTGTGGTTTTTTCACGTTAATCACAGCACCGGTTTGCGCCATAGCAATGACTAAATCGGTTTGACGGGCTAAAAAGGCCGGCAACTGAATCACATCCACCACTTCAGCCACTATCGCGGCCTGATAAGGCTCGTGCACGTCGGTGATCAATGGCACGTTAAAGGTTTTTTTAATCTCTTCAAAAATCTTTAAACCTTCTTCCATGCCAGGACCACGGTACGAATGCACAGAAGAGCGGTTGGCTTTGTCAAAAGAGGCTTTAAAGACATAAGGAATGCCCAGCTTTTCTGTGACTTTGACGTAGTATTCCGCCACTTGCATGGCTAAATCACGCGACTCTAAAACGTTCATGCCACCAAAAAGCACAAAAGGTTTGTTATTGGCAACTTCAATAGCGCCAACCTGAATAGTATGTTGGTTTGTCACTTTCAATTCCTCAGACAAAATACTGGATACTGTGGCAATGATACTCTTAATGCAGCCATTGTGGGTAGGACGACAGCTGGCGGATTTGTTGTTTCATATGATCATTGGATGGGTCATCCGGTTTTTGATCAACAAAATACTGATAATCGCTGATCGCCAAAGACCAGTGATCTAACAGTTCAGATAATAAACCCCGTTCGCGATGTAAATAGGGGTCTCCCGGCTTTTGCTCCAGCAAATGTTGCACCACGGCCATCGCTTGCTCACGTTTACCTAAAGCCAACAACAACTGCTTTTGCAGTTGCCACAACCCGGCACAAAAGGTCGGAAAGTCGACAGATTGCGTCGCCAACTCCTGAGTAATACTCAACGCCAGACCATTTTCAGGGCTTAACAAACATTGCCAGGCCCCGGTATATGGATCAACCCACACCTTTTCAGCTTTGGATAAGCGCACCTGCACTAAATATTCACCTTTGTAGCGCACTATATCGCTCTGAAAGCCAGCTTGTTGCAACCAGCATAACAACAACACTATCAGCACCAGCGGGTCGGCTTCACGCTGATTAATGGCATAACTAAGCAATGTGGGCTGATGCATCTCTTCAATCAGCAAAGGTTTAACTGGAGGGGTAAAAAAAGCATCCCGGTAAAAGCTGTCCACATGGTGGGCTAACGCATTCATTGTCAGCTTTGTTTCAGCTTTAGCAGGTGCCATTGCCAGCCAGCACTCTTTTGCTTGCTGAATTTGCTCTGCATCAGTCCACTGCTGTTCAATTGCTAACAATAACTCAAGCAGGGCCAGGCCCTGCTGCTTTAACTCAGACTTCATCTACTATCCACTACGACAAAAAACAACATCACAAAAAGCATACTTAAAAATACGGCTGTTTTAGCCAAATAGCCCCTTAACCAAACAATAAAGGGGTTTTAGTAATAGCTACTTTGCCCACCAGCGCCAGCCAGCTTAAAGCACCTAAAAAACCTACCCAGCGCATCAGCAGAGTACGGCCTTTTAATGCCATCACAGCTAAGCCAATATAAGCAAATAAACCAAAAAGTTTATCGGTCAGCCATGGCGTCTGAAATGGGTATTGCTGAATAGTCAGCATCAGGCCAATAGCCGTCAGCAGTAACAAGGTGTCCACCACATGAGGCGCAATTTTTAAGAACTTGTTCTGCAACAAAGCCGGGGATTTTAAACTCAGTAAAAACCGCACTGCTAAAAAAGTAACGCTGAGCGCGATAAACAACATATGAGAATGTTTTAGTGCCATATACATAAAAATAGTCCTTAAAAATCATTTAACGTCTGCGGAATAATAAGGCCACCCGCAGGTGGCCTGGAATAAGCTATAACTGCGACTTACTCGTCGTCGGGGTATTTTTGCAGTATTGCTTCGAGTTTGTCGACCCGGGTTTTAAAAATTTCGACCAGTTTAGGTTCAAAATGTTTGCCCGACTCGCTGCGGATCTTCTCAAGCACCTGCTCTAAGGTCCAGGCCGATTTATAACAGCGTCTGTGGCGCAATGCATCATAAACATCAGCTAAAGCAGCAATACGGCCGTAAATATGAATTTCTTCGCCTTTTTTGCCACTGGGATAACCAGAGCCATCCCATTTCTCATGGTGATCCTGCGCTATCACAGCACCGGCCTGAATAATGGTACGTTTTGAGTTCTTTAAAATTTCATAGCCTATACTGGCATGGGTTTTCATCACTTCCCATTCCTGACCATGCAGCTTCATAGGCTTATTTAAAATGCCATCAGGTATACCGACTTTGCCGACATCATGCAAAGGAGACGCAAACATCAGCTTTTCAGCTTCTTCTTCCGGTAAGCCATAAGCTTTGGCCAAGTCGTAGCAGATAAATGCCACTCGTTTAACGTGATTACCAGTTTCGATAGAGCGGTGTTCTACCGCTTCACTTAGGCGATACACTATTTCTCGCTGCGTATCTTCAATTTCGCTTTGCAGCTGTACGTTTTCATAAGCAATTTGCACATTTTGTGAAAACAGCTCTATTAAACGTTTTTGCGTGTCTGTCATCTGGTTCGGCAAACCAGACACATAAAGCAAAGAACCAGAGGTAAATTTACTGGTGCAATAGGCCACCAGATAATTGTCCCGGTATACAATGCTGCGGCTATTTAAGGCCTGATGAAAAGCATCCAGCAAGGCAGGCTCCAGCACATCACTGATCTGTTTTCCCTCCTGTTTTTCAAACTGGCCTAAACCGGCAAATACCACTAAACGCTCCGGATCAGCATCTTCATTGATATTGCCCGCCACCAAAGAGGAAGTCACCAGTAAGGCATTGTCGTTACAGCCCAGAATAGAGGTCAGTTGCTGCAATACACCATCAATAAACTGCTCCATCGAATGGGCAGAAAACAAATCAGCAGAGGCGGTAATAATTTTCTCAAGGCCCTGGCGACTGTGATCAATAGCCAGAATATCTCGATAGGAACGCAGGCTCGACATCACCACAGTAAAGAGTTTTTGTGCCGTCAGCTCAGTTTTGGATTTGTAGTCGTTGATATCGTAATTGACTATCACCTGACGCTCTGGCGCCTGCCCAGGCTGGCCGGTACGTAAAATAATACGCACATAATGGTTATGCAGCTCTTCGCGGATATAACGTGCCACCAGTAATCCGGCATCATCGGTTTCCATCACCACATCCAAAAGCACAATGGCAGCATCAGTATGCTTCGCCAGCATCTCACGGGCTTCCCGGCCTGAATAAGCGCTGATAAATTCGAGATGTTTGCCCTGAAAGGAAAAGTCACTTAATGCCAGCTTAGTAACGGCATGAACTTCAGGCTCATCGTCCACTATCAGAACTTTCCAACTACCACGAGAAATCTGCACTACTTCCTCGGGTTCCTCAGCAAATAAAAAATCATTCGCCATGTAACACTCCTTAGCTTGCCGCCCGCTTTACTACTGTGTGTTTATTTATATGCGCTAAACAGGGAAGGGTCAAAGCAAAGTCGTTGAAAATATAAATATTTTGGGGTTGAGGGGCTGGGGTTGTTGAGTGGTTAGTTGTGGGTTAGCAGATACTATCATGTTATGTAGCTTGATTATGGGGCACTCTGTGACTGCTGGTTGTACTGCAAATTCCAGATGTTAAAGCAATAATCAGATAATAGTCTCGAGTCAGCCGTGCGCTTTCAAGGTTCCATCAAATGAGAATAGCGCCTCATAGCCCGAATATTTAGCATGGAAATGGGGTGGATTGTGATCATTAAAATACATGGCGATCAGTATTCCATAGAAACGACTGATAACTGGCATTTTATCGTCCTCAGCTTGAGCTGGATCCCTTTACAACTGATTTCTAATTTCATCCAATTTTATGTCAATCAAGTATTCTGGTTGCCGTGACCTGCTTTGAATTGCGAAATTGATCGATTCAAATGCTGAGCATTTGCTGGAGAACGGAGTAAATGCACTGTTTCCATCAGGCTGTTGTAATAATTGAGGGACATCACAACGGCATCTTCTGCATCTCGACGAGAGATCAGCACTGTATCAGCATCATTCATCACAGAATCTAACAACGCGTTTAAACTATATTCTGCTTCTGCAAAAGACACAGTTCTCATAAAACTTCCAATCTGTAACTTATGGAACAAGTATAGGCTCGAAGCCCTTATTTTGGATAACAATTAATAGGGTCACTGATTGATCCACTGAATTATTTTCTCAATCACAGCTCGCTCTATAGGCTGATCAATCAGGCTGGCATATCCAGTCAGCGTGGGAGGATTGTCATCGACTCTAAGCAAGTGTGTCATCCCCTCTACCACTAACGTTTCACAACGGCTTTGTGCGGTTTTCTCAATCCGAAATATGTCTTCAGGATCACACTGTAGATCTTTTTCACCGGCAATTAACAGCATAGGAGTGTGTGTAGAGGCAAAAATAGAGTTCAAGTCCAGTGCTAACATCTCCCGCAACCATTTTGCAGGAAACTTCGATAGTCCTACACGTACAGCAGCCGAATCAGTCGCTTTGACTTTATATAATAGCTTTTGCTGCGTACTTGAGGGGCGACCAAAAATCCAGAACAATGCTTTGTAAAAAAATCTGCTGAAACCTCTGAGTGAATCAACCTCTTTTTCAATCTGAGCGGCTTGCCTGAAAAGAACAGAATCCAGTTTTTCTATAAAAGGGCACAAAAGAATGAGCCCGGCTAGTGCAGGACTGTGTAGACTAATTTGAGGAGCGATAATACAACCTTCACTATGTCCTAGAACATATAAACTGTCTTTTGCAATCCACTCAGATCCAATCAAAGCCTCCAGACTATGTGCAGCATCTGTGACTAAATCCGAGTGGCCAGCCTTCATATAATCACCTGAGCTGTCACCACATCCACGTTTGTCATACCTCAGACTGGCGATACCATTTTCAGCTAAGACATGAGCTATCACATTAAAGATATCAAGTCGTTGGCCTTTCATATTCTGGTTGCGATCCAATGGGCCGCTGCCATGAACCATCAGAACTGCAGGGTATTTCCCGTGTGTATCCGGGACAGTCAATGTACCAGCTAATACGAAATCACCTGACCGAATTTCTATTTCTTGTTCATACATCCCTGAGCCTTCTGCACCTACAAACTGATGAAAAAATAGGCAAAAACCAGTCTCTAACACTTGTAGAGTGGACAGCACTATTAATCTTTTACTTATCAAACCTACTTAGTTAAGTCCCTAAATTAGCTTAGCTTTTATTGTTCAGCAACCACTAAATTTACGATGCTGGATGGGTCCTTTGACGAGAAGCGGGCACGGGTAAACCGCGCCCTCACAGTGGGTTTTAAGAGAAGTAATTCAAAGAAAGGAAAAACCAAACTTAACTGGGAAGTTGTCCGCCGCTAATACGCCACTGGTCGCCGTAGTCTTTTACCGACTGCACAGAGGTAAAACCTGCGTTGGTTAAAATCTGCTGTACAGCGTCGCTTTGCTGATAGCCGTGTTCCAGCCATAACCAACCTGATGGGGATAAAAATTGTGGAGCTTGTGTACAGATATGGCGGATATCGGCCAGACCTTGCTCTGGGGCTACTAAAGCCGAGTCGGGCTCAAAACGTACATCACCTAAGACTAAATGTGGATCTTCTGCGTCTATATAAGGTGGGTTGCTGACGATTAAATCAAACTGCTGCCCTTCTAACGCGTCAAACCAGCTGCTTTGTTTGATTTGGCAATTAGCTAACGCCAGCAGTTCAACATTTTGCTTTGCCAAAGCCACTGCATCGGGTTGCAAATCAACCCCAGTCACAGTCCAGTTTGGCTTTTCTTTAGCTAAAGCTAAAGCTATAGCTCCTGTGCCAGTGCCTAAATCCAGCACTTTGGCGTTAGCAGGCAACGGCAAAGCCAAAGACTGTTCCACTAACAGTTCGGTATCTGGTCTTGGTATTAAGGTGCAAGGGGCTACAGCGAGTTTAAAATCCCAGAAATACCAGTAGCCCAGAATATGCGCCAAAGGCTCGCCGGTCAGACGGCGTGTCAGCACAGGTTCTACTAACAGCAACTGAGCCTGAGTAAGCTCACGCTCTGGATACAACATCAAAGTGGTGGCGTTGACATCCAGCACTTCCAGCAGAATACGCCGTGCTTCCTGTTTTGCATCCGCAGGCACAGGGCCAGTTTCAAGCAAAGGGCTGAGTAACGCAGTGGCTTGTTGCAGCCACTGCGTCAACGTTGGCGTATTACCAATAGCAGTATTAGCGGTTTTCATCAGCCAAAGCAGCTAACAAGTCGGCCTGGTGTTCATGGCTTAATGGGCCAATCACCAAGTCTAAATCCCCTTCCATCACATCTAATAAACGGTAGATGGTCAGGTTAATACGGTGATCCGTTAAGCGGCCTTGCGGGAAGTTGTAAGTACGGATACGTTCTGAACGATCACCACTACCTACTAAAGAACGACGGTGTGATTCTTCGACTAAACGGCGTTTTTCATCTTCAGCGGCCTGAATACGCGACTGCAGCACGCTCATAGCGCGGGCGCGGTTTTTATGCTGCGAACGTTCGTCCTGACATTCCACCACTATACCAGTCGGTAAGTGAGTGATACGAATGGCAGAGTCAGTTCTGTTGACGTGCTGACCACCGGCACCAGAGGCACGGTAGGTGTCTACTTTTAAATCAGCAGGGTTAATTTCGATAGCTTCGCTTTCTGGTACTTCCGGCATAATAGCCACAGTACAAGCTGAGGTATGCACCCTGCCTTGAGATTCAGTGGCTGGTACACGTTGTACGCGGTGACCACCGGATTCAAATTTCAAAATACCGTAAGCGCCTTCGCCCTGAATGCTGGCGATCACTTCTTTATAACCACCGTGTTCGCCGTCGTTGCAGCTGACAATTTCTACTTTCCAGCGTTTGCGTTCGCAAAAACGGCTGTACATACGGAACACGTCACCGGCAAAAATTGCGGCTTCATCACCACCAGCACCGGCACGAATTTCAAGAAAGCAGCTGTTGCTGTCGTTGGGGTCTTTAGGTAACAACAGAATTTGTAAGTCCTGATCCAGCTGTTCAATCCGCTCTTTGGCCGCTTTGTATTCGTCCTGCGCCATATCACGCATATCCGGATCTGAGTCTTTCATCATATCTTCTGCGCTGGCTAAATCATCCTGCGCCTGACGATACAAACCAAAGGCATGGCTCAGTTCTTCCAGTTGGCTGTACTCTTTAGACAACTCGCGAAAACGACTTTGGTCAGAAATTACGCCAGCGTCACTTAATAACGCCTGAACTTCTTCATAACGTTCGACCAGAGCTTCGAGTTTGCGGTACACCGATTCTTTCATGTTGTTTCTATTTACCTGATTACAGATCTAACAAAGTGTTGATCAAAGATTGTTGTTGAGGTTGCTCATCCTGCAGTAACTGCCTCAGCGCCTTGGTTGGTGCATGCATCAACCTGTTGCTGAGTTTAGTCGCAAGTTCAGCTAATACTTTTTCAGGGTCCTGCCCTGCTGCAATTTGTTTGCCCGCTTTGGCCAGCAATTCGTCACGTATGGCTTCGCCTTTGTCGCGGTAATCGCGCACTACGTCCAACTGGCCATGCAAACTCAGCCACTGACTGAACTCGCTGACGCCCTGCAAAATCATTTGCTCGGCTTCAGCCGCCGCTTCCTGACGGTTCTGCAGGTTTTGCAGCACTATGGATTGCAAGTCATCCACTGTATACAAATAGGCGTCTTCCAGCTCTGCCACTTGCTCTTCAATATCACGTGGCACAGCTAAATCGACAAAAAACATAGGCTTATGGCGGCGTTTTTTCAGCGCCTGTTCCACCATACCTTTACCGACAATAGGCAAGGTACTGGCAGTTGAACTAATAACGACATCAGCATTAGCCAAAGCTTGTGGCACTTGGGCCAGGCTGACTGCTTCACCGTTAAACTGACTGGCTAAAGCTGCGGCTTTGTCATAAGAGCGATTCGCGACAGTAATTTTTTCCGCGCCCTGCTCCAGTAAATGTTTCGCCACCAGCTCTATCGTTTCACCGGCACCAATCAGCAGCACTTTGACTTTGCCGAGCTGGCCAAATATTTGCCGTGCAAGGCTTACCGCAGCAAAAGCCACAGATACGGCACTGGCACCAATATCCGTTTCAGTGCGAACCTGCTTAGCCACTGAAAATGTCTTTTGAAACAAACGTTCAAAAGCCGGATTAATAGTACCGGCCTGACGTGAATGACTATAAGCCTGTTTCACTTGGCCGAGAATTTGCGGCTCGCCCAGCACTAAGGAATCCAGGCCGCAAGCTACCCGCATTAAATGACTGCTGGCCTGCTGATCCTGATGCAGGTATAAATGATGCTGCAATTCGGCCAGGTCCAGCTGATGAAATTTGCTCAGCCAGTCAATTACTTGTTTCGATTGCTCGGCGCTGCCGCTAAAATACAGCTCAGTTCTGTTACAGGTGGACAAAATCACAGCGTCGGACACCTGGGTCTGAGTGGTCAGATCCCGTAAAGCGTCCAAAATTTGTTCAGGCGCAAAAGCGACCTGCTCACGTAAAGAGACAGGTGCAGTTTTATGATTAATACCTAAAGCAAAAATGGTCATTCACCTGTTTGGCCCGTTTCTAAAAAACCGGCGTTAGTCAAAAGAGGGCGAATTGTACGAAAAAGCCCAAACTAAAAAAAGCGTAGAGAAGGAATTAGTGTGTTTGCAGCGATAAAAACTGGTTGTTTTGTAGTTTTCAGTCTGATTTTGACAGGTTGTGCCAGCAACAGCAGCCAGCTAAAGCCAGTTATTCCCCTATCAGCCCAACAACGGCAAGTGCAATTAGAGCAATTGCAGGAGTTTACTCTAACCGGTGCCTTAGGTGTAAAAGCACCTCAAGAGAGCGTCAGCGGCAGTTTAAACTGGCAGCAACAAGGGCCTTATTTTCAGGCCAATATGACCAATTTTGTTGGCATCAGCATTTTTGAGTTGGAAACAGACGCCCGCGGTGCTACCGTAAAAGCCGATGGTGAAACTCATAAAGCTCAGTCAGCCAGTGCCTTGCTGGATTATTTATCCGGCTGGAGTTTACCTATTGAAGAAATGCCGTTGTGGCTCAAAGGTGTGGCAAGCGCAGAAAGTTTTAATCATCAATGGGATGCGCAAGGTCGTTTAACCAGTTTTACGCTGAAAGATAGCCAAGAGCGTGACTGGCAAGTCAGTTATGTGGCGTTTTTCCCCGATGCCTTAGCCTTACCTAAAGAGATCCGACTAAAAGCTCAGGCCGATGGCAGCAGTATTAAGCTAGTGGTGCGTAAATGGCAACTTTAACCTTTTCAGCGCCAGCCAAACTGAATTTATTTTTACATATCACAGGCCGCAGGGCCGATGGTTATCACAATCTACAAACCTTGTTTCAAATGCTTGATTGTGGCGACCAGCTTAGTTTCACACTCACCAGGGACGGTGAAATTAACTTTAGTTGTTCAGATAAAAGCATAGAAAACGACAGCAATCTGGTGGTTCGGGCGGCTAAGTTATTACAGCCCTTTGCCACAGAAAACGCAGGCGTGCGTATTTATCTGGATAAACAAGTGCCCATGGGTGGCGGCTTAGGCGGCGGCTCGTCCGATGCAGCGACCACACTGCTGGCTTTGAACCAGTTATGGCAATTAAAGCTATCAAACGCACAGCTTTGTGAACTGGGCTTAAAGTTAGGGGCTGACGTTCCTGTCTTTGTATTCGGAAAAACAGCCTTTGCAGAGGGGGTTGGAGAAAAATTACAACCCGTTAGTTTGCCGGAAAAATATTACCTGATTGTGACGCCAGATGTGCATGTCAGCACGGCTGAAGTGTTCGGCAACCCTGATTTAATCCGCAATACGCCCGTCATGTCAGTCAAAGATCTACTAGACTCAGAGTGGCAAAATGACTGCGAAACTCTGGTGAAACGGCTCTACCCCGAGGTTGCAATGGTACTGAACTGGTTGATAGAATACGCGCCGTCCCGAATGACAGGTACCGGTGCCAGTGTGTTTGCCGAGTTCCAGGATGAATTAAGTGCCCGTCAAACCCTTGCAAAACTACCGCCACAATGGCGTGGTTTTGTTGCTAAAGGGGTCAATCAGTCTGCTGTCCTGACTGAATTGGAACAAGCCGTATGACGCACAGCAGGCGACACAAAAAGCCTGCTGCATTATTAACCGGACTCACAAACTGCCCTGAGGATCCTACCGTGCCCGACATGAAGATTTTCGCTGGTAACGCCATACCAGAACTCGCCAAGAAGATAGCCAGCCGTTTATATATCAAGCTGGGCGATGCCGAAGTCGGCCGTTTTAGCGACGGTGAAGTCTGTGTTCAAATCAATGAAAACGTCAGGGGATCTGACGTTTTTATTATCCAATCTACCTGTGCGCCAACCAATGACAACCTGATGGAACTCATTGTGATGGTAGACGCCTTGCGCCGCGCCTCTGCCGGTCGTATTACTGCTGTTATCCCTTACTTTGGTTATGCCCGCCAGGACAGACGCGTGCGCTCTGCCCGTGTGCCTATCACAGCTAAAGTAGTGGCTGACTTTTTATCCAGCGTAGGCGTAGACCGTGTTTTAACGGTTGACTTACACGCTGAGCAAATTCAGGGTTTCTTCGACGTTCCGGTTGATAACGTATTTGGTAGCCCGGTATTGCTGGACGATATGCGCAAGCGTGAATTTGTTGCACCAGTGGTGGTATCTCCGGATATCGGTGGTGTAGTACGTGCCCGCGCTATCGCCAAACTGTTGAACGATGCTGACTTGGCCATTATCGATAAACGTCGTCCTAAGGCTAACGTGTCACAGGTCATGCATATCATTGGTGATGTCAAAGATCGCGACTGTATTATTGTCGACGACATGATTGATACAGGCGGCACCTTATGCAAAGCCGCTGAAGCCTTAAAAGAACAAGGCGCCAAACGTGTCTTTGCTTACGCTACTCACCCAATTTTCTCAGGCAATGCTGCAGAGAACATCAGAAACTCAGTGATCGACGAGCTGATCATCACCGACACTATTCCGCTGAGTGCAGAAATGCGCGCAGTCAGCAAAGTAAAACAGCTGACTTTAAGCGATATGCTGGCCGAATGTATTCGTCGTATTAGCAACGAAGAATCTATCTCTTCAATGTTTGATTAATACCGAGTGGAAGATGAAGGAAGGCACCTCTGCGGTGCCTTTTTTTATACTTGTCTTTTTGTAGCTTTCATTTGCAGCCTTAAGGCTCCAGTGATACCATAGCGCGCTTTTTTGCGTCGGCTGAAGTTCACTTCACCCACAGAAAAAGCTTCTTCCTGGGGTCAGGTCGCGGAACTCAGGGTCTATTAATTTTTGGAGAATACCATGTCAAACGCCATTTACACGTTAAATGCAGAAGTCCGTTCTGATTTAGGGAAAGGTGCGAGCCGCCGCCTACGTCACGCAGACAAAGTACCAGCTATCATTTACGGTGGTCATCAAGAAGCTCTGTCTATCACTTTAGATCACTCTAAATTGTTACAAGCTCAGGCTAACGAAGGTTTCTACACTCACATCCTGACTATCGTTGTTGGCGGTGAAGAAGTGAAAACTATCGTTAAAGCTATGCAACGTCACCCGTTCAAGCCAAAAGTTATGCACGTTGACTTCCAACGCGTAGAAGCTGGCCACGAGTTACACACTGTAGTTCCAGTACACTTCATCAACGAAGCTGCTGCAACTAAGAAAGGCGGCGTAGTTGCTCACCATATCAACGAACTGGCTATCACTGTGTTACCACAGAACCTGCCAGAATTCATTGAAGTGGATTTAGCAGACGTTGAAGTAGGCGTAACTCTGCACTTGTCAGATCTGAAAGTTCCTGCTGGCGTAACTATCACTGAGTTAGCCAAAGGCGCTGGTCATGACCAAGCCGTTGTATCTGTGAACAAGCCTGCTGGCAAAGCAGACGAAGACACAGCTGAGTAATGACTGAAGCAATTCAGTTAATTGTGGGCCTGGGTAATCCAGGCCCAGAATACAGCCAGACCCGCCACAACGCAGGTCAATGGTTTGTAGAACAACTTGCCCGCCGCTATAACGTTTCTCTTCGTCCTGATAGTAAATTTTTTGGCCTGACTGGTAAATTTGTCACTCAAGGTCAGGAATATAAACTGCTGATTCCCACTACGTATATGAATTTAAGTGGCAAATCCGTTGCAGCTATGGCGCAGTTCTATAAACTTTTACCCGAAAACATTCTGGTGGCTCACGACGAAATGGCGATAGCGCCCGGCGTAGCTAAATTTAAACTGGGTGGCGGCCATGCCGGTCACAATGGTTTAAAAGACATCACCAGTAAACTCGGCAACAATGCCAATTTTTATCGCCTGCGACTGGGCATTGGTCATCCTGGCCACAAAGACTTAGTCACAGGTTATGTGCTGGGCAAAGCACCGCAATCCGAACAGAAGCTGATCGACGAAGCTCTGGATGAATCGATGCGTTGTTTTGAGCTCTGGTTAAGCGATGGCTTAATTAAAGCGCAGCACAGGTTACATAGTTTCAGCGCTGCTTAAGCAAAAGTTTAAGCGCGTCCGGTTCGCAAACAGCACGGCTTTGCCGTCTAAGCACAAAGGATACACCCATGGGTTTTAAATGTGGCATCGTTGGTTTACCAAACGTAGGTAAATCTACTCTGTTCAACGCACTGACAAAAGCTGGTATTGAAGCGGCTAACTTCCCGTTTTGTACTATCGAACCAAATACCGGTGTGGTGCCTGTGCCTGATTTGCGTTTACAGCAACTGGCCGACATTGTAAAACCACAACGTATACTGCCAACGACTATGGAATTCGTTGATATTGCAGGCCTGGTGAAAGGCGCTTCTAAAGGTGAAGGTTTAGGTAATAAATTCCTGGCCAATATCCGTGAAACCGACGCCATCGGCCACGTAGTACGTTGTTTTGATGATGAAAACATCATCCACGTTGCAGGCAAAATTGATCCGGCTGACGATATAGATACCATCAATATGGAATTGGTCTTATCAGATATGGACAGCGCCGACAAAGCGATATTCCGTGTCAGCAAAAAAGCCAAAGCTGGTGATAAAGACGCTAAAGCTGAAATGGAAGTGCTGGAAAAAGTGAAAAAACACTTAGAATCAGGCTTAACTTTACGTCAGCTGGACTTAAGCGACGACGAAAAAGCCCTGGTGTCGTACATGAACTTCCTGACCATCAAACCTACTATGTACATCGCTAACGTACTGGAAGATGGTTTTGAAAATAACCCACACTTAGACGTAGTAAAAGCCATAGCCGCCAAAGAAGGCGCTATTGTGGTGTCTATCTGTGCTGCTATTGAATCTGAAATTGCTGAGCTGGAAGACGAAGAAAAAGCTGAATTCTTAGAGTCTATGGGCTTAGAAGAGCCAGGCTTAAACCGCGTCATTCGTGGTGGTTACTCGCTGTTAAATCTGCACACTTACTTCACTGCTGGTGTAAAAGAAGTTCGCGCCTGGACTATTCCAGTTGGCGCCACAGCACCACAAGCAGCAGGCGTGATCCACACCGACTTCGAGCGTGGTTTTATCCGTGCTCAAGTGGTGTCATACGACGACTTTATCGCCTGCAAAGGTGAAGCCGGCGCCAAAGAAGCAGGCAAACTGCGCGTTGAAGGTAAAACCTACGTCTGTAAAGACGGCGACGTAATGCATTTCTTGTTTAACGTTTAACGCTTAGGTTTTTGGTTTTTGCGTTATCTTTGAAAACCGGACTTTTTAGTCCGGTTTTTTGTTGGTTTGATCTTTAGGTTTATGTCATCTTCCTTAATTGCTTGTTTTTACTGTGACTTTTCTAATTTGAGTTTATCCTTAAACTCATAGAAACTAAATCAGGAAAGCTTGTCGGGCACGGTGCAAGATCTGACTGTAAAGATCTGCGATTATTTTTCTATTGGCCATATTCGGTTTTGATAGTTACATGAATTCACTGATACATTCGGAATGTGAATGGTGTTCAAGGGGCGGTAAACAAGTTTCTTGAATTTATTAGCAGCGCTCTCTTTATTGGCGGTGCAGTGGCTGGTTTTGGCGGGGCTTACAAGTTAAATCGGTGAGCCCTCGAATACAATCTTAATAACTTTATTAAGCTACTCCCTTGCACAACATGCAAGGGAGTAGTAATTTATAACTGTAGCGTTATATGAGTTGGCTTGTCTTAGTCGAGAAAAAGCCATCTGATACCTGAGCGAATAGCGAGAAGTAAACCCTCTTTGACAATCATGTCTAAGATCCAGTTTCTCCTCATTAGCTCAAGCAGGTTTGAACTTTGCTTTCGCATGTTCACCTCGCATTGAAATGTTTTCTTTAATCCACCTGGTCAGCTAAGTTTGCCGACCGACACTGACCTTGGTGGGCCCCATCCCTAACTTTCACTACATATAGTGTTAATCAGCGACTAATCACCAAGATAGAGTGGATCATTTGCAATTGCAACCCCTGCTGGCGGGCTAAAAAATCAGCATGTTAGTGTTCGCTAACGTGCGAAATAGGCTTTTAAATATCTATGATGGGAAGCAATAGTTTTTCAGTAAAAAATCTATTTTGTCTGTTCGGTCAAAATGTTATGCAGAAAAATGAAGCTTTTTAAGAGGATGCTCGAAAACCTAATGCTTTGCCGTCTAAATCAAACAATACGCCTTGATCAATATCTGTGGCTATATAGCACCTGAAGCCAACAAAACAACCTCAAACATCTTGAGTTTTCACTGAATCAGGTCCATCCTAAGCACTAACTCAAGGACGAGAAAGCCGCTATGGACCCATCCATTCACGTACTCCTCTCAGTTCCACGATTCAGCATCGGTGCTAGGTTACTCTGCATGCAAAAAGCCAGAGAACTGGAAGAGGCCGCTGTGCACATTCGAAACACCAAAGGCCAAGCCCGCTGTTGAATTCGAGTTTCATTACGCAGAGAAGCTGCATGCTTTGAAGCAAATTACACAGTATCTGCTTTCTGAAGGTTCCGCTGTTACTGAGGCTGAGTTTGCTCAGGCTGTGGGGTATTTGGAAGATAATTGAGGTTTTATGTCTATGTTTTCAGAGTACTCTCTCAAGGAATTTGCATTCACATCCTTTTCAATCGCTTTAATAGTGCCATTAATAGCGGGCGCCATCTTTTTAGCTTTAAAGAGATACAAAAAAGTCAGCGACGAATCGAGGGGGTATGGAATAGTTTTGATGTTATTCGTTGTTTTAACGTGCTGTTCGGTTGCCCTCATATTTACCCAAAACTTTAGGACCCATTCTGTGTCAGACACAATCGAACATTGGGGACAATTCGGTGATTTCTTCGGTGGTGTATTAAACCCATTTCTAGCTTTTTGTTCGTTTATGGCTCTGCTTTACACTATCAATATTCAGTCCAGGCAACTAACTATCTCAACCGAAGAGCTGATTGAGACAAGGAAGGAGCTTACCGCATCAAGAGAAGCTCAGGAAAAATCTAGTGAAGCACTGAATGGTCAACTACAGAATTTAAAAGTTCAGCAATTTGAGGCTACGTTTTTTAAGCTAATAGAAAACCTCAGGCATTCAACTGTTAAAGTCGAAGTGAATATTAGTGAACTGAAAAATCAAATACTTAATCCTACAGAGACTGGCCGCGATTTCAAAATTAAGGCTAAGTCCTTCAGTGGTAGCAATCGATGGAAAGATGCTAGGCTTGCCTTGCAAAATAAGGAAACTTCAGGCTTTTATCTGATGGCTAACTCGGTGAGGTCAGCTTTAAGTTTTATAAAACATACTGAGGCTGACTTATCGTTGAGCCCTCATTTTTATGTTGAGCAAGTTCTGAATTCTTTGACTACAGACATGCTCAGACTGATCGTTGTTTGGTGCTCCAACTATGCTGAAGATGAATTTAGAGAGTTAGTCGAGAGATATCACTTTTTTGCAAGCCTGCAGTTGCTCGAAAAGTCAATGCTTGGGTATGGCTTACCGATATCAGAACTACCTATTGATATGAAAGCTTTTGAGTTTGCAGAGGAGTTGTGAGTGGACAATTGGAAAGTAGTAGCGTTCATGCTTTTGGCTTGGGGGATAATCTCTGCATGTCTGATTTTTTTGTTTGGAAAGCTACGTCGAAGAAAATGGAGAGTGCCCACCAAGCGCTGCATCAAACGCAATCATCATGTTATCGGTGCAGTTTTGATCGCCACTTTAATCGTTCCAATCGTAGCGTACATTTCAAAATTCAGTGCTAATGGTTTTTCAGATGATCCTGGACAATGGGGGCAGATGGGAGATTTCTTTGGTGGCCTGCTCAATCCTGTGCTGGCTTTCGCTTCGTTTATGGCGCTGCTTTATACAATTCGGATTCAATCTGAAGAGTTGGGAATGACTAGGGAAGAGTTAAAGCTAACCCGACATGAGCTGGCGAAATCCTCAGAAGCAAATCAAAAATCCAGTGAAGTAATGGAGTCGCAATTTTTCCTGTTAAAAGAACAAAATTTTGAACAATTGTTTAGCAAAGCACTTAAAAGGCTTCATGGCGATATTACGCAATTAAAAAACTCAAACTTCAAATTGAGTTTTTATTACTCCGGTGACTTGAGTGGAAGATTTTACGAAGGGCGTGAAGTTTTTAAAGATTTTAAGAAAGAAGACCCAAAGGGTTTTTATGTTGGTTATAATAATTTTTTAAGCCTTTTTAAGAAAAAAGATGGGTATTTCAGCAATCAAGATTTGAGCCTTGGAGGCGCATCTTCATATTTTACATTTGGACACGTGGGGGCTGATAATTCGTCTTGTTATTACATCGTTAAATCCGATAGTGCTGATGGTCTGATTGAGTTGGTTTTAGATAATAAAGATGTTTTTAGGGGGCTTGTTTCTTCATTATATTATACTCTGAATTCACTTTTTAATTTAAAGCAGCATTCTTCTACAGGGAGTGATTTTAGTCTGTTTTATTATTCTGATGTTGATTTAGCTATTGATGATAATGTGCTGTTGATGCTTATGATCATTTGTAAAGGACAGCAGGTGATTCCCCAAAATATTTTTATAGAATTTAAATTTTTTGAGCGAATTTCTTTTGATGAGGATGGTTTTATAGCAGGTGGTTTGTTAAATGTATCAGCAATAGGATTGCCACCTGAGGCGTTCGGTTTTAACGAATCAGTAAGACGCTACTTTGAAAAGCATAAAAGTTACTGGCTTACCCAGCAATAGAGTTTGAATTTTACGTTTGACTTTAGGGTTAAAACATTTAATTTTTCTCAACCCCTTGGTGAACTCCACCCAAGGGGAAATGAACCCAGCCTAGCGCTGGTTTTTTGTATGAAACGGGGGGCAAGTCTTGCATCTTGCCCCAGATTATCGAAGTAAATCTTAAGTTTCAAATTAATAAACACCACAGTACTATTGATGCGAAGTTTGGCGGATGTATGCATATAAGTTCATATGATACCTCGTAATTTTTGCAGAACACCACAGCCAAAATTTGTAGCGAAAAACCTTATCCCCATAGCTTGGAGTAACCCGTGTTGTTAAAAACCTACTTGCGAAAAG
>NZ_JAJOYU010000039.1 GCF_021290985.1 Rheinheimera soli
ATCTGACCCCATTTTCACTTAATCTTCGTCTGAATCCGCTTCCTGGATCACAGGAATTGGCTTACCCATACTGGTTAAAATGTTACGCACTTCCACCGGAATTTGATGTGGATTGTCTTTGCGTAAATCTTCATCTGCCGGCAAAGGCTGGCCAGTGAACGCATGCAAAAAAGCTTCACATAATAATTCGCTGTTGGTGGCATGACGCAGGTTGTTGACCTGGCGGCGGGTTCTTTCATCTGTTAACACTTTCAATACGTTCAACGGGATAGAGACTGTAATCTTTTTCACCTGTTCGGACTTCTTTCCGTGTTCCGCATAAGGGTGAACATACTCACCATTCCACTTTGCCATAGGGATACCTTGATTGAATTTAGTTATATGGTCTGTTGACCTTTGCTACGTTGTCGCGCACGTACACGTAATTGGACGAAATTTTACTTCTTTATACTCCCGAGTACAAACTCTGCGCAAGATTTAATAGTACAGACGTCTAAATGTTTTGACTTCTTATTTTTGCTGGGTATACTTTTAGACGTCTAAACATCTAAATTTGAGGTTTTTTATGAGCAAACAACACTCAGCCACAGTAGCTGCCCGCGCCGGAATAGCGCAGGACTCTGCTTATGGTGCTGTTACGCCGCCTTTGTATTTAACCTCAACTTATGAACTCAAAGCCTTTAAACAACCCGGCAAATATGATTATTCGCGCTCGAATAACCCAACACGTGATTTATTAGGTGATGCTTTGGCGGAGCTGGAAGGCGGTGCTAAGGGTTTAATTACCGGCACTGGCATGTCAGCCTGTTTATTGGCACTGCAACTGATTGGCCCGGAAGATACTTTAGTGATCCCACATGATTGTTACGGTGGCAGTTATCGTTTATTTCTGAATTTAGCCACTCGCAAAAAAGCTTTTAAGCTGGTTGTGGTGAATTTCCAGCAAGCCGACTGGGCAGAACAAATTAAAGCAGCGCAGCCAAAAATGATTTGGGTTGAAACCCCAAGCAATCCGCTGCTGCAAATTACTGATGTCAAAGCGACAGCAGAGCTGGCTAAAACACTGAATGCGATGCTTGTGGTAGACAACACTTTTTTATCACCGGCTTTGCAAAACCCTATAGCTTTGGGCGCTGATATAGTGATTCATTCCACAACCAAATTTATTAATGGCCACAGCGATATCATAGGTGGTGCTTTAATTGCCAAAGACGCTGCTGTGGGTGATGAGCTGAAATGGTGGGCGAACTGTTTAGGTGTGACGGGTGGCGCTTTTGATGCCTATCAGACTTTACGTGGCCTGCGTACTTTATTACCCCGTATTAAACAACATCAGCACAATGCACAGCTGGTGGTAGATTTCCTGCAAAAACAGCCACTGGTGGGTCGTGTCTATTACCCAGGCTTAAAAGATCATCCGGGTCATGCCATTGCCAAAGCACAGCAACATGGCTTTGGTTCCATGCTGAGTTTTGATCTGGCTGCCGATGAAGCCTATCTATCAGTGTTTTTTGAAGCCTTGCAGTGTTTCACTTTGGCCCAGTCTTTAGGCGGCATTGAAAGCTTAATCTGCCACCCTGGTTCTATGACTCATGCTTCTTTAGATGCAGCCACACAAAAAGCCGCTGGCATAGGCCCAACCTTAATTCGCTTATCTGTGGGTATTGAAGAAGCCCAGGATTTAATAGCCGATCTGGCGCAGGCTTTTGCTGCAGTCGATGCAGCGGTAAAGCACAACAACCCAACAGAAAAAGTTCAGTCAGAGCCAGCAATAGTAGTTAGCACTGAACAGCAGCAATTCAGATTAAATCCGGCACTTAGTGTTTTATGGTGAATGTTATGAGCAGTACAGTGAAGAATCAAAACACAGTGCATAAATTTGGCGGCAGCAGCTTAGCCAGCGCTGAGCGTTTTTCTGCAGTCGCCGCTATTATGGCAAAAGAGCCACAAGCCTGGGTCGTGGTATCAGCACCTGGCGACACTACGGACGAGTTATTGGCTTTAATCGACAGCCGCGAACAACCAGAGCTTTTTGCAGCACTGTTACAGCAACTGACTGAAAAGCTGGGTTTACTTATCCAGCGCACTTTAAATGAACAAAACGCGGCTGTGCTTATCACTAAAGTACAAAGCTGGTTCGCTGAAGTGCCGGGCTTTTTAGCTACAGCTCAGTTTAACGATGTGCTGGCGATAGGTGAGCGCTTATCCAGTCAGCTCTTGGCGGCATTACTCAATCAACAAGGTTTGACCGCCACTGCTATTGATGCCCGTGATTTTTTACGTTTAGACGGCAGTGAAGTGCAATACGAAGTGTCCTCTTCATGGCTGGCACCTTTTGAAACTAGTGGCATTAAAATAGTAACAGGTTATATAGCCCGTGATTTACAAGGCAACAGCATCACTTTAGGCCGCAATGGCAGTGACTATTCAGCAACTATTGTAGGCCGTTTAGTCAAAGCCCAGGCTATTCATATCTGGACTGATGTGGATGCAATTTACAGTGCCGACCCACGTAAAGTACCTTCAGCCCGGGCTTATCGTCAGGTGCCATGGCAACAGGCTTTAACTTTGGCTCAGTTGGGTAATCCGGTGTTGCATGCCAAAACTTTAAGTCCTTTATTGGATGCGCCTGCGGATTTAATAGTACGTAGCAGTTTTGAACCGAATCACCCTGGCTGCAAAGTCAGCCAACAAGCTGCTATTGAAGTGCAGTTTTTAACTGACTTACCTCAAGCTGCATTAGTGACTGTGCCTGCAAGTTGCAAATTAACTGCTGCAGCTGTGGCTTCCGCCTTACAAATTACCGTCTTTGCAGCACCTAATGCTCCAAATCAATGGATAGTCGCCAGCCATCAGGTGGATACTTTATTAAGTTATCTTGCAGGCCAGCAGGTATTTGCGCGAGTGGATCCGCAAGCCTTTCATGCTGTGGTTTGGGTGAAACCTGCTGCCCGTCAGCAAAAACAAGTCAATGCTGCGGCAGGGCGTTGGTTAGACCGTCAGCAAGCTGCTTTTAGTTTTGAAGACGAACAGCTGGCTTTATGGTTATTCCGAAGCGCTTTAACCTCTTTGGAACTGACAGAGCTGCACCAGCTATTACTACCGACTCAAGTGCAGCTGAATGTTGTAGTGGCAGGCACAGGCAATGTGGGCGCTGAGTTTTTAGCTTTATTGGCGAAGCAGCAACAAGCCTTTGCTGGTCAGATTGATTTAAAACTTGCAGGTTTATTTAATTCCCGTCAGGCACTTTTTGCTGAAAAAATTGATATTCACAACTGGCAGCAGGCGCTGTCTTTGGCTCCTGCTTATACTGAAGCTCAGCTGGAACTGGCACTTGCGCAGTTACCTGAACCTAAAGTGCTGGTGGATTTAACGCCAAGCCGTGCTTTTGCCGAACGTTATCCGCAGTTTATCAACGCAGGTTTAGATTTAATCAGTGCCAATAAACAAGGTGTGACCTTGCCACTGGCGCAGTATCAGCAGATTAAACAAGCGGCTGAACAGCAGCAGGTGCAGTGGCTGAGCAATACCACTGTAGGTGCTGGTTTACCGGTACAACGTTTATTGCAGGAATTAAAAAGCAGCGGCGATACAGTGCATAGAATCAGCGGTATTTTCTCCGGTACCTTGTCCTGGTTACTGGCAAAATTTGATGGCAGCAAAGCCTTTTCCGACTTTGTGTCAGAAGCACAGCAATTAGGCTTAACTGAACCTGATCCACGGGATGATTTATCGGGTAAAGACGTACAACGTAAATTGCTGGTGCTGGCCCGCGAGCTGGATTTAGATTTGGATATTGATCAGATTGAATTGGAGCCTTTATTACCTGCTTCGTTAAGCGCTGGCAGTATTGATGACTTTTGGGCCGGGCGCACAGTGCTTGATCAGGAGTTAGCTAAGCTACAGCAACAAGCTCAGGCTGCAGGTAAAGTCTTACGTTATGTCGCCGATTTAAAGATAGTTGCAGGCAAAGCCAAAGCGCAGGTGTCTTTAGTGGCTGTAGAGCAGACCGATCCGCTGGCGGCCATTTTGCCTTGTGACAATATTTTTGTCATTGAGTCCGACTGGTATCAACAGAATCCTTTGGTATTAAAAGGCCCAGGCGCTGGTCGTCAGGTGACGGCTGGTGGTGTTCATGCCGACTTAGCCATTTTAGCCAAACAAAAAATTGCCGCTGCCAAAGCAGCTAAACATAGCCAGGCTCAGGCCGCAGCCTGGGTGAAGTGAGAAATAATATGTCTTTTGTCAGCGCACAGTATATAGAATCCATTAACCGCAACCTGCAGGATGTCGCAGGCAAGGTCAACGTCAGCTTTGAGTTTTTTCCGCCAAAAACACAACAGATGGAAAACACCTTATGGCAATCGATTGAACGTTTAGCGCCTTTGGCACCTTCTTTTGTCTCTGTGACTTATGGTGCGAACTCAGGCGAACGCGACCGTACACACGACATTATTAAGTCGATTAAACAGCGCACCGGTTTAATAGCTGCACCGCATTTAACCTGCGTTGATGCGAGCCGTGCTGAACTTGAGCGTATTGCCAAAGACTACTGGGACAATGGTATTCGTCATATTGTCGCTTTGCGTGGTGACTTACCGCCAGGCAATAAAGAAAAACCAGCTTTGTATGCCGCGGATTTAGTAGAGATTTTACGTTCAGTGGCCGACTTTGATATTTCAGTGGCGGCTTACCCTGAAGTTCACCCAGAATCGCCAAATGCTCAGTTTGATTTACTAAACTTAAAACGCAAAGTGGATGCCGGAGCTTCCCGAGCTATTACTCAGTTCTTTTTTGAACCGGAAAAGTACTTACGTTACCGTGATCGCTGCGCTGCTATTGGTATTGATGTGGAAATAGTACCGGGCATTTTGCCTGTGACTAATTTCCAGCAACTGACTAAATTTGCCACTATGACGAACGTGGCTATACCAGGCTGGATGAATAAAGCCTATGAAGGGCTGGATCAGGACGCAACTACCCGTAATCTGGTCGCTGCCAATATAGCTATGGATATGGTCAAAGTGTTAAGCCGTGAAGGAGTGAATCATTTCCACTTCTACACCTTAAACCGCTGCGAATTGAGTTATGCCATCTGCCATTTATTGGGCGTGCGGCCGCAGAGTGCCATTGCCTGAGGTCATTCATAGTATGAACAACAGATGCTTTCTCAGTCTGAAGTTCAGCCCGGAGCAACAACGGCTGCTGCATGCTTATCAGCAGGCGGCTTTTTGTCAGGATGCCAAATGGCACCCAGTCAACAACCTGCATCTGACATTGGTATTTTTAGGTCAGCAACCTTTAACAGTGCAGCAGCAGTTATGGTCACAAAGCCTTGACCTGCTGCGCCAGTTTCCTCCATTTGAACTCTGTTTTGACGAGCTGAATCAGTTCAGGCAGGCCAAAGTGCTGTATCTGGGCGTCTCTCAACCACCCGAAGCTCTTATGTCAGTGCAGCAACAGCTACAGCAACTGGCTTTGCCTTTTCTGAATATGCCAGTGCCGGAACTTTTTGTGCCTCATGTCACCCTTGCGCGTAAGTTTCAGTCTGCTGGCGCTTTTCCATTAGCAGTGCCGCCTCTACGCCTGTTTTGCACAGAAGTTGCCTTATATCACTCCATCAGCACAGAGCAGGGCGTAAGCTATCAGCCAGTGCATACTTATACTTTAGTCCCAAAGGGCTAAATCTTTACACTAGATCAACACCTTAGCAGCTAGACTTAGTTACACTCAGCTTGTGTTCTGCTACTGGACGGATTCAGATGTCGCACCGCTCTTATTTATTTTCTTTGCGTATTGGTCATGCGCTGCGGGAATGTCTGGCTGAAGGCTATAGCTTTGGCGCTTTTAAGTTAGATCTGCTGGCCGGTATTACCGTAGGTATTATTGCTATTCCTCTGGCGATGGCGCTGGCTATTGCCAGTGGTGTGCCGCCGCAATACGGTTTGTATACAGCAGTGATCGCAGGTTTTCTGATAGCGCTGACTGGCGGTTCCCGTTACAGCATTAGTGGGCCTACCGCGGCTTTTGTGGTTATTTTGTACCCTGTGGCGCAAAGTTATGGTCTGGCGGGCTTGCTGCTTGCGACTATCCTGTCCGGTGTGATGCTGATCATCATGGCCGCTATGCGTTTTGGCCGTTTTATTGAATATATTCCCGAGGCTGTCACTTTAGGTTTTACCAGCGGTATTGCTGTGGTGATTGCCACTTTGCAAATCAAAGATGTATTTGGTTTGCCTATAGACAAGCTGTCAGAACATTATCTGGAAAAACTACAGCAACTGTCTTTCGCTTTACCAGACATGCACTGGCCATCCTTGCTGGTGGCTGTTGTCACTTTAGCTGTGATGTGGCTCTGGCCAAAACTAAAACTGCCTTTACCTCCGCATTTACCTGCCATAGTGATTGCAACCGCCTTGGCCTTAGCGCTGGCTCAATTTGGGCTGGAGCTGGATACCATAGGTAGTCGATTTAGTTATCTGTTGCCTGATGGCTCGCAAGGGCAGGGTATTCCAGCTGTGTTACCCGAACTGACCTGGCCCTGGTTGCAGGCTGGCCCTGATGGGCAAGCTTTACAATTTAGCACTCAAATGGCGAAAGACTTATTGGCAGCAGCTTTTGCAATGGCGATGTTAGGCGCTATTGAATCTTTACTGTGCGCTGTAGTTTTGGATGGTATGACAGGGCGCAGACACAGCGCTAATAGTGAATTATTGGGCCAGGGCATAGGCAATATAGTGGCACCATTTTTAGGCGGCTTTACTGCAACAGCTGCTTTAGCCCGTTCTGCCGCTAATGTGCGTGCAGGAGCTCAGACGCCTATCGCAGGCATGATCCATGCGCTGGTGGTGTTATTGGCTTTACTGGTACTGGCGCCTGTATTGGCTTATTTGCCAATGGCGGCAATGGCTGCTTTGTTATTGGTTGTCGCCTGGAATATGAGTGAAGCGCCCAAAGCTGTGCATCTTCTAAAAACAGCGCCCCGTAACGACATTATTATTTTCCTGATTTGTTTTGGCTTTACAGTGCTGTTTGATATGGTTATTGCCATCAGCTGTGGCATGGTCATAGCCGCTTTTTTCTTTGTGAAGCAAGTGGCCGATATGACCCGGGTCGCGGATATCAGCCATAACAGAAAATACCTGCTTGAGCCTTTGCCGGAAGGCTGGAAAGCATTTCGGATCAGTGGGCCTTTGTTTTTTGCCGCAGCAGAGCGGGTTTTTGGCGAGCTATCGGTCAAACTCAAGCAACAGCAAGGCGCTATTTTAGTGATGGATGCCGTGACGCTGATGGATGCCGGCGGACTCTCTGCTTTTACCAAACTGGTGAGCCTGGCTGAAAAGCAGGGCATTCATTTATTGGTGACAGACTTAACCTTTCAACCGCTAAAAACTCTGGCGAAAGCTAAGGTGCAACCTTTGCCTGGTATTTTGAGTTTTTATTCAACCTTAGCTGATGCGCTGAATAGCCTGCCGGGTCAGAATATCGATCCTCAGGGCGAAGCTGTGGGTCTTTGATTTAAGTCAGTTCGACTTCTGCCTTGGGCCATTTTGGTCTAAGCTGTGGTCTTTCTGCAGTGGATCTGGTGCTTGTTTGAATTTATGAATTAAATAAAATAAAAATTCACTAATTCAGCATAATAATTCTTGAAACTGCATGGCGAAGCCACTACACTGGCCACACTTTTTTGGCGTGGCCTTAATTTATTATTTTTGTTTTCGGAGACTCAGCGACCTATGTCCACTCAATCCACTTCCCCTACCACCAAACTGCGCAGCGCTGTCTTAGGTGCTGCCGGCTATAGCGGCGCCGAATTGGCCGTTATGTTGGCACGGAATCCGTATTTTGAGTTGAGTTACGCTTTTGCATCCGCTGGCCGCGCTGCTGAACCTTTTTCGAATTTATATCCACGTTATCAAAACGTTGTGGATATCCTGGTACAGCCCTGGACTGATGATCTAGTGGAAGACTTAGCTGACAAACTGGATGTGGCTTTTTTAGCTTTACCTCATGAAGTCAGTGAAGCTGTTACGCCTTTATTACTGGCCAAAGGCATAGCCGTGTTTGATTTATCCGGCGCGTTCCGTTTAAAAGATCCGGCTTTGTATCCTAAATATTATGGCTATGAGCATCAGCATCCAGAACTGCTGGATCAAGCTGTGTATTCATTAATGGAGTGGCTGGATAAGCCGTTGCCACAGTTGGTGTCTGTGCCAGGTTGTTACCCAACGGCCTGTTCGCTGGCCTTATTGCCTTTGTTAAAAGCAGGTTTAGTGGCTGATGGCTGTATTCCTGTGATCAACGCCACCAGTGGTGTGTCAGGTGCGGGCCGTAAAGCGGCATTAAGCACGTCGTTTTGCGAAGTCGGCCTGAATGCCTATGGCTTCTTTAAACACAGACACAGACCTGAAATTGAACAGAATTTAGGCCGCAAAGTGGTGTTTACGCCACATTTAGGCAACTTCAAACGTGGCATTCTGGCCACCAGCGTGGTGACGTTAAAGTCTGGCGTTACTGCAGAGCAAGTGGCAGCAGCTTTCCAGCAAGCATATGCAGCTAAGCCATTAGTACGTTTAGTCAAACATTCGCCCAATGTGGCTGATGTGGCAGGTACGCCATTTTGTGATATCCACTGGCAACAGGATGCTGAGCAACTGGTGATTGTGTCCGCTATTGATAACTTACTCAAAGGTGCTGCTGCTCAGGCGATGCAGGCGGCCAATATTAAATTTGGTGCTCCTGAAACTGCAGGTTTATTTGCAGGAGCCGCAGAATGAGCCAGACACCTTTAGTACTTAAAATGGGTGGTCGTTTATTACAGGATCAGGCCGCTTTAGATGCCTTATTAAAAGTTTGTGCCCAGTTGAAAACTCAGTATCCGATCGTGCTGGTGCATGGCGGTGGTGATCAGGTGGATCAGTGGCTGGCCAAATTTGGTTTTACCACTGAAAAAATTGATGGCCAGCGGGTATCTCCAGCAGAACAAATGCCTGTGATCTCCGGTGCTTTAGATGGCGCAGTCAACGCTGACATGGTGGCTCGGGCGACATTGCAGGGCTTAAATCCTGTGGGGTTAAGTCTGGCGGCAGGTGGCAGTTTAGCTTTTGATATTAATCATAAATTAGGCGCTGTTGGTATTGCCAAACCTAATAATCCACTACTGCTGAATACCTTATTGGCCCAGGGTTTTACTCCTGTATTCAGCTCTATTGGTTTAAGTGCCGATGGCCAGCTACTGAATGTGAATGCCGATATTGCAGCTGCTGCTATTTGTCAGCTGGTGCAGGGCCAATTGGTCTTACTGACCGATGTGCCTGGTATTCTCGATGCCAATATGCAGCTTATCCCAACCTTAACTGCAGCAGAAGCTCAGCAACTGGTCACAGATGGTGTGATTAAAGGGGGCATGAAAGTAAAACTGGATGCTGCGCTCGAAACAGCCCAAGCACTGAAACGTAATATTACAGTGGCAGGATGGCAGCATCCGGACGATTTATTAAAGTTGATGCAACAAGAAGCAGTAGGTACTTGCATCGTGTATTGATCCCGAAACAAAACACACCATAAGGGTGTGTTGCAACGATAAGGATGCCGCCTAGCGGACATGCAGTGTGTTTTTATGAGTAAATTAACCCAGCTTTTATGTTTAGCTGAATTGGATCAGAACCAATTATCCGACCTGCTGGAGCTAGCGCTTCAGATCAAACAAAATCCAGAGCAATACAGCTCTGCGCTGAAAGGCAAAAGTATTGCTTTGTTGTTTGAAAAACCTTCTTTGCGAACTCGCGTCAGCTTTGATGTAGGGATCAATAAATTAGGTGGTCACAGTGTGTATCTGGATCAGCAAAACGGAGCTATGGGCGTACGCGAATCAGTGGAAGATTTTGGCAGTAATCTGGCCTGTTGGTGTGATGCCATAGTGGCGCGGGTCTATTCTCAGAAAACATTAGTATTGCTTTCGCAAAGCAGCAAAAAACCAGTGATTAATGCACTGAGCGATTTGTACCATCCTTGTCAGGCTCTGGCCGATTTGTTGACGTTAAAAGAGCATTATGGCGACTTAAGCAAAGTGCATCTGGCTTTTGTCGGCGACGGTAACAATGTCTGCCACTCGCTGATGTTAGGCGCTGCCATTATGGGCATGACGCTGACTGTGGTCACACCACAAGGCTTTGGTCCTGATGCTCATGTATTGTTAAAAGCTCAGGCGATAGCAGAAAAAAGCGGCGCTAAACTGACCTTAAGTCAGCATGTGTCCGCAGCTGCCGGTGCGGATGCTATTTACACCGACACCTGGTTGTCGATGGGGGCTAAGGCCGACCCTAAACTGGTCGAGAACCTGTTTGCGCCCTATCAAATCAATACCGCTGTGATGCAGCGTTTAGCCATCAAACATTTTATGCACTGCCTGCCGGCACACCGTGGGCATGAAGTGACCAGCGAAGTGCTGGACAGTGATAATTCCTTAGTGTTGCAACAGGCAGAAAACCGTATGCACGCTCAGAATGCAGTATTAGTCAGTTTATTTAGTTGAGGTTGGACATGAGTATCAAAAAAGTAGTGTTAGCTTATTCAGGTGGTTTAGACACATCAGCCATTGTGCCTTGGTTAAAAGATAACTATGACTGTGAAGTGATAGCTTTTGTTGCCAACGTAGGTCAGGGTGATGAAGAACTGGCAGGTGTGGAAGAAAAAGCTATTAAGTCAGGTGCCAGCTCGTGCTACGTGGTTGATTTACGTGAAGAACTGATCAAAGAAGTGATTTACCCTACCTTAAAAACAGGTGCAGTGTATGAAGGCCAGTATTTGCTGGGTACTTCTATGGCACGCCCTGTGATTGCCCGTGCTCAGGTTGAGCTGGCGCTGAAATTAGGTGCTGATGCGTTATGCCACGGTTGTACTGGTAAAGGTAATGATCAGGTGCGTTTTGAAGGTGCTTTTGCGGCCTTAGCACCGCAGTTAAAAGTCATAGCGCCATGGCGTGAATGGCAATTTAACTCACGTCAGTCACTGCTCAATTATCTGGCTGAGAAAAATGTGCCAACCACAGCTTCTGCCACCAAAATTTACAGCCGTGATGCCAACTTATGGCATATCTCGCATGAAGGTGGTGAGATTGAAAACCCGTGGAATGAGCCATCAGACCAAATTTGGATGTGGACTAAATCTCCAGAGCAGGCACCGGATAAAGCCGAACATATTCAGTTAAGTTTTGAAAAAGGTGAACTGACCAAGTTAAACGGTGAAGCTGTAGCTCCTGTCAAAGCCATTGAAGTGCTGAACGCTATTGGTTCAGAGCATGGCATAGGCCGTATCGACATAGTGGAAAACCGTTTAGTGGGCATGAAATCCCGTGGCTGTTACGAAACTCCTGGCGGCACTATTTTAGTGGCGGCCTTACGTGCTTTGGAATCTCTGGTGTATGACCGTACTTCACTGAAATACCGTGAAGAAGTGGGCTTAGAGTTTGCTCAACTGGTTTACGATGGCCGTTGGTTCACGCCGTTAAAAGATGCCTTGTTAGCCGCTGCTACTTCTTTGGCCGACCAGCTGACAGGTGACATAGTGGTCAAACTGTACAAAGGCAACGTGACAGTGACGCAACGCCGTTCACCCAACAGCTTGTATTCTGAAGCCTTTGCGACCTTTGATGGCGATGAAGTGTACAACCAAAAAGATGCTGCAGGTTTTATCCGCCTGTATAGCTTAGCCAGCCGTATTCGCGCTTTGCATAGCAAAGGTTAAGCTTCTGGCGTAATTATTCGGGCGGCTACCAAGCCGCCCATTCTATTTGGATAAGAGGTATTTATCATGGCGATGTGGGGTGGTCGGTTTACCGAAGCCAGTCTGGCCGAGTTCAGTGAATTTAATGACTCATTAAGTTTTGACTATCTGCTGGCGCAACAGGATATTCAGGCCTCCCGTGCCTGGACCATAGGCTTGCTTGAAGCTGGCATTATTACTGCAGCCGAAGCCGAGCAACTGGATCATGCGCTGGCTGATTTAGCTTTAGCTTTAGAATCTAATCCTAAGCTACCGTTGCAGACGCAGGAAGAAGATATTCATAGCTGGGTGGAAGCTCAGTTGCAGCAAAAAATTGGTGCAGTAGCGAAAAAGCTGCACACAGGCCGCAGCCGTAACGACCTAGTGGCCACCGATTTACGTTTGTGGACTAAGCTAAATGCCACTCAGGTGCGCAGCACTTTGATTACCGCTATTGGTGCATTGATTACTTTTGCTGATGCGCATTTTGGTGCTGTGATGCCGGGCTTTACTCACCTGCAGCGGGCTCAGCCTGTACTGGTCAGTCACTGGGCTTTGGCTTACATCGAAATGTTTAAACGGGATTTAAGCCGTATTGACGATGCTTTAGAGCGTATGGATGTTTGTCCTTTAGGTTGTGGCGCTTTAGCTGGCACTGGTATTCAAATTGACCGCACCGCTTTAGCCCAGCGTTTAGGCTTTAAATCAGCCGCGCTTAATAGTTTAGATGCAGTGTCCGACCGGGATTATGTGGTGGAGTTATCCGCTACTGCTTCTTTGTGTATGACGCATTTATCGCGCTTATCTGAAGATGTGATTTTCTTCTGCTCAGGCGAAGCGGCGTTCTTTAAGCTCGGAGATGCGATCAGTAGCGGCTCGTCTTTGATGCCACAAAAGAAAAACCCTGATGTGTTTGAATTATTACGTGGCAAAACCGGCCGGGTGCTGGGTCATTTAGTGGCTATTTTGCATGTACTCAAAGGTTTGCCTTTGGCGTACAACAAAGATATGCAGGAAGACAAACAGGGCTTTTTCGATTTAGTGGCAAGCTGGCAACAATGTTTGCTGGTGCTGGCGACAGTACTACCGCATTTATCGGTTAATGTAGAACGTTGCCGTTTAGCTGCTGAGCTTGGCTATAGCAACGCCACCGACCTGGCTGATTATCTGGTGGGTAAGGGTATCGCCTTCCGTGACGCTCATGAGTTATCCGGTGAGCTGGTGCTGGTGGCTTCAAAGCAGCAAAAACCGCTGGAAGCTTTAGCTTTAGCCGAAATGCAGCAGGTATCGCCTTTAATCAGCGATGATGTTTTTGCCGCCCTGACCATTGAAGCAGGTCTGGCAAAACGCGCCTCTTTAGCTGGTACCAGTCCTGATCGGGTTAAAGAAGCCTTAGATGCTACTAAACTCTGGTTCGAAGCCTTGTAATTCAAGAGGCAGAAAATGGGGGCAGATCACCTTGTTAACAGTTAACAATATGATCTGCCCCCATTTTTGTTTGGCTATACTTTAAAAAAACTGTGTGGATCAGACACTGATGAAAAAGTGGCTTTTTTTATGTTTTGTGGCATCAGTGCATGCTACACCTGTGGTCAAAGCTGGCCATCCAACGAATTTCAGTTTTTCTTTACCTGGTGCCTCAGAGCCAAAAGGTTATGATGCTTCTTTGTTACGCTGCATAGAGCAACAAAGCCAGTTGCAGTTTGACTGGAAAAGTTACCCTAACATCCGCTTATTTCATCATGTCGCAACAGGAGAGCTGGATTTAGTCTACCCGGCGTTGTTTGATGCTGAGCGTGATAAAAGCTCTGTGCGGTCTATCGAGTTTGTCACAGTGAGTAATATATGGTTAACCTTGCCAGACTCAAAAGTTGATCTGACAAACAAGGCCATCTCTGTCTCCGTAAAACGTGGTTCACTACAAGCCAGTTATTTGGAAAAAGCGGGGTATTTGAATGTTGTTTATGTTGAAGAATTTGATAAGCAATTGCTGACTCTGGACGCCAGAAGAGTGGATGCTGCCTTGCTGCCGGATTTGTCATTAAAGGCATTGCTGTCTGAGCAAAGTCCGCTTTACCGCCAGCAGGTGTTTAATACCACATCAGGTGGTTTTTATCTGAGCAAGGCTTTTGGTAAACAATATATTCATTCGATTAATCAGGCTATTCTGGCTTGTCAGCAACAAATTCCAAAGCCAGCGTTGCCCGATAAATAGCCTGATTAAGGGTTAGATGTTATTGAGCAAGGGCCTGCTTGGCCTGAAAATCCAGTTCAGCTTTGAGTTCAACCGGCAATTTGAGCTGACGTGCCAGCTCCTGTAAATAAGCGCCTTCCATATAATTTTGCTCATTGATCACCAATAAACTAGCCAGATACATCTCCGCTGCCATTTCTTCTGTCGTAGCTGCCTGAGCAATATCAGCCGGATCCAGTGGCTTTGCCATTTCCTGATCAAACCAGCGCTGCAGGCTTAGATCTGAAGTCAGCTTCGCTATTTCGCTGTCAATCAATTCGCGTTCCTGTTGATCTATATGACCATCAGCTTTGGCTGCACCGATCAGTGCCTTTAAAATAGCGTTACTGTGCTGCTCAGCTTCTGCTGCAGGTACACGATCCACTGTCTGAGGTTCATGTTGATCCACAGTCCCTTTATTTTGTTGTTGCCAGTTGCCATAGGCTTTATAAGCCAGCACACCCAAAGCAGCCAAACCACCATAAGTAATGACTTTCCCACCCAGACTGCGGCCTTGTTTTGAACCGAGCAGCAAAGCCAAAGCGCCACCTGATAAAGCACCACCGCCAAAACCTGACATGAGTTTGCTGGCGGAGGACGTTGCCGAAGATAGATGAGGGCTTTGTGCGGCTGATTTTTGTTGCATCAGATCTGAGCCTGCTTTCAGCAGTTGCTCTAATAAGCCTTTAGTATTCATTTATAGAAGTCCTTGAATTATGGTTAGTTCTTATCAGACTTGTTTCAGCACAGAAAATTCAGTTGTAGTTGTAAGCAGATATAAATAGTTGCGGAGCTGACATAAAAAAGGCCGCTTAAAAGCGACCTTTCACTGCATGCAAGAGACTGTGATCAGAACAACTCTATTTCGTCCTGCTGTTGCTGATTATTTTGTGTTGGTAATTGTTGCACTGATGAGTTCACATAAGTTTTGGGTTCAGTACCCTGAATAAAAAACTCGAAGCCACTGCTGTTATCTGTAGCCTGAGTTAATAATCCCGTTTTCAGATCAATCCGCACTGAGGTGATGCCTACAGGAGGCTGCATATAGACTTGTGGTTTATCTTTTAACGCAAAACCAACAAACTCCTGCCAGGCCGGTAAAGCTGTTCTAGCTCCGGACTCACCGCCAGCTATCTGGTCTTTGCCTAAGTTATTATTCCAGGCTGTTTTACCTAAGCGGCTTTCAGCATCATCAAAACCTACCCATGAAGTGACCACAAGTTCTGGCGAAAAACCAGAGAACCAGGCGTCTTTTACATCATTGGTCGTACCTGTTTTACCGGCTAAATCCTGACGTTTTAACTCTCGTAACTTGTGAGCTGTACCCAGCCAGCCAGTGCCTGCTTTCCAGTCACCGCCACCCCAAATCGAACTTTTCAGTGCGTCAGCAATTAAAAATGCATTTTGTGCTGATAACACCCGTGGTGCATAAGCCGGAGCTGTTGTAGTCGCTGGTTCTGTTGTCGCTGTTTGTTCGGCAAAAGTAGCTTCCAACTGAGCCTCAGGATCTGCTGTTTCTGCCAGAGCTGCGGCTTCTTTTGCTGCTTGTTCCGCAGCGGCCTTGGCTGCTAAGTCTTGCTGTTCACAGTCAGCACACACAGGCACGGGAATGTGCTCAAAAATCAGGTTATTTTGATCATCCAGAATTTTAGTAATGACATAAGGCTTCACTAAATACCCACCGTTGGCGAATACCGCATAACCTGTGGCCAGTTCAAGCGGAGTTAACGAAGCTGAACCTAAGGCCAGAGTTTCACTGTATGGCAGGTCTTTTTCTCTGAACCCAAATTTAGTCAGATGCTGGCGGGTATTTTCTACACCCACAGCTCTTAATAAGCGCACTGCCACCACGTTCTTGGATTTGGCTAAGGCTTCACGAATACGGATAGCTCCGTCATACACTTCTGGTGAGTTTTTCGGACGCCATGCTTGATTTGAACCTTCATCCCACTGGTGAATAGGTGCATCGTTCATTAAGGTTGCCAGCGTTAGATTAGCTTCCAGCGCAGCAGAATAAATAAAAGGTTTGATGTTAGAACCGACCTGGCGATTCGCCTGAGTGGCGCGGTTAAACTGTGTCATGGCAAAACTGTAACCGCCGACTAAGGCCTGCACAGCACCATCTTTCGGATTAATGGCCACTATAGCGCCGCTGACACCTGGAATTTGGCCTAAACGCCATTCGCCGGCATCAGGGCGCACTAATACATGCATACCAGGCGCTAACACGTCGGCCGCTGCTTTAGGTGGATGGCTTTGTCTGTCATGACTGATAAAAGCCCTGGCCCAGTTTAACCCCTGCCATGGCAGGGTGATTTTACGGCCACCGGATAAAATGGCTTCTGCCTGCTGGCCTGACACTTCAGTAATAACGGCCGGAATTAAATCTTCCAGACCATTTTGTGTATCCAGATAAGAGAGAATAGCTTCATCCGTCATGCGGTCTGTTTCAGCAAATTTAACTGAACCATCTTCCTGAGGTTGGGCTGTGGCTTGCCACAAGGTAGCGACAGGACCGCGGTAGCCATGGCGTTCATCATAGCCCACGACATTTTTTTGCACCGCAGCGACAGCTTTACCCTGTAATTTAGAATCTACAGTAGTAAACACCTGAAAACCTTTGGAATAGGCTTCTTCTTCGCCATATTTATCCACCACTTCCTGACGCACCATTTCGGCTATATAAGGAGCTGAAGCGGTAATTTGCGCGCCGTGCAGTTTGGATAAAATAGGTTCCTGCAGTGCTTCATCATACTGAGCCTGAGTGATGTAGCCTTCATTCAGCATACGCCCCAATACAATATTGCGACGAGCCCGGGCACGGCTTGGCGAACGTACCGGGTTTAATACCGAAGGGCCTTGCGGTAAACCCGCAATAATAGCCATTTCAGATAAAGTTAAATCCTGAATGTTTTTGCCAAAGTACACTTGCGCTGCAGCACCCACACCAAAAGAGCGATGCCCTAATTCAATTTTGTTTAAATACAGCTCCAGAATTTCATCTTTGGTGAGTTCCTGTTCGATACGTAAAGCTAAAAATATTTCTTTAATTTTACGGATCAGCTTTTTCTCCCGGGTCAGGAAAAACACACGAGCTAATTGCTGAGTAATAGTACTGGCACCTTGCCTGGCTTCACCACTCATAGCAACGACGGTAAAGGCGCGGAACATACCAATCACATCAATACCAGGGTGTTCATAGAAGCGGTTGTCTTCTGTAGCAAGCACGGCTTTGAGCAGTAAATCAGGCATTTCTTCCAGTTTTAACGGAATACGACGTTTTTCACCGAACTGTGAAATAAGTTCGCCGTCCTGACTAAAGACACGCATTGGCGTTTGCAGCTTCACATCTTTTAATGTGGCCACACTTGGCAGGTCATCTTTGACATACCAGTAACTCGCCGCAACCAGAGCTACAACGGAAAAAGCACCTGCAATCACCAGAATGATTAGTTTTTTAAACCACGACACTGATTAACCTCAATGTATATTTTTGGATCTAGCGGGACTGCTAGTCTGTTTTTTTTTAAAAGCTGTTTGCTGACCCTACGCAATCTTGTATGAAACGACTAAGCTCATGACAGAAGTTCAATATAAATCATTGACCTGTGCACGGGACGCTATGCTAAAGCAGCTGTTTCAAACAAAAAAAACCTTAATGTTAGGGGTCGATATTGGCTCACATGCTGTTAAAGCTGTGTTATTAAGCCAACACAACCAGCATTATAAAGTAGAAGCCTTTGCAATAGAACCTATGCTGAAAGGCACGATGGTGGATCGTGAAATTCAGGATATCGAAGCTGTCGCCCACGCTTTATTGAATATCAGAAAAAAGATAGATAAATCAATTAAGTATGCAGCAGCTGCTGTGTCTGGTTCTTTGGTGATCAGTAAAGTAATTTTTATGGATGCCAGTTTAACAGATGCTGAATTAGCCCGTCAGATTGAATTGGAAGCCGATAGTTTAATTCCATACCCGCTGAATGAAGTCAGTTTAGACTTTGAACGGCTGGAAGCCAATGAAACCGATCCAAGCAAAGTGAATGTGCTTTTGAGTGCCGCCCGCACCGAAAGTGTTCAGGCCCGTGTTACTGCGCTGGAGTCGGCTGGATTTACCGCCAAAGTAATAGATGTCGAAAGTTCAGCCTTAAGCCGCGCCGCTGAGCTGTGCCTGGATCAATTGCCCGAAGATGCGGCAGAAAAAGTAGTGGCTGTATTGGATATAGGCGCCACTATGACGTTGCTGAGCATAGTGGAGGGCGATAAAAACCTCTACACCAGAGATATTGCCTTTGGTGGCGAGCATTACAGCCGCAGTATTATGAATTACTACAATAAAACCTACGAAGAAGCAGAACAGGCGAAAATTCTGGCCGACTTGCCTCCCAGTTACAGTTTTGAAGTCCTGGCCCCTTTTCAGACCATGTTATTACAACAAATCCGCCGAGCTATTCAGATGTATCTGACCACCAGTGGTAAAGAGCAGGTGGATTATTTGCTGATCAGTGGCGGTACCAGTTTGCTGGAAGGCATAGACACTCTGATCAGTGACGAACTGGCCATTCAGGCAGTGATCGCCAATCCGTTTCGTCATATGGAGTCAGCCTCGGCTGTTAATCGTCAGGAGCTGACGGAAAAAGCCCCTTGCCTGATGATTGCTACAGGCCTAGCACTACGGAGTTTTAACTCATGGCATCAATAAACCTGCTGCCATGGCGTGAAGCCGCGCGTAAACAACAACAATTGAATTATCTGACGGTATTGGCTCAGGTCGCTGTATTGGCCTTTGTGTTGATGTTTTTTGTTTATTGGCTTTATCAGGCCCGCGTGGAAGGGCAACTCAGCCGCAATACCTTACTGGAAACAGAGATTCAGGTGTTGGATCAGCGTATTGCCCAAATCAGTGAGCTGGAAAAACAAAAAGCCGGTTTGCAGCAACGTATGTCTCTGATAGAGCAGTTGCAGCGCAGCAGAAATCTGGGCACTCAAATTATGGATGAAGTGGCCAAGACTGTACCTGCTGGGGTGTATCTGGTGTCATTAGATAAGAAGTTTAACAGGTTACTGGTGACAGGGAAAAGTGAGTCTAATAACAGATTATCCAGCTTACTGCGGGTGATAGAGCAGTCGCCTCTGCTGACTCAGCCTGTACTGGAGTTTATTCAGGCCAGTAAAGAGGACAGTGGTTTACTCAGTGATTTTAAAATGCACTTACGTTTGGTGGGGGCTGAACCGCCACCACTGCCAGCAGATCCTGCTGCTAAGCCTGGTGTTGCTAAAGCCGGAGCAAGTCAATGAGCCTGAACATTAACTTATCCGACATAGATTTATCGGAGATTGATTTTAATAACATGGGCGCCTGGCCCAAGGCTGGAAAAATTGCGCTGGCTTTGGTCGTGGCTTTTGTCGTGATGTTGCTGAGTTATTTTTTCCTGATTGAAGCTCAGGTGACGAACCTCGAAGCAGCACAACAAAAAGAGCTGGAACTGCGGGTGGATTACCAAAATAAATATGTAAAGGCGATCAATCTTGAGTTGTACCAAGAGCAAATGCTGGAAATGGAAAAAACCTTTTCCACCTTATTAAAACAACTACCTGCAACCCACGAAACTCCGGGCATGCTGGATGATATTACTTTTGCCGGTACTTCAGTGGGGCTGACCTTTGTCCGGATTAACTGGATGCCGGAAATTGAAAAAGAGTTTTATACCGAATTGCCTATCCAGATTGAGGTGGTGGGGGATTATCACCAGATTGGTAATTTTGTCAGTGAAATTGCCAAGTTACCCCGTATTGTCAGTCTGCATGATTTTTTGATCCAAAGCAGGGAAGACGGTAAACAGAGTTTTAGTGTTATCGCCAAAACCTACAGATACAAGGAGCTGAAAAAATGAAACTGACTTCATTGCTTCTGCTTTTTACGACCCTGTTTTTAGCAGGATGTTTTGACGATACCGCAGACATTGAGCAGTTTATGGCGGATGTGAAAGCGAACTCCAACGCTCAAATTCCGCCTTTACCGCCGGTCAAAGCCTTTGAACACTTGCCTTACACCAGCTCCGACTTACGCAGTCCTTTTAGTTTGCCATCACCGGAGGCTTACAACCAACTGCCTGTGCATCAGCCTGGTTGTATTCAATTGGATAATCAGCGCGAAAAACAAGCATTGGAACAATTTGCGGTAGATAACTTAAAAATGCGTGGCACCCTGGGCCATGCTGATCAGTTATGGGCTTTGATTGAAGCCTCAGATCAAAGTTTGCACAGGATCAGTATCAACGACAGATTAGGTTTATTTCATGGCAAGGTGATCGCTGTAAAGCCAGACTATATTGAGATCACAGAATTTATTCCTGATGGCAGTGGTTGCACTGTGCAGAGGAACAGCAAATTGCAATTGTTGGATGCGTCCGCTGATGCAGCCGAAACTAACTGAGCACCCTGAATCATGATAAAAATTAAAACAAGCTCCAGGCTTCTGCACCTTAGTAAAGTAATAATGCTGTTTTGTGCTGTGTTGGCTTTTTATACCTCAGCACGGCAGAGTACAGACTTTATTAATGAGATTGAATCGATAGATTTTCGTCGTGGAGAACAAGGCGAGGCAAAGGTTTTGGTATTCCTGCAGCAAAATTCGGCTGCTGTGGATGTGGTTGAACAAAATGGCCAAATCCAGTTGGACTTTCATGATACTCAAATCAGTGACGAGTTATTGTATCAATTGGATGTGCTGGATTTCGCTACTGTGGTCAAAGGTATTGAAACATTCAGGGAAGGCGACAAAGCAAGGTTGGTGATTGCAACGCTCGATTCATTTACCTACAGCTACCAGCAAGTCGATCAGGTATTTCATCTGGTGGTGCAAAAACGCGCTGCGGACCAGCAGCAGTCAGCCACAACAGCTCAGTATGTAGGCCGTGCCATTTCTTTGAATTTTCAGGATATTCCAGTACGTACAGTGCTGCAGATCATTGCAGATTACAACGGTTTTAATCTGGTGACCAGCGACTCAGTGACAGGCAATATCACCTTAAGGCTAGACGGCACGCCCTGGGATCAGGCGCTGGATATAGTGCTGAAAGTGCGTGGTTTGGACAAACGTATGGATGGCAATATTCTGATGATAGCGCCCTCTGACGAGCTGGCAGCACGCGAAGCGAAAGAGCTGCAGGCTCAGCAACAGGTGGAGCAGCTGGAGCCTTTACTTTCTGAGTTCCTGCCCATTAATTACGCCAAAGCGGCGGATATTGCCGCTTTGCTCAACAACAAAGAAGCCACTTTATTATCTGCCCGCGGCAATGTGGCTGTGGATGATAGAACCAATACCTTGCTGGTGAAAGACACCGCCATGACCATTGAAAGTGTGCGGCGTTTACTGCGACGGCTGGATGTGCCGGTGAAGCAAGTGCTGATTGAATCCCGTATGGTGACAGTTAAAGACAACGTGCGGGACGAAATAGGCTTACGCTGGGGTTTTAGCGACCAGCAAAATGACAGAGCCTGGTCTGGCAATGCACTAGGTGCAAATAATCTGGCTGGTGGCACAGTGCCTGCACTCAATGATAGATGGAATGTGAATTTACCTGTGGCGAATCCGGCTGGCAGTATAGCTTTTCATGTGACTAAATTTGCTGATGGTACTTTACTAGATTTGGAGTTGTCAGCGCTGGAGCAGGAAAACAAAGGCGAAATTATTGCCAGCCCCCGTATTACTACGGCCAACCAGAAAAAAGCCCGGATAGAGCAGGGTACTGAAATTCCTTATCTGGAAGCCTCCAGCAGTGGCGCTACTACTGTCACCTTTAAAAAAGCAGTATTGAGCCTTGAAGTCACCCCGCAAATTACGCCAGACAATAAAATTATTCTGGATTTAGAGATCACTCAGGATACCCGGGGTGAAACTGTATCGACGGGCAATGGCCCTGCGCAGGCGATAGATACGCAGCGCATCCAGACCCAGGTGCTGGTCGATAATGGCGCTACAGTAGTTCTGGGTGGCATTTACCAGCAGCAGATGACCAATACCACCTCTAAAGTACCAGTATTTGGTGACATTCCCTATTTAGGTAATTTATTTAAACGCCGTAATGACTTTAATGAAAAAACTGAATTACTGATTTTCGTTACACCAAAAATACTGACTGAGAGCCTGTAGCACTATGTAAAGCAAGGCCGGAGCTGACGCTGGCTCCGACAGAAAATTCGCTTGCCAAGCCAAGCTGATTGCTGACATAATTCACCGCTTCAAATTTTCGTGGGAGCTTTCGGGTCCTGAAATTAACCTTCTAAGTTAGCGCAGCAGCATTACGAACTATGGCAGAAAAACGCAATATCTTCCTGGTAGGCCCAATGGGTGCAGGCAAAAGTACAATTGGCCGTCATTTAGCAGACATGCTTCATCTCGAATTCTACGACTCAGATCAGGAAATTGAACGCCGCACTGGTGCAGATATAGCCTGGGTATTTGATCTGGAAGGCGAAGAGGGATTCCGTGTTCGCGAAGAAAACGTGATCTCGGACTTAACAGAATTACAAGGCATAGTACTGGCGACTGGCGGTGGCTCAGTGCTGAGCAAAGAAACCCGCAACCGTTTATCCGCGCGTGGCATAGTGGTTTATTTAGAAACCCCTATAGAGAAACAAGTGGCCCGTACTCAACGTGACAAAAGACGTCCGTTGTTACAAACCGAAGAGGCACCAAAAGAGGTGCTGGAACGTCTGGCGGCTGAGCGTAATCCTCTGTATGAAGAGATCGCTGACTTTACCGTACGCACAGACGAACAAAGTGCCCGTTCAGTGGCGAATCAAATCGTTGAACAACTTGGTTTCTAGTTTGAGATAACTTTTCAGGGATATTAAGGAGAGCTGTGTATGCAAAAAGTTGCAGTACAACTTGGAGAGCGCAGCTACCCTATCCTGATCAGCCCCCAGTTATTTAGTCAACCTCTGACGGAGTTTTTACCTAAAGCCCGTCAGGTGGTGATTGTTTCTAATCCAGTGGTTGCAGGGCTTTATTTGCCTGCTGTCACTGCGTTATTTCCCGACTCTGTAGTTCATTCCTTTATTTTACCTGACGGCGAAGCATACAAAACCCTGAGTTCTTTTGAACAGGTGATGTCCTTTTTGCTTGAACACAAAATCAACCGTGATGTGTTACTGGTGGCTTTAGGCGGTGGCGTGATTGGCGATCTGACAGGTTTTGTTGCAGCTTGCTACCAGCGCGGTGTACGTTTTATTCAAGTCCCTACCACTTTATTGTCTCAGGTAGATTCTTCAGTCGGTGGTAAAACGGCGGTTAACCACCCGCTGGGGAAAAATATGATAGGTGCGTTTAAGCAACCTGATCTGGTGTTGATTAACACCTCTGTTTTAAGCTCATTACCTAAGATCGAATTTGCTGCAGGCATGGCGGAAGTGATTAAGTATGCGCTGATCAGCGACCTGGCTTTTTTTAACTGGCTGGAGCAAAATCAACAGGCTATTCGTGAACTGCAACCTGCTGTTATAGGCGAAATGATCCGCCATTGTTGTCAGATGAAAGCGGATATTGTCAGCCGCGATGAAACAGAGCAAGGTGAGCGGGCTTTATTGAATTTGGGCCATACTTTTGGTCATGCCATTGAGGCCTTTTTAGGTTATGGTCAGTGGTTACATGGCGAAGCTGTGGCTGTAGGTATGGTGATGGCAACTCAGCTGGCCGTCAGTCGTGGTGATGTCAGCTCCGAAGAGTTACAACGTATAATTCAGTTGTTATCTGCTTTTGATTTGCCTGTGGCGCCACCAGAGCAGATGAAAATTGCAGATTTTATGCCTTATATGAAAACCGATAAAAAAGTACAGGCAGGCAAAATGCGCTTTATCGTGCCCATCGCATTAGGGCAAAGCGTAATAGTCGATGATGTGACCGAACAAGAACTAATGGCTCTCTTTAGCATATGAGTAAACAAGCTCTGCAACAGCGTTTAACGCAACAATCAGGCCTTTTAGGCACCCAACGTCAGTTACTGCAACGTTTGCTGTTGCAGCTTGAATTTAATCAGCCTGACCGTTTACAACTGGTGGGATCAAGCGGTAGCGGAAAATCAACTTTGATCCTGACGCTGGCTGAAATTTGCTCAGAGCAGTTTAATGTGGCTTTGTTACAGGCTGATGCTGGTCTGAATCCTGTTGATGTGCTGAAAGTACTTCAGCAACAATGGCTTGGCTCTGCTGCTATGCCACGCACTTTGACAGATTTTGTGGCTCAGTTGGATAAAACACAACAGTACCTGTTGCTGGTAGACGATGCCGATCTATTAAACGAGGCCAGTTGGCAGCTAGTTCAGCAACTGCCTGTCAGCGTTTTTGTCAGTTGCCTGAAAGCAAAAAATGATATTCGTCTGGCAATGAATATTCCTGCATTCAGTGAAGCAGAAGCCGCTGAATTATTAGCGCCTTATAATTTGCAGGGCCGTGAACAACGCGAACGTATTGAAGATTGTGCCGGCGACTTGCATTTATTGTTACATGGGCTGAATGCCAGTCCTGCCCGCAAGGCGGCGGTGTTTTCTAAACCCAAAGCAGAAGCTGCTTCTTCACCGCTGAAATTTTCGGCCAAGGAAGAGATCACTGCTCCAGCTTTTGTGGCCAATGCAAGGGACAGCAGCTTTGATTTAAATGACAGGGGCGATCCGCTGGGATTTCGTGCCATAGATACAGCAGATGAACACCCCTCATTTTCAATAGAAACAGAACAACGCAGCGACTATCGCCACCGCACAGTAGAAGATACAAAACCGGCAAAGCAGGCCTCAGGCCAGTTTTTTTCGCCTTTTTTAGTGATGAGCCTGGGTTTTGGTTTGATTGCCGCCGTAGTGATGTTCTGGTTGTGGACTGAACAGCAGTTTAGGGAACCTATAGCTAATGATATGGTGCCTTATTATCCGGCAGCTGACACCAGTGCAGCAGCACGCTTGCAAGCAGATCGTCATTTTGAACCTACAGTAGAAATCAAAGCGGAAATACCGGCGCAATCTGCTGCTACCCTAAATAATGCTGCGGCAACAAACAGCGCGCAAACTGCTGTTGCTGATCAGGGCTTGCCACAAATGGCGATGGAAAAAACCACTGATACCGCCAGTATGACAGTGCGCAAGGAAGTGGCTAAAGATGACAATGGTTTGCCTCAACAGCAAATAGTTTCTATGACTATTGAGTCAGAGCCTATGCGCGAACAACCTGTGATCCCTGCGTTACCGGCGCCAGGTGAGGAAGCTGTTGTCGTTGCTGAGCCAGAACCTGCAACGGAGGCTCCTGTACAACAGGCACCTGCTGAAGCTGCACTGGAGCAAAATGACCTACTTGCAGAGATGGCTGCTGACGCCGAACAATCGGTTCAACAAACAACCCCGACAGCGACTGCATCAACTCAAGGCGATGCCGCGGTGCTGTTAGGTATGCTGCCAGACACAGTGGCTATTCAACTGGGCGTGTTTTCTCAGGAAGCTGCTGCGAAGAAATTTTTACAGCAGTATTCAACATTAAATCTGCAGCTGTATAAGCGTCAACAGCAAGGTAAAACTCAGTTTGTTGTGGTGTCCGCCTCTTATGTCAATGGCGCAGCTGCACGCCAGCAAGTGAAATCTATGCCTGAAGAGTTGCGGCAGCAAACTCCATTTGTGAAACCTTTAAGTGATATTCAGCGTGAGATCCGCTCAGCCAATGCAAACTAACCTGATAAAGCGGCAGAGTAGACAGGTGATTTGCTTATGCTGAAGAAGTCCAGAGCTTTTCTGAAATGGGCTGGCGGAAAATACAATTTAGTTGATGCCATTTCTTTGCAACTGCCAAAGGCGCCTTTATTGGTTGAGCCTTTTGTCGGAGCTGGATCAGTGTTTTTAAACACGGATTATCCGGACTATCTGTTGAATGATATCAATGCTGACCTGATCCATCTGTACCAGCTGTTGCAAACTCAGCCTGAGAAATTTGTTGCAGATGCCAGAGGATTATTTGTCCAAAGCAGCAATGAAAAAAGCAGTTATCTGTCTTTTCGGGAAGAGTTTAATCAAAGTACCGACAGCTATCAGCGTTCGTTATTGTTTTTGTATTTAAATCGCCATGGCTACAATGGTTTATGCCGCTATAACAGCAGTGGTAAATTTAACGTGCCTTTTGGCAGCTATAAAAAGCCATATTTCCCCGAAGCTGAATTATGGTTTTTTGCTGAAAAAGCGCAAAAAGCTAAGTTTGTTTGTATGGATTACAACAAGCTGATGCAACAGATTAAAGCACCGGCAGTGGTGTACTGTGATCCACCTTATGTGCCATTGAGCCGCACGGCCAGCTTTACGTCTTATGCTAAAAACAGTTTTGATTTGGATGATCAGGCAGAACTGGCAAACCTGGCCGAAAATTGTCAGAGCCGTGGCATTAGCGTAGTGATCAGTAATCACGACACTATTTTAACCCGTAAGTTATATGAGAAAGCAGAGTTGACCTCTATTCAGGTAGGGCGTTCTATCAGCCAGAAAGGCGCAACACGAGGCAAAGTTGCAGAACTTTTTGCGTTATATGCAACCAGTGCTCAGCCTTCGACTACCCAACTGACCAACAACAGCAATAACCCAACAAAAATCATCACAGCAAAAATTCCTGCGACTAAATAAGGCCAGATGGTTGTGGTCTGAAAGTCTTGTTGACGTTGTTGCTCAGATTGAACTCCAACAACAGCACCGAATACGGCTTTGAGTACCTGCTTAAAGCCTGGAGCTTTTGCCATTTTAACCTCTGTGGTTAAAACGGTTCAGTAACTCAAGTAAGTCAACAAAATGAAATTGGGTAGAGCGGCTGTTGCCCTGCAACCAGCTGAACCAGCTTTGTTGAGAAGGCTGACATAATGCAGTAATCGCCAGAGGCTTAGAAGGGTCGGCTTTCGCCTGCGCCTGGCATAATTCAGTGGGTGAGCCTTTCTGTTGATAAACAACAACACCAAGACACAAGCTAATGGCCAACGCGGACACTACTTTGCGGTTTGCTTGTTGTTTCATACGAACCTCAACTGGTTGAATTATGTGCTGGATGATACTCAAGTTGAGGACAAGTTACAAGTTTATAACTTAGTCAGCCAGTGACAAAAGTCACTTAAATAAGATTTTTTTAATGAAGCGAACAAAACTACAGGGGCAAAACAGTTGTTTTGCCCCACCAGTACTGATTAAAAGGTTTTACTTAAAGTTAAGACAACACGACCATCACATAAATCGCATTCTGCCGAATCGTCGATATCGGTGTCTGCATATTTCAGAGACACACCCGCACCTAAGACTTCTGTGCTGAAGCCGATGCTCCAGTCAATGTAAGTATCAGTATCAACAGGACCTGCTGCTAAAAAGGTTTCAAACTCGCCTTCATCTTCAAAGGCGTTATAGCCAAAGTGTAAATCTAACGCAATGTTTTCTATCAGGCTGTATTTATAGTCAGCAGACAAATAATAGTAATCGTCGACACCAGTACCGAAGTAGTCTGGTGAATAAGCGAAACCTAAAGTCCAGCTGTCATAAAAAAACTTGGCGTAACCTTCGTAAAAGTTAAATTCATCGACATCGTTATCGCCTTTTGGATAACGGTATTGCATCACACCAACGTCTACATTCCAGCTGTCGTTTAATGCACCGGTCCAGCCAGCTAAAATGTCCAACTCCATGCTGCCTTCACCGAACTTAATGTTTGAACCCCAGGCAGACAAATAAAAGCCAGAGTCTCCGCTTAAGGTAAAACCGCCCTGAACTGCCGGGCCTTCGTCCGTTTGAGAAATACCACGGAATAAATAATCTGAGGTAAAGGCCACATTACCTGAAAGGCTGGTGGCACTCACACCGAAACTGCTGCCCGCGATCAGCAATGCTACGAGGCTACGGCGAATTGTTTTACTTGTTGCTTTTGATCCCAGTGTTACTTTTTTTGTCATTTTATTTGCCCTTATCTATTAGTTCCCGTGAATACAGTCCATTTTTTGTGTCATTGCTTTATTTTCAATTAAATCAATTGGATACTGAATTAGTATTGCAGGAAATTATCATTTATGTGCAAAAGTGGTGCGTTGTTGCCTGATTTTTGTGCAGTGCACCTTGCCAACCAAGATGATTTTTTCTAAGCGATTCAGTAAAGTCTGGGCTTTGTTTTATTACAACAGCTTTTTGGAGAGAAGATGCGCCAACCTAACTGGATTGCTCCGTCAATTCTATCGGCAGATTTTGCCCGTTTGGGCGAAGATGTCGCGCGGGTTTTAAAAGCCGGAGCTGATGTTGTGCATTTTGATGTGATGGACAATCATTATGTGCCGAATTTAACTTTTGGCCCTATGATTTGCAGTGCTTTGCGCAACTATGGCATCACAGCTCCTGTCGATGTGCATCTGATGGTTGAACATGTCGACAGCCTGGTGCCTGCTTTTGCAGAGGCCGGAGCCTCCATTATCAGTTTTCATCCTGAAGCATCCAAGCACGTGGATCGCACTTTGCAATTGATCCGTCAGCAAGGGTGTAAAGCTGGCCTGGTGTTTAATCCGGCGACTCCATTAAGTTATCTGGATTATGTCCTGGATAAAGTGGATTTGGTGCTGCTGATGTCGGTCAACCCGGGTTTTGGTGGTCAGTCTTTTATTCCTGCAACTTTAAAGAAACTGCAACAAGCCCGCCAGATCATTGACCAGAGTGGTTTGCCGATCCGGCTAGAGATTGATGGTGGCGTGAAAGTTGAAAATATCCGCGAAATTGCTGAAGCAGGTGCTGATACCTTTGTCGCTGGCTCTGCCATTTTTAGTCAGAAGGATTACCAGAAGGTGATCGATCAGATGCGTGCTGAACTGGCCGGAGTGAATTAGTGCGGTCTTTTCACTTATTAGCTTTTGATTTAGATGGCACTTTAGTCGACAGCGCCCCAGATATTTTACCCGCCTTAAATCAGATGCTGGCAGACCTCGGTAAAGAACAAGTCAGTCTGACACAGGTTCAGCATTGGCTCGGCAATGGCATGGCCATGCTGATCAAAAGAGCATTAACTGGGCTGCTTCACCCTGTGCAATGGGATCAAGCCCAATTTGAACAGGCTCAGCAATTATTTATTGGTTTTTACCAACAAAGTAATGGTTCAGCGACACGCCTGTTTGATCAGGTGCCTGAAGTGTTAGCCCAGTTAAGCCGTCTTTATCCGCTAGCTCTGGTGACCAACAAACCCCGGCAATTTACTGAACCCTTGATAAAGCATTTGGGGATCCGGCATTTTTTTACAGCCGTCTGGTGTGCTGATGATGTGGCTAAAGCCAAACCTGAACCCGATATGCTGCTGGCGCTGGCAAAGCAGCAACAGCTTCTACCTGCGGATATTTTACTGGTAGGGGATTCCGAAAACGATATATTTGCTGCCCGTGCCGCTGGTATGCCTGTTATTGCGCTGAGCTACGGGTATAATCACGGCCAATCCATTGCGCATAGTCAGCCGGATCTGGTGTTGGAATGTTTTTCTCTGCTGCCAGATGCCATTTATAGTTTAGAACAGGAAAGATAGATGTCAGAGTCAAAATCCATTACGCCAAAAGCAAAACCTATAGTCTTAAGTGGTGCTCAGCCTTCAGGTCAGCTCACCATAGGCAATTATCTGGGAGCTTTGCGCCAGTGGGACAGGATGCAGGACGACTACGATTGTTTGTACTGTATCGTTGATTTGCACGCCATCACTGTGCGTCAGGACCCTGTGGCGCTGCGTAATGCGTCGCTCGATAGTCTGGCCTTATATCTGGCTTGTGGCATAGATCCAAACCGCTCCAGCGTCTTTATGCAGTCTCATGTGCCGGAGCACAGCCAATTGAACTGGATTTTAAATTGCTACACCCAGTTTGGTGAATTAAGCCGTATGACACAGTTTAAAGATAAATCTGAGCGTCACAGCAACAACGTCAATGCAGGTTTGTTTACTTACCCTGTGCTGATGGCGGCCGATATTCTGGTGTATAACGCGCACCAAGTTCCGGTTGGTCATGATCAGAAACAACACCTTGAACTGGCTCGTGATATAGCCACTCGTTTTAACGCTTTGCATGGTGATGTTTTTACTGTGCCAGAACCTTATATTCCTGGTGTAGCTGCTCGTGTGATGAGTTTGCAGGAGCCGACGAAAAAGATGTCCAAGTCGGATGAAAATCCATGGAACTTTGTCGGTTTGCTGGAAGATCCAAAGATGATCAGCAAAAAATTCAAAAAGGCCATGACAGATTCAGAAGATCCACCTCGAGTGACTTACGATCTGGAAAACAAAGCCGGTGTGGCTAACTTGCTGAGTATTTTAAGTGGTGTGACGGGCAAGCCGATTGACAGTCTGGTGGCTGAATACGAAGGCAAGATGTACGGTCACTTAAAAGGCGATGTAGCTGATGCTGTGATTGCGCTATTAGAACCTGTGCAGGCCAAATTCCATGAAATTCGTCAGGATCAGACCTTGATGAATCAGGTATTAAAACAGGGTGCTGCAGAAGCCAGAGCTCGTGCTGCTGTGACACTTGAAAAAGTGTATGAGGCTGTTGGTTTTGTTTTACCTACCTGAATTACGTCGGGTTAAGTTGCGAAATAGTACTGTAAAAGCCGGATTGTTATGATTTTATTGATAGATAATTACGATTCTTTTACCTACAATTTAGTTCAGTATTTTGCTGAATTAGGAGAGCAGGTACTGGTACGGCGTAACGATGAAATCAGCCTGACTCAAATTGCAGCGATCCGGCCTTCCAGTCTGGTGATTTCTCCAGGCCCCTGCAGTCCGGACCAGGCTGGTATTTCTCTGGCCGCCATTCAGCATTTTGCCGGACAACTTCCTATATTGGGGGTTTGTTTAGGCCATCAAGCGATAGCTCAGGCTTTTGGTGCTAAAGTGGTGCGGGCTAAAACCGTGATGCATGGTAAAAATTCGCTGATTAAACACCGGGATCAAGGTTTGTTTAAAGGCTTAAATAATCCATTGAACGTGACACGCTATCACTCACTGGTCGTGGATCAAGAGTCGGTGCCGGATGACTTTAGTATCGAGGCCTGGACTGAAGCTGATGAACCGGAAATTATGGCGCTGTCGCATAAAAAATTGCCTGTGCACGGGGTGCAATTTCATCCTGAGGCGATCTTAACTGAGCAGGGACATCAGTTATTACAGAATTTTCTGACATTGTGCAAAGGCCTGAACAATAATGATAAATAAGGTGTGTCAACACACAACGTAAAGGGTAGTTATGTCTTTGTCTTTGTCTTCCTCCTCTTTGGAGCAGCTGTTTATTGATAATCTGATTGGTGTCGACCCGAATCAGAAGCGTTTACGTTATTTGAAAAACCAGCAGCAAGAAACTGATGGTCGCCAGATGCTGGAAGTTGAACGTAAAGCACTGGCAGCCCGTCAGTCAGGTGAAAACGCTAAAAAAATCTTCCTCGACTTTACGCAGGCCCATTTGCATGACGAGGTCGCTCAGGAACTGATGCAACGCCTGAGCAGCATTGAAGTGATCAGCAGTTCATTGTTTGATTTAGGGCCGAATTTCCCGGCTTTAATTGATGCTTTAAGTGCCAAAGCTGTGACGTTAAACCAGTTGGATCCATTGATAAGCAATGTGCAATGGCTGAAAGAAGATGTACTGCGTTTGGTGAACCAGCCACGGTATCGCAATAAGACCAGCTCGGGCAATATGGTCAAAGACATTAAAACCGCATTGCGTTTTTTAGGTGTGGAAGCACTGCAGTCTTTGGTGCCTGTCTATGCGTTTCGCCACTGTATTCCGCACTCCACTGATCCTTTTGCTCAGTTTAAGGTCAAAATCTGGGAATATTCTTTAGCCACAGCTTTAGCTGCCCGTGAAATAGCAAATTCCCAGGGATTAAACGGCTTTGTCGCTTTTTCTGCTGCTATGTTCCAGACAATGGGCCATATGGTGGTGATCCGCAACTATTTACGTAGTTACGCACAAGTGAAACGCACTGAGTTATTACGAGCCCGTGATGCCCGCGATAATGAACTAACCGATGCTTTAGAAGCTTTAGATGCCGACGCTGGCTTTTTATCCAGCAGCATAGAAGAATTTGCCGGTATTATCAGTGCTGATTTAATTGCTCGCTGGCAATTAAAACGTATGCCGTTGGCTGCTATTCTGGATCAAATCGCAGATGAAACGCCATTAAGCAGCTGTACTGATTTAACCCGTGTTGTCAAACAAGCCAATACTTATGTGCAGGTGAAGTTTCTGGTTCAAGAGCAGCGACTGGATGTGGAAGAAGCCAACAAAGCGCTAAACGACGCAGGTGTTCATAACGAAATGCGTAAAATGTTGTCTCAACTGGACCTGAAAAAGCTGTCATTTGAATAATTGTAAAAAAATTAGTCAATAAACATGCAGTTTTTTTCAACAGCACTTCTGTAGTGTCAAAAAGCTGAGCAGATCAACAGGGCCATTCGTTGCTTGATGTTTTTCTGCTCTGTTTCCTGAAGAAAGCAAATAGCTAGTTATTCACATCCTATGCAAAACTATCTGGAAGCCTTGTTTTACAAGGCTTTTGCTGATTCTGACAACAAGACTTTTCATTTTTTATCTGTAATAATGCGGTGAAGCATCTTTTTCCGTTTGCTGTTTTTTTACTGAAAATTTGACCAGAGTAAACAGCAGGCTTTTATTGCAGCAGAGGTAGAAAATGACAGAACATATTCAGGTCACCCGTGCTTTGTTTGATGAAGTGATGGTTCCAAACTATGCACCGGCACCTATTATTCCGGTCCGTGGTCAGGGCTCCCGGGTTTGGGATCAGGCGGGTCGTGAATACGTCGATTTCGCAGGTGGCATTGCAGTGAATGCCTTAGGTCACAGCCATCCGGCTTTGGTGTCTGCGTTAAAAGAGCAAGCCGATAAGTTATGGCACTTAAGTAATGTGATGACCAACGAGCCTGCTATTCGTCTGGCAAAAAAACTAGTCGACAGCACTTTTGCTGAAAAAGTCTACTTTGCTAACTCTGGTGCTGAAGCCAACGAAGCCGCTTTAAAGCTGGCACGTCGTTGGGCTTTGGATAACTTTGGTGCGCAAAAACAGCAAATTATCTCTTTTGGTAAAAGCTTCCACGGCCGCACCTTTTTTACCGTAACAGTGGGTGGTCAGGCTGCTTATTCTGATGGTTTTGGTCCAAAGCCAGGCGCTATTGACCACGCTGAATACAACAACCTGGAAAGCTTAAAAGCCTTGATGTCAGACAATACCTGTGCCGTCATTCTGGAGCCTTTGCAAGGAGAGGGTGGCATTATTCCTGGCGAGCTGGAATTCCTTCAGGGCGTACGTGACCTGTGCAACCAATTCAATGCGCTGATGATTTACGATGAAGTGCAATCTGGTGTCGGTCGTACCGGTAAATTGTATGCTTACATGCACAGCACAGTAGTGCCTGACATTCTGACCACGGCGAAATCTTTAGGCGGTGGTTTCCCTATTGGCGCTATGTTAACCACTACAGCTATTGCCAGTCATTTAAAAGTCGGTACTCATGGCAGTACCTATGGCGGCAACCCATTGGCTTGTGCTGTAGCAGAAGCCGCTTTAGATACCATCAATCAGCCTGAAGTACTTCAAGGTGTGCTGGATCGTGAACAGATCTTCCGTCGCGAATTGGCGGCTATCAATGAAAAACACAATGTGTTCAGCACAGTACGTGGTCAGGGCATGTTGTTGGGCGCTGTATTAAACGATGAGTTTAAAGGCCGTTCACGTGACTTTTTCCTTGCCTCTGCTGATCAGGGCTTATTCGCTTTGGTTGCAGGTCCGGATGTTATTCGTTTTGCCCCTTCGTTAGTGATCCCTGAAGCAGACATTATCGAAGGCATGAAACGTTTTGAAAAAGCAGTAGCCCAAGTGAAACAAGGCTGAATTTAGCCTCTATTCATTGTCCGACTACATACTAATAAAGCAAAAAATGAAGCGCCTTTTCAAAGGCGCTCTGAAGCAAAATAACTGGAGTAAGCGACTATGATGGTCATTCGCCCAATCCGAGCCGAAGATTATCCTGAACTGTACGACATTGCTGTCGAATCAGGTCATGGCTTTACTTCGTTGCCCGTCAATGATGAGTTGTTACAACGTAAAATTAGCCGATCAGAAGCCTCTTTTGCCAAAAAGGTCGTTAAGCCAGGTGATGAAGGTTATCTGTTTGTATTGGAAGACCCACAAACAGGAGCAGTGGTTGGTACCAGTGCCATTGAAGCTGCAGTAGGGCTGGAAGATGCGTTTTATCATTACCATTTAGGTAAAGTCGTGCATACCTCCCGCGCTTTAGGGGTTTACAACCCAGTGGATATTCTGACCTTGTGTAACGATTACACTGGGGTCTCCGAGCTTTGTACGCTGTTTTTACGTGAATCTTGTCGCAAACAAAACAATGGTCGCTTGTTATCCAAGTTCCGTTTTTTATTTATTGCTGAATTCCGCTCACGTTTTGCCGACAGAGTGATTGCAGAAATGCGTGGTGTGTCGGATGAAGATGGTCATTCCCCCTTCTGGAAATGGTTGCAGGACAGCTTCTTTTCTGTAGATTTTCCGACAGCAGACTACCTGACCGGCATAGGCCAGAAGGTGTTTATTGCTGAGCTAATGCCCAAATACCCGATTTACGTCAGCTTATTGAGTAAAGAAGCTCAGGCCGTGATTGGCAAAGTGCATGAAAAAACCCGTCCTGCTTTAGCTTTGCTGCAATCCGAAGGCTTTTCCAATACAGGTTATGTCGATATTTTTGACGCTGGCCCTACGGTCGAAGCCAAAGTTGAGCATATCCGCACTGTGCGGGGTAGCCGTAGGTTGCAAGTGCAGATTGGTACTGTCACTGGTGGTCAGCCCTATATGGTGTCTAACACTAAACTGGAAGACTTCAGAGCGACCTGGCTTCACCTGCAACTGGAAGAAGACAGCACCCAGGTTATTTTACCTGTGCAGTGTGCAGATTTATTACAAGTGAGCAGTGGCGACTGGGTGCGAATAGCCCGGATTTAATCTTGGACGGACGGATATCATGACAGAATTAGCAGTGCAATTTATTAATGGTCAGTGGCAACAAGGCGCTGGCAGTTTATTTTCTTCGTTAAACCCTGCCAAACAGCAGGTGATCTGGCAAGGTCAGAGTGCAGACGCCACTCAGGTCAATAGTGCCATCGAAGCAGCCAGAACTGCTTTTGAAGCATGGAGCGAGTTAAGTTTTGACGCTCGTTTACAGATAGCCCGAGCTTTTGCCGCACTATTGGCAGACTACAAAGAACAGTTCGCTTTATGTATTGCTGAAGAAACCGGTAAGCCGCTGTGGGAAACCCGCACTGAAGTGGCAGCCATGATTGGCAAAATCGACATCTCTGCCCGTGCTTACCAGGAAAGAACAGGGGTAAAAGAAAACCCTATGCCACAAGGCAAAGCCTGGATCCGCCACAAACCTCATGGCGTGGTGGCTGTGTTTGGTCCTTATAACTTTCCAGGACATTTACCCAATGGCCATATAGTGCCGGCTTTATTGGCCGGTAATACAGTGGTATTTAAACCCAGTGAGCTGACACCAAAAGTGGCCGAACTGACAGTGCAGTTGTGGCAAAAAGCCGGTTTGCCTGCTGGTGTGCTGAATTTGCTGCAAGGTGAAATTGACACTGGTAAAGCTATTGCCAGTCATCCAGGCATTGATGGTTTATTTTTTACCGGCAGCTCTGGCACAGGTCATTATTTGCATCAGCAGTTTGCAGGTCAGCCGCACAAAATTCTGGCGCTGGAAATGGGCGGCAATAACCCTCTGATCGTCCAGAAGGTGAAAGACATAGATGCGGCAGTGCATGACATTATCCAGTCGGCTTTTATCTCTGCCGGTCAGCGCTGCACATGCGCCCGTCGTTTGTATTTGCCTGTGGGCGCAGAAGGCGATGCGATACTGACCCGTTTACTTGAAGTGACTAAAGCTTTGAAAGTGGGTCTGTATGATGATGCAGATCAGCCATTTATGGGCACATTAATTTCTGAAAAAGCGGCTTTAGGTATGCTTAAAGCGCAGCAGGATTTAATAGAGCGAGGCGCAAAGGTGTTGTTGGCTATGCAGCAGCAACCACAAAGCCCGGCCATGTTAAGCCCTGGTCTTCTGGACTGCAGCACTATAAGCGGTATGCCGGATGAAGAGCATTTTGGCCCCTTGTTAAAAGTGTTCCGTTTTGCTGATTTCAGCGATGCGATTAAAGCGGCCAATAACACCAGCTTTGGTTTGTCCGCAGGTTTATTGTCGGATGATGAAGATTTGTATCAGTTGTTTTTCCGCAAAATTCGCGCAGGCATAGTGAACTGGAACCGGCCTATTACCGGAGCCAGCTCTGCCGCACCTTTTGGTGGAATAGGCGGCAGCGGTAATCACAGGGCCAGTGCTTATTATGCAGCAGATTATTGTGCTTATCCGGTCGCTTCAGTGGAGCTTGAACAGTTGCAGTTACCAGAACAGCTGTCACCGGGTTTAAGCTTCTGATCCTGACAAAGTTCGTTTTTTAAGTTTTATTTTAATCGGGGCTATGCCCCGATTTGTTTTATCAAACAAAATTTGCTTAAATGACATTCACTTATCGGCAAATTATCTGGGCTTTTGTGTCAAGCACAGATAAAGTCCAGTATCCAGTGTTGTGCACTATAGGTGTCCCTTTTGTATGGTAACTGATAAACCCGGCTACGAGCATCTGATCCAGTTTTTGACTGAACATTTGTCTTTGTTTGAACAACGAGGTCCAGTCGTCGCCGGAGCTAAAACTCTGGGTGAAGTGTTGGAAGAATCCATTGCTGAACAAATTATCCAGCTCTGTACTCAGCATACCGAATTGGAGATGAATCATCGCAGCATGATAGTGCGGGAAGTGGACGGCATCTTGTATGACTTTCAGGAGGTTCTGGCTTCGGTACTGGAGGAACCTGCCACTGCACAGCAAACTGAGCTCATTCAGGAGATTTCTTTGCTGATCAAAAATCTGTTTGATACTGCTATTGCGGCTTTGATGGATTAATCTTAACTAGCCTCATTTGACTGTTTTCCGTAAAATAGTCGTTCTTTGACTACGGACAACAGGATCTCCTATGCAAGCCAGCGTAAAATGGGCCGGTGACCAAACCTTTATTGGCCGCTCTGACAGTGGTCACAATGTGGTGTTTGATGCCCACAAAGAGGGCAGTGCTGCACCAAGCCCTATGGAAATGGTGTTGATGGCAGCTGGCGCCTGTTCTTCGGTGGACGTCGTCAGCATTTTGCAAAAAGCCCGCCAGCAAGTCACGGATTGTGAAGTGATTTTGACTGGCGAACGTGTAGATACTATTCCTCGTGTATTCAGTAAAATTCATCTGCATTTTGTCGTGACAGGTTTTAATGTCAGCGAGAAACATGTGGAAAAGGCGGTAAATCTGTCGGCTGAGAAATACTGTTCAGTGTCTATTATGTTGTCACAAAGTGTTGAAGTGACTCATTCTTTTAGTGTGAAACAATCCGAAGTGCAGCCTGCGGCTGAATCTGAATAAGGATTGCATCAGAGCTGTTGTTCTATACTGAATTGCAGCTCTGACTATTGAGGTAAAGAAGACGTGGTTAAACCTTTTGAAAAACTAAGACTGCATGGTTTTAACAACCTAACCAAAAGCCTGAGTTTCAGCATTTACGATATTTGTTATGCCCAAACCGAGCAGCATCGTCAGGAGTATATCTCCTATATTGACGAGCAATACAATGCTGACCGCCTGACTGATATTCTGAGTGAAGTGGTGGATATCATAGGCGCAAACATTTTAAATATTGCCCGGCAGGATTATGACCCACAAGGTGCCAGCGTGACTATTCTGGTCTGTGAAGAGCCTATAGAAGGTTCACCTGACAATTCAGAAAACCCGGGCCCATTGCCGGATTCTGTGGTGGCGCACTTAGATAAAAGCCATATTTGTGTACATACCTACCCTGAAGTGCATCCACAGGATGGCATCTGTACTTTCCGTGCTGATATTGAAGTCTCGACTTGTGGCTTAATTTCGCCACTAAAAGCGCTAAACTTCCTGATCCACAGTTTTGAATCGGACATAGTGACCATAGATTACCGGGTGCGTGGTTTTACCCGAGATGTGAAAGGTGTCAAACACTACATAGACCATCCTATTCATTCGATTCAGAATTTTATGGACGAGCAGACCAAAAATGCCTTCCAGATGGTGGATGTGAATGTCTATCAGGAAAACCTGTTCCACACCAAAATGATGCTGAAAGAGTATGATTTGAACAACTATCTGTTTGGTACCGGTGTCGGCGAGCTGGACGATGTTGAGCGTAAAGCCATCAATAAAAAAGTGAAACGCGAAATGCGGGAAATCTTTTACGGCCGCAATTTGCCGGAAATGGAATAAGTCTCCCCACTCAAGAGTAGAAGCTCAGAGTTTTAGACTCTGAACTTCTACTCCAACCAGTTAATCTGCCCTCTGGCCTGACGGCGCTTAATAATCAGCTGTTCTACCAGGGGCGTTAATATCAGCTCCATGGCTAAATTCATTTTTCCTCCCGGCACCACCAATGTATTGACCCGCGACATAAAAGCGCCGTTGATCATTTGCAGGTAGTAGGGGAAGTCGACATGTTTAATACCGCGAAAACGGATCACCACAAAACTCTCATCTAAAGACGGAATATCTTTGGCGCTGAAGGGGTTCGAGGTATCTACTGTTGGCACACGCTGAAAGTTGATATGAGTGCGGGAAAACTGCGGAGTGATCTGATTCACATAGTCATCCATGCTGCGCACTATGCTCGACATCACAGCTTCACGGCTATGGCCCCGTTCTGAAGTGTCGCGGATGATTTTTTGGATCCACTCTAAGTTGACTATAGGCACCATGCCAATCAGCAAATCCACATGTTGGGCCACATTGTTTTGTTCAGTCACCACACCACCGTGTAAGCCTTCATAAAACAACAAGTCGGTGTTGGGTCTTAGATCCTGCCAGGGCGTAAAAGTACCAGGCAGTTGGTTGTAAGGCACAGCTTCATCAAAGGTATGCAAATACTGTCGTACTTTACCTGTGCCCGTTTCGGCATAGCTGGAGAACAGCGATTCTAAAGCGGCAAAGTCGTTGGCTTCAGCACCAAAATAGCTGATGTGTTTACCTTGCTCTTTGGCTTTACGTATTTCCAGATCCATTTCTGGTCTGCTGTATTTGTGAAAACAATCCCCTGCAACAAAACCGGCATCAATACCAAGGCTGCGGAATATATGGGAAAAGGCGCTCATCGTGGTGGTGGTGCCAGCACCTGAGGAGCCTGTGACCGCAATAATAGGGTTTTTGTGAGACATAAAAAGCCAGGTTGTGTTGATTGTCAGCCGACTACCATAAAGGATAAAGTAAGGTTACTGCAAGCACAGTAATGAAGCTGCTGCTGATGAACAAAGAAGGACCATCAAGTGCGATCATTTTCTCTTGCTTTGGCTGTGATGGCGTTGCCAGTGGCTGCAGCCTTGCCACGATATAATTTATATCTAACTGATTTATCGAAAGATTTATCTGTTTCTAACACAATAAAAATTAACAAAGCTCCAACTTATATCAACCAGCCAGCTTTTAGTAGTGATGGGAAAAGCTTATTTTTTACGCTGGAGCAGGGCAAAGATGCAGCGGTGCAAACCGATATTGGCGTGTATGTTATCGCGGATAAAAAACAAGATGTGCTGACTAAAACAGCGTTAAGTGAATATTCACCGACTTTATTGCCTGATGGTTCAGGTGTTTCTATTGTCGTGGTAGAAGCGGATCAAACGCAACGATTATGGAAAGTGGACTGGCAAGGTAACAGCAGTTTGCTGAAAACAGAGCCCAAAGGTGTCGGCTATCATGCCTGGGGGCCACACCAGGATTTATTGTTGTTTATTTTGGGTGATAAAGAAGATAACCACACAGTGCGTTATCTGGATAAAGACGGAAAGCTGACGACCTTGGCTACTGGAGTTGGTAGGGCTTTAAGCTGGCAGCCTGGTACTCAGAAAGGGTTTTACACTCAGGCTAAACACGATCAGTTGTATTTAAGTTCTTACGATGTAAAAACCAATGCGAAGATTCAAACTGAACTAGCTCTGCCAAAGGGTGGACAGGATTTAGTCTGGTGGTCTGAAGATAAGTTGCTGGTGTCAGCTGGTACAAAAATTTATCAGTGGCAGGTTCAGGGCAAACAAGAATGGAACTTGTGGCTGGATTTATCCAAAGAATGTGGCACTGAAGTCAGCCGTTTTGCACTCAACAAGGAGCGCAACCGATTGGCTTTTGTTTGTAAGGCGTAAAAGAAGGGTCAGAGG
>NZ_JAJOYU010000004.1 GCF_021290985.1 Rheinheimera soli
TAGCAGCTTAGATAAAACTGGAGTGGGTATTTCCCCCTCTATCGTATAGCAGGTGATTAAAGAAACCCTCAATGAGTGCAGGGGAAAAAGCGTTTTTCGGGGATTAATAGGATCAACGAAAAGCACTTTGCGTCCATCAGATAAACGGTGACCTTTTTCATAGACGTCACTTTCCAATTGTCCCATTAACTCCGCCCAGAGCGTGTGTAAAAAACCTGTGGTCACAGGCATTGCTCGATCACTGCGAGTAGGTGCAGCCGCATGTCGAAAGAGGAAACATATATCGCCAATCTCATTACGTTGAGTCTTCGTTTTTGTGCTGCCAAAGTGCTTGAAATCTAATTCATAGATCGATGTTGGCTTGGAGATAGGATTGTATTTTTCCTGCCAGTTCCTTAGCTTCTCTAGCCAGTACAATACGAGTTCATGCTGCCATGGAATAATGTACCCGCGTGTTAACTCGTCTTTGTTCCTGTCCGCTGTTTTGTTAGTATTGATGTAAAGTCCAGTCATCAAGTCACCAATATCTGGTGTTGTAATACGGCGAAATACTCCCTTTTGCCAAGGTCTTTTCTCGTTACCTTCGACAAAGCTGTTAACTGTGTTTTTAACCCATCTACTTTGGTGATACCGCCATGTATCTGCTTCACCCGAATCAAGCATTCTGACCTGGAATGTACGTAAAGGTAATTGAAGCTTGATATAAAGTGCCATAGCCCGCACTGGTGACCAGATGACAAAAACACTATCTCCTGCTTTATAGGACTTAAGCACGCCGTTGATTCTAATGTAGCGTCCACTTTCTAATTTTATTTCCCGCCAAACACAGTCAGGGTCCGCTTTGTTAATAAAGTCTTCATCAACCACAATCCAATCTCTTGAATGACGGCCATTCTCCATAAATACATCACACCGCTTAATGGCCCATTGCCAGTCAGAGAAATGACCTCGATCAACCGGACATAGCGTGTTTCGAAGCTGTTTGATGTAAGTATAAGGGAGTGCGTTATAGACCGTTTCTTGCTCTTTAATAGGGTTAATACCCTTCTCAAAGGGATTTCGAAACATAGCGACCATATTGCCGTTATCGTCAGGTTGGGAGTAGTAAGTTCCAATCACCCAGTCAATGAAATTACATACTTCATTATTTTGTCGGACACGATATGCCTCAGATAAGTTAAGTGTACTGAGGAATTGCTCATAATCCTGTTTCTCAGTTTCAAATAGCTCTACAGGGTCAGTAATAAAGTGGCTGACCAAATATTTATCCAGAAATCGGTTTAAGGCATTACGTTTGTGATCGATCCCATAGTCTGTTTGCTTCAACCATGTTGCAGCAAGTTCGCGCCATGTGTCCCAGCCGGAACCATTCTTCTTTGTAAACCAAAGAAACTCATAATCTGTCGATTTCATAATGATGGCTTCCTGAACCTTGGAGAACGTCCAGAAAACAAACCGTCAGGGTCAATATCTTCAAACCCTCGCTCCATGATGGCACTCCAGCTTAGCTCGACATCTTCACGAAATGCGGTGTGATGGTTTCCTTCAAGATTTTTGGTTGCACGCTCACAAGCTAATGAGACTTCACGAACACTTGGTTGGGTATACACGGTTTGAGACAGAAGAGATGAATGGTGAAGAGCCTTTTTAATAAATCTGGGGTCAATGCCAGCGTTTGCCATACGTCTCCCATAAGCGTGTCGGTGGCCATGAGGTGATCTACCTTCAGACTTTGATACTACGTGGTTGACTCTCGCTAAAGCAGATTTATAGCTCTGGTTGAAAGCATTCAGAGTTAATGGCTTACCTAAAGATTCCTTAGAAAATGACACAAATGCATAAGGATGGTTTCGTTCCAGAGGTAATAGATACAATAGATATTGCCTCCATAGGTATGCAAAAATCTCTCCGTAATAAGATGGAAACCAGTGCAATTGAATATAGTTATCATCGTGATCGACAACCCGTGTTTTCCAACCTACCCGCGATGTACCTGTTAGCCTGTTTCTTGGGATCAAATGATATTTTTCAGCAAGATAAGCTGCGCGTGTACTCTGTTTTTTTCTGCCAATCCACTTATTGGGTGCTTTACCATCTTCAGGATGGTATAGCCGAACAATGACGCTTTCACTGTTCATTGGGTCTTCAAACACATCATCGACCCATAGATGCAGAGTATCGCTTTCACGAGTGCCTGCTCCATGCATTAACAGCAGAATTAGTTGTTCTCTTATTGCAATACGACGGTCTTTCGCACGACCAATCCCATCAATGAAAAATGTCTTAAATAACTGTTCTGGAAAAGAAATAGCATCGCTATCAACTTTTATGACATCCTTTTTCCCTCGGACTTTCCGAGCCTTTCGCATTAAGTCTGACAGACCTTGAGGTTTGATATGACCAAGAAAGTTGTACTGGTTTTTCTTATGCCAAGAAGCATAGTTAAGGCGCTCTTGATGAGAGGATACTTCTTCAAATGGGTTTAAAGTTTCTGTTTTGTTATGTCTTACTAACCAGTCTGTTAAACCGTTTAATGAGGAAAGGATCTGATTTACGTTTGATGCTTTTCGTGGCAACCAAAACAGACCGGAAGGATCATAACCAAACTCATCAATGGTGCCATTAGACAAACGCTGTACAAAATATTGGAAAAGTAGGCTGGGTTCAGAAAACAAACCCCGATTAGCTTCCATGTACTCAAGTAACAACTGACATGAAAAGACTACCCGATTCATCCAGGGAAGGCTACGGTTGTTGAATTGGCTAATAATGTAGTCAAGTAAAGGCTCAAAGACACCATGCTCAGTGAGCAATACTGGCACATTCAACAATGCCCCAGTATTATCAACTCTGATTTTTGCCTGAGTCTTAAGCAACGTGATCATCTTGCACCATGCCTAACCAGTGGTAATTAGTAGATATAGTGCAAATTCTGCTATTGATCTAGTTTGTAAGATTATTGAAGTAATGACTAATTAGGGCAGTAATGTTTAGTATTGGTATAGCTTTTAGAGCTATAGATATAACTTATGCTTAAAACGACAAACACAAAAACCACCTAAAAAGGTGGTTTTAATGTTTTGTGGTGCACCCGCCGCGATTCGAACGCGGGACCTCTGCCTCCGGAGGGCAGCGCTCTATCCAGCTGAGCTACGGGTGCGCAACGGCGGCCATTTTATGGGGCTTTGTGATTATTGTCCAGCCAGCATTTGGCCTAATTCTGTTGCTGGGGTTTAACGGCACAAAAATTGACCAATAGTATAAGTTGCGGCGAAAAAACGCTGGTTGTTTGTGTGTGCATTTCGTAGATTAATGAACGAACTATAAGGGTTGTACCGGAGAAATTGATGACTCCCGCTGTTTTGCTGCTGAAAAAACTCAAAGTGCCGCATCAGGTGCTGGAGTATCAGCACGACCCTCACGCTGAATCTTATGGTCTGGAAGCTGCGACTAAATTGGGTTTGGCTCCGGCTCACGTCTTTAAAACCTTAGTGGCGGCTTTGGATGGCAAAGAACTTGTTACCGCCATAGTGCCAGTTGATCAACTGCTGAATATGAAACAGCTGGCCAAAGCTGCGGGTGCCAAAAAGGCTGCTATGGCTGCAGCTGCTGATGTCGAGCGCAGTAGTGGTTATGTGTTGGGTGGTGTCAGTCCGCTTGGGCAAAAAAAGCTGTTACGCAGTTTCATTGATCAGTCGGCTGCGGCTTTTGAAACTATTTATGTCAGTGCTGGTAAAAGAGGGCTGGAGATAGGGCTGAAGCCTGCGGATCTGCAGGCTTGCCTGAAAGCTAAGCTGGTGAGCTTATGTCAACACGACGGTTAAGAGTTAAGCCTAAGTCTTAACCGAGCGTGGTATCTAACACCATCATCACTGCAAAGCCGACCATTAAGCCTAAAGTGGCTGCAGTTTGATGACCGTTGCGGTGAGTCTCAGGGATCACTTCGTGAGACACCACAAAAATCATAGCGCCTGCGGCCAAGCCTAAACCCATAGGGTAAGCTATGGCAAAGCCGCTGGATAAACCTACGCCTATTAAAGCCCCTATAGGCTCTAAAATACCGCTTGCTGCTGCAACAAAAACGGCAAAACCTGGTTTAAAACCTGCAGCTCGCAAGGATAAAGCCACAGCTAAACCTTCTGGAATATCCTGCAGCGCTATGGCTGTGGCCAGCGGTAAGCCAACCGACATATCACCATTGGCGAAGCTTACGCCTACCGCCATACCTTCGGGTAAGTTATGTAGGGCTATGGCAAATACGAATAACCAGATACGGTCACAGGCTTGGAAACCCGGACCACAAGGGCCGGTTTTGTCGTGTTCGTGTGGGGTGAAAGCGTCAAGGCCCAGCATCAGCAATACGCCTAACGACATGCCAAAAACTACCACCAAAGCGCCTAAAGTGTCGCTTTGAAATAACTCGGTGCCTGCTTCAATACCGGGTAATAACAAGGAAAAAGCACTGGCAGCCAGCATCATGCCGGCTGCTATGCCTAATAAACTGTCTTCCATGGCCTGAGGCAAACTGCGTAAAAACAAAGCGGGTAAAGCACCTAAAGTGGTGGCAACAAAACCTGCAGTGCCGCCCAGTAGGGCCATTTGTAAATTGTCGGATGAGGGGGAGTTGGACAAGTGCACTATGCTCTGCGCCAGCAGCACCAATACGGCGAATAAACCTAAAGCTAAACCCACAGCGGCCAACTTGTGTTCGCTGGCATGTTGTTTGAGTTCACTTAGCCAGTCTGAACTTATGGATAAGGTTTTTTCGTTCATGCTCTGCCCTTTAGTGAATTAGTGTCTTAGTTAATCAAGTTCGGTTTTAAACTGCAATAAGACTTTGTTCAGAGTATGGTTTCGGACTTAAGTTGCTGCTGTGCTTAAAGAAAAATAAAAAAGGCCAGCGATTTGCTGGCCTTTTTCTCCCCGTCGACGTCTATCGTCCCCTGTTGTTTTTATTCGTTTTGCCCCTGATTTTTATCAGGTTTGGCAAATTTGCATACCCGTAAGGCAAGCTGCCCAGAGTTTAAAAATCAACTGTGTTAGTTATAACTAATTTAAGCGGTAATCGCCACCATCTTTTGCACGAAAACATGGACTATTTTGTGTACTGGCTACACAAGGCTGAGCCTGAGCATTACCGCGGATCATGCTGAACCAGCCAGCCTGCTCACCTGTCAGCTGCAACTGAATATCTTCAATACCAGCTTTATCCAGGGAACCATGAGCTCCTTTATGGCAAAACAATAATTCGACATGGCGTTCGCCATCTTTTAACAGCAAGGACTGAGGCTGCTCTGGATGACCACCAAAAGCGACAAACTGCGCTGGTGTTTTTAAACCGCTGTTGCTGCCGTCGGCAAAAAACGCCAATACATGCTGGTAATACACCACATAACTGCAAACGTCTTTGTGAGAGCCGCGGTCTAGTGGAAAAACTTTATCAAGGAAGGCTTTGGAGTAATCCATGATCTGACGGACATGACTCTGGTTCAGCCCGGCGATGTAGCTGATCTCTTCCCGGATATCATGGTCCTGGTGTGAGTTTTGGGTTGCTGTCATGTTCATGATTTCTGTCCTGTTGTTTGTTGCTTTTAATAAGTTCTTAAGGCTGTAGGGCCAGTAAAGCAGCATTGATGTTGCTTGATATTTAGTCTATGTTAGTTTTCTGAATAATTTCACAATAAAAACTTCACAGTGTGAATTTTACAAAATGACAGCTAATAAAAGTTTACTCAGAAAGTCGCATTTCCTTGGTACTAAGATCAGAAACTTGCGGAAACGGAATAATTTAACAATGGAAGACTTGTCGACCCGTTGCATCAGAGTGAACTCTGAGTACGCGCCGTCTGTGTCTTATTTGTCGATGATTGAGCGCGGAAAACGGGTTCCAAGCTTGGATATGTTGCAGGTGATTGCCGAAGTGTTTCAAAAAGAAGTCGAATGGTTTCTGGATGGCGAAGAGCAGCAACTGGATATCACACCACAAAAAGGTAGCAGGGGCGGCGTATCTGGTATGGCGCTGGAGCCTGGCTTTTTGTTTTCCAATGACATTCTGCAAATTGCTATTCCGGAGATGTTGTCCCAAACCGGCATCAGTGGTCGCCAGTTTGCCCAGCTGCTTATTCGCGCGCATCAGGAGCATCATCAAAACCATTTCCCTGAGCTGGAAAGGGCTGCTGAAGAAGTAGGGCTGAAACGAATGCCTTTGTCGGTAGAAGATTTAATGCAGATAGTGCAGCAACTTGGTTTGAAGGTGTGCTGGTTTGAGCAAACGCCAAAAGAAGTACTGGATGAGCTGGGTGTCTTGTCGAAAAACGTACCCACTTCGTATTTCTTACCGCCCGCAACTTTGCATTTAAATAAGTTGCTGCAGCAGTGGCCTACCCGGCTGAAGTACGAGCTGGCCGTGCATATTGGTCATGCGGTGTTGCATAACAAAGATGGTGTGAAAAGCGGCATGATGGTAGGTGGTGCTTTTGAATCCGTGCCAACGGACGATAGCGCCGTAGCACCACAGGATATTTTGCATGCCTGGCGTGACTTTGAATCAAGCTTTTTTGCTGGTGCTTTGTTGTGTCCTAAAATGCCGTTTCGCCAGTTGCTGGATAAACAAGGCTATGAAATCAGTTCACATCATTTAGCTGGTGTGTCTGCCTCTGTTGCTATGCGTCGTATGACGGCGGTGTCACCTTATAGTCATTGGCATTATTTTGATGCTTATACACCGGGTAAATTGAAGGCAGTGTACCGTGGTAATGGAATTCCGCTGCCTTGGGGCAATATGCGGCAGGTGGAAGATCCTTGTCAGCACTGGGCAGTATTTCGCATGTTTGAGGCGGCTGAGTCGGCGCATTCAGCACAGTTGTCTATTTTGGACGTACAGGGTCAACCGAGGATTTATTGTTGCGAATCAACCAAAGTGTCGGATTTAGCGGGCAATGCCCATGTACTTTGTGCCGGTATAGATTTAAATCCGGCTATTGAAGCTCAGGGTATGGATGTGGACACTATGGCGCAGGAGTTAAAACAATTGTGCCGCAGTCAGGGAGGATCTGCTGTGGTGCCTAAAGCTATTCGGTCTACTTTAACTACAGTGTCGAATATTTTGAATATTAACTGGGTGGCCCGCAGTTTAGATAAACCAGCCCAGCTGATTTGCTCACGCGGCAATCACTGCCCACGCGAACCTGGCTGTTATCAGCACTGCTCTGCGAAATAAAACCTAGAAAAAAGTAAGTGAGCAGAAAAAAGGGGCCAAACTGGCCCCTTGATAAGTTTATAAACCTTTCTTCAACTGCCAGCTTAATTGCTGCTCAGCGAAAAACGGCACTATAGGGCTGCCATCAGGTAAGGTGATTTCCGCTGGCACTGTCCAGTCTTGTTTCACTAAGGTGATGGTACCGCTGTTGCGTGGCAGGTTGTAAAAGTCCGGGCCATAGTGGCTGGCGAAACCTTCTAACTTGTCTAGGCAACCTAAGTCTTCAAATACCTGAGCGTACAGCTCAATGGCACTCCAGGCGCTATAACAACCGGCACAACCACAAGCAGCTTCTTTACGGTGTTTGGCGTGTGGGGCTGAATCTGTGCCTAAGAAAAATTTGCTGTTGCCACTGGCAACCACAGCACGTAAAGCTTCCTGATGCGTGCGGCGTTTGAGTACCGGCAGGCAGTAGTTATGCGGCCGTACACCACCCACTAACATATCGTTGCGGTTTAGTAATAAATGCTGAGGCGTAATGGTGGCTGCAACACGATCTGGCGCTGCTTTAACAAACTCAACCGCATCGGCTGTGGTGATATGTTCAAACACCACTTTTAAGCCAGGAATGGTGTTTATCAGCTGAGTTAAATGCTGATCGATAAAGACTTTTTCACGGTCAAAAATATCGATATGGCTATCTGTCACTTCACCGTGCACCAATAACAGCATTTGTTGTTCTGCCATCACTTCCAGCACAGGATAAAGTTTGCTTAAACTGCTGACACCAGAATGAGAATTGGTTGTCGCGCCTGCCGGATACAATTTAGCAGCCACTACACCTGCAGCTTTGGCGGCTTTGATGTCTTCAGCTGACGTTTGGTCTGTTAAATACAACACCATCAGCGGCTCAAAACTGCTGCCTGCAGGGCGGGCGGCCAGAATACGTTCTTTGTAGGCTAAGGCTTCAGAGGCATTGGTTACTGGAGGCACAAGGTTTGGCATCACTATAGCGCGTTTGAAACAACGGGCAGTGGCTGCCACTGTCTCTTTAAGCATATCGCCATCGCGAAAATGTAGGTGCCAGTCGTCCGGGGTTTGCAGAATTAATTCAGTCACAGCGCTCTCCTCTACTGATGCAGTGTCATGCCGTCAGGGCGTGGCAGTTTAACACGGCTCTGCGGGATACTCAGCACAGCAGGCTAAACTTTTATTCTGTTGTTCTCTGTGATTGAGGCATAGAGTAATAGTTGCTGTATGGGTTATAGTCACTGACGATAACAGAAGATGTTCAACAGGTTACGAACCATGGAACAGAGCAATGCATTAAAACAACAATCTCACTGGCTGCTGCCATGGCAATGGGTAGTGCCGCTTTTTTGTTTGTTTTGTGCCGCAATTATTACCGAGTATCAGGCCCGGCAACTGGTGGAACAGCGGCAAAATCAGGCGCTGCAGCAATTAGTTGGCTTATCAGGTCAGCTCCGTTCTTTTGTCGAATCTGAATTAAATACCTCGCTGTATATGAGCCTTGGTTTGGCCTCTCATATCCGGGCCAGTGACGGCAAGCTGGCCGAGAAAGAAATGTTATTTTTGCTGCAAAGTTTGCTGGAGCAGGGCAAGCACATCCGCAACATAGGTTTGGCTCCTGGTAATGTGTTAACCCTGATTTATCCGGTGCAGGGCAATGAAAGAGCTTTGGGCCTGAACTACCAGAATTTAACGCAACAATGGCCTGACATTAAACAACTAATAGACGCCAAAGAACCCAGATTAGTTGGTCCTGTAGCTCTTGTTCAGGGCGGGGATGGTTATGTGTACCGACTGCCGTTATTTCTGAACGATGGAAGTTACTGGGGCATTATCAGTACAGTATTGGATTTATCTGCTTTTAATCAGATGCTGCTACAGCAAGCCAACAGTTATCAGGTTCAGGTGGGGATCCGGGAAAAAAGCGCTGGCTCTGGTCAGGCGTTATTTGGTTATTCGGATTTATTCAGTGAAGAAGCGCTGATCCTGGATTTAAATATCAAAGGCGCACAATGGCAAATTGCGGTGCGCTTTATGGATGAAGCTACAGGTTGGGGCTTGTGGCAATGGCGTTTATCAGGGGCATCGCTGTCCATCGTGTTTTGTCTGATGCTGGCCTGGTTACTGCACTCTTACCGGCGCAGTGCTTTATTCGCCGATGCCTTACAAGACAATGAAATGTACTCTCGCCGAATTATGAACAGTGTATTGGATGTCATAGTGACCACTGATCTGGATGGCACTATAGATAGGGTCAACAGCGCTGTCAGCACTGTGTTTGGTTATTTACCTCAGCAACTAACCGGGCAACCTTTTAGTATGCTGTTAGCGCCCGGACAAGCCGGGGTATTGGCAACTCTCAGTCCGGGCGAAGGTGCTGCAGTGGAATTGCAGGGGCTACGTTACAGCGGTGAGATTTTCGCTATGGACTTATCACGTAACAGCACCGAACATCAGGGAAAATCACGTTATGTCTGGCTTATTCGTGATATTTCGGAGCGAAAAAAAGTAGAACAGTTAAAAAACGATTTTGTCTCTACCGTCAGCCACGAATTGCGCACCCCCTTGACCGCCATCAGTGGGGCTTTAGGTTTGGCTGTAGGTGGCGCTTTAGGGGCGCTGAATGACAAGCAGCTGCATATGCTGACTCTGGCACAGCAAAACAGTCAACGATTAGGCAAACTTATCAACGATTTGCTGGATATCGAAAAACTTGCCGTCAACAAAATGCAGTTTAAGTTAAGGCTCTGGCCTTTGGCTGCATTACTCAGGCAAGCTATAGAGTTGAACCAGCCAGTCGCCTTTCAGCGCCAGGTCGAACTGAAGTTGTTGTCTGCTGAGCAAGATGATTTATGGGTGGAAGTGGACGAAGTCAGAGTGCAGCAAGTCATGGCCAATTTACTGGCTAATGCGATTCGGCATTCACCTGCAGGCGCTTCGGTGCAGGTGACTATGGAGTTGTCTGCCAAAACAGTCAGAGTCTCTGTCATTGATCAGGGGCCTGGTGTTTCTGAAAGCTTTGAACCCAGATTATTTGAGAAGTTTTCTCAGGCCGATTCATCGGATCGCAGGCAAGTGGCAGGTACCGGACTTGGCCTGGCTATTTGCAAAGATCTGATTAAAGCCATGCGGGGGGATATTGGTTACCAGCGTGCTAATTCCGGTGGCGCTTGTTTTTATTTTACCTTACCGCTGGCCACAGAATTGTCTCTGGAATAACAGTTGTACTTCTGATTTTTCTCTATGTGATGGCTTATAAAAAAGCATGTATGACGGTTGTCAAACATGCTTTTTTAAACTGGGGGAGCGAACAGGGTTTTAAAAATGATACTTAAAGCCTAAAGCGGCAGAGCTATCATTTTCCGATTCAAAATCAAGGGCTGATATCATGGTGTAAACCGTCAGCTCCTTGCTCCATGCGAAGTCTAAACCAGCGCTGACCAAAGTGCCTGTCTCGGGATGACGTAGTTTGCTGTCATCACGTTGCCACTGCAGTTTATAAGTCATAGCCTCAAGCTGGTAAGCCAGTTGCGCCATAATCGCATCTCCTTCAACATTGCGGGTGACGTGTTCAGTGCGCTGTAATAATAAACCTGCGGACAATTTACCATTATTCAATTCGGCAATTTTGCCATTGATCAGAACTCGCTGTGCATCCAGATTGTTGAGTTCATGTGTCTGGCTATAGGCAATGTAATAAGGATAGTTTTTGAAGCTGGCATCACCATAACTCAGGGTCCAGTCATAACCACCAGCTATTTCATCACTGACTCCTGTCTGGTAAGTGGCAGACCACTGAAAGCCATTGATCACCGGACTCTGATAACCAATGATGTTTTCCAGCCGGTCCTGACCCGCAGTTAATTGCCCTATGTCATTTAAGGTTTCATTAAATAAATCAATTTTGCCTTCGGACTTTTTAAAGCGGGTATCATTTTTACCAAAAACCAGCTCCCCCAGTTACCTGCGACGCCGATATAAGTATTACGACTACCGAGTCTGTGATCTTTGTTGGCGTCATCCAGGCCATTGACCTGCCATTCGTACACCATAATCAGTTTCAGGTTGTCGGTTAGATCATGGCTGGCTTTAAATCCAAGCCGGGTAAAGGGAGCTTCAAGTTGTAGGCCTTGATCTGAGTAGCGATACAAGCCTTCATCAACATATAAAGCCTGGAGATCAAGCTTGCCATAAACATCCCATTCAAAAGCCTGGGTATTGTGACTGAGCAGCAATAAACAACTAATAGCACTGTAATGTTTTATGTTCACAATTCGTCTCCAAAATCACTTTGTTTTTATAGGTTAGGCAGGTCTGATGCGGCCTGAATCAAAAAATGTATAAGTTACCCTGTTACCTGTAAAAGTGAATAGCTTTATAGGGTTCTAGCGGATAAAACGAACTACGTCAAAGTTTTGCAGTTTTTTTCAATAAAATAGATAAATAGCGGATACGAATTTATATTGTCCAACTTTATGTTCTATATTTCCAATACTTTACCATTCTTTGTGCCTGCCCAGCGTCAGGCTATACAGCTCAATGATAGTTATTCAGTGCAAAAATCTTTTTGTGTTTAACGGTTTTACTCACAGTTATGGGATCCAAAATTTTCAAAAATATATCTTTAAAAAACATTATCTTATCTATTCTTCTTCTGTTCACTGTAGGTCTGGTTGTCTTGAGTTTTTACTCATGGAATAGTGCGAAAGCCAGTGAAAAAGGTATGGTTGATTTATATGAACTTTCAGCATTGCAGGTCAACCCTATCAGCGATGTGTATGGTTTGATTTTACGCAGCAGGTTAGCCTTGGCTGGTGGCTTTATTGAAAAAGAAGGTGGCCAAAACGACAAGGCTCAGGTTAGTGCGCAGCGCGCTGAAAAGTTTCTGAAAGAAGCGGTTGATAAGTTCAATACATTTGCAGAGTTAGGTTTAAAAGGCGAGAAAAAAGAGCTGGTCAGAGAAATGCAAAGCGCTTTTGCTATCTATTTCGCTAGTGTGGAAAAAACCGCAAAAGAACTGCAAACCGGTACCAGCGAAAGCTATGTGATAGCCAATCTGGAGGCCAGAGATGCCAATGTGAAAGCTCAGGAGCTGGTTGCTCAGTTTGTGGAAAGGGCAAACACGATGAACAGTAATCTGATGAATGTTGCATCACAGCGATACACTGCGACTGCTGTGCTTTGTGCAGTGTTTCTTGTGCTGTCACTGATTGCATTAGTGATGAGTTGGTATCTTGTTAAAACCATGTTGATACAACCGCTTGAACAGGCAGGTGTGCATTTCCAGCGTATGGCGCAGGGTGATTTAAGCAGCCAGATTGTCGTAGAAAGTACCAATGAAATAGGTGTGTTGTTTTCCGGCTTACAGTTTTTGCAGCAGAGTCAAAAAGACACCATCGGTCAGATCAACAACACTGCCACTCAGCTTGCATCAGCTGCTGAGGAACTAAGTATAGTCACGTCACAAAGCACCGAAGGGCTGGATTTACAAAGTGCCGAGTTGCAACAGGCAGCTACTGCAGTCAACGAAATGACAGTTGCGGTGGAAGATGTAGCACAAAATGCGTTGTCCACTTCTGATGCTTCCAGAGCTTCAAATGAACTGGCAAGTCGCAGCCTTGACGAAATGAAGCAAACCATAGCTCAGACTCGTAATATGGCAACAGAAATGAAAACCTCAGCTGTACTGGTGCAGGAACTGGCAGTGCAGGCTGGCAATATAGGCACAGTGCTGGATGTGATCCGGGCCGTTGCAGAGCAGACAAATTTACTGGCATTAAATGCTGCGATAGAAGCAGCCAGAGCAGGAGATGCAGGTCGCGGCTTTGCAGTAGTGGCTGATGAAGTAAGGGCTTTGGCACATCGTACTCAAAACTCAACTCAGGAAATTGAACAACTGATTAGTCAAATCCGTCAGGGCACTGCGAAGGCTGTGCACTCTATCGAAGCCAGCACAGGTTTGGCTGACAATACGGTCGAGATGGCCAATAAAGCGGGTTTAGCTTTTGAGCAGATTTGTAGTTCTATCAGCCATATCAACGAACGTAATATGTTGATTGCTACTGCATCAGAAGAGCAGGCACACGTGGCCCGTGATGTAGACCGCAGTCTGGTGGCTATTAAAGATTTGGCTGTGCAAACCTCTGCAGGCGCCAATCAGACCAATGCCGCCAGTCAGGAGTTGGCAGGTATGGCGTCACGTTTGATGGATCTGGTCAGACGCTTTAAAGTTTAAGTGCTTAACAATGGGGGGGATTTTTCACCCCCCATTTAATTAGTCTTTGTATTCAAAAGCTTTTATAACACGAGCTACGCCGTCGACGTTACGTGCTAAGTTGACTGCTCTGTCCGCTTCTTGCTGACTGACTAAACCCATTAAAAACACTTCACCGTTTTCCGTCACGACTTTGATATTTAAACCACTGACATTTTTATCAGCCAAAAATTTGCTTTTAATACGGGTGGTGAGCCAGCTGTCTTTGCTGCCTGTACCAAAGCTGATTTCGCTGCCAACACGCAGTTGGTTATGCACGTCTTTCACACCTTCCACTCTGGATATCTCGGCTGCCACTTCACGCACACGTTCATTGGGCACCTGACCTGTTAACAGCACTATGCCGTTATAACTGGTCATATTGATATTGCCTTTGTCCTTGGTCTCCGCGTTTTCACTCAGTAAGCGGCTTACTTTGATTTGAATACTTTTATCGTCAATTTGGCTGCCCAGGGTGCGTGGATCGCCTGCTGATTTAACGGCTGTAGCTCCGCCTGCCAATACTGCAGCAGCACAACCTTGTAATAACCAGCTCGTTAGTAACACCAGCATTATTTTATTCAACATCAGAGATCTCCTTGTTGCGGAAACAGAGTTATGTCGATAAGTTCGCATAACGCATGCAGTAAAAAGGTATAACACTCAAACACCCGGGCCGGTCTGTGTGCCGGCACCTTCAATTCAGTATCCTGATTGCCCAGCAAACCAGACAATTCCCCACTGTTATCTACAGTTAAAGCCACCACTGTCATATCTTTGGTTAAGGCGGCTTCAACAGCTTTGATCAGATTATGTTCTTCACCTGTCATTGAAATAGCCACCAGCACATCGCCGGCCTGGCCTAAAGCCCTGACCTGCCTGGCCAAATGATCAGGGTTCTCCTGATTACCAGGTTGTAAGCTGGAATTATTAGTTAACAAGGCAAAAGCCGGTAAACAAGGCCGTTCTGCTTCAAACTGATCCAATAACAGCTGAGCAAAATGCGTGGCTAAAGCTGCAGACGCACCTTCACCACAACAAATCACTTTGCCGCCATTGATCAGGCAGTTCACCAGACTGACGGCGGCGTTTTCGATAGGGGCAGACAAAGCTTCGCCTGTCGCTATCATGGTTTGAATATTTTCAGTAAAAAGTTGCCTGATATGGTCTTGCATTAGTTAGCTGTTCCTGCAAAAGCGTTTTTAATCCAGCGAATATCTGCTGGCTGTTCGGTAATGGCCACTACATCAAAACGACAATGCTGCTGGCCATTACTTTGTAAATAACATAAAGCGGTGCGGCTCAATTTTTGCTGTTTGGCTGAAGTGACGGCTGCTGCTGCACCACCAAAGTGGGTGCTGCGCCTGAATTTCACTTCAACAAATACCAGCGTCTGTTGTTCTCGCATCACTAAATCAATTTCACCAAAGCGACAACTGTAGTTTTGCTGCACCAGCTGTAAGCCTTGTTGCTCTAAAAACACTAAGGCTTGTTGTTCATAAAACTGCCCTGTGCTTTTGCTCATTTAAGGCGTCCGTGGGGTCAGCAAACCATCCTTACTGTATTTACCCCAGGTTAACTGTCGCTGAACCTGTCCGCCTGTAGACAAGGCCAGATTCCCCGTTAAGCCCTGATAACGCAGAGCCGGAAATTGTTGCTGCTGCTTTAAACGGTACACTAAGTGGTAGGCGTCGTAACCCATAGCAAATAAACGTTGCAGGGTTTCATCCTGTTGTGGAAACAGCTGTTCAAATTGCTGACGAAACTCTTGTTGTTGGCCTGTACTGAGCATCCATGGCATTTCGGTAAAAGTTAAACCCTGTAAGTCGCGCCTATCGGTAAACTCTGCCGATTTCTGATGACTGCGTGAACTGGCGTAAACCGGCAAAGTCACCTTGGTTGGCGCTACAGACACGTCGATATAAGGTTTCAGCAAACGGGTTTGCGCCGGGTCGGCCAGCAAATAAATGGCATCTATATCCTGACGGCTATGAGGTTCAGCTTTGACACTTTCGCCAGCAAGTTTACTGATGTCACGAATACGTTGCTCGCTGGCTGCTGTTTCCAGTAACTGCTTTATGGTGCTTTCAATGCCAGCCTGATCGGCAAACCAATAGGTTTCAGGTTCTTTACCTGCTATTTGTTTCCAGTCACGGCTGAATTGTTCGGCCATACGCTGACTTAACGGGTTACGGGAAGCCATCAGAACAGGCTGTTTATAATTTTTCTGTTTAAACAGCATCGCCATTTGGTGCGCTTCATCTTCCACACTTAAGGAAAAATAAAACTTATCGGCAGATTGTTGCACCAAATCGGTTTTACCATTTAAAAACAGCGTAGGGATGGTCCAGTCCGCTTGCTGTGAAATGGCATCCACTTGCTCTCTGAGCAAAGGCCCTATGACAAAATCCACTTGTTCAGCCGCCAGTTGTTGCTGCAGTGCTGCAGTATCTGTCTGGCTGTCGATAAAAATTAAACGGGCTTGCTGGTTGGCAGATGCGGCCAGAATACCTTGTTGAATAGCTTCGGCGTGCTGGCGGAAGTTGCTGCTAAAAGGCAGCAGGACTGCAATAGTTTTAGGTGAAAAGGCATCTACTGCACTTAATTGCTGAATGTCATCTGGTAACTGCTGCAGAGACGGCAGGTTTGGGTATTGCTGCTGCCAGTCGCTAATCGCCTGAGTTAAAGCTGCTCTGTTGCCCAAATGCTGTTGATGCAATTGCAATAACTTAGCCCAGCCTTGTGTGGTGTTATCACCGCTTTGGCTCAGACTTTGTAATTGATCCGGTGTCAGCATACCCAGCTGTTGCCACAATGCACTTTGATACGAACTTTGTTCAGGTTGCAAAACCAGCAACTGCAGATAGGTTTTTACCGCATTCTCCGGCTCTCTTCTGCTGCTTTGATACTGCGCCAGACTTTGTAAATAAGCAGTTTTATCTGCAGCTCTGAATGAGTTTACCGCATACTGATTGCTGAATTTCTGAATATCTTCATGATTATCAGCTGCGATCAGGCCCTGAAAAAAAGGCAACAAATTGGCTTGTTGCACTTCAGCAGTGGCTTGTTGCGCCAGCACACGGCTTATCGCTAAGGCCTGTTCAATTTCACCTTGTTGCAAATGCGCTTTGGCCGCTTCAAGCAATTGCCATTGCTGCTCTGAACCTTGTTGCTGGCCGGCTTGTTCAATAAAGTCAGCACCGGACAAAGGCCGTTCGATTTTAACGATTTCCACGTCATCTTCTGCCTCAACCGCAGGCTGGACTACTGGAGAACGTTTTACCGGAGCAGTCTGCTCTGGTGTGGAAGAACAACTGGCTAACGCTATGGCGCTGCCCAAAAGAATAAGTGGCTTCAGTTTGCTGGATTTCACAATGCACAGGTACAATGAAGGAAACATGCAGGTATCTTACTCAGTGCCGTGCCTAAGCTCAATGAATTCCAGCCAAAGTAATTCAAGTACAACGGAATAAGCGCCATATGACTGCACAAAGCGGAAATTTATATATAGTAGCCACGCCCATAGGTAATTTAGACGACATCAGTCAACGCGCTATTAAAACCTTAAGCACTGTGGCCTGGGTGGCAGCGGAAGATACCAGACACAGTGGTAAGTTGCTCAGCCACTTAGGTATTTCAGCCAAAATGCTGGCGCTGCATGATCACAACGAAAAGCAACGTGCCGCCACTTTATTGCAAAAACTGCAGGCCGGTGAAGATGTTGCTTTGATTTCAGATGCAGGCACACCGCTGATCAGCGACCCAGGTTACAGCCTGGTGCGGTTATGCCGTGACGCCGGTGTTCGTGTTGTGCCTATCCCTGGTCCTTGTGCTTTGATCAGCGCCTTGTGCTGCGCTGGTTTACCTACAGATAAATTCCACTTTATTGGCTTTTTACCGGCGAAAAGTCAGCAACGCCAAAATGTGCTAAGCGCCATTCCACAAGGTGTTGGCACTTTAATTTGTTATGAAACGGCACGTCGTATCAAAGACTGTTTAGAAGATGTAGTGAAGGTGTTTGGTGCAGAACGTGAGCTGGTTCTGGCCAAAGAGCTGACTAAAACCTTTGAAAACTTTGTCTATGGCACAGCTGCAGAGATCACAGCCTGGTTAGATGAAGACCCGGCCCGTTGTCAGGGCGAAATGGTGTTAATGATAGCGCCAACTTTAGCTGCCGAAGAAGAAATTAACCCGGCAGCTCAGCAAACTCTGAAGCTGCTGATGAGTGAGTTACCACTGAAAAAAGCAGCGGCTTTAACAGCAGAGATCCACGGTGAAAAGAAAAATGCCTTGTATAAATTGGGGTTGAGTTGGGGCGCTGAAGACTAATTTTTTGGCTTTGGAATTAATGCCGGGCGATTAAACCTTATTCCCCTTTAGCCAAATTCATCGGAGTTGCAACGCGACGGTTTTGTAGGGGCGTGGGCTTGTCCCCGCCCGTGCCGGTGATTATATCTACACCCGTATAGTCATAACGCAGCCAACAACCTTGCAGCTTCGGGGAAGAAGGGTATAATGCGCGCCGTGAGTTGGCCCAGACAATCGCTGCCTGCGCAAGCAGGGGGAGGAAAGTCCGGGCTCCATAGGGCAGAGTGCCAGGTAACGCCTGGGCGGCGCGAGCCGACGACTAGTGCAACAGAGAGCAAACCGCCGATGGCCCTTGCGCAAGCAAGGGATCAGGTAAGGGTGAAAGGGTGCGGTAAGAGCGCACCGCGCGGCTGGTAACAGTTCGTGGCACGGTAAACTCCACTCGGAGCAAGACCAAATAGGCCCCCTTTGGCGCGGCCCGCGTTGGGGGCGGGTAGGTTGCTTGAGGCGTGCGGTGACGTACGTCCTAGAGGAATGATTGTCCACGACAGAACCCGGCTTAACGGGCCGACTCACACCTTCTTTTTAATCAGACTAGCAAGCCTTTCGCAAAGTTTGCTAGTCTGGACGCCTTACTTCTTTAGTTCTGATTGTTATGTCCCCTATAAATTCAGCTTCACCGAATGCCATCCCTTTCTGGCAAGCCTTTTGGTTTTGGCTCAAGTTGGGTTGTATCAGTTTTGGTGGGCCTGCCGGGCAGATTGCCCTGATGCATACTGAGCTGGTGGAAAAACGCCGTTGGATCAGTGAAGGCCGGTTTTTGCATGCGCTGAATTATTGCATGTTGTTGCCCGGGCCTGAGGCGCAGCAACTGGCAACTTATTTAGGCTGGCTGATGCACCGCACTTTAGGTGGTGTGGTGGCGGGGTTGTTGTTTATTCTGCCGTCTTTGCTGTTGTTGGTGCTGCTTTCCTGGGGTTATCTGGTGTACGGCGAGCACCCTTGGGTGGCTGCTTTGTTTTATGGGATTAAACCTGCCATAGCCGCCATAGTGCTGCATGCCGCCTGGCGTATCGGCGGGCGGGTGATGAAACACCCGTTGTTATGGGCTATAGCTGTTGCCGCTTTTGTCGCTATTTTTGCCTTTCAACTGCCATTCCCGCTTATTGTTTTGTCTGCTGCTTTGATTGGTTTTATCGGCAGCAAAGTTGCACCTGTAGTGTTTTCATCTGGCGGTCATACTGCTTCCCAAAAAAGTTATGGTCCGGCTTTGATTGACGATACAACGCCCACTCCTGACCATGCGTTGTTTCGTTGGAGCCGCTTTGTGGTTGTGGTGGCTTGCGGTTTAGTGCTTTGGATTGTGCCTATGCTGGCATTGACCTTCAGTTTGGGCTGGCAACATCAACTTACCCAAATGAGCTGGTTTTTTACCAAAGCAGCCTTACTGACTTTTGGTGGTGCTTATGCTGTTTTGCCTTATGTCTATCAGGGCGCTGTGGATAAATTTGGCTGGCTAACACCTGGGCAAATGATGGACGGTTTGGCTTTAGGGGAAACTACGCCTGGTCCGCTAATTATGGTGGTGGTTTTTGTCGCTTTTGTTGGTGCTTATGTACAGGCCAGTTTTGGGCCTGATTTAATGCTTGCAGCAGGGGTGATAGCTGCGCTTTTGGTCAGTTGGTTTACTTTTTTACCTTCCTTTATTTTTATTCTTGCAGGCGGCCCGCTGGTGGAATCTACCCAAGGCAAGTTGCAGCTGACTGCGCCATTAACGGCAATAAGTGCTTCAGTGGTCGGTGTTATCGTCAATTTAGCGCTGTTTTTTGCCTACCATGTGTTATGGCCTACAGGTTTTGCTGGTGCTATCGACTGGCAAGCCGTGTTTATTACCATACTGGCTGCGCTGGCTTTGTTTGTGGCGAAGCAGGGATTGATGCGGGTTATCGCCGGAGCTGCCATTTTGGGCTTCATCTTGTCTTTTTGGAGTAGTTATTAATGTGGATTGATCTGCAGCAGCTGGACCCTTCAGCTGCCTATAAGCTGTTAACCAGCACTATTACCCCTCGTCCTATTGCCTGGGTATCGAGCTTGTCCGCAGAGGGAGTGCTGAATTTAGCGCCTTTTAGTTTTTTTCAGATGGTGACGGATCAGCCGCCGACCTTGATGATTTCCACTCAACATAAAGCAGATGGCAGTCGAAAAGATACCAGCCTGAATATTGAAGCTACCCGGGATTTTGTGGTGAATCTGGTACCTCATGCGCTGGCGAATGAAATGAATATCAGCGCAGCCGCAGTGCCTGCTAATGAAAGTGAATTTGACTTAGCAAGGCTGGAGCAGGCCGCGTCCAGCCAAATTAAAGTGCCCCGGGTGGCGTTGGCTCCTGTAGCTTTGGAATGCCGGCTGGCAAAGTTGCAACCTTATCCGCCGGAAAACCCAAGCTGCGAAGTGATTTTTGCAGAAGTGCTGGCTATCTATATCAATCCCTCTGTGTTGGATGTCAATGGCATGCCTGATCCTTACAAAATGGATTTAATCAGTCGTATTGGTGGTTCAGGTTACAGCAGGGTTGCTGCTGATATATTTCAGTTAGCCCGACCTGCTTCGGCAGTCCGTCGCTAAACTCCCTGTTTCGCCCTGAATGCGCTCTCGTGCTCAGGGCTTTTTTAATGCCTGTTGTGAGCGCTTGCTTACCTTGTGTCGCTTTATTTTATTGATATTGCCTTGTGTTTAGTAGCCTGTTTCTCTGCTTTTCTCACCTCCTTCTGAAAGCGATAAGCTTTTGCAGTTATTATCGTTTATAACTACCTTTGCTGACGTCTCTGCGCGAGATATCAATTTATATTATTAAAAATCATAGAGTTATTAAGATCCTTTGGCCGAAAAAATCGCTGTCACAGCTTTGGTAACAGCAGCTTGGTCGCGTGCGGCTGGCTGTTAGTCTGAATCATTGGGTTATGCGTAACTAAATAAAAAATTTCAAACTATTTTATGGTTTTTTTCTTCCACTTTTTCCCACAGAAATCAGGATCTTCGCGCTAAGCCTTGTTTTTACTGGATCTGTCATGATCAAACAAAGGGGTTTTCACCTTGACAAGCTTTCTTCTGCGGCCCTAAACTGTACATCAGTGGGAAATTGTGGGTATTTGTGGATCAAATATCAGGATCAAACAACAATGAAGTGGGATTAATATGTTCCGTGGGTCGTTTTCTTTAACATTGGATGATAAGGGTCGGTTAGCGCTGCCAACGCGTTACCGCGATACCTTATTTGCTGATGCAGAAGGCGCCATGGTTTGTACTATTCACACCAAAGATCCTTGTTTACTGCTGTATCCACTGCCTGAATGGGAAGAGGTTGCAGAACAATTGCAGCGTTTATCCAATCAGAACCCACAAGAGCTGCGCTTTAAACGTTTATTGATAGGCCACGCGTCAGATTGTGACATGGATAAAAGCGGCCGCATTCTATTACCTGCGCCACTAAGAAGCCATGCCAGCCTGACAAAAAACATCCGCTTAGTCGGACAACTTAACAAATTCGAGATCTGGGACGAAGATACGTGGAATAAACGTGTTGCCGAAGATATGGCAATTGAACGTGATATGTCCGTCGACGCCGAGATCTCAGAGCGGCTGCAGGATTTTGTACTCTAATGGATCAAAGCGCCCATATCTCTGTCTTATTGGCTGAAACCATAGACGGATTAGCCATCAAACCCGACGGGATTTATCTCGACGGTACTTTTGGCCGCGGTGGTCACAGCAGAGTGATCTTATCTAAACTAGGCGAACAAGGCCGTTTATACGGTATTGATCGCGACCCTGCTGCTATTGCCGCAGCCCAGCCTTTATTAGCTGACCCACGTTTTTCTATTACCCATAGTCCTTTTGCTGCTTTAGCCCAAATCGCTGAAGACCACGGCATTACCGGCAAGGTTGACGGTATATTGCTGGATTTAGGTGTGTCTTCACCGCAACTGGATGATGCTGAACGTGGTTTCAGCTTTATGCGTGATGGCCCGCTGGATATGCGGATGGATCCAACTTCTGGTATTTCAGCTGCCGACTGGCTGGCGAAAGCAGATGTCGAAGACATTACTTTTGTATTACGTGAATACGGTGAAGAAAAATCAGCCTGGCGTATTGCCAATGCGATAGTAGATAGCCGTAGTGAGCAACCACTGACCCGCACAGCTCAGCTGGCCAGCTTAATCAGCACAGTAGTACCAAAAAGCCACAAAGAGAAAAAACACCCTGCGACTCGTAGCTTTCAGGGCATACGTATTTACATCAATAGTGAACTGGATCAGATCAAAACTGCGCTGGACGCTGCTGTTCATGTATTAAAACCTGGTGGCCGTTTAACTGTGATTAGCTTCCACTCGCTGGAAGATCGGATGGTAAAGCAGTTTATGCGTTTAAAAAGCAAAGGCGCTGCCATTCCTAAAGGTTTACCCCTGACGCAAGATCAACTGAATTTGTACACGCCATTAAAACTGATTGGCAAAGCTATTATGCCGTCTGATGCAGAACTGGAAAACAACGTCAGAGCCCGTAGCGCTGTATTACGTATAGCGGAGAAAACCGCATGAGCGCTATTAAACTGAACCGTCTAATCATCAGCGATATCTGGCAGCACAAGTTTCTGCTGGTGCTGATGCTGTGCTGTTTAGGTTCAGCTTTGGCCGTGGTGGAATTCACTCATATGAACCGCCAGTTGACTATGTACGAAGATAAAATACTGCAACATCGCGACACCCTGGAAATGGAGTGGCGCAATTTGTTGCTGGAGCAAAGGGCTTTGTCCGAGCACAGCAGGGTTGAAGAGCTGGCAGCGACCAAACTCAATATGGTCAGGCCCAGCGGCCCGCAAGATGTGGTGGTGCAGGAACCATGATAAAGAAACCAGCAGCACCTAAAAAGCAGGCGAAAAAGAATCAACAGCCGACTGTCATCAGTTGGCGTTTTGCTTTTGTAATTGTGTCCTTATTGGCGGTATTCAGCGCACTGATTATCCGTGCAGCTTATTTGCAGGTGTTAGAACCTGAAATGCTGCTGGAACAAGGCGATATGCGAACGCTGCGGGTGAAATCTGACGCTGCGATGCGTGGCATGATTTTAGACCGTAATGGCGAAGAGCTGGCGGTCAGCGTACCTGTTCAATCGATTTGGGCGGATCCACAGCTGGTGCTGCGCAGCAGACATAAAATTGATGAACGTCGCTGGCATGCGCTGGCGGATATGCTGCAAATCAGCCCGCAGCAATTATCGGACAAAATTGGTGCCGACGACTCCAAACGTTTTGTTTATCTGCAACGTCAGGCCAGTCCTGCCACAGTGGATTACATTAGACAGTTAAAAATTCCTGGTATTGCTTTTCAGCAAGAATCCCGCCGCTATTATCCGGCCGGTGAAGTTACTGCGCATCTGTTAGGTTTTACCAATGTGGACGATCAGGGCATGGAAGGGATAGAACGTCAGTTTAACGACGTTTTAACCGGCAAACCTGCGTTAAAAACCATTCGCAAAGATGCCAAAGGCCGTGAAGTTGAAGTCTTGTCACAAACTGATGGTCAGGCGTCCAATAATATCCAGCTGAGTATCGACCAGCGTATTCAGGCAGTCGCTTACCGTGAACTGAAAAAAGCTGTGATGCAGTTTGGTGCGACTTCAGGCTCTGTAGTGGTGGTTGACGTACACAACGGTGAAGTACTGGCACTGGCCAACGCACCTTCGTACAACCCAAACAACAGAAAGAATGCCGACAGCAACAGATACCGTAACCGTGCTATCACAGATACCTTTGAACCCGGTTCTACCATTAAACCATTGCCTGTTTTGGCCGCCTTGGAAAATGGCACTGCCACTATGGATACGGTGATTTCTACGGGTTATGGTCCTGTACGTATTGGTGGTCGTTTAGTGCGTGATGTCAATGGTTATGGAGATCTGGACCTGACCGGCATTATGCGCAAGTCCAGTAATATAGGGGTTACGCGCTTAGCTTTAGGCATGCCAACGGATAAATTCCTTGATATGTATTACAAGATGGGCGTGGGCTCAGAAACAGGTTTAGGTCTGACTGGCGAAACGTCTGGAGTATTGCGTGAACAAAGGCGTTGGGGCGAACACGCTTTAGCTACAGTTTCCTTTGGTTATAGCTTTACGGTGAATGCGGTGCAATTGGCCCGCATTTACGCCACTATAGCTAACGGTGGTGTGTCTTACCCTTTGTCTATTTTCAAAAGCACCAAAAAACCTCAAGGTGAACGTGTGATCAGCGAACAACATGCCGACAATATGGTGGCGATGTTAGAAGCTGTGGTGGGACCTGGTGGTAGTGCAAAAAAAGCGGCTGTGCCTGGTTATAGAGTAGGTGGAAAAACAGGGACTGCGAAAAAAGCCGGTATCCGTGGTTACAGCGATGACTATATCGGATCTTTTGCTGGCGTAGCTCCTATTTCTGACCCTCGTATTGCAGTTGTGGTCATTATCAACGAACCAAGCGGCGATTATTATTACGGCGGCGAAGTTGCTGCTCCTGTGTTCTCTGCTGTGTCGGGTGCTGCCATGCAGTTACTCAATATTGCACCTGATGCCAACGACAGCCGTATCAGCAAGATCAGTGAGGTGCCCAATGCCGGCTAACTCACTTCAGCTATGGCTGACACCTTTTGCAATTCAGTTGCCCACTGCTGTGGCGGCTTTGCCGTTACAGAATTTACGTATCAGCAGCGCGGAAGTACAAAGTGGTGATGTTTTTTTAGCTTTGCCTGGTACCAAAACGCATGGCAATCAGTTTATTGAAAAGGCTTTAGCTGCTGGTGCTGTGTTGGTATTAACCGATACTCAGAGCGCGCTTAATGATCAGCGCATTGTGGTTGTAACTGATTTGGTTCAATTGTTGCCAGCCTTGGCTGCCGCTTTTTATCCACATCAGGCGCAGCAACTTGTGGGTATTACTGGCACTAACGGCAAATCCAGCACTGCAATTTTTGTCAATCAACTGGCTGTGCTGTTAGAGCAACAAGCCGCTGTGATTGGCACTTTGGGGTATGGCGATTATCGCAGTTTGACTGCACTGAATAACACTACGCCTCATCTGGTGGATATTCACCGTATTCTTGCTTCCGAAGCAGCCAAAGGCAAAGCGCTGGTGGCGATGGAAGTATCGTCTCATGCGTTAGTGCAACAACGTGTGGCTGGTTTGCAGTTTGAAGTGGCTCTGTTTACCAATTTAACCCGCGATCATCTGGATTATCACGGCACTATGCAAGCGTACGGCGAAGCCAAGGCTTTGTTATTTAAGCCAGATTTAGCCAAAAAAGCTGTGATTCATGTTTCCGATGAGTTTGGCCGCCAGTTAGCGGCTGACTGCACTCTTCCTGTGCTGGCTTATGGGCAGTTGAAAGATTGCCAGGGCTATAGCGAGTATTTGGCTTACGACCAACTGGAAATCACCCCGCTGGGTTATCAGTTCCGCTTAACCAGTCATCTGGGTCAGCAACAATTACAGCTGAAAGTGCTGGGTGAATTTAATATTCAAAACGTTTTGGCCGCTTTCGGCGCTATGTTGCAGCTGGGTCATAGCTTTGACACTTTAGTTGTGGCTGTGCAGCAACTATGTAGTGTGCCGGGTCGTATCGAACAGTTTTATCAGCCAAGCCGTAAGGTAATGGCTGTGGTGGATTATGCCCATACGCCTGATGCGCTGGAGCAAACTTTAATCGCGGTTCGTAACCATTGTCAGGGCCAGCTTTGGGTGGTCTTTGGTTGTGGTGGCGATAGAGATAAAGGTAAACGGCCTTTAATGGGTGCTATTGCAGAACGTTTAGCGGACCAACTGATTATTACTGCGGACAATCCACGCACTGAAGATGTCATGGCGATTTGCCTGGATATAGCGGCAGGCTGTACTGCAGGCCAGTATCAGTTGATCACCGATCGTAAAACGGCCATACGCAGCGCATTAGAACAAGCCAAAGCTGGTGATCTGGTACTGATCGCCGGTAAAGGCCATGAAGATTATCAAATCATTGGCCATGAAGTTTTGCCTTATGACGAACGCGCTTTTGTTCGACAACTGGTGACGGAGACTGCTTTATGATCCCTTTACAAACAAAAGAAATAGCACAACTAGTGCAGGGACAACTGGTTGGTGCTGATATTCAGATCAACAGCGTCAGCACAGACAGCCGCAATATTACTCAAGGCGATTTGTTTATTGCTTTAAAAGGTCCGAATTTTGATGGTCATCAGTTTGCCGCTGATGTGATCAGTAAAGGTGCAGTCGCTTTAATTGTTGATCAGCAGCTGGATGTCGCAGTGCCGCAGATTATTGTCGCCGACACCCGTTTAGCGTTAGGCGCTTTGGGTGCTGCAGTGAAGCAAAAGGTCAATCCTAAATCTGTGGCTGTGACTGGCAGTGTGGGTAAAACCACGGTCAAAGAGATGATGGCAGCCATTTTGGATCGTATTGGTAATGTGCTGGCGACTGCCGGCAACTTTAACAACGATATTGGTGCGCCTTTAACCTTATTACGTTTAACAGAGCAGCATCAGTACGCTGTGATGGAGCTGGGTGCCAATCATTTAGGTGAAATCGCTTACACCTCTTCGTTGGTGAAACCTGAAGTGTCCATTATCACCAATGTGGCTGCTGCCCATTTGGAAGGTTTTGGCGATTTGTTTGGTGTGGCTCGTGCCAAAGGCGAAATTTATGGCTCTTTAGGCCCTGCTGGTGTTGCCATAGTGCCGCTGGACAGCGAATTTTCTGATTACTGGTTAAAGCGGTTACAGAATAAAACTGTGTTGACCTTTAGCAGCACTCAGGCAGCCGATTTTACCGCTGAACATGTAGTGCTGAATGAACAAGGTTGTGCCAGCTTTGATTTGGTTTGCCCGCAAGGCCGCATTTTTATTCAATTGGTGTTACCTGGCAAACATAACGTGGCTAATGCGCTGGCTGCAGCAGCTGCTACTTTGGCCTTAGGTGCCAGCCTGACCGATGTGCAGTTAGGTTTGGCGGCGATGACGCCGGTCAAAGGCCGGATTAATGTCACACAAGCCAGCGACAAATTACGTCTGATTGACGATACCTATAATGCGAATTCTGAATCCACTAAGGCCGCCATCGACTTGTTGGCTACTTATCCTGGTTTCAGAGTATTAGTCTTTGGCGATATGGGTGAACTGGGCGCTGATGCCCGTTTGTACCATGAAGAAGTCGGTTTATACGCCAAACAAAAGGGAATTAATCTGTTATTCACCTTGGGTGTGTTATCACAGAGCGCCAGTGATTTATTTAACGGCCAAGGGGCCCATTTTAGTTCCCGTCAGCAACTGATCCAAAAGTTAGGCCCGATCCTTGATGAACAGTCGAGTAGCACCGTACTGGTCAAAGGTTCGCGCAGCGCCAAAATGGAATTGGTCGTGCAGGACTTGCTAGAAAGATGTCAGCAGGAGATCAGCTCATGTTAGTGTGGTTAGCCGAGTATTTAACTCAATATATCAATGCCTTTAACGTATTCAGTTACCTGACTTTCAGGTCTATTCTGGGTATTTTAACCGCCTTAATGCTGAGCCTGTATTTTGGCCCCAAGCTAATAGCTAAGCTACAACAACTGCAAATCGGTCAAACCGTACGGGATGATGGCCCACAAAGCCATTTCTCGAAAAAAGGCACTCCGACTATGGGCGGTTTGCTGATTTTAGCTTCAGTGTTGGCCAGCATTCTGCTGTGGGCAGACCTTGGCAATAAATACGTCTGGGTGGTGATTTTTACGCTGGTAAGCTTTGGCTGGATTGGCTTTATTGATGACTATCGCAAAGTGGTGCGTAAAGATCCAAAAGGCCTGATCGCCAAATGGAAATACTTCTGGCAGTCCCTGTTTGCCATCGCTATCGCCTTTTTCCTCTATGCCACGGCAGAACGCCCGGCTGAAACCAGTTTAGTAGTGCCATTTATTAAAGATGTGCTGCCACAGCTGGGTTTTATCTACATTGCTTTGTGTTATTTCGTTATTGTGGGTACCAGCAATGCGGTGAATTTAACCGATGGTTTAGACGGTTTAGCCATAGTGCCAACCATTATGGTGGCCTTTGCGTTTGCCATTATCGCCTACGCCAGCGGTAACGTGAATTTCGCCAACTACCTGAATATTCCTTATCTGCCTCATGCCAGTGAACTGGTGGTGGTCTGTGCTGCCTTGGTCGGCGCAGGCCTGGGTTTCCTTTGGTTTAATACCTATCCTGCTCAGGTTTTTATGGGCGATGTGGGGTCTTTAGCTTTAGGTGCAGTGCTGGGCGTGATTGCCATTTTAGTCCGTCAGGAAATAGTGCTGTTTATTATGGGCGGTGTTTTTGTGATGGAAACCGTGTCGGTAATTTTGCAGGTCGGTTCTTACAAATTACGCGGCCAGCGGATTTTCCGCATGGCGCCTATTCACCATCATTACGAATTAAAAGGCTGGCCTGAGCCTCGCGTTATTGTGCGGTTCTGGATTTTGTCAGTCATTTTTGTGCTGATTGGTTTAGCTACTTTAAAACTGAGATAAAAGATGAACGCTAAGTTGTTCCAGGGAAAACGTGTTGCTGTGATAGGACTAGGCCTTTCAGGTCTGGCCACAGTGCGCTTTTTGCTGAAACAAGGCGTGAAACCTGTCCTGATGGATACCCGCTTAAAAGTGTCCGGGTTGGATCAAATTCCGGCCGACAAAGTGGACGGTATTTATTTAGGTGAACTGGACGCCAACCGTTTAGCTCATATGGATGTGTTGGTTGTCAGCCCCGGCTTAGACCCTAAACATCCGGCTATACGTTTTGCTTTGGCACAAGGTGCTCATCTGATTGGTGATGTTGAGCTGTTTGCACTGCAAAACCAGAAGCCTGTGCTGGCTATTACCGGCGCCAATGGTAAATCCACTGTCACCAGCTTAACTGCTCATATGCTGCAGTGCTCTGGCTTACGAGCTGTAGCTGCGGGCAATATTGGTTTGCCTATTCTGGATGCGCTGCAAAGCGATGCTGAAGTGTTTGTACTGGAGCTATCAAGCTTCCAACTGGACACCACGCATTCCTTACAAAGCAAAGCCGCCTGTATTTTAAATGTGACTGAAGATCATATGGACAGATACGGCACTATGGCCGCTTATGCTGCTTCCAAACAACGGGTGTATCAGGGTACAGATTTGGCGATTTACAATAAAGCCGATGAGTTAACGACGCCAAAGACTTCGGTTCCTTCTTTGGCTTTAGATTTAGCAGGTACAGACTACGGCGTGGTTCAACATCAGGCCGAAAGCTGGTTGTTGGTTGCGGGCGAGCCTTTAATGCCAGTGCGCGATATGACCATTGTCGGTTTGCATAATCAGTTTAATGCCTTGGCCAGCTGCGCTTTAGCTTTAGCTGCTGGTGCAAGCCGCGAAGGCTTAGTCAAAGCGCTGCAGACCTTTACCTCATTGCCGCACCGTTGCCAGTTAGTGCTGGACCATAAAGCTGTGCGTTGGGTCAACGACTCCAAAGCCACTAATGTGGGCGCTACTTTGGCGGCTATTGCTGGTTTACGTCCTGAAGTTCACGGCAAGCTGATTTTAATAGCAGGTGGTGATGGCAAAGGCGCTGATTTCAGTGAATTGGCAACAGTGCTAAATAGTGACGTCGATCACTTAATTACTTTAGGTCAGGATGGTCCTGCTATTGCAGCACTTAAAGCAGGCAGCTTTGAAGTGAAAGATTTAATGGCCGCAGTAAAAACTGCAGCTCAGCTGGCCACTGCAAATGATTTGGTGTTGTTATCACCAGCCTGTGCCAGCTTAGATATGTTTAAAAATTACGAGGACCGTGGCCAGCAGTTTGCTGCCGCTGTACAGAAGGTGTGGTTATGAAGCAAATGCTGATGAACCTTATGCCTTCACCCAGCGAAGCAATAGCTTTGTGGTGGCAACGTGATGAAGCCAACAGCTACGACAAGCTGTTTCTGGTGTTGCTGGCTTTGGTGATTGGTGTGGGCATTATTATGGTCACCAGCGCCTCAGTGCCTGTGGCAGAACGTTTGTATGGTAATCCGATGCATTTCACTATCCGGCATTTGGTGTATCTGGTGATAGGTTTAGCTGCGTCCTATGTGGTGTTGAACGTGCCTGTGTCCTGGTGGCATAACACCAATATCTTATTACTGATGTTGGCTTTGGTACTGTTGATCGCCGTGTTGTTGTTTGGCCGTAACGTCAATGGTTCAACCCGTTGGTTGGCGCTTGGTCCTATTAATATTCAGGCGGCAGAACCTGCCAAATTATTCTTTTTTGTTTATCTGGCCAGTTACCTGGTACGCCGCCATGAAGAAGTGCGGGAAAATCTGAAAGGCTTTATCAAACCTTTGATTATCCTGTTTATTCTGGCTGTGCTTTTGCTGATGCAACCAGATCTGGGCACAGTGATAGTGATGTTTGCCACTTCTGTGGTGTTGCTGTTTTTGGCTGGTGCTAAGTTATGGCAGTTTTTCTGTTTAATTTTCACAGGTTTAGCCGCTATTGGTGTGTTGATTGTGTACAGCGAATACCGCTGGCGTCGTGTGACCTCCTTTTTAGATCCATGGGCCGATCCTTTTGGTAACGGCTACCAGTTGACCCAATCGCTGATGGCTTTTGGCCGTGGTAGCTGGTTTGGCCAGGGCTTGGGCAACAGTGTGCAAAAACTGGAGTACTTACCAGAAGCTCATACCGACTTTATTTTTGCTGTGATTGCAGAAGAAACCGGCCTTATAGGTGTGTTTGTCATTCTAAGCTTACTGTTTTTACTGGTTAGCCGCGCTTTATGGATTGGTAACAAAGCCTTGTTTAAAGGCATGAGCTTTCATGGCTTTTTAGCTTATGCGCTGGCGATTTGGATTGGTTTTCAAACCTGCGTCAATGTAGGTGTTGCCAGCGGCGTGCTGCCAACGAAAGGCTTAACTTTGCCTTTTATAAGCTCAGGTGGCAGTAGCTTAATTATTATGATGGTGGCTGCAGCTTTGTTATTGCGCATTGATTTTGAAGTCCGACTGAAAGGTCGACATGCCATTAGCGGAGGTCCTCATGCCTGAGCTGATGCAAACTCCTGATCAAAAGCAAAAAACAGCGCTGATTATGGCGGGTGGCACTGGTGGTCATATTTTCCCGGCCAAAGCTGTAGCTGAACTTTTGAAGCAACAAGGCTGGAACATTCATTGGCTGGGTACAGCCGATCGAATGGAAGCGACTTTGGTACCGCAGTTTGGTTTCCCATTTCATAGCATTGCTGTGGCTGGTTTACGTGGTAAGGGTATCAAAAGCTTAGTCAAAGCACCGCTGATGTTATGGCGTTCCATTAGTCAGGCCCGTGCTTTAGTCAAACAACTGAACCCTGAACTGGTATTAGGTTTTGGTGGTTATGCCAGTGGACCAGGTGGGTTGGCTGCATGGTTAGCGGGTAAGCCTTTAATAGTACATGAACAAAATGCAGTAGCTGGCACCACCAACAGATTATTGGCCCGTATTGCCAAAAAAGTATTAGTGGCGTTTCCGCAAGCTTTTGCTGATCGCAAAGACAGATTGGTGGTGGGTAACCCTGTGCGTGCTGAAGTGCTGGCTGTGTCTGGTCAAAAGCAACTGCAGGCGGCAACACAAAGTTTAAAAGTATTAGTGGTTGGCGGCAGTTTAGGTGCGCAAGTGTTTAATCAGCAATTGCCTGCTTTGTTTGCACAAGCCTCTCAGACTGGTGCGCTGGAAATACGGCATCAGACGGGTAAGGCGATGGAACAGCAAGTGCAGCAAGCCTATGCCGCTTTGCCTGAGTTAAAAGCCAGTGCCAGTGCTTTTATTGAAGATATGGCTGCTGCTTACACCTGGGCTGATTTAGTGATTTGCCGCGCTGGTGCTCTAACAGTCTCTGAAGTGGCTTGTGCCGGAGTAGCAGCAGTTTTTGTGCCTTTGCCATCCGCCATTGATGATCATCAGACGGCCAACGCCAGCTGGTTAGTGCAAAAGCAAGGGGCAGTGTTACTGCCACAAAGTGAATTCAGTAAAGGTGCTTTGTTGCCTTTGCTCCAGTCCTGGTTACAGGACAAAAGTGCGCTGCGTCATTTGGCAAATAATGCCCGCAGAACAGCAATAGATGATGCCGCAGAACAAGTTGTAAGAGTCTGTGGTGAAGTAACAGGTAAGGCTAAATGAGCAATACAAAACAACAAAAGAAAAATGCTATGCGCAGAGTAGAGCGGATCCACTTCGTGGGGATCGGCGGCGCTGGTATGGGTGGTATTGCCGAAGTATTAGTCAATGAAGGTTATAAAGTTTCAGGCTCAGATATAGCGCCAAATCCTGTGGTTGACCGCCTAGCGTCCTTAGGTGCTTGTATTGTGATTGGTCATAAGGCAGAAAATATCGAAGGTGCCAGCGTAGTTGTAGTCTCCAGCGCTATTAAAACCGATAACCCGGAAGTGGCGGCTGCTATTGAACACCGTATTCCGGTGGTGCGCCGTGCTGAAATGCTGGCTGAATTAATGCGTTTCCGTCATGGTATTGCTATTGCCGGTACCCACGGTAAAACCACCACCACCAGCTTAATCGCTTCTATTTTTGCCGAAGCTGGCACTGACCCTACTTTTGTCATTGGTGGTTTACTGAATTCTGCAGGCACCAATGCTCGTCTTGGCGCTGGCCGCTATTTAATTGCCGAAGCGGATGAGAGCGACGCTTCTTTCCTGCATTTACAGCCTATGGCGTCAGTGATCACTAATATCGAACCTGATCATATGGAAACTTATCAGGGTGACTTTGAAAAAATGAAAGCCACCTACCTGGAGTTTTGCCATAACCTGCCATTTTATGGTGTGGCCGTAATGTGTATCGACGATGCTGTAGTGCGTGAGTTGATCCCACAAATTGGCCGTTTTGTCATTACTTATGGCTTTAGTGAAGATGCGGATTATGTCATCAGCGACTTCAGCCAAACCGGCACTCAAAGCCATTTTGTTATTACCGATAAAGACGGTGTTGCCAGCCAGATTGAGCTGAATTTAGCCGGCCGTCACAATGCATTAAATGCGACCGCAGCTTTTGCCGTAGCCAAAGATGAAGGCATAGCCACGGATTCCATTTTAGCCGCACTGAAGAAGTTTGAAGGCATAGGCCGTCGCTTTGAACAGTACGGCGAGTTTGATACAGGCCGTGGCAAAGTGCTGCTGGTCGATGACTATGGTCACCATCCAAGTGAAGTCGCTGCCACTTTAGCTGCGGCACGTAACGCCTGGCCAGAGCGCCGTATCGTGATGGCCTATCAGCCACACCGTTACACCAGAACCCGTGATTTATACGAAGATTTCGCCAAAGTGCTGTCTTCTGTCGATTTATTGTTATTGCTTGAAGTATACGCCGCAGGCGAAGCCGCTATTCCTGGTGCAGATAGCCGCAGTTTATGCCGCTCTATCCGCGCCCGTGGTCAGCTGGATCCTATTTATGTGGCAACCCCTGCCGACTTGCCTGCAGCTTTAGCTGATGTGTTGCAGGACGGTGATGTGCTGCTGACTCAGGGTGCTGGCAATATAGGCGCGCTGGCCAAACAACTGGCGGCAACTAAATTAGCAATTTCTGCATTAAAACCAAACGAGGGAGCTTGAAGTATGAGCAGCAAATTTGGCAAAGTGGCTGTGATGTTGGGTGGAACCTCGGCAGAGCGCGAAGTGTCGCTGCGTTCTGGTGCCGCTGTGCTGGCCGCTTTGCAAAAGCAAGGTGTTGACGCCCATGCTTTTGACCCTAAAGAGCAGCCTTTAAGTGCTTTGACTGCAGCTGGTTTTGACCGCGTATTTATCGTACTGCATGGCCGTGGTGGTGAAGACGGTACTATGCAGGGCGCTTTACAGTTAATGGGTCTGCCTTATACAGGCAGTCGTGTTTTAGGTTCAGCTTTGGCGATGGATAAAATCCGTTGCAAGTGGCTGTTTCAGGCTCAAGGCTTGCCTACGGCCAAGTTCTTGGTAGCTGAAGCTGGGAAGCAACTGAATTATCAGGATATTTTGCAACAGTTAGCTGGTAAAGTGATGGTGAAACCAGCCAATGAGGGCTCCAGTATCGGCATGAGTGCAGCAAGCACTGCGCAAGAGCTGGAACAGGCATTGGCTGTGGCATCTAAATACGATGCTGATGTACTGGTTGAACAGTGGATCCAGGGCCGCGAATTTACTGTGACTGTATTAAACGGTAAGGCTTTGCCCATTGTTGAAATGCGTACTCCCCGCTCTTTTTATGACTATGAAGCCAAGTATCAGTCCAACAGCACTGAATACCTTTGTCCTGCGCCTTTAACAGCCGACCAGACCGCGTTTTTACAGCAAGCCGCTGCTGCAGCTTTTACTGCTGTGGGCGCATCAGGCTGGGGCCGTGTTGATGCAATGCTGGACGAACAGGGTAATTTTTATCTGCTGGAAGTGAACACTGTGCCTGGCATGACAGAGAAGTCATTGGTGCCTATGGCGGCCAAAGCAGCGGGTTTGAGTTTTGAGCAGTTAGTTATACAGATTTTAGAACAGACCTTATGACTAAAAACGGCAAGACAGTAGCAACACCTATCAACAAAGCCTTTTGGGCTGGTGTGGCCTTTTTCTGTTTTGCTATTTGGTTTGTTTGTTGGATGGGGTATCAGATCTGGCTTTGGAGCCAGGATCAGCAAAGTGCTCCTATTCAGCAAGTGAAGGTTTATGGCGATTTTTCTCAGATTGAAGCTGCAGGGTTAAACCAAAAGCTGCAACAACAGTATCTGGGCAACTTTTTTAATTTGAACGTGGATCAGGTGCAGCTGTTTCTGCAGCAACAACCCTGGGTCGCTCAGGCAGCCGTGCGCAAACAATGGCCTGATACGCTCGTGGTGGTGGTGACTGAACATAAGCCAGTGGCGGTATGGAATGACCAATATTTACTCAATCAACAAGGTCAACTCTTTGTCGCTCCTGTGGCTGAACTAAAACAGTCATTGCCAAAGTTACAAGGTCCGGACGGGGCCGAGCAGGATGCACTGACCATGTTCAATCAATTGAATCAGATGCTGACCGTCCATCAGCATATGGCAACAGGGTTAACAGTGTCAGCCCGTCAGGCCTGGCAACTGAATTTAGCAGAGGGCATTCAATTGACTCTTGGCCGGGAAGATACGGCAAAGCGGGTGCAGCGGTTTATCGATTTGTACCCTGTGATTAGTAAACATAAAACTCAGGCAGTCGCCGAAGTTGATTTGCGTTATGACACAGGCGTCGCTGTACGTTGGGTCGAAGCGCCAGAACAAAGAGAACAAGATGACAAAGTCGACAGAACGTGATCTTATCGTTGGCTTAGATATAGGCACAGCACAGGTTAAAGCCTTAGTGGGCGAAATTACCGCTGACAATCAGTTAAGTATTGTTGGTGTGGGTACTCATGTGGCCCGTGGTATGGACAAAGGTGGTGTCAACGATCTGAACCTGGTGGTGCAGTCTGTGCGCCGCGCCGTGGAAGAAGCCGAACTGATGGCCGATTGCCGCGTGTCTTCTGTGTATTTAGGTATTACTGGTAAACATATTCGTTGTCAGAACGAAAGTGGCATGGTGCCTATTAATGACGCCGAAGTGACAGCTGAAGATGTGATCAACGTCATTCACGCCGCCAAGTCAGTGCCTATTTCGGCCGAACGTCGCATGTTGCATGTACTGCCACAGGAATTTTCAGTCGACATGCAGGAAGGCATTAAAAGCCCGATCGGCATGTCAGGGGTGCGGATGGAAGCCAAGGCTCACATCATCACCTGTGCCAATGATATGGCAAAAAATATCGAAAAATGTGCTGAGCGCTGCGAGCTGCATGTCGACCAGCTAATTTTCTCTTCCCTGGCATCAAGCTATGCAGTGCTGACGGATGATGAAAAAGAGCTGGGTGTCTGCGTCGTCGATATGGGCGGCGGCACTATCGACATTTCGGTGTTTACCAATGGCGCTTTGCGCCATACCGCAGTGATCCCTGTGGCCGGTAATCAGGTTACCAGCGATATTGCCAAAATCTTCCGCACGCCTTTAGGCCACGCCGAAGATATTAAAGTGCAATACGCCTGTGCACTGCGCAGCATGGTAGGTAAAGAAGAAAACATTGAAGTGCCAAGCGTGGGTGGTCGTCCTGCCCGAAGCATGTCACGTCATACCCTGGCAGAAGTGGTTGAACCCCGCTATCAGGAATTGTTTGAACTGGTGCTGGAAGAAATCCGCAGCAGTGGTCTGGAAGAGCAAATTGCCGCAGGCATAGTGCTGACAGGTGGTACCGCCAAAATGGAAGGTGCCATAGAGTTTGCTGAAGATGTGTTTCAGATGCCGGTGCGATTGGGTTACCCCATTGGCATTACAGGTTTAAGAGAATATGTACAGGACCCGGCCTACGCCAGCGTAGTGGGTTTACTGATTTATGGAAAAGACATGCGGACCCAGCAGAAAAAAGCTGTCGCTGCCCGCGAGTCAGTCGGCGGCATGGTGAAACGACTCACCAGCTGGTTTAAAGGCGAATTTTAACTTTTTTGAGTAAGCGTACTAAAACGGAGAGAGAGCTATGTTTGAGTTAATGGAAAACCACAGCGAAGAAGCTGTCATTAAAGTAATAGGTGTTGGTGGTGGTGGCGGTAACGCTGTTGAGTATATGGTTGCAAGCAACATCGAAGGTGTTGAGTTTATTGCTGCCAATACCGACGCGCAGGCGCTGCGTAACTCGTCTGCCCATATGACCCTGCAACTGGGTGCTGGTGTGACTAAAGGTTTAGGCGCTGGTGCTAACCCTGATGTTGGCCGTCGTTCTGCAGAAGAAGACCGTGAAACTATTAAGAAAACGCTGCAAGGCGCGGACATGATCTTTATCGCTGCCGGTATGGGCGGTGGTACTGGTACTGGTGCTGCTCCAATAGTGGCTGAAGTAGCCCGTGAGATGGGTATTCTGACTGTGGCTGTGGTGACTAAGCCATTCCCGTTCGAAGGCAAAAAGCGTTTAGCTTATGCGGACGAAGGTATTGCTGAGCTGGCAAAACATGTCGACTCATTAATCACTATCCCTAACGACAAGTTATTAAAAGTCTTAGGTAAAGGCACCAGCCTGCTGGATGCGTTTAAAGCGGCGAACAACGTATTGTTAGGTGCGGTGCAAGGTATTGCAGAGCTTATCACTCGTCCTGGTCTGATTAACGTCGACTTTGCCGACGTGCGTACAGTAATGTCAGAAATGGGTACTGCGATGATGGGTACTGGCCGTGCTTCAGGTCCGGACCGTGCTGAAGAAGCGGCTGAACAAGCGATTTCCAGCCCGTTACTGGAAGATATCGATTTATCAGGTGCTAAGGGTATTCTGGTGAATATCACTGCAGGCCTTGATATCAGCATTGAAGAGTTTGAAACTGTAGGTAATGCAGTGAAAGCTTTTGCTTCAGAAAATGCGACTGTGGTCGTAGGTGCTGTTATTGATCCTGATATGTCTGATGAACTTCGTGTCACTGTGGTTGCCACAGGTATAGGTGCAGAGCGTAAGCCTGATATCAGCCTGGTGCCAAATCACCGTCATGAACCAGTTCGTTCAGCGCACGTTTATGGCAATGCTGGTACAAGCTATGCTCATCATCAGGGTAACGCCGCCCGTGATATGTCACAGGCACCGTTAGAAGTACCAAATGTGCAAAGTAAGCCAGTAGCGGAGAAACAAGCGAACATCGATATTTTCGATATTCCGGCGTTTTTACGTAAACAAGCTGACTGATTTTCAGTCAGCTTACAAAAGGCCCAAAGGTTGGCATAGCTGGTCAGCTATGTTATGCTTCGCCGCCATTTTGGATTTGTTCAATATTTGAACAGGAAAAAATATGATTAAACAACGTACCATTGCAAAATCAATCAGCTCGATCGGGGTAGGTTTACACAAGGGAGAAAAGGTTACGCTTACTCTCCGGCCTGCTCCTGATAATACCGGTATTGTATTCCGGCGTGTCGATCTGAACCCGATCGTTGATTTTAAAGTCAGCCCTGAATTAGTGGGCGACACTGTGATGTGTACATGTTTGATCAACGACGACGGCGTACGCCTGTCCACCACTGAGCATTTAATGGCTGCAGTGGCTGGCTTAGGCATCGATAACCTGTTTATCGAAGTAGACTCTGCTGAAATTCCTATTATGGACGGCAGTGCCAACCCTTTTGTTTACCTGTTGCTGGAAGCTGGCGTCAGTGAGCAGAAAAAAGCCAAAAAGTTTATCCGCATTAAGCAAAAAGTACGGGTTGAAGACGGTGATAAGTGGGCTGAGTTTGTGCCACACCACGGTTTCCGTATGGATTTTGCGATCGACTTTGATCACCCTGTGATTTCAGAAACCAAACAGCGCATGAAGCTCGACTTCTCAGCTGCGTCTTTTATTAAAGACATCAGCCGTGCCCGTACTTTTGGTTTCCTACAGGATATTGAATATTTACGCGCCAATAATCTGGCGTTAGGCGGCAGTTTTGATAACGCCGTGGTGTTGGACGAGTTCCGGGTATTAAACCAGGATGGTCTGCGCTATGAAGACGAATTTATTAAACATAAAATTCTGGATGCAATCGGTGATTTATATATGGCCGGTTACAGCATTCTGGGCGAGTTCCGTTCTTATAAAACGGGCCACGCTTTAAACAACCAGTTATTGTCTGCAGTACTTGCTGATCAGGCGAACTGGGAATTTGTTAGCTTCGACAAAGAAGCGCAAATGCCAATATCGTACTTAGCGCCACAGCTGGCCTAAGTTTTGGGGGCAGAGCCAGGCTTTTGAGCCAGCTCTGCTAGCCTTTGTAGTTTCTGCTTTAACTCACCTTCACTGTTTTGTGCTAAAGCCAGTAAATACACCGCAGCTTGTTCAGAGATTTTAGGTCCTTCAGTTTTGATTTCTTCCGCTTTGACATACTGCAGCTGGGTATTGGGTGACACTTCAATGTCGATTCCTGCTAAATCCGGCAAGATTTTCTGGCGGAAATTGTCTAGAATGGCCTCTCTTTGCATTTTCAGCCGGGTTGCCCAGGCAGGCGATTGGCATAAAATTACTAAGCGACCAGCTTTTATGGTACTAATTTTGCAAAAACCGGATGGATCCAGTTGCAGAAACTGCGCTAATTCGGTATTAAGTTGGCGCAACAGATCGGCGTGCTGCATAGTCGACAACAAAGAGCTTTGTTGCAGCAACTGACTTAGATCCACTGGTTTCTGAGAATAGCGCGCCATCTTAACTTATGAATTTATACTGAGGTTGCATGAGTGTAACAGTTTTCTATCGTGGCCGACATCGCCACTTCAGCTTTGGCAGTACGCCATCGCAACTGACAGTCACGGCCGTCTTACTTTTTTGTATTGCGTCTGGTGCAGGAGCAGCTTTTGCAAATCTGTTTCAGAAAGGTAATGCTGAACTTGAAAAAGTCCAGCTGAGCCGTGCCGCTGAAACAGAGGAAATTGCTGATATTCGCCGTCGCGCTGAAAATCAGCTGGCTGCGTTGACGTCCAAAGTGGCAACACTGCAGGCGCAGGTGAACCGACTGAATATGGTCGGTGAACGGTTAATTGACGCCGCCAATTTATCGACTGAAGAGTTTAACCTACATCAGGATCCCGCCATGGGCGGACCTGCGCAAACCTCTACTGAAATCAGTCTGGCTGAATTGAACGCCGTATTGTTACAGCTCAATGAGTTAGAACAAAACCTGCAATCAGAACAAACCCGTTTTGCGATGCTTGAATCTCTGGATTTGAATCACCATATAGGAAAAAGCGTTCAGTTATCGGGCCGCCCTGTATTAAGTGGTTATTTATCGTCGAGTTTTGGTGTGCGCAGTGATCCCTTTAGCGGAGAACCCGCAGTGCACCGTGGCGTAGATTTTGCTGGCAGGGAAGGTGATTCTATTTTCGCTACAGCAGGTGGTATAGTCACTTGGGCTGGCGAACGTTTTGGTTACGGTAAAATGGTAGAAATTGAGCATAGCGATGGCTATCGCACCCGCTATGCTCACGCCAAAGAGACCACTGTTCAGGTAGGGCAGATGGTAACCAAAGGTCAGGAAGTTGCCATTATGGGCAGCACTGGTCGTTCAACCGGCCCCCATGTGCATTACGAAGTACTGAAAAATGGTCAGCAAATTGACCCTATGATGTTTGTTAATCGCCGTATTCAATAATACATACCCAGTTTCCTGAAGCAGGAGTTTCAGGGATGTGGGTAATAATGGCTCAGGCCGGACTCGGAGCGAGTCTCAACCAAGAAGTGGTATTTATAAAATGTTTGGAAAATTTTTCGCCAAATTAATCGGTAGTCGTAATGATCGTTATTTAAAAAAGCTGAAAAAAACGGTTGATCTGATTAATAGCCTTGAACCTTCTTTTGTTGCCCTGACCGACGAACAACTCAAATTAAAAACTGCTGAATTTAAACAGCGTGTTGCAGATGGCGCCACACTGGATGATTTATTACCAGAGGCTTTTGCCACAGTGCGCGAAGCCAGTAAACGTGTGTTCAAGATGCGTCATTTCGATGTGCAGCTGATTGGTGGCATAGTGCTGCATCAGGGCAAAATCTCAGAAATGCGTACAGGTGAAGGTAAAACCTTAACTGCTACTTTGCCAGCTTACTTAAATGCTTTAGGTGGTCAGGCTGTACACGTTATTACGGTCAACGACTACTTAGCTCGTCGTGATGCACAAACCAACGCGCCTTTATTTGATTTCTTAGGCTTAACTGTAGGTGTCAACGTGCCTGGTATGGGGCATTTGGATAAACAAGCCGCTTACAGTGCTGATATCACTTATGGTACCAACAACGAATTTGGTTTTGACTATCTGCGCGACAATATGGCGTTTTCTGCTGTAGAGCGGGTTCAGCGCCATTTAGCTTACGCCATTATCGATGAAGTGGATTCGATCTTAATAGATGAAGCCCGTACTCCACTGATTATTTCTGGTCAGGCGGAAGACAGCTCAGAACTGTATCGTGTGATTAACACTGTAGTGCCTCAGCTGGTTAAGCAGGAAAAAGAAGACGAAGAAGGCGCTATGGGTGATGGTCACTTCACCATAGACGAAAAAGCCAAACAAATTTATCTGACGGAGCTGGGTCAAATTCGTGTCGAAGAAATTCTGCAGGAACTGGGCTTAATTCAGCCGGGCGACTCTTTATTCTCAGCCGCTAATATTACCCTGTTGCATCACACCTATGCCGCTCTACGCGCGCACAACCTGTTTAAGAAAGACGTGGACTATGTGATCAAGGATAACGAGATTGTTATTGTTGATGAGCATACAGGCCGTACTATGGAAGGCCGTCGCTGGTCTGAAGGTTTGCACCAGGCCATTGAAGCCAAAGAAGGGGTTCGTATTAACCACGAAAACCAGACTTTAGCTTCTATCACTTTCCAGAACCTGTTCCGTTTATACGACAAACTGGCGGGTATGACAGGTACAGCTGACACTGAAGCTTTTGAATTCCAATCTATTTATGGTTTAGAAACTATAGTAGTTCCAACCAACAGACCTATGGTTCGTAAAGATATGCCTGACTTGGTCTATCTGACCGTAGAAGAAAAGTATCAGGCTATTATCAAAGACGTTGAAGAAAACCGTGCTCTGCTGCGCCCTATTTTGGTGGGTACGGCCTCTATTGAAAGTTCTGAATACCTGTCGAAATTGTTGCATGACGCAAAAATCCCGCATCAGGTATTAAACGCCAAATTCCATGCTAACGAAGCACAAATTATTGCTCAGGCTGGTCAGCCAGGCACTGTCACTATCGCCACTAACATGGCTGGTCGTGGTACGGATATAGTGCTGGGTGGTAATTTACAGGCTGAACTGGCTGCTTTAGGTGAAGTCAGTGCAGAACAAATTGAACAAGTGAAACAAGAGTGGCAAAAACGCCATGACGCTGTGATTGAGTCTGGTGGTTTGCATATCATTGGTACTGAACGTCATGAATCTCGCCGTATCGACAACCAGTTACGTGGTCGTTCAGGTCGTCAGGGCGATCCGGGTTCTTCACGTTTTTACCTGTCATTGGACGATGCCTTAATGCGTATTTTTGCTTCAGACCGTATGGCAGGCATGATGCGTAAATTGGGTATGGAACCTGGTGAAGCTATTGAGCACCCATGGGTCAGCCGCGCCATTGAAAACGCCCAACGCAAAGTTGAAGCCCGTAACTTTGATATCCGTAAGCAATTACTGGAATTTGATGACGTAGCAAACGACCAGCGTAAAGTGGTGTATGAGCAACGTAATGAGCTGATGGATACTGCTGATATCTCTGAGACTATCAATGCCATTCGCCACGATGTGGTTGCCTCTGTGCTGGACCAATACATTCCACCTCAGTCTCTGGACGAAATGTGGGATATTCCGGGCTTAGAAGCGCGTTTCCGCGCTGATTTCTCCATCGACATGCCTATTGCCAAATGGTTAGCGGATGATAAAAAACTGTTTGAAGAGAAGCTGCGTGAGCAAATCCACGAAGTCGTGGATAAATCTTACGAGCTGAAAGAGCATATGGTTGGCCCTGCAGTACTGCGTCAGTTTGAAAAGTCAGTGATGCTGCAAAGCTTAGACACGCACTGGAAAGAACACTTAGCGGCAATGGATCATCTGCGTCAGGGTATTAACCTGCGTGGTTACGCACAGAAAAACCCGAAGCAGGAATACAAGCGTGAAGCTTTTGAGTTGTTCTCTACTATGCTGGACAACCTGAAGCTGGACGTTATTGGTGTATTATCACGGGTACAAATTCGCGCTGCTGAAGACGTGGATGCTGTAGAAGAGCAACGTCGTAAAGCGGAAAGCACCGATATGCAATTCCAGCACGAGGAAATGGAACAAGTGGCGACTGAAGTGCCGCAAACCAGCCCTTCTGCCGTGTTTCGTGATGCGGAAAAAGTAGGACGTAACGATCCGTGCCCTTGTGGCTCTGGCAAAAAATACAAACAGTGTCACGGTAAGTTGGTTTAAAGCATGACGCTCAAACTGGTTCATGTGGCTGTTGGTGTGATTTTAAAGGATCAACAGGTGTTGTTAGCGCTGCGCCCTGACAAATTACACCAGGGCGGCCGCTGGGAGTTTCCTGGTGGCAAAGTGGAAGCCGGTGAAACCACCAGTCAGGCTTTAGCGCGTGAACTGAAAGAAGAAGTCGATCTCGATATTGCAGCTTCAAGCCCTTGGTTTGAACTGCAGTATGCCTACCCTGAAAAAACAGTGTTGCTGGATATTCATCTCGTAAAAGACTTTGCAGGCGAAGCAAAAGGTCTGGAAGGGCAACCAGTGCGCTGGGTGCCTTTGTCGGAGCTGAGCCAGTATCAGTTCCCTGATGCCAATCAGCCGATATTAGATAAACTGCTTACTGAATTTGGGCAGCCGTAACGGCCGTTTGGGATCGGTTTGAACGGGTAGGTGGGCGACCATAAAGGTCGCCCCTACAATTGAACCATTTATTTAAAAAACTCGTTATCCTGTTCTAGCAACTCATTTTCTAACTGCTCTAATTGCTCCTCAGAAAGAGGCAAGTCAGCACGGCCTTTATCCGGTATTTTATGTTCTTCATTGGCCCATGCGCCTAAATCTATTAAACGACAACGGTCAGAACAAAAAGGCCGGAAAGCGGATTCAGGACCCCAGACGACATCTTTCTGGCAGGTCGGGCATTTGACGATAGTGGCCATAAGGCGTACTCCGGAAGCAAATTCAAAGTGCGATAGTGTACCTCAGTCAGCAGATTTCAAGCGAGCAAATAGTAGGGGCGGTGGTTTATCCCCGCCCGTCCAGAATTCCAATTAAATCTAAGATTGGTTTATCCCCGCCCGTCTCGAATGACAAGTCTTCAGTTGATGGACTAACAGCAGGCTAACTTAAAAGGAATCGCTTTATCCATAGTGGTGCGGCCTAAGCTGTCGCAAAGCTGCATAAAGCGTATCGCATAGCGATATCTGTTACCGCTGATGGTAGGGTAACTCTGGTATTCCATGGAGTACTCAATGCGCAGTAATTCAAACTGCTCGGTGTTACTTTGGAAAAAACCATTTTCAGCGGTTAACTCTTTAAACTGACCGCGCTCCCGAATAAAGGTCAATACATAAGAAATGGCAGTTTCAACCAGAGAGAGTTGGTCCAGCCATTCCGCCGCCGCTTTTTTACGTTGAGCTAAAGGCTGAGAAAACCAGTATTGCAGTTGAGGTAAATCAAAATAACAGGTGCCACCGGGAATAAAAAAACGTTGGCGCAGTGGGGCGAGGAATTTATCTTCTTTTAAGCTATTGGCGAATTTTCCGCAACGCAATAAGTCACTTTGTAACCGCACCGCTTTTTGTAACATGCTTTGCAGCATATCATCTGAAATCGCAGGATGACGTGACCAATTGACCAAAGCTGATTCGCAACGCTCCACATCTTTAATCAGATCAGGGCGAACATCATTACGTTCCAATACTTCAATCAACGAAAATAGCGAGGTAAAAAAGCCCTGCTGTTGCCATTCTGTTTCCAGTGGTAGCAACTTAGTGACTTGCTGAAACAAGTACTCAACCCGCAAATAGGTGCGCACTTTTTCGTTCAGCGGATGTTCGTAGATGATTGAAGTCATAACTGAAACATTTGTTAACAATGTTCATTACCATAAACCTAAGTAGAGCTTTTTGCTAGTTTTTCCTTGGCAAACTGCTGATAACGCTGATGTAGTTGCAGTATTTGGGGGTGAAGCTGTGAAACAGGAACTGTATTGAGCAGAACGTCATCTGCACGTTGCAAACGTTCAGGCCGTGATATCTGACTGTTCAGAATGTTTTGTACTTGTTCTGCAGGCACCTGATCTCGTTGTATGGTGCGGCTGAGTTGCAGCTCTTCTGGCACATCCACAACCAGCACCCGGTCCGTATAAGTTTGCAGGTTGTTTTCCAGCAGTAAAGGGGCAATCAGCAAGGCGTAATCCGATGTACAGGCGGCTAATTGTTGCAGCAAGCGTTGGCGGATCAGCGGATGTAATAAGTGATTCAGCCAGTGTTTTTCGGCTTCATCGGCGAAAATCCGGGCTCTGAGCGCAGCGCGATCCAACTGGCCATCGCTTTGCAAAACGCTCTGGCCAAAATGCATCACTATCGCCGCCAAAGCGGGTTCGCCCGGCATTACCACATCGCGTGCCACTAAATCGGCGTCGACACTTTGTATTCCTAAATCATGAAATAAATTGGCAACAGTGGTTTTACCGCTGCCGATACCGCCGGTCAGGCCTACAACGTATCCAGACATGCTTAAAGCCCCAATTCTTTAAAGGCCCATGGTGCCAAGATACCAGGCCGTTATATCTTTACCCCATAAAATAGCAATCCAGCCCGCAGCGGCTATATAAGGTCCAAAGGGGATGGGAGTTGCTTTGCCTTTGCCCTGAATAAGCAGCATCAGTGATCCAAACACAGCACCTACTACAGAGGATAATAAAATAATCAGTGGTAACAGCTGCCAGCCAAGCAGGGCACCAAAAATGGCCAGCAGTTTAAAATCACCATAACCCATGCCTTCTTTGCCGGTCACCAGCTTAAAGAGCCAGAACACAGACCATAAACTTAAGTAACCTGCAGCAGCACCAATCAGCGAGTCAGTGGGGGAGACGGTAAAACCTGTCACGCTAAGTAATAAAGCAAACCATAGCAGTGGCTGCGTGATTTGATCGGGCAACAGCATTTTGTCGATGTCGATGAAAGACAAAGCGATCAGGCACCAGGTGACTAGCAAATAAATCAGCGTTTGTTCTGTTACACCAAAATGTATAGCCACCATTAAAGACAGTAAGCCAGTGAAAGCTTCAATAGCCGGATAGCGCACGCTGATAGGCGCTTTGCAATAACGGCATTTGGCTTTGAGTATTAGCCAACTAACAAGAGGAATATTGTCCAGAGCTGACAGCTGATGCTGACACTTAGGGCAATGTGAATGCGGTAAAGCCAGATTAAATCGGGTTTTTGTTTGCTCGGCGTTTTGATCAAAGTACTGTTGGTAGTCCTGTTGCCAGGCCAGTTCCATCATTTTCGGTAAACGGTAGATCACTACATTCAGAAAACTGCCTACAGCCAGACTAAACAGCACCACAACTACATAAAAGGTTACAGCTGATTGTTCAAACACTTGCACCAAAGGAGAGAAAAAATCCATTACACAATACTGCCCAGTTGGAAGATCGGAAGATACATCGCGATAATAAGTCCGCCTATTAAGACACCTAATACAGCCATAATCAAGGGTTCCAGTAAGGCAGTTAATCCATCGACCGCATCGTCTACCTCCTGCTCATAAATTGAAGCCACTTTCGCCAGCATACTGTCCAAGGCGCCAGACTCTTCGCCTATCGACACCATTTGATTCACCATCTCTGGAAAAGCTGCGGTATTTTTCATTGCCAGATGCATCTGATTACCAGCGGCTACCTCTTCGCGTACTGACAAAATAGCGGCTCTGTATTTTTCGTTGCCAGCAGCCCCTGCAGCAGACTCCAAAGCTTCAATCAAAGGCACGCCAGCGGCGAAGGTAGTGGATAAAGTCCGGGCGTATCGTGCCACCGCAGCTTTATTTAAAATCATGCCCATAATAGGCATCTTTAAAATGGCGTGGTCTGCTGCGACTTTAAAACTCTGGCTGGTTTTGTAGGATTTAGACAAGATAAATATCGCCGCTATGATGGCACCCAATACTATGTACCAGTAGCTTTGCATAAAATCAGAAATACCTAAGACAAATAAGGTAAAAGCCGGGAGTTCAGCACCCATGCTGCCAAAAATTTCGGCAAATTGGGGTACGACAAAAATTAATAAAATCGAGGTGACTATGCCTGCCACCACAATAACGGCTATAGGGTAAAACATGGCTTTTTTAATCTTGGACTTCAGCGCTTCGGCTTTTTCTTTATAAACGGCAATGCGGTCAAAAATTCTGTCCAAAGCACCGGACTGCTCACCGGATTTAACTAAATCACAGTAGAGTTCATCAAAATAGTCTTTGTGTTCACGCAGCACCTCAGACAGAGGCGTTCCTCCTTGTACTTTTACAGAAATTTTTGCCATCAACTGGCGTAAGGTTTCATTGCTGGCACCGCTGGCAATCAAATCGATACTTTGTACTAAAGGCACACCAGCGCCCAACATAGTGGCAATTTGCCGGGTGACTACCGAAATGTCAGAAGATTTTATGCTGGGCTGAGTAAAGGACAGAGGTTTGCTTTTTTTCTTCACAGACGAAGGGGTAAAACCTTGTTGGCGTAATAAAGCTTTGGCTTCGGCCACGGAGCCAGCTCTGATTTCACCATTGCTGGTTTTACCCCGTCTGTTAATGCCTTTCCACAAGAAGATATCCAGCTGCTTTACTTTTACTTCGGCCATGATTCTAATCCTTGCTGCTCAGTTGATCGGCTTAGGCGTTAGTCACCCGGTTCACTTCTGCCAGGCTGGTGAGTCCTGCAGCTGCTTTTTTCAAGGCTGATTGGCGCAGGTTTGGAAAACCTTCGGTCTTAGCCTGGGCGGCAATATCCAGCGAATTAGCGCCTGCCATAATTTTAGCGGCAATTTGAGCTGTAATAGGCATGACTTCATAGATGCCCAAACGGCCTTTGTAGCCGCCAGTGCAGTGATCACAGCCCACAGGCTTGAAGAGTTTGAGCTGGCTGAGCTGTGCTGCCAAAAAACCTTGTTTTAAGGCTTCCTGCTCGGGTAGTTGTTCGGCGGCTTTACAGTGATTGCATAAGCGTCGTGCCAAACGCTGCGCGATGATCAGCGTGACTGAGCTTGCCACGTTATAAGCCGGCACTCCCATATTCAGTAAACGGGTTAAGGTTTCAGGTGCTGAGTTGGTGTGTAAGGTACTGAGCACCAAATGGCCGGTTTGAGCGGCCTTAATAGCGATTTCTGCGGTTTCCAGATCACGTATTTCCCCAACCATAATCACATCAGGGTCCTGGCGTAAAAATGCCTTTAAAGCTGAAGGGAAGGTTAAGCCTGCTCTTGGATTCACCTGCACCTGGTTAATACCAGGCAGGTTAATTTCAACCGGATCTTCAGCTGTAGAAATATTGGTTTCTTCGGTATTAAGAATATTTAGCCCTGTATACAAAGACACAGTTTTGCCTGAACCTGTGGGGCCTGTGACTAAAATCATGCCTTGTGGTTGAGACAAAGCATCCAGATACAACTGCTTCTGTTCCGCCTCGTACCCCAAAATATCAATACCCAGCATAGCGCTGTCGGAGTCGAGGATACGCATCACTACTTTTTCGCCCCACAAGGTGGGCAAAGTACTGACCCGAAAGTCGATCGACTTTTTCTGCGACAGCTTAAGTTTAATGCGGCCATCCTGAGGCACACGTTTTTCAGCTATGTCTAATCTCGACATCACTTTTAAGCGGGCTGATAGACGCGTTGACAGAGCAACAGGGGGCGATGCAACTTCGTGCAAAATACCGTCAATACGAAAACGGATACGATAGCTTTTTTCATAAGGCTCAAAATGCAGATCGGAAGCACCTTTGCGAATAGCGTCGTGCAGCATTTTGTTGATAAAAGAAATAATGGGCTGATCTTCACTGTCTGAACCTACAGTTTTTGTTTCTTCTTCATCACCGCCCGCCAAGCCCATTTTGGCCAAATCCCATTGGGTGTCGGTAAAACTGTCGGTGGCTGTAGTATCAAACAACTTGTCGATAGCTTTGTGCAGCTTATCAAACTCCACCACTATCATTTCGGCGTTCAGGCCGGTATTAAATTCAAAGTCTTCCACTGACGTCATGTCAGTAGGGTCGACCACAGCCAGAAATAAGGTTTTGTGTCTTTTACTCAGCGGCAGAATATGGTGTTTGCGAATAAGCTTTTCGTTGCGTAACTGTTCCGGGATGGCATTGATATCAAAAAAATCTAAATCCAAAGCGCTGTGCAGAGTAAAAGCAGCGGCGGCTTCCGCCAGAGCCTTCGACTGGATCAGCTTTTCGCCAATCAGCAAATCAGCAATAGTCTGATACTGATGGCTTTTTTCCTGCAGCAGTTTAGAGGTGTGCTGAGGATCAACTAAATTAGCTTGTTGTAAACGTTTTAATAATATCGAGTTTGGATTTAATGCCATACAGATTCCCGGTGCTGGAGCTTGGCCTGTCTGGTCGTGCTTTATCCTGAGAAAAACGGCCCTGAACGGGCCGTTTCTGATGCGCAGGGCTTAAAAATTAAATACCACAACCTTTAATTGGAACTGCACCAGTACCTGTTAAGGCGCATGCCCAGGTAATATTCTGGCCCGCAGCAGCTGGCACTGCAGGGGTCATGGTGGCGGTAATACCATCATATGCAAGCGACAACACGCCGGCACCAGTACAGTTTGGAATAGCTACGCCTGAAGAGTCAGTGCAACCTAAAGACCCACTGGTGGCATAAGCTTCGGCGACTTTAATTTTTTGACCACCTAATGAAGCTACTGCGTTTGAGCCGCGGGCTTTGGCTGTGTAGTCCTGATAAGCAGGTAAAGCAATGGCAGCCAAAATACCGATGATCGCAACAACTATCATTAATTCAATAAGGGTAAAACCTTGATTACGTTTCATGGAACATCTCCTGATTGGTATGCCCACTGTTGGGGCTACTTAATTCTGGTTAATATTTGTTATTAAGCAAGCTTTGCTCTGATGTTTAATTTCAGTTGCAAACAGAGCGGATAAAAAAAGTGAATTGTTGGTTAAATTACTGATTTTTATAGGCTCTCTCACTGAGTTTTTGTTAAAGCAAAGCCACTTTCTGCAAAAATGCAGAGCCGGAGTCAGATAATAGCCAAAGTAAAAAACAACTATTGCCATAAATAACAAAACGAAACTCGCGCTGAAAAGGCGCTTTATGTACTTTATGGTGCAAACGTTTTTGCGCAAGCCAGGCACCGGGCCAACCGCCAATTAAGCTGAACATCTGCAAACTTTCTTCAGGTAAACGGCTCTGTTGTCCGTTGCACGCCAGTTTTTTATCAATTTGATACAGCCAATAGGTAAACAAACTGGCTTCGAGATAAAACAGTGGCATGGTAAAGACAAAAGATCCGGCCAATAAAGACAAGAGTAACAACACAAAAAACAAGTAACGGAAACACCAGGCCCGATGTTGGATCTGATAAATAGCTGGCGCTGTGTTGCTAGGGGTTTTGGTTGATGGGGTGATCACAGGATCTTTGACTGAGACAAGTTGCAATGCCAAAGCGCAAGGACGATGCTGTTTATCCTGCCCCAATTGAAAACAGAGCTGATCGCCTTGCTGTGGCCTGTGCTGGGGGGCTGTTGCAAAATCCCGGATATGAAAAAACAGCCGCTCGCCCGAGTCCGTGCTAATAAACCCAAAACCTTTGTCATCACGCCAGTAACAGACAGTGCCATGCAAGAGTGGACTAGGATTCATAAGGATCACAGCGCTGCGGAAACACTGATTAAAGTGTATCAGCCTTTTACCACTTTGCTGTTTGCTGCGACGAATGACCTGGGCTGTGCTGTAGGACACAGCCCTCTGTAGGGGGATCAGATACTGCGTAAACGCATTGATAAATCAATGGCTTGCACGTTTTTAGTTAAAGCTCCGCTGGAGATGTAATCCACACCAGTGCTGCTTAAAGAACGTAAAGCTTCTGCGGTAATATTGCCTGACACTTCCAGTTTGGCCTGACCTTTATTCAGGCTGACCGCTTGCTGGATGTCGGCAATATGGAAATTGTCGAGCATCACAATGTCAGCACCGGCTTTGAGGGCTTGCTCAAATTCAATCAAATCTTCCACTTCCACTTCGACAGGTTTCCCTGGGAAATTCTGCCGCGCTATGCTGACGGCCTTGTCGATAGAACCAGCCGCTGCAATATGATTTTCTTTAATCAAAAACGCATCATATAAACCCAGCCGGTGGTTTTTACCGCCGCCACATGCCACAGCGTACTTTTGCGCTAAACGCATACCAGGTAAGGTTTTACGGGTATCGAGTAAACGGGTGGCGCTGCCTTCCAATAAAGACACATACAAAGCCGTAGTGGTGGCCGTGCCGCTTAAACTCTGGATAAAGTTAAGTGCGGTACGCTCACCCGTTAATAAAATTCGGGCTGGGCCTGTCAGCTCACACAATACGGAGTTGGCGGTAACCTTCTCACCATCCTGGACAAACCATTCCACCTGAACTTCTTTGGATAACTGACGGAAAACTTCCGTCAGCCAGGCGCTGCCACAAAACACACAGTCTTCACGGCTGATAATAGTGGCTTTGGCTTGTTGGGTGGCGGGGATCAAGGAGGCGGTAATATCGCCTTGTTCCAGTGGTAAATGGCCTAAATCCTCAGCCAGAGCCTGACGAACAGTCAGTTCAATATCCCGTTGCAAATCAGTAAGGTAAGGGACGTTAATCATCTGTATTTATAATTCCGATAAAATAACAGGCTCTTTGCCCTGTTAAAAGTTAGCGTTGGATTAGCTTCAGCTCATCCTGTTGTTGGCTGAATTCTAATTGTTTTAACGCACTCATGCCTAACAAAATATCTGTGCCATGCAAGCCTGGGGTAATACTGGCGCGTATTTCTGTCAGCACAATATCACCCAGTTGCAGGCTATTCAGTCTGCTGTCGTACGCTGCAGCCAGTCCGTTGGCTGTACTGACCTGATAACGCTGGCCTTTAGGCATGCCTAACTTTAGTGCTGCCTGCTCTGACACTGCGACAACTGTAGCGCCTGTATCGAGCATAAACTCCATAGGCACACCGTTAAATAAGGCGGTGCCTACATAATGGCCAGCCTTGTTACGCTTTAATATGGTGACTTTTTCACCACTGCTGCCAATCTGACTTTGCAGCTGCTGATTTGGATTTATTTGTAACGAAATCTGATCTTCAAAAAACCAATACAGCAAGGCAAGCAACAGCAGCCAACTGATCCAGCTAAATAACCGACCTAATTTAGTTGTATTGTCATGTGCTTGCATTCCAAAGTCTCAGGGTTGACAATAAAGGCTCCAGCTTAACCGAGCATGAAGCGCATTTGCAAAACGGGATTGACACTGTGGCGTTAAATCAACTGCAAGTTCCGCTTGAACTTGAACAGCGTGCCAGTCCGCATTGGAACAGACGACCACAAGACTGTGATATCAGTTTGTTGGTGATCCATTGCATCAGCTTGCCTGCTGGTCAGTTTGGCAACAGTTACATTGATGATTTATTTATGGGTGTATTGGACACCAGTGCCGATAACAGTTTTGCTGATTTAGCTGGAGTGCGGGTCTCTGCACATTGCGTTGTTTTTAGGGACGGGCTGATCAGGCAATATGTGCCTTTCCAGTACAGAGCCTGGCATGCAGGCGTATCGGAATACGACGGACGACAAAACTGTAACGACTTTTCGATAGGAATAGAGTTAGAAGGTACTGAGTATCAGCCTTATACCGATGCGCAGTATCAAAGTCTGGTGTTGTTAACCAGACAACTGATGCAAGACTTTCCGGCTATTAGTCTGGAACGTATTGTGGGACATCAGCAGATTGCACCGGGTCGGAAAACCGATCCAGGCCCGTCATTTGACTGGAGCCGTTATCAATCTGCGTTAAAGGAGAATAGATAAATGACCTTGATCAGTATGCTTATCGCCTTAATCATTGAACGACTGGCGGTTCGCAGTGAGGCCTGGCAGTTTTCGTTTTATGCCAAAAAGTACCAGTCTCTGAGCCACAGTTCTGGCTTATCTAAACTGTCAGATGACAGCAAAGGTCAATACCTGTGGCTGCTGTTACCCGGTATTCTGTATGCTCTGGTGCTGTGGCTGATTGGCAGCAGTCTGGTAAGCCTGGTGCTGAACACCTTGGTGCTGCTGGTGTGTATTGGTTGCTGGCACTACCGCCAACTCTACAAGCAGTATTTAAATGCCAGTGAAAGGGCTGATAACGAAGCAGCTTTTTTAACAATGCAGCAGTTAAGTAAGGACGCAGGTTTAACAGATGCTGAGTTGAGTTATGGTCAACGTCTGGTGTGGCTGAACTTTCGTTATTATGCCGCTGTATTGTTTTGGTTCGCTCTTTTAGGTGGAGCTGGCGCTATTACTTATGCTTTGTTGCGTCAACTGAATGAACCTGTCAGTTGGGATAAACCAGTGATACTTGCAGAAGGTGAAGACGCAGAAACAGCTGAATTTGTTGAAACAGCTCCTGATATTCCTGCTGCATTCCAGCAGGTCATGTTCTGGGCCGACTGGGTACCAGCCCGTTTATTTGGTGTAGGTTTAGCTTTGGTAGGGCATTTCTCCCGAGCATCCGCTGCGCTGCTGACGTTTTTAGGTGATTTCAGTACGCCGTCCACTACTGTGATTACCAGTGTCGCTAAAGCGGCCGAGCCTTTGCCTGATGATGCTTACAACTGTGCTGAAGAAACCGCCTGTATGGTGCAACTAGCTAAGCGTAATGTGCTGTTTTTCCTTGCTTTAATCGCAGTGCTAACTCTGTCAGGCTGGCTGGGTTAAGCAGAACAAATAAAGGAAAGCAGCTTCGGCTGCTTTTTTTATGTCCATGGAAGGACGGTATGTCGAAAATGCAGGAGCATATTTTCGACGATGTCCATGGAAGGACGGTATGTCTTCAGTATTAATGGTCAGACCAATTTTCTTGCTGCATTTCTCGCCCTTTAGTTCAGAGCTTTTACTCTAATTATTTACCCGCTTTGGTCGCATAGTTCCGCAGTTTAATTTACAGTTTGAATCCTTTCTGCTAAGTTATGCCGCATTAAATTGAATTGGTAAGACCAATTTACAAGTGGTCAACTTAAAATAGCCAAAACAATAACCAGAGACTTAACATCAAGGTGGCAATGTCCAGTCTGAGAATCAAACCTGCCAAATTGTCCGATCAAATAGTCCAGCAACTGGAACATATGCTGCTGGAAGGTACTTTTACGCCCGGACAAAAGTTACCGCCTGAACGTGAACTTGCGTTGCAATTTGATGTCTCCCGTCCATCCTTACGTGAAGCTATTCAGAAGCTCGAAGCCAAAGGCTTAGTCAATCGCCGTCAGGGTGGTGGCACTTATGTCTGTGAAAATCTTGCTGTGGGTTTAACCGATCCGTTATTTGCTCTGATTGGTCGTCACCCAGAATCGCAATTTGATTTACTGGAGTTTCGTCATGCTTTAGAAGGCATTTGTGCTTATTACGCTGCGCTGCGTGGTACACAAGCTGACTATGAGTTGATTAAACAACGTTACGAAGAAATTTGTGCTGCCCAGCAGCAACAGGATTTAGACGCTGAAGCGCGGTCGGTAGGCCAGTTTTATTCGGCGGTTGCAGAGGCATCGCATAATGTGGTGCTTTTGCATTTGGTGCGCGGCTTAACGCCGCTGGTAGAGCAAAACATCAAGTTAAACCTTGAAGTTTTGCGGGAAAAAGAAGGCATAGTGAGCCAGCTGAATTCGCACAGGCATCGCCTGATGCAAGCGGTGATCAATGGCGAGCCGGAGCAAGCCCGGCAAGCCAGCAACAGCCATTTAGCCTTTATCGAAGAGGCATTGCTGGAAGCTGACCGGGAGCGCTCACGCATTGAACGCTCGCTCAGACGTTCTCAACAGAGCGAATGAGCGTAAGCATACTTTTTAACTGTTAATGTTCCGCTCTCTGGCGTGGAACTGATTAAGGAAACTTTGATATGTCTGAAGTCAATAAGACTGACATCGACGCGCTCGAAACCAAAGAATGGTTAGAGGCTCTTGAATCTGTAGTTCGCACCGAAGGTGTAGAGCGCGCTCAGTTCCTGTTAGAACAAGTGCTGGAACAGGCTCGTCTGGAAGGCGTGGATATGCCAACAGGCATTACCACCAATTACATCAATACCATTCCGCCACAGCAGGAACCTGCTTATCCGGGTGATGTAAATCTGGAAAAACGTATCCGTTCAGTGATCCGCTGGAACGCTATTATGATCGTTTTACGCGCTTCGAAAAAGGAGCTGGATTTAGGCGGCCACATGGCCTCTTACCAGTCTTCAGCTGCGTTTTACGAAACTTGTTTTAACCACTTCTTCCGTGCGCCTAATGAAAAAGATGGTGGCGATTTGGTGTATTACCAGGGCCATATTTCTCCGGGTATCTACGCCCGTGCTTTTGTTGAAGGCCGTTTAACAGCTGATCAGCTGGACAACTTCCGTCAGGAAGTTGGTGGTGAAGGTTTATCCTCTTACCCACACCCTAAATTAATGCCTGAATTCTGGCAGTTCCCTACTGTTTCTATGGGCTTAGGCCCTATTACGTCTATCTATCAGGCCCGTTTCCTGAAGTATTTAGATGGTCGTGGCATGAAAGATACCAGCCAGCAACGTGTCTATGCCTTCTTAGGTGACGGCGAGATGGATGAGCCGGAAAGCCGTGGTTCTTTATCTTTTGCTGCCCGTGAAAAGCTGGATAACCTGTGTTTCCTGGTGAACTGTAACCTGCAACGTTTAGATGGTCCTGTGATGGGCAACGGTAAAATCATCCAGGAACTGGAAGGTTTATTCCGCGGCGCCGGTTGGAACGTAATTAAAGTGGTATGGGGCAGTGGCTGGGACAAGCTGTTGGCCAAAGACACCACAGGCAAGTTACTGCAGTTGATGAACGAAACTGTAGACGGTGACTACCAGACTTACAAAGCCAAAGACGGTGCTTATGTGCGTCAGCATTTTTTCGGACGTTACCCTGAAACTGCAGCTTTAGTGGCTGATATGACAGACGAAGAAATCTTCGCGTTAAAACGCGGTGGTCATGAACCATCCAAGTTATACGCAGCCTTTAAATCTGCTCAGGAAACCAAAGGTCGCCCAACTGTGATCCTGGCCAAAACTATTAAAGGTTATGGCATGGGTGAAGCGGCTGAAGGCAAGAACATTGCGCACCAGGTCAAGAAAATGGATATGACTCATGTGCTGCAAATCCGTAAGCGTCTGAATCTGGAAGACTACATCAGCGAAGAAGATGTACAAAGCCTGCCTTATATTCAGCTGCCTGAAGGTTCACCTGAGCATCAGTATCTGCATGCCCGTCGTAACGCGTTAAATGGTTATACGCCAGTGCGTTTACCGAATTTCACTAAGGCTTTAACTCTGCCTGAGCTGAACGTGTTTGAGCCTCTTTTAGAAGAGCAAAAACGTGAAATTTCGACCACTATGGCTTTTGTGCGTTCATTAAACGTGCTGCTGAAAGATCCAAATATCGGCCAGCAAATTGTGCCTATTATTGCTGACGAAGCCCGTACTTTTGGTATGGAAGGTTTATTCCGTCAGATTGGTATTTATAACCCACGTGGCCAGACCTACACGCCGGAAGACCGCGCTGTGGTGTCTTACTACAAAGAAGAAACTTCAGGCCAGGTATTGCAGGAAGGCATTAACGAGCTGGGCGCTATGGCGTCATGGGTAGCCGCAGCTACCTCCTACAGCACCAACGATCTGCCGATGATCCCGTTTTATATTTACTACTCTATGTTTGGTTTCCAACGTGTTGGTGATATGGCCTGGTTAGCGGGCGATCAGCAAGCCCGTGGTTTCCTGTTAGGAGCTACTGCTGGCCGTACTACCTTAAATGGTGAAGGCTTACAGCACGAAGATGGTCACAGCCATATTCTGGCAGGCACAGTACCTAACTGTATTTCCTACGACCCGACTTACTCTTATGAGTTGGCGGTGATCATCCAGGATGGTATCCGTCGTATGTACGGTGCTGAACAGGAAAATATTTACTACTACATTACAGTGATGAACGAAAACTACCATCACCCTGCTATGCCAGCAGGTGCTGAAGAAGGTATTCGTCGTGGTATCTATAAACTGGAAAGCCATGTTGGTGAAAAAGCCAAGGTTCAACTGTTAGGCAGCGGCACTATCATGAATGAAGTGCGTAAAGCGGCTGAAATTTTAAGTGAAGACTACGGCGTGGGTTCAGATGTGTTCTCCGTGACTTCATTTAACGAGCTGGCTCGTGATGGCCAGGATTGTGAGCGTTACAACATGTTGCATCCTATGGCTGAAGAGAAAGTGCCTTATATTGCTCAGGTGTTAGGCACAGCTCCTGCTATTGCCGCCACAGATTATATTAAAAACTATGCCGATCAGGTGCGTTCATTTATGCCTTCGGTATCTTATAAAGTCTTGGGTACAGATGGTTTTGGCCGTTCTGACAGCCGTGAAAATCTGCGTCGTCACTTTGAAGTGAACGCCGGTTATGTAGTTCTGGCGTCGTTACGTGAACTGGCTAAACGTGGTGAAATCGATAAGCAGTTAGTGGCCGACGCCATTGCCCGTTTTGGTATCGACACCAACAAAACTAACCCACTGTACGCATAAGAGGATTTGTCATGACGATTGAAATTCATGTGCCGGACATAGGTGCGGATGAAGTTGAAGTCACCGAAGTACTGGTGAAAGTGGGCGACAAAGTTGCGCTGGACCAGTCATTGTTATCGGTAGAAGGCGACAAGGCTTCGATGGAAGTACCAGCTGCCCAAGCCGGTACTGTGAAAGAAATTAAAGTCAAAGCTGGCGATAAAGTAAAAACCGGCTCGCTGATTATGGTATTCGAAGCTGAAGGTGCTGCTGTCGCAGCGCCAGCAGCTCAGGCTCCTGCGGCTGAACCAGCCCCTGCTGCCGCAGCTCCGGCAGCGCCAGCCGCTGCAGAGTTAAAAGAAGTTCAGGTGCCTGATATTGGTGGCGACGCCGTTGAAGTGACTGAAGTGATGGTGAAAGTCGGTGACACTGTTGCCGCTGACCAGTCTCTGTTGTCGGTCGAAGGCGATAAAGCTTCAATGGAAGTGCCAGCGCCATTTGCCGGTACTGTCAAAGAAATCAAAGTGAAAGTAGGCGATAAAGTACAAACAGGCTCTTCAGTCTTTGTATTTGAAGTGGCTGGCAGCGCTCCGGCAGCTGCAGCTTCTGCGGTAGCCGCTCCGGCTGCTGTTGCTGCGCCAACTCCAGTAACTGCGCCAGCGCCTGCAGCATCAGCTGCAGCACCATCTGCGTCAGCAAGCGAATTTACCGAGAATCAGGCTTATGCTCATGCATCACCTGTGGTCCGTCGTTTAGCCCGTGAGTTCGGTGTTGATTTAAGCAAGGTTACCGGTACTGCCCGCAAAGGCCGTGTGCAGCGCGAAGACGTGCAAAATTATGTGAAAAACATTATTGCGCAAGTGGCGTCAGGCAAAGGCAACGTCACTAGCAGTAGCAACAGTGTGGGTTTTGATTTAATCCCGTGGCCAAAAGTTGATTTCAGCAAGTTTGGCGCTGTGGAAGAAAAACCACTGTCACGTATTCAGAAATTATCTGGTGCTAACTTACACCGCAACTGGGTACGTATTCCGCATGTGACTCAATTTGATGAGGCTGATATCACTGGCCTGGAAGAATTCCGCAAAGAGCAAAACGCGCTGGCTGATAAAAAGAAAATGGGCGTTAAATACACCCCGTTAGTCTTTATTATGAAAGCTGTTGCTAAAGCGATGGAAGAGTTCCCAACCTTTAACAGCTCGTTATCGGAAGATGGTGGCAGCCTTATTCTGAAAAAATACGTGCATTTAGGTATAGCTGTTGATACGCCAAACGGTTTAGTGGTGCCAGTGGTACGTGATGTGAATAAAAAAGGCATTATCGAACTGTCTCGTGAACTGCAGGATATTTCGTTAAAAGCTCGTGAAGGTAAACTGACAGCTGCAGATATGCAGGGTGGTTGTTTCACCATCTCCAGCTTAGGTGGTATTGGTGGGACGGCCTTTACGCCTATCGTCAATGCACCTGAAGTGGCTATTCTGGGTGTGTCAAAATCTGATATCAAACCTAAGTGGAATGGTAAAGAATTTGAACCACGCCTGATGGTACCTTTATCTGTCTCTTACGACCACCGTGTGATTGATGGTGCTTTGGCGGCGCGTTTCACCGCTACTCTGGCATCTTATCTGGCGGATATTCGTCAGATCATTATGTAAGACGAAACACGACTGAAAGTTGTCCCATGTTCTGAAAAGATACGGGACATCTTTCAGGTAGGGTGATAAAATTCCGTCACTTTATTTCCTGGCCGTCTGATTTTACAGGTGGCTATCTTAGCAAAAGATAAAAAGGTAAAACGATGAGCAACGAAATCAAAACTCAAGTTGTGGTGTTAGGCGCTGGCCCTGGTGGATATTCTGCAGCATTTCGCGCAGCTGACTTAGGTCTGGAAGTGACTTTAGTTGAAGCACGCAGCACACTTGGTGGTGTTTGTTTAAATGTTGGCTGTATCCCATCTAAAGCATTATTACATGTCGCCAAAGTGATCGACGATGCCAAAGAAATGGCATCTCACGGTGTGACTTTTGGTGCTCCACAAATCGATTTAGACAAAATCCGTGCCTGGAAAGACAAAGTAGTAGCTCAGCTGACTAACGGCTTAGCCGGTATGTCTAAAATGCGTAAAGTCAAAGTAGTGACTGGCTACGGTAAATTCACTGGCCCAAATACGCTGGTTGTCGGTGATACCACTATTACTTTTGAAAGCGCCATTATCGCTGCTGGTTCTGAGCCAGTTGCTCTGCCATTTATTCCAAAAGACGATGCCCGTGTGATTGACTCTACCGGCGCTTTAGAATTAAAAGACATTCCTGGCGAAATGCTGGTATTAGGTGGCGGTATCATTGGTTTAGAGATGGGTACTGTGTACCGTGCTTTAGGCTCTAAAGTCTCTGTAGTTGAATTTGCTGATCAGCTGGTTCCTGCTGCTGATACGGATCTGGTGAAGGTATACACCAAATACAACAAAGACAACTTCAACATTATGCTGTCGACTAAAGTGACTGCTGTTGAAGCCAAAGCTGACGGTTTGTATGTCACTTTTGAAGGCAAAAACGCACCGGCAACACCTGTACGTTACGACAAAATTTTAGTCGCAGTGGGCCGTCGTCCAAACGGTTCTCTGTTAGATGCCGCAAAAGCTGGTGTGACCGTCGATGAGCGTGGTTTTATCAATGTAGATAAACAACTGCGTACTAACGTGCCTCATATCTATGCGATCGGTGATGTGATTGGTCAGCCAATGTTAGCGCACAAAGCTGTACATGAAGGTCATGTGGCTGCTGAGGTCATTTCTGGTCTGAAGCACTTCTTCGACCCACGTTGCATTCCTTCTGTGGCTTACACCGATCCGGAAATGGCATGGGTAGGTATTACTGAAAAAGAAGCCAAAGAAAAAGGCGTTTCTGTTGAAACTGCAACTTTCCCTTGGGCAGCTTCTGGCCGTGCTATCGCTTCAGCCCGCACTGAAGGCTTCACTAAGTTAATTTTCGACAAAGAAACGCACCGTATTTTAGGTGGCGCAATTGTCGGTATTAACGCTGGCGAAATGTTAGGTGAAATCTGCTTAGCAGTAGAAATGGGTGCAGACGCTGAAGACATAGCTCTGACAATCCATGCTCACCCAACTTTAAACGAATCTATTGGTTTAGCGGCTGAGATGTACGAAGGTTCTATTACTGACCTGCCAAATCCAAAAGCCAAGAAAAAATAAGCCTGGCTCTTTACTAAGAGACTAAGCACCAAAAACCGGCAACTGCTTCGCATTGCCGGTTTTTTTATATTTTGTTACAACTTCCATTAACAAAAAACTGCCTGCCGGAGTAGTATAGTCTGGTTATTTAACTCATTTTGGCAGGAACCCTTCGGATGAAAAAAATTACCTTAACTGCGCTGAGCGTTGCTATTGCGCTTGGCCTGGCGGCTTGTGGCAAAGCCCCTCAGACCACCACTGAAACCGCAAAACCAGCAGCAGAACAACAAACAACAGCAGCGGTAGCCGCTTTAGTTTCTGGCGTGGATAAAGAAAACTTTGATTCGACAGTACGTTTTCAGGATGACTTCTTTTTAGCGGTCAATGGCGGCTGGCTGAAGAAAACTGAAATTCCGGCAGATAAATCTTCCTACGGTTCTTTCCATATACTGGCGGATAACTCACAGTTAGCTGTGAAAGCTATTATTGATGAAGTCGCCAGCCGCACTGATCTGGCGCCAGGTTCAGATGGTCATAAGTTAGGTAGCTTCTACAACAGCTATATGAACGAAGCCAAACTGGAAGAATTAGGCTTAACAGCATTACAGCCTCAGTTAGAACTTATTCAGAGCTTAAAAGATAAAACCCAACTGGCCAGTACTTTTGCTTCACTGCAACGTGATGGCGTGACTATTCCGCTAAGCTGGTACGTCAATAACGACGCGAAAAAATCCACTGAATATGCTGTGTATTTTGACCAGAGTGGTTTAGGTTTACCAGACCGCGATTATTACACCAAAGAAGACGAAGCCTCGAAAAAAATTCAGGCCGATTACCAAAGCTACCTGGTGGATTTATTTACTTTAGCTAAGCATGCCGACCCTGCAGCTGCAGCCAAACGTGTCTATGCACTGGAAACTGAGCTGGCCAAAAATCAGTGGACCCGGGTTGAAAACCGTGACGCGGATAAAACCTACAACAAGGTATCAAATACTGATTTAAGCAAAACCCTGGGTGACTTTAGCTGGAGTGATTTTGCTGCAGGTTCAAAACTTGCGAACGTCAATGAAGTCATTATCGGTCAGCCAAGCTACTTTGAAGCTTTAGGCAAAATTGTTGCTGCTACAGATGTGCAAAGCTGGCAGGACTACCTGACTTTCCATACCATTAATGCCTTTGCTGACAAACTGAATAAAGCTTTTGAAGACCGTCAGTTCCAGTTTTATTCAGCGACTTTACGTGGCATTAAAGAACAAAAACCACGCTGGAAAAAAGCTGTGGATGCCAGTGACGCTGTGCTGGGCGAATTAACCGGCAAGTTGTACGTGGAACGTCACTTTAAACCTGAAGCCAAGCAACGCATGGAGTTGTTAGTCGCCAATTTGATCAGCGCTTATGAGCAGTCGATTAAAGAGCTTGAATGGATGTCGGAAGACACCAAAAAGGCCGCTTTAGTCAAACTGAGTACTTTTGTGCCAAAAATTGGTTACCCAAACAAATGGAAAGATTACTCCAGTCTGGAGATCAAAGCCGATGACTTAGTAGGTAACTTTGTCCGTTCTACCCACTGGGGTTACGATCAGATGCTGGCCAAATTAGGCAAGCCAATCGACAAAGACGAATGGTATATGACACCTCAAACTGTGAATGCCTACTACAACCCAGTGAACAATGAAATCGTGTTCCCTGCTGCTATTTTACAACCGCCGTTTTTTAATATGGCCGCAGAAGATGCAGTCAACTATGGCGGCATAGGTGCAGTGATTGGTCACGAAATTGGCCATGGTTTTGACGATCAAGGTGCCAAGTACGACGGTGACGGTAACTTACGCAACTGGTGGACAGAGCAGGACGAAACCAAGTTCCAAGCTTTGGGCAAAGCCTTAAGCGCTCAGTACAGCAAGTTTGAGCCTGTAACAGGCCATTTTGTGAATGGTGATTTGACCTTAGGTGAAAACATAGGTGACTTAGGTGGTTTAACGGTCGCCCTGAAAGCCTATCATTTATCGCTGCAAGGTAAAGAAGCACCAGTGATGGATGGTTTCACCGGTGATCAGCGTGTGTTGTTAAGCTGGGCTCAGGTATGGCGTTCTCAATACCGTGAAGAAATGATGAAACAACAGCTAGCAACAGGCCCTCATTCGCCTCCACATTACCGTGTCAACGGCATAGTGTCGAACTTGCCAGTGTTCTACACAGCTTTTGATGTGAAAGAAGGTGACAAGCTGTATGTAGCACCGGAAAACCGCGTGAAGATTTGGTAATACGTTTTTATTATCGATGACAAATGGCCGCAGATGCGGCCATTTGGCTTTCTGCACGACCAGTTTCAGTATTATTCCTGAGAATGATTCTCAACTAGGCGTGGTATTCACGAAAGTTATAGCGACTATAAGCTTGCTTGCTTATACTCAGGTGTCAATTCAGGCGATTTTTTCTTATAATCCAGCCTGTTCGAGATTCCTGTCTATCGCTGCGGTACTGATACAGTACTCTGTGGCGACCTAACCAGAGGACATTACTGTGCTTCAACAATACCGTGAACATGTGGCCGAACGTGCGGCTCAAGGCATTCCTCCGTTGCCACTGAATGCGCAACAAGTGGCGTCGTTAACTGACTTACTGAAAAACCCACCAGCGGGTGAAGGCGAATTCTTAGTTGATTTGTTAGAAAACCGTATTCCGCCAGGCGTGGACGAAGCTGCTTATGTCAAAGCCGGCTTTTTAACTGCTGTCGCTAAAGGCGAAGTAACAAGCCCTTTAGTCACTGCAGAGCGTGCAACTGAATTATTAGGCACCATGTTTGGTGGCTACAATATCCAGCCAATGATCGACTTGCTGGATAACCCAAAATTAGCGGCTTTAGCAGCGAAAGGTTTATCTCATACCTTACTGATGTTTGATTCTTTCCATGACGTGAAAGAAAAAGCAGACGCGGGCAATGCACACGCCAAAGCTGTATTACAAAGCTGGGCTGATGCCGAGTGGTATACCAGCAAACCTGCTATCCCTGAAAAAATCACTGTGACTGTGTTTAAAGTCACAGGCGAAACCAACACTGACGATTTATCACCAGCTCCGGATGCATGGTCACGCCCTGATATTCCTCTGCACGCTTTAGCTATGCTGAAAAACGTGCGTGATGGTATCGAGCCTGATGCACCTGGTTCAAAAGGCCCGGTCAAGCAAATCGAAGCGCTGATCGCCAAAGGTTTCCCACTGGCTTACGTCGGCGATGTGGTTGGTACTGGTTCAAGCCGTAAATCAGCGACTAACTCTGTGCTGTGGTTTATGGGTGAAGACATCCCATTCGTGCCAAACAAGCGCACAGGTGGCGTGTGTTTAGGTAGCAAAATTGCACCTATTTTCTTCAATACTATGGAAGACTCAGGTTCACTGCCTATCGAATTAGATGTGTCGACCATGAACATGGGCGATGTAATCGACATTTTCCCACATCAGGGCGTGGTTAAACGCCATGGTACTGATGAAGTAATCTCTACTTTTGAACTGCGCTCGAACGTGTTGCTCGATGAAGTGCGTGCCGGTGGCCGTATTCCTCTGATCATCGGTCGTGGTTTAACGGACAAAGCCCGTGAAGCTTTAGGTTTACCGCACTCTACAGTGTTTGAACGTCCTGCAGTGACTGAAGTGACCAACAAAGGTTTCACTTTAGCCCAGAAGCTGGTCGGTAAAGCATGTGGCGTGAAAGGTATTCGCCCAGGCCAATACTGTGAACCAAAAATGACCACAGTCGGCTCACAGGACACCACAGGTCCTATGACTCGTGATGAGTTAAAAGACTTAGCTTGTTTAGGTTTCTCTGCTGATTTAGTGATGCAGTCGTTCTGTCACACCGCCGCTTATCCTAAGCCGGTTGACGTGAACACGCACCACACGCTGCCAGATTTCATTATGAACCGTGGTGGTATCTCTTTACGCCCTGGTGATGGCGTAATCCACAGCTGGTTAAACCGTATGTTGTTACCAGACACTGTAGGCACTGGTGGTGACTCTCACACCCGTTTCCCTATCGGCATTTCTTTCCCGGCAGGTTCTGGTTTAGTGGCTTTTGCTGCTGCTACTGGTGTTATGCCACTGGATATGCCTGAGTCTGTACTGGTGCGTTTTAAAGGTGAAATGCAGCCTGGTATCACCTTACGTGATTTAGTGCATGCGATTCCTTATTACGGCATCAAGCAGGGCTTGCTGACTGTTGAGAAGAAAGGCAAGGTCAACATTTTCTCTGGTCGTGTGTTAGAGATTGAAGGTCTGGAGCATTTAACTGCTGAACAAGCCTTTGAATTGTCTGACGCATCAGCTGAACGTTCAGCTGCAGGTTGTACTATCACTTTGTCTGAAGCTTCAGTCGCTGAATACTTAGAATCAAACATCGTGATGTTAAAGTGGATGCTGAGCGAAGGCTACGGCGATGTGCGTACTATTGAACGTCGTGTTCAGGCGATGCAAGCCTGGTTAGCGGATCCAAAACTGGAACGTGCTGATGCTGACGCTGAATATGCGGCCATCATCGAAATCGATCTGGCTGACATTAAAGAGCCAATCCTGTGTGCACCAAATGACCCGGATGATGCCCGTTTATTGTCACAAGTGGCAGGCGACAAAATTGATGAAGTCTTTATCGGTTCTTGTATGACCAACATCGGCCACTTCCGTGCAGCTGGTAAACTGTTAGACAAGTTCAAAGGCCAGATCCCAACCCGTCTGTGGATAGCTCCGCCAACTAAGATGGATAAAGATCAGCTGACTGAAGAAGGTTATTACGGTATTTACGGTCGCGTTGGCGCCCGTATTGAGATCCCAGGCTGCTCATTATGTATGGGTAACCAGGCTCGTGTAGGCGACAATACCACAGTGGTATCAACCTCTACCCGTAACTTCCCGAACCGTTTAGGTCAGGGCGCTAACGTCTATCTGGCTTCTGCTGAATTAGCTGCTGTGTCTGCTATTATCGGTCGTCTGCCAACAGTGCCTGAGTACCTGGAGTACGCTAAACAGATCGAAACCACGGCTGCGGATACTTATCGCTACCTGAATTTCCATCAGATGAGCCAGTACACCAGCAAAGCGGCTAACGTGATTATTCAGCAAGCTGTGTAATTCGTTTTAACCTGATGCCAGAGGCCCGCTAAGCGGGCCTTTTTATGTCCATGGGGGGACGGTATGTCGCAACTGTCGGGAACGTTGTTGCGACGATGACGCTGGAATGAGTGATGGAATTCGATTTTATCTACAACACTGACGCTAAACGCTACAGCCTGAAGTTAAGTTCTGAGCAGCTGGCGCTGCAGTGTTTCTTATTGGATGAGTTTGAGCCTAAGGCAAGTGCATATCAGCCTCTGTTAACACAGCTACAACAGCTGAATGCACAGAGTCAGTATCAATGGGATGGCAAAGAGTATCGTCTGACTGTACAGGCTGCTGAAGTGGTGATTTGTCATTACGCATTGTTGCAGGAAGGAAGTCCTCAAATGGAGTTGGATCCAGAGCAGGATTTGGAGTTGGACCAAAGCCAGCTTTATGCCGAATGTGGCCTGGAAGATCTGCTGCATTTAGTGCAGCAATGGCAGCAATTTTTGCCGGCCTGATTTAGTTTTTTTACCCATCAGCTGCACTCTGGCAGTGAATAAACGCACCTTATTGGTGCGTTTTTTTTGAGCATTTAAAAATTAATTCAGTAAGCCATTGAAAAATAACAATTATAAATCTTGGCACAAGGTTTTCTTGTCTTATTGGCAAATGCAACAAGACACCATAAGGATAATAACCATGAAACTCGTATGTGCCATCATCAAGCCATTCAAGCTTGACGATGTCCGTGAAGCCATTGCGGACATCGGTATTGAAGGTCTTACTGTGACAGAAGTGAAAGGCTTCGGTCGTCAGAAAGGTCATACAGAACTCTACCGGGGAGCGGAATATCAGGTCGACTTTTTACCTAAGGTAAAACTGGAGATCGCGGTATTGGATGAAAACGTCGAGCGTTTATTGGAAGTGATCCAAAAAGCTGCACATACAGGCCGCATCGGTGACGGAAAAATCTTCGTTTATGATCTGGAACAAGTAGTGCGTATTCGCACTGGTGAAATGGACTCAGAAGCCATCTAAGGGGTAAATCATGCAGGAACAAATTTATCATTTACAGTTTGCAATGGACACCTTCTACTTTTTGGTGTGCGGCGCTTTAGTGATGTGGATGGCAGCTGGCTTCTCTATGCTGGAAGCTGGTTTAGTCAGAGCAAAAAATACCACGGAAATTTTGACCAAAAACGTGGTGTTGTACTCAGTATCATGTGTGATGTATCTGGTCTGCGGTTACCAGCTGATGTACGGCGGTGGTTACTTCTTATCAGGTATTGGTGAAGTGGATGTGGCTCAGACCTTAACCAGTTTCGCTGAACGTGAAAATGGTTTTGAAGGTAAAGCGATTTATTCCAAAGCTTCAGATTTCTTCTTTCAAGTCGTGTTTGTTGCAACAGCAATGTCCATCGTATCTGGTGCCGTGGCTGAACGCATGAAGTTGTGGGCTTTCCTGACTTTTGCTGTGCTGATGACAGGTGTGATTTACCCAATGGAAGGTTCGTGGACTTGGGGTGGCCAGTCTGTGTTCGGTTTATACAGCTTAGGTGACTTAGGTTTCTCTGACTTCGCAGGGTCAGGCATAGTGCATTTGGCAGGTGCTGCTGCGGCTTTAGCTGGTGTGTTGCTGCTGGGTGCCCGTAAAGGCAAATATGGTAAAGACGGTAAGGCTCACGCGTTCCCTGGTTCCAATATGCCACTGGCTGCTTTAGGTACGTTAATTCTGTGGTTAGGCTGGTTCGGTTTTAACGGTGGTTCAGTACTGAAGTTAGGTGATATTGCTAACGCCAATGCGGTAGCTGTGGTGTTCTTAAATACCAATGCTGCTGCTGCTGCCGGAACTATTGCTGCAATCGGCTTGTCTATGCTGCTATTCAAAAAGGCTGACTTAACTATGGCGTTAAACGGCGCTTTAGCGGGTTTAGTGGCTATCACTGCAGAACCTTCTACACCAACACCATTAGAAGCGTCTATCTTCGGTGCTATAGCCGGTGTGTTAGTGGTTGGTTCTATCCTGGCCTTAGACAAGTTAAAAATTGATGACCCTGTAGGTGCTATTTCTGTGCACGGTACAGTAGGTTTATTTGGATTATTGATTGTTCCTCTGACCAAAGAGTCGGCTTCATTAATGGGTCAACTGGCTGGTGCTGCTACTATTTTCGTCTGGGTTTTTGTTGCCAGCTCTATAGTGTGGTTTGCTCTGAAGATGACAGTGGGTATCCGTGTCACAGAGCAGGAAGAATATGAAGGTGTTGATCGTTCAGAGTGCGGTGTAGAAGCCTATCCTGAATTTGTATCGACAGTAAAGTAGGCAGCCTGGGGAGAGCCGGTGGGGCTTCTCAGGAGCTGGTTGCCAAGCCAGCCGCTACGCAAGTAGCAATTGGTCTTGGCAACTAAACTCGTACCACCAAATTCGTCTATCCTTGTCCTTTGTCTTTATCAGACAACCCCGGCTGCGTAAGCTTCCGGGGTTTTTTCTTGTGGTCTTAGCCACGGACCTGTGCGCCGTTTTAGTGCAGTCGCCAAATCATTTTGCAAAGAACGCAGGTAATCTAACAGCTGTTTTCAAACAGGAAAAGAGGGCTGGTGAAAAAAACAACATTATTGTTAGTGCGAAAACTCTAAATTGCCTCAGAGTGGCGCAAGAAATGCTTTGAGATGGTGCATGTGTGAGGGGGTAAGCTAGCAAGTAAATAAAAGCGGTTGCTCTGAAAATAAGACGGGCCGCGAACTTCGCGGCCCCTAAAACTTGGTGGCGTCCTTCCAACCACTATCCCTGATGGATCATCCCTGTGTTCATCCTGAACAATCCGACTGCATCCCCGCAGCATCCTTCTCCATCTAACTCTCATCCTGAGAGTACCATCTGCCTCCGGCAGAGTCCTTTTCCTTGTATCTTCATCCTGAAGATGTATGCTCAATCCTGAGCCTGTCCTGTTCATCCTTGTGCTACCCTGCACAATCCTTTGGTATCCACGCGTCCTGCTGCTACATCATGTAGCTTGTCCTGCTAAACATCTTGTTGAGCCGTCACATCCAGCGACGAAATAATTATCGTACATTTATCACCGGAAAAGGACCTTGTTTGTTAAATACTTGTAGTGAAACATTATTGTAATCTGTGCTTTTTTAGATTTATTTCATTGCTAATCATATGCTTAGATATTTGTTATTGGAGTGTTGCCTGCAATAAAAACTACATTGGCTTACTGATTTGTGAGATATATCTCACAAAGATACAGGGCAATTGTCTACCTGTTGCTGACTGATGTGAAAACTACTGACCAATACCAGCCGAATTGGTATGATCGCTTACCCTTAATTTTAATGAGATGGTTATGGCCCGGGAACAATCAGGCATTTGTGCCGAAGCGAATTTGCATTGTTGTTATGTACTGCTGAATGCCTTAGATGGTCATGAGCATCATGTACGCTTGCAGTTAGCTAAAGTTCCTATGTTGGCGGAGCGCTTATCGGATCAATTTTCTGAGGCAATGCTGAATGTGGTTGTGGCGATAGGGCAAAACTACTGGCTCCATTTATATCCAGAGCAACAACCAGAAGCTTGGCCTGATTTTGCGGACAATCTTGCAGGCTTACCTGTAGTTGCACCGGATTTGCTGATCCAAATTCGTGCCGATCGTTTTGATGTCATTCATATTGCTACCCAGCAAATTTACCATTTACTGCAGCAGCATGTGGACTTGTACGAACAAGTGCATGCATTTCGTTATCTGGATGGCCGCAGTCTGACCGGGTTTCATGACGCCCCAGATAATCCCAAAGGCAAACAACGACGTTTGTGTGCGCTGATAAGCAATGAACCCAAAAGCCATATGAGTGCTGGCAGCTATGTGTATATGTTGCGCTATCAATATGACTTACAGCGCTGGCAACAATTAACTATGCCACAACAAGAAGCCGTGATGGGACGAAACAAATTGGATGGTCAGTTGTTGGCCTCAGCACAGCGTCAGGCAAATTCTCATGCTGATAAAACGGCATTAGAGAATGAGTCCGGGCGTAAACAGATCTTATGGCAAAATATGCCGGTAGCTGATATTCGTTCGCAAGGTATGATTGCTGTAGGTTTTTCTGCGAATGCTGTGGATATACCGCTCTGGTTAGTGAACCGCTTAGGCTTAGGCACTGACAATGCAGATTTGCTGTTGGACTATTGTCAGATTGAAGCGGGGGCGGCTTTTTTTGCCCCCTCTATCAATTTTCTGGAAGAACAAGCCGGTTCAGACCTTTTCAAATAGCTCAGTCACCTTATTTAAGGTGAAGTTGATATTTTTAACACTGGTAGGTGCGATAAAAATGGTGTCATCACCAGCTATCGTGCCCAACACGCCTTCGGCTTTACCAACAGAATCCAATAAACGGGCTATTAGCTGAGCAGCGCCAGGGCTGGTACGGATAATAATCATCACATCGTTATGTTCTATATCCAGCACTAACTGTCGCAATGGACTTTTGGTGGTAGGTACGCCAAGTTCAGGCGGTAAACAGTACACCATCTCTTGTTTGGCGTTGCGTGTTCTTACTGCTCCGTATTTGCTCAACATCCGGGACACTTTAGATTGGCTGATGTTGTCAAAGCCATCCGCTTTCAGTGCATCCACAATATCGCTTTGTGAGCCAAAACGCTCTTCTTTTAGCAGGGATTTAAAGGCCTGGATCAGTGCTTCTTGTTTCGATTGTTTAGTCATCATTTTTGCTTAAACTTTTTGTTTTTCCGGCCGTCTTGACCGAACTTGGACTAATACTGTGGTTCAGCAAGTAAATTACACCAAAATCAGATAAAATGCTTAGACTTTAGGCGTAAGTGATTTGTATTTTGTGCCACATTTCAGTATTGTTGGCGCGTTTATTTTGAACCGTAAATTGGGAGAATAGCATGAAAGTTGCCGTATTAGGTGCTGCTGGTGGTATAGGTCAGGCGCTGTCTTTATTATTAAAGTTAAACTTACCTGCCGGTACTGATTTAGCTTTGTACGATTTAGCGCCAGTGACACCAGGTGTTGCTGTAGATTTAAGTCATATCCCTACAGCGGTGAAGATTACAGGTTTTGGTAAAGAAGACCTGGATAAAGCGCTGATTGGTGCAGATATCGTCATGATCCCAGCTGGTATGCCTCGTAAACCAGGTATGGACCGCTCTGATTTGTTTAACATTAACGCTGGTGTAGTGAAAACTTTGGCTGAAGCCATTGTTGTGAACTGCCCTAAAGCTTTAGTGGGTGTGATCACTAACCCTGTGAATACTACTGTAGCTATTGCTGCTGAAGTGTTCAAAAAAGCAGGCACTTATGATCCTAAGCGTTTATTTGGTGTCACTACACTGGACGTGATCCGTGCTGAGACTTTTGTTGCTGAATTAAAAGGCAAAAACCCTGCTGAAATCATTGTTCCTGTGATCGGTGGCCACAGCGGCACTACTATTCTGCCTCTGCTGTCTCAGGTGAAAGATGTTACTTTCACAGATGAAGAAGTGTCTTCATTAACTTACCGTATCCAGAACGCTGGTACTGAAGTGGTTGAAGCTAAAGCTGGTGGCGGATCTGCAACTCTGTCTATGGGGCAGGCTGCTGCACGTTTCTGTGTGTCTTTAGTCAAAGGCTTACAGGGCGAAAAAGTCTCTGAATACGCTTATGTTGAAGGTCAGGGTGAACATGCCCGTTTCTTCGCACAACCTATCGTATTAGGTAAAAATGGTGTTGAAGCACTGTTACCTATCGGCGAGTTAAGTGCGTACGAGCAAAAAGCCATGAACGACATGTTAGGCACGTTAAAAGCTGACATCACGTTAGGCGAAGAGTTTGTTGCTAACGCAAACTAAGACTGTTCGAGTAAGAAAAAAGCCAGCTGATTGCTGGCTTTTATGTCCATGGAGGGACGGTAGGTCGCAACTGTCAGGAACGTTGTTGCGACCAGCTTTGGTGTGAGCAGCAGTTTTTAATGATTTCGCTGTACTGCGATATCAGCCAACGTTAGCAAGGCGTCTTTATAACCAGATTCTGGTAAAAAGGCGATCGCTTGGCGGGCTTTTTCAGCTTCTTGTTCAGCCATTTCTCTGGTGTAAGCAAAAGCCTTGGTTTGCTCCAGAATCGTCATGATACGTTCCAGATGCTGCATACCGTTGGCATGTTCAATCGCATCTTTCAGCAGTTGTTGATCTTCACCACTTGTATGACGCAGCGCATAAATTAGAGGTAGGGTAGGTTTACCTTCTGCTAAATCGTCACCAATGTTTTTACCGAGCTCATCCGCATCAGCCTGATAATCCAGTACATCGTCAATTAGCTGGAAAGCTGTGCCCAAGTGCATGCCATAGAGTTTCATCGCATTCACTACAGATTCAGGCTGATTTGCCAGAATAGCTGCAAGCTGGGTAGCGGCTTCAAATAATTTGGCAGTTTTGCAGTAAATCACCTGCATATAGTTTTGTTCGGACGTTTCCGGGTCGTTGACGTTCATCAACTGCAACACTTCGCCTTCCGCTATGATATTGGTTGCATCGGCCAGGATTTGCATTATCTGCATTTTATCCAGCGACACCATTAACTGAAACGCTCGTGTATAAAGGAAGTCACCGACTAACACACTGGCTTGATTACCAAATACAGCATTGGCAGTCTCTTTCCCACGGCGCAGCATGGATTCATCCACAACGTCGTCATGAAGCAAAGTGGCGGTGTGAATGAATTCCACTATAGTGGCGAGAGTAATGTGTTGTTGGCCTTCATAACCCAGCGCACGCGCAGCTAGTACAGCTAACAATGGGCGCAAGCGTTTGCCGCCACTATTGACTATATAGATGCCAAGCTGATTAATCAGCGCCACCTCAGAACTAAGCTGAGAGAATATATGTTGGTTCACGGCCGTCATGTCATTAAGACTGAGCTGGCGGATCTCTTCGAGCGTCATCTGGTAAAACAACTGCTTAGGTATAGAATGTGGCTGATTCTACACCATTGCAGCTGATCAGCTAAAGCAAAACCCGATCCTTTTTGTTGCTCACTGATCTTTTTAATAATTCTGCTTGCGAGGGTAGGGGAAATTGCGTACAATTCGCGCCCTGTGATTATAATTAACACGCCCTTAAAAGTCGGCGTGATTTGTACGGAGTTAACTATGTACGCGGTTTTCCAAAGTGGTGGTAAACAGCACCGTGTAACGGAAGGGCAAACCCTTCGTCTAGAAAAACTAGACTTAGAAACCGGCGCAACTATTGAATTTTCAGCTCTGATGATCGCTAATGGCGAAGACATCAAGATCGGTACTCCTTTAGTTGAAGGCAGTAAAGTAACAGCGGAAGTGGTCAACCATGGCCGTGGCGATAAAGTTAAAATCGTCAAATTCCGTCGTCGTAAGCACTACCGTAAACAAGCTGGTCACCGCCAGTGGTTTACAGAAGTGAAAATTACCGGCATCAGCGCGTAATCGAAGGAGTAACTACTCATGGCAAGTAAAAAAGGTGTAGGTAGCACTCGTAACGGTCGCGATTCAGAAGCGAAACGCTTAGGTGTGAAACGTTTTGGTGGTGAGTCAGTGTTAGCTGGCAACATCATCGTTCGTCAACGTGGTACTAAGTTCCACGCTGGTAGTAATGTTGGTATCGGTAAAGACCACACATTATTCGCCTTAACTGACGGTAAAGTGCAATTCGAAACGAAAGGCGAGCACAATCGCAAGTTCGTAAGCATCGTTAGCGAATAACGACGCATTGATTCGAAAAGCCCCGCCTAGTGCGGGGCTTTTTTATTAAGAATCGATCAAAGCCTGATAGTTCAGCATACTGAATGTCAGTTTTGTTGCTTTCAATTCATCAGACCCTAGCCAGGCATTCATGCCAGGGCAGAATTGATAGTATAATGAGCCCATAGTTTTTTAAGATCAGGATAGTCCAGATGAAATTCGTAGATGAAGCAGAAATTCGGGTTGAAGCCGGCGATGGCGGCAACGGTATTGTCAGTTTCCGTCGCGAAAAGTTTGTCGCCAAAGGTGGCCCAAATGGTGGTGACGGTGGTGATGGTGGCGATGTTTATTTAATGGCAGACACCAACCTGAATACTTTGGTGGACTATCAGTTTGAAAAGTATCATCAGGCTGAACGTGGTCAGAATGGTATGAGTACCAACTGTACCGGTAAACGTGGTGATGACATGATTTTACGTGTGCCGGTAGGCACGCGTGCTGTGGATATAGACACTGCAGAAGTTATTGGCGATTTGACCAAAAATGGTCAGAAGCTGATGATTGCTAAAGGCGGCTGGCATGGTTTGGGTAACGCCCGTTTTACTAGTAGCACCAACAGAGCGCCACGTAAAAAAACCAATGGTACGCCAGGTGAAGTACGTAATATCCGCTTAGAATTGCTATTATTAGCTGATGTAGGCTTATTAGGCCTGCCGAATGCAGGTAAGTCGACTCTAATCCGTGCTGTATCTTCTGCCAAGCCGAAAGTAGCTGATTATCCTTTTACTACACTGGTTCCTAACCTGGGCGTAGTGCGGGTTGAAAGTCACCGCTCTTTTGTGATTGCCGATATTCCAGGCCTGATTGAAGGTGCTGCAGAAGGCGCTGGTTTAGGTATTCAATTCTTAAAACACTTAGAACGTTGCCGCTTATTATTGCACGTTGTTGATGTGCTGCCTGCCGATGGTTCTGATCCGGCTGAAAATGCTGTGACTATTTTAAAAGAATTAGATAAATACAGCGACAAGTTAGCCAACAAACCACGTTGGTTAGTCTTCAATAAACTGGATTTAGTGTTAGAAGATGAGCTGGAAGAGGTGATTGAGCGTGTCACTAAAGCCATCAACTGGGAAGGCGAGGTGCATAGAATCGCAGCTGCCAGCCGCACTAACACTGAACGTTTAGCTGCTGACATCCTGAATTATATTGAATTGCTGCCTGTTGAAAAGCCAAGAGAGCAGATTGAAGACGCCGTAAACTTCAAATGGGATGATTATCATCAGGACGTATTGGCTGTAGCGGACGACCTGGACGATGAAGATGATGATTTCGATGAAGACGATTACGACGTCGAAGTAATTTATAAGCGCTGAGGTGACAATGCGGATTGCAATGATAGCGGCTATGGCCAATAACAGGGTAATTGGCAAAGACAACCAGATGCCCTGGCATTTACCGGCTGATCTGAAGCACTTTAAAAAAGTGACTTTAGGCAAGCCGGTGATTATGGGTCGCAAAACTTATCAATCTATAGGTAAGGCCCTGCCCGGACGACGTAATATTGTTATTAGTCGGCAGAGCGGAGCACTCAGTACTGATGCAGACTGGGTGCAAAGCATTGAGCAAGCACTGGCTTTAGTCCAGCACGAAGCTGAAGTGATGGTCATAGGCGGTGCAGAGATTTACCGTCAGGTGCTGCCTTTAGCTGACACTCTCTATATTACTGACATAGATTTGACGGTAGAAGGCGATGCCTTTTTCCCTGATTATCTGGCTGAAGCAAGCTGGAATCAGTCTGCATTAGAACAACATACTCCCGATCCTAAAAACCCCTATTTTTATCAGTTCCGCACCCTGAACAGAGAATGAACAAGTCTTCATTGCACCTGTTGTCACATGTTGTTACTATGGATTTGTCTGTTTTTTGACTGCTTCAGGAGTAATGTATGAAATTGTTGCCAGCAGTGTTCTGTGGTGTAGTGGTGGCAGGTGCAGTATTAGTGTCCCCGGTGGTGCATGCTGACGACCAGTTAGCAGCTTCGATGTGTGACTATGTCAAGGCTGACGATAAGAATAGACTACGGAAAGTATTAAGTGACTACCGTCTGCGTCTTCGTAACATCTATGATGGTGTGACGTGCAACGGTGACAGTTTAGTTCGGTTTGCGATAAAAAGTAATGCAGCTGATGTGGGTGAGTTTATTGTGAAACAGCTGCCAGCAGCTCAGGTTGCGGCGTCAGGTGATATTGCCTGGGCTGAAGGCAACGGCTTTGCAGCCTCTCCTTTGTTGGCAGTATTAAAAGAGCGAGCGGGTGGCGCTGAGTAATTCACTTACTCGACAAGCATAAAAAAATCCGCCATCTGGCGGATTTTTTACATGTGATCGTAACCAGTTCAGACTTTGAACTGGTCTACAGATTGGCGTAACTCTTCAGCTAAACGAGCCACTTCATGGCTGGACTGAGAGGTTTGCTCAGCGCCTGAAGCTGTTTGTTCGGCAATAGTTACAATAGATTCTAACAAATGGCTGATTTCGTTAGACACCTGATTCTGCTCTTTGGCAGCGTGAGAGATCTGTTCACTCATATCGTGCGCTAAATGCACGGCGTTAGTGATAGATTCCAGCGCCTGAGCGGCCACCTCAGTCTGAGTCACACAATTTTCAGCCTGCTTCTTACCTTTGTTCATGGCTTCTACCGCAGCATGAGCACCGGTTTGCAGCACCTGAATCATCGCCTGAATTTCCTGAGTGGATGCTTGAGTTTTGCTCGCCAGAGAGCGAACTTCATCTGCTACCACCGCAAAACCACGACCTTGCTCGCCAGCACGTGCTGCTTCGATAGCAGCGTTTAATGCCAGCAAGTTGGTTTGTTCTGCGATGCCACGGATCACATCAAGGATACTGCCGATTGAAGCGCTGTCTTTATGCAGTTTATTGATCACAGTGGAAGCCTGATCCACTTCTTTAGATAACTGCAGTATGGTCTGCTTGTTATTTTCAGAAATAACCTTAACCCGTTCAGCTTCGCTATCTGCGTTCTTAATTTCGGCCAAAGCATCATTTGAGCTTTGCATTACACCTTGTGAGGTGCTGCTCATCTCTGTAGTGGCTGTCGCTGCCTGAGTCACCTGAGATTTCTGCTCGCGAATGGCTGTAGTGGTTTCTACTGTAATGGCAGATGTCTGTTCTGACGCTGCGGCAAGCTGCGTAGAACGTGAAATAATACCCTGGATCAACTGACGTAAGTTGGTAATTACCTGGTTGCAGTTACGCGCCAGATCGCCAAATTCATCCTGAGCTTTATCATCCAGGCGTTTGGTTAAGTCACCTGAAGCCACTACACCTAAAATTTCGTTTACTTTAGACAACGGCACTGTGATGCTGCGCACTGTTACCATAGCAATACCCACGGCCAAACCAATAGAAATCAGTACAACCAGAAAGATGGTAGTAATAGCCCCAGACACATCAGACTGGGCTTCTGCCTGAATTTCTCCTGCTACAGTACGAGCTCTGGATAACAGACGGTTTAAGCCATCTAGAGCTGTTTTATTGTGACCTTCAGCCTGAGTCAATAATTTTTGCGCTTCAGCTGAGGCTGCCAGCATTTGTGCTTTTAAGCTCAGAATACCTTCATCGCCAGCAAGTAATTCATTGATCGCAGTAATTTTTTCCTCTAAATCAGCGACCATATCAACAGCAGAACCAGCTTCAGTTCTAATGGTGTTCATTTGCTGGTTAACGCCTGCTAAACGTGAAGTGACTTCATTAGAAATAGTATCTGCTGTGGTTGCTGAGGTGGTACGGGTTAAATCCACTACGACGCTGACCAGAGTGTTTAAACCAGTCTCGAGTTCCGTGCCTGCTTTGCTTGCTTCAGGAAAACGGCGGGTCACGTCTCTGATATCACTGAAATCCAGCAGTAAAGAGGCTGAATCATCGGAGTTCAATTCAACATCAGATAACTGAGAGGCAATTTGATCTCGTAAACTCAGGCTTTTACTTAATTCAGCGAAAAGCTTTTTACTGATAGGGGTAAAGTCAGTGTACGCGGCTGAAACTTCTTTAAAGGAGTTCGCCAGTGTTTCTTCTTCTGAAACTACAGTTTGTAATGCTTTAGCTGCGGTATCGTATAAAACCTGTTCTGCGCCGAATTGAGTTTCTAAATCTTTTACTTGTTTTACTTCAGTGGCATAAAAAGCCTGCAAACTGATTTTGCTCATTTTGACAAATTCACTTTGCAGCACCGCACTGTTTTCAAGTGCCGGGATAGATATTTCATTTACTTGCGTGGTTGAGGCATTGATACTATTCAAGCTCATGTACGAGGTAATACCGATCACCAGCAGCAGTAGTGAAATAACACCAAAACCACCAATAATCCGAAGTGCTACCGTTAACTTCATAACCTTACTCCCAGTATCCAGGCTAAAAGGGCGTCATTGGCCCTGTCACCACACAATAAACAATTCAAAATAGAACATTTTGAAACAACGTCGCATTATAGCGTTATTTTTAGTCAGAAACACTATAACGCTGTGCTGTCTCAATACAATAGGCTGTTAAAGAATTTCCCCAAACAGCACCGGTATCCAGCGCATTAATTCCCTCAACAGGGCTATATCCCATCAAGGACGCCCAATGACCAAAGAAGATCTGTGGGTGTGGTTTGTGTTTCCAGAAGTCATACCACGGGACGAGCGTACTTACTTTTTCCGGGTGGCGCTTTTCTTTGAGTTCAAGTGCGCCATTTGAAAGACAAAAACGCATTCTGGTGCAACTGTTAATAGCGAAACGCCAACGATCTTCATTAGTTTTCGCCTCAGCCCAAAGAGCTGGGGTATTGCCATACATGACTGCAAGTAGAGTTTCGGGGGATTCTCTTAGTATCTGACTGACTTGCGCTGCTGTATCCAACGCTGTCTGTAAGTCCCAGTTCGGCGCTAAACCTGCGTGGACCAGCAACAGGTCGCGCTCTGGTTCAAAATACATCAGAGGTTGTTGCTGTAACCAATGGATTAGTTCCGGCAGATCAGGGGCATGAAGTAACTCATCCAACTGGTCCTGTGGATCTACTGCGGCTAAACCATAAACACAGGCTAAAAAATGTAAATCATGATTGCCCAACACTACTTTAGCTTTATCTCCTAAAGAGCGGACAAAACGTAAGGTAGCTAATGAATCAGGACCACGTGCAACCAGATCGCCACAAAACCACAATTCATCCACCTGTGGATCAAACTGGATTTTAATTAACAGCGACTGCAACTGTTGAAAGCAGCCCTGAACATCTCCGATCACGTAGCCAGACATAACATCAATTCAGAATATTGGGCAGAGCTAAACGAAACAAAGGAATGGCGGCTTTAAAACATAATTGGCTTTGGCTGGTCATTTCATAATGACCTTGCATAGTGCCTACCGGGGTTTCCAATACTGCACCACTGGTATAGCTGTAACTTGAGCCAGGTGCCAGTTGAGGTTGTTCACCTACCACACCCTCACCATGCACTTCAGTTTCCTTGCCATTCGCATCAGTGATAAGCCAATAGCGTTTGAGTAACTGCACTGTTTCAGTGCTATGGTTTTTAATGGTAATGGTGTAAGCAAAAACATATCTGTTTAGTGCAGGGTCAGATTGAGCTGCCACATAAAATGTCTCTACTGAGACAGGAATTTCAAAACTCAGACTCATAATTGTTGTTGCTCGTGCTGATGCAGCCAACGGGCGATGCCAATAAATTGCTCCACGCTTAATTGTTCAGGGCGCAAGGTTGGATCTATTCCCATTTCGATAATTTGCTCCGCTGTTGCAAAGTTGCTAAAGCAGTTACGCAAGGTTTTACGGCGCTGGTTAAAGGCTTCCAGGCAGACCCTGTTTAATACTGCAACAGGCACATCCTGGCGTTCTGAACTTGGTTTTGGGATAAGCCGAACTACGGCCGAATGCACTTTAGGGGCTGGTTTGAAAGCTCCAGGCCCCACCTCTACCACTGGCATCGCATGACAAAAAAACTGGGTCATGACAGATAAACGGCCATAGGTTTTGGAGCCATGGCCTGCTGTCATACGCTCAACCACTTCTTTTTGCAGCATAAAATGCATATTTTCAATATCGTCTGCATAGTCGAACAGATGAAACAACAGTGGGGTAGAGATGTTGTAAGGCAAATTACCGAATACTTTTAACTTTTTGCCTGGTTGTACTAACTGGCGAAAATCAAATTTCATCGCATCAGCCTGATGGATAGTCAGCTTATCTGCCAGCACAGGATGCTCCTGTAAACGCTGGGCCAGATCTCTGTCCAGTTCAATCACAGTTAAATGCCCGGATTTTTCGGCCACAGGCTCAGTGATCGCTCCTAAACCGGGGCCAATCTCAACCAATACATCTGTTGGTTTTGGGCTGATAGCTTTAACAATACGTTCAATGACGACAGGGTCGTGTAAGAAGTTCTGACCAAAACGTTTTCGTGCTGTGTGTCCCAGGTGTACTTTATCTGTCATGTGATAACTTGGCTCTTTGCGCTAAATAAATGGCTTGTTCCAGGGCGTGGAATAAACTTCCAGGGTCGGCTTTTCCTGTGCCGGCTAAATCCAGCGCAGTACCATGGTCGACTGAGGTTCTGATTAAAGGTAAACCAAGGCTGATATTCACCGAACGTCCAAAGCCTTTATGCTTCAGAACAGGCAAGCCTTGGTCGTGGTACATAGCTAAGACGGCGTCGGCATGGTCCAGATATTTAGCCTGAAACAGCGTATCTGCCGGCAAAGGCCCCACCAGATTCATGCCTTGTGAACGTAATTCTTCTAAAGCGGGGCTGATGATATCTATTTCTTCACGACCCAGATGCCCGTCTTCTCCAGCATGCGGATTTAACCCACAGACGTAAATTACCGGGGATTCAATAGCGAATTTGTGCTGTAAATCATGATGTAACACAGAGATCACTTTGTGTAAGCGTTCTTTGGTGATGGCTTTGGCTACATAAGCCAGAGGGATATGAGTCGTGGCTAGAGCAACCCTCAGACCTTCGGTTGCCAGCATCATCACTACATAAGGCGTATTCGATAGATGCGCAAAATATTCGGTATGGCCGCTAAACGGAATACCTGCTTTATTGATAATGCCTTTATGGACCGGACCCGTAACTATGGCGTCAAATTCGTCAGACATGGATTTTTCGCCCACATACTTTAAGGTCTCTACCACATAACGACCATTCGCTTCATTGAGCTGGCCTGGAGCTACAGCGGCTTCTAAAGGGAAGTCGACATAAGTCAGAGTACCAGCCTTTTGTGGTTGTGCAACTTGAGTCGGGTCATAAGGTAAAAGCTGAAGCGGCAGGTTTAATACTGCCGCTCTTTGTTGTAACACTTCGGCGTTGGCACAAACTACAAGCTGCACTGGCCAGTCTTTTTGCGCCAACATCACCACCAGATCGGGGCCTATACCAGCCGGTTCACCAGGGGTGATTGCAATCCTTAATGTCATTCAGTTTCCGCCAGCACTTCTATAAAGGCCTGATCACGCAACTCACGCAGGAAGTTGGCTTGCTCTTCGTTGAATCGGCGATTGAACAACATACGGTACACTTGATCCTGTTTTCTTTCTGCGGTCATGTCGACAACACGTTTCTCTAATAACTGTACAACGTGCCAGCCATGTTCAGTACGGAAAGGTTCGCTAACTTCCTGTAATTGCATATTGTTTAAGGTATCGCGGAAGGCCGGTACATACATAGCAGGATCTGCCCAACCTAAATCACCACCTTTGAGTTTAGAGCCCGGGTCTTCAGAATTGGCACTGGCAAATTCGGCAAAATCAGCTTTGCCAGCTTTAAAGTCGACAACAAACTGCTTCAAGGTGTCACGGGCTTTTTCTTCACTCATGATAATGGATGGTTTAATCAGTACATGACGTGATTTAACTTCATTCATTTCAGCGACGTTGGCACCACGAATATCAAAAATAGTCAGAATATGAAAACCGGCACCTGAACGTAACGGACCAATCACATCGGTTTTCTTTTTGCCACGAATAGCATCAGAGAACAAGGTTGGCATTTCGTTAATATTCATCCAACCCATATCACCACCATCCAGTGCTGTGCTGTCAGATGACGACGCAATGGCAATCTTTTTGAAATCGCTGCCTTCACGCAACAATTTCATCACTTTGTCGGCGCGATCTTTTGCGTCATTGATCTCTTCGGTGCTGCCCTGATTTGGTATTGAAATCAGAATATGACCTACATTGTATTGCTCGTTGGAGGCGCCTTGTTCTTCCATCACTTTCATCAGGCTGTCTATTTCCTGTGGGCTGATGTAGATACGACGTTGCACATTAGCGCGTAACACTTCACCAGCGGTGATTTCCTCACGGAAGCGTTCACGAAATTGCTGATAGTCCCCTTCTTCTTGCACTATACGTTGCCGAAATTGTTCCATCGTCAGGTTTTCGCCGCGAGCAACGTTTTCCAACGCCTGATCCAATTGTGGATCGGTGATTTGCAGACCCATACGGGTAGCCATTTGCATTTGTAAACTATTGCTGATTAAACGTTCCAGAGCCTGAGTACGTAAAGCCCGATCAGAAGGTAAGGTCTGGCCCTGGCTTTGCGCATTACGCTTTACCTTATTGACCATATCAGTCACTTCAGTATCCAAGACGACACCGTTGTTAACTATAGCTGCAATACCGTCGATCTTCTGTTCTGCCGCCTGGCTCGAGAAGGCCAGAAATACGGCCACAGAGCTGGCAATCAAAAGTTGTAACTTCATAGGTTCCTACATTAATTATTTAGTAAATATGGGCGTCTATAACCAAAAATTCCATTCGATAACATGTCGCTGACAGAGAAGCCAGCACCCTCACCAAAACCTTTTAATACAAACTGTACGGCTATACCGTTATCAAAAGTCGGAGGTTGGGACAAATCATTCAGTGCCAATTCAAGGTTGGTATTGATTTGGCGCTTAGCTACCACACGAATTGCCCAGCAACAGGATTCATATTGCAAACCGAGGTTAGCTTCTATCATATGATGCTTGTTGATGTCACGATAATAACTGGCAATCAGTTTCCATTTATCATCAATAGGTGTGGTGCCTAAAAAGCCTATTTGTGCAATTTCGTAGTCTGAGACCTCACGACTGTAGCGGTGGTTCAACTGAAACAGACTTTTATCATCTGCTATGTAATCCAAAGTCACGTTGCTTTTCACCATACGCTCATTGCTTGAATCATACTGCAATGCGGTATTTAAGTACCAGCCTTTGCTCCAATTCCACAAAAGCTCGGATGCCAGCACTGAATCGGCAGGTTGTTTGGCGTCGGGCACTATGTTGTCTATGGGCTGCGGATCATTCAGGAATATAATCTGACCAAGGCTAAAGCGGAATAATTCGGTATCCTGTGAGTCATAAAGACGAGTTGTCCAGCCCAGAGTGAATTGGTTGGTATCGGCAATTCGGTCAAGACCCGAATATCTGTTTTCACGGAATAAACCATAATAATCGTCTTGCAAAGGCGCTGTGTCATACAGGCCAATCATCGACTGGTCGCGATAGGGAATATACAGGTATTGTATTTGTGGTTCAAAAGTTTGTAATGAATCGGCATTTTCCCAGCTCAACTCTCTTTCCATATTCAGTTTGGCGTTGATCTGGACTTTGGGCACTGTTCTGTTGGTGTCTTTTTGAACGAATAAACTGTCTTGATCGGTATTTTGTTGGTAACGGGTATGCAGCAAGCTGGTTTCTGCGACTAACTCGACGGCTGGTGTGATTAAAGGCCATCGAATGCTGGGTTCAAGATGTAAACGGTCGGCGCTGGTGATCAGGGCGCTGTCATTGCGAAAATGAGCGTATTGGCTGTGCCAGTTAAATTCAAAACCAGCAGCTAAATCCGTTGGTGCGGCAGAGCTGAGATCAATTTGTGGCAAAGCAGCATAAGAAGGCGAGTAATTTCCGAGGATCTCAAAGCCTTGCAGACGGATTTCTGAATTCAGGTAATCCCCGAAATAATTCAGGCTGGCTTGCCGGTAAAGTTGAGTGTCACTTTGGTTATTGTAATCCGATCCGAGTTCAGACAAGTAAGCGTCGTCGCTGACATCAGTAAAGTCGACACTGGCGCGCCACCGGTCTGATAAATCGCCACTATGGCTGAAATGAGTTAAATAGCGACTGCCAAAACCTGCGGGCTTGTCGTTGTCGTCAGGTAAGATTTCCAGTTGCAACTGGCCACGATGATCTTCCGTCAGATAACGGAATTCGGTGTTCAACTGAGCACCTCGTTTACTCATAAAGCGCGGGCTGATAGTGGCATCATAGTTATCGGCCAGATTCAGGTAGTAAGGTGTTTCAAGATCCACCCCTAATTTCTGTGAGCTGCCAATTTTGGGAAACAATAAGCCACTTTTGCGCTTATCACTGACAGGGAAGGTCATGTAAGGCAGATAAAATACAGGCACATCCTGAATTTTAATAACCGAATGCCAGGCTTCACCCCAGCCATCATCGGCGTTAATATTAATTTTATCTGCATGCAGGGCCCAACTATTGTCGTTGTCTGGACAGGTCGTAAAACTGGCTTCGGATAAATTAATTTGCTTTTTATCAGCACTCATCTCTTTGGCATAACCGCGGCCAGACTGACTAATCAACTTATAGTCCGCTTCACCTAATATGGCTCTGTCTTCTTTGAGATGAGCCGTGAAATGACTGCTGCTAACTTTTAAATCCGGACTGAAGTATTCAATGCCGCCGCTGGCAAGCAAGGTCTGGCTTTTTTGGCTGACCTGGGCATTTGCGGCATTTAGCATAGTGTCGCGGTAGATGATTTCTATATTGCCATCAAATAATGCCGTTTGATCTTGCATCATTCGGATGCGGTCAGACAATATTTGTAATCTGTTATCTTTTGCTGACAGCTGACTCAACTTTGCCGGGATATCCACAGCACCATAACATTGCTGGATAGGTTGAGGTGTTTGCTCTTCTGCATGGGCAAGATAAGGAATACCAAGCGCCATGATAATAAGGCGATAGATCAAAGAATGAGTCATGCAACCTACTTAGTACACTATGTGAAACAGGTGAAAAGGACCAGAACACCGGGTCAGCTATAATAAATCAATTTTCCGGATCCTGCTAATCCGTTATAGTGCTGGCTTTGACCAGATGACGGGGGATGAAGTGCCAGCTCGAATGCAGTTAATTCAAAGTTTTTTGACGGCGTGTTTTCCTGGTGAAGTTATTCACCTTGATCCTATTACCGGGGATGCCAGCTTCAGGCGCTATTTTCGCTTTTCCGTCGCTCAAACCAGCTACATTCTGATGGATGCACCAACACCAACAGAGGATTGTGGTCGTTTTGTTGCGACCCAGCAGGCATTTGCGCAGGCAGGTTTAAAGGTTCCCCGGATTATTGCACAGGATATTGAGCAAGGCTTATTACTGCTGGGTGATTTGGGCGACACCTTATTGTTATCCAGACTGACACATGACACTGCTGCTACTTTTTATCGTCAGGCATTGGCACAACTAACTCAGATCCGGACTATCAGCGCGACAAGCGCAGGACCTTTGCCAGTATTTGATCAGGCTTTTTTATTGCGTGAAATGCAGATCTTTATTGATTGGTTTGTGCTGCAGCACTTGCAACTTAGCTTGACTGAACAAGAACAAAGCATGTTGCAGCGGCATTTTCTGTTGCTTGCAGAATCAGCACTACAGCAACCTCAGGCAGGTATGCATCGTGACTATCATGCCCGAAATTTGATGTTGCAGCCGGACGGTTGTCTGGCTGTGATTGATTTTCAGGATGTGGTGACTGGCCCTGTAACCTATGATGCCGTGTCCTTACTGAAGGATTGTTACGTCAAGTGGCCAGCTGAGCTGGTTCAATCATTAAGCCATGAGTTTTACAGCAACCTCAAAGCAAAGGCTGAGTTGCCTCTAGAGGTTAGTGCTGAGCAGTACCAGCTTTGGTTTGATTGGATGGGATTGCAGCGGCATATTAAAGTCTGCGGTATTTTCTGCCGCTTGTACCATCGTGATGGAAAATCGGGTTATTTGGCTGATTTACCTCGTGTCTTTGAGTATGTGCTTGAGGTCACGCAGTTGTACCCACAGTTGCAGGAGCTGGATCTGTGGCTGAAAAATAAAGTCAAACCTGCACTGGAGGCTATGGCCTGAGATGAAAGCAATGATACTGGCTGCAGGTCGTGGTGAACGGATGCGACCTTTAACTGATCTGTTACCAAAACCACTGTTAGCTGTGGCTGGCAAAGCATTGATCCACTACCATCTGGAAGCGCTCCGTGACGCCGCAGTGCAGGATATAGTGATTAACCATGCCTGGCTGGGTCATTTGTTGCCACAGCATTTAGGCACTGGTCAGCAGTTCGGGGTGAAGATCCGCTATTCGGATGAAGGTGCCGAAGGACTTGAAACGGCCGGAGGTATAAAAAAGGCGCTGCCCTTGCTGGGTGATGCGCCTTTTATGGTGATCAATGGCGATGTATTCAGCGATTATCCTTATCAGCAATTAATGGATAAGTTGGCTCCTGATAGTTTGGCTCATCTGGTATTGGTACCTAATCCTTTGCAGCACCCCAATGGCGATTTCGGTATCAGTGCAACAGGTTTGGCTTTGGCTGAAGCAGAGCAGTGTTTTACCTTTAGTGGCATTGCTGTTTACCGCCCTGAGTTTTTCAGTGCTGTGCCTGAGGGCAAGCAAAAATTAGCACCTTATTTACGCCGGGCTATGGCGCAACATCAAGTGACGGCAGAGCTTTATCAGGGGGTATGGCACGACATTGGTACTGTGCAACGACTGAATGAATTGTCGGCGCAACTGGAGTCTGAACATGTGGGGTAAAATTCTTGGTGCCTTATTTGGCATGGCTCTGCTGAAGATCCCTGGTTTATTTCTTGGTTTATTGATTGGGCACTGGTTCGATAAATCCTATGGCGGAGCATTCGCCAGTCGTGGCGGTTTTAATGGTTTTTCCCGCGATACGTCTGAAGCTCAGGGAATTTTCCGTTACAACACTTTTGCAGTAATGGGCCATATAGCTAAATCTAATGGGGTAGTCACTAAGTCCCATATTCAGCAAGCAACTGTTTTTATGGACCAATTAGGTTTAACAGCAGCGCAGAAACAAGAAGCTCAGGCGGCTTTTCGCCATGGTAAACAGGCGGACTTCGCTCTGTTAGAACAGTTGGCTGAATTTAAATCTGCGTACAGATCCAGGCCTGATTTGTTGCTGATGTTTTTGGAAATTCAAATCAGTACTGCTTATGTTGATTTACATCTAAGCAGCGCGGAGCAGAGAATACTGACACAGGTTGCTTCTGCGCTGGGGATCAGTGGTACTCAACTGGAGCAGATGTTGAGTCGTTACGAAGCTGAAGCACGTTTTGCTAAAAGCAATGGCGGCGGAGCTGTTGACACAGGACATCGTTTGACAGATGCCTACAAGATTTTAGGCATCAGCGCAGACAGTTCTGAAGCACAGCTAAAAAAGGCTTACAAAAAGCTGATGGCGCAACATCATCCTGACAAGCTGATGTCACAAGGTTTGCCACCTGAGCTTATGGATGTTGCCAAACAAAAAACTCAGGATATTCAGGCCGCTTACGAGTTAATTCGTAAGCAACGGACTTAATCGCGGAAAAACATAAAATAGACTGCGCCCAGCAAGCACAAGCCTGCATAAACATAATTCCATTTAAAAGGCTCCCTCATATAGAAAACAGCGAATGGAATAAAAATACTTAAGGTGATCACTTCCTGCAGAATTTTCAGCTGAGCCAGGCTGAGGACCTGGTGACCTATCCGATTGGCAGGCACCATCAGCATATATTCAAACAATGCTATACCCCATGAAACTGCAATAGCTATATACAGAGCCGAGCTTTTAAAATGTTTGAGATGACCATACCAGGCGAAGGTCATAAAAATATTACTGGCGGTCAGCAACAAGACCGTTTGAACCAAAGGTGACATAGTCTGACTTCTCCGCTGACGAATGGCAGGAACATGAATGTCGCATAGTGTAATAGGTTTTTAGTAGGGGAAAAGTTAATTTTAATAGCCCTGATAGCTTAACCAGCCATAAATTTCTTTAAATACCTGCTGTTGAGTTTCAGCTTGCGCACTAAGCCCACTGATTTCCCTCTGACGATAAAGTAATTTTTGTTGTTGCCTGGCCAGTTGTTTGCGTAACTGCCATTGAGCGGCCACTTGCTGGTTACCTTGTTGTTGTATCAAGTCCAGAGTGGGAACCTGTTGTTTTGCTATCGCCAGAGGCAGGCTACGTTGTTGCTCTGCTGCAGGTAAGTAAGCCTCCAATAAAATCAACGATTGCGGTTCCTGCAGTTTTTTGTCTGCATACAGCTGGCTTATTAAAGCTGCACTGCTGCCTTGAGCCACAATAATTACAGTATTGTTTTCCGCCATAGCACTTTGCATAGCTACTTCAATGCGTTGTTGTAACTGGTCTTTGTAGTTTTCTAAGGCTTGCTCATCATCCTGTAAAGGCGCGTCAGGCACTGCAATTGCTAGCGTATCCCAACCATAGTCATTAAACTCTTTTCGCAATAAATTCAGATTTTTCGGGCTTGAGGCATGCTGGGACCAATCTGGAATAAATAACATAGTGCCTTTTACTTTTGCAGTAAAAGCAGCCCTTTTTAACGCCAGAAAGCTTGTATCTCCAGCCAACAATTCTGTGATTTCATCTGCAGGTAGCTGCCAGGTCAGATCGGCTTTATGCCATTCCTCCATAGAGGCGGCGGCAGCAACCTGAATGTGTGCGCTAAACAGCAGCAAGGCAAAAATTTTCGACGACATCCGATGGTGCTCTGAAAAGCTGAACTTGAGTAGGATATCGGCAGCCACTGGCGAAACTTTACCAAACAGAGTGAGTTAGCCTGGTGATGAATAGATACAAACAAAAAAACCGCCTTGCGGCGGTTTTTTTAGTAGCAGAGATTAACGCTCTACTTTTTCTTTGATAGTTGCAGTTACAACAGCTTCAATGCGGCGGTTAGCAGCATGTGCAGCTTTAGTATTACCTTCAACTTTCGGACGTGACACACCGTAACCTTTTACTGTTACACGATTAGCACTGATGCCGTGTTCGTTTAACAATACTTTAGCTACAGCATCAGCACGACGCTCAGATAATTTCAGGTTGTATGCAGCGCCACCAACGTTAGAGGCGTGACCACCGATTTCAACATCAGTACCAGGGAAACGTTTTAAGAAAGCCGCTAAGTCAGCGATTTCTGAATTGTATTCTGGTTTGATAACAGCTGAATCGTTGTCAAACTGAGCTTTTAATGTGAAGTTCACTTCTTTTTCAGTGAAGATTGAACAGCCAGTTGCATCTACTTTATCAGTAGATGGAGTGCCTGGGCACAGATCGCTTGAATCAGGAACACCGTCGTTGTCGCTGTCTGCAACTACAACAACAGGAGCTACTGGCTCTGGAGCTGGAGTAGGTTCTGCTACAACAGGAGCATCACCAAACAGCACTGACATACCTAATTTAATGTTGGCGTCTGCAAAACTGTCACTGATACCCTGGAAACGGTTCATTTCGCCGAACAGAGATACGCGATCATTTAAGTACTGACGGTAACCCACACCGATGTTGATTGCAGAAGCATTATCAACTGTTTCGATGTCAAGGCGTTTTAAACCACCTAACAGGTACATGCCTGAACCTGGAATGGAGTACAACACATCCAAACCTATGCGCTCGCCATCGATTTTATCGTCGGTGATTAATTGCTCTAAACGTTGTTTAGCGAATTCCAGACGTAAAGCCCAGGTCTCGTCCAGGTTGTAACCTAATTCAACACCGTAGCCCCAGCCTTTGTCTGCGTAAGCCCATTCTGAAGTTTGGGTTTTGTCACCGTCTGGCATGTAGTATTCACCAAACACAGAACCGAAAGCACGGTCGCTAACTAAAGGTTTTGAACTATCTGCTAAAGCAGCTGTCGAAAGTAATGTTGCCATAATGGCAATTGCGCTAGTACTTAGTTTCATCCATATCTCCTAAGAGGTAAATTGCGGCTGCTATTCTATTTGAGTAAAATATTTAGTCAAATCTAGCTGCTCGTTATTACGAATTTAAGTCAGATGTCCATCTGACTTCTTACCGTTGTGCTAAGTTTACCTTAAATAACTGAACCTTAGGTTAACAAAGCCATCAATTACTGCTGTTCCTCTGATTAAAACGGGCACTCAACGTCAAAATATAGCTCAGTTCCTGAGGTTGGGTGTTTTAATGTCAAAGAGCCAGCATGTAATTGAAGTCGAGTCACTGAACTTTTTCCTTGCTCAGTTCCATAAAACTTATCCCCAAGTATCGGATGTCCTAACCATAACATATGTACTCTTAACTGGTGAGAACGCCCTGTAATGGGAGTAAGTTCTACTTTCGTTTGGTGTGGAGTTCGCTCCAACACTTTAAAATACGTTAAAGAAGGCTTACCAGATCCAAAATGCACCATTTGTTTTGGTCGGTTAGGCCAGTCACAAATCAAAGGCAAGTCAACAGCACCTGAATCGACAGACACCCTGCCTTCCAGCAAAGCAAAATAACGCTTTTTGGTCTGACGCAACTCAAACTGTTTATTAAGATCGCGCTGACTTTGAGCATGCATTGCCATTACAACCAAACCTGAAGTCGCCATATCCAGTCGGTGTACTATACGAGCCAAAGGCCAGACCAAGCGCACCCTGTAATCCAAACTGTCTTTGTGTTCAGGCGCTTTTCCCGGCACTGTCAGTAGACCACTGGGTTTATTCAGTACCACAATATCCTGATCCTGGTACACAATATCCAGATAAGGTTCTTTTGGCGGCTTGTACTCAAGTAACATTGTATTCACTTTTAGTCATGACTGACAACTACTACCCGCAACGCATCAAATTTTAACCGAGCTTTACTGATGTAATCTGTTAATTCTTGTTGCTGTTTTTGTAAATGTACAATTTCTTCCGGTCGCACGGACGGGTTCAATTTCTGCAGGGCCTGCAAGCGTTCAATCTGAGCATTCAGCTGTTGTTGCATCAACTGCTGGGCTTGCTGCTGAACTTCAATTAAACGCGCTGTGGCCAATTCCTGCGCTTTACCTATCAGCGGGTGAATAAAGCTTTGTAAGGCTTTTACCATCTTGGCTGCAGGTTGTCGGCCTACAGGCTTTAATTGCTTATTAAACTGCTCAAAGCCAACATTTGCAGCCAGATTTTTCCCATTCTTTTCCAATAACAAACGCACTGGAGTGACAGGCAAATAACGACCCAGTTGCAGCTCTTTGGGCGCGCTGGCTTCAACGATAAAAATAAATTCAACAAAATAAGTACCGGCAGGCAGAGCTTTATTCGGCAACAAGGCCACAGAACTGTTGCCCATTTGCTCATTGGTTAAGATATCTAAAGTGCCTTGAACCATAGGGTGATCCCAGCTTAAAAACTGAATATCTTCCTGTGCCAAAGCGGTGGCCCGGTCAAAGGTAACGCTGACACCATCGTCGTCCAGCATAGGGTAGTGGCTGTGCAAGTGTTCCGACATAGTCAGCACCATACTGTTTTCGCCGCGGTCGTCCTGATTCACACCCAGAACATCCCATGCCCGTAACATAAACATCGGCAGACGGGTTTCATCATCCAAAGTGGCGATAGCATCAGCCAGTTCACGGGCCCTACCTCGACCTGAACTATTGATTTCAAGCAGTTTATCGCGGCCTTGCTCCAGCTTTTGTTTCAGTTGCAGGTTCAGTTCTGCACTTTTTGCGATAAGCGCCTGTACAGCATCATGATCTACTGTGTTGGCAGAAAGCAGCTCAAACAGCTCAGTAGACACTTGTTCAAATACGGAACGCCCGGTTTGGCAGGTTTGACTGAACGCCTGTAAACCCTGCTGATACCAGTCCAGTAGTACCTGCTGAGGATGGTTAGCAAAATAAGGGATATGGATTTGAATATCCTGCGTCTGACCTATACGGTCCAGACGACCTATTCGTTGCTCAAGCAAATCCGGGTTCAGTGGTAAATCAAATAACACCAGATGATGAGCAAACTGAAAGTTACGGCCTTCACTACCAATTTCTGAACAAATCAGCATTTGAGCGCTGTTATCTTCCTGAGCAAAATAAGCGGCTGCCATATCCCGTTCGACAATAGTCATACCTTCATGGAATACCGATGCGCGGATACCTTCACGAACCCGAACTGCCTCTTCCAGTGCGATAGCTGTATCAGCGTGAGCACAGATCAATAAAAATTTGCTGCGTTTATGTTGTTTCAGTAAAGCAATCAGGTGGTCAACCCTTGGGTCAAACTGCCACCAACTGCTGGCTTTGCCTTCAAACTCCTGAAACACCCGCTCAGGAAATAAACTGGCTTTGGCTTTTTGCTCAAGGCTTTGTTGCTTATTAAAGGCTTGCTGCACTTTTAACGCATTTTGATATTGTTCAGGTAGGTGCAGGGCAACAGCTTTGGGCTGACGTTGTGGAAAGCCTGAAATAGCGCTGCGGCTATTGCGGAATAAAATCCGGCCTGTGCCATGACGGTCCAGTAATTGGCTCAGTAACTGCTGTTTTACCTGATTAATTTCATCATCGCTGCTGTTCGCATCTTGCAAAGTGGCTAAAGCGGCTTTGATGTCGCTTTCAGCTAACAATTGGCTTAGCTCTTGGGCGGAAGCCTGGCTTAATGGCGTTTGCTCCAGCACAGCGGCCGCCAAATCGGCAATCTGTTTGTAGCTTTGTTCTTCTGCAATAAACGCCTGATAGTCATGGAAACGGTTTGGGTCTAATAAACGCAAGCGGGCAAAATGACTCTGATGACCCAGTTGATCAGGAGTGGCGGTCAGTAATATTAAACCTGCTGTGCCTTCTGCCAGTTCTTCAATACGTTGGTATTCAGTGCTGGCTGCTTCCTCGCTCCAGTGCAAATGGTGAGCCTCATCTACCACCAATAAATCCCAGTCGGCTTCGACAGCTTTTTGGTGATGGCTGCGCTTTTTAACCAGAAATTCCAGGCTGGTTAATATTAACTGTTCAGTTTCAAAGGGGTTGCCACCATCCAATGAGGATTCAATACAACGTTCATCATCAAAAATAGAAAATTTAAGGTTAAAACGGCGCAGCATTTCCACCAGCCACTGATGTTGCAGTGACTCAGGTACGATCACCAGCACACGTTTGGCTAAACCCGCCAGCACCTGCTGATGGATCACTAAACCCGCTTCAATGGTTTTACCCAAACCTACTTCGTCCGCCAGTAATACACGCGGCGCATGGCGTTTTGCTACTTCTTCGGCGATGTAAAGTTGATGCGGGATCAAACTCATTCTGCCGCCGACTAAACCTTGCAACGGGCTTTGTTGCTGCTGATGTAAATGCTGCCAGCTTTGGTAACGCAGAGGGAAGGTTTCAAAACGATCGACCTGACCAGCGAATAAGCGGTCCTGTGGTTGACTGAAGCTAATAAAATGGTCGAGAAATAATTCACGCAGTGCGACAGTCTCATCTGTGTCGGTGCGGGTGCCATGATAAATAAAACAGTCGTTTTTACTTTCTACTTCACTGATGAGCACTGAGAAACCTTCGGCACTTTTGACTGTATCGCCCGGGTTAAACTGTACACGGGTCAGCGGTGCTTCCAAAATGGAGTACAGGCGGTTTTCACCACTGGCGGGGAACAACAAAGTCAGCATCCTGCCTTCCTGCCCAATCACAGTACCTAAACCTAAATCCGACTCACTGTCGCTGATCCAACGTTGACCCAAAGCAAATTTTATCATCTTGTCCTCACTGCAGAAAATGGCGCGCCATGGTACAGCGAAAAGCCTGAGACCGCATCAGCTGTCATGACGTATTTTTTTTCCATAGATTAAAAATCGTCATCTATTGGTCATACAGGCAGTGCATTTTTGCTCTAAGCTTAGATCAAATGAATAAAAGCACTGACATCTTCCTTCCCACTGAACCAAAGCATCAGGGAGCCAGTCAGAGTTGAAGTAAGGATTGTTGTATTTTTGCCATGAACTTTCATGGTTTTTATTGTCGCTAAGGAGCTGCTTATGGCGCGAAGAAGAGCTAAAGATAAAAAAATATACGTTCTGGACACCAACATTCTGCTGCATGAACCTTTCGCCTTCTTAAACTTTCAGGAACACGACGTTGTCATCCCGATGACTGTGCTCGAAGAACTGGACCATATCAAAGACAAACACAAAGACGTCAGCCGAGAGGCCCGTATTGCTATTCGGGCGCTGGAAGATGTTTTAAAAGACGCTTCACCTGAAGAGATGCTGTTGGGGGTTGCTTTACCCTGCCATCTTGAAGAAAAAAATGCCGGTCATTTGTTTATCATCAACGACCATCATATCAGCGACCAAATCCCCGGCTTGCCCGGCGGTGAAAATGACCATCTGATTATTAATACCGCTTTATTTTTACAGCGGGAAAAAGCGCCGACCAAAGTGATACTGGTCACCAAAGATATTAATATGCGCCTGAAAGCTAAAGGGGCAGGGCTGAAACTGGTTGAAGATTACCGTACTGACCAATTGATTGATGATGTGCGGTTTTTATACAAGGGCTATTACAAGTTTTCCGGCGATTTCTGGTCTGTGGTCAAAGATTGCCGCACCCATAACGAAGGTCGAGACACCTATCATTTTGTACCTCGCTCCGTACTGCCTAATGCCTACCTGAATGAGTACCTGATTGACGAAGCTGAAACTTTTGCTGGCCGGGTGCTGGAAATCAATGAACAGGAAATCAAAATTCTCGATTTGGGTTTTGAGCGCCTGATGCACAAACATGCCTGGGGTATTCACCCGAAAAACATTTATCAGGCGATGGCACTGAATGCCTTGCTGGACCCTGATATGGATTTAGTGATCCTGACCGGGCCTGCAGGTTGTGGTAAAACTCTGATTGCTTTGGCTGCCGCGCTGGAGTTGGTGATTGAAAAAGGCCTGTACGACAAAGTAATAGTCACCCGCAACACGCCGGAAATTGCTGAGTCTATTGGCTTTTTACCTGGCACCGAAGAAGAGAAAATGGCACCTTGGCTGGCAGCTATTACCGATTCATTGGAAGTGCTGCATAAAACGGATGAACACCCTCATGCCAGCGTGCAATACATTATGGACAAAGCCAACATCCAGTTTAAGTCTGTGAACTTTATGCGTGGTCGAAGCATCCAGAACGCGATAGTACTGTTGGATGAATGTCAGAACTTAAGCGCAGCGCAGCTAAAAACTATCATCACCCGCTGTGGTGAAGGTACCAAACTGATTTGTTCCGGCAACCTGTCGCAAATCGACAGCAATTACCTGACGGCAGTGACCTCGGGTTTAACTTATATAGTGGAGCGTTTTAAAAACTTTGAAGGCAGCACGACCGTTAATCTTAATGGTGTGGTGCGAAGCAGGTTGGCATCTTTTGCTGAGGCCAATTTGTAAAGGATTTAAAAAAAGCCCCGCTTTGCTGCGGGGCTTTAACACTTCTGCACTATAGCTTTGATTTCTCTGCAGGCAGTTAAACCACTTTAAATTTTCTGCGTGCAACAGCAACTGCAAACAATGCCACTATACTCAACCAGCCAAAACTGCCGCTGTCTTCTTCAATAATCACAACCTGCGGTCTGTCATAAGAATAATCTTCCAGTGGAAGTCTTGATAAAGCAGGTTCGTCGAATCCTGAAATTTCGGCTAACAAGTCATTGTAATCGGCATCATAAATCCGGATCACCAAATCGTAATAGGCTGGCGGCAGGCTATGCAGCAGCTCACTTTCTATCGCAAACCAATCATCTGCACTGGTACCGTATAAGGTAAATACAGAGCTGGTATGGATGATGACCTCAGGAGCGCCGGCACGTTTTAACGCAAAATGGGCATAGACTGGCACCGAGGTATAGTTGGTGTCGGCGTCAAAACGAACATAGAGGCTATGATAAAAGCCGTTATTATTTATATCTGAATCAAATGAAATATCTATGGTATCAAACCAGACATTGTTTTCGACACTTTGAATTAAAGCGCCGCTGCTGCGCAGTGTTGCTTTAGGTTTGGCTGTCGCAGCCAACTCAGACGGCAACGCAAATGACTCTTTGGTGGATGCGACTTCTGCAGGCGCGGCCAGAGTAAGAAAAGGTGTTACAACAAATAAACTGACCAACCAAAATTTACGCATACACAGAGCCTCCTAAGCTTTGGTATCATTACAGGCCAATGGCCATGAATACTGGCTGAACTCTTTTTAAGTGAACACATATTTTGAAACTGACAAAAAAGCTCCAGATCACAGAGGCACAACAAGCTATTGACGCTTTGGTTGCTGCTGCACCACAACTGAGTAAAGGTCGGCTGAAAGATGCCATGAATAAAGGTGCGGTGTTATGGCGGCGTGGTAAACAAAATAAAAGGTTACGCCGTGCTCAAGCGGATCTATTACCTGGTGACAGTCTGGAACTGAATTACGACGAGCAATTACTGCAGCGCAGTTGTGAGCCCGCAGTTCTTATCCACGAAGCTCGTGGTTATAGCGTCTGGTTTAAGCCTGCCGGTATGTTGTCTCAAGGTAATGAGTGGGGTGATCATCTGGCTTTGTTACGTTTTGCAGAGCTGCACTGGCAAGGCAAGCGTCAGGTATTTTTACTGCATAGGTTGGACCGGGAAGCCAGTGGTCTGGTGTTAATAGCCCATACTAAACAAGCCGCAGCTGCTTTTAGTCTGATGATGCAGCAGCATAAAATCGACAAAGAATACCGGATTGAAGTCAAAGGTCAGCTGTCCGAAGAATTGCTGGCAAAAGGCGTTTTGACTACACCGCTGGACGACAAAGCCTGTAGCACAGAATTTGAACTGGAGTCTTATTCAGAAGAGCGCCGCAGCAGCACCATTAGGGTGAAGCTGATCACCGGACGTAAGCACCAGATCCGCCGTCATTTTGCCTTGGCTGGACACCCTGTGATGGGCGACCCTGCCTATGGTTCGGGTAATAAAAACGAACAAGGCTTGATGCTACAAGCGGTGAAGCTGAAGTTTATTTGTCCCTTTCGTAAAACCGCTATGGAGTTTGAACTGCCAACGAATTTAATGCAGATTCAAATCTGAGCCAATTGTTGCTGTAGTTTATCAGTCAATGAAATGCCATTCGCCTGCACTTCCAATAAGCCCAGGCTGATGGCATTAAATAAATCCTGCCTCAGGTTCTCAGCTTGCCAGGCGCAAGGGCGGCTCTGATTGCACTGATAGTGGAATTCTATAGCTCCTTGCAGCCCTTGCTGTTGCGCCAAAAACAGGCTGTACCAGACCAGCTCACGCAATGCATCTAAGTCCTGCTCACAAATGCGTTCAGACAGCAGCGAGTGCAAAGGTAAAACCGCTGAATGAGCCTGATAATCTGAGGCTAAGCTTTGGAGCAACTGATGTTGCAATTCGTGAGCTTTCTGCTCTGAAGCGCAATACAACCAGAACTCCTGATCCTGCTCAACCCAAAATAATGCCTGGTCTAACAGTGTTCTGAACTGAACGAAATCTGAGCTGACTTGTTGTATGCCTTTGCTCAGCAGGGCATTCGTTTGCGCCGGAATGACCACCAGCAGTTGTCCCTGAGTTTTAGCTTTGTGATGATGCAGCATTAATTCGGTAAAACTTCGCCACTGCGGTTGCTGCACCAAGGTGCCTGAACTAGTTTTTTTCTGCTTATTCAACACCAAAAGCAAGCCAAAAAAGGTAATTGCCAGCAGAGCCAAACTAATCAGCAACCATTGCCGGAGTTGTTGTTGCTGCGCTTGATGCACCTGCTGTTGTTTTTCTTGCTGCATCTGCAATTCAAGGCTGCTTTGCAGGCTATCCAGCTGTAGTTTGCTGTCGTCATTGAGCTGAGCGATCTCCAACTGATTGGCAGACTTTTCCAACTGATAGGCTTGTTGCCATTGTTGTTCCAGAGCTGCCAGTTCCGCACTTAAGGCTAAATGTTTATGCTTAAGATAGCCGGCCAGCTTATCCGGTTGTGGTGCAGCTTCGGCCAGTAATTGTGTTGCTGCACTGTAATTTTGTTTTTTGATAAACACATTAACAAGAAATAATGCGGTCTCAGATTTGATGGACTGGGCCGATACCTGGCTGGCCAGTTGATGGGCTTTGATCAGCAACTGCTCGGATTGATCCAGATCGTTTTGCTCCAGTGCCAATTCTGACAAACTGACATAAGCTGAGATCAGCATATGGGGATCCTGGCTATCCAAAGCTAAGTTCAGAGCATTGTTGTAAGTGGCTTTCGCTTTGTCGATTTGTTTAAGCACCAGTTGGCTGTCGCCAATATTAATCAGCGCATTGACCTGACTGCTCTGGCTATCTAACTGCTGATAAAGCCTGCCAGCCTCTTCAAAATGCTGCAATGCCAGCTCGTGTTGTCCAAGCTTCTGATAGGCCATACCCAGACGCATATTGATCGAGGCAATGGCTTGTTGATCTGCCAATTCAATAGCAAGCGGTAAAGCTGATTTAAAATGCTGATAGGCTTTGGTCAAATGATTGTTTTGTAAATGCAGGCGGCCCAACATGATCATTGAATCCAATTGACGCTGTTTGTCCGCAGCCTGAGTCGCCAGGGCCAGACTTTGTGCAGCGGCTTTCATCGCGAGCTCCGTGTTTCCTTGCTGATTGTAGGCTTGCGAAAAACTTTCCAGAATGTCCATTCGCAGTGCCAGCAGCACCGGGCTGTTTTCCTCTGGCAAAATAGCCTGTGCCAGTTTTAGCTTTTCAACCGCAAGCGCAGTGTCGCGGTAAAACACACCATAAGTTAAAGCCTGCATTAATAGAATACGAGCTGCAAGCTCGGTGTCGGGTTCTAACGTCAGAGCTTTATTGCTGAACTCCAGCGCAGCCTCTTTGTTTTTAAGCACATAATGGCTATAGGCCAACAGAAAATAGTCAGTTGCAGTCCGTGCAGCTTGAGTTTGCTGTGCATCGAGTTGGCTCTGCGGATTGGCCTTGGTTTGCTCTAATAATTGAGTTAAATCCGTCGCATAGGTGCCAGCAGTAAACAGCAGCAAAAAAAAGCAGAAAGCAAAGCGCATGCGGAAGTACTCCAAAAAATAGACAACGCAGTGTAACTGAAAGAAAATCAGACAGCCAGACCAAAACGACGAGGTGCTTAGTGACTGAAAATGTTAGCAATTTATGGCTGAAACAGTGGCTTTTTTATAGCCTGAAAGCTCAACTGATGAAGCCAGACTTTATAAATAAACAACTTAGCAGATTAAGTCAGCTTCAACCGTCACAGCCTTTGATTATAGGCATCAGTGGTGCTCAGGGCAGTGGAAAAAGCAGTCTGGCAGCAGCTTTACAAAAGTTATGGTCAGGATTAGGTGTTCAGACTGATGTGGTGTCTTTAGATGATTATTATCTTGAACCTGACCTAAGGCTAAAACGAGCCAGGCTCTGGCATCCACTTTTTGCTGAGCGCGGAGTTCCTGGCAGCCACGATATAGCACTGCTGTTGTCCCAGTTACAAAATTTCAAAGCGGGCGAAGCTCAGCACTGGCGTCGTTATGATAAAGGGCAGGACAAAGCTGCAGCAGCAGCGCCAGTAACAGATGCACGATTGTTGATTGTTGAAGGCTGGTGTGTTGGGCTGAAACCACAGCCGGATCATGAACTGCTGCAGCCTATCAATGCACTGGAACAACAGCAGGACTCTAATGCGGTATGGCGGCGTCAGGTTAACCACCAACTGAATGGCGATTATCAACTTGTCTGGCAAGAGTTGGACCAGCTGGTTTGGCTGAATGCGCCGGACTGGCAGGCGGTTTGTCGCTGGCGATCCTGGCAGGAACAAGCTCTGCAACAGCAGGGTTTAGGAAAAAGCCCTGCACAACTTGAAGGCTTTATGTTGTACTTCCAGCGTTTGACGCAACAGAGTTGGCGACAGCTACCGCAGTGTGCAGATTTTATTCTGGATTTGGACTCGCAACATCACTTTATTCGTCTTACACCTGACGAACAGGTTGCTGACGAATAAAGGCTTGCAGGTTTTCCGACAGTTGCCCCACCAGACGTTGCATCGCCTGACGACTGGCCCAGGCGACATGAGGGGTCACAATCAGATTAGGAATCTGCTGGCTAAGCAGTGGGTGGCTGACAGGTGGTGGCTCAATGCTTAATACATCCAAAGCTGCTCCGGCCAGGCGGCCATTTATTAAAGCGTCCGCCAGCGCCGGTTCATCAATCAATCCACCTCGTGAGGTGTTAATCAGCAATGTAGTGGGTTTCATCCAGCTTAAGGTTTTGGCGTTGATCAGTTTTTCGGTGGTCGCAGTGAGCGGGCAATGTAAAGACAACACATCGGCCTGGCGCACTGCGCTTTCAAAGGTTGTTCGGCCTGGGCGAATTTCTGTGGCATCAGGTCGTTCAGCTAGCAGTACTTTCATACCAAAAGCTGCTGCCAGACGAGCTGTGGCCTGACCTAAATCACCGTACCCCACCAAAGTCATGGTTTTATCCGCCAGTTCTTCTATAGGTTGCAGGTGCAGACAAAACTGCGAACTCTGACTCCAGGCCCCTTGTTGCACCGCCTGATGATAAGACTGAATATGGTTGGTCAGTTGCAACAACAAGGCAAAGACCTGCTGGGGCACTGCAGTACCGGCATACCCCTGAGCATTACAAACCACTATGCCTGCTGCCTTGGCTGCAACTAAATCGACCATATTCACACCTGTAGCTGCAACCAGAATACAGCGCAGTTCAGGTAAAGCCGCTATAGCTTTCGCATCCAGCGGAACCTTATTACTGATGACGACCTGCGCTCCACCGGCATGAACAAGCAATTGCTCAGCGCTGGTTTGGGGATAGAGGGTTAAACTGACATCAGCTAACCGGAGCGGACTCAAATCGGTTTCAGCCATAGTGGCTGCATCAAGAAAAACGACTTTAGTCATGATCAGCGATACACCACATCTTCATACATAGGCGCTAACATCGCCAGAAATTCATTTTGTGCTGCAACAGGAACCTGTTGTTGCTGCATAGCTGCAATTAAATGATTGACCAGTGCATCAAAGTGCGCCTGAGTGATCTGAAACCCTGTGTGGCTTTCCTGCATAGAAACGCCTGTGTATTTGCAGGGGCCTCCCGAGAGTTCGCAAAACTGCTCTATCAACAAACGTCGAAATCTGGGGATATCGGTGTCTGCAAAATGATGCACTATGCTTTGATCGTGCTCAATGCCATACAAAACGCCATCGACAATTTTTTCAACGCCTGCTTCTGCACCTAAACGTTGGTACAAAGTAGTTTCTGGTTTTTGCTGGCAGGCGGTTAAGACTAAGGTCGCTATTAGCAGCAGGTATTTCACCATGTGCCCTCCACTGATAGATAAAAGCCGGTTTGTTCAGTGAGGCCCGCTATGTCACCTAAGTCGACATAACCCAAAACCACAGATGCATTTTTATTAATAAACCAGGCAGCAAATAAATCCCGCCAGTGTTGCTCGTCAGCAAAACCCAGTTGATTGGGTTTTTGCTTAAATTCAGCGCCAACAGCCAGATTGTAATTCAGCAGCAGCACAGCTGAGCTTTCAAACATCAGTTTACGAGTCACCTTCTGGCCGCCAAAACCTAACAAACCAGTTTGATGTGCCTCTGTTGAACGCACAGTGGTATTGAGTAACAGGTTGCGGCCCGCTATGGCATCAAAAAACACTTTAGTGGCGGCAATATAAAACTCATAGCCAGAATCATCACCAGCGCCTACAGCCGCAGGTAAAGCAAAGTCGCGGTTTTTCTTAAATTGCACACCCAGACTGATCTGTGGCATAGCCGTATACAATAACTCACCTGCCACTTTGTATTTGATGCCCAGAACGTCCTGACGCAGCTCACCGCCTATAGTGTCGAGACCGAGCTTTTGTCGGGCAAAAGACAGTTCCCACTGGTTGTTGAAACTGGCACCCACACCATAACTATCCAGCGTAAAATCATCCACACCCACCCGGGCGGCAAAGGTGTTGACTGACCACTCGTCACTGCTGCTGTAGCCGTTGATAGTGGCCCATGGCACTATGCCTCCGCCTGAATTGCCTTCAATGTTTGTCGCCCCTCCGGTGGCTATAACTTTGGAGCCTGCCATCAGGTTGCTGCTGGCTACTGCTAAACACAGCACCACTAAGATTTTTTTCATTCAGTTACTTCTTGTTCAAACCATTGAGAATTCTGTTCAGCAAACTGTTGAAGCCATTCGCTGAAAACTTCTGAAGTTAAAGGTTTAGAGAAAAAATAGCCCTGCACCGTATCACACTGATATTGCTGCAGCTTTGCAAGTCCTGCTCTGTTCTCCAAACCTTCAGCTGTTACTTTTAAACCTAAGCTATGAGCCAGTTGCGTGGTGGCGCTGACAATTAAAGCATCATCCTGATTGTGTTCAATGTCTTTAATAAAAGCCCGGTCGATTTTTACTTCATGCACCGGCAACTGCTTTAAATAGGCTAAGGACGACTGGCCTGTACCAAAGTCATCAATCGCCAGCTCGATACCCATATCACGTAGTTGGGTTAAAATCTGGATCACTTGTTTTGGATCCTGCATCACTGCACCTTCTGTCACTTCGAGTGCTAACACTGACGAGGGTAGTTGATAGTGTTGCAAAAGGGCGGCAATGTCCGCAGGTAACTGTGGGTTGGTTAAGTCATGGGCCGACAGGTTAACGGCCACAGTAATACGTTTCCCCTGTTGATACCAAAGGGCTAATTGAGCAACCACAGTGTTGAGCATCCATTCTGTCACCAGAGCTATATTGCCTGAGTGTTCAGCGAGTTTAATAAATTCATCCGGTGGCACAAAACCCAGCTCAGGGTGAACCCAGCGGATTAATGCTTCGGCAGAACTGCACTTTCTTTGGCCCAGCTCCACTTTGGGCTGATACACCACAAAGAGCTGGTTTTGCTGCAAGGCTGCGGGTAAGTCGCGCAAGATGGTCAATTCGCGCTGATGGCTTTCATCCTGACCTTGCTGATAAAAAGCGACCATTCCAGGCTGTTGTTTGGCATGGCTTAACGCAATATCCAGCCGTCGAATGGCATCGTTGGCATGTACGCTGCCGGGGGCAATATTGTAAGCGCCAAGTGACACCTGTAAGCTCAGAGGCGAATCAGCCAATAAATACCCTGAATGCAATTGCAGCCTTAACTGTTCTAATTGCGAGGCAGAAAGATGCTGGTTGTACAGCAATAAAAACTCATCTCCACCTAAACGGGCAACCAGCAACGGCGTGGGATTGAGTTGATTCAGGCGTTGCGCCATTTGCTGCAATAAGGAATCACCATTGGCGAAACCTAAAGCATCATTAATATGGCGGAAATTTTTTATATTCAGCAGCAATAAACCCACCTCCTCGGTGGGCAGCAGTTCGGCCAGCTTACGCTCGGCTGCGCCGCGGTTTTTTAAACCTGTCAGGGAATCATGTTCAGCCTGATACAGCAGCTCCGCTTCCCGGCTGCGGATATCCAGTTGCATCTTTTGTAAGGTATTTCCCAGCAAACCTATTTCACCTTTGGCTGCAGGTAAATCCTTTGTCGTCAGACCTTGACCTATCTGGCTGGCAAAGTCGGATAATAATCGTAAAGGCTGAGTAATACTGCGGGCTATCACAAAAGCCAACAGCAGTGCCAGGGTTAAACTCAAACCAAAAATGACCAGCAGTTGCTGACGAATTTGCTGGTAACTTTCTTGCCAGCGGGCACTTGGATAATGCAATACAGCCCAGAGCAATTGCTGTTGATCCAAGGCTAAAGCCAAAGATAAAAATTGGTCTTCGTTGCTGCTGAAAGGTTGTTGCTTTGTGTCCGCCAGATTAGGCAATAAAGGTAACAAGCTTTGTTGTGTCGTGGGTGACAGAGTGGAATGCAAGGTTTGATTGCCTCTGTCACTGTTGGTCGTAAAGCTGATATCCAGATCTGTGATACCTTTAATTTGCTCGGCCAATTCTTTGTTTAAACTAAAACCCATGCCAACCCAAGCTATGGTTTGCGGTGCTCTGACCGGGACAAGCACCAATTGGTAGGAACTGCCTGCCAATACCAGAATATCGTTGACAGTGCCGGACTGATTGCCTTTGCTCTGTAAAAATACCGGTTTTACATCTGCGTTTGTTAAATCTGTGCTGGTGCTGGTAAGTAAGTCCCCCGCAGGAGATAGCAGCAGCACCAGATCGGCATTGACTCTGCTGCCATGATTCTCAAGTACAGATAAAATAGTTTCTTGCTCAGCAGTTGCTACAGCACGGCGAAATCCAAAGTCGCTGGCCAGAATACTGACAGAATTCGTGAGCTGGCTGGCTCTGTTTTCCAGCGCCTGTATAAATACATTAGCTGCAACCCTTAATACTTGTTGGGCTTGCTGTTCACTGTCTTTTTTCATCGCATTTAAGGTGGCTAAACCACTGGCTAAAGCCAGAATGGTTAACAGACTAACAAGCGATACCACCAGGCGACTACGCAATGAATCGAACATTTGACCTCGTTGTGGCAGCAAATAGTGAATGCTGTCATAGTAGATAATAAAGGAAAATTTGAGAGTCAGGATATCGGCAACTACAACACTAATGCTCTCAATAGTGAACGCCAATGCTGCCGTGATGAAACCTTAGCAACAACTCAGAAAGGACTCAACTCTAAAGCGCCAAAACCAGAAAAAAACCTGACTTTTCAACTTCGTATTTAATACTATTGTTAGTAACGGAAGAGTTAAACAGAGGAGCTGTGAATGAAGGCAAAATGGGGACTGTGGTTTGTTGCACTGCTTTTCAGTGAATTTGTGTTTGCCGCAGAGTCTGAAGCCACAGGGCAGGAGCCTTGTGCCAGAGTAAAAAACCGGCCTTGTATCGCTTTAGTTCTGGGAGGCGGTGGTGCCCGTGGCGGCGCTCATCTTGGCGTGATCCGGCAACTGGAACAACAAGGCATACCTATAGATCTGATCGTAGGCACCAGCATAGGAGCCTTTATTGGTGGCCTGTATGCGACAGGTCATAGTCCGGATGAAATCCAGTCTATCCTCGATCATTTGGAGTGGAGTACAGGTTTTCGCGATAAAGTGCATCGTGATGAAATGCCGGTGCGACGCAAGCAGCAACAAGACCATTATCCTATCCGGCTGGGCCTTGGATTAGACAGTTCAGGCGTAAAAATTCCTAAAGGCGTGTTGTTAGGTCAGGCTATGGCTGAACTGATTCTGGAGGCCTATGGGGCTCAGTTAAATCATAGTCATTTTGACCAGTTGCCTATCCCTTTTCGTGCCGTGGCTGCAGATTTAACCAACAGAGAAACTGTGGTGATGAGTCAGGGCAGCTTATTGCAGGCTGTGCAGGCTTCTATGTCGATCCCAGGAGTGGTACGGCCTATGGAGCTTAACGGCCGGGTGCTGGTGGATGGTGGCGTGGCGAATAACTTACCTGTCAGCATTGCTAAAGATTTAGGCGCAGACAGAGTGATAGCTGTCGCTATTGATGCGCCCTTGCTGAGTAAAGAACAGCTGGATTCAGCTTTTGCCGTGACTGATCAGTTAACCAATTTTTTAGTGCGTCAGGTGGTCGACCAACAGATAGCTTTGTTAGGGCCAGAGGATTTGCTGCTCAATCCTGACGTGGCAAAAATTGGCACTCTGGATTTTGATCAGTTGCCTGCCTCCATCGACGCGGGTCGTGTCAGTGCACAACAGCAAGCCGCTGCATTAGCCAGTTTTTCCTATCCAGAGCATTTTCCGGACTGGCTGGCAGCTCACAGAGCAAAACAAGCGACCAGCATTCGGGTGGATCGTATTGAGCTGGATAATCAAAGCTTGTTATCTGATCAGGTCATATTGCACAGGCTGGCATTAAAAGAAGGCCAAAATTACAACAGTAAAAAACTCAAAGAAGGTTTGAGGCAGGTGTATGGCGTTGATACGCTGGAGCGGGTGTCTTTGCAACTGGAGCAAAATTCACAAGGTGAAGATACCACTTTAAAAGTTCGGGCCGTAGAAAAAGACTGGGGGCCTGGTTATCTGAATTTCCGTTTTACTATGGAAGATGATTTCCGCAATAACAGATATTACCAACTGGCGGCCTCTTACACCTACACTAACATTTCTGAGCTGGGTGCAGAGTGGCACAATGAACTGGCGCTGGGTACAGATAAGCTGGTTAGTTCTGAGTTGTATTGGCCTGTCTTTACACCTGCGACTTTTGTCAGCGTTCAGTTCATGCGCGATACCACTATTTTAGCTTTGGAAGATACTGAAGGGTTATCCTTAGGCGACTTATCCAATAAAGAAACGACATTGACGGCCAAAGCGGGCTGGAATTTGTCTGATCATGCCAGACTCAGTTCTGGCTGGACTGACAAAGATGGCTACTTTCGTATTCCGGTGTCCGGGGTGGACGAGTTGGGTTTTAACAAGCTAGGGTATCAGCGTGAAGGGCCTGTGCTGGATTTTGTCTGGGATCGACTGGATAACCCGGCTTTTCCAAGCAGAGGTTTTCGCATTAGTGCCAACTGGCAGTGGTTAGATGATACAGCTTTGGGCCAGACGTATCGAAGTCGTAGTCATGCTGTTGAAGTTTTGGCTGCCCGCAGCTTTTTTGAGCGCCATATTTTGCGAACCCGCTGGCGTCATGAAGAGTATACGCCCGGCGACCCTGATGTGGCAGTGGAACAATTTTCACTGGGGGGCTTATTAAATCTGTCCGGATATCCAAAAAACTATTTGTTTGGCAGTGAGGTGAAGTTTGGCAGTCTGGTGTACCTGTACAAAATGAGTGAAAACAGATTCAGTATCATTAATTCGCCTTTTTATCTGGGTGCTTCACTGGAAAAAGGTCTGGTGCATGGCAATATGATCCAGCTTGAACGTCTTGCCAATGAAACCGACTGGATTTGGGCCAGCAGTGTTTTTGCTGGCTGGGATAGTCCTTTTGGTCCTGTCTATCTGGGATATGGCCGGGCGGAAGACGACCTGAATGGCAAGGCGTATCGCTACTACTTATCTTTGGGGCACAATTTCTGATCAGAGGCGGAATAATGAACACTATCAGTGGCTGGTTAGTGGTGCTTTTGTGTTCTTTGCCTTGCCAGGCAAACTCAGGGCAAACAGAGTTGAGGGTAGGTCTGAGTCAAAATGCTGCACCGCAAAAACAAGGCAATACCCTTCATTTTGAAACTAAATTGTTTCGCGTTGCTGGTGCCGGATAAAGTGACGTTTTATCGGCGCTGGGCCGAAAAAGGGTTATCTGCTACTAAGGTGAAAAGTTTCGATTTGTTTCCAAAAGCTGAGCATAAAATTGGCTTTACGGATCAGAAGTTACAACAAGAGGTGAGTCAGTTGCTGCAAAAATGGCAGGATTCTGGCCGGGTTGCACAGCTGCAAAAACAAAGCCGGCAGTTCAATCCATCTTTGAATTAACTTGCTTCTTCAGTCAGTTTTTTTGCACTTTCTTTGATCAGTTGTTCTTTTTGTTTTTGCAGTATGTCCAGCTGAGCTTTTTCAGCGTCCGTCAGTTCGCCTTCTTTATTTAAAAGAGCTTCAATTTTCTTTTCTATTTCTTCCAGTTTTTTCCGGTCGATACCCATTTTGGCGTCCAGCACTTGTTGCATCATGTTGGCAAGCCGACTTGTATCTGGTAGCTGGTCATCTTCTTCATTTTGTTTGCTGGGTTCTTCAGACAAAGAGCTGCTGTTGTTTTTTGCCAGATGGCTGTAAGTCAAAGCAGGTTCTTGTTGTCCATCAGACAAGCTGACTTTGTCGGCATAAGGGTCTTCAATAAAGACTCTGTCTTTGCCAAAAGAGGGGGATTTCAATAGCTGACTATCCAGTCCAAGCGACTGTGTTGCACCAGAAATACTGAACATACGGATCTCCTGAGCTTTATGCTGTGGTCATGGACCTGACCTCTTACATAAACAGGAGCAAATTTGGTGCCAGAGTTGTTGTGCTTCAAAATGCAGAAAAAACCCGGATCATGGCACGAGGTGCGGCAAAAGCTGGCCGTTTTTCACCTCTTGTCAGATGAAGTTTGCCGCCAGCTTATAGGGTTAAAGCTGACTGCAACTGAATTGACGTTGATATTGACGGGGGCTTATCCCCAATTGCTTTTGAAATTGCTGGCGCAAGTTCAATGCTGAACCAAAACCTGTCAGATCACTAATTTGTTCTATCGAATGCTGACCTTGTTCCAGATAATGCTGTACCAGTTGCAAACGCTGCTGCACTAACCACTGCAGCGGGCTTAAGCCTGTACTAGCTTTAAAATGCCGATCAAAACTGCGTCTGGACATACCTGCTTTATTGGCCAGTTGTTCAATAGCTAAAGGTTGATCCAGATGTAATAAAGCCCAGTCCATAGTGGTGCTGAGTAAATTGGTTTTTTTCTGTAACGGCTGTGCGACAAACTGAGCTTGTCCACCTTCACGGTGAGCGGAAATGACCGCTCTTTTCGCCACCTGATTGGCGATTTCAAAGCCAAAATCCCGCCGTATTACCGCCAGACCTAAATCCAGAGCTGCTGCACTGCCCGCCGAGCAACCTATCTGGCCATCAAAACAATAGAGCACATTCTGTTGATACCTGCTGTCAGGGTAACGGCGCTGAAACTCATCGGCATATCGCCAATGAGTCGTTGCGGCTTTGCCTTTAAGTAAGCCAAGCTCTGCCAGCAAAAATGCACCTGAGCAGAATGAAATCAGCCGGACACCACGCTGATAAGCGGCCACTAACTGACTGCGTAACAGAGCAGGAGGTTCAGGCTGCGATACAGACCAGTTGGGGATTAAAATCGTATCGTAGGCTGTTAAATCCTGCACCTGCGGTACCAGCAATTGCAGACCGCCAGTTGCCATTAAAGGCCCCTTATGAAAACTGATGATATCGGTCTGATACCAGTTCGGGTATTCAGGCCGGCTCAGGGCAAACAACTCTGAAGCACAACCCAACTCAAAACTAGCCACGGCAGGGCCTAATAAAATAGCAACTTTATGCATAATGGCTGTCCGGTTTTTAGCTGATGGCTGAGATTGGCTTAATACTATCTTATTGTGTCTTTTCAGCCAATGGTGTGGGTGCTTTCAGTGAAGTAGAGTACTGCTGACGTTCATCAACGCTCGTATACAGGGCATGTAAACAGGAGTCAGCTTTATGTCATCTATGGTATCCAGGCCAGCGGCTGCGGGATCCGATCAGGCGGTTGCCCACTTTAGCGCTTTGTTGCAGTTTGAAACCGATTGCTGGGACTTGCACCATGCCATCAGCAATAAAAGGCAGGATTTTGTGTTGCTGGATGTTCGGGGAGAGGCCGCTTATCGGCAAGGCCATTTGCCTGCAGCTGTGTTGTTGCCACATAGCCGGATTTCAGCTGAAAGTCTGGCGCTTTATCCGGCCGATACTTTGTTTGTTGTCTATTGTGCCGGACCCCATTGTAATGGAGCAGACAAAGCTGCACTCAAACTGGCTCAGTTGCAAAGACCAGTCAAAAAGATGATAGGCGGAGTGACGGGGTGGCTGGATGAAGGTTTTGAATTGGTCTGTTAAACAGACCACCAAAACAACACATGACAAAACACAACCACAGTCGTCAGCTGATTTCTTAATCTATGATAAGCGGGGTTGTAATTTAACAGGCTGCCTTGCCAGAGTTCAATCAGCCGGACTGCGATAAAAGCAGCTGCAAGCACCAGAAGCTGGTGCTGTGGCAAAAGCAAGCTGCTAAACCAGCCAACCAGAGCTATGCTGACCACCCACACAGGCAGAGATGGTCCGGATTGCTGATAAAACACAGGCCAGAGTGCTCCAGCCATAAAGGCCAGGATGATCTGGCTGTAACTTTGGAATGCAGTAAAAGGCAAAGTAAAAGTTATAAGCTGAGGCCATAGTTGTAAAAACGTCAGGCCGATAAAAGGCACTAAGCCTGCATAACCTAAGATGTGGATCAGTTGCATAAAAAAATCTCAATGAAAGGCGAGAAATTCTTATACGCAGCAGAAGATAGAGCGGATGAAAAAGTAAAAAAAAGAGGGAGAACCACAAGGGTTTCCCTCATAAAAATCCAGGACAATCCAGGGAGTTAAAGCAACACATTGACAGGGTTCGCACTTAACTGGGGCTTATTATCCGGCTGTCCCGTGGCATTTTTATGACAAGTTGATAAAGCTTTCGCGACACTTGCCAAGCCGTCTGCTTTGCGGTTCACTGCAATCAGAAGCAAGCCAAAGCTATAGTGGGAGCCATCAATGTTAAAAAAGTATCTGCAGCAAATCCGTCAGGGTAAGCCTGTGCATTACGGTCGTATGCTGGAGTTGTTGCCTCCACTGTTTTATCAAAAAAAATCAGAGCTATTTAAAGTACGGCAATTGGGCTCAGGCCGTTGGCAAGTCAGTATTGTCTCTGAAGCATTGTTTCGTCAGCTTGAACAACAGGCGCTGCAGCCTGCATCACGCAAAGAAGCGGCTCAGATTGGTGATTCGCATCGGGTTAATACCTCTTTTGGTTATCAACTGGTGTATCACGAGGGGTGTCAGAACCGGCAACCTGAAGTGGTGGTGCTGGACGGCACCGACAAATTCCAGAGCTATCAGGCGAAAAGTAGTTTGCTGCTGATTGAAAATGAAGAATGTTTTTTCCGTTATCCACAACTAGTGCCGGTCTGTGGTCAGATGCTGGCGCTGGATTTTTCCTTGCACAACACTGATATTGGTTTTGCTTCTGGCAGCAAAGCCAGTAGTGCTTTGCTGATGCCCTTTTATCAGCAGTACCAACAGATTTATTGCGCCTTTGATTTTGATGCCGCAGCTTTAGAGCTGTTTGATCTATTAAAACAGCGGCTGGGTGACAAACTAATTTTTGTCACTCCTGCTGATTTCAGCCCCTGGCAGACGTTATTTAACAACAAACCCAAGCATCCGAATCAGTTAGCCAAAGCGATAGAGTTGGCTGAAAAACACCATTTCTACGGCTTGCTGGATGCACTACAGCAAAAAGGCTGCTTTTTAGAGCAGGAAGCGCTGTTAGAAAGCTAATGGCATGTTGTTCAGATCAACAAGGCCGACTGTATTTTTTAAATTTTTTGTTTTGATTGTCCCCTTTTAACCCGGTCGTGACTCTATCACTGTATTCACTATCAAAAAGGGGTAACACATGAGTTTCAGAATTTTGTTCATAGCGCTGTTCTGGTTCTGCAGCACTGCAACGGCTGAGCCACTGAAGTTAAATCAAATACAGTGGATTGGTTCACACAACAGTTATAAACAGGCTTTACCTGATGGAGTCAGTCACTACATGCAGCAGCAAGGTCAGGATACCTCGTCGTTGCAGTATCAGCATTTGCCGTTGCAGCAGCAACTGGAGCTGGGTTTACGTCATCTGGAGCTGGATGTAGTGGCTGACCCTGAAGGTGGTATGTATCTCAAACCTGCAGCAGAGCAATGGTTAGGTAAATCTTTGTTGTCGGCAGAACACAAAGCAAAATTACAGCAACCTGGCTTTAAGGCGTTTCATATTCCGGACCTGGATTTTGCCTCCCATTGCCCATTATTTCAGGATTGTCTGCGTCAATTACTTCAGTGGTCTTTACAGCACAAAAATCATTTGCCTGTGGTGATCCTGCTGAATGTAAAAGAAAGCGGCGTGGCAGGGGGCATTAAGCCACGAATTCTGACGACTGAGGATTATGCTCTGCTGGATCAGGAAATACGTGCCGTTTTGCCGGAAGATAAGCTATTAACACCGGATTTTGTCCGAAAGCCAGGCCTTAGCCTGCAGCAAAGCGTGCTGACTAAAGGCTGGCCAAGCTTGGCGTCTTCCCGGGGGCGTTTTGTCTTCTTGTTTGATGGGCAGCCAGAACAACTGGAATTGTACCGTAAGCAACATCCTTCTTTAGCCGGAAGGGTGATGTTTGGTAATTATCCACCTGCCAGTGCTGAAGCCGCTATGCTGCTGCAAAATCAGCCAGAGCAGCAGTTTGAAGCTATAGGGCAATTGGTCAAGCAGGGTTATATAGTTCGCACTCGCAGTGATGAATTTCATCCTACAGTTTATTCCACCGTAAGACGTGATACCGCATTACAAAGCGCAGCTCAGATTATTTCCACTGATTTTTACCCACAGGCACCCCAACAAAGCCCGGATGGCAAAGCGGTGCAATTTCCGGATCAAAGCCTGTGGCGCTGTCATCCACAATTAACTCAGGCCAACTGTGTTATTTCAGAATAATTGCCTGCAGTGTGCCAGTTGGGCCACAGCGCGGCTGATATGTTTTTTCAGCGCTGCTTCGGTCATTTTCAGCTCCAGAGCTATTTGTGCTCTGGGCTGATGATGCAAGCGGCAGCGGATAAAAACTTCACGGCGTAGCGGAGGCAACAGCAGCAACACCTGCTCTATATGCTGTATCTGTTGCTGCAGAACACTCTGAGCTTCAGGATCTGAGGCCGGATCTGTGCATTCCAATTCGTTGCATTCATCGGCGAATTCAGTTTTTGTGTGGTCAGGTTTAGAGTGATGAAAAACCAGATGCCGTGCCACAGTGATAGCATAAGCCAGAGGATTTCGTAGGTGATCAGGACTTGCATGACTCAGCAGCGCCATGATGGTTTGTTGGTATAGATCGGCTCTGTCTTGAGGTCTGTGCACTCTGGATCGCAGGTAACTTTGCAGTTGTGGACTGAGTTGCACAATGGAGTGATGAAGTTTGTTATCTGTATTCACTGCGATCTTTAATGGTCATGCTGTGCTGCAAGGAGAATTGCGCCACAGCATGACCCTTGTTTATGACATGCAGATGAAAGAGGCCAGTGACCTGTTAGTGAGTTGTTTTTGTCAGCACAGGTCGTTGCAAGCGCTGAAACAGCCAGCCAAGCAACACCAGGCTTAAACCTAAACCTATAAAAGACAAGGCTCTGAGTACCCCTGTTAAATCGTTTAAATCCACTACAAAAACTTTCAGCACCACAGCGCTTAACAACACAAAACCTGCTTTACGGGCTTGGGTTTTATTTTGCCATTGCGCCAGTAACACAGTGGCTATGGCAATTACTAAAAACACCAGCGAATAGCTGTATTGCTCGGCTACAGAGGTAGGTAAACTCAGCAGAATTTGCCCGTCCTGCCAGAAATGCCTTATAGCGCCAATCAGGTATAAAGTGCCGGTAGCCAAAGCTGCGTATAAGGCCAGTTTTTTCAGGCGGATGTTTAATGGCAAGCTGCTAAAAGCCCAGCATATCAAGGCAGGTAAACCCCATACCAACAGCAACAGGTTCAGTACTGGTACAGCACCTAAAGACTGTGTGTACCAGAACGGGTTTTCCATCACACTCAGTTTAAAATGTGCCAGCGCTACCAGAACCACTAAAGTGGACGCTGCAATACGATACAGCAAGGCTGTGCCACCTGCCTGAGCGCTGCGCCACTGATATACCCAGGCCAGCAGCAGCCAGTTAAAGGCCTGAATGCTCAGAGTGCTAAAGTTTATATAGCTAAAATCAACCACTGCATCATTGAGCCAGTACTGGGTTTGCACAGTGACAAATACGGCAACTAAATGTAATAAAGCGCCCTCCAGATAACTTCGCAGTGCTGTTGCAAACCACAAATACCAGCTCAGTGCAAAACAGATTAAGGCGGCGGGGTAGACTACAAAAGACCAGTGTAATCCCAGTAAAAGCTCATTCTCATAATGCCCCATCAGAGGTGCTGTGGTCAGGCGAATTAAAACTGCAGCAACAATCAGCTTTATCAACCAGTGTGGCACCGGCATCCTGAGTTTGATGCCCAATAGAGTCAGCAGTACCAGTTGAGCCGCTATAGCTAAAGTTAAGGCGGCATCGGCCAGCCATAAAGTGAAACATAAGGTCAGAGCAAAATTGGCTCCTGCCACCTGAATAAAAGCAGCTGCTTTGTGGCTGTTTTTTAGTGTCATCGCACTTTGAACTGCAACCAGCACTAAGGCCAATGCAGTCCAGAGCAGTTGCATCTGTTGCTGCACTTCAAGGTTTGCCTGAGAGTGACTAACCCCCAGGAACAACACAGGCAGGGCAGCCAAAGCGCTGCTCCATTGCAAACGTTCTGGCCACTTTAATGCCGCACTGATCAGTGGCAATGTAAATACAGCCACCAGCAGCAGATGTTGGTTTAAGCTGGTGCTGCTGAACGCATAAGGGTCTGAGGAGAAAGCCAAAGGTTGCAGCAACAGCCAGCATAAGGCGGGTATAAAACTAAGCCAAAGCAGTAGTTCTGATTTACTGTCCGTGGCGGCACAGCACTGCAGCAGCAAAATAAACACCAGCATGCCGCTAAAGCCTAAATAACCCGGAATATCGATAAGAGCGAAACATGCCAACAACAGCAAACCCAGTGCCAGCGTCAGTTCACGCTTGAGTGGCCACCACTGGCGCATTGGTTGGGGGCTGAATTGCAGATACTGTGCTTTAAAGCCGATGCGGGGTAACCAGACCAGCAACACAAAGCTGCCACAAAGTACCAGCCAGAAGGACCATAACTGCTCTGAAGTGGCGACCATCAAAGGGGTAAAGAGCCATACAAGATGAGCCGACATCGGCAACCACCAGAGCCATGCTCTTTTTACTTTTTGCTCCACCAGCACGGACGATGCAGTCACCAGCGAAATATAAGCCAGCAAAACTGGTATATTGCCTGAGTCTGTTGATACCAGCACTGGCACTGCATAAGCGCCAACAATACCTATCAACGCCAATAGCGGCCCTTGTCGTAAGGACAGCCAGGACGCCGTTAAAGCAATCACTGCCAATAGCGGAAAAGCAACAGCAGGACTAAGCATCTGATACCACTCGAGAGCGACCAGCACTGCTGCATAAAGGCTGATAAAACCGCCGCTGGACAAGGCAGCTGGTGCATAGTTGTTCAGCGCATGACCCTGACTGCGTTTATGCAGCCATTCACTGCCAATAATTAAAGCCAAACCAAAAGCCATACCGGACGCGATACGTAAAGCGGGCGATAACCAGCCTGCGTCCAGTGAATGCTTAACTAAAAAGATGCCACCTAAAGCCAGAGCCAAAGCACCAAGCCAAACCATGCCTCTTTTAATCAGTTGCTGCTCTATCCAGCCAGAGACAGCTGAAAACAGATCCGCAGAGGAGGAGCTGGTGTCAGGTGCTGGAACAGGCTGAGCTTGAGGAATGATAGCTAAGGGGTTTAATGGATTCACATCTGCTACTGGCTGGGCTATCGCTGCAGTTGCAAGTTCAGGCTCAGTCGGCAGTGCTGCTGGTGGGACTGACACACTTTGGCCCTTGAACTGTTTTTTCAGCTCTGCCAGTTCAGCTTTGATTTGGCTCAGTTGCAGCATTGCCCTGAGACCACAAAGAGCGCCAATGACGGCAATAAGACCAACTAAAACCATCAGACTTGTCATACATCAGGCCTGCAAATAAATAGATCAAAAGCCATCCGGACACTCCATTGTGTATAGCCAAGATAAGTGATTAACATCAAAGAAACATCAGCTTAAACCAGCTGAAGCAGAAAAGGAATGCAAAGGCGAGTTGGCAAAGGGATTAGCCGCGACTGAATGCCGCGGCCTGAACAGAGTATTAGCTGTTACGTTGTTTCAGCTCTTCTCTTAACGCTTTTAACTCGCGTTGAATGTCAGCCAGTTGCTGGTGCATCAGTTGCTGTTCTGCCTGCTCCGCTTTTTTATCTTCAGCCCGTTCGGCTGCATGCTCCTGATCGGTAAAGGTTTGCATGGTATTGACGATAATGGCGATAAAGAGGTTTAGCATGGTAAAAGTGGCTATTAAGATAAAAGGCACAAAAAAGGCCCAAGCATAAGGGAACTGCTCCATCACAGGGCGGGAAATACCCATAGACCAGCTTTCCAATGTCATCACCTGAAACAGCGTGTAGAAGGAAGCGCCAATAGAACCAAACCACTCCGGGAAAGCACTGCCAAATAACTTAGTGGCAATAACGGCAAAGACGTAATAAATCAGCAGCAATACCATCGCAATCGAGCCTAAACCCGGTAAAGATCCCAGCAGAGCCGAAACAACACGGCGCATTGAAGGGACGATCGACAATAAACGTAAAACCCGCAGCACCCTTAAAGCCCGCAGCACTGAGAACTGGCCGGTAGCAGGCATCAGAGCTATAGCCACTACGGCAAAATCAAACAAACTCCAGGAGTCTTTAAAAAAACTAAGGCGGTAGGCGAACATACGCAGCAGCAGCTCGATGACAAAAATCGTCAGCAAAATTTTATCCGCCAGCAGTATCACTGAGCCAAAGTCCTGCATCAGTGAAGCCGAAGTTTCCAGACCTAACAAAATAGCGTTGATTAAAATCAGCACTAAAATACCGTGGTTAAACCAAGGTGTCTCGACCAGATGCAGCACTTTTTGTTGCATGTTATGTGGTTTCATTTTTCCCTCATGACTAAAAAATTTTCCGCATTGTAGCTGCGTTCAGATGAACTTGGTAGCTGTCCTTAAACCGGCGTTACAGCGCTGTCAAAGGAATGACTTTTAGTGCTGGCCTGTATCTTGCTTTGGTACTACTTGAGTCAAAGAGGGTGAGGAATAAAGGGCAGAGTGTATGAAACTGGATAACAGCAATCTTTTTGAAACGTTAAGTCAAATCCGTTCGGGTCAGTACTCAGCTATGTATACAGCTGTAGCCAAACAAGAACCTCAATCTGTCACTGATCCAACAGGTAAGCCAGCAGACAATGCTAATGCTGAGGCGAAGACTTTAGTCTTTGACAATATGACTCGCAAGCAATTATCCGATTGGCTGACCAAGGGGCTGGACAGCGGTAAAATTCCGGCTGAGCAGGAGCAGGCGTTTCGGGTGTTGCTGTATTCAGGTAAAACTGAAAGCTCAGACGAGCAAGCCACTACGGATAACCAGGCTATAGATTTTACTGCAAAAGCCAAAGAGGCTTTAAGTAGCGCAGTGCAGCGCAATGATAAAAGCTCAGTTCTGTTTTGGGCCAATGCGATGGCGACTATGAATCAGTTTCAGGGCAAAGAAAAATAAGGCAGCAGTGACTGCCTTATCCGTTCTTTAATTAAAGGGCGACAATAAAGTCCGCAGTGCAGGTCGTAAAGCCAGCAATATTGTATCTTTCTGTAGCTCTGGATATAAAGTCCGACGGATTGCCAATCCACCTATCATGGCAAAAATAACATTGATGCGGGCATCCAGTTCTTTGTCTGTCGCATCTTTGACCAGACTGCGTTCTCCTGTCAGTAAGCGACGCATTCTTGCTCTGGCGTGAGTGTCAGATTGTTGCATCAAAAAGGCTACTTTTTGATTGCGGGCAGCTTCAGCCAGCATTTCCAGTTCCAGCGCATTTTTATCTTTGTCTATATGCCGTTCGACACCCTGATCGGCACCGTCCAGCATAATGGTCATCTGATCGCCTGGATCGTCTTCAAACTGTTGAAATACAGAAAACATTTCTTCCATATCGCGCTGAATAATAGCTTCGATAATGGCTTCTTTGCTGTCGAAATAATTGTAAATATGACCAGCGCTCATCCCTGCAGTTTTTGAGATCTCAGCCATGCCAGCTCCATGGTAACCTTTGCGACGGAAGCAGTCTGCTGCCGCGGTCAGGACCTGGTTTCTGCGTGCTTCTGCTAAAGCCGGATCTGTATGTCGTTTTTGTTTTTCTGTCATAGGGCACTCCAACGCCGGGCTTGAAAGCCCGGCGACTGCTTGTTATTCAACAGGACTGGTGTTGCTCTGCCAACCACCGCCGAGCACTTTATACAAACTAATCTGACTGGCAAGCAAAGCTTGTTGGCCACTGATCAGTTGTTGTTGTGCGCTGTACCAGGAACGCTGAGCGTCCAGTACCTGCAGATAGCTGTCCACGCCCTGCTTAAAGCGTGCTTCGGACAAGGTAAAACTCTGTTGGTTGCTGTCAGCTAAGTCTTGCTGCGCCTGTAACTGCGCGGCATAACCTTCGCGATCTGCTAAACCGTCAGACACTTCACGAAAAGCCTGCTGGATTTTTTGCTGGTAGGTGACTAGTGCCACTTGTTGCTGTGCTTCTGCTACATCCAGATTGGCCTGAGTGCGACCCATATTAAAGATCGGCAGGTTGATGGACGGAATAAAACTCCAGCTACCCGAACCACCTTTAAACAGATTATCCAATTCAGCCGAGGCCGAGCCTGCATTAGCCGTTAAGCTGATGCTTGGAAAAAATGCTGCTTTGGCGATGCCTATATTGGCATTGGCTGCCAATAAGTCATGCTCTGCTGCTTTCAGGTCGGGTCTTTGCTGCAATAGATCCGACGGTAAACCCGCTGGCAATTCAGGTAACTGCACTACTTTACTCAGCGGCTGATCCGGCAAAAGTTCTGCAGGCACTTGTGTGCCTGTCAGCAGATCCAAAGCGTTTTTATCCCGTTGCAACAGTCGCTGATAGCGTGCTATATCCACTTTGGCTGTAGCTACAGTGCTTTTCACTTGCTGCAATGTTAAAGCTGACGCTGCGCCTAAGTTGTAGCTTTGTTCAGTCAGTTCCAGAGTTTTTTGCTGGCTGCGCAAAGTATGAGTCGCCAGCTCCAGTAGCTGCTGATCTGCTGCATAGGTCAGCCAGGCATTAGCAAGCTCTGATACCAGACTGATCTGGCTGCTCAATTGTGCCTGCTCTGTCGAATACAGCTGTTGCAAGGCTTGTTCAGACTGATTACGCACCTTGCCCCAGAAGTCCAGCTCATAGGAGGTAATACCCACTGTAGCGCTGTATTGCTGATTAATTTGCGCAGTGCCTGTACCTGTTAAATCGGCAGGTAAACGCTGGCGTGTGCCTGAGGCATTTAAATCCAGCGAAGGATACAAAGCTGAGTCTTCAATCTGATACAAAGCCCGGACCCGCTGTACATTTAACGCAGCGATTTGCAGGTCTTTGTTGTTCGCAAGGCTTAGCTCTATCAGTTGCTGTAACTTAGGGTTACTGAAAAATTGTTGCCAGTGTAGCTTTGAAGCCACAGTGCCAGAGCCTTGCGCTGCTGATGCATAAGCATCAGGCACAGGGAGTTCAATTGCCTGCTGTTCTGGTGCCATTTGGCAGGCACTGATTACCAGCATAGCCAGAGCGCTTAAACTTAAAGATCTTAATTTCATTCGGCTTTCTCCTGTGCCTGATGTTTGCCCGGGAATACACGGCGAACCAGCACAAAAAACATCGGCACAAATACCACCACCAAAACAGACGAAGCTAAAGTACCGCCTATCACTGAAATACCAAGAGCGTTCTGGGCGCCAGAGCCTGCACTGGAAGCTATTGCCAGAGGCAACACACCACAGATAAAGGCCAGAGACGTCATAATGATAGGGCGCAGACGTAAGCGCACTGCTTCAATAGCTGCTTCGACCAAACCTAAACCTTGCTCCATGCGGTGGATAGCAAACTCCACTATTAAAATGGCGTTTTTCGAGGCTAAACCTATAGTGGTTAACAAACCCACCTGCAGATAGATATCGTTCGACAAGCTGGCAAGCATTGCAGCTAATGCAGCACCAAATACACCTAATGGCACTATCATCATCACAGCTGCTGGCACAGACCAGCTTTCATACAAGGCTGCTAAACACAGGAAAACTACTAATAATGACAAGGCATACAACATAGGAGCCTGACCACCACTTAAGCGTTCCTCATAAGAAATGCCTGTCCATTCGTAGGCAAAACCCGGTGGTAATTGCTTCGCCAGTTTCTCCATTTCATCCATCGCCTGACCTGTACTGTAACCAGGTGCGGCAGCGCCCTGAATTTCCATTGAGGAAAAACCGTTGTATCGTTCCAGACGAGGCGAACCATAGGTCCAGTGTGAGCTGGCAAAGGCAGAGAAGGGCACCATCTCTCCCTGACTATTGCGTATATACCATTTGGTTAAGTCTTCAGGCACCATGCGGCTTTCAGCTGTACCTTGCAGGTAGACTTTTTTCACCCGACCACGGTCAATAAAGTCATTGACGTAGCTGCTACCCCAGGCTGTTGCCAGCGTGCTGTTGATATCAGCCTGACTGACGCTTAGCGCTTCAGCTTTAGCTAAGTCGATATCCAGTTTCAGCTCCGGCATATCTTCCTGACCATTAGGGCGCACACCTGCAAGCACAGGGCTTTGTGCCGCCATACCTAACAACTGATTACGGGCCGCTAACAGCTGATCGTGACCTAAACCAGCTCTGTCCTGTAAGTGCAGGTTAAAACCGTTGGCAGTACCAAGTTCAACTACAGCTGGTGGCGGGAATGCAAAGACAAAAGCTTCTTTGATGGTGGAGAAATAGCCCATGGCTTTGCCAGCGACAGCACCTACAGATAAATCATCACCCTGACGTTCATCCCAGTGTTTTAAATTGACAAAACCTAAGGCTGCATTCTGACCAGAACCAGCAAAGCTGAAGCCTGTGACGGTAAAAATAGACTTCACCGCTTCGCCTTGTTCCTGCAGGAAATGGTTTTCCATTTTCTCTACCACTTTCAGCGTTTGTTCAGTGGTTGAACCTGCTGGCAGCACCACCTGATTAAACAAAATACCCTGATCTTCGTCTGGTAAAAAAGCCGAAGGCAACTGGCTGAAAATGTACACCATGCCGCCAAAAATCAGCGCATAACATAACAAGTAGCGTTTGCTTTGCTTGATCATACGGCTGACAAAGTTTTGCGTGCCTTTGTTGGTTTTATCAAAACCACGGTTAAAACCAGAGAAAAACTTACCTAATACAGAGCTGTCGTCATGCACATGGCTTGGCTTTAATAAAGTGGCACACAAGGCTGGTGTCAGAATTAAAGCCACCAGCACTGACAAGCCCATTGCAGAGACCAAAGTGATAGAGAACTGACGGTAAATCACACCAGTAGAGCCGCCAAAAAATGCCATAGGAACAAAGACGGCAGATAACACCATAGCGATACCTACTAAAGCACCTTTGATTTCATCCATGGATTTACGGGTGGCTTCAAGCGCAGATAAGCCTTCTTCGGTCATAACCCGTTCGACGTTTTCTACCACGACTATGGCATCATCGACCAATAAGCCTATCGCCAGTACCATAGCAAACATAGTCAGGGTATTAATGGAATAACCAAAGGCCGATAAGATGGCAAAAGTACCCAGCAATACCACAGGCACAGCTATGGTTGGAATTAAGGTTGCGCGGAAGTTTTGCAGGAACAGGTACATCACCACAAAGACCAAAACCACAGCTTCAATTAAGGTATGTACTACTTTTTCAATCGACAACGAAACAAAAGGTGTGGTGTCGTAGGGCACCACAGCTTTTAAGCCAGCGGGGAAAAAGGGTTCCAGATCGGCCAGCGCTTTTTTCACGCCTGATGCAGTATCCAGAGCGTTGGCACCACTGGCCAGTTTTACACCAATACCTGAGGCGGGTTTACCGTTAAAACGGGCCACAACACCGTAGTTTTCGCCACCCAATTCCACTTTGGCTACGTCAGCTAAGCGCACCACAGAGCCGTCGCTGTTGGTTTTTACCAGTATTTCGCGGAATTGTTCAGGGGTTTGCAAACGGCTTTGTGCTGTGACTGTGGCATTTAATTGCTGGCCTTCGATGGCAGGCATGCCGCCTAATTGTCCGGCAGACACCTGAGCATTCTGCGCGCTGATCGCGGCGCTGATATCGGCTGTGGTCAGTTTATAGTTTTGCAGTTTGGCCGGGTCTAACCAGATACGCATCGCATACTGAGAACCAAACAGCTGCACTTCACCTACGCCATTGACACGAGAGACTATGTCCTGCACGTTTGACGCAACGTAATCGCCTATGTCGATGTTCGTCATGCTGCCGTCTTCTGACACAAAACCAGCCACCAACAGGAAGTTACGTGCAGACTTGGCTACAGATACACCCTGACGCTGCACTTCTTGCGGTAACAGCGGAGTGGCCAAAGCCAGTTTATTTTGCACCTGAACCTGAGCTATGTCCGGATCGGTTTCTGCACTGAAGGTCAAGGTTAAAGTCACGGAACCATTGGACTCAGAAGTGGATGACATATACATCAGTCCATCCAATCCTTTCATCTTTTGTTCTATCACTTGCGTAACCGTATCTTCCAGCGTGCGGGCTGAAGCTCCCGGATAGCTGGCACTGACACTAATAGCTGGCGGTGCTATGGATGGATACTGCGCTATGGGCAAAGACTGGATGGCCAATATACCGACCAGCATCACCACTATGGCCAGCACCCAGGCAAAAATCGGCCTGTCGATAAAAAATCGTGACATGAAAATTCTCCGTTGGCGTTACTGTGGGCTGGCTTGAGCTGCTGAATCGGCAGGAACAGCCTGAACCGGTGCACCCGGACGTATTTTCTGCAAGCCTTCAACAATCAGCTGATCGCCTTCATTTAAGCCACTGCTGACCAGCCAGTCAGAACCTATAGTGCGGTCAGCCTGCAAAATACGAGCTTCGACTTTGCCTTCTTTGCCAATCACCATGGCAGTGGCTTCGCCTTTACTATTGCGGCTGATGCCACGTTGTGGTGCCAGAATAGCCTTGGCTTTTACGCCTTCCACTACTTCTGCCCGCACATACATACCCGGCAGTAATAACTTTTCAGGGTTAGGAAACTCTGCTCTTAAGGTGACAGAGCCTGTACCCGGATCCACTGTCACTTCTGAAAATTGCAAGGTGCCTTTGTGTGAGTAAACTGAGCCATCTTCCATTTTCAGTTCAACGACGGTCTGAATGGCAGCATCTGAACCTAAAGCACCAGAGGCCAGCGCTTTTTTCAGTTGCAGCATCTCGTTGCTGGATTGAGTCAGGTCGACATAAATTGGGTCCAGTTGAGTCACAGTAGCCAAAGCTGTACTTTGATTGGCACTGACTAAAGCACCTGCAGTGACCGCAGACTTACTGATCTGGCCGCTGATAGGAGACAACACCTTGCTGTAATTTAAATCAATCTGGGCAGTTTTTAACTGAGCCTGAGCTGTCAGTAAATCAGCCTGAGCTTGTTTATAGCTGGCGTCAGCTTCATCAAACTCCTGCTGACTGACGGCTCTGATTTTTAACAATTCGGTATAACGACCGGCTTTGGCTTTACTGCTGGCGATACTGGCCTGAGCTCGTGCTACAGCTGCTTTTGCGCTGGAGAGCTGAGCTTCAAAGGTCGCAGGATCAATTTGATACAAGGCCTGACCAGCTTTCACTTCACTGCCTTCGGTAAATAAACGTTGCATGACGATACCGTTCACCTGAGGACGGATTTCGGCAATTTGCGAAGCGGCAACACGGCCAGGTAATTCTTTGGTCAGGGTAAGGGCCTGACTTTTCAGAGTGACCACACCAACAGGTATGGCCTGTGCAGCAGGTGCTGCAGTTTGTTCAGCCTGGCCACAACCGGCCAAAGCAACAGAGCCCGCCAGGGCTGTTAAGGCAAAAAATACAATGCGGGAATGCTGCATCTTTAAAATCTCCATTTAGAGTGAGCGTTCATTCTAAGTTGTTTTTCCGTATTTTGCCAGCTCACTTTGTCGCCGTTTTGCAGGTTTTTGTCGTGAAAAGTGGATTGAGGTGCAGGAAAAACAAGCTTTGTTATTTCAGATCAAGAGACTGCGGGCTTCAGTCTTTTACACTTTGCTTAATTTTGTTGCAGGGGAAATAATGATGGACTTAGCACCACAGCTTTTATGGTCTTCCGATTTAATACAGAAGTATTCTGTCAATGGACCACGTTACACCTCTTACCCTACGGCTTTATCTTTAGTGCCGGACTTTCCGGCTTCAGCAGTGCAGGCGGCTTTGGCAGGTTCTGCTGCAGAGCTTTGCTTGTATCTGCATATCCCGTTTTGCCAGCAGCTTTGTTATTACTGTGGCTGCAATAAAATAGTGACCCGCCACAGCACCAAAGCTGATTTGTATCTGTTGGCGCTGGAACAGGAGATAGGGCTGTATCAGCATTTATTAGCAGAGAAGACTATTTCGCAGCTGCATTTAGGCGGTGGCACTCCAACCTTTTTAACTGAAGAGCAATTGTCATTATTAATGCAGCTGCTGCGTCAGCATTTTGTGTTTCAGGCTGATGCAGAGCTGTCGATAGAAATAGATCCACGCAGTTGTACTCTGGATAAATTGGCGCATCTGCGTGAACTTGGTTTTAGCAGGCTGAGTTTTGGCGTGCAGGATTTTGACGAACAGGTGCAAGTGGCGATAAACAGAGTGCAAAGTGAGGAGCTGGTGCGGGTTTTAGTCTTGCATGCCCGGGCTTTAGGCTTTACCTCAATCAATCTGGATTTGGTCTACGGTTTGCCTTATCAGCAAACCACAAGTTTTGCGGAAACTCTGGATAAGGTACTGCAACTGGATCCGGACAGAGTGTCGTTGTTCAGTTATGCCCATATGCCGACCCGTTTTGCTGCGCAGCGTAAAATTCCAACCCAAAGCCTGCCACAAGGGGAAGATAAGCTCGCCTTGCTGCAATTAGCGATAGAACGTTTTAGTCAGGCGGGCTATCAGTGTATTGGTATGGACCATTTCGCCAAAGCCACAGACAAGCTGGCAATAGCTCAGCAACAAGGCAAATTACAACGTAATTTTCAGGGCTATACCACAGCAGGGCAGGATGCGTTGGTAGGTTTAGGCGTATCCTCTATCAGTCAGGTAAACGGCGTGATCTGGCAAAACCAGAAAGAGCTGAAACAATACCAGCAGCAATTAGCTTTAGGCCAATGGCCAGTGGATAAAGGGCTGAGTTTAACTCAGGACGATAAAATCAGAGCTGCTTTAATCAGCCAGCTGATTTGCCATTTTGAATTAGATATAGCTGGCTTTTGTCAGCGTTTTGGTCTGACGGACTTTTGGAATTACTTCGCTGATGTATTACCTAAACTGGAGCCGTTGCGCACCGATGGCCTGATCAGTTATTCCAACGATTATATTCAGGTGACAGCACCGGGGCGCTTGCTGGTGCGGGTTGTATGCGCCTGTTTTGATCGTTATCTGGCGACAAGTGACACTATGAGTTATTCCAAAGTGGTTTGATCCAACGCAAAACACTGAGCTGAGCAGGCGCTAAGATGCGGCTCATTTTTCTATTCTATGGGTTGCAGCGATGAATGCTCCGGAACTTTTATCCCCAGCGGGCAGTTTAAAGGCCATGCGAATGGCTTTTGCTTATGGTGCTGACGCAGTATACGCAGGTCAGCCGCGTTTTAGCCTGAGGGTGCGTAACAACGAATTTGATCTTGAAACTCTGGCTATTGGCATCTGTGAGGCTCATCAGCAAGGTAAAAAGTTTTATCTGGTGGTGAATATTGCGCCACATAACAGCAAGTTGCAGCGTTTTGTCGAAGATATGGCGCCAGCTATAGCACTGAAACCTGATGCGCTTATTGTGTCTGACCCCGGTGTAGTGTTTTTATTACGTCAGCATTTCCCACAGATCCCTTTGCATTTGTCGGTGCAGGCCAACACAGTCAATTGGGCGGCCGTGTTGTTCTGGCAGCAACAAGGTATAGAAAGGGTGATCTTATCCCGTGAGCTGGCGCTGGAAGAAATAGCGCAAATCCGCGAAAAAGTACCGGCTATGGAGCTGGAAGTGTTTGTGCATGGTGCGCTTTGTATGGCCTATTCAGGTCGTTGTTTATTATCAGGTTATATCAATAAACGGGATCCGAATCAGGGCGCCTGCACCAATGCCTGTCGCTGGTCTTATCAAAGCCATCTGGCTAAGGAAGATGAAGCAGGGCAATACAAGCCTGTAGCTTCAGCATTGCCAGATCCCGTGTTGGTGGAAGAACAAGGCAGGCCAGGAGAGCTGATGCTGCTGGATGAAGACGAGCATGGTAGTTATATTTTTAATTCCAAAGATTTACGCGCTGTGCAGCATGTTCAGGCGTTGGCCGCTATGGGTGTGCATTCGCTAAAAATAGAAGGCCGAACCAAGTCGCCTTATTATGTGGCCCGCACTGCTCAAGTGTATCGCCAGGCTATAGATGATGCGATGGCGGGCAAGGCTTTTGATTCAGCATTACTGCAGCAACTAAATGGCATGGCGAATCGTGGTTTTACCGAAGGCTTTTTGCGCCGTCATGTGCCTGCTGAGCTGCAAAACTATCAAACCAGCCACAGTGAAGGTGAGCAATTGCTGGTGGGCGAATTCAGCGGTGAAATCAACGCTCAGGGCCAGGCTTTAGTGCAGGTCAAAAATCGTTTTACCTTTGATGATCAACTTTTGCTGATGACACCAGCTGGCGTCACACCTGTGGTTGGCGTTTTTTATGCCGAAGATGGCTGCCAGTTGCTGGTAGCGCCTGGTTCTGGTTATCAGGTCTGGTTGCAGCTGCCTGATGGCGTTAGTCCGCACCATGCTTTTTTACTGAAACAGCAAAAAGCGCAGGTTCAACTGACCGGTGGGGAAAGTGCATGTCAGTGTGGATAGAAGCAGACTGTATTAATTGTGATCTCTGTGCCCCGGAATGCCCGAATACGGCCATTTACAGAGGAGAGCAGCAATATCAGGTCGATGCCGAACTTTGTACTGAATGTGTGGGTTTTTATAACAAACCTGCCTGTATTGAGGTTTGTCCGCTGGATTGCATTGAGTTTGTTTCTGCGTAAAACCGCAGGAAAGAGATTTTTTTAAACCATCCTCACTCTTTTGCAGGTTTTATCACTAAACTATTGAAACAGAGCCACAACCTTAACAGGAACTGGCTGATTTCAGATGAGATGCAGGATGGCGTGAATGACTGACCCTTTTATGTTAGCGGCTATAGAGCAGGCCAAAAAAAGTTTAGCTGAAGGGGGGATCCCTATAGGTTCTGTGCTGGTGATCAATGGGGAAATTGTGGGGCGAGGCCATAATCAGCGGGTGCAAAAAGGCAGTTGTGTCTTGCATGCAGAAATGGATTGTCTGGAAAATGCAGGTCGTTTAACCGCCAGAGACTACCAGAGCGCAGTATTGTATTCCACCTTATCCCCTTGTGATATGTGCAGTGGCACTGTGTTGTTGTACGGTATTCCTAAAGTAGTTGTGGGGGAAAACCGAACTTTTCGGGGGCCTGAAGCTTATGTTCAAAGTCGCGGAGTGGAGCTGGTGATCCAGGACAATGCCGAATGTGTGCAACTGATGCAGGACTTTATCGCGACTAAACCAGAATTATGGAATGAAGATATAGGGGAATAACGTGAAGCTATGGTGCGTTATGCTCAGTGTGCTGATGGCTGCTGCTCAGGCTTCAGCACAGGTACCAGCGGTTGAAAACCATAACTCGGGCTGGCTGTTGTTAGCCGCCGCTGCACTTTGCATTATTCCTGCAGTATTGGCTTTTCTGGTATTTGTGTTTCGGGTTAATCGTAAACTCAAAGCTATTGTCGCTACTGGTCAGCACTCTACCTTGATGCAGCAGAATCGTAGCAGAGTATTAGCTATGATTGTTGACCAGGCCCCCCTTAACCAAGTGCTGGATGCTTTAGTTGAAGGGGCAGAGCAGATGGATCCTTCTGCCCACTGCACCGTATTGTTACTTGATGAACAAGGGCTGTTGCATGTGGCTTCGGCGCCACATTTACCTGCTGAATACAATGCAGCTATCGAAGGTATTGCGGCGGGTTATGCTGTGGGTTCCTGTGGCACTGCAGCTTATTCAGGTAAGCGGGTGATAGTGGAAGATGTGCGTGTGCACCCTTACTGGCAGCCTTATCAGGCTCTGGTTGATTTAGCCGGTATTCGTTCCTGCTGGTCTGAACCTATTAAAAACCGTCAGGGCAAAGTACTGGGTACTTTTGCGATTTATCATAAAGAGGTGACAGTACCGTCGGAGCAGGATATCCAGCTGATTAGCGAAAGTGCAGCTTTGGCAGAAATTGTGATAGAGCGCAGTAATGCGATCGAAGCGTTAAAGCGCAGCGAAGAGCGGCATCGTTTATTGGCCGATCATGCCACTGATGTGATCTGGACCATGGACTTGAATGGTTATTTCACTTATATCAGTCCTTCAGCGCAGAAGCTGACAGGCTTTACTGTCGCAGAGCTGATGCAACAACAAATGCAGCAACTGGTGACACCTGAGTCTTATGCCCAGGTGAAACTGCAAATGAAAAAAGCCGCCAAAGCTTTGCAAGAAGGAGAAACCTATCCGGATTATGTCGGAGAAGTAGAGCAGGTATGCAAAGACGGCCGCCGGGTCTGGAGCGAAGTTAAAATCTCCGGTATGTATGATGCTGAAGGTCAGTTTGTGGGTATTTTGGGGGTCAGCCGTGATTTAACCGAGCGACGCAAAATTGAAGAGCGTATGCGTTATATGGCGCAACACGATACCTTAACAGGTCTGCCCAACCGCACTTTGTTTGCCGACCGCTTACAAAAGGCATTGCAATACGCTATACGGCACCAAAAGTCTCTGGCCCTGATGTTACTCGACTTAAACAAATTTAAACCTGTGAACGATACCCATGGTCATGCAGTAGGCGACTTGTTATTACAGCAGGTGGCTGAGCGTTTGCTGTGTGTCATCCGATCCTCCGATACAGTTGCTCGTATCGGAGGGGACGAGTTTATTATTCTGTTGCCACAAATTGACGAATTTCATCACGCGGCCATAGTGGCTGAAAAAATTCAGCACGCTATCGCCAAACCTTTTGATATTCATGGTTTGGAGATCCACATCAGTTGCAGTATAGGCCTGGCCTGTTACCCAGAGGATGGAGAAACTGATCTGGCTTTGACCAAACTGGCTGATCAGCGCATGTATCAGCAGAAATCTGCTGTGGAGCCGATGCGTCTGAACCCTTTAGACCTGCAAGCCGAGTAAGGGGCGCAGGCTTTTCTCCAGCTGTTCTCTGGATAATTGGTCAGTAATAAACACCAATTTGCTTTGCCTGTCGTCATTGGGCCAATGTGTCAGCACAGCTGTTGGGTGCAATAGCTGCTGTACTCCGTGGATCACTATAGGGCCGGGAAATCCTTCCACGTTTAAAATTGCTTTTACACGCAGTAACTGATGGCCCATCTCTGGCAATAAGGCGTCCAGCCAGAGTTGAATAGCAAACAAAGTTACAGGGCGGGTTATCTGATAGCAGTAGGTGTTGATCGTATCCTGGTGTGAGCTTATTTCATTGCCAGTTGAAGCTGGAGATGTTCTCAACAAGCTGGAGTTCAAGGGGTCAAACTGCGCGGAACCAAAATTAAGCCAGTGAGTCAGTGGGGTGACTGACTGAACGGGTTCTACATGATCCAACTCCAGTAAAGCAGAGAGAGCAGTGACGCCCTGATCCGAGCGCTGCAGAGGGGCCGTTGGGTTGAGCTGGCGAATGTGCTGCTGCACCTGGGTTAGAGTGTCCTCATTAGCCAGATCCTGTTTGGTCAATAGAATCAAATCTGCTACCGCAACCTGACGTTTAGCTTCCCGGTACTGACTTAAAGTATGCAGCGCATTAACAGTATCTACCGTAGTCACAGTGCCCTGCAATCTTTATTGCTGAAAAATTTTCTCATTGGAAATCAGTGTACTGAGTATAGGACTTGGGTCTGCCAGACCTGTAGTTTCGATAATCACCCGGTCAAAACTTTTGATGCCGTTGCGGCTGAAGCGCCAGCTGATGTCAGTCAGGGTTTTCACCAGATCGCCTCGTGTCGTGCAGCAAATACAGCCATTGGACAGTTCAACAATTTGCTCTTCAGTGCTGCGGCTGACCAACAAATGATCCAGGCTGGTTTCACCAAATTCATTGATAATCACCAGGGCTTTGTTGAAGGCTGGATCTTTTATCCACTGGTTCAGTAAGGTTGTTTTGCCGCTGCCTAAAAAGCCGGTCAGCAGATAAAGCGGAATACGCTGTGAGCTTATGGTCATTCTGTATGATCCTTTTGGCAAGATGCGCATATGCCATGAAATTCAACAGGTTGTTGATTAAGCTTAAAACCTGTGGCTGCTATTTTGCGTTTTTGTTGTTGCAGTGGATTTGAACTGGCCGAAAACGTAACCGTCTGACAAATTTCACAGATCAGGCACTGCCCAGGTTCCGTCAGGCCACCGGGCAAAGCGACAAATTTATTGACCGACACCAGTTTCACCACCAAATGCTGCGCCAGTAAAAAATCCAGACAGCGGTACACCAGCATAGGGTGAATGATCCGGCCTATTTGTGGGCGCAACAGGTCGATAATTTCATAAGCAGACAAAGCACGTTGTTGCTGTTGCATCAACATAAACACGGCTTTGCGGTTGCCGCTGAGCTTCAGCTCTGTTGGTGTTTGCGCTGCTGCGGCTGTCTGCATAGCTTAGTTCAGCGATAGCTGATGGTCAGAGGGCGTCAGGCTGGCTGCAGACTGACCCTTTTCTGTGATCCAACTGCTCTGGATCTGCTGCAAGTCTGGGAACAGACTAAAGAAGTTCACCTTTAGCGTCACGGGCTCTGTAACCGATGTACAGCTGAACTGATAACTGGCTTCTATATCGGAATGACCTGCATGCTTGTGGTCATGCTCATGCTCATGCTCATGCTCATGGTTATGGTTATGGTTATGGTCATGTGAGTGTTTGTGTTCAGCCTTTTTATGCTGTTGCAGTTCGGGCAAATTTGATTGATGTTGCTTCAGGTGACAGTCTGCCCCTGCAATGTTAAACAACTTGTCAGGCCGAGCCAGCAGAGTTTTGGCTTTTTTGACGGCATCAAGTTCAGTCTGTGTTTCGGGTTTATGCTCAAAACCCAGAATATCTGAACCTGTGGCATAAAAGCTGATCTGTAAATCTGTCGCCAGTTTAAATAACTCAAGCCGGGCTACCCCATGTTGGTGGGCTCTGGTGTCAGGCTGTTCTGCCAGACTTAAGACACTAAGCACAGAGCAACAGCCGGCAAAAATATAAGATAAGCGCATAGAAATTCTCCGGATATAGATTATTCGCCTACTGGATCCAGGCTCAGCAGCAAGCGGGATTGATCGGTATGAGGGGAACGATGCCAGATGGCTCCGTCTTTATTACCAGTCCATCCAGATCCTTTTAATAACGCAACCTCACCGGTATGGATCTGGTGGTAAGGTTGTTGGCTTTGTGCTGTGGTTCCGGTATGCCACTCTGTGCCAGGACCCGCATAAGTGACCAGTAAACGCACTGCCACATGGTCGGTATGAAAACGGGGGCACATGGCTTTTTCCAGTCGTTTTAGTCGAACTCCTACTGCAGAGCAATCCATCAGGCAGGTCAACATCTGACTCAGCAGCACCAGATCGGCAATAAACTCGGCTTTCCCTTCAGCGTCCGGCAAGCGATTTTGTAGCAATCTTGTCAATTCTTCAGGTTCAGCGACCAGTTGCAGATCAGCAAATTTGCTCAGAGCCCCAGCATAAGTCTGGATCCGCTGACTGAGTTCACGCTGCCAAATCACCAGATTAACATCAGGCTGAAACAGCTCAGTCAGTATGTCGCTGCAACTGCTTTGCAGTTGTTTCATCTGGGGTAGAAGTTGAAAGGCCGCCAGCATCAGGCAAATTCCGCCTGAAAAGGGCTGGCAAAGGTTTTCCATTCGTTGATGGATAAAGCCAGTTCTTGTTCTGTCAGCAGGCACTGCTCTAATTGTTTCAGCATCTGCGCCTGATCTAATTTCTGGCCAATAAACACCAGTTCTTGCCGGCAATCACCAAAAGGCCCGACAAAGCTGCTTTGAATGTTGTGCACTGCTTCAGCGTCATCCGGCCATTCATCTTGTGGTACTGCATGCCAGAACAAACCCGCCATACCATAACGTGCTATGCCGCCAGCCTGATGCCATTGCCATGCATAATCAGGTTCACTGGCCAGCCAGAAATAACCTTTGGATCTCAAAAGTTTACCCTGAGGCCAATCCTGATGCAGGAAGTCATAAAACCGCTCTGGATGAAAAGGAATACGGGCTTGAAAGGCAAAACTGCTGATGCCATATTCTTCCGATTCGCTCTGATGTTCGCCCCGTAACTCTTTTAACCAGCCTGGTGCTTGCTGGGCTTTTTCAAAATCAAATAAGCCTGTTCCCAGCACCTTGTTGATATCTATTTTTCCCTGATTGGCCTGATGAATTTGGGCCGTACTATTCAATTTGCGCAGTATGGCTTTGAGTTCCTGCAAATCGTGCTCATTGACCAAATCTGCTTTGCTGATCACTAACAGATCACAAAATTCGACTTGTTCGATCAGAAGATCCGCCACACTACGCTCGTCTTCTTCACCCAGGCTTTCACCTTTGTCTTGCAAGGAACTGGCTTCGCGATAATCTTTTAAAAAGTTCACTGCATCCACCACTGTCACCATGGTATCGAGCCGGGCTATATCGGATAAACTCTGGCCCTCTTCATCAGCAAAAGTAAAGGTTTCAGCTATAGGCAGGGGCTCTGAAATACCTGTTGATTCAATGACTAAATAATCAAAACGGTCTTCGCGGGCCAAGCGACCCACTTCCAGCAACAGGTCTTCACGCAAGGTGCAGCAAATGCAGCCATTACTCATTTCCACCAGTTTTTCTTCAGCACGGTTCAGACTGACTTCGTTTTTCACTGTGGCGGCGTCAATATTCAGCTCGCTCATATCATTAACGATCACCGCCACTCTGCGGCCTGCTCTGTTGTGAAGGATTTGATTTAGCAAAGTTGTTTTGCCTGCGCCTAAAAAGCCGGAGAGCACAGTGACGGGTAATCTTTTATCAACTGAGTTATTCATAGTTAATTCGCCAATGCAGCAGGAATATGGCTATTCAGCAGGCGTCTGTTCAACAGATGCGCTGCTATCAGAATAAATCCACCTAAAACCGCCAGCACAGGCTCTGCGGATTCAGGCACAAAAAGAGAGAGCAGCAACAAGCTAAAACCCAGACCGCCAATCAGTAACGGCTTCATGTTGCGATGCTTCACCCATGACAGCGGCAGGCTCCAGGCCAGGATCAGACTGATAGGCGCCAGCAATAAATAATGCACCCACTCGGATTCAAACCAAGCGCCAATCAGACCTACACCACCCAGTGCCAACAACACAGGCGTAAACAAACAATGCAGGATACAAAGCCCTGATAAACACACTCCTAACAAATCTTTCATGGTTTTTACCTTATTTGATGTAACAGGGACTTGCCAACTTACAGTGATTTCGTGATATGTTATATTATCACAATTCGTGAAAGCAACTGAAACTGATTTTGTTTTTTGGGGAAGTGCATGGGTAGAAAAACTTTATTGGCCAGTCTGATCGCCGCTAGTCTGAGTGGTCAGGTATGGGCTCAGTCAGTGCAGGGTACTGTAGTGGATGAGCAAGGGCAGCCTGTAGCTGAAGCCTGGGTCACAGTAGTTGGGCAGAATAAAAAGGTGAAAACCGACGCTGCTGGCCGCTTTGAATTTCAGGCGTTACAAGGTCATCACACTGAATTGCATATTGAAGCAAACAGTTTTGCGCACCGGAATTTTCAGCTGGAGTTACCGGCACAGGGCATGCAATTTGCGTTAACCCCTACTGCACTTGAAATTATTGATGTGAAAGCCAGTCCATTTCATGCTTCCAGCACAGAATCTGCTTTGCCTGTCAGTGTGCTGGCTGGTGATCGGCTGAAAATGAATCAACAGTCTACGTTGGGCGATACGCTGAAAAATGAAGTAGGTGTGCACAGTAACTTTTATGGCTCTGTGGCCAGTAGCCCTATTATTCGTGGTTTAGATGGCCCACGGGTTTTGATCACGCAAAATGGTCTGGATGCTGGTGATGCTTCTCGGGTTGGGCCTGATCATAGCGTATCGGCTGAAGCCAGCACTGCCAGTCAGATTGAAGTTTTACGTGGCCCTGCCACTTTGTTTTACGGCAGCGGTGCTATTGGTGGTGTGGTCAACGTGGTGGATAACAGAATTCCCACTGAGCAAGTCACCAAAGGCGAGTGGATGCTGCAGCGTGAGTCGGTGAATAACGAAAAACTGGCTTCAGGTTCTGCTCAGACCTTTATTGGTCAAACCGGTTTATATGCCGACGTATTTTGGCGTGATAACGATGATTACAGCATTCCGGGTGAAGCAGAAGTGCATCACGACGACGAAGATCATGATCACGAAGAAGGCGCTTCAGGCAAAGTCGCCAACACAGCAGCAACAGCCAAAGGTTTTAGCTTAGGCAGTAGTTACTTACTGGAGAACGGTTTTGTTGGTTTGTCTTTTGGTCAGTTAAAACGTGAATACGGTATTCCGGGCCATAGCCATGGTGGTGATGCACACGAAGGTGAAGAGCATGCCGAAGAGTCTGTGTATGCCGATTTAAAACAAGACAGAGTACAGTTTTTAAGTGAGCTGGATCTGGACCTGCCATGGCTGCAGACACTGAACAGCCGCATTGCCTACACAGATTATCAACACGTGGAAATTGAAGAGGGTGTAGTAGGCACCACCTTCAAAAACCAGAGCGAAGAAGCCCGTTTTGAATTGCTGCATCCGGTGATTGCTGATTGGCGTGGTGGGGTCAGCCTGCACTACAAACACAGCGATTTTGAAGCTGTAGGAGCTGAAGCTTTTACTCCACCATCCAGTACTGAAATGCTGGCAGTGGCCCTGATGGAAGAACGGCATTTTGGCCCAGTGTTATTGCAACTGGGGGCCCGTACTGAGCAGGTGACTATTGATGCTACGGATGTGTTGTTACCACCATTGGCGGCGCATTCGCACGACGAAGATGATCACGGCCATGACCACGATCATAATCATGCCGCAGAATTTATCCGGGTCTTTGATGTCGAGCATAAGTTTAAGCCCTACAGCCTGTCTGCTGGTGCTGTCTGGGATTTTACTGAAGGTTACAACTTAGGCCTGTCTTTATCCCGTTCAGAGCGCGCCCCTTCAGCTTCTGAGTTATTGTCATTCGGCCCTCATATTGGCACTGCTTCTTATGAAATAGGTGCTTTATTCAGCCTCAATGACGACCCGCACGCAGAACAAGCCATAGTGCTGAATCGCCAACCGATAGAAATGGAAGTCGCGAACAACCTGGACCTGACCTTCCGTAAAATCAGCGGTGATATTGGTTTGGTATTTAATGCCTTCTACAACAAAGTAGACAACTACTACTACCAGCAAAACACTGGTTTATTCGCTGAAGACGGCCATAACCATGATCATGGCGACGAAGAAGGTCATGATCACAGTGGTGAGTTGCCGGTTTACCTTTTTGTCGCAGAAGATGTGATTTTGCATGGTTTTGAATCACAGCTGGCCTGGCAAATCGCTCAGCCTTATCGCTTCACAGTACAGGCCGATTATATTCGTGCCCGTCTCGACAGAGGTGGAGATTTACCCCGCACTCCACCACTGCGTTTATCCAGTGAACTGGCTTATGAAGGCGATAATATCTCCGCCGATCTGCGCCTGACCCGTTATTTCAAACAAGACAGAGTTTCGGAGCTGGAAAGTGCAACTGCCGGCTACAACCTGCTGGATGCCTCAGTCAGTTACCACTTCAGTGGTGCTTTGCAGGACATAGTGCTTTACGTCAAAGGCGAAAACCTGACGGACGAAGAAGCCCGTGTTCACACCTCTTTTTTGAAAGACAAAACCCCCTTACCAGGCCGCTCGATAGGTTTAGGTATTCGTGGTCAATTTTAAGTTTTATCGCGGCTGTGCTGTTCCTGGTATGCCTGCTGAGCCGCGATTTTTTTAATTCTTATGGAGTTTGTATGTTGAAATCAAAACTAAATGTGCTGGCGTTACTGATCAGTGCCTCACTGCTGGCCGCCTGTGGTGACAGCACAACCAAGATAGTGGAAAAGGATCCTGTTCCTATTGAAGACGATCACGATCACGACCACGAAACCGGTGCTGGTCGTCTGGTTATTTCAGATAAAGACAGTACCATGCTCAGAGTCTATAACCTTGAAGACGGTGACTTACTGGGACAGTTTAGCTCATTAAGCAATGCCTCAGCTTTATACGCCTCAGCCAGCCAGCGTTTTGCTATGGTGGTGCAACGTGAAAGCGATAAAGTAGAATTTATCGACGGTGGTTTGTATCAGGAAGATCATGGCGATCACCTGCATCCTTATGAAGAAGAACCTCGCTTAATGAGCCTGCAGCTCAGCGAAAGCCGTCCTACTCATGTCACCACTACGGATGAACAAATTGCCATCTTTTTTGACGGCAATGTGGCCACTTCCAGTGTGGCAAAAGTCGCAGTGCTGAATGATGATCAAATCAATACAGGCAGCAATGACTATCCGGTTTTAACTTACAGCACTCATATGCACGGCGCCGCTCAGGCCCGGGGTGAGATGTTAGTTTCAACTATTCGTGATGCAGCAACAGCCAGTACTTTGCCGGATCAGCTGGGTATTTATCATGTACATGGTGATCACTTCCATCTGGAGCAGGAATTTGACCTGCGTTGCCCTGGCTTACATGGCAGTGCACAGAACAAAGATTATGTCAGCTTTGGCTGTACTGATGGCGTGATGCTGTTAAAGCAGGACGGTGAAACTTTTACCGCCAGCAAAGTGGCCAATACGGCTGACATTACCGGAGCTATGCGTATCGGTACTTTGGAAGGAGCTGAAGGCGCTGCGCACTTTATTGGTTTTGCCGGTGCCACTGTGTTTTCAGTTAATCCTGTTGCAGGCAGCATGGATAAAGTGGAATGGCAGGCCGCTACTGGGGCCAGCATCATAGGTTATGGCTTTGCTGATCACGGCGAAAAGTTTGTGCTACTGGATTCCACTGGTGCTCTGAGTATCCTGAATTACAATGCAGAGGCTACAACTGGTGCTGCTTTTGAACTGGCAGGCAAAGTCCAAATCACCACTGCGGATTTAACCACTATGCCAACAGGCAGCCAGTTGCAACTGGCTATCTCTACAGCGGATGACAAGGTATATGTAGCTAATCCACTAAGTAAAACAGTCAATACTATTGACCTGGAAGAAGCTGAAGTGGCAGAAACTCAGGAGCTTGGCTTTACACCACATAAAATGGTGTGGGTAGGCATTCCAGCAGGGCATGAAGAGCATTAAGTTTTAGCTTTTATTTAAGCCAAATAACAAAGGCAGTCGGGGATGACTGCCTTTTTTGATCTAACAGAGTAAGTACAAGCTTACAGCTGAAAAATTTGCCGTAATAACTTCAGTTCAAAGGTTTTGCCTGTCTACAGATTCAAAGCTTGCCCAATGCTATTGAGCCAAAAGCTCAGCCCAAGCAAAGGCCTTCTTTCAAATAAATAAACGAATCTAAGTGACCCACAGCGATGCTGAGAGTTATAAAGTGTAGGGATTAAGTTAAACAGAGTTGATAACAGAAACAGAGATAAATGGTGGCCCCACCTGGACTTGAACCAGGGACCTGCCGATTATGAGTCGAAGGAATAACGTATTTATCCGTATTGAACTACGCTTCAAAACCTTATAAAAACAGCTATTTAGCTGTTAACCCCCTTGCTGGCGTGTTGTTCGGAATAGGTGTATATTGATACAATTCCGATCCGTGGCCGATCCGTAGAACGATCCGCAGCACTAAAAAACAAAAAGCCCCGCTGGTGCGTCAACACTAGCAGGGCAAACCACAAGAACCATAGGGGGTTCAAATGGCTACCGCAGATTCTACCACCAAACAAAGCAGCACCAGCAACAAAGTCAGTTTTAACGCTGGCAGAGTTGCCGCCTTTAAGTGTCCAGAGGGTAAAAAAGAAGCCTTCTTATGGGACACAAAACAACCGGGTTTAGGGTTAAGGGCTTTTGCTTCAGGCAAGAAAACTTATATCTATCAAGTGTGGGTTAATGGCCGCACACAAAGGGCTGTTATAGGTGCTGAAGAAGCCTTTGATATTGAGCAAGCCAGAGCCGAAGCCAAAAAGCTTGATGTATTAGCCAGTCAGAATATAAGCCCGGCCAAAGTAAAACGGCAAAAGGCCGCTGCTGAACTGGCTGAAGAAAAAGAGATTAAACGGGGTTCCGTTACACTTGGCGCTGTATGGGCTGAATATGTGGAAGCAAACAAAGCCGATTGGGGCGAAAAGCACTATAAAGACCACTTAAAATCTGTTCAGCAAGCGGGTTTACCTTGGGCCAGAGGAAAGGGGCTGCTGACAAAACAGGGCTGCTTATTCCCTTTGGTAAATGTAAAGCTTGGTGACTTAACCGCCGATCTGATTAAGCGTTGGCTGGACAAGGAAAACAAAACCCGTCCCGGTGTAGCCGCTCAAACTTACCGCTTGTTGTTTGCCTGTTTAAGCTGGTGCAACGAACAGCCAGAATATGCCGGGCTGATTGATGTTGTAGCGCTAAAAAGCAAAGCTGTGAAAAAGACAGTAACCAAACTAAAAGCCCGTGATGATGTGTTGCAGCGTGAACAACTACCCGCTTTGTTTGCTGAACTAAGAAAGATCTCTAACCCTATAATTTCTGCTTATGTGCAAACCCTGCTGCTGACCGGAGCCCGGCGCAATGAATTAACGGGCCTGCAATGGTCAGATGTTGATTTTAAATGGCAGAGCATGGCTATACGCGATAAAGCCACCAGCAAAGGCAGTGTTGCAGGGGTTCGGGTTATCCCGTTAACGCCTTATGTGGCAAGCCTGCTGAACCAGTTACCCCGCCGTAATCAGTGGGTATTTTCCAGCCCCGCAGGTAAAGACGGCAAACTAACAGACCCCCGCAAAAGCTACGATCCGGCGATTATGGCCGCAGGTATTGAAGATTTAACCTTGCATGGTTTACGCCGCAGCTTTGCTACCTTGTCGGAATGGGTTGAAGTACCTACAGGCGTAGTAGCTCAGATTATGGGCCACAAGCCCAGCGCTACCGCAGAAAAGCATTACAAGCAAAGGCCGCTGGACTTATTAAGGCTTTGGCATGAGCGAATAGAGACATGGTTTTTAGAACAAGCCGGGCTTAGTGTCCCCGTAAATGCTGAGGCTCGCTTAGCTGTGGTTAAGGGGGCTTAATGCAAGAGCAATACTTACCCAAAGATAAAGCGCTACATAACAACTTTTTGAAATCTACTCCCGATCAGCAAAGATCATATGCGCTTGATGAGCTAAGCCGGATTGTAAAAGGCAGGGCGGCTGACAAATGGTCTAAAGATGACAAGCAACTAATCACATTGTCTGCAATGGCAAAAAGTGTAGCTGAGTCAATAAGAACGGATTACCAGCAACAAATAGAGTTCTGTTTTCCTACTCCTGAACCTTACCGACTAAAGACGTATCAAGTACAACTCTGGATTACAGATGTTGCACCTGAATATGCTAGAAAAAATAATACCGAAGATTTTGTAATTGATTATGAATATTCAGAGCTAGATGGGTTTTGGCTTGATCTAGCGCCAGAGAGAATGTGTGTACTTTTTAATTGGGTTGCAGCACTTGAGGCTTGGGATTATTGCGATCCTGAACCTTTATCAAAAATGATCGCTATTCATACAATCCCACCTGAGTTTATGGAGATTGTGGCAAGTATTGTTTCTGGTACTAGAAGACCTAATAAAAAAGGTGCGGCCAAGTTGAGAGGAGTTCTACCTAGTCAGCGTATGTTTGTCGCTGCGACAATTCTAGCTTTGCGCACTATTCCAGAAGCTGCACTTGACTCTATTCATGCTGATACTAGGTCAAGAATTGCAGAAGAAAGGGGGGTTGATTTAATGGTGATTCGGAGAGAACTTGAAGGCAAACTCAGAAAGACAGATCGCCGTTTTGCTGAAATCTGTGGTTTAAGTGTTGACGGAGTTAAAGACCTTACTGAGTCACTTAAGTATAAATGTAAAAACTTCCCAAAATTATAAGCTTACGATAACTCAGGCAGAACAAAAGGCTTTTGTAACCCCTGAGCCCTTTTTTATTTCCGTGTTTATGCGATTAATTTGTAAACCTCACACACAAAGAGGTTTAAGAAAATGGCTATCAATACTTCCACACCGCAGAACTTAACCACAGAGCAATTTGCCGATGTATTACACGGCAAGCCTAGCACTATCAGAACTCGCCTTTGTAAAACAGGCAGCTTTTACGGCATTAGACCTATCAAATTACCTTCAGGGCGTTTGCTATGGCCTGCTGAAGCTGTACAGGCTTTTTTAGCTGGTGAGGGGGCGCACTAATGAAACTATTTTCACAGCAGGCGCAAAGCTCTGAAGCTCAAGCTCGAAAAGCGTTTAAATACATGTTTATGACAGGCTCTATTAACCGCTACGAAGCAGATCGGCTTGGTATTTGCCACCTTGCCGCACGTGTACAGGACTTAGAACAAAAAGGGTTTAGATACCGTTATCAGGACGAAAATGGCGTTGCTGATTTTCACGGCATAACGCACGACAAGATCCGGCCGCTATTTTATCGACTGGCAGAGCATATCACCAGAAGCGCGGGCTTACTTTGTGGGGTGGATATATGACTAATCGCACAAAACAAAGCCCCGCAACCGGACAAGTTAACGAGGCATTTGATACGACTATCGAACACGAGTTTAGCAGTACAAAACTTAACCTGTCCAGAACTGTGACAGGGGGAGTAAGCAATACCCAATTACAACCTTTTAACCTAACACTATCTGAACTGATCGCCATGTTCCAGCCACAGAATGTCAAAGAGGGGCCTAAAGACGGCCCTTACTTTGTCCGGGGCCATAGCGAAGGAAGCAGAAGCGATAAGGCTATGCTTCAGGCTAAGCACCTGCTGATTATTATTGATGGTGATAGTTCAATCACGGAAGACGGAGAAATTATAGAAGGTGCGCCCGATCCTAAGTTGACGCACGAAGCCATGAAACAGGCTGGTATTGAACACCTGATTTACACCAGCCACAGCCACCACAAGCACGGCCAAAGTTTTAACAAATGGCGTTTATTAGTGCCGAGTGATGCCACAGCGCAGACATTAGAAAGCGGTGTTGATGCTATTTTAGACATATTGCATTTGTCCGGGGTGAAAGTAGCGCCCGCAAGTGAAAACAATAGCCTGTCACAGCCTTGGTTTTTCCCAAGGGTTGAAGCTGGCCGGGCTGAGGGGTATTACAGCGCAAGCTTTGAAACAGGCAAGCCGTTTACAGTGCCTGAAGCCATGCCAGAGCCTATACCAGCACCAGCCATTACAAAGCCTAAGCAAAGAGGTGAAAGCGTTGTACAGGCTTACTGTGATCGTTATCCGTTGAGCCAGCAAGTTGAGACTATGGGATTTAAACGAGTAAGAGAAAACCGCTATCTGCCGCCAGAAAGTAAAAGTGGTGTTGCTGGTGCTAAGGTACTAATCGGGGAGCGAGACGGCCGAGAACGGCTATACATTCACAACACAAGTCACAAACTGCACGGTAGAGGCTTAGATTCCTTTGATCTGTACTGTGAGCAAGAACATAACGGCGACTTTAAAGCCGCTGTAAAGGCCGCTGCTGAGTTGTTAGGGCTTGCTGCTACTGATGATGCCTTTGCGCTGTTTATTGCTGCTGAGGATCAAACCGAAGCGGAAAAGCCAGAGCCGTTGCCCGCAGATGTATCTGGGGTACGTATTGAAACACCGCCGGGGTTAGCTGGTGCTATATGCGAGTATTTAAACCGAACCGCAAAACGCCCTATACCGCTAATTTATCCTATTGTTGCTTTGCAAATGCTGTCACTAGCCGCAGGCAACCGCAAAGGGTTAGATGGTATCAAGCTGAACTTGTTAACGCTGGCTATTGCGCCCAGCGCCGCAGGCAAAGAGCACGGCCAAAGCTGGTTAGCTGAAACGGCAGCACAGTTAAAATTAGGTCGGCATGTTGTGGGTGGAATTTCTTCAGATGTGGATATGATCCGCAATCTTATAGAAGGTGATGGGCGTTGCTGTTATCGGATTGATGAAATTCAGGGCATGTTTAAAGCAATCAATAGCAAAAATGCGAGTACCTATGAAAGCAAAATAGGTGACTTAATTTTGACACTCGCAACTTCAAAAGTTTACCTGTTTGCGGGCAATCATCGCCGCCAGTTTTTTAAAGAAATAGATCATGATATTGACCAGCTAAAAAAGAAAATTACCAAAGCCGAAGAAGGGCAAAAGCCTGAAGCTGAAGAAGTGCCAGACCTTGAAAAACTGAACCGGGCTTTGCGTTGGTTATTCAAAAAGCGCGACTTTATAGAAAATGGCTGGCCTGATCCTGTGGTCTCAATAATGGGCCATTCTACCCCCAGTGGCCTTGATAGTCTGATCACTGAGGAAAACATAGGTAGCGGGTTAATAGGCCGCTGTCTGGTTATTAGGTGCGCTGAAGAAAGGGAAAAGCTACAACAGGTAAAGGAAACGCCTTTTTTCGGTGATGTGGATATTCTTAACCGTTTGCACCTTATCAACAATGGCAGCCTGCAACCATTGAAAGTAAACCCCAAAGCCCGGCAAATGTTGGACGAGATCCAAAGCTACTATGATCAAGACCAGCGATTGAACGCGCCTGTAATGGGGGCAATTTATGCGCGGGTAATGGAGCAAGTTAACAAAGTAGCAAGCCTGCTGGCGCTGGAAGCTGGAGAAGTAAAGCCAGAGCACGTTAGTTATGCTTTTGCTTTGGTTGCCCGTTGTATTGATGACGTTGGTTATTTACTGCAAAAGGACGCTGCACAAAAGGCTAATGCAACTATTGCTGATATTGCGTTGCACACCAGAGCATCAGTTATAAGGCAGATCAAAGAACGTGACCCGAAACGACACACCCCCGGCGCGATGAGGCAAGATATTTTAAAGAACTTTGCAAAACTAAGGCAAATAACAGAACAGCACACCAAGAGCCCACAAAACAAGGACAAACCCGACCTGTACGATCAGATTATTAAGCGTATGGAAGAAGTCGGGGATATTGAGCTACAACACTCTGGCAAAAAGATACGCTATGTTATTGCAGGGGGCCTATAAATGGCCCTTCTGTTTAGCTGGCCGAGCTTTGGTTTATCTGCTTTATACCTTCTTTATACCATTGGGGGTATAAGGCAAAGCCCTTTATTTACAAGGCTTAGAGATAACTTTATACCTTTATACCATTATTTCTATGTTTTGATTTATTTTGATTCTTTATCAGTTTCCATACCTTAAAAACAGAATATCTATATTTATGGGGATTTTCGGTATAAAGGTATAAAGCAGCCTGCACACCAAGCGCGGCAAGGCTTTTGCGTTATACCTTGCACAATAATTCGAAGGTATAAAGGTATAAATTTGTTGTGGTAACTTTATTTCGAAGGTAGCTTTACTCGAACGAATTGCGAAAATTGAGGATTTGAAATGGACGGTATGGAACCAAAAGAGGAAACATGGCAAGACCGGGTTAGAAGACTAGGGGTAGAACAAAAGCCAGAAAAAAAGACAGGAGACGGCATTACAACTGTAACCGTTGTAATTTTCGCTGTGATTTTTAGCCTTGCAGCAGCGTGGGCGTTATCATCAGCCGAAACGCCAGAGCAGGCAAAAGCCAATAAGCAAGCGGCTGAGAAAGAGAAAGTAGCGGCTGAAAAAGAGAAAGCAACGCGGATTTGCAACGACACCAGAATGGCTTACTACTATGCACAAGATTTTGTAAAACAAAACCTTAAGTCACCATCAAGCGCTGTATTCCCTGCAAAACCAATTTCAGCTGAAGTTGTTGGAGCCTGCAGAACTCGGATTGTTGGCACTGTCGATTCTCAAAATGGTTTCGGAGCTATGATTAGGAGCGCTTACAGCATAGAGATCAAATACCACAAAAGCAGTCAGGGATATTCCTATTCTGGTTTGGTTATTGAGTAAGTTAGAGACTGAAAAATGATAGAAATATTGCGCCAGCAACACCGACAGTTTGTTTTAACTTTGGTCTACTCGATAGTTAAAGACAGTTGGCGCACAACCAGCTATAAAAAAATGGTGGCGTTGCTCAACCAAAAAGAAATCCGCACCACACGGGGCAACCTTTGGACAGAAAAAAGGCTGTTCAGATTCCTGCAAAACGCTGGTTATTCTGGGCTGTGGGGATTATCAAAAGAAGAAGAGAAACCAAAAGTAAAGCCAGCTTGTCGGCTGGCTACCCCTATATAACCCTGATATTTACACTAAGGTTACACTAAGGGTATTTTGCTACCAGTACGCGTAAAAAAATTGCATTTAACATCACTTCATTGCTTTTAAAGTAGTTGGAAGGACGTGAAATAGAATTTTCAATTATATTTTGAAGCAATATCTTTTTGTGCAATTTCACCTGATATGAACCTATTTATATCGTTTTTCAATTCAAGTACTGAGTGTTTTTCTAAAGCTGTATCACCAGCACAAATTTCTTTGGTCAATTCGCTGAAAGAGCAAGACTTCACCAGAAGATAATGGTTCTGCTCATTTCCTGAATGAAATGTAAGCTTGTAGTATGATTTAAAGTCAGAAACCAGACCCGCCCCGTACTCAATTTCTGCAATATCTTTTGTGAAAGCATCTTTATTTGCTGTAGCAGTTTCAGACCAGCTCAAATACTTTTCAAGTGCTCCATTAAAAGCATCAGCCGTCGTTCGCTGAACTTGGAAACCAAGCTTATTTTTTGTAACACCAATATAACTGTTGTAACTACTTCCATAGCCATCCGCCACATAAGAAAGTAAGTCTGGACTTTCACCATTTGGGAACGAGACCAGAGAGGCAAATGTTGGTTTAGCAATATACTGACTAGCAACACTATTAAATTCGCTCAGAATTACTTTTGTTTGAAACCGAGTTTCTTGGGTGTCTATAACAGGAATTGAAACGCAGGCTGTAAGTGGAATTGCTAGTAAAGCAGCAAAAATTTTCATTCTGATTTATCCTTTTAACACTGAAGATCCTAAGTAGAACTTTATAAACTAGTCAAAGAGCAAATGCACCCCAAAATTAAAGGGTATTTTCTTACCCCCTAAAAAGAGAGAATTTCCCGACTATAAAAAGGAATTTTCAGTAGCAGTAAAAGTACTGCTGGCTTATGGGTATTTTGTGAGCCCCTAAAGGGTAAATCTGAAGAAACCAAGAATAGAAAGTGAGATTCCGATCCGCCACCGATCCGCAGTACTGAAAAATTTAAAATGTTAGTGGGTGTTAACTATGAAGGTCTTTAAAAATGGTGGCCCCACCTGGACTTGAACCAGGGACCTGCCGATTATGAGTCGGATGCTCTAACCAACTGAGCTATAGGGCCATTTAAAACAGGCTTTAAGTAAACAAGTCCAAGGGCTGAACTCTTTAAAGCGCAGGCAGTATAAGAAGTTTTTCTGCTGTTGTCACCGCTTCGTGACATGCTCTTTGTACTGATTGCTTGTTTTTTATCCGCTTCTCTATCAATCCCCAACACTAAACTTGAGATTGACAGGTAAGATGCAATCCTAGGCGATGTTTTCGTCGGTAATAATGCCCTACTATCGGCTGTTTGTTGCTGTGATAGAACAGGGACTAACAACTCTAACAGAAGCCGCAAAAGGGAACTGAAATGGACTAAATGGCTAGTTGGGCTGTTTTATTCTAGTATTTGCGATCTGGCAGTTCATAGGTATTCGTACAGGGTATAAAAAGACTGGTCAAATAGCTATTTTCTCTATCTTTAGAAGCAGTGTGTATCTACCACATTAATCTACTGTCCAAATACACCCACCGTTGTTTTTAATAGCTGGCATTGGCAGGCTTTTATTATCATCTGACTTAGTATATTTTCTGAATAACTAAATTTCCTGCCAAATAAAGGTGTTAAGTTTTTTCGATGAAAATGTATTGGCTAATTTTTGCTTAATTCATTTTTGTTAGGTAAATTTATTGTTAATTACTTAGGTGGGGGTTGGTGGTCACCGTTAACTAAAGGCCCCAGCTATGGCACAAGAATCGTTTCGTTTCAATGCAGTGCAGCCCCAAAACAGCAAGCCTGACAGCTCTTTGGCGCTATTGCAACCAGTCTCATTTCCTTTGGTTACCACAGCCTGTGACAGAGTCATCAACTTAGTTGTGAAAATCGGCAGCCACATCCAGGCTGGGGTTTTATTGTTGACGTTGTTACCGCCGAATTCAGAATTACGAGCCCTATTGCTGATACTGGCCCGAGCCTATGATGTTATTCAACATGGTCTGCAGACCAGACTCAGGTTTGGCGCTTTGCTTTATAAGCATTTTGCTACCTTTCAAAGTGAGTCGGTAAACACTGCTCAGAATATAGTGATGCCAAATGAAGTTGAAATGTCGTTCCCTATTAAGGAATTGGTGAACAAGATAGAAGTACCGCAGTGTTCCCTGTATATCTGTGCTGACAACAATGCAGTGCCGCAGCAGTCCAGCGTGTTGTTAAGCACTGATGTAATTCTCGAGAACCATAGGCTTTAAGTCTGGTTATTCGAGTTAATACTGAGCCTGATAGGCAGGCTTTAATTATTCTTTATTCAAGGAGAAACACACATGAACGTATTAGATGCTAAACAGATTGCAGTTGTTTCTGGAGGAGAATTTTACAGTGCACGCAATCTCGCTGCTGCAACCCGGTTTACTGGTGCTCTTGGGTTTTTAGCTGCGTCTTTCCAGGCTGGCTATAAGGCAGGAGAATGGCTGAATAGCAACACGCCTATCCAGAGCTGGATTAGTGATGCTCTAAACTAAAGAATGTGGCTGGCAATAGTGTTGCTGTTGCCAGCTATTCTATAAAACGGGAGAAAAATCATGGATATAAAGAAGTTTTCTCATTTTTCTTATAAAAACATAAAAACATTATTCGTCTTTTTCGTTTGTCTTTATGCGTTATATACACCTTGGCTTTATGATAGTACAGATCCTCAGCGCTACTACCAGTTCGCACTTGCATTGTTAATGCTTGCTTTGCTATTCGAATTACATCTAGCCAACTTGCGTTTTTCTGAGTTCATTCGACAACCAATACGTTGGCAATCACCAACAGGTTTTTTGTATCTGTCCGCTTTATTATGTTTTGGCTGGGGTTTATGGGGGATTGGTTGAGTTCTGATTAAAGCATAGATACAGCTAGGATATTCGGACAACTATATTAGGTAAACCGGAGTGAGCAGGAGATACAATATGCTCCTCCTATCCGAAGCTGGGGATATGCCTCTGGTCAGAACCTTTAAGTATGGTGACTCTGGTTGATCAAAAATCAGAAGGCACCTTGCGGTGCCTTCTGATTAGTCCGTCGCAAATGCAGAAGCACATGTTCGACGTGAAACAAATCTACTCGTCGAGGAAGCTTTTTAATACTTCTGAACGGGAAGGGTGGCGCAGTTTACGCAGCGCTTTGGCTTCGATTTGACGGATACGTTCCCGTGTTACGTCAAACTGTTTGCCCACTTCTTCCAGTGTATGGTCGGTATTCATATCGATACCAAAACGCATACGCAGTACTTTTGCTTCACGGGCTGTTAAACCGGCCAACACTTCGTTGGTGGCGGCTTTTAAGCTTTCCATGGTGGCTGAATCCAGCGGCGATTCTGAAGTGCTGTCTTCGATAAAATCGCCCAGATGCGAATCTTCATCATCACCTATTGGTGTTTCCATGGAGATTGGCTCTTTGGCAATTTTCAGCACTTTACGGATCTTGTCTTCTGGCATGCCCATACGTTCGGACAACTCTTCCGGAGACGGCTCACGACCCATTTCCTGCAACATCTGACGTGAAATACGGTTCAGTTTGTTGATGGTTTCAATCATATGAACAGGGATCCGGATAGTACGGGCCTGGTCAGCGATTGAACGGGTGATTGCCTGACGGATCCACCATGTAGCGTAAGTTGAAAACTTATAACCACGACGGTATTCGAACTTGTCGACAGCTTTCATCAAGCCGATGTTACCTTCCTGAATTAAATCAAGGAATTGTAAGCCACGGTTGGTGTATTTTTTCGCGATAGAAATAACCAGACGTAAGTTCGCCTCAACCATTTCTTTTTTCGCACGACGGGCCTTGGCTTCACCAATCGACATGCGACGGTTGATATCTTTAATTTTAAAGATCGAAAGACCAGTCTCTTCTTCAATTTTTTTCAGCTTCTCAACGCTGCGGAACAAATCGTCACGCATCTCACCCAGCTTGGCTGAATAAGGTTTGCCTGCAGCAATTTCGGCGTCGATCCATGCCGTTGAGTTTTCGTTGCCGCTGAAAGACTTCATAAAGTTTTTCTTTGGCATTTTTGCGTACTCAACGCAGTTCTTCATCACAATACGTTCCTGGACGCGCACGCGGTCCATCATTTCACGCATGTTTTTGACCAGACGGTCGAACTGTTTTGGCACTAAACGGAAGCAACGGAAAACTTCGCTCAGTTTTTCAATTTCTTCTTTGGTGGTCGGATGTTCACGGCCGTTTTTGACGATAGAGCTACGGGTTACTTCGTACTGAGTACGGAGTTCACCAAACTTCTCGCGGGCCATTTCCGGATCCGGGCCAGTGTCTGCTTCTTCGTCCGAGTCTTCAGACTCTTCGTCGTCACCAGAGATATCAGCGTCTTCATCGGCCAGTTCTTCTTCTGGCACATCAGAACCGATATGAGTGGCCGTTGGGGCCATATCATCCACTTCGTTTGGATCGATAAATGCGGTGACAATGTCACTTAAGCGAATTTCTTCGGCTTCGAATTTATCCCACTGTTCTAACAGGTAGGTGATGGCTTCAGGGTATTCAGCCACAGAGGTCTGAACCTGATTGATACCATCTTCAATCCGTTTGGCGATGTCGATTTCGCCTTCACGGGTTAACAGCTCTACAGTGCCCATTTCGCGCATATACATGCGGACCGGATCTGTAGTGCGACCTAACTCTTTATCCACACTGACTAAAGCCTGAGCGGCTTCTTCTGCGGCGTCTTCATCCGGCGCAGCGTCAGACATGATCAGGTCATCGGCATCTGGTGCTGTTTCAAACACCTGAATACCCATGTCATTGATCATACGGATAATGTCTTCGATCTGATCGGAGTCAATAATATCTTGTGGAAGATGATCATTCACTTCAGCAAAGGTCAAATAACCTTGCTCTTTACCCTTCAAGATCAGGAGTTTTAGTTGCGACTGAGGATTATGCTCCATAGAGGCTGTTCTTCCACCCAAATAGTTAGTTCAAAAATGCGAATTAGCGATTATAACAAAGCGCGGCTTTTCTAGCCACCGCGCAATGACGGCTTACTCACGGTTATTTGCTTTTAAAAGCTTTTAACAGCAACACAAATTCGTGTTTTTCCGCCGTGGTCAGTTGCTGCAAAGTATCTTTGCGTTGCAACTCTTCCAGACGTTGACCCAGATACTGATCTTCTATAGAGCGGAAGGTATCCAGAAATTCTTTAGTTAACTGCTCTTCGGCAACCTGATGGTCCCACAACGCCAGCTTCACCAATATGTTGTATTCAGGCGTATCGCGCCAATGTTCCAGCAATTGTGCTGTTGTCAGTTCAGGCTGAGCTAATAAAGTCTGCTGTACTGTCAGTAACAACTGAATACCAGGTAAATTCGCTTCTGCCAGTTCAGGCGCCAAAGGCATCACTTTGGCAAGGGCTGGGTATTGCAGTAAAAGCGCAATAGCCCGGCGCATCGGCGTAATTTTTGTGGTCGCAGGAGCTTTGCTCTGCACCTTAGTCTGGCTTCTGGCCGCCGTATTTTGCTGCGACGATTTACCAACCAGCGATCCCAGGGTTTCAAACAAGGCATCGCGGTAAAATTCACTTGGAATTTGTTTAATCAGCTCATTGCCTTTAACCCACAGGGCGGACTTTCCGGCATCGCTGGTTAAATCTAACTCTTTGGCCAGATGGTCAAATAAATACTGACCTAAAGGCATGGCCTGCTCCAGACGGTTTAAAAAGGCATCTTTGCCTTCTTTTTGCACCAAGGAGTCCGGGTCTTCGCCGTCTGGTAAAAATACAAAATTCAGTTCCACGCCGTCTTTTAAATGCGGTAAGGCACTTTGTAAAGCACGCCATGCGGCGTCGCGGCCCGCTCTGTCGCCGTCGTAACAGCAAGTGACAGTGCTGGTCAGGCGGAATAACGTATGCATGTGATCTGGGGTCGTGGCGGTGCCTAAACAAGCCACCGCAAAAGATATTCCTTGCTCGGCCAGACCTACCACGTCCATATAACCTTCAACAATCAGCACACGATTCAGCCGATCCTGGCTTTGTCTGGCTTCATATAAACCATAAAGTTCACGGCCTTTATGGAAAAGTCGGGTCTCAGGTGAGTTTAGATACTTTGGCGTACCTTCACCTATCACCCTGCCGCCAAAACCTATCACTCTGCCGCGTTTATCCCGAATGGGAAACATCAGCCGGTCGCGGAAAAAATCGTATTCACGGCCCTGATCATTGCGGTTGATCAGTTTAATTTCAAACAGCTGATCACGAGCTGAACGTGAAGCGCCTAACTGCTTTAACACAAAATCCCAGCTGTCTGGTGCGTAGCCTATACCGTATTTTGTTGCTGTGGCTGCTGAAATACCACGTTTCTGCAAATAGGTGGCAGCATGAAGCTGTTGTTTCAGCTGTTGCTGATACAAATCTGCCGCTTTTTGCATCTGGCTGTAGTCGTCGGCCTGAGCTTGCGGATACTGCTTACCACTGCCTTGTTCGCGTGGTATCTCTAAATGATGCTGCTTTGCCAGTTCTTCAATAGCTTCTACAAATTCAAGCTGTTCGTACGCCATCATAAAACTGATGGCATTGCCGTGAGCGCCACAACCAAAGCAATGATAAAACTGTTTGTCGCTACTTACGGTAAAAGAAGGGGATTTTTCGTTATGGAAAGGGCAACAAGCCTGGTAATTCTTACCGGCCTTTTTTAACGGAACTCTGTGATCTATCAGTTCCACTATATCTGTACGAGCTAATAAGTCGTCGATAAAGTGTCTGGGGATTTGTCCTGCCACCTTTTTCCTTTTTACTTGTATTCAGAAAAAGACAAGCCGTGCTTAGGGCACGGCGTGCAGTAGTTCAGCTAGAAGCTTAACTCAAACGAGCTTTAATAACCTGACTTAAAACGGCCATATCAGTACGGCCTTGAACCTGTGGTTTTAAGTGGGCCATGACTTTCGCCATGTCCTGCATTCCAGAGGCTGCAACAGCAGTAATAGCATGTTGCACTAAATCATCCAGCTCAGCCTGAGATAAGGCTTGTGGCAAAAACTGTTCTACGATTACGATTTCTGCTAATTCAATATCAGCTAAATCTTGCCGACCTGCTGCACTGTACTGACTGGCAGATTCTTTCCGCTGTTTTACCATTTTGGTCAACACAGGAAGAATGTTGGTGTCATCAGGCACCATCTGCAAGTCAATTTGACGTTGTTTGATTTCAGCTAAAGCTAAACGAATAGTGCCGAGACGCAGTTTGTCTTTGGCACGCATTGCGTCTTTTTGGGCTTCTTGCAGCTGTTCTAACAATGCCATAGGTCAGGCAATAATCTTAGTAAAGCTTGATGCGACGAGCGTTTTCGCGAGAAAGCTTTTTCATGTGACGCTTAACAGCGGCAGCTTTCTTACGCTTACGAACCCAAGTTGGCTTCTCGAAAAACTCTTTAGAGCGTACATCAGCTAATACGCCAGCTTTTTCACAAGAGCGCTTGAAACGACGTAAAGCTACGTCAAATGGTTCGTTTTCTTTTACTTTAACAACAGGCATTAAATTCTCACCTCGGTCAACTCTGGTTAGTGTCTAACCAATACGATTAAAAATGGTGCGGCATTTTACTCAAAAGCCAGCCCCAATGTAAAGCAATAAGTGTTGTACTGGTGATGATGCTCGGATCCCAGTACAATTCGCCGCGTAGCATATAGGTAAGGGGAGAAAAATGCGAGTACTTGGCATAGAAACATCGTGTGATGAAACCGGCATCGCTGTGTACGACGAAGAGCGGGGTCTGCTAAGTCATGTGTTATACAGCCAGATCCCTTTGCATGCCGATTATGGTGGTGTAGTGCCTGAACTGGCCTCACGTGACCATATCCGTAAAACACTACCTTTAATTCAACAAGCTTTAAAAGAAGCGGGTTGTGAGCCCTCCGACATAGACGGTGTGGCTTACACAGCAGGCCCGGGTTTAGCAGGCGCTTTGTTAGTGGGCGCATCAATAGGCCGCAGTTTGGCTTTTGCCTGGGGCAAACCAGCTTTGGCTGTGCATCATATGGAAGGCCACTTATTGGCGCCTATGCTGGAAGAAAACCCACCGGAGTTTCCTTTTATCGCTTTGTTAGTCTCAGGCGGTCATACCCAGTTAGTTCGGGTAGATGGTATAGGCCAGTATCAGTTATTGGGCGAATCTGTTGATGATGCTGCAGGTGAAGCTTTTGATAAAACAGCTAAATTGATGGGGCTGGAATATCCTGGTGGGCCTTTGCTTGCCAAATTAGCGACCCAAGGTCAGGCCGATAAATATGCCTTTCCACGTCCAATGACAGACAGACCAGGTTTAAATTTCAGCTTCAGTGGTTTGAAAACTGCCGCCGCTAATGTGATTGCAACTGAGGGCAAAAGCCCTGAAGTACAGGCAGATATCGCAGCGTCATTTCAGCAGGCTGTTGTGGATACGTTGGTATTAAAGTGTCGTCGTGCTTTAAAAGAGCAGCGCTTAAAACGTTTAGTGGTCGCAGGGGGCGTCAGTGCCAATACGTCGTTACGTGAACAGCTGGAAGTTTTACTGAAAAGCTTAAAAGGCGAAGTCTATTACCCACGTAAAGAATTCTGCACCGACAACGGCGCTATGATTGCTTTTGCAGGCTTTCAGCGTTTAAGAGCAGGGCAGCAGCAAGATTTAACTATAGGCGTGACTCCACGTTGGCCTATGGAGCAATTGCCAGCACTTTAATTATTCTTGTTCAGGATCTTGAGGTTTGGTTTTGCGGTTTTTATGCCAAACCTTAGTTTCCTGATCATTCCAGAGCCTGATGATATTGTCTTTGTGACGGATAATAATCAAAAGGCTCAGCATGGACACAGGGATGGTATACAAAGGTTTGATAAACCAGGTAAAAATGGGCGCAAGGCCTACTGTGACAATAGCTGCCAACGACGAATAGCCGGTAGCTCCTATCAGCATCATCCAGGTAGAAATCAGTAAACCCGCTAAATCCAGCCCTATCGGCATCATGCTGCCAAAAGCTGTGGCGACCGCTTTACCGCCTTTAAAACCAAAAAAGATAGGGAATATGTGACCTAAACAGGCGCAGACCGCAATCATGCCCAGATAAAAGGCTTCGACACCTAAAAAATAAGAACCCCAGACCGGAATAGTGCCTTTGAGCACGTCAAACACCAGTACCAAAGAGGCTGGGAAAGCGCCACCTAACCGTAATACGTTAGTAGCGCCCGGATTACATGAACCATGAGTACGCGGATCGGGTAGCCTGAATATTTGACTGACCAGAATGGCAGACGAGATTGAGCCGCTTAAATAAGCGAGCAGCATCAAAATCGCTATGGTAAGGGTCATGGATTAAGGTTCCTCAGTCCGGCAAAGTGCGCTAAAATCGCGTCCTGTTTAATAAGGTGTTCAGAGTATAGGCTTTTTTAATTTTTGCCTATCCGACCAGCCTACCTGAAACAAGTCTTTAACAAAAGCGGAAATCTATGACGGATATAGTTTTTATCAAACAGTTCAAGGTTCAGACGGTAATAGGTGTGTATGAATGGGAAAAAGCCATACAACAAACGCTGGAGTTTGATTTGGAGCTCGCTACCGATATCCGCCAGGCCGCCGCGACTGACGATTTGCAATACACTCTCGATTACAGCGCCGTTTGTACTGCCATTGCAGAGCTTTGCCAACACCCTCATGAATTGATTGAAACTGTTGCTGAAAAAGTGGCAGCTATGGTGCTGGATAAATTCCCGACTAAAGCGGTCAAAGTGACTATTGCCAAACCTGCAGCTGTGCCTGCAGCTGCTAGTGTCGGCGTGTCTATATCGCGTGGAAGTTGGTAATGGCGCTGATTTATATCAGTATTGGCAGCAATATAGAGCGTGATTTGCATATCAGCGCTGCTTATCTGGAGCTGACGGCATTATTCGGTGAAATTCGCTGCTCTGCAGTGTATGAAAGCGAAGCTGTGGGTTTTGACGGCGATGCTTTTTATAATCTGGTGGCTGAAGCCAACACAGATTTATCTGTGGCTGAATGTGTTGCTGCTTTTAAGGCGATAGAACAAAAATATGGCCGGCCTGTGAAATCGCCTAAGTTTTGTGGCAAACGACTGGATCTGGATTTACTGACTTACGATCAACTCGTGTGCAAAGATCCTGTTGAATTACCGCGCGATGAAATTACTAAAAACGCCTTTGTGTTATTGCCTTTATCCGAACTGGCACCAGAGCAAACTCATCCGCTGACAGGTCAAAACTATCAGCAGATGTGGCAAGCCTATCAAGAGCCACAAAAGCTGTGGCAAGTGGCTTTTAACTGGCCGGATGCTGCTCCTGCCACTGCTGTTTAGCGGCGCTTATAGCCTCAAGCCGTGCCTTGGCAACTTCCAGTTTAATAGCTTCACCTTTTAAACCCAAAGCCACTATAGCTTTCACATCAATAGCCCGAGCTGCTACTGCAAGCTGACGTAAATAGTCCGCTTGTGGGTAATCAGCCTGTTCAAAGCCAGTACGGCCACGTAAATCGGCTATGGCACAGAGCAGCAATAAATCCAGACGTTCAGGTTTACGCCATAAATCTATACCATCAAAGAGTTTTTGTACTGTGGCAGGGCGAAGCTCAAAGGACTTGTGCAGCAACTGATGATACTCACAGGCCAATAACGCCAAATCACGACAGTCGTTTGGCACCCGAATACGGGCGCATAGTTCCTGCACTAAAGGCAAACCGCTGTGCTCATGCCCATGATGTTTGGGCCATAAAGCAGGGTCAGTAACGCCTTTACCCAGATCATGACAAAGCGCGGCAAAACGCACATCTAATCTGTCAGACAATAAAGCCGCTTGTTTCAGCACTAACATGCAGTGGATGCCGGTGTCTATTTCCGGATGCCACTGCGGTGGATTAGGCACTCCCCACAGCTGATCCAGTTCTGGCATCAATACCTTTAACGCGCCGCAGCTGTGCAGTAACTCAAAATAAGCCTGAGGGTCTTGTTCTGTTAAAGCGCGAGCCGTTTCCTGCCAAACCCGTTCTGCAGTTAAATGCTGCAGCTCACCACTGTTGCTCAGTTCTGTCATTAACTGTAAAGTTTCAGCCGCAACGGTAAAACCTAAATGAAAATAGCGGGCATAAAAACGCGCAACTCTTAATACCCGCAGTGGGTCTTCACTAAAAGCTGGGGATACATGGCGCAGAATTTTTGCCTTGATATCCGCCACACCCCCATAAGGGTCGTGCAGTTGGCCTGCATCATCTTTGGCTATTGCATTGATAGTTAAATCTCGGCGCTGTAAATCCTGCTCTAAGGTGACGTCCTCTGCAAAATAACAGGCAAACCCCGTATAGCCCTGGCCTTGTTTGCGCTCTGTGCGGGCCAAAGCGTATTCCTGTTTGGTTTTTGGATGCAAAAAGACCGGGAAATCTTTGCCCACCGCCTGATAACCCAACCCCAGTAATTGTTCAGGTGTAGCGCCGACCACCAGCCAATCCTGATCTAAAGCCGGATAGCCCAGCAACTCGTCGCGAACAGCTCCGCCTACAAGATAAATTTTCAATGTATTTCTGCTCCACCTACAAGATAAGTTTTCAATGCTTTCATGCAGTCTGTTTTTTTGCCATTATAACGCCTTGCTTACAATTGTCGCCCTAACTCAGCATCAGGAAGCTTATGTACACCGGATTTTTCGGTTTAACCAGTCAGCCTTTTTCTATAGCGCCGAACCCTGACTTTCTATTTTTAAGTCCTCGTCATGCTGAAGCTTTGGCGCATTTGCGTTATGGCTTAGGTGAAGCCGGCGGTTTTGTACTGCTGACCGGCGAAGTGGGTACTGGCAAAACTACAGTATCACGTTGTTTATTGCAGGAACTGACAGATAAAACCGAAGTGGCTTTTATCTTAAATCCAACCTTAAACGAGCTGGAACTGCTGGCTGCTATTTGTGATCAGTTAAAAATCCGCTACAAAAAATCCGACGCCAGCTTAAAAATGCTGACCGACAAAATTACCAACCGTCTGACGAAAAACCATCAGGCCGGTAAAAACACCATTTTGATTATCGACGAAGCTCAGCATTTGCAGCCTGCTGTACTGGAACAGCTGCGCTTGCTCACCAACTTAGAAACCAATACCAAAAAGCTGTTGCAGGTGATTTTAATAGGTCAGCCTGAGTTGCAACAGCTATTGCAGCGCCAGGATTTACGTCAGTTGGCGCAGCGGATCACGGCGCGTTATCACTTAATGCCTTTGACTGAGCAGGAAGTGCAGCAGTACATCAGTTACCGTTTGCAGGTAGCAGGTTGTAGTCGGCCTGTGTTTACATCTTCTGCGGTAAAAAAATTATTTTTATTATCAGGTGGTATTCCGCGCCTACTCAATTTAATCTGCGACCGCGCTATGTTAGGGGGGTATAGTCAGCAAAAGGCATTAATTGATGCTGGCCTGGTCAGTCAGGCAGCTTCTGAAGTGCTGGCGATTAAACCTCAACCAGTAAAAGCGGCATGGCCAGTATGGGTATGGCCGCTTTTAACTGTAGTGGCCTTAGGAGCAGGTGCAGGGCTGTCTGCGTTAATTTGGTAGGAACCCGTCATGTCGTTATTAATGGATGCGTTAAAGCAACAACAGCAAGTGCCGATGGCTGCAGAACAGACTGCATCAGGCCATGGCTGGCGTATTGTTGCTTTAATTTTGTTAGTGGTTTTAGGTTTAGTCTTGGGTTTTTTTGTTGGTCAGTATCAATTCAACAAAAAAGAACCTGCTGCCGTTGTTGAAGCTGTGGCTGCTCCTGTGGTTCAAACAGCACCTGCCATTGCTAATGCGGCTGACATTGCGATGGAACTGCAGCTGGCAGCCGACTTGTTAAAGCCTGCAGAGCCAGTGCAGCTGGAAGAGATACCGGAAGAAGAGCCGCAGTTAGTGGTTTCAGCCAAAAGAGGTGAAAGAGTGCTGGGTCGTTCCATTGATGACGAAAGGGATGACGACTTTGTTGATTTTGAACAAATGCAGGAAGCTGATCTGCAAGATGACTTAACCCCTGTGGATGAACTCTTACCTGCAGCTGAGCTGGAGCAATCTGATGTGTCGGCAGAGTTGCGTGGAAAGTTTGAATCCGCTTTGGCAGCTGCTGATGGCTCACAACTGCGTCAACAACAGATTAATTACCACGATGCCCCTGCTATGGATATTAATCAGTTGGATGATCTATTGCAGCGCCAGTTACCCTCGCTACGTTTTGAAGCCCATGTCTATGCAACAGACGCTAAACAGCGCTGGATCAAAGTGAATGGCAAAGACTTACAGCAAGGTCAGTGGGTAACGGCAGATATTCAGGTGAAAGAGATATTGCCGCAGTATGTGGTTCTGCAGTTTAATCAAACCCAGTTTAGTGTTGAAGCTTTAGCAGACTGGAGTTATCAACGTCGCTAGTGGCGTTGTTACTCCAGCACCGACTGGCGGAAAAAGCGAATGATATCAATGCCAAAATCTTCTGGCATTACAGCACCTTCAATTTCCACATCTGCTTTATTGTTTGCCAAATCGACAATAGATACTTCGATATAACGTTTAAATTTACAGTTGTAAAACACCTTGATCACAGGGCGCAGTGGATCCAGTTCATTGGACTTAATCACTATGCCCAGCTTTTCATTACTCAGTTTGACTAAAGTGCCAACAGGGTGAATGGCTATGGCTTTAATAAACTGGGCCAAAAGCACAGGATCAAAACTTTGGGGGGATTCGCGTTTTAAAATTTTCAGCGCCGAAATACCGGTCTGGCCTTCTTTGTAGCAACGTTGTGCAGTAATAGCGTCGTAGGTATCGACTATCGAAATCATCCGGCCATAGACCGAAATTTGCTGTTCAGCCAAACCATGTGGATAACCTTTGCCATCCAGTCGTTCATGATGCACGGCCGCCACGTCAATACTGATGGGGCTTAAACCTGGGATTCTGTCCAGAATTTCTTTGCTGTACACCACATGGCGGCGCATTTCTCCAAACTCTTCAGCCGTCAGTTTGCCGGGTTTATTCAGTATGCTGTCCGGTACCAGAATTTTGCCTATATCGTGTAATAAGGCACCTGTCGCTAGTTGTTGGATCAGCTCTTCATCAAATTTCATCTGCTTGGCAAAAATGGTCATCAGAATAGACACATTGACCGAGTGTTCCAGCAGGTACGCATCTTTTTCCCGAATACGGCTGATGCAGAGCAAAGCATCCTGATTACGAAATACCGAGTCGATAAAACCTGTGGCACAGTCCTGAAAGGGTTGCAGGTTTAACTCACGCCCTGCCTGAATATCGGCAAAGGCTTTTTTTTGCAGGCCTTTGGCTTGTTGGTACAGCACATTAGCTTGCCCAAGCTCTTGCTCAAAACTAACTTTTTCGCGTGTTCTTCCACTTGAGGCTGCAGGCATGGGTTCTGATGGCGCGGCAGTTTCCACTTTGGGCTGTTCCAAAGTTTTACTTAAATCCACCACCAGTTCCAATACACCTTTTTTCTTCAGTTGTTCTATCACAGCTGCAGTTCTGGCCCAGCCCTGGGTTTTAATTTCAACAGTACCTTTTTGCTTATGCACAGACACCACGTACATGCCTGGCTGTAATTCGGTAATAGACAAAACTTTAAGCTGAGCTGGTGCTGTCATAGACTGACTCTCTATGATTACCTAATTTCGGATAATCACTAATAAGTGTAAATATGAAAAAAATGATACATCATTCTTGGGCAAAAAAAAAGCCCGCAACAAGGCGGGCCTGAGATTTAATTAGCTTTTACTGAAGTTTTAACCCAGGTTGTCGGTCATCGTCATTAACGAAGCATTACCACCGGCAGCTGTTGTATTGATAGTGACGGTTTTTTCTGTCACTAAACGATGCAATAACTGATGATCGGCAGGGCTGGTGACTAAAGCACTGATAGCGCCATCACGGGCCGCGATCCACTGGGCTGATAAAGCTTTCAGTGGGTTAGTGCCTTCAATCACAGCTGTTGCCAGTGTTGGATGAGCTAACACTGCTTTTAAGGCTGGCAGCTTGACCCAATGGAACAAGTTCGCTGGTAAACCCGCCTGCAGTAACAACTTACGGCAAGTATCCATTTCAGCGTGCTGAGCTTCACCTGCAGTACTGACCACAGCATTACCTGAGACCAGAGCCGTGATTAACGCCAGCATCCAGTGTTGGAAGCTGCTGTGCTCGCTACGAATCAGCGCCACTACACCTTTGGCTTCCAGATGTAATTGGTTAGATTCACCCGTAGGCCCTGGCAGAGTAATAGGCTGTGCCAGCTCTTTTTCGATAAACTGCAGCTGTTCGCGGGCAGCGGTGATCACGTCGTTTAAGTCGTGTTCTTGCTCTGATACCAGCTTGTTACCAGCCAGCTGAGCGATAAAACGACGTAACACAGAACCTCTGTTGGTGACGTTTTGATTCAGCCACACCACCTGAGCTACAGCCATTTGCTGCAGTTGAGTATTAAGCTGTGCATCAAAACCGCTGGCAGCTTCTAACTGCTGTTGTACCGCAGCATCTAAAGCCGGAGCCTGTAATTCATGTTCTTTCACCAAGCGGCTTAAGTAGAAAGGGCCACCAGCTTTAGGGCCAGTACCAGATAAACCACGGCCACCAAAAGGCTGAACGCCCACTACAGCACCAATCATATTGCGGTTCACATAGATGTTACCTGCTTTGATTTCGCTGGCGACTTTCATCGTCGTCTGAGCAATACGGCTATGGATACCCATAGTCAGGCCATAGCCTGTAGCGTTGATTTGCTGAATGACTTTATCCAGTTCTTCCGCTTTAAAGCGGATGATATGCACCACAGGGCCAAAAACTTCACGTTCCAGCAGATTCAGGCTGCTGATTTCATATAAACGTGGTGCGAAGAAGTTGTGAGCACCAGCAGATGGTGCATCACAAACATAATGCAAGGTCGCTTTGCCTTCCAGATACTGCACATGCTGGTTTAAGCGCTCTAAGGCTTTTGGATCAATCACAGGACCTAAGTCAGTGCTTAACCAGGCCGGATCGCCCACATGCAACTCTTTCATTGCGCCTTTGATCATGGTGATGATTTTATCGGCCACATCTTCTTGCAGGAACAGCACACGAAGCGCTGAACAGCGTTGGCCTGCGCTTTGGAAACCAGAAGAGATCACATCGTCAACCACTTGCTCAGGCAGAGCTGTGGAGTCGACAATCATACAATTCTGACCACCTGTTTCGGCAATTAGTGGCACTGGCTCACCACCACGTTCGGCCAGTTTACGGGCAATCCAGGCTCCTGTTTCAGTGGAACCGGTAAACATCACAGCCTGAAGGCGTGGATCGGGGACCACATGCTCACCAACCTCACGGCCCGGTGCTATCACCAGTTGCACTACATGGTCAGGAAAACCAGCGGCTTTCATCAGCTCAACGGTGCGTACTGCAATTAAACTGGTTTGTTCTGCAGGCTTAGCCACAACGGTATTACCAGCCACTAAAGCTGCACTCACCTGGCCTAAGAAAATAGCTAAAGGGAAGTTCCATGGGCTGATACAAAGCACGACACCACGGGCTTGAGACGCCTGCAGGTTCTTAGTGGCTTCAGCAGCGTAATAACGGCAGAAGTCCACAGCTTCACGTACTTCAGCCATGCTGTCGCCGACAGTTTTACCTGCTTCTTTAATACATAAAGCCAGTAATTCGTCGCGGTGTAACTCCAGTTGCTCAGCCAATTTGATTAAAAGCGCTGCACGTTCTGTCACTGCAGTGGCAGACCAGGCTGGGAAAGCGGCTTCGGCTAAAGTGACAGCCTGTTGCATTTGTTCTGGTGTGCTGTGGTAGTGGAAACCTATCACTTCGTTGGTATTCGCTGGGTTAGTGACAGCAGAAGCACCTGTCGGCACTTCAATTTGACTGACCGAGGCCAGCCATTTGTCCATGGCCTCACGCATCGCAGTCATCTGATCCACATCAGTAAAATCCTGACCTTTGGAGTTCAGACGGCTGGCACCGTAAAGCTGTGCAGGCAGCGGAATAGAGTTATTCCGTTTTTTGCTCCAGGCACGCACTGTTTCTACCGGATCTTTTAATAAAGATTCTACCGGAATGTTTTCATCCACAATGTTGTTTACGAAGGAGCTGTTAGCACCGTTTTCTAATAAACGACGCACCAAATAAGCCAGCAGGTCAGAGTGTTCACCAACAGGGGCATAAATACGGCAAGGTACTTTGTCATCAGCCACAATTTGATCGTACAGCGCGTCACCCATACCATGTAAACGCTGGAACTCATAACCAGTGCGATCCGGCGCCATTTCTAAAATAGTGGCAACTGTGTAAGCGTTGTGAGTAGCGAACATAGGGTAAATACTGTCGCGGTATTCCAGCATCTTTTTGGCACAAGCCTGATAAGACACATCGGTCGATGGCTTGCGGCTAAATACCGGGAAGTCGCTTAACCCTTCGGTCTGGCTGACTTTGACTTCAGTATCCCAGTACGCGCCTTTGACCAGACGCACCATCATTTTGCGGCCCACTTTCACTGTCAGCTCACGCAGCCATTCAATGACAAACAAACCACGTTTGGAGTAGGCCTGAACTGCTAAACCAAAACCTTCCCAGCCGTTTAATTCAGGATCTGAGAATACAGCTTCGATAATATCCAAAGATAAATCTAAACGGTCGGCTTCTTCAGCATCGACAGTAAAGCTGATGTCATAGGCTTTAGCGGCAATCGCCAGTTGTTTTAAGCGCGGTACTAATTCACTGATCACACGGTCGCGATGGGTAAATTCGTAGCGTGGGTGGATGGCCGATAATTTAACGGATATGCCAGGACTTTTTAATGGGCCACGTTTTTTCGCTGCAGTGCCTATGACTTTAATCGCCATCATGTAGCTGTCGAAATAACGGTTGGCGTCGTCCATAGTGCGGGCGCCTTCACCCAGCATATCGTAGGAATAAGTAAAACCTTTGCTTTCCAGCTCTACCGCACGTTCTACCGCTTTTTCAATGCTGGTGCCCATCACAAACTGGGTGCCCATAATTTGCATCGCATAACGCACTGCCTGACGGATCACTGGCTCGCCCATACGGCCACAGGTGCGTTTTAATAAACCAAACTGAGCTTTTTTCTGATCGTCGCTGTAATTCACCAGCTTGCCAGTCAGCAATAAACCCCAGGCCGAGATATTCACAAATAAAGATTCGCTATTGCCTAAGTGCGAGCTCCAATCCCCGTTGGATAACTTGTCGCGGATCAGCAGGTCGGCCGTATGTTTGTCTGGCACACGCAATAAGGCTTCGGCTAAACACATCAGCACTAAACCTTCTTCGGTCGACAACGAAAACTCGTTCAGCAGGGCGTCTACACCGCCTTTACCGACCTGAGCTTCACGGATATTCACCACCAACTGACGGGCTTTTTCCCAGGCACGGCTGCGCGCTGCAGGGCCAATATCAGCAATAGGCAATAAGTTGTTGAGTACCTGATCTTCATCAGCGCGGTAATGGTCGCGCATGGTTTGACGAATAGCGTGACTAGTGGTCAGTTGGCCTTGGAATAACATAGGGTTTTAATCCAGTGAAGTGAAAAAAATTATGCTGCATTTTAGTGAAAGCGCAGCCCTATTTGGTGGTTTCTTTTTCAAACTAACCTTATATAATTCGGTTTATAAATCACAAAACCAGAAAAAATACTGCCATGACTCAAAGCGCCAAAGGCCGGTTACCTGACCGTATCGACATGACAATTCTAGACACGCTGCAAAAAGATGGGCGTATTTCTAATGTCGAATTAGCAAAAAAGGTCAATTTAAGCCCAAGCCCTTGCATAGACAGGGTTCGCAAGCTGGAGCAGGACGGTTTTATTGAGGGTTATGGCGCCCGTTTAAACGCCAGTAAGCTGGGGTTTGGTACTGCGGCTTTTATTCAGGTGACATTAGACAGAACCACAGGCGCTGTGTTTGATCAGTTTCGTGATGCTGTGGTGAAAATTCCACAAGTAGCGGAATGCCATATGGTAGCCGGTGGTTTTGATTATCTGCTGAAACTACGTTTATCCAGTATGGAGGCGTATCGCGGTGTACTGGGTTTGATTGTGGATTTACCGGGCGTGTTACAGACTCATACTTATGTGGTGATTGAGCAGGTAAAGCAGGATGCGGGTTTGCCGTTAAAGTTTGCTACGGCGCCAGAGGTTAAAACCGACTAATCGCGGCTATTCGGCATGGTATGGCGAGCTCTACATCGGCTAATCACATCCGCGGATCAATTGTAGGGGCGGGTCTTGCACCCCCCCGTCTAAAATGGCAATCAGCTGCCCGTATTATGCTGCGGTATAGCTTCCAGCCTTTCCGCAAGCCAGATTTTAATGATGGACTGACGAGTAACACCTATTCTGTGTGCTTCACGATCTAAAGACTCGAGCATCCAGGCAGGAAAATCTACGTTGACCCGTTTTTGTTTTAGCATTGGTTTTTTTATCTGGGTCAGATCAAGATCCTCTGTTACATCTTGATCTGCTTCAAATTTGGCATCGAATTCATGCGCTTTCATACAGCTCTACCTCGGATTTTCGCGAACGTCTGACGGAAATTACACTTCATGGTCAGGTTTTGAATTTGGGTGATCACTTGTTGCAAAGTTTAGCTCAGAAATGACATTCAAAGCGTTTCGCCGCTGGCGAGATACTTTCTTTTGCTTCGCCAAAAGAAAGTATCCAAAGAAAAGGCGACCCCAGGTCGCAGCGAAAGCCCGGCCCAAAATCGTGCGTCCAAGGCGGCTGGGTAACTCGCTCGTCGCTACCGCTCCTCACTCAGACACTCCCAGCCTTAAAACCTTGGCCACCCAATTTTGTCCGGCTCGCGCCCCAATGGGGATTTGGTGCCAGTAGTTGATATTACTTTTTTGATTGCCGTGCAAAGATCAGAAGAAATAAAGGGGCACATCGCAAGACCTGACCCCAGACTTGGCAGTATATAAGTGCGCATCTATACCAGTGTGAGAAAATCTGTTGATAGTTCAGGGGAGTCCATATAAGGGGCGGGTCTTGCACCCCCCCGTCTAAAATGGCAATCAGCTGCCCGTATTATGCTGCGGTATAGCTTCCAGCCTTTCCGCAAGCCAGATTTTAATGATGGACTGACGAGTAACACCTATTCTGTGTGCTTCACGATCTAAAGACTCGAGCATCCAGGCAGGAAAATCTACGTTGACCCGTTTTTGTTTTAGCATTGGTTTTTTTATCTGGGTCAGATCAAGATCCTCTGTTACATCTTCATCTGCTTCAAATTTGGCATCGAATTCATGCGCTTTCATACAGCTCTACCTCGGATTTTCGCGAACGTCTGACAGATATGATCCTTATCGTTGAACCCCGGTATGTAATTACACCTGACCAGTGTTTGCCATGGAGCATACCGATCACTAAAGATCGTGGTTCGTCGATAGTTTTAGCAGGGATCTCTACAAGGTCTGAATCATTCCACAAGTCTTGTGCTGTGTGAAAATCAATACCATGTTTTTCGAGATTGCTTCTGCTTTTGTCTTGATCAAATTCAAACTCAATCATGAGTAAAAATTAAACCCTTTTTACTCATAATGCAAATTTCGTCCAGGTTAAGGTTTTAATATCGAGCGGATCATTCTTGTAGGCTGTACTCGTTGTGCAGCTGCGCACAACAAAGAACATTGCAGCAACAAATTAGATAATATTTGAGTTCAAGTCGTTTCGTTGCAGGCGAGATACTATTTTTTGCTTTGTCAAAAAAGAGGTATCCAAAACAATAAAGTGCAGGAGTTGTTCAGATTTTACTTAGATAAAACAGCTGTAATTTCAGCCAATACAGGATCTGCAGTGCTGACCATACAAGTGGAATAGTTAAAGGTTTTGAACTGACTCAAGCTGAAGGGACTTAAACCAGACGCTGAGCCTTTACAGCCAACTCAGCACCTGATTTTTAAACAATAACTAGAGATATTTCAAAAGGTAAGGCTAATAGCCCTAAATCACATCCAGCGTTCTTTGCGGCGGCGGCCTGGGATTAGGGATGGGACCACTAAACCGAATAGCAAACCGGCGAAACCCAGGATTGAACCTAATACCATTTTGTCTTGCCAGAAGGCGGATGGTTTTTCCTGCAGTTGTTGAGTCAGCAGAGCTATGGTTTGCTGCGCAGTTGCAGTGGCTGTTTCAGCTTGTTGCACTGCAGCGTCGGTTTCATTCAGTTGTTGTTGTAACTGATCTTTTTCCTGCTGCAACTGGGCAACTAAAGTTTGTTGTTGCTGCAATTGTTGTTGCAGTTCACCCGTCTCACTACCAAAGACTGGGGTTAAACTCACGTATTGCTTTAAGATCCAGCCGGTGCGGCCTTTGCTGTCTGTCAGCTGCCAGTATTCTGAGGTACTGTCTTCTGCCACCAGTTTGATTTCTTCACCAGCTGCAATGCTGCCGATTATTCTGAAGTCACGACCCGGACCGCTGTAAAGGTATGTGATCAGCTTATCGCTGATGTAGGCATTTTGTGGGCTTACCGGAGTACCTGTTGTTTCTTGTTGTGCAGTGACGCTTGTACTTAGCAACACTGTGGCCAGTAGCATGCCTGCTTGCCAGGGTCTTGAGGTTATCAACATATAAATCCTAAAAAAACCGACCAACATCTGGCCAAAATGGAGAATTGAGCCGATCATAGGCCAGATAGTTATCAATTGACAAGAGCTTAAAATAAGCCCTTGTTACAGAACAGGAAATAAGCCGCTATGGCGATGGAAGCTGAACTTAAATTTTTACTCACTCAAGGCACAGTGCCTGCTTTGGAGCCGGTATGGCAACAGCTGGCAGTGGCAGTGCAGCAGCATGAAAGCGTGCAATTACTCAATGCTTATTATGAAACGGATGATTTATGGTTTCGCCGTCATGATGCTGGCCTGAGAACCCGGCTGAAAAAAGGTCAGTTTGAACAAACCATCAAGTTAGCTGGGCAGCAGCATGGTGGTTTGCATTTTCGGCCTGAATACAATTTGCCTTGTGCTTCGGTCTGGCCTGAACTCAAGGCCTTTCCTGCTGAGATATGGCCAGAGCAAACGGATCTGGAGCAATTACAAAACAAGTTGAAACAGCTGTTCCGTACTGATTTTATGCGCCAAAGCTGGTTGTTAACTTTGTCTGATGGCAGCACAGTAGAAGCTGTGTTGGATCAGGGCGAAGTGGTTTCTGGCGAGCAAAAAGAAGTGATATTTGAGTTGGAACTGGAGCTGCAACAAGGCGAGGTCAAAGCCTTGTTTGAGCTGTCGCGTCAGTTAGTCCAAGTGTTGCCCCTGCGTTTGGGTTGGCAGTCCAAAGCTGAGCGGGGTTACCGTCTGGTACAGCAGCAGCCTTTGGTGTTTATGCCACTGGATAACAGCAGTACAGCAGCTTTGTTAAAATCTTTGCAGTATCACGAAAGTTACTTTTTACGCAGTCAGGATCCGTTGTCCTGGCAAGTGATCCAGCAGGCTTTTGCGGCTTTAGCTATAGTGTCGGCCGAATTCGCTGCTTTAACCCTGCCGCAGCAAGCTGACTCTACACAAGCCTTGAATTTTTTCAGCAGCGCAGCTTATAACTGTGCTCTGTTAAATTGTTCTGAATCTTTGTTTTCTGCCTGAGGTACTGATGAGCCAATCGACCGACCAGTTAAATTCCGAATTATCCTCTGAATTGCAGCATGAAGTGGATCTGGTATTGCCCACTTTGTTAATAGCGGATTTGACTGCAGAGCAACAACACAATCTGAAGTTATTACTGGCGGTCAGTCCTTTTTTAAGCCGGGTGATGCAACAGCAACCAGAACTGATCCCTGCGCTGCTGGATAAGCAGCAACTGGCTTTGCCTTTGGTACAGCAGAACCCTCTGAGCCTATTCACGGATCACACTGAAACTACAGTTTTTAAAGCGCTGCGCCGTTGTCGTCATGCGATGCTTGCACAAATTCTGGCGGCCGATATTCTCGCTGTAAAATCCACAGAGCAGTGTCTGCTGGATATATCCGCCATGGCAGACAACCTGATTAATAGCGCTTATCAGTGGGCTTATCAGGATATTGCTACTCAGTGGGGCCAACCTTTGGATCAGCAAGGCAAAGCAATGCCGTTGCTGATTTTAGGTATGGGCAAACTCGGTGGTGGCGAGCTGAACTTTTCGTCCGACATCGACCTGATTTTTACCTACCCGCATAACGGTGAAACCAGCGGCGGCCGCAGATCGGTTGAAAATCAGCAGTTTTTTACCAAGCTGGGTCAGAAGTTAATTTCTGCTTTGCATCAGGTTACGGCCGACGGTTTTGTATTTCGGGTCGATATGCGCTTACGGCCTTTTGGTGACAGTGGCCCGCTGGTGCTGAGTTTTGCTGCTATGGAAGATTATTACCAGGCGCAGGGCAGGGAGTGGGAGCGTTATGCCATGCTCAAAGCCCGCATTCTAAACCCTGATCCTGTGCATGCGGTGGAGCTGAACCAACTGCTGAAACCTTTTGTCTATCGCCGTTATATTGATTTCTCTGCGCTGGACTCTTTGCGCCGGATGAAGCAGCTGATAGAGCAGGAAAACCGCCGTCGTAACCGCATCGATAATATTAAGCTTGGCGCTGGCGGTATTCGTGAAGTGGAGTTTGTGGTGCAAACCCTGCAGCTGATCCGCGGCGGCCGTATTCCTGCTTTACAGCAGGTTTCTATTTTTAAAGCGCTGGATGCGTTGCAAAGCCAGCAATTATTAGAGTCCGATCATCAGCAGCAACTGCGACAGGACTATCTGTGGTTACGAAAAGTCGAACAGCTGTTGCAGGGGCTGGATGACCAACAAACCCAAACCTTACCTGCGGATGAACTGAACCGGCAACGACTGGTATTGGGCTTAGGCTTTAGCAACTGGCAGCAACTGACCGAGACCACAGCACAGGCGATGAGCCGTATTCATCAGCACTTTAAACTGGTGATCGATCAAGGCGATAACCCTGAGCCGGAAGAAATGGTGTTGGGCCGCTTATGCTGGGACAGCGAATTGCCGTCAGAAGATTTAGCTGAACATCTGCACTGGTTAACTGCAGAGGAAGCCATACAACTGCTGGATCATCTTAAGCAGTTCAAACAGGATTGCCAAAAACGCAGTGTAGGCCCTCGCGGTCGTGAACTGTTGGAAAAACTTATTCCATTTTTATTGCATCAACTGGCTAAACAACAAGGTTCAGCTTTGGTATTGCAGCGGGTGTTGGGCGTGTTTCGGCAGATTGTTAGCCGCACCGCCTATCTGGAGCTGTTATCAGAAAACCCACCTGCGCTGCAGCAACTGGTGATGTTATGTCATAAAAGTGGTTGGCTGGCCGAACATCTGGCGCGTTATCCGTTATTGCTGGATGAACTGATAGACCCATCCCAGCTGTATCAGGTGCCGGATTCAACGGATTATCGAGATAAATTACGTCAAAGTATGCTGCGGGTGCCGACTGATGATTTAGAGCTGCAAATGGAAGTGTTGCGCCAGTTTAAGCAAGCGCAACAACTGCGTATTGCAGCTGCCGATATCACTGGTATTTTGCCGCTGATGAAAGTCAGCGACCATCTGACCTTTTTAGCCGAAGCCATTATTGCCGCAGTAGTTGAATTGTCCTGGCAACAAATGGCAGAAAAATATGGTTTGCCTGCAGGGCTAAAACCAGAAGATGCCAAAGCTTTTGCTGTGCTGGCTTATGGCAAACTGGGTGGGCTGGAGCTGGGTTATGGCTCAGATTTAGACTTAGTATTTGTGCATCAATGTGACAATCTGGCCCCGACCCAAGGCGACAAAGCCATTGATTCACGGCAGTTTTATATCAAGATGGTGCAACGCATAGTGCATATGTTCACCACCAGAACTCCCAGTGGCGTGTTGTACGACATTGACACTCGTTTACGCCCGGCTGGTAACGCTGGTTTATTGGCTGTGCATATCGATACTTATGCTGAGTATCTGGAAAAAGATGCCTGGACCTGGGAGCATCAGGCGTTAGTGCGTAGCCGTCTGGTCTATGGCGACAGCAAAATTGCGCAACGCTTTAATCAAATACGCAGTGATATCTTAGCTAAGCCACGGGATTTAGCTGTACTCAAAACTGAAGTGACTGAAATGCGGCAAAAGCTACGGCAGCACCATGGCGCGCAAAACACAGAAGTTAAACACGCCTGGGGTGGCATAGTGGATCTGGAGTTTATCAGCCAGTATCTGGTATTGGGCTATGGCGCTCAGTTTCCTGATTTGTATTTCTACAGTGACAATATTCGCATCCTGGACGCTGCTGCTGTTGCCGGTTTATTGCAATTGGAACAAACAGAAGCCTTGCAGCAAGCTTATCAGCAATTAAGGGGCGTCAGTCACAGGCAAACGTTGGACCCGGCCACTGAAACAGCGCAACAATTGGAACAAGCAATGGAGCAGGTGCGGCAAGTATGGGAGCAGTTGTTTAGTTAAGATTGGTTAGCTAACGGCTTGAAATGACAACAGCAAGGACGCTGTTGTCAGTTAGCCTGTCACGCGGCGGCGTGGTGCGTTGATGTTAATGCAGTTTTGCTGCAAAAACGGAATAATCTTGTCTGTCAGTACCACAGCTCTGGACACATTGCAGAAGTACGCCTGCACTGGCTGTTCAAAGTCTGATGAAATAGCTTGGGACGCTTCCTGAATAGCGCTGATATAGCTGAAGTCAGTCTGGAAATAATGTTTTACTTTATAGTCTTTCGACAAAACCCAAAACAGCTCAACCCCTTCTTTTCGGCCTTGCATCGTCAGCACAGTTTTTAGCGTATCGCCGACGCGAAAGCGTCTGTCGGTTTCGTTGCCCTTCCAGTTCTCTGGTAAAGCCACCATGCGGTTTGCTCTGTCGCGTAGCAGCGGGATCAGGTTGCTGTGATCTTCTGTTAATTCAATCACAAAATCAGCTGAGTCATCGTCTTTGTCAGCCAAAGAACTACGAATATTGCTATAGAAATTAGTAAAGCCCTTGACTGCGTCTGAGCTTCTTTCTGATAATTTTTCCGGCTTGAAATACAGCCATTCCGGTTTAAACATCACAATAGCAGCAAGTATGAATAATAAAGCTGCAAGCAATAAGTGCTTGATCCAAAACCACATAGCTTTTATCCCTGGTCAGCGTCATAGCATAATAGCCTGCCTTAACGCTGCGCTGCAACTTCAGTTCATTGCGATAAAGTATAGAGCTGTTTTAATACAAACTCGGGTCTTCCGGATTTGGTCTGGTTTTAAAGCGACGGTGCAGCCACATATACTGTTCAGGGTGAGCCAAAACACCTTGTTCTAACCACTGATTGACGCGTGTTACATCGGCTTTGTTATCGCCACTTGGAAAGTTTTCAAAAGCAGGTAAGGCATCTACTCTGTAGCCCTGATAACCTGGTAAACGGTAACAATGAATAGGCACAGTTTCACAGTTTGCACTACCGGCAAACAATAAAGTACCAGTAGTAGTGGCTGTTTCTTTTACGGCAAAAAATGGCACAAACTCAGCTTTGTTGCGACCATAGTCCTGATCGGGCAGATAAAAACAGACTTCTTTTTCGTTTAACGCTTTAATCATAGTGCGTACATCACGTTTACCAATCAGGTAGCGGTTTGAACGCACCCGGCCATGGTATTGGAAGTACTCCATAATTTCATTGTCGTTCGGGCGGTAAAAACCAACAGCAGGGCAGTGAAAACCAAAGGTTCGGGCAATCATCTCCAGTGACAAAAAGTGGCCACAAAGCAGCAAAACGCCTTTGCCCTGATCCAATATGGCCTGAATATGTTCTTTACCTGTGAACTGGCACAAAGGACGAGCACGCCAGTCTGGCCACCACCAGCCGATAAAGGTTTCAAAAGCGGCTTTGCCGGTTTCTTTGAAATTTTGTTTGACCAGGGCTTCGCGTTCAACCTCTGGCATATCCGGGAAACATAGCTCCAGATTACGGCGCGTCACTTTCACCCGTGATTTCATGGTTTTCATCAGTAACCAGCCTAAGCCTTCGCCCATTTTCATCAATACAGGGTAAGGCAGCCACAACAGGATCCACATCAGGCCTAAACCACACCATAAAGGCCAGTGTTTAGGGTGCAAAAAACCAATGGTAAAACGTGGAACATGAACCACAGCAAATCCTCGGGCAAAAAAAGTGCGGCTATTGTAACGAAAAAAAACGGGGAAAAAAGTCTTAACTGGTAGGAACAGGCTCCTCTGAAGCTGTGTTTACAGCTGCAGAGGAGCCAATTTGAAAAGAGATTTAGTTACCTAAAGCTCTGTTTACAGTGAATAAATCTTCTTCAGTTAAAGTGCCTGCTGCTTGTTTTAAGGCTAAAACAGACAAGATGTAGTCGTAACGGGCTTTTGACAGGTTACGACGAGCATCAAACAGGTTACGGGTGCTTTGCAGTACGTCAACAATAGTACGGGTACCTACTTCAAAACCTGCTTCAGTGGCTTTTAACGCACTTTCAGCTGAAACCACGGCCTGTTCTAAAGCTTTGGTGCTTGAGATCAAAGCGCCTACGTTGTTGTAGTTGCTGCGTACCTGACGGATCACACTGCGGTGGCTCAGTTCTAAATCTTCAGCCGCTTCGACGTAGTTCGCACGAACTACTTCTTCGTTAGCAACAGTGCCGCCGCCTGCGTATAACGGCAGTACCAACTCAATACCTACAGAACTACTGTCTGAGCGCGGAGAGTTAAAACCCACTCCTGTGTCGCGGTTTTCACTGGTGCTGTTGTTAAAACCTGTTTGAGCGGTCAGATCAACTGTAGGGTAATGGCCTGACCGGGCGATCTGAATATTGTTTTCAGCAATATCTAATGACAGCTTCCTGATTTTCAGTTCCAGGTTGTTGTCTTGTGCTGTTTGCACCCAATCCTGCGGATTATTTGGTGTCGGCTGGCTGGTGCTGAATCGTGACGTATTTAACGAATCGAGCTGAGGATGATACTGGCCGGTAATTTCACGTAAAAATTCACGGGCTGTTTCCAGTGCGTTTTGTGCGCTGATTTCCTGAGCTACTGCGATATCGTACTGAGCCTGAGCTTCATGTACGTCGGTAATAGCAGTTAAACCTACCGCAAAGCGTTGTTTGGTTTGCTCCAACTGGCGCTCAATGGCGCGCTTTTCCGCAATGACAAAACTTAAGTTGTCTTCTGCAGTTAATACATCAAAATAAGTCTGAGAAACCCTGATTATTAAGGTTTGTACTGCAGCGTCATAAGCGGTCTGACCCTGTACTGCAACTTTCTCAGCAATAGACAGGTTTTCATAGCGGCTCCAGTCAAAGACAGATTGACGTAAGCTAATGCCTGCGTTGGTTGAGGTACTTTCTGATTTGTATTGACCACCAGTGTCATTATCAAATTGATCACCGTATGATTTGTTAGCGCCAGCGCTCAAATTCACCTGTGGTAATAACCGTGCTTTAGATACATCAATACCAGCTTTGGCTGCATCACGGGTGGCTGCGGCTTTTAATACTTGCGGGTCTTTTTTTGTCGCTAACTGATAAATGGTTTGCAAGTTTTCGGCATTTGCCTGCACACTCAGAAGAGCCAGTGCCGAGCCAATCAACGTGCCTAACAAGGTTTTTTTCATAACCGAAAGTCCATAATTGTGCAAAAGTGAGCCAATAATACCTTGTTGGTATTAACTAAGTAATGAATAAAGCGTAAACAGCATAGGTTCAAGTGTAACAGAATGTGAGTCTTCAAATGCCTGATTTCAAGCCAGAAAATTATCCTTCTTTTCATTCATCTGATGTAAAAATACTCGACCAGAACACAGTTTTTCAGGGTTTTTTCCGGATCGACAGTTACAAAGTAGAACATAAATTGTTTAACGGCAGCTGGAGTACAGAAGTAAAGCGCGAATTATTTGAGCGTGGTCATGCTGTCATAGTGCTGCCTTATGATGTGCAAAACGACAGTCTGGTGCTGATTGAGCAATTTCGTATCGGCGCTTTGCAGAATCCAAACGGTCCTTGGTTACTTGAAGCCATAGCTGGCATGATTGAGCAAGGTGAATCGGTGGAGCAGGTTGCACAACGTGAATCTGAAGAAGAAGCTGGTCTGAAGCTGACAGAATTCTGGCCTATGCTTAGTTATCAAAGTAGCCCCGGTGGCAGTACTGAACGGATTTATTTAGTGCTGGCGCGACTGCAGCATCAGGTGACAACAGGGATTTATGGCTTGGCATCTGAGCAGGAGGATATTAAAGTTCACAGCATGTCACGCCAGGTCGCGATGCAACTTTTGAAAGCCGGAAAAATTGATAACGCTGCCACTGTCATTGCACTGCAATGGTTAGCCTTGAATCTGGATGAAGTAAAACAACGCTGGTCTGAATCAACATGAGTGCCGTTATCATGAGAACACAAGAATAAAGAGAGTCGCTGGTATGCCAAATTTGGCTCGAAAACGTTATGTGCCTTATCTGCCTGATTTCCTCAGTTTATGTGAGCGCAATTACGCACAGCTGCGTTTTTTTCTGCCCCGCCACCAGCGTCCGGGGCAACGATGTCTTATTCATATCAATGCCAGCGAAAGTTATCAGATAGAACTGCTTGAGCTATGTAAATACACCACCACTATCAGCATTGAGCTTATTAGTCAGTCGATGATTGGCTGGTTGAAACCGCGATTTGAAGTACGGCTCTATCATGATGCCCGGCTGGCTGAAGTGCTGGCTTGTCAGCAGGTGCGTCAGTTGAAAGCTGTGTACAGTTATCCGAATGTCGATATGTTACTGCCTGACGAAAAACGACAGATTAATTTGTTACTGCGTGACTGGCTGAACCTGTGTTCACGCCGCGGCTATCAAAATGCTGAGTTACTGGCCTGATGGCTTTTGTGTTTGCACCTCAAGACTCTTATCGTCTGCTGCAAATTTCTGATTGTCATTTAGTGGCAGAAGCCGATGGCTGGTTTTGCGATGTTCAGCCTTATCGGCAACTGCAATTGTTGTTGTCTCCACTTCAGCATAACCAACCTGATGCAGTGATCCTGACCGGAGATTTAACTCAGGATCATAGTCTGGCCTCTTATCAGTTAATCGCGGCTTTATTTAGTCAATGGTCTTGTCCGGTGTTTTATTTGCCCGGCAATCATGATGATATTGGCTTGATGCAACAGGCTTTTTCAGCTCCACCTTTTTGTGCTGAGACAGAGTTAAGTCTTGGCAACTGGCGTTTGTGTTTATTGAACAGCAAAGGGCCAACACCAGCAGGTTATTTCGATACAACAAGGCAACAGCAGTTACGACGGCAGCTGTTGTCTTATCCGCCCGATTCGGCTGTCTGGTTATTTTGTCATCACCATATCAGCCCTATGGGCAGTTTTATTGACGAACATATTCAACTGGATGCAGCTGCTGTATGGCAGATTTTGGCCTCAGATCCGCGTATCAAAGGCCTGGCCCATGGTCATTGCCATTATGCCTATGCCACAATGCAGCAAGGTATTCAGCTGGTGGGTTGCCCTGCCAGTTCAGTGCAGTTTTTACTGACACCTGACTATCAGCCTGTGGCGGGTCGTCCCGGATATATTGAATGGAATTTTAAAGCCGCTGCTCATCTTGATGCCGCAGTGCGCTGGCAGTTTTTGGAAGGGTAAATGTCTAAACTTGTTGTCTATTTACATGGCTTTGCCAGCTCGTCTCAATCCGAAAAAGCCTTAATCACCAAGGCCTTTTTTCAGCAGCAGTTGCCTGATATTGAGCTGTTGATGCCGGATTTACCTTACACACCAAAAGAAGCTGTAGCTGCAATAGAGCGGGCGCTGAATGGCCGTCGTCCTGATGCAGTGATAGGCAGTTCTCTGGGCGGATTTTTAGGCACTTATCTGGCCGAACAAACAGGCTGTTATGCCGCCTTGATTAACCCTGCTGTGGCACCTTATGAGTTACTGAGCCAGCATTTTGGCACTTACCATCATCCGGTGTTGAAGCAGGATTTCAGTGTTGAACCCCAGCATATGCCGCTGCTGGCTGAACTTGAGCATAAACCTTCGGCTTTGGATCGTTATCTGGTGCTATTGCAAGAAGGCGACGAAGTGCTGGATTATCGTAAAGCGCTGCAGTTTTATGCAGGTTGTACAGTGGATGTGCAACCAGGTGGTGATCATAGTTATCAGGGCTATGCCAATTGCCTGCCCGCTATTGTCAAGTTTTGCCAATTAGAGTAAAACACTGGTTGTTAATACAGTTATTCTTGCTATATATCCTGCGTACCTGAAGCAGCTTCACGTATGACTGGTACATTAAAATGAGTGATTAAAGAAGTGATGTTTGCCCCATGACAGACCAGCAATACAACGCCGACTCCATTGAGGTGCTGACAGGCCTTGAGCCAGTGCAGCGCCGTCCAGGTATGTATACAGATACCACCCGTCCTAACCATTTAGGTCAGGAAGTTATAGATAACAGCGTCGATGAAGCTTTGGCTGGCCATGCTGATCTGGTGCATGTCATTTTGCATGAGGACCAGTCGCTGGAAGTGATAGACAATGGTCGTGGTATGCCGGTGGATATTCACCCTGAAGAAGGGGTGTCCGGTGTTGAACTGATCCTCTGTCGTCTGCATGCCGGTGGTAAATTTTCCAATAAAAACTACCAGTTCTCAGGTGGTTTGCACGGCGTAGGTATTTCTGTGGTCAACGCCTTGTCGAGTCGGGTCGATGTGGCAGTGCGCCGTGATGGCAATGTGTATGAAATAGCTTTTGAGCATGGCAATAAAGTCAGTGAGCTGGCTATTACCGGCACCGTGGGTAAACGTAATACAGGCACTCGCGTGCGCTTCTGGCCCGCACCTGATTATTTTGATTCGCCTAAGTTTTCTGTCAGTCGCATGCTGCATGTGCTCAAAGCCAAAGCTGTATTGTGTCCTGGCCTTACTATCAAGTTTGACGACAAGGTCAACAATCAAAGTTATCAGTGGTGTTATCAGGCCGGTATCCGTGATTATTTAATGGATGCGGTCAAGGACATGGTGGCGTTGCCTGATCAGCCTTTTGTCGGCAGCTTAAGTGCCAGCCACGAAGCGGTGGAATGGGCTGTGCTTTGGTTACCTGAAGGTGGCGAGCTGGTCACTGAAAGTTATGTCAACCTGATCCCAACGGCTCAGGGCGGTACTCACGTCAACGGTTTACGTCAGGGTTTATTAGAGGCACTGCGTGATTTTTGTGAATTCCGTAATTTATTGCCACGCGGCATTAAGTTAACGCCTGAAGATGTCTGGGATCGCTGTAGTTATATTCTGTCATTAAAAATGCAGGAACCTCAGTTTGCCGGCCAGACTAAAGAAAAACTGTCGTCGCGTCAGGCTGTGGCTTTTATCAGTGGTGTGGTGAAAGATGCTTTTAGTTTGTGGCTGAACGAACACACAGATATAGCTGAGCAACTGGCTGAGTTTTGTATCAATAATGCACAAAAACGTTTACGTGCGGCGAAAAAGATTATCCGTAAAAAAGTCACAGCTGGCCCCGCCTTACCTGGCAAGTTATCTGACTGTTCATCGCAGGATCTTAATCGCACAGAACTGTTTTTTGTCGAAGGGGATTCAGCAGGTGGTTCGGCGAAACAGGCTCGGGATCGTGAGTTTCAGGCGGTGATGCCACTGCGCGGTAAAATTCTGAATACCTGGGAAGTGGAATCTGAGCAAATTTTAGGTTCACAGGAAGTACATGATATTTCTGTGGCTATAGGGATGGATCCAAACTCAGCCGATTTAAGTCAGCTGCGCTACGGCAAAATTTGTATTCTGGCTGACGCCGACTCGGATGGTTTGCATATCGCTACCTTATTGTGTGCTTTATTTATGCGCCATTTCCGCCCACTGGTGGAAGCTGGTCACATTTATGTGGCTATGCCGCCTTTGTACCGGATCGATTGTGGCAAAGAAGTATTTTACGCGCTGGATGAAGACGAGAAAAAAGGCATTCTTGATCGCTTAGAAGCCGAGAAAAAGCGTAGCAAAATCAACGTGCAACGTTTTAAAGGTTTGGGCGAAATGAACCCGTTGCAGCTGCGCGAAACCACCATAGATCCAAACACCAGACGTTTAGTGCAACTGACCATTGATGACCTGGTTCAAACCATGGAAATGATGGATATGCTGCTGGCGAAGAAGCGGGCAACGGACAGAAAAGACTGGCTGGAGATGAAAGGCGACCGCGCTATAGTCGCAGTGTAGGATAAATCATAACCTGTCAAAATTATAAATTGCGTTGTCAAAATAAAGAGTAATTTGACAACGCAATTCTTCTCACCTATAAATAACCGAAATAACCATTTGCTTGCGTGAAATTGTGGAATTCCTTTCAAAACGAAGAAACCTCGAAAAAATGAAACGCAAGACTATTTGCAAATTCCCATCATCGAAGGGGGATGTGCCAGTGGTTTACACCGAAGGTGTGCTGGAGCAATATTTCTGTTATTACCTCGAACTAGATCCCTCTGTAATTCAATACCAGTGCCAACCTCTCGGTTATCACTACTACTTTGATGACAAAAAACTCAGCTATACCCCGGACTTTAAGGTTCTTGTTGATAGCGACAACGGTAGGGTTGAGGTTTATTACGAGATAAAGCAGCGTAAGTTTATCGATGACGACTTTGAAGTCGAATTTCAGGCAAAGCGCTGGCCCGTGAATAATGCAGGAATGGATCTTATTCTGGTAGATGACCACTTTATTATGCAGCAGCCGAAGCTAAGCAATCTAAAGCGGATTTATGCATCGAGGAGAAGAGGATTACCTGCTGATAAAATGGTTAGCGCAGTTAAAGAGGTATTCAGGGACAATAGCAGTCTTACTGCTGATAACTTAATGAAAATGTTGAATATCACCATTGGGGAAGTCTATCAACTGATATATTACAAAGAGATTATCGTTGACTTTGAAGAAGAGTTTGGACCCGAAATGACGTTGTGGGGAAAATAACATGATTGCTCCCCTAGAAGTTGGCAATCTCCTTATCAAGGATGAGCGCCAATATGAAATTATGCGTATCACTAAGAAAAATGAGGTTTTTTTAGAGGATACCTTTTCTAAAGCTAAGCTAAAGTTCTCTCGCAGGGAAATCAATGATTTTCTCTTCTTAGGCCAAGCCGAATTAATCTCATCTGATGCACGATATAACGAGCTTCATTCTGACGATGCGATGGATTTTCACAGTTATTCAGAAAGCCTTCGAGCGGAAGCTCGTATGCGATATACGTTTGTCAGAACATTTATTGATAGTGGTATAAAGGGATGCTCAGGTAAAGAAAGTGTCGTTACATTAATTAAACAAATTTCTGATGAGAAAAAACTAGAAATAATCAGTTGGAGAACTCTAAAAAGGTGGCTTGATGCATATCAGCTTTACGGTATAAAAGGGTTAATCCCAAATACGAAAAAAAAAGGCAATAGAACTTCACGCAAAAAGGAAAATCTAGAAAAGCTGATTTTAGAAGCTCTAGAGGGATACAAAGATAAAAAGCGACCCACATACCGAACTGCTTACGAAGATCTTAAAGATATCATTCTTATTCATAATCACGAGTTAAAACAAAGCGAAACTCCGGTAAAGCCTGATGAGTACCTCGATACCATTAGTTATCCTGCTTTTATTAGTCGTGCGAAAAAGATTGCCCCGGCGGATTTGTTAGCTGCGTACGTTGGAAAATCTAAAGTTCAAAACACGTTTAGAATTTCGGGTCAGCCAGATAAGCCACAGTACATCTTGGACCGGGCCGAAATTGATCACACCACAGGTGACTGTTTTATTTTGGATGATGTATCACTTATTCCGTTAGGTCGTCCGACAGTTACTGCTGTTCTTGATAAAAAATCTAGCTCAATCTTGGGGGCTTGTATCGGTTTTGAACTGCCGAGCTTTGTCAGTGTCGGACGAGCTGTGAAGCACGCCATATCGGATAAAACAGAGTTTTTGAAGCAGTTTCCCAGCGTGGAACATGATTGGCCATGCCGTGGACCATTTTTAGAACTTGGATATGACCGTGGGGCTGAATTCGATGGAGAAATGCTAGAAGATGCATTACTTGAACTGCAAATTGCTGGAAGAGCAAATCCAGCTGGAATGCCCCGGTATAAGGGAGCTATTGAAACTTTCTTTAAGACATTAAATAAAAAGTTTTTGGATAAAACCCCCGGAAAAGTCCTATCTAATCTTGTGGATTCAAAGGATTTTGATCCAGAAAAGGATGCTGTTCTAACGTTATCTGATTTTCTTGAAGCGTTTTATGTCTGGATCGTTGATGTATATATGAGATCTCCGCATGGAGAGGACAATACTGTTCCATACTCAGTCTGGAAGCGGGATGAGAGGTTTGTCGATATCGAACCCGTCTCAGCCAAGAAACTTACGTTAGCATTCTCTCAAAACCTGACGAGAAAAAACAACAACGATGGCATTGTTTATGAATACATCAAATATGACAACGACATGCTTTATCGGTTACGTATGCAGTATGGTAATCAGGAGCTTGAGATAAAATTAAATAGGGAAGATTTGTCTGAAATCAATGTGTTACACCCGGTCAGCAAAAAGTACTTCCCAGTAAAAGCTATCGATCAGGAGTATACTAAAGCCCTGACTTATTATCAGCATCGTATATGCAGAAAATATAGAGAAAAATTAGCTTTAGAATCGGTTGATGAAGTTTCTTTAGCCTATGCGCGCCGACGTATTGCAGAAATAATCAGTCAAGCTTTTTCGACGAATAAGCGAGTTAAGATCGCGTATGCAAAGGTTGCCGCCCGTTTTAATGATTTGGGACAACACAAAATAGGTGAAAATACCAACATATTGCCTGATAACAGGAAGCAAAGACCGCCGGAACCCAATGTACCAAAAGGCGATATAAAACCCAAAAAGCCAATGAGCGAATTTTTAAAAGATTTCCAAAAGGGCAAATAGAGCATGACGCTAGAAGAAAAAATTTCGCTAATTGAAAATATTTATGTTGAGACTGCAAAGATAACTGAAGTAATGGCTGATATAGAAGAGGCTATTTTGGTCGGCAGGGCATCAAATTATGCAAGTCAACCCATCTGCACATTGGTCATGGGTTTGAGTGGTGTCGGAAAGACATCGTTGAGAGAACATTTTGAAAAGAAGTATCCGCGAAGTGTTCACCGTGATGAAGAGAAAGAGCAAAGTGTTGTTCCTATTCTGTCAACGACCTTAACTGATGATAAAAACTCGAAGGCTGCCCCCGGTAAGATGTTGAGAGATCTGGGGGATGCTCTTAAAGGCTCAAAAGGAAATCGGGCCGAGCTGGGTGACAGATTTACTAATCAAATAATCAGTGCAAAAACCCAAGCTATTTTCATCGATGAGTTTCAGCATGCGTTCGAAGGTGGCACTGAGGCCAGAATGGGTAATGCCGTAAACTGGATTAAGACACTTATTAATCAAACGAAACGACCTGTCGTTCTCTTTGGAATGCCTTGGTGTACTGAGATTCTCGACAGGAGTAGTGAGTTACAGAATCGTTTTGATAATATCCACTACCTTGATGAATATGATGTAGAGGTCGATAGCTTCGCAGACTGGTTGAAGTTACTGGAGAAAATTGAGCAACAACTACCTTTTGAAAAAGCGTCAAATCTCGCAAATGATGAGTTTGCACTCCGATTGTTGGTGCTAACTGGGGGCAATATTTCACGGCTTATGAAGAAGTTAATCAAGCCTGCGGCTCGCAGGGCTGCAATGTCGGGCGAAGAGTGTATTGGCCTGCATCAGTTGTTGGCGGCTGCTAAAAAGCACTTATCAGTACCTGAAGAGTATAACCCTCTGTCCAATAGCATCCCAATCGATGATTTAAAAATGACACATTTTTTGACTAAGAGTGAATTCGAACGTTTTAAGAATAAAAATCCGAATCGGAATTATAAGTCCATGGGGAATGGTGATTCTTTAGCAGATGTATTTCGCGGAAAATAACTCAATGCTGCTAACCAGACCTTTCCCGGATCTAAATGAAACTCTGCAAAGTTATGTGATTCGCTTGGCGCGGGCTAACCACTATAGTATTGAGACATGGGCGCAATATCTGTCGCAAGAAAGTGCTCCGGTAAGAACAAAAGACCTAAATTCCAGAAAGCAATTAGTGAGTTTCTTGTCTAGAGTGACCGGAATGACTGAGGTAGAGAAATTATTTGATCAGTGGCAGTTTTATAATACTGACAAAAATTTTTTCGATTATAAGGCTGTCAAAATTTGTCCTCTTTGCATCTCTAATAATGGAAGCAAGCTATATGCGCCGTGGACGTTTAGGTATAATTTGTGTTGCCAGAGTCATAGCTGTCTTCTCGTTGATACTTGCTCAACATGTGGGCACATGATATCGGAGCGATGTATCCATAGTATAAAATGTCAGAATTGTGGATTGCTGTTATCAGAATTTAAAGTCCAAAATGTACAAAGTGATATCTTTTCCAGTCGAATTAGTCAAAAAGTATCCGATGGAATACTTAATGAACGAGAATCACTTTTAGACGAACTATCGTGGCAATACTCCACTCTCGAAGCTTTCTCATTGCTTGTTTATGAAGAAAACCAAGCAAACTGGCGCAACAAACGTGGTTATTCACTCAGTGATAAGCATAACCATCAAATTGCTGTTAGCAGGTTGATGGAGAATGAGGAGTTATTGATCAATGCTATAAAAAAATATGCTCAAGGTCAGTTTGAAAAAGGAACTACAGATCTAGGTAAAGCGTTGATGAAGTTTAGTAAGTATCTTGTAGATGAAGTTAATCCGGCAATTTTGCTTTCCGTTAAAAAATTGATTGGATGGGGAAAATTTGATGATCAAATATCAATCGGCGTCATATTTTTAAGTAAGCTGTATGGCTTGGAGCAAGAAAATTTTAAGCAGTACCTTCAAAATCACGTCTCAACAACTGGATTTAAAAACAGAGCAATACCGGCATCCTTAGCTGCCAAAGTTGTTTCCGAATATCTAGAATTTAAGTAAACATTCACACAGCAGCCATCCAGCTTTGGTCCTGAAATCTTTGAATGTAGATGAGATGTCTTTCCACGGCTACCTGATAGTATAAAGCGGTATTTGAACTGTTGTATGCTCGCTGTCGGGATCATTTTTATCGGTCTGGTAGTTCGCTGAACTGACTTCATTTCAACATCCAAATATCCGCGTTTGATAAAATCATAAATAGCATTGATGTTTACACCTAGCACACCAGATGCTTCGCATGGTGATAAGTAACCTTCTATTTTTTGATCGTCGCCTAATGCCATCGGTACGAATTGCTCTATTGAAAATGGTTTACTCTTATTCTCAGCGAAGCTATACGTCATTTTTCCATTCAGCATGTCTCTAATTGTTTCGATAAAGTTATGTTTTAAAAAAGAAATTTTATTAGTTATTCTATTGTGCTCTGCATAATGAACGCTTCGGCTGGCACCTTTTTTCAGACGAGAGATGAAATTTTCTATGTGTAGTTTTTCTATCAGCCAATCACGATTATTACCTTCAGGTTGTAGAATCGAGGTTATAAGACCTGCACGAAGCAGTTGTCTGGTTTTATACGAGCTGATGTCCAACAAGTTTGCAGAATCATCAAGTGATAAACAACGGGTTAGCCTGTTGTTTAAGCATTCAACATCAATGCGTAAAAAGAGCTGTTTGCCATTGTTAAGTCGCTTGTTTGGAAGCAGCAGCTTTTCACGTAATAACAGTTTCAACTTGCTGGGGGGACAATGTAGTAGCCGTATAACCTGTGACTCGTTCATATACTGTGCAGTTGAAATAGTCTGCTTTGACAACCGAGTGAAGGCATCTGACAAAATTCCAAATGAGAAATGCTCTTTA
>NZ_JAJOYU010000040.1 GCF_021290985.1 Rheinheimera soli
GCTCAGATCCGGGTTTTTGCGTAAACCATGATTTCGGGCATCTATAGCCACTACGGCATAGCCCTTGGTTAAGGCCATCGCTGTGATTTTGTCTGTTTGCTCATAGGTTGCGCTGGTTTTGAAATGATCCTGCCACCAGCGAATTTGACTTCTGCCCATCGCATGAGCACCAATCAGCACTGGCACAGGGCTCTGAATAGCTTTTGGATCTTGTGGGTAGCTGATACGACCATTGACAGTCACGCCATCAAAGCTCTGGTAAGTGAACTCAAAACTTTGTGGGCTTAGCTCTTTGAGCTCCAGTTGCACCTGCTGTTGCACAGGGTAAGCATATCTGGCTGCGAGTTCCTCTGCGCTTAAGCTATAAGGTTTTAAGCCAAATACGCCATACCAAAGCGCTGCTACTCCTGCTATCACAACACCTATAGTTAACATCGTTTTTTTTCCTTTTGTCAGAGCCATAACCTTGTCCTGTTTTGTTTTCCGGTTGTGGAAACGGAAATTGATAGCAGTGCCACAAACAATAAAGCAGCAAATGTCAAAACAATGTGAAATAGCAATTTGTTGTGAAAGGAGAAGCTGTTTTACATTCCAGACTCAAGGAATGCTGCTAGAGTTAATTCAGTATCAGCTGTCGTTTTTGTTTTAGTGGTCATGAGCTATGTCTAAGTTTTTGTTGTATTTCATACTGTGGCTGGCTTGTACCCAGAATGCTTCAGCACAGCATTCGTTACAATTTTTGATGCCAGATTACCCACCTTATACTTATCAGGAAAATGGGCAGAATAAGGGAATTGGCTATGAGGCTGTCGCCATGATTATGGCGGAGATGCAGCAGCCAATGACTGTACAGTTGGTGCCGCATTTTGGTCATGCTGTGACTGATATGCAGCGTGGCTTGGCAGATGGTTTTTTTCTGGCGACAGAGAGCGCAGAACGCAATAAAGTGGCTGAATACTCAGAACCTGTGCTGATGATCCAGTGGACTTGGGTCTGGTTAAAACAGCGCACAGATTTATTGCCAGGCTCTGCCAGCTTTAAACACAAAGCTCAGGTTTCCGCCCAATCCAACAGCAATATCCACAGGTGGTTAAAAGAGCATAACTATCAGGTAACAGCAGGAACTACAGATATCAGGGGCTTGCTGAATTTACTGAAATTCAAAAGAGTAGACGCTATTTTATTACCAGAGCTGACAGTAAAGACGTTGTTGGCAGAACAAGGCACTGATGCTGCTTTGTATAGTTTTCAACAAGAAATTACCTTACCTTTTGCAATTTACATCAACAACATTTACCTGAAAAAGCACCCACAATTTATGCTCGAGTTAAACGCCGCTATTCGTCGTTATCAGGCCAGAACTGATGATGTTCAGCCTGATTGATCAGCTGTTCAAAGGGCGCGGTGGTAAAAAACGGCTGCTTGTTATTTTGTGCTGCCTCTGTCTGCCAACCGCGCTTCCAGCAAACGAAACCTTGCGGATGGCGATGCCAGATTATCCTCCTTATACCTATGTGCAAGATGGCGCTTATCATGGCTTTGGTTATGAAGCTTTTGTCAGCATCATGGCTGATCTGCAACAGAATTTTACTATTGTGCCTGAGCCTAATTACGGCAGGGCAGTGAAGGATTTGCAAAACCAGGTGGTGGATGGTTTATTTTTGGCTTCTGAGAACGAAGAACGCAATGCTGTGGCTGAGTTTTCTGAGGCAGTGTCTTACAGTGGTTGGACCTGGGTATGGTTAAAAGAACGTACTGAATTGGATCCTGCTGCTGCTGATTTTAAAAAAAAGGCCATAGTTTCAGCTCAATTAAACAGTAACACTTATCTGTGGATAGTGAAGCAGAACTACAAAATGGCAGGAGCCCCCAGCAATATCCGCATGTTATTTACTATGTTAAATTCCCGTAGGGTAGATGCTATTCTGTTGCCTGAACTGACAGCAAAAGCTGTGATGCAACAGGAAAAGCTAGACCCCAATTTGTATTCAATGCATTTGGAAGTACAGCTGCCTTTTGGCATTTATATCAGCAAAGCTTATATAGCCCGCAATCCGGATATTATGCCTAAGTTAAATCAGGCGATCAGGCGCTACCACGATCGTAAACAGAATTCCGACTCTGCATCTTTTGATTAAAACATCAAAATGGCTTTGTTTAGTTATTCTTCAGCCAAGGCTGAAACTATTTACCTATTCTTCCATCTGAATGCACTGCATTTGCCCTGAACCTCAAATTATCCACAGATTCAGCAGCCAGTCAGGCAAATCAGACAATATGAATGGTTGCAAATCGGCCTTGTTCTCCTACAATGGCGCGGCAACTGGAGGGTGGTGATGAAATTTTCGGCAGTAATAGTGTTGGCTTTAACGACCAATTCGGTGATGGCAACCGAATGGTGGCAAACCAAACAGGATCCAAATAATACCCAGGTGATAGCTTTGGGTAAAAAGCCTGTGCTTTCTGTGGCGAACTGCCCGGAAGATACGGCACTGCGTTATTACCTGAAAGCCGAAAAAATAGTTGCGTTGCAAAACACCTGGTATCAACAAGCTAGTGAAGAGCCTCATACTGATTTATATCGCTGGGTGTATGGCGCTACCTGGCTGGAGAAATTAAATCAGGCGGTGTGGCCCGGTACTGAAGATTTCACCAAAGCTGCTTTCCCTGGTGAGATCCAACAACTGACGATGGAATTTCCTCAATCTGAACAAGACAATTTAGCTTTTGATGACGTGCTGGTATTTAATCTGCAATTTGCCGGTTTTACTGCCGATCATAAGCCCGATTTACGTATTAGTCTGGACAGGGATTTAAGCAGAGTCGCTGGGGTAGGTGACTTGGATTTAGCGCTGAATCATCGCTTAGCTAACAATATTTGTGTGGTGCATAGCCTGAATCAGCTGGCGCAGGACAAACAGGTTGAACTGAAAATTAAAGGTAAAACAGTACCACAGCTGAAAATCAGCTCAGAAGCTGTTGCCAGTCAGCTTTGTCTGGTTGAAATTCATCAGCAGCAAGCAGTTAAAGGTTCTCTGACATTACCTGTCACCCAGTGTTAACAGCTCAATAGCCTCTATCCGTAGGCTATTTCCAGTATTGCTCTACTGTGATCTGCCCCGGATCACGGCGTAAATTCTTTTTCAGACCAAGGCTTTCCAGCACGGCTTTGGTTTCAGTGATCATTTGTGGATTACCGCACAATAAGACTTGGGATTGAGTACCCAAGCTCTGGCCACAAGTTGCCTGAAGCGTGCCGCTTTGGATTAACTCCGGAATACGTTGCTGCAAAGCGCCCACTGACTTTTCTCTGGTGACTACAGGCTGATAATGCAGTTGCGTACTATAACGCTGCTGAAACTGCCGGATCATTGGCTGATACACCAATTCAGCTTCAAAGCGCACACTGTGCAGCAGAATAATAGAAGAAAAACGTTGCCATGGGGTCTCTGTGCCCAACATGGACAGATAAGGCCCAATACCAGTGCCGGTGGAGATCAGCCAAAGGTTTTCACCGTCAGGGACTTCATCCAGAATAAAAAATCCGCTGGCAGGTTGGCTGACCTGTACTGTGTCGCCAGGTTTTAATTGCTGCAGCAAAGGCGAGAGTAAGCCATCCGCTACAGTGCTGATTAAAAACTCCTGTTCTTTACTGTCCGGGCTATTGAGCAGCGAATAAGCGCGTTGCGCCTTGCCATCAGCTGTGTCCAAAGCCAACCGCACAAACTGACCGGCAATAAAGTCGAAGGGCTCTGTTTGCACTTTGATACTGAACAAAGTATCAGTCCAGTGCGTATTTGCTGTTACTGTGCCGTCAAGCCACTGCGCCATAAGTTGCTTCCTGTAGGGCTACTACCTGAATCAAGACTAACAAAACTGTACTTATATACAAGCACAGTGCCCACAGGCTTTTCGCTTGGCAAAAAAAAGCCCGGAAATCCGGGCTTGATGTGGTGATGGGCTTTTAGTTTGAACTGGTTTTGTATTGATTAAACCAGGCCAGAATATATTCCACTTTAGTGATCATTCGGCTGGGTTTATTGGCGATGCCATGAGGTGCGCCAGGGATCCGTACCAAAGCTGTATCTACTTTGCGAATTTTTAAGGCCTGATAAAACTGCTCAGATTCGCTGATGGGTGTGCGTCTGTCATTTTCACCTGTCATCAGCATGGTAGGTGTAGTAACGTTCCCCACCAGCGATAAAGGCGAACGTTGCCAGTAATGCTCTACATTTTCCCAAGGTACACCAGGGAATTGATGAAAGGTCTGGTACAGGTAACTATCTCCTGTCAGCACTTTACTTAGCCAGTTGATGATAGGTTTAACTACAGCCGCTGCTTTATAACGCTGAGTTAAACCCACTGCATAGGCTGTTGCTATGCCACCAGCTGAACCACCAGCGATAAACAGGTTGTCTTTATCGACAAAACCCAGCTCAATCATCGCATTCACACCTGAATCATGATCGGCATAGTCTTCAGGCGAGCTGTATTTTCCATGCAACAACATGGCAAAACGTTCACCGTAGGATGAGCTGCCTCTGTGGTTGTCGTAAAACACCACATAACCTTCGGCAGCAAAACGTTGCATCTCAGCACTGAAATGCGGGCCATAAGCCAGATGTGGACCGCCGTGAATTTCCAGCATCATTGGGTGTTTTTTCTTCGGATCAAAGTCTGGCGGCGTAATGTACCAGCCCTGGATTGGCTCGCCATCAAAAGATGATTTGTAATTAATTTCATGCACTTGCCCGAGCTTTTTATGCCCCAGCAGATCTTCGTTTAACTGAGTTAAAGTGCGGGTTTTGCCATTCACTATCACAGCCACATCGGCCGGACGCTGGGCGTTGCCCTGAGTAAAGGCAATGACTTCATTAGCGACACTGTATTCGCCACTTAAATAAGGCTGAGGTAAACCAGCGCCGGACACTTGATCCGTCAGTTGCTGCAGCTTGCCGGATAAAGACACCGATGCGAGCGTACGTTTGCCTTTATCGTCAAACTGGATCACTAAACTGCCATTATCCAGCCACTGTGGGTTTTCGACGTCACGATCCAGCTCTTTCGTCAGATCTTTTATTTCACCTGAGCGCCAGTCCATCAGTTTCAGCTTGCCGTTGGTGTAAGGCACTTTTTCATTATTGCCCCAGACAAATGCCAGATACTTGCCATCGGGCGAAAATACCGCAGAGCTCTCCCGGCCAGCCATAGTGGTCAGTTGTTTTAACTCGCTACTGGCCAAAGTGAATTGATACAAGTCGCTGTCGCGTGGCTGATATTCCCATTCTTTGTGGGTATTGGCAGAAAAAATCAGTGCTTTACCGTCTGGTGTCCAGCTTAAATCTGAGCCGTAGTTCAAATCACCGCTGGTCAGCTGACGTTCTTTGCCTCCAGTGGCAGGCAACACAAAAAGATGGCGGAACTCTGATTTTAAAAAGCCCTGACCATCAGCCTGATACTGAGCCCGTTCAATCAGAACAGCTGGCTCTGACCATTTTGCACCTTCAGGTTTTTTCGGCATTTTGGTGGCTTTGGCAAGCTTGGTCGGTTGAGCCGGCACATTCATGGTAAAAGCCAGGTGTTCACCATCAGGCGACCAGCTTAAGTTACCCGGGCTTTTAGGCAGTTGACTGACTAAAGCAGTTTTGTTTTCTTTGATGTAATGCACATGGATTTGGCGTGAGCCGGAGCGGTCAGAAATAAAGGCGATACGGCTGCCGTCTTCAGACCAGCGTGGGCTGCCATAGTTAAATTGATCAACAAACAAAGGGCTTTGACGGCCGGTTTTTACATCCAGTAACCATAAACTGCTGTGGGTGCCGTCTGTCATAATATCGTTGCTGTTGCGCACATACACAACTTGTTTGCCGTCTGGTGAAACTTGCGGATCGTTGGCATATTCCAGCGCAAAAATATCTTCGGATTCAAAGTAGGGGCTGGTTGCAGCGGATGCCAAAACCGGCGCTGCGCAAAGTAATGCAGTACTGGCGATACAGGAATAAATAAAAGGCGCGAAGGCCACGGGCTTTTTCATCGGTAAACCTCTTTTGATAGGACAAGGGTTAAACTAACCTGACTCAGGCTATCGCACAATTTAGCAGCGACCAAAACCTGAATTTAAGCGTTTAGTTTGTCTGCTTATTTGGCCTGAGGCCAGTCACTGCGGCCCTGGCGGCTGGATTTCGCAGCTCATTTTGTTTACACTGGCGCCACCTTTCCCTTGGTTTGTAGTCTTTTATGACGTTAAAAAGTTTCAGTGTTTTGACCCTCCTTCTTGTTGGTTTAGTCGCTTGTAGTCAACCCGATCCGATACAACGTATTTCAGGCCCTGCTCAGGGTTCCAGTTTTACTGTCAGTTTTTGGACTGAACAGGATCTGGACAGAAGTGGTTTGGAAAAACAGCTAAAAGATGAGCTGGATCGTATCGACCTGCTGATGTCGAATTACAGACCAGACTCTGTGATTGAAGCCTTTAATGCTCAGCAAAGTGACGAGCTGGTAGAAGTAGGTGAAGAACTGGTACTGATGGTGGATATAGCCAAACAAATATCGGCCCAGAGTGAAGGTTGTTACGACTTAACAGTCAAACCATATTTTGAGCTGTGGGGCTTTCGTGGCGACAAATTAACCAAACCCAGTGCTGAACAAATTCAGGCGTTAAAACAAACCATAGGATTAGACAAGCTTAGCAGTGACGGCAGTCGCATGGCGAAGCATAATCCGGGTTTAAGAGTGGATGTGTCTTCTATAGCCCAGGGTTATACAGTTGGCCAACTGGCAAAAATTCTCGATAAGGCGGGTATTCAAAATTACCTGGTGGAAGTTGGGGGTGAACTGGTCAGTAAAGGCAAAAAGCCGGAAGCCAAAGCCTGGCGTGTTGCTATTGAAAAACCTTTGCCTGATTCACAAAAACTACAAAAAATTATCAGTGTGCAGCAAGACGAACCTTTATCTATCATGACATCTGGCACTTATCGCCATTTTTATGATCTGGATGGTGTACGCTACAGCCATGTACTGGATGCCCGCACTGGCACCCCTGTAACCCACAATACGGTGTCGACCACTATTTTAATACCAGACCCAACCTGGGGCGATGCCTGGTCTACCGCCTTTTTATGTATGGGCAGCGAGCAAGGACTGAAAGTGGCAGATGAACTGAAGTTACCTGTGTTATTTATTGATCAGCAAGGTGCTGATTTTATTGAAAAACCAAGCCAGGCCTTAACTGAAGCTTTAGCTTCAGGTACAGCCTTCAGCTTCGTGGAGTAAAACCTGATGGCGCAAGGATGGGATAAAGAGAAGCTGCAGCAGTTGCGTTTAAAGGGCAATGATTTTTTAACTTTGTATTTTAAACGTTGCCAGCACGACCAAATCAATGTGATTGGTGGTTATCTGGCTTATATCTCGTTATTGTCCCTGGTGCCTTTTATTGCTGTGATGTTTTCAGTGATGGGCGCTTTTCCGATGTTTGCGGAACTGCGCGATCAGCTCGAGGCTTTTTTATATGCCAATGTGGCACCAGCGAAGGGCGATGATTTACGTCTGTATATTGCTGGTTTTGTTGAAAACATTGGCAAAATGACAGCTGTGGGTATTGGTGCTTTGGTGCTGGTGGCTTTAATGCTGATCCACAATATCGACAAAACCATCAACAGCATATTCCGCATCAAAAAACGGCCACGATTGATTATTTCGTTTTCGATTTATTGGATGGTGCTGACCTTTGGGCCTATTCTGCTTGGGGCATCCATTGCTGTCACTTCTTATATTCTGTCTTTTTCCAGCCTGGCTGACGGCTACACTCCGGGGTTAAGCAGCGTACTACTGGCACTGACACCTTATGTGTTTTCTATTCTGGCTTTTTTCCTGCTGTATCTGGTGGTTCCTAACGCCAAAGTGCAGTATCGCCATGCCCTGATTGGCGCAGTAACCGCCAGCGTCATGTTTGAATTGTTAAAGAAAGGTTTTGCTCTTTATATCACTCATTTTCCATCCTATCAGGCCATTTATGGCGCCTTGGCTTTAGTGCCGATTTTGTTTTTGTGGATTTATCTGGTGTGGCTGGTGGTGTTGTTAGGGGCTGAGTTAACAGCTTTGCTGGAAGAACGTTATCTGCAAGCGGCTTCAGAAGCAGAGAAAGCAGCAGAAAAGGACACTACAGCATGAATACAGCTGCAGCTATAGAGGCTTTTGCCACTCAATGGCTGGACACTGCAGATGGACAGCAGATTTATCTGGAGCAAAGTGGTAACCCCCAAGGCGTTCCGGTGGTTTATTGCCATGGTGGACCAGGAGGCGGCAGCTCACCTTTTCATCGCCAGCTGTTTGACCCTACTTTGTACCACATTATTATTTTTGATCAGCGTGGTTGTGGTTTATCCACCCCTGCTTTGCAGCTGGATAGCAACAGTACTGAGCATTTAATTGCCGATATGGAGCAAATTCGCCGGCATTTGCACATTGAAAGCTGGGTAGTCGCAGGTGGATCCTGGGGCAGTACTTTGGCTTTGGCTTATGGTCAGGCTTATCCGGATCGTTGTCTGGGTTTTATCTTACGTGGCATTTTCCTTGGCCGTCAGCAGGATATAGATTGGTTATACCGGGCTGGTTTTGGTGCCAGTCAGGTTTTTCCTGATTATTATCAGGATTTTATAAAGCCAGTGGCACATCTGTCAGATGTAGATATTCTGCAGGCTTATCAGTTGCAGCTGCATCATCATGATGAAAGCATCCGGCTAGAGGCCGCTTTGGCCTGGAGTATCTGGGAATCCCGCATTGCTACTTTGTTACCTAATGAATTTTCCCGTGGTGGTGATATGGATGCCCAGTCGGCTTTAGCTTTAGCTTTGATTGAACACCATTATTTTCAGCATCAGTGTTTTTTTGAGCCGAACCAATTGCTTAATAACATACATAAAATCAATCATTTACCTTGCCAGATAGTGCATGGTCGTTATGACATGGTATGCAAAGCCGAAAATGCCTTTAGTCTGGCTTCGCTTTGGCCTGGTGCAGAATTAAATTGGGTCGTGGATGCCGGACACTCAGCGTCTGAAGTTGGGATCTGCAGCGCCTTATATCAGGCCAGCCTGGAGATGGCTGAGCAGTTGCAGGCTTTGGGTGCAAAAGCGCTATGAAAGCTTTGATCCAGCGGGTCAGTTCCGCCAGTGTTACAGTCGATCAACAGCTGGTTGGTGCCATTAATACCGGCTTACTGGTATTACTTGGCGTAGAAAAAGACGATACAGAATTACAGTTAAAAAAGCTGGCTGATAAAGTGCTGAAGTACAGAGTATTTTCCGATGAAAACGGCAAAATGAATTTAAATGTGCAGCAAGCTGGTGGTGCCTTATTGGTGGTCTCGCAATTTACCTTAGCTGCAGACACTAATTCAGGCTTAAGACCCAGTTTCTCCACTGCTGCTGTGCCTGATACGGCGTTGAAGTTGTATCAGGACTTTGTCGGTTATTGCAGAAGTTGTGGTATCGAGGTTGCTACAGGTCAGTTTGGTGCTGATATGCAGGTGGCTTTAGTGAACAATGGCCCTGTCACTTTTCTGTTAGAGACTTAACTTCGTACAGCAGATTCAGATAGCCTTCGATCGGGTGACACTGATAACTGCGCTCCGTCAGCAATGCTTCCAGTTGCTGATGGTATTCAGGTTGCGACAAATTAATCAAAATGGTTCCGCTTTGCTCCAATGTCTTTTGCATCGCCTGCTGCCAGCCGTCAAAAAGCGGATAAATATCCCAAAGCACAAAAGACCATTGCTGTTGATTGTTTTTTAGGAAATCCTGAGCAGGCAGAGCTATTAACTCTTCTTTGCCCTTCAGGCAAAAAAAACGCAGATAAGCATCAATCACAGTCTGATTTAGTTCCACTGTCACCAGTTGAGTGGTTGGCAACACTGTGGCGATAAAACGGTTGATATCACCGCCTCCCAAGCCTAGCTGCAATACAGACTGTGGTTTAAGCTGTTGTAACGAGCGCAGAATAGGCACCAGATGTGGCGATAGTGTCGCTGCCGGTGCTAACTGGTTCATCTTACTTTGCATGATGCCGTCCAGATAAAGGCATAAAAAAGGCCCTTCTTCAGTCAGCTCCAGCCGGGGCGGACCCGATTGGAACCAGACTAACTGTTGTATAGCGTCAGGTTTTTGTTCCACAATACCCTCAAATCAACTGACTACAGGACGACGAAGTGAACTGGCAGCTTAGCGCCCCACAGACTGAAGCTCAATGGTTAGCTTATTATCAATTACGCTGGCATGTCTTAAGAGCTCCTTGGGATCAACCCAAAGGCTCGGAGCAGGATGAGTTGGAGGCAGAGTCTTTTCATCGCATGGTATGCACCGAAGACGGCGAGGTGGTGGCTGTTGGTCGTTTGCATAAAGTAGACGAGCAGACAGCTCAGGTACGTTATATGGCGGTGTCGGACCAATGGCAGGGGCATGGTTTAGGCGCTATGGTACTGCAGCAGTTAGAACAGGTGGCGCTGGAGCAGGGCATGCAGCGGATCATTTTGAATGCCCGCGATACGGCTTCAGGTTTTTATCAAAAAGCAGGCTACAGCTACCTTGAACCCGCCAATTCGTTATTTGGTATTGCTCATCATCGTTATGTCAAAACTTTAGGTTTTTCCGCATCCACTGAGCTTCTGCAGCAATGGCTGCCCGAACTACAGCAAACCTTCTGGCAGAAAATTCCATTGTCGGCCTATATGCAGTTACAGGTGCAGTCGGTGGACAAACATAAAATCTGTTGCAGTGCACCTTTAGATCCCAATATCAACTTACATCACACCATGTTTGCCGGCAGTATTTATACACTGGGAACCTTAACGGCTTGGGGTATGGTCTGGTTGTTACTAAAAGATCAGCAACTGGATGGAGATATTGTATTGGCTGATGCTCATATCCGTTATCTGAAACCTGTTACAGGTGCAGCTGAAGGCCGCTGCTGGCGGCACCAATGCGAACCTGATTTCTCTGCTTTGCTACAACAGCGTAAAGCCAGGCTGGATATCAAGGTTGATATCTTTTGTGATGATATCCAAGTCGCTGTATTTGAAGGTCGTTTTGCAGTATTACCAAAAAAATAGCGGTAGGGGCGGGGTTTATCCCCGCCCGTCTTTAGTTCCATAAGCCACTGTTTTGATATTGAGATATGTAAAGCAAATATCAGGGTTCATTCAGGTAAAAACTGCTGGCGAATTTGATACTACAGCTATCAAGTCCGTCAGGAGTAGCACTAATGAATAATAAATGGTTGATCAGCTCATGTGTTGCGACAGCCGCAGGAATAATTGCTGGCGCAACCTACCTGTTATTTTCTGAGTATTCAGTTTTATCCGGCAGCCAAAGCTGGGTGTTAAGTTCCACCTGGTCCAGTGTGATGTTATGGCTTTTTGTTTCTATGTTTCTGCTGGCCTTGTTGTTTAATATTCTGGCCTTTCTGGAACTGGAACGTCAGGAAGAAGTGCTGAATCCGATGTGGTGGCCACAAGGTAATAAACTCGGACGGCAGCAGCAACAGTTTAAAGAAAACACTCAACTTTTATTACAGTTCTTTGGCCGTGAAATGGAATCGGTAGAAGACTGTGATTCCCACTTTTTAGTCCGTCGTCAGCAACAGGCTTTATTGCTTTATATCCAACCTGAATTGGATCAGGCGCTAACTGTGGCTCAGGTTCGTTCTGTGTTTCAACAGATGTTATCGCTGAATTGCCAGCGTGGTTTGATTGTCTGCTATCAGAAAATTAATAGTCAGGTACGACTCTTTGCTGCTGAAGCTGGTATAGAACTTTTTGACCAGCAACGTCTGAAAAAATATATGAATGCTGAAAATTTCGACCAACTGGCGCTGATATAAGGCTGTTATCACGCTATATAAAGCTTTCGTCATGTTTTTATCGCCAAATTTGTCATGATGATCAAGCGTTTACGAATGTTAGACATGGAACGAACAAAGATAACGGATTACACACTTCCTGCCTGGCCAGACACTGTCTGGCCATTTTTTTAACTTTCATCCTGACCCTTTCTGATGCTGCCCTCTGCTCGATTTAAACAACAACCCAATAAAACGACTGTGACTTTGATTTCCAGAATAACAAGCTCGGGATTGTTGCACTTGCCGAAAAGAAAAGAGCAGCTTAGCTATGTTTTATCACCTGAGACAAAAAAGCCAGAGCAATGGCTCTGGCTGATGGCTTTATTAAAAGATGGGTATTAATGTAACTTGAAGCTGCGCACCGCATTTTCCAGTGTGCCAGCTGCGGTAGCAACCTGAGCGCTTTGTTCCAATGTGGAGGTTGCACGTTCAGTACTTTGTTCTGCTAAATCCACCATACTGTGCATGCTGTGTTCTATCGCAGTTCCAAGTTGTAGTTGGCTGGACGTGGTGGTGGCAATGTTATCGCTGATTTGATGCATGGCTTCAATGGCCTGGTTAATTTCAGCCAAAGCTGTCATCAACTGACTGTTTTGTGCCACACAGTTATTGGCGTCGGTCTGACCTTTTTCAATCGACTTTACCGCATGCATACTTTGTTGCTGCAAGCTGCCAATCATAGTACGGATTTCATCAGTAGCCTGCTGACTGCGCACAGCTAAAGAACGGACTTCATCTGCGACCACAGCAAAACCACGGCCTTGTTCACCGGCTCTGGCTGCCTCTATGGCAGCGTTTAACGCAAGCAGGTTAGTTTGTTCAGCTATGCCACGAATAGTCGTCAGAATGCCGCCTATGTTGTTGGATTCTGCATTGACAGCCTGCATGGTATTACTGGTGTCATTCAGTTGCTGTGCCAGCTCCTGAATTAGCCTGTTGTTAGCGGCAGATACCTGATCAATTTGCTGACTTTGATTTAACGCCAGCTGCATTTGTTGCTGCGCCTGGTCTGCTTGTTCGGCGATCTGATGCGTATTGGTGGCCAGTTGTTGAGTGATACCGTTTACTTCTGCCACCTGATGATGCTGGGTGCTCAAAGCCTGATGAATAGCGCTGACTTCCTGACTGGATAAACGGGCGCTTTGATTGAGCTCCAGCACTCCTTGTTGTATTTGCTCAATCAGTTGCCGCAGGGCTTTGATCAGGGTGTTGACGTTGGCAGATAACTCACCAAATTCATCGTCGGAATTAATGGTTAGCTCCCGGCTTAAATCGCCTTGCGCGATACGATCCAGCACTCTGTTGATACCGGACAAAGGCGTGATCATGGCTTTGATAGTCAGATAAGCTGCACCTACAGCTAAGCCAACCAAAACAATCAGCATAATCACAGCGCGAATAGTACCGGAGTTTAAAGCTGAAGACAGATCCTGCTGCAACGAATTAAACTGACTGTCAGCCTGACTAATCATTTGATCTAAAGCTGCAACAGCCTGGGTCACCTGCTGCTCGGACAGGTCCAGTTGTTGCCGTGCCGCTTGCAGTTGTTTCACCTGCAACAACTTGATACTGACCAGGTTATTTTCGTCTTCAACCCTGGTTTTGGCTTCATCCAGTTGAGCTAAGAAATCCTGCCATAAATCATCAGCAGCCACTTGTTTGACAATATTGGCGATGTAATCCAGATTGCCTTGCATATCACTAAAGGCAAACTCCAAGTTTTCCTGGCTGGTCGTGAGTTGTTCCGGATCGGTCATAGCCGCGATTTCACGTACAGTTTTTAGCAAACCCAAAAGCTGACCATCTACCCGGCCAGCTGCGCCTTCCAGTAATTCCATTTGGCTGGTTTTACCCGGCGCTTCCAAAAAGGAGATATCCACTAAGGTAGCGCCAGCGGCATCAATCAGGTTTTCCAGCTCTTTCAGTTCTGCCGCTGCCTGTTCACCCTGTGTTATGGCTTCTAAACGGGCTTTAAACAGTTGTTCAACAGCTTGCTGATAGGCCTGATAAGTTTGCTGAGCTTCAGTTAAAGGCTTTTGTAACGTAGGTTCTTTGGCAACTAAAGGCGTCAGACTGGCCATTCTGTTGCGATAAACCTCGGCCGCCTGAGTAAATTCGTTTTGATAACTTTTAATTTTGCTGGCATCTTCTGCTGTGTAACCCAAAGCAGATAACTTGGCGAGTTTAAGTAACTGAATTTGCGCCATATTGCTTTGCTGTTGCACAGGCACTGCCGTTTCATTCATCTGGCTGCTGGTGCTGTTGACTACTGCAAAACTCCAGAGCGAGGATAAACTGGCGACTAATAACAGCAAGGCAATAAAGCCAAAGCCCAGATAAATTTTATGTGCGACACGAAGTTTCATAGACAAATTCCAACTGCTGTTATGGTTTTAGTATTGGTTAGAAATAAGGCAATAGGTATATACGCAGCTGAAACTAACAAAGTTTTTTTAACTGGTCCAGCCAGATTGGTGCAAATTTAGTTTTTTCTGATAAAAAAAGAGCACCAACTTGGTGCTCTTTGTTAGAAAGTGTAATTAAACTAATGGTTTAGAAACTGCTTAGTAAATTAGCAGGTAGTAAAGTATTTAAGCTGCCATGACGCAACAGTTCAGCGGCTTTTTCGATATCAGGTGCAAAGTAGCGATCAACATCATAGAAGCTAACTTCCTGACGTAATACGGCTTTTGCTTGTTCTACCGCAGCAGCGCCTTTTAATGGTGCACGGAAGTCTAAACCCTGAGCTGCCGCCAGATATTCAACCGCCAATACGCCAAGTGTATTTTCTGCCATATCCGCTAAACGACGGGCAGCAAAAGTGGCCATAGACACATGATCTTCCTGATTGGCGGAAGTCGGTAAACTGTCGACAGAAGCCGGATGTGCCAGAGATTTATTCTCTGAAGCCAAAGCTGCAGCTGTGACCTGAGCAATCATAAAGCCGCTATTTACGCCACCGTTATTGACTAAAAAGGCCGGTAACTTGCTTAAATGTGAGTCGATCAAAAGTGCCATACGGCGCTCTGAAATAGACCCAATTTCAGCAATGGCCAAAGCCAGATTATCGGCCGCCATAGCCACAGGTTCAGCGTGGAAGTTACCACCAGAGATAATGTCATCTTCAGCAGCAAACACCAGCGGGTTGTCGGTCACGCCGTTTGCTTCTACCAATAACACAGAAGCAGCAAAACGGATTTGAGCTAAACAGGCACCCATCACCTGAGGCTGGCAACGTAAGCTGTATGGGTCTTGTACTTTTTCACAGTCGATATGGGACTCGGCAATTTCTGAACTCTCACCTAATAAATGGCGATAAATCAAAGCGGCGTCAATCTGGCCTTGCTGACCACGCACTGCATGAATACGAGCATCAAAAGGTGAGCGGCTACCCATAGCAGCTTCCACACTCATAGCACCAATCACTGAACCTGCGGCATATAAGTCTTCAGCGCGGAATAAGCCTTCCAAAGCAAAAGCAGTGGATGCCTGAGTTCCGTTTAATAACGCCAAACCTTCTTTCGCCGCTAAGGTAATTGGCTCTAAACCGGCTATGGCTAAACCTTCTTTGGCGGAGTAAATCTGACCAGCAATACAAACTTCGCCTTCACCAATTAAAGGCAGCACCATATGAGATAAAGGGGCTAAATCGCCTGAAGCGCCGACTGAGCCTTTTTTCGGAATACAAGGATAGACACCAGCATTAACCAGTTTAATCAGCGCATTGATCACCAAAGGGCGAACGCCTGAATAACCGCGGGCTAACGAATTAATTTTCAGTACCAGCATTAAACGTACTGTGCTGTCGTCCATCAGATCGCCAAAGCCAGCGGCATGCGATAAAACAATAGAACGTTGCAGAGTTTCCAGTTTGTCCTGATCAATTTTGGTATTAGCCAGTAAACCAAAACCAGTATTGATGCCATACACAGTGCGGTTTTCGGCGACAATTTTCGCCACTGTTGCAGCTGAGGCTTCAATGGCTGGCAAAGCGGCTGGGTCTAAAGTCACAGTCACTGCATGTTGTTGCACCTGACGCAGTTGCGCCAATGTGAGTTCACCAGGGGTGATGGTTAAAGCGTAAGTCATAGTCTTATCCTTCAAATTAGTTCTGGTTGATCATTGGCAGATCAAGGCCTTGTTCACGGGCGCAGTTTTTCGCTATGTCATAACCAGCGTCGGCATGACGCATCACGCCAGTGCCAGGGTCATTCCACAATACGCGGCCTAAACGGCGTGCTGCAGCTTCAGTACCGTCGGCTAAAATCACCACACCTGAATGCTGGCTGTAACCCATACCTACACCACCACCATGGTGCAAGGACACCCAGGTTGCGCCGCCCGCTGTATTTAACAGCGCGTTTAATAATGGCCAGTCAGACACTGCGTCTGATCCATCCATCATGGCTTCAGTTTCGCGGTTTGGACTGGCCACAGAGCCTGAGTCTAAATGGTCACGACCAATGATGATCGGCGCTTTTAATTCGCCGTTTTTCACCATGTCGTTAAAAGCTAAGGCAATACGGGCACGGTCTTTTAAGCCAATCCAGCAAATACGGGCTGGTAAACCCTGGAACTTAATACGCTCACGCGCCATATCCAACCAGCGGTGTAAGTGTGGATTGTCCGGGATCAGCTCTTTGACTTTAGCGTCGGTTTTGTAGATATCTTCTGGATCGCCAGATAAAGCCACCCAGCGGAATGGACCTATGCCTTCACAAAACAACGGACGGATATAAGCTGGGACAAAACCCGGATAATCAAAAGCGTTAGCAACACCCATATCCAAAGCCATCTGGCGGATATTGTTGCCGTAATCCACAGCTACAGCACCTTTGCTTTGCATATCCAAAGTGGCTTGAACCTGAACAGCCATTGAGGCTTTAGCAGCTTGTACTACTGCAGTTTCGCTTTCAAGGCGACGCGCTTTGGTTTGCTCCATAGTCCAGCCTTGTGGCAGGTAACCGTTCAGTGGATCGTGAGCGGAAGTTTGGTCAGTCACTACGTCAGGAATGATATTGCGGGCAACCAATTCTGCGAAGATATCGGCAGCATTGCCTAACAAGCCGATAGAAGTAGGTTTGCCTGATGCTTTGGCTGCTTCTAACTGGGCTAAAGCTTCATCCAGGTTGTAGGCTTTTTGATCAACATAACCAGTGCGTAAGCGGAAATCGATACGGGATTCATCCACTTCACAGGCAATCATATGAAAACCAGCCATAGTGGCTGCTAAAGGCTGAGCGCCACCCATGCCACCTAAACCACCAGTTAATACCCATTTGCCATTTGGCTCACCGGCAAAATGCTGTTTGGCGATGGCAACAAAAGTCTCGTAGGTGCCCTGAACTATGCCCTGAGTACCAATGTAGATCCAGGAGCCAGCCGTCATCTGGCCATACATCATCAGGCCTTGTTTATCCAGCTCGTTAAAATGTTCCCAGTTGGCCCAGTTGGGTACCAGGTTCGAGTTGGCCAACAACACACGAGGCGCGTCCGGGTGAGTTGGGAATACGCCTACAGGTTTACCGCTTTGGATCAATAAAGTCTGGTCGTCGTTTAATCTGTCCAGTACTTCGACAATTTTGTCATAACAAGCCCAATCACGGGCAGCACGGCCAATACCACCGTACACCACCAATGAAGTAGGGTGCTCTGCTACCTCAGGATCGAGGTTATTCATCAACATACGTTTGGCGGCTTCGGTCTGCCAGCTCTTGGCGGTAATTTCGCTGCCGCGGGCGGCGCGGATCACACGGCTTGGGTCTAAACGTGGATTACTCATAGGGTTATCTCTTTAAGTCTTAGGTTTGATATTCAGGTGCCCGCCCAGTCGATAGCGGCTGCCTGCAGAGGTCAAATAGGCAAAACTGACAGCGCCGCCCCGGCTGAAGGTGCGGCGTGTTAGGCGTAAACAAGGTTCAGAAGCGGGTATTTTCAAATGCTGGCGGGTCAGTTCATCCGGCAATACGGCTTCCACTACATGCTCGGCGTCTGTTAAAGGTGCCACAGCACTTAAGTATTCATGGGGAGTTTGCAGTACAAAGTCCTGCGCTAAATAATCCGGCACTTGCTCCGGATTGACATAACGGGCTTCCAGTTGCAGCGGCTGCTGGTTTTCGTAATGCACAATCAATGAAAAAAACACCGGCGCATTGCGGCTTAAGCCCAAAGCTGTAGCGACAACACCAGGGCAGGGCAGACTGGTCAGCTGCACCAGTTCAGCTTTATGAAAATGGCCACGGCGCTGAATTTCATCGGCAATGTTACGAATTTCCAGCAAGGAGGATTGCGACTTCGGCGAGGCGACAAAACTGCCAACGCCCTGAGTGCGATACAACACCCCTTGTTCGGTTAATTCCTGCAAAGCACGGCGTGCAGTCATGCGGCTGACGGCAAACTGGGTCGCCAGCTCGTTTTCTGATGGAATACGACTATGCTCAGGCCAGGCCGCAGTTTCTACCTGACTCAAAATATAATCTTTGATAGTGGCAAACTTCTTTTGCCCTGAACTGTTTTCCATGACCGGTTTGACGCCTTGAAGTTAATGTAGAGAAAAATAGCTGAATTTGGTTGTATATACAAGTTGATCGGGTAGAATTAATTTCAGCGCTGAAAAATCAGGCCAAACGCCATGAAGGGGATGAAATGCAAGTCTTTGATGCAATTTGGATTAATGTCAATTTAGCCACCATGACCGATAATGGTCAGCCTTATGGTGCTATTACCAATGGCGCATTGGCAGTCAAAGACGGCCGTATTGCCTGGCTTGGCCCTAAAGCAGAATTGCCTGAAACCGATTTGTTATCGACGCCTCTATATGATGGCAAAGGCCAATGGTTACTACCGGGTTTGATCGACTGTCATACCCATTTGGTGTATGCCGGTAGCCGCGCCAATGAATTTGAAATGCGTTTAAATGGCGCGACCTATCAGCAAATTGCAGAAGCGGGCGGTGGTATTAAATCCACTGTGGCGGCGACTCGTGCCGCCAGCCATGAAGACTTGTTTGTGCTGGGAAAACAGCGCTTAAATGCTTTGTTAAGCCAGGGCGTGACCACTGTAGAAATTAAATCAGGTTATGGTTTGGATCTGGAAACAGAGCAAAAAATCCTCGAAGTCGCGGCAGAGCTAAACCGCACTCATCCTGTCGATATTCAGAAAACCTTTTTAGGTGCTCATGCTTTGCCGTTGGAGTACGCAGGACGGCCTGATGATTATATGCAGCTGGTGGTGGAACACATGTTGCCGCAACTGCATCAACAGGGCTTAGTTGATGCTGTCGACGTATTTTGTGAGGGCATAGGTTTTTCAGTAGAACAAAGTCGCTTATTGTTTGAAAAAGCCAAAGCTTTAGGTGTACCTGTGAAAGCTCATGCTGAGCAGTTATCGCACTTAGGTGGAGCCAGTTTAGTAGCTGAATTTAGTGGTTTATCTGCGGATCATATTGAATATTTGCAAGAGCATGACGTGCTGGCCATGAAAGCTGCTGGTACTGTGGCCGTGGTATTACCCGGTGCTTTTTATTTTTTGCGCGAAACCAAATTACCCCCTTTTGATCTGTTGCGTAAACATCAGGTACCTATGGCAATTTCTACTGACTTAAACCCAGGCACCTCGCCTTTTTGTAATTTGCCTTTAATGTTGAATATGGCCTGTACTTTATTCCGTTTTACGCCGGAAGAAGCCATAGCAGGCGTGACCCGACATGCAGCAGCTGCTTTGGGCATGGCTGACAGGGGAACTTTGGCTACAGGCCTGCAGGCTGATTTTGGGCTTTATCAAATCAGCCAGCCAGCAGAGTTGTGTTATCAGTTTGGCGTCAGCACTTTAACTCAGTTGGTGAAAGCCGGGCGGGATGTCAATCTGCGTGGACTGAGCTAACTTTACAAGGCAGAAAAACAGAGTAATCTTAAGATCTTATCTTATCTGATCTGTTGAGTGTCAGCTGTGTTGTTACCTTTTCGGTCTGTTTTGTCTGTTGTATTACTGACCAGCTCTGCACCTGTTTTGGCCCAGAGTCTGGCAGGCCAGCCTTTGTTTTATATTGTGCTGCTGTTAGCTGCGCTGGTTCTGTTGCTGGCTGGCTGGATTCTGGTACTAAAAAAACGTTTGGCGCAGCAAAAACCAGCAGAGAAGCAAGCCAAGCCCAATGACCTGTCTTTTTTATCTTTGCATGATGATACCAGTGGTTTGCCGAATAAATTGCAATTACAGCAGCAGTTTGAACTTTGGTGCCGTAGTCATCCCAACCAAAAAGCATCCTTGCTGCTATTAAAAATTCAGAACTTTGAACGGGTCAATCAGGCGCTGGGTCATCAGAATGCTAACTTAGTGTTGTTGCAGATAGCGCAGCGTATTAATGCAGCGGTGCAACAGGATCAGGAACTGCTGGTGCTGGAGCAACAAGCTAAACAAAACAGCAAAGTAGCTCATTTAGGTGGGGTAGATTTTGTGCTTTGGGTGGATGCCAGCACCCGTCAACATGCAGCTGAACAAATAGCCCGCCGTCTGGAGCACAATGTTCCTGAAGCCTTACTGATTCATGGTTGTGCTGTGGAGTATCAACTGAAAAGTGGTATTGCGCATTATCCGCAGCATGGAGAATTGTTATCTGATTTGATTGATCGTGCTCATCTTGCGATGCAAAACCGGCAGTGGGCACAGGCCAGCTCACAAGTCTTTCATCCGGATCTGATCAGTTACAACAATGACAAGTTGGGTTTAATGGCTGAGCTGCGTCATGCCATTAGTCAGCAACAATTGAAACTGCATATCCAGCCACAAATTGTGTTAAGTACACACCAGGTCGTGGCTGGTGAAGTGTTAGTGCGTTGGCATCATCCTCGCCGCGGCTTGTTAGGACCAACTGAGTTTTTAGAACTTGCCGAACAAATGGGCGTCATTTATCCCTTGACTCAATGGGTGCTGGAAAAGGCGGTGATGACCTTAGCTGAACTGGCGCAGCAAGAGATCCATTGCAAAATAGCGGTGAATATTTCCAGTAAAGATTTGCTGCAGGACGAACTGGTAGATAGCTTAGAACTGATGCTCAAACGCTACAAAGTGAAGCCTTCACAGCTGGTATTGGAGCTCAAAGAAAGTGCTTTAGTAGCCGAACCTGACAAAGCCATGCGGATGCTCAAGCATCTGGCTCAACTTGGAGTAGAACTGGCGCTGGACGATTTTGGCACTGGATTCTCCTCTTTGGCCTATCTGCGGGAATTACCTATCAGTCAGGTGAAAGTAGATTGTTCCTTTATTTTTGATTTACACCGCTCCGATACCCACACAGCTATTACTGGTGCCATTATTGATATGGCAAAAAATATGAATTTCATCGTAGTAGCCGAAGGTATTGAGCAGCCCGAAGTGGAGCAAAAACTGATAGCTATGGGCTGTGCAAGAGGGCAAGGCTATTTATATGCCAAGCCCTTTGCATTGGACGCTTTTCCTGACTGGGTAAAACAATGGAGCTACAGCAAGGCGACTTATTAGTTTTGTTTTCCGAATAAGAAAGCGCAGACCAGAGCTGTTAAAATTTGGCCTGCATCATTCATACCTGCTGCTAAACCTGCCGGATGTTGAGCCGGAGCTGCTTCTGCCAGGTGTAAATAACGGCTTTGAGCTTGGCTTGCCAGCAGATACACAAAATGTTCGGCTTGTTGCACTGACACACCGCAGCTGTTGTAAGCACTGACCGGCATGCCAGTAATAGCGTCTGTATCCAGCTCAATACCAAAGACTTGCTGTGGATCGCGCTGACTTAACCACAGCTTCAGCAGTTCTGGCCAAGCTGCTTGCTCACGCACAAACAGCTGCTGATAACTCAATACATCCACACCAGCCGATTTAATCTGCGCTAAGGAGCTGGCAGAGTTTTTCAGCTCATGCAAACCCATCACCAGATAATGCTGCAGATGCCCTTGAGCTTTGGCGTAACTAAAACCATTGCCGCTATGGCGTCCTTCGAGTAAACGAAAATCAGCATGAGGATCGAGGTTAATACAATTGACGGGCTGTTGCGCACTTTTGGCTAAAGCACTCAGCAGTGGCAGGCTGTTGTTATGACCCCCACCTATCACAATAGGCGTTAAGCCCGCATCGAAAATGGCCAACAATACAGGCTCTAAACGTAAATCAATGTCTGCGCAGAGGGTACGTAAGGTCGCGACATCTGCATTTTGGCTTTGCTGTTGCAGGTCGGCGCAGTCCAGCTCACCCAACACCAATAGCTGTGAGCCATCTAAAAAATCGTTTTGTTGTAAGTTAATAAACTTACGGATGAAAGCCTGCCAGCCCAGATCGGAACCGCCTTGGCCTAAGTTAGCGCGTGGCCCTATATCTTCAGGCACACCCAATAACACAAAAGCACAGCCTTGCTGTTTTGCAGCAGCCAAAGCTTCAGATAAAGGCAAGCCGGGATCCGGATAACGCAAAGCCTGACCTAAACGGGTTTCACCTTCACGCTGTTGTTGAAAGGCCGCCAAAGAGGCGGCCTGATAGCGAATGACAGCATCACTCATTTGTTATTCCAGATCTAAAGGCTCAGGTGACAAAATAATGCCCGTATTGTCGGCATACAGATGATCACCAGGTAAGAAGGTTACTCCGCCAAAATTAACAGGAATTTCGTGTTCACCAAAACCACGATCGTCAGCGCCCACAGGAATAGCGTTCACCGCCTGAATGCCAATATCAAAATCTTCCAGTGTGTCAACATCCCGCACACTGCCGTAACAGACAATGCCTTCCCAACCATTGGCTGCAGCTATCGAAGCTAACTCGCCATCAATCAAAGCACGACGGGCAGAACCACCACCGTCAACCAATAACACTTTACCTACGCCAGGTTCAGCTAAAGCCTGACGAATTAATCCGTTGTCTTCAAAGCATTTAATCGTCTGGATTGTGCCACCAAAAGAACGGCGGCCACCGTAGTTGGCGAAAATGGGCTCAACCACATCGATCATGTCTGCATAGAGGTCACATAATTCCGAAGTGTTATATTCCATGTTGTGCTCCAAAGGTTAAGTCTTTGATCAAAAACACAGTATACCCGTCTCACCTGAAGCTGCAAGGTCGTTGACAGCTCTCAATCGCCCCAATCACATAGTTTGTCTATGCTCATGGGGACTCATTCGTCTGTCGCCTACTTGCAACTCCAGTTGCTTTGGCTAATAACCTGTCTCATCTGAAGCTGCAAGGTCGTTGACTGTGCAGCACCACAGCAAATTCAATTACTTTGACCCTCGAACAGAAGCTATAACAAAGTGACTATCTGAATTTTTTGGTTTCGTAGCGCCAGACGCATATTCAACTATTCTTTCATTACTTGATTGTGACTCTGCATTGCCAGTGTTAAGGTGACTTTGCTACCTTAATTGAAGTCGTTTAATCAGGATCTCGCCTTTGAGTTCAGAGCTGTTAGCCCGTACCTTGTTACACCTGACGCAGATAGGGTTTGCTATCACCCTCTCTGCTTTACTTTGGTATTTCTTCAGGGTCTATCAACGTAACTACCTGAAATCCTGGGCTATAGCTTTTTGTTGTTTCACTGCCTATGCAACCTTTGTTCTGGTCGATGTGTTCTGGCGACCTGTATTTGCCGCAGCCTGGTTGGGGCAGATGGTTAAATTTTTATTAATTTGTTTTTGTTATGGCTTCGCCGTTTGGATCCTCGTTGGGGTTTTTGAAGCAGTGAAACAACAGCGCCTTGCTGCCAGAAAGGTAAACCAGTTGTTGTTGCTGGTGACAGGGATTTCATTTCTGTCTGTAGTTCCTTTTCTTTTGTTTGAGCAATTACAAGACTGGGTTGTTTATCTGCAACTCTACATGCGACTCTTGCTGATTGGCGCTGCTTTATGTGTGGCTGGATTCTGGTTGTGGAGTTTAACTAAGCTTATTTTTGCCACTAAAGTGGTTGCCAGTGCAATGTTGGCCTGGGGTCTGCTGTTTTTAGGCAGTGCCAGCACTGTAGTCTGGCAAAATACTGAAGTTGATTATTATCAGGTTGCTATGTATTTCAAGCATCTGGAGCTGCTGATCCAGGTGATTTTAGGTTTAGGACTGATCATCTGGTTGCAGGAAGATGAGCGCAGCACCAATCAGCAACTGACGGCTAAAACTCAATATTTGGATAGTCATGACCCTTTAACCGGGGCTTTAAATCGTGATGCTTTGTTACGTGAGTTAGCCTTGTTGCTGCAGAACAATGCCGCCTTAACTTTACTGATGATTGGTTTAGATAGTTTTAAAGTGGTGAATGAGTCTGTTGGTTTAAAGCAAGGCGATCGTATCTTAAGAGAAGTAAACCGGCGTTTTGAATCTTCTATTGTGAAACCCCGATTAATAGCCCGCACTGGTGGTGATATCTTTGCTCTGGTGCTTGAGGATTGCAGCACTGACCGACAGAAGCTGTTTGCTTTACAGCATCTGGAGCAACTGATTGAAAAACCTTTTACCACAGACAATGGCCTGATTAAGCTGACTGCCAGTATAGGTTTAGCCTGTGCGCCACAACATGCAGTAGAAGCCGATCTGTTGCTGCAAAAAGCCAATATTGCCTTCCATCACTGTAAACGACAGCAGCAGCGCTGCACTTTTTATCAGCCTGGGATGGAAGAAGAATCAGCCCGTTTGCTCAGCTTGGAAAAAGACTTACTGCTGGCGTTGGAGCAGGATCAATTTATCTTTTATTTCCAGCCGCAATGGGATCTTCGCGAACAAAGAATTGAAGCTTTTGAAGCTTTAGTGCGCTGGGAGCATCCGCAAAAAGGGTTGCTGATGCCTGGTCAGTTTTTACCTTTAGTGGAGCAAGTTGGATTAAGCAAAGATCTGGACTTATTACTGCTGGAAAAAGCCGTTAGCACTTTAGCTGAGTGGAAAAAGCAGGGGATTAACAGCATTCCCATAGCGGTAAATATGTCACCTGTGCATTTTCAGGTCGATGGTTTAAAAGGACGGATTCAACAGTTATTGCTGAAGTATCAGGTGTCACCAGCAGTGCTGGAGCTTGAGATCACAGAAAATACCGCCATGGGGGATATGGAAAAAGGCTCTAACTACATCAATGAGCTACAGCAAATGGGCATTCGTGTCTCAATAGATGACTTCGGCACAGGTTATTCATCTTTGGGGTATTTACGAAAAATGCCAATCGACAAAATTAAAATTGATCGCAGTTTTGTCACTGATATGGCGGCCAACGACTCAGATATGATGATAGTTAAAACCATGATTACCCTGGCTCATGGTTTGGGTAAACGTATTCTGGCTGAAGGGGTGGAAACTGAAACTCAGTTGCAGTTGTTGCGCACTTTAGCCTGCGACGCTATTCAGGGCTATTTATTGTCGAAACCTTTGCCTGAAGCAGAAGCTCTGGCCCTACTCAATGGCTGTGCTCTGTCTTAGTCATTCATCTGTTGTCATGTTTTTGTCACTAAGCCACTTTAAGCTGCATAAGGTCAAAGTAAAACGACAGGTGACTTATGTGGTTACAAAGGCTCGGATTATGGGATCAGCGCTGTTTTGTAGCGCTTTTTAGTAAAAGCGAACGAAAGCGTATCTATCAATTTAGTTTCTGGTGCTCTAAAACCGGTGACGGCCCTTTATACCTGCTATTAGTTGCGTTGTTGTTTGCGTTGGAACTGACCCATGCCAGTGCCTTTACCGAATTATTACTGCTCAGTTTTGCTATCGAATTGCCTTTGTATCTGCTGCTGAAAAACTCGATTCGTCGTCAGCGTCCTTATCAGTTAATGGCGGGTATGATGCAAGCTCACATTGAAGCTTCAGATAAATTCAGTTTACCGTCCGGTCACACAGCAGCAGCTTTTGTAGTGGCCAGTACTTTGTTGTGTTTTTATCCAGAGTGGGCCTGGCTGGCTTTTAGCTGGGCAGCTTTAATTGGCTTGTCACGTATCTTGTTAGGGGTACATTTTCCGCTGGATATTCTGGCGGGTTCATCTCTTGGTGTGTCCAGCTGTTTGGTCGCGCAGCAAATCCTGCATTAAATTCTGCGATTTTTACTAAATATTTCATATTTAATTCTACTAAAGTAGCTCTTCTTCAGTTTGCCTCTCTATAATTAACGGGTTACGACTAATCCTTCGTCGATCAAGTCGATTAAATAACCTTGCCGTTGCATTTTGGAGTAGCTCAAATGGCCTTTTTACGCCAGTTTTCAATACGTCAGCGTTTGTTGCTGAATGCAGTCACAGTAGCTGTATCTATGTTAGTTATGTTGGGGCTGTTGCTGTTCCAAAGCAGCCAACTGAATGTGTTATCGGAATTGAGGCTGGAGGTTGAAAGCCTGAAACCTGCAGTGCTGCAATTGCGTCGTGACGAAAAAGACTTTTTACTGCGCTCTGATATCGAATATCAGCAAAAATTTAATAACTCCTCTGCTGAACTCAATAATAAAGTCAAAATGTTAACGGAGGGCCTGGCGCAGCAAAGCATTGATACCACAGCTCTGAAATCCTTTAGTGACTTTACTCAAACCTATCAACAGCTGTTTAATCAACTGGTGCAACTTTCGGTTGAGGTGGGTTTAGATCCACAATCTGGTTTGTATGGCGAGTTTCGCTCAAAAGCTCATGCTTTAGGTCAGGCCTTTAAAGACATCAGTGACTGGCAATTAACAGCCCAATTACTGCAACTACGCCGTGACGAAAAAGACTTTATGCTGCGTAAAGATCTGAAGTACTTAACAGCTTTTAACCAAGGGCTATCAGAGTTTCGTGGCCAAATTCAGCAAAATATTTCAGATCCGACTTTGGTGATGCAATTGCAGCAACTGGCTGATGCTTACGGTGTGGCTTTTGCGCGTTTAGTGGAAGGGGAACAAAAAATTGGATTGGCTCCTGATCAGGGGCTGATGGGACAAATGCGTGCTGCTATTCATCAGACCGAAGACAGCCTCGAGTCTATGTCAAAAGAAACTGAAGCTGCAGTACGGCAAGTCAGTGCTTCCAGTGAAACCCTGGCCATCAGCTTGTTTGTATTGGTCTTAATTCTGGTTGTCGCTTTGGTACTGATGACCAGTAACAGCATTCTGCAGCCTATACAAAAAGTGTGCGCCACTATAGGTTTAGTGCGCAAAGACAATGACTTCCGTATACGGGTTGACGAAGATGGCCGGGATGAAATGACCACTTTGGCCAAGGATTTTAATCATATGTTGTCTGATGTGCAGGAGCTGGTGCGCAATGTAAATCAGGCGCTGGAGATGTTGGATGTCGCAACACATGAACTGGCTAAATCCACTGCAGAAACCAGCAAAGGTATGGCGCAGCAGCAGATGGAAAGCGATATGGTCGCCACTGCAGTCACCGAAATGGGCGCAACAGTAGATGAAATTGCAGTAAACACTGAAAACACCGCAACTAAAGCTCAGGATACTAATGCTAACGCCATGTCAGGCTTGAAAGAAGTAGAACATACCGTCAAGCGTATCAACCTGTTGTCTGAAGAGCTGCAGCAAGCATCCGTTGTTTTGACTGAACTGGAAAAAGACAGCGCTACTATTGGCTCTGTATTAGATGTGATCCGCGGTATTGCTGAACAAACCAATTTATTGGCGCTGAATGCGGCTATCGAAGCGGCGCGGGCAGGCGAACAAGGCCGGGGTTTTGCGGTAGTTGCAGACGAAGTTCGTAGTCTGGCGCAGCGTACTCAGGAGTCGACAGGGCAGATTGAAAAAATCATTTCAGGGTTGCAGCAACGCACCAAAAACATTGTGGCTGTGATGCAAAATTGTCAGACACAGGGCAAAGAAAGTGCCAGTCAGGCGGGTTCAACCATCGAATTGTTAAGGCAAATCACCAGCGATGTGGCTTTGATTATGGATATGACCACCCAAATAGCCACAGCAGTGGAAGAACAAAGTTTGGTTGCTGCTGACGTGAATAAAAACGTGGTACGTATTCGGGATATTTCGGAAGACTCGTTAAATATCTCTAAACACAACGCTCAGATCAGCGAAGAGGTGGCCAGTCAGGCCAGCATGTTGCATCACACTGTGGATAAGTTTAAAGCTTAAATTTAAGGCTGGAGTACTGAATACAGCTGATGATCAATAGACTTGTTTGATCATCAGCTGACTATCGCGGTTGCTGTTGGCTTGCTTTAAACGCTGCAGATAATCAGCCCAAAGTTCGCCCTGCTCAGCCGCCAGTTTTGCCAGATAAGCCCAGCTATACAAACCTGTCTGATGACCATCATCAAATACCAGTTTCACCGCATATTGGCCTACAGGCACAATCTGGCTGATGGCTACATCTTTTTTATGGCTGACCAGTTGGGGTTTGCCATGGCCACGTACTTCAGCCGAAGGCGAAAACACCCGTAAAAATTCAGCGCTAAAACTAAAGAGCTGTTCATCTGAAAACTTAACGTCCAAAACTTTACTGAAGCGATGATAATGCAGCACAGACACCTGCGAGGTTTTTGCAACTGCAAAAGAAGCTGAAGTCTGTGCTGTCATCGGATCCGCCTTGGGTCAACTATCAGGTTATAAAATAAAACGGCTTAAATCTTCGTCCTGCACTAAAGCGTCCAGGTGCGAATCGACATAAGTGGCATCGATTAAAATTTGCTGACCACTGTGATCGGCTGCATCAAAGGAAATCTCTTCCAGCAATTTTTCCATCACAGTGTATAAGCGACGGGCACCGATGTTTTCAGTACGCTCATTCACCTGCCATGCCGCATTGGCAATACGCTTAATGCCATCTTCGGCAAAACTGATGTGCACACCTTCGGTCGCCAGCATGGCTACACTTTGTTCGGTCAGCGAGGCTTTAGGCTCAGTCAGAATACGCTCAAAATCATTGGCTGATAAGGCATCCAGCTCGACTCGTATCGGTAAACGGCCTTGTAACTCAGGCACTAAATCCGATGGTTTTGCCATCTGAAAGGCGCCGCTGGCAATAAACAGAATATGGTCAGTTTTCACCATGCCGTGTTTAGTGGTGACAGTGCAGCCCTCGATTAATGGCAGCAAATCCCGTTGCACCCCTTCACGCGACACATCAGGGCCACTGGTTTCGCCACGTTTACAAATTTTGTCGATTTCATCAATAAAGACGATACCGGTTTGCTCTACAGCATCTAAAGCTTTCAGCTTCAGCTCTTCCGGATTGACCAGACGGGCTGCTTCTTCTTCTACCAGCTGTTTAAAGGCGTCTTTGATTTTCAGCTTACGGCTTTTTTTCTTGTCAGAACCTAAGTTCTGAAACATTGACTGCAGCTGGGATGTCATTTCTTCCATGCCAGGCGGTGCCATAATCTCCACTCCCATCACAGGGGCGGCTAAATCGATTTCAATTTCTTTGTCATCCAACTGGCCTTCACGTAACTTTTTGCGGAAGGTCTGGCGGGTGCCGCTGTCTGATTCACTGGTTTCAGCTTTGCCCCAGGCATCACGGGCTGGCGGCAATAAAGCGTCGAGAATACGTTCTTCCGCTGCTTCTTCAGCGCGGAATTTGTTTTTCGCCACTTCCTGCTCACGGAACATCTTCACTGCGCTGTCGGTTAAGTCGCGGATAATGCTTTCCACTTCTTTACCTACATAGCCTACTTCAGTGAACTTGGTGGCTTCTACTTTAATAAAAGGCGCGTTGGCCAGTTTGGCCAGACGACGGGCAATTTCTGTTTTACCCACACCGGTCGGGCCTATCATCAGAATGTTTTTTGGCGTGATTTCCTGCCGTAAAGCCGGGTCGAGCTGCATACGACGCCATCTGTTACGCAGCGCTATAGCTACTGCTCGTTTGGCATTGGCCTGACCAATAATATGGCGATCCAGTTCGTGGACTATTTCTCTTGGGGTCATATCAGACATCAAATCTACCCTTACAATTCTTCAATGGTCTGGTGATGGTTGGTATACACACAAATATCACCAGCTATGGTTAAACTTTTTTCAGCAATTTCACGGGCACTTAATTCGGTATTCGCCAAAAGCGCAGTGGCGGCTGCCTGGGCAAAAGGTCCGCCGCTGCCGATGGCAATCAAATCGTGTTCTGGTTGGATCACATCACCATTACCTGTGATGATCAGTGAACAATTGGCATCAGCTACAGCTAACAAGGCTTCGAGTTTGCGCAGCATGCGGTCGGTGCGCCAATCTTTTGCCAGCTCAACAGCAGCGCGCATTAAATGGCCCTGATGCATTTCGAGTTTGGCTTCAAAACGTTCAAATAAAGTAAAAGCGTCGGCTGTGCCGCCGGCAAATCCTGCCAGCACCTTGCCATGATATAAACGGCGAACTTTGCGGGCATTGCCCTTCATGACGGTATTACCAAGCGAGACCTGGCCGTCACCTGCAATGGCAACATGGCCGTTGCGGCGTACAGAAACAATAGTGGTCATCAGAAGCCCTTTTTGGCTGAGGAGAACAGGTTACCAAGGAGATAAGGGTGGGGATTCAGATTTTCAATGCCCTTTCTGCTGAAAGCTGTTGCTTTGAGTAGAAAGGGCTAAAAGGAATATCAAAGTGTGGCTATACGGCAATCCGCGACTCGTTGTCGCAGTAAACGGCTTTTATCGCTTTCAGCCTGACGTTTGCTGGTATAAGGCCCCAGAGTAACCCGAAAAAATACACCGTTTTTGCCTTCAATACGTCGAACTTCCGATGGATAACCGGCAAAAGCAACTTTGGCTTTCATTTGCTGAGCCGTTTCCATCACGCGGTAAGTACCACAAAACATCAAAAACGGCCCTTTGGCTTCCAGCTCTTCTACAGTCACCTGAATTTCTTTGTTTTCCAGCTCTTCAATGTACTGGTAAGGCTCTTTAGCAGGCTTAGGGGGCAAATCATCTTTTTTGCTGGTGATCACCGGAGTGACAGGGTCTGCGACCGGTGTTTTTTGCGATAAATGATATAAAAACCATGCAAAACCAATAACTAAAACGCCGACCGTTATCACTAAAGGCCAAGGGAAAGGTTTCACAGTTTTGGTGTTTTTTCTTGGTCTGGGTGCGGCCCGACCTGCTTTGACATAATCTTTTTGTGGCATCTTCACAACTAAGGACAACTGGCCTGATGTCCGCATTCTACTGCAGTTTTGTTAAAAAGAAATGTTTAATTCAGGTCTTGTGGGTCTACATCCAGCTGCCACTTTACCTTGCGGCTTAACGACCAGCGGCTGATTTCTGCTAATACTGAATCCAGACTTTGGTGTAATTGTTTCCTGTCTTTAGCAAAAAGCTGAATTTGCCAACGGTATTTACCAGCCTTGCGTTCCATAGGGCAAGCCAATGGCCCCAACAGCTGCACTTGTGGCCATTCTTTATAATGGTCCGCCACTTTTTGCAGCCATTCTTTGCAGAGTTCCAACTGATGCGCTTCCACTCTAAACAAGGCCAGGAACATAAAAGGCGGTAAAAAGGTTTGTTGCCGCTCTTTTAATGCGCTGCGGGCAAAAGAGGCGTAACCATTTTGGATCACATCCTGTAGCAGCGCATGACCCGGATAATGGGTTTGCAGCAAAACTTTGCCTGGCTGTGAGCCACGTCCGGCACGGCCTGAGACTTGAGTTAATAGCTGTGCTAACTGTTCCGGCGCTCTGAAGTCGTTGCTGTATAAAGCAGAGTCGACATCAATAATCACTACTAAGCCAACATTCGGGAAATGATGGCCTTTAGCCAGCATCTGGGTGCCTAAAATAAGCTGGGGCTCACCTTGTAATATCTGATCCAAAGCCTTCTGCAAACTGCCTTTGCGCCTGATGCTGTCTCTGTCCAGTCGGGTCACTGTATGAGTTGGGAAAAGCTGTTGCAGCTGTTCTTCCAGCTGTTCAGTACCCTGACCTACAGGCGCTAATTGAGTGCTGCCACAACCACCACATTGATGCGGCACCCCTTTGGTCGCCCCACAATGGTGGCACACCAACTGGCGGCTTTGTTTATGAAAAGTTGTAAAAGCACTGCATCTGTGGCATTCGGTCATCCAGCCACATTCATGACAAATAAGAGCTGGCGCAAAACCACGGCGATTTAAAAACAGCAGTACTTGCTGGCCGAGTTTTAAATGTTGTTCAATACGCTGGCGGGTTAAACCTGCCATGCCATGCATCATTTGCTGTTGTTTTAAATCCACCAGCTCAACTGTCGGCATCAACTGGCCAGCGGCACGGTCAGGTAATTCCAGATGAGCAAAACGGCCTTGTTGCACATTGGCCAGGCTCTCTAAGCTCGGCGTCGCTGAGCCTAATAAAATAGGGCAGCCCTGAATTGATGCGCGTTTAATGGCTAAATCGCGGGCGTGATACCGAAAACCATCCTGCTGCTTGAAGGAGTTGTCGTGTTCTTCATCGATAATCAGTAAATCAAGCTTAAGGAAAGGTAAAAACAAAGCTGAACGGGTGCCAATCACTATAGCTAAATCACCAGTCTGGCAGCGTTGCCAGACGGTAAAACGCTCCAGGTCTGTCATATTGGAATGCCAGACCCCAACAGGCACGCCAAAACGTTGTTCAAATCGGGCTAAGGTTTGTGGTGTTAAACCAATTTCCGGCACCAACACCAACACCTGACCACCTTGTTGTACAACAGGGCTTATCGCCTGTAGATAGACTTCGGTTTTGCCCGAGCCTGTCACCCCTTCGAGTAAAAAACAGCTAAAACTGCCTAAAGCTTGTTGTACAGCAGTAACTGCCAAAGCCTGCGCCGGATTCAGTGGCAAAGATTTTTGTTGTTCATCAGCGGTCTGATAAGGGCCGTATAAGAGTGGCGTAACTTGAGCCCAGCTTTGTTCAACAAAGTACTGCAGCTCTTTGCGCTGAAAATGCTCCAGCAACTGGGTTTCAGTTTGAGGCTGTTGCAGCTGTTGCCATAAAGCCAGACGTTTTTTCGCTGCTTTAAACTGCTGTTCGGTTAAATGCTGGCCTGCTTCGGTCAGACTATAGCGATGGCCTTTGACCGGATCGGCATTTATACCATCGCGTAATAAAGCGGGCAGGGCACTGGTCAGCACATCACCTAAAGGATGATGATAGTAATCGGCGGCAAAACTTAATAACTGGCGAATAGGAGCTGCCAATACCGGAGTTTGATCCAATACTTGGGTCACAGCTTTCAATTGAGCTGCGTCGTAGCTGTCGGTGGGGTTCAGTTGCCAGACAATACCTATCAGTTCGCGTTTGCCAAAAGGCACTAAAACACGACAACCTGGGCTTACCTGTTCGTCACAAAGGTAATCAAAATGCACCCGAAGAGGAATGGGCAACGCTACCCGTATAACCATCACAGCCAAAATCCACCTGTTTTATCAATCAATTAGTGTAATGGCCCAGCATAGACAAAGCCATTAAAAATAAATTGGCCAATTTGTTGAAACTTTGAGCCTTAGCAATTAAACTACGCGCCCTAATTTAACTGAAATTGCGTATGGTGTCTGACAAAAGTTGATCAGATAGCGATACGGCCTAACGAGGTAACCCATGAAACCAAGTATCCACCCGGAATACAAAGAGATCACTGCAACTTGTACTTGCGGTAATGCTTTCAAAACTCACTCTACACTGTGCAAAGACATCCACTTGGACGTTTGCTCAGCTTGCCACCCATTCTATACTGGTAAGCAGAAAGTGTTAGACGTAGGCGGCCGTGTTGACCGCTTCAAAAAACGTTTCGCAGTACTGGGCGCCAAGTAATTTCAGGCATCAGTCAAAAAAGGCACCTTGGGTGCCTTTTTTATTGCCTGAAATTCAAGACGGGCGGGGATAAACCCCGACCTTACGGATTTGCGATATTCCATTCTGTAGGGGCGACCTTTATGGTCGCCCGTTCTGGGAACTCTGCTGCCTGTAACAAATCAGTGCTTTCATAATATGCCTAATACTATATATTAAACATATAGTTAACTTACGGCTGCGGTTATGATTGGTACTTTCTTTTTTGGTGAGTGGCAGGTTGATCCCAGTGCCAATACGTTAAGGCTTGGCAAACAGCTGATCCAGCTTGAACCTAAAGCTATGGATGTGCTGGTGTTGTTGTGTCAGAACGCCGGAGAAGTACACAGCAGTGACGAGATTGTCAGCGCCTGCTGGCCTCAGGCCGAAGTGGGCGATAACCCACTGCATAAAATTATCACGCAAATTCGTAAGGCCCTCGGCGACAGCGCTACCTCTCCTTCTTATATTGAAACCATCCGCAAACGCGGTTACCGCACTCTGGCTCAGGTGACTTTTCCGCTGGGGCAGGAAGAAAGCGCCACACCACAAAGCTGGCAGGGTGGTTCTCCTTTTCCTGGCTTGCAAGCTTACGATGCCCGTTATGCCAAAGTATTTTTTGGTCGTGGCAGCCAAATTGACACCTTACTTGAACGTATAGCGCAGCAAGTGCACTACGGCAGAGCTTTTTGTTTAGTTTTAGGCCCAAGCGGCAGCGGTAAATCCTCGTTAATCAATGCTGGTGTAATGCCTAATTTGATGCAAAACAGTGGCTATAACGGCGTGAAGGTAGAGTCGTACAGCAGTCTGGATTTAGCTGACCTGACCCCAGGCCAATTGCTGATACAGCTGGCCAGTGCTTTGCTCGACTGGGACCTTGCAGACCAGCCTGTATTTGACGGCTGCAGTGCCGAACAATTGGCAGAGAAATTACAACATCAAATGGACTGGGTGCTGCAAAGCTGTAAAACAGCGCTACAAAACCAAAACGAAAGCAAATGCCGATTCGCCATTTTTATTGACCGGCTTGAAGTGCTGTTGTCCTCGCCGCTGTTTAGTGAAGACGAACGGCTGCTGTTTATCGACCGGATGGAACAACTGGCAACTTCAGGTTCTGTAGTGGTATTAAGTGCCTGTCGTAACGAATTTTATCCTTTACTAGTTACTTACCCCAGTTTGATGGCAGGCAAAGCCCGCGGTGCTCATTTTGACTTAGCACCGCCCGGCAGAGCTGAACTTTTACAAATGATCCGCTTACCCGCCATTGCCGCCAATTTAAGCTGGGATTTAGATCCAAATACTGCACTACCGCTGGATGAGCTGTTGTGCAGTGAAGCGGCCAGCAACCCCGACGCTTTACCTATGTTGCAATACACTTTGCAGGAATTGTATTTACAGCGCAGCGAAAGCAATCAACTGCTGTTTTCTGTGTATAAAAACTTAGGGGGAATTGAAGGCGCTATAGGTAAAAATGCCGAGCAGGCCATAGCCATGTTAAGTACAGCAGAAAAAGACAGTTTACCCAGGGTGTTATCTTTACTGGTGACTTTACGTGAAGACGAACAGTCCATCACCAGCCGCACCGCACTCTGGCAACACTTACAAAATGATGCTGAGCGCTTTTTGGTGCAAGCCATGGTGGAACATCGTTTATTTGTCTCCCACCTGCAAAATGCTGTGCCTTGTTTTAGCATAGCGCACGAAGCTTTATTAAGGCGCTGGCCAAGAGCCACAGCCTGGATAGCAGAACATCATCAAAGTTTAAGTGTAAAAAGCCGCTTGCAGCATTTAACCAAACGCTGGCTGGCTGAAGATAAACACAGCGCTTATTTATTGGCCGACGGAAAACCTTTAGCGGAAGCTCAGCAGTTGGCGCAAAATGGCTTTTTTACTTTAGATGCCAACGAAAAAGACTTTATTCAGGCCTCAGGCAAAAGATCCAAATTAGTACGCACCAGCAGGCGTTTAACCTTTGCCTTACTCTGTGTGCTGACTTTTACCGCAGTGCTTATGAGCGTTAGAAGTTTTGAAGCGGAAAAACTGGCGCAGCAAAAACGTTTAGCAGCCGAAAGTTTATTAGGTTTTATGGTTGGCGATTTTGCCGACAAATTGCGCAGCATAGGCCGGATGGATTTACTCGACGGTATTAGCAATAAAGCGCTGGAGTATTTCAGCGACTTTTCTGATGCGGAAAAAGATCAATACCTAAGCACCCAGGCCCGTTTACAGCATGGCCAAACGCTGGAAGCTATAGGTGAGGTGGCTTACTCGCGTGACAAAATTGATGAAGCCCAAACGGCTTTATTAGCTGCCAGAGAAAAGCTTGCACCAGTATTTGCTCAACAGCCGAATAATTTAGAGCTTTTAAAAACCCTAGGTGCCAATGCCTTTTGGTTAGGGCAAATTCAGTACGATGCCAAAAACTGGCTGGCCGTTAAACCAGAATTTGAGCTTTATTACGGCTATAGCGAGGCGATGTACAAAATAGCGCCAGACAGTGCAGATGCATTAATGGAGTTATCTTATGCTACTAATTCTTTAGGCTCATTGGCGATGAAATTGCAGCAGTTTGATCAAGCCACTGCTTTCTTTTATGAATCTTTAAATCTTAAATTATTAGCAAAAACCAAAGACCCAAGTAATACCACCTTAATTGCCGATATAGCAGATACCCGTTCCTGGTTGGCAAGTGCTGCTTTAGCTAAAGGGGATGTTCATAAAGCTATAGCTGTGCACCAACAAATTCAGGCTGAATTTGAAAGAATGAATAAGGATGCTAAAACAGATGCCTATTTGCTTGATAGAGTTTTAAGGAGTTATTCTAATTTAGCAGTCATTTATCAGTATCAGGGACTAAACAAGCAGGCTTTTGACCAGGTGTATCAGGCGTATGTTTTGCTGGAACAAGCTATGAAGCAAGATCCTGAGAATAAAGTATGGCAAGGCGATTTTTTTATTCACAAGTTATGGTTGGTTAGGTTGAACGCTACACTGAATGACCCACGCATAAATTTTAGTCCTGAGACATTAAAACAAGAACTTGAGAAGAAGAAACACGAATTTGCCAGCGAACGACACTATTCAAAAATATATGGGATTTGGCTGGTTCAGTCTGCCCGGTACTACGACGCAATAGGACAATCTCAAAAAAGTATGGAGTTGACTTCGGAGGCTCTAATTTATTATCACGAATTGTTTGCCACAGAGCCCGATGACTTGAGTTTAACTGTTTTTTTAGCTGAATTGGAATTGCTGCAGGCTACGCATTTTAAGAGGCAACTACAACATGAACAAAGTCAGCAATCCTGCGCAAGAGCTAAAAATTTATTGGGGCCTTTGCAGGAAAAAGATAAAAAACCTCAATATATTCAACCATACGCTATGGCTTTAAGTTGTCTAAATGAACTGGATCAGGACCCAGATTTACGACAGTTGTTGCTCAAATCAGCTATTGTGCTTTCTACTTTTTAATTTTTGTTAGTTAATCTCAAAACAAGGACATTTTATGAACACAACAACTTTAATTCAGGGCCCTATCATTGAAGTGATGATTACATTAGATGCCAATCAGGAACCTAAAATTACTTATTTGCAGGATGGCGAAGTTTGCTCTGGTAATGTGGTTGTGACTTGTGGCGAAGATATTACTTATCGGCTGGTCAATTCCGTTGGTTATGCTTTTATGGGCGCTGGCTTTCTGACGCCTTATGACAATATTATCGATGCAGTGCAGGTGTCTGCTGACGGTCAGGAGCTGGTGCTTGTAGATGAAGATAGTGTGTCAGGCACCACAAAGTTCCAGTTAATTTTCACTAATTCAACCAACCGTCTGTTGTTATTGAGTCCAGATCCACAGGTTATAAATAAAGGTGAGATTCCGCCTAAATAGTAATATGCGAAAGATTTGTTATCGGTAGTGTGCCAGCTTTCATCTTCTAGAGTAGATATCATAGTTGTGTACTTGAAGCCCCATGTGGGGCTTTTTTAGTTTTTAGATATGAATAATTTTATTTAAATTCAATGATTTAATTCGGAAGGTTGTCGGAAGGTTTGTTTTTTCCATAAGTTCTAAAGTCATGCTCAGTAAACGCAGTAATGCGTCGGTACAAGGGCTTATGGAGCACAGACCTATGACAAGTTCAGCACAACCTAAAAGATTATATTTAACCTCTGCAGCAGTAGGTGAAGCGAATGGCAGCCCAGCTGAGTTGAACCCTTCGCTTTATAACCACAAGGATGTAAGCCGGATCGATTTTTCTGGTGCTGGTGGTTATGCGGTGCCTCACCTTGAGTCTTTACCTGCACTGATTGAGTATTTGTCTGAAGCTGTTTTAGTGGTGAACTCCTGTGGCAAGATTGTTTGTATTAACAGCAAAGCGGCACAGTTTTTAGGTCATACCCAAGGGGCATTACGTGGGCATTGCTGGCCGGACTTTTTAGTCAAACGTTATCAACAGCATTACCACAACCTGGTCGATATGGGCCGTCGTGGTTTGTTGTCGCAGCAACATAGCCCGGCAGAAATGGCCATTATTTGTGCCAATGGTGATGTCAAAGATATTGAGCTGTCTGTGTCTTATTTACCTTCAGATGATCCATTGCTGGTGATAGTGATACGTGATTTATCCTCATACAAAGCCGAGTGTTACAAATTGCATACGCTGGCTTCTACTGACCCATTAACGGCTTTGGCCAATCGCCGTCATTTTGAAGAGATGTTGCAGCAGTACTGGGAAGAATGTAGTCGGAAACAAAACCCTGTCAGTGTGCTGATTGTTGACGTAGATTATTTCAAGCAGTTTAATGATCAATATGGCCATATTCAGGGTGATGAGTGCCTACGCCGTATTGCCGCAGCCATTTCATTGGCTGTTCCCCGTGGTCAGGGTTTAGCTGCGCGTTATGGTGGTGAAGAGTTTGCGCTTATTCTGCCTTACCATGACGAAGCTATGGCCAAAGCTGTAGCCTTAAGAGTGCAGCATTATGTGCGTCAGTTAAGTTTCTGCGAGCAAGGTTTGCCAGAAGATGTATCTGTCAGCGTCAGTCAGGGCATTGCCACTGAAATCAACGGCCAGTTCCGCACCCCCTTTGCGATGTTATGTGCAGCTGATACAGCTTTATATCGTGCTAAAGCAGAAGGGCGCGATTGTATTAATGCCTGTTGCTGATTTCCCGAAAAAGATCGTAGGGGTGGGGTTTATCCTATCCCCGCCCGTCTAATGATACCGCGGTGTTCACAGAAGGGCTGGGACAAGCCGCGGCCACTACAACCCGTTCGTCCATCAGTTTGAAATAACAGGCGTGGTGTCTGGAATTTATGTTGCTGCTTTGCA
>NZ_JAJOYU010000041.1 GCF_021290985.1 Rheinheimera soli
AAATAAAAAACCCGGTATAAAACCGGGTTCTTTGCAACAAAAAACGAATTAACGTTTTGAGTACTGTGGACGCTTACGAGCTTTATGCAGACCCACTTTCTTACGTTCAACTTTACGGGCGTCACGTGTGACGAAACCAGCTTTACGTAATGCAGGGCGCAGAGACTCGTCGAACTCCATCAGAGCGCGGGTGATACCGTGGCGGATTGCGCCAGCCTGACCAGAAATACCACCACCTTTAACAGTGACGTATAAGTCAAACTTGCCTACCATTTCCACTAACTCTAACGGTTGCATAACAACCATACGAGCAGTTTCACGACCGAAGTATTCAGTGATAGAGCGTTGGTTGATAACGATGTTACCTGAACCTGCTTTGATGAATACACGAGCTGTAGAGGTCTTACGACGACCAGTACCGTAATATTGATTAGTTGCCATGTTCTGCTCCGATTAGATATCTAAAACTTGCGGTTGCTGAGCAGCATGTTGATGCTCGGCGCCTGCATATACTTTTAACTTACGGAACATAGCGCGGCCCAGAGGACCTTTAGGCAACATACCTTTTACGGCTGCTTCCAATACCATCTCCGGCTTCTTCACAAGCAGTTTTTCAAAGTTAATTTCTTTGATACCACCTGGGAAACCACTGTGAGAGTAGTACATTTTGTTTTTTGCTTTGTTACCAGTGACAGTCACTTTATCAGCATTTACAACGATGATGTAATCACCGGTATCAACGTGTGGAGTGAACTCTGGTTTGTGCTTTCCGCGTAAACGAAGAGCGATCTCAGTTGCGATACGACCAAGTGTCTTATCTGTTGCATCAACAACGAACCAGTCACGTTGAACGCTTTCTGGCTTAGCAGTAAAAGTTTTCATCTAAAAACTACCCAAAAAAAATAACACTGTTACACCTAACACAATCTTCATTGTGTCGCTTATCGCACCCCTTCGAGTACATAAACTGCCAGGCTACGGCAATTTCAGGCTGTAACGTGGGCCGGGCGCGGATTATATAGTAACCACTGACAAAAAACAGCCATTTCTGTAAAAAATTACGGTAAATGTTCACTAGCCAGATAGTCGTGCGATTGCATTTCCTGTAAACGGCTTAAACAACGCTTAAATTCAAAAGACAAAATGCCTTCTGTATAGAGGTGTTCCATAGGCACAGAAGCGGAAATAATCAGTTTAACGTGGCGCTCATAGAACTCATCCACCAGCGCAATAAAGCGTCTGGCCACATCATCGCGGGTTTGCCCCATCTGCGTCACATTCGACAGTAAGACAGTGTGGTAACACTTACTCAGCTCCATATAGTCATATTGACTACGAGCTGTTTCACATAGCTCTGGAAAATCAAACCAGATAATACCATCCGCTTCTTTACGACTGGTCAGGGTCCGGCCTGCTATCTCTATTTGTGCTTTATCCTGACGAGGCTCCACCGATAAGGCCAAAAAGTATTCAGCCAAATTACAATCTGCTTTTTCATCCAGCGGCGAATGATAAATTTCAGCCTGAGTTAAAGTGCGAAGACGGTAATCGATACCACTGTCGACATTCACTATTTCCGTATGTTGCTTAATCAAAGCTATTGCAGGCAGAAAACGCGCCCGCTGTAGGCCATTACGATACAAACCATCAGGCTCAATGTTAGAGGTGGCCACCAACGTAATACCACGGGCAAACAACTCTTGCATCAGGGTGCCTAAAATCATTGCGTCTGTAATGTCAGAGACAAAAAATTCATCAAAACACAAAATATCAGTTTCAGCTTTAAAGCGATCGGCCACGATCTTTAGCGGATCAGACACGCCAGGCAGAGACTTTAACTCCTGATGCACTTTGTGCATAAAGCGGTGAAAGTGGATGCGCAGCTTACGTGTGGTCGGCAGACATTCATAAAAAGTATCCACCAAATAGGTTTTACCCCGCCCTACTCCGCCCCAGAAATACAGGCCTTTCAGTGGTTGTGCTTCTGGCTTTTTCCCCAGCAGTTTATCCAGAAAACCTTGCTTAGCAGGCTTCTGTTGCACAAATTGCTGATACAGACGTTCCAGCTGCTGTACTGCATTTTGCTGGGCAGCATCAAACAGAAAATCATCACGTTGGAGGTCTTGTTGATATTTTTGCAGTGGTGTAGTCATGCTGGATATTGAAAAATAAGCCAATTAACCTTAAATAATGGTCGTAATAGTAACATGCCTTACCACTCTGGATAAGAAGATAGGTTAAACTATTGTTGAACTAACTAATTTTTCAGGAGTTGTTATGACTGTTACTTTTGCCTTGGCCTGGTTAGTAGCTGGCTTAGTGGTTGGCATAGTGGCAACCCGCTTGTATTGTTTGCGTCAATTTAATCAAAGCAAACTGCAGGTGGAGCTAAACGAAACCAAACAGCAGCTGCAGCAATACCGTAGCGATGTCACAGAGCACGTGGAAACCACTCATCAATTGATGAGTCAGCTTCACGAGAACTACGAAAAAATTGCCCGCCATATGGCTCAGACCAAGATGCAGTTGATCGAAAGACCAACTTTTGACAACCGTAGCGAGCTGAATTATTTCGCAGCAGACACTACGGCACAGATACGCCAGTCGATCCATAAACTGGATGAGCGTCGCAAAGTGAAGGACGAACCGTCCTATCAGCCATTGGATTATTCCAATACAGCCAGTGGCTTAATGAAAAATAAAACTGAGCGAAACTCATCGGACAACTGAACTTTTCGACTGGTAAAGCATTCTTAGTGGCGTCATCCGTACGAAGGAGCATTACCTATATGAAGTCGCAGTTATCTTTAGTTACTGTCAGTATTTTAACCGCCTTTCTGCTGGCGCAACCCGCGCCAGCTCAGGCTAAGTTGCCATTTTTTGGCGCTGGCGATCAGGAAATGCCAAGTCTGGCGCCTATGCTGGAGAATGTGACTCCTGCTGTAGTCAATATCTCAGTGGCCGGCAGCCGCGAAGTTCGTCAACGCTTACCCGGTGGTTTAGAGCAATTCCTTGGCCGCCGCGGCGAGTTACGCCAGGAACAGCCTTTCCGTGGTTTGGGTTCAGGCGTCATCATCGATGCTAAAAAAGGTTATGTGGTGACTAACCATCACGTGATTAATGAGGCTTCTGAAATTCAGGTGACCTTAAAAGATGGTCGCAGTTACAAAGCGAAAAGAATTGGCGAAGATCCAGAAAGCGATATAGCTCTGCTGCAAATTGAAGCTGAAGATCTAACTCAGGTTGAACTGGCGGATTCAGATGTTTTAAGAGTGGGCGATTTTACTATAGCTATAGGAAACCCCTTTGGCTTAGGGCAAACCGTCACTTCAGGTATTGTCAGTGCTTTAGGCCGTGGTGGTTTAGGCATTGAAGGTTATGAAGATTTTATCCAAACCGATGCAGCCATTAACAGCGGCAACTCAGGCGGCGCTTTAGTCAACCTCAAAGGCCAGTTGATTGGTATCAATACCGCCATTATAGGTCCTAATGGCGGCAATATAGGCATAGGTTTTGCTATTCCTGCCAATATGATGAAAAACCTGGTCGCCCAGTTTGTTGAATTCGGTGAAGTGCGTCGTGGTGCTTTAGGTGTACGCGGCGGTGATTTAAACGCTGAAATTGCCAAAGCAATGAAAACCAAAACCAGCAAAGGTGGTTGGGTACAAGAAGTGATCCCAGGTTCAGCAGCCGATAAAGCTGGCCTGAAAAGTGGTGATATTATTACCCATCTGAACGGTAAAAAGATTGAGTCTTTTACTGAAGTTCGCGCCAAAATAGCCACGCTAGGTGTAGGCAAAGAAATAGCTTTAGGTATTTTGCGTGATGATAAAGCGCTAACAGTGAAAGTGACGCTGGAAGCTGCAGAAGCTGCCACAGCAGAAGCGAAAGTACTGCATCCAATGCTTGAAGGTGCCAGTTTAACCGATGGTAAAACACCGGATGGTGAGAATGGGATTGTGGTGGATGAAGTTGCAGCCCGCTCCCCTGCTGCTGCATTAGGACTGGAAAAAGGCGATGTGATTATTGGTGTTAGTCGCAGCAGAGTGACCAGCACCAAAGAGTTACGAGAGCTGCTGAGTAAAAGCTCCGGCATCATAGCATTGCAGGTTCAACGCGGTAATCGCATCCTTTACGTATTGATACGTTAACTTTTTGCAGTAGCAAGCCTGTGGCTTGCTACTGCAACTCCATATTTAGTGTTATGCTTGCAAAATCTTTTGTTTCATAACTTCTCCCAGTGCCCAAACTTCTGATTAGTCTATTAAAAAGTGTTGCTTATGGTCTTGCACTTGCAATGCTGTGGTTGGTCTTTTTCAACCAGGGTCAGGGATTAAACCTGAATTTCTGGCAACAAAAAGAATCAGTGCCAGCACCTGTGTCTTATTCCAGAGCAGTGCGCGCCGCGGCACCGGCTGTTGTCAATGTCTATACCAAAAGCACCACTCAGGATCCCCGTTCTTACCAAAGCAGAACTATAGAGCGTCAAGAGCTTGGCTCCGGTGTCATTATGAATGCTCAGGGTTATGTGCTGACTAATTATCATGTGGTCTATGGAGCCGACCAGATTTCAGTAGCGTTGCAGGATGGCCGGGTCTTTGACGCGATACTGATTGGCCAGGACCAACTGACAGACTTAGCTGTATTGTATGTCGAAGCCGACAACTTACCTGTGATCCCACAGGATGATAGCTTAGAGCCTCAGGTTGGAGATGTGGTACTGGCAATAGGCAATCCCTTTAATTTGGGTCAGGCCATTACTCAGGGTGTTATAAGTGCAACAGGCCGAGGCGGCTTGAGCCCAGCAAACGGTTATGCCGACTTTATGCAAATGGACGCTGCCATTAATGCGGGTAACTCAGGCGGTGCTTTAATTAACAGCAATGGCGTGTTAGTCGGTATCAACACTGCGGCTTTCCAACGCCAGCGTAATCTGGACATTCAGGGTATATTTTTTGCGGTGCCTTATAGCTTAGCCAGTAATGTTCTGCAGAAACTGATCCAGCATGGTCGCGTGATCCGTGGTTATTTAGGTGTCAGTGGAGACCCTGTGGTTAATCCTGCAGGCGATCCGATGATATCCACAGCCCAAACTTTATTTGGTGTCAAAATCAGCGCCATAGAACCTTTAAGTCCTGCCGCTATAGCGGGTTTAGAAATTGGCGATATATTACAGAAAATTAATGGTGTGACTTTAACCAGCGTACATCATGCGCTGGATTTGATTGCGGAAACCCAACCAGACACCACCTTACAAATGTCGATTGAACGCAATGGCAAGGCTTTGACTATACCTGTGGTGATTAGAGAACTTAACTAACCATTCAAGCTGACATAAAAAAGCCAGTGACTAAGCACTGGCTTTTATGTTTAAAGCAACAAATCAGGCTGGAGCATTGATCCGTTGGATATTGGCACCTAAGCCTTTAAGCTTATGCTCTATCTGCTCGTAACCCCGGTCGATGTGGTAGATACGATCAACCACAGTCTCACCTTCAGCCACTAAGCCTGCAATCACTAAACTGGCGGAAGCTCTCAGGTCTGTTGCCATCACCTGAGCACCTGTCAGCTTGTCACTGTGCTTAATCAGCGCTGTGTTGCCTTCAAGCTGGATATCAGCCCCCATACGTTGCAACTCTGGTACATGCATAAAACGATTTTCAAAAATCGTTTCTGTCACCATGCCTACGCCTTCTGCCACCACATTCAACACAGTAAACTGAGCTTGCATATCGGTAGGAAAGCCAGGGTGAGGTACAGTTTTTACGTTGACTGATTTTAACGTACGGCCCGCCATATTCAGCCGGATCCAATCTGGTCCTGTACTGACATCGGCACCGGCCTCACGCAGTTTCTCAAGCACAACTTCCAGTTCTGCCGGAGAAGCATTTAAACAGGTCACATCCCCGCCTGTCACAGCAGCAGCCACTAAAAAAGTACCAGTTTCAATGCGGTCTGGTAACACTGTATGACAAGCGCCATGCAGCTTTTCTTTACCCGTAATGCGAATAGTATCAGTGCCTGCGCCCTGAATATCAGCCCCCATAGCAATAAGGTACCGGGCTAAATCCACCACTTCAGGTTCACGGGCTGCGTTTTCAATAATAGTTAAACCATCAGCCAGCACTGCCGCCATCATCAGGTTTTCAGTACCAGTCACACTGACCAGTTCCATAAAAATATGAGCACCATGCAAGCGGCTTGCTTTGGCTTTGATATAACCAGCCTCGACCGTGATTTCAGCGCCCATTTTGCGCAGACCGTCTATATGCAAATTCACCGGACGAGCGCCAATAGCGCAGCCGCCAGGCAACGACACTTCAGCATGACCAAAACGAGCCAATAGAGGACCTAAAGCCAGAATAGAAGCGCGCATGGTTTTCACCAGCTCGTAGGGAGCCATCTGACTGTGAATAGCAGTGGCATCCACTGTCACCTGATGGCCGTCACGGCTGACTTCAGCACCAAAAATGCGCAACAATTTAAAGGTGGTATCAATGTCTTTTAACACAGGGACATTGCTCAGCACTGACGGCTGCTCTGCCAAAATAGTGGCAAATAAAATAGGAAGTGCGGCATTTTTAGCGCCGGAAATAACAACGTCACCTTTTAAGGTGGCGCCGCCTGAAACCAGAAATTGTTGCATCTTTAGCTACTATACAGGTGGGTTAAGTAATTTTTCACGGCGCCATTGAGTCGGCGTGAACGTTTTAATTGAAACGGCGTGAATACTACCATCAGCAATAGCTGCCATCAAAGGGGCATAAATCATTTGTTGTTGTTTCACCCGGCTGATGCCATCAAAACAATCCCCAATTGCTGTCACAGCATAATGATTGCCTTCGGCTTTTACATAAACTTCAGCCAGTTTCAGCTCTTCTGTTAAAAGAAGCTCAATATCATTACACTGCATTGCTTTTACCCTCTTCTACCAATGGCAATAAGGCCAGAACGTCGGACAACTTAGCCAGAGAAATTAATTGCTCTGGCGCATGACACATTTGGATGGTTAACCCCATTTTAGCAGCCTGAGCCACCTGATGAAGTAACCAGGCAAGCCCTGCAGTGTCTACCAATGCAAGCTCATGAAAATCAAAGACTACAGTGCCACTTAACTTTTTTAATAGTTTAAATGGCCACTGCGTTGGTACTGTATCCCGATCCAAAGCACCGGAAAACACCAGTGTCTGTTGTTGTTGACTAATTTTTAGCATTATTACCCTGCATAGGAGCTGTGATAGGAGCTTTTGATTTCTCCACTAACAATGCGGTCACGCTGGCCAAACCTTGCTGACGGATCATGTTGCCAAGCTCAGCTCTTTTGCTGTCTAACAAAGAGATACCTTCAGCCACCATGTCAAATACCTGCCAGTTTTCAGAATCTTTGGCACGACGCAGTTTAAACTCGATATTGATATCTGGCTTGCCCGGATCAATAACACGGGTTTTAATGGTGACAATATTTTGCGTACCTACAGCGCGGGCTGGTTCAAAAATCACTTTCTGATTTTTATACTGAGTTAAAGCACCGGCGTAAGTGGCTACCATATAATCTTTAAAAGCCAACACAAAAGCATCACGCTCTTCAGGTTTAGTTTGTTTAATGTAGTTACCTATCACACGAAAAGCAGCATAACGACTGTCGATGTAAGGCACTAATTCTTCATTCACTATCACCCGTAAATGTTCGACATCTTTTTCAATCTTCGGCTGATCGTTAGCAATACGGCGAAACGCCTGATCGGCCACAGCTTCGATCATTTTGTACGGGTCAGTGTAAGTTTTGACTTCCACGGCGGACGCTTGAGCAATCAGGCCTAATGAAATCAATGCAGTAGCTGCAATTTTTACCAGCAATTTTTTCATGCTTAGTTACTTCCTCTGTTAAATAAGAACTGGCCGATTAACTCTTCCAGCACAATAGCGGACTTGGTGTCTTCAACATAATCGCCACTTTTCAGGATGGAGACTGTTTCATCAACAAAACCAGGTTGTAATCCAAGATACTGCTCACCCAATAAACCAGAGGTCAAAATGGCAACTGAACTGGTTTCAGGGAAATTGTTGTATTGGCTGTCAATCTCCATAGCCACTACAGGAGAATATTCTTCAGTGTCGAGATTAATGGAGCGCACACGGCCAACCACTACACCACCTACTTTAATTGGCGATCTCACTTTTAAGCCGCCAATGTTTTCAAACTTGGCATACAACATATAAGTTTCGCCAGACCCCGCCATACCGCTGTTCGCCACTTTCAGGGATAACAACATAAAAGCAGCTATAGCCAGCGCAACAAACAAACCTACCAACACTTCGATTTTGCGAGATGTCATTTTTTATCCACCAAACATTACTGCTGTTAATATAAAGTCAAAACCTAAGACCGCCAGAGAAGATGTCACCACAGTTTGTGTGGTGGCCTGACTAATGCCTTCAGAGGTTGGCACCGCATCAAAGCCTTTATGTAAGGCTATCCAGGTCACAATCAAAGCAAACACAGCACTTTTAATCACGCCGTTCATAATATCCTGCTGGAAATCAACGTTGGCTTGCATTGCAGACCAATAACCGCCGCTATCCACACCTAACCAGTCCACACCCACCAGATGACCACCTAAAATGCCTACGGCAGTAAATATCATCGCCAGCAGAGGCATGCTGATCACGCCAGCCCAAAAACGCGGCGCGATAATACGGCGCAGCGGATCCACAGCCATCATTTCCATACCTGACAACTGCTCAGTCGCTTTCATCAAACCAATTTCAGCAGTTAAAGCGCTACCTGCCCGGCCGGCAAATAATAAAGCTGTCACCACAGGACCCAGTTCGCGCAGTAAACTCAACGCGACTAGCGGGCCTAACATTTGTTCAGCGCCAAATTTCGACAGCACTGTGTAACCCTGCAATGCCAGCACCATGCCGATGAACAAACCAGAGACCAGAATGATCAATAAAGACAACACACCCACCACATACAACTGCTTCAGCAATAAAGGGAAGCTTTTACGTGGTGTTGGCCAGGCAACTAAAGCACCAAACAACATAATGGTAGCCCGGCCCATGCCTTGAATTTTAGCAATACTCTTTTGTCCGAGTTGCTGTAACTTATCCACTATCACTTGGCTAACTCCATTAATTCAGCACTGTAACTGGCCGCTTTAAAGTGGAAAGGTACAGGGCCATCAGACTCTCCCTGTAAAAACTGCTGCACTAGCGCAGAAGGGTGAGCCCGAAGCTCTTCTGGCGTGCCTTGCCCTATAACTTTTTGCTCAGCCACTACATAAACATAGTCAGCAATACTCATCACTTCATTCACGTCATGGGATACCACGACGGACGTTAAACCTAAGGCATTATTCAAAGAGCGGATCAAACGGACTATCACGCCCATTGAAATCGGGTCCTGCCCGGCAAAAGGCTCATCGTACATAATAAGTTGTGGATCTAAAGCGATAGCACGGGCTAACGCAGCACGACGCGCCATACCACCAGACAATTCAGCGGGCATTAAATCCCTCGCACCTCGTAAACCTACAGCTTCTAATTTCATCAGCACCATCAGGCGGATAATATCTTCAGGTAAGCGGGTATGTTCCCGAATAGGAAAGGCTACGTTGTCGTAAACCGACATATCACTGAACATGGCACCGCTTTGGAACAACATGCTCATTTTCTGTCGGGCTTTATACAAATCTTTACGATTGAGCTGAGGTATATCCTGACCATTGATCAGAATTTTCCCTTGTTCAGGCTTTAACTGACCACCGATCAGGCGCAGCAATGTGGTTTTACCAATACCGCTAGGCCCCATGATGGCCGTCACTTTGCCACGCTGAAACTGCATGCTCATGTCATCATAGATCACACGGTCACCGCGTTTAAACGTCAGGTGCTGAATGTCTACCAGAATATCTGACACGTTGATCCTCATTCAAAGACTATAGCGCTTACCGCTAAAATTAAAGGCGCGCAATATACCTATGCACAACAGCGACTTCAAGCCAAGCGGACTCGTAAAACACAGCTATTGTATAGGTTTTTCGCAACGACGACCTTATAAAAAATAGTAACAACTGATTGCAAAAACAGAATAATGAGTTTGTTTTACGTAATCTTTTGCATTTACGCCCAATAAACACGAAAATATCAGCCTTTATCTGGCCGCAAAGTGTGCCGCGCTGAAAATGAATCGCAGCTTAATGCTTAAGCTATCTCTATGATCTGACAGGTTCTCTTACTGGATCCTTTCCAAAGAACTTTAGATCCGAAAAGCCGGCAACAACTAATTGATGGGGATTTTTGCATGACTCTGGATTTTCGCCCTCAGGCCCTGCAGGTGTTGCAGATTGAAGCCGCAGCTGTAACCCAACTGGCAGCTTATATAGACGAGAGTTTTAATCTGGCTTGCCAGATGATGTTTGACTGCAAAGGCCGGGTGATAGTGATTGGCATGGGTAAATCAGGCCACATTGCTCATAAAATTGCCGCCACTTTAGCCTCCACTGGCACGCCCGCGTTTTTTGTTCATCCTGCAGAAGCCAGCCACGGCGATTTAGGCATGATCACCCAGGATGATATTGTGCTGGCTATTTCCAACTCAGGCGAAACCGCTGAAGTTCTGACTATAGTGCCGGTATTAAAACGCCGCGGCATCAAAATGATAGCGATGACAGGCCGTCCTGAATCTACCTTAGCTACTTTATCCAATGTGCATTTATGTGTGCGGGTTGAGCAAGAAGCTTGTCCACTGGGACTGGCACCGACCGCCAGTACTACTGCTACCTTAGCTATGGGTGATGCTATCGCCGTTGCTTTGCTGGATGTTCGTGGTTTTTCCGCTGATGATTTTGCTTTGTCCCACCCAGGTGGCAGCTTAGGCCGTCGTTTATTGTTACGCTTAGAAGATGTAATGCATTTTGGTGATGCCTTGCCAGTGGTGCATCAGCAGGTCAGTCTGAAAGAGGCCTTGCTGGAAATATCCCGCAAAGGCCTGGGGATGACGTCTGTAGTGGATGATTCGGGTAAGCTGGCGGGTTTATTCACCGATGGCGATTTACGCCGGGTACTGGACCAACAAGTCGATTTACACAAAGCCAGCATTGCCAGCCTGATGACTAAAAACTGTATTACCGCCAAACCTGCTATGCTGGCAGCAGAAGCCTTACAAATCATGGAACAACGTAAAATTAATGGCCTTATTGTGGTAAACGAGCAAAATGAACCTGTAGGTGCATTAAATATGCATGACTTGCTGAAAGCTGGGGTGCTCTGATGTCTATTTTATTTAGCCAAATGTATCAGGCCATCAGCCCGGAACTTCAGCAAAAAGCACAAGGGATCCGCTTATTAATTTGTGATGTAGATGGCGTGTTTTCTGATGGCCGTATTTATTTAGGCAATCAGGGAGAGGAACTGAAAGCCTTTCACACCCGCGACGGTTACGGTATTAAAGCCCTACGCCATGCCGGTATTGAAGTAGCGGTGATCACGGGTCGTCGCTCAGAGATAGTGCAGCAGCGCATGACCTCCTTAACAGTGCCGTACATTTATCAAGGTCAGGAAAATAAACTCGCGGCTTTTGCTGAACTCCAACAAACACTGGGACTCGAAGCCTCACAAATTGCCTTTATCGGCGATGATTTGGCCGACTGGGCCGTCATGCAGCATTGTGGTTTAAGTGTTGCGGTGCAGGACGCTCACCCTTACCTTGCGTTGCATGCAGATTACCGTTGTAAATTACCAGGTGGTTTTGGTGCAGTGCGTGAACTCTGTGATTTGCTGTTGACCAGTCAGAACAAATTTGCTGAATTTTCAGGAAGCAGTACATGATCCGTCAATTTTTATGGTTAGTGCTTATTGTGGCTGCTGCCGCCAGTTTTTATAGCTGGCAGGTGCTGGATCAGGAGCAAAGCGGCACTCCTGGCAATCAGGACAATCAGCCTGACTATGTGGCTGTAGACCTGACCCGGATGATTTATGATGAAGAAGGCCATTTGTCGGATCTGATCCGTGCTCAACGTATGGAACACTTCGAACGTTTTGGCTTTTTACAGTTTGATTTCCCTATCTACACCATTTATCAGGAAAAAGTGCCATTATGGCAAGTGACAAGCGAGCAGGCTGTGCTTTATCCTGATGACAAACTCATTCTTGAACACAGAGTGGAGCTGCGCAATATGTCGACTGACCCACTTTTTACCCGGATAGAAACCAATGCAGTTGAGCTTCTGTTCAACAGCAATACGCTGCAATCGAATGAGCAGGTACGAATTTTTGGACTGGGCTTTCAAATCACAGGTAAAGGTATGCTGGCAGATTTGAACGAACAGAACGTAGAGCTGAAACAGCACACAAAAACGGTTTATTACAATGAAAAGTAACATTATTTTACTCAGCATCTTTTTCGCCTTCAGTGGCGCTTCTCTGGCAGGTCCTGACGACTTTAAAAAAGAAATCCAGGTCGGTTCGGATCGTCAGTTTGGTTCTATTAAAGACAAAGTGATGACCTTTGTTGATAACGTCAAAGTAGAACAAGGCAGTTTACTGATTGAAGCAGATAAACTCGAAGTTCTAGCCACTGCTGGTAAAGGCAAAGAAGTGTTTATAGCTTCAGGTCAGCCTGCCACTTATTCGCAGTTACTGGATGGTGAAAAGCCGATTAAAGCCAGTGCCAATGAAATTCGCTACGATGTAGCCAACGGTACGCTAGTGCTGACAGGCAATGCTGAATTGAGCCAGAATGGCAGCATGGTGCAAGGCGCGATCATCAAATACAACCTGGAAAAACAAGAGCTGGAAGCAGAATCTGACGGCAAAAAAACCGAAAGAGTCACCACTGTATTCAGCCCGGAAGGAAAAGAATAATGAAGTTAGTCGCGTCCCATCTGGCGAAAAGTTACAAAGGCCGTCAGGTGGTCAAAGACGTCAGTCTGGAAGTGAATGCAGGGCAAATAGTTGGCTTGTTAGGTCCAAACGGTGCAGGAAAAACCACCACCTTTTATATGATTGTTGGCCTGGTACCATCAGACAAAGGCAAAATCACACTGGATGATAAAGAGATCACTTTTGACCCTATCCATGCCCGTGCCCGTGCCGGTATTGGCTACCTACCGCAGGAAAGCTCCATTTTCCGTAAACTGACGGTTTACGACAATCTGTTAGCCATTTTGCAGCATCGCAAAGATTTAACCGAAGAGCAGCGCGAAGAAAAAGCCGACGCCCTGCTGGACGAGTTCCATATAGGTCATATCCGTAACAGCCTTGGCATGAGTTTATCCGGTGGTGAACGTCGCAGGGTGGAAATAGCGCGGGCATTGGCTGCAGATCCGGCATTTATCCTGTTGGATGAACCTTTTGCTGGTGTTGATCCTATTTCAGTGTTAGATATTAAAAAAATTATTCAGCATCTGTGCCAACGAGGCATTGGAGTGCTTATCACCGACCACAATGTGCGTGAAACGCTTGATGTCTGTGAAATTGCCTATATTGTAAGTCATGGAGAACTGATTGCTGCAGGTACGCCGACTGAGGTTTTAGCAAACCAACAAGTCCGGGATGTCTACCTTGGTGAGCAATTCAGGTTATAGTTTAAAACAACATCCGAATAGGGTTGTTTGGAGAAAATAAGAAGTACATGAAACCGTCTCTGCAACTTCGTCTTGGTCAGCAGCTCACAATGACTCCTCAATTGCAGCAAGCAATTAAACTGCTGCAATTGTCTACTATTGAACTGCAACAGGAAATTCAGGAAGCGCTGGATGCTAATCCATTGCTGGAAGCTGAAGATGACTATGCTGTGTTTCAGGAACCCTCCTCAAAAGATTTAAATCATGGTGCAGAGTTTGACTCCCCCGACTACGACAGCAGTCATGATGAGCACTACGAACCCGAGGTAAAGGACAGCAGCGAAGCGATGTCCGAGCAAAATATTAAAGAAGACCTGCCGCTGGACAGCCACTGGGATGATTTAGTCAGTGCAGCCCCTGTCTCAGGAGCCAATAACTACAACGGTGATGAAGATACGGTATTTCAGGGCGAAACCAGCGAAACTCTGCAAGACTACTTACGCTGGCAGATGCAGCTAACCCCATTCTCAGACACAGACCGTACTATTGCTGAAATTATTATCGAAGCCATAGATGAAAACGGTTTACTGACGATAGGTACAGAAGAAATTCTCGAATCTTTGGGAATACCCGATGTAGAGGCCGACGAAGTTGAAGCTGTGATCAAACGTATCCAGCTATTCGACCCTGTAGGTGTAGGTGCCCGTACCATTCAGGAATGTTTATTGGTACAACTGCGTCAGTTTGACCCTAAAACACCTTATCTGGCCGAAACCCGGCATATTATTAAAGAATATACTGACTTTTTAGCCAACAGAGATTTCCGTTCTCTGATGCGTGTGACTAAACTCAAAGAAGACGACTTAAAAGAAGTGATGCGCCTGATCCACAGCCTGAACCCAAGACCTGGGGCAGATGTGATTCGACAAGAACAGTCGTATGTGATCCCTGATGTATCGGTAGCGAAAATTAAAGGACGCTGGATGGTTGAGTTAAATCCTGATGCGATGCCAAAGATCAGAATTAACGAGCAATATGCCGCCATGTCACGTAATGCCCGTAACGCCTCCGATGGTCAGTTTATCCGTTCCCATTTGCAGGAAGCCAAATGGTTTTTAAAAAGTCTGGAGAGCCGCAACGAAACTTTACTCAAAGTAGCGAACTGCATAGTACAGCAGCAACAGGCGTTCTTTGAACACGGTGAAGAAGCCATGAAACCCATGGTATTAAACGATGTCGCTGAAATGGTGGGAATGCATGAATCAACAATTTCCCGTGTTACGACACAAAAATATATGCACACTCCCAGAGGAATATTTGAACTTAAGTTCTTTTTCTCCAGTCATGTAAGTACAGAGAGTGGTGGTGAATGTTCATCCACCGCCATCCGCGCCTTTATTAAAAAATTGGTGGCGGCGGAAAATCCTGCCAAACCTTTAAGTGACAGCAGGATGGCAGAAATACTGTCAGAACAAGGAATTAATGTCGCACGGCGTACCATTGCCAAGTATCGTGAAGCCTTGTTTATTCCGCCGTCTAATCAGCGCAAGAGCTTGCTTTAACAGCTCTACAAAGAAGGAAGAGTCTATGCAAATCAACTTAACTGGTCGTCATGTAGAAATCACTGAAGCACTGAGAGATTACGTCGATAGCAAATTTTCCAAACTTGAACGTCATTTTGATCATATTAACAATGTACATGTAGTGCTGAACGTGGAAAAATTGAAGCAGATTGCAGAGGCTAAGATGCACCTCAACGGAGGTGAAGTATTCGCTGTATCGGAAGACGAAAATATGTACGCTGCGATAGACCAGTTGATCGACAAACTGGATCGCCAAGTTATTAAACATAAAGAGAAAATTTCTCGTCATTGATTCTGAAACTATGAACCTGAGCTCAATGTTATCGGAGGACTGCACCAAGAGTGCGGTCCTTTTTAATAGTAAAAAACGCATTCTGGAATACATAGCTGAACTGGCACATCAGCGTTTACCGGAAATTCCTGAGTACAACATACTCGAAGCACTGATGAGCCGTGAAAAGCTTGGCTCTACAGGTATTGGCGGTGGTATTGCTATTCCGCATGGCAAATTAAAAAATGTCACCACACCTATGCTGGTGTTTGTTGTCAGCAAAGATCCAATACAGTTTGATGCTATTGATAACCAGGCTGTGGATATTTTCTGCGCCATCCTGATCCCGGAAAATCAATGTCAGACCCATTTATCCACCTTATCAGGCATAGCACGTATGCTGAGCCAGAAAGATTTCACCAAAAAAATCCGTCATAGCGCAAGCAGCCACGATTTGTATCAGTTATTGATGACAAGTGCTGAACAGGTGATAGCAAAATGAAGTTACTGGTCGTCAGTGGTCGATCGGGTTCGGGCAAGTCTGTTGCCCTGCGCGTCATGGAAGACCTAGGTTACTATTGTGTCGATAACATCCCGGTTAATCTACTCCCTACCTTAGCCAACGCCGTTATGGGTCAGTATGAACGGGTGGCTGTCAGTATCGATGTGCGCAACCTGCCACAAGACCCGGATGAGCTGACCGATATTCTGTCTTACCTGCCGCATAAAGTTGACCTGACCATTCTTTACCTCGACGCCGACCATACCAGTTTAATTAAACGCTTCAGTGAGACCCGCCGTTTGCATCCGTTGTCGCATCAGGCCATGTCACTGGATGAAGCCATACAACGCGAACAGCAGCTGTTAGACCCTATCTCCAGCCGTGCTGATTTGTATCTGGATACCACAGAGCTGAACGTACATCAGCTGGCAGAGCAGCTTAGAGAACGTATTCTGGGGCAAAAAACCGGACGTCTGGTTATTTTGTTTGAATCCTTTGGCTTTAAATACGGTATTCCCAAAGACGCTGACTATGTATTTGATGCCCGCTTCCTGCCAAACCCGCACTGGGAACCTGAACTTAAAATCCTGACAGGCTTAGACAAACCTGTGCAAGACTATCTGTCGTCACAAGCCGTAGTGGCTCAGTATATCTGGCAAATTAATCAGTTTATTGGCACCTGGCTGCCCCACTTAGAGCGCAATAACCGTAGCTACCTGACCATAGCTATTGGCTGCACTGGTGGCCAGCACCGTTCAGTTTATATCGCTGAATCTCTGGCTGAAAGTTACCGCTTACAGCGGGAAGACGTGCAAATTCGCCACCGCGAATTGGTAAGACATCATGGCCGATAAACTTCAGAAAACCGTCACTATCGTCAATCAACTCGGCTTACACGCAAGAGCTGCTACTAAGCTGGTGCAATTGTGCCGTCAGTTTGATGCCAAAATTGAATTGCAGCAGGAAGGCCAAACCGCAGATGCCAGCAGTGTGCTTGCACTCCTGATGCTGGCGAGCAGCAAAGGTAAAACTCTGGAAGTTTGTACCCAAGGCGCTCAGGCACAAGAAGCACTAACCGCTGTAGTGACTTTAATCGAAAACGGCTTTGACGAAGAAAACTAAGGCTACAAAAGTACACTTAAAGATCGGCGTTTTGCTTTCCTGACGTTGGTGCAGATGTCTTCAGCTTTAAATGCAGCGCAGCTTTGATTAACATATGAGCGGTAATAGGTGCGGTAATAAATAAAAATAAAGCGATAAGCAACTGCTGTAAACTCAATTCCCCTTTGACAAAGTTAAAATAGACCATAGAGGCCAGCACCAGAGCACCTAAGCCCAGCGTTGTGGCTTTGGTTGGCCCATGCAGGCGGGTATAAAAATCAGGTAGTTTCACCAGAGCAAAGGATCCTAACAACACAAATAACGACCCTGCCACAGCTAACAAAGCTACCAGCCATTCAAGCCAACTCATATCTCACTCCTCAGTATCAGCGCTTTACTCAATGATATCGCCACGCAGCAGAAACTTACATACAGCCACAGTACTGACAAAACCCAACATGGCTATCAGCAAAGCCACCTCAAAATTCAAACTGGTTCCCAGATAAACGCCATACAGCAACAACAGCGCTATGCTGTTGATATACATAGTATCAAGCGCCAACAAACGATCGACCACCGAAGGCCCGCGAATAGCAGCGTATAAATTCATCAACAAGGCGAGTCCCACCACAAAGAAGCAGCCTTGTAAAATCAGATCAAGCATTAAAATATCTCCTTTAAGGGAGCTTCGTAGCGTTGTTTCACTTGCTGAATTAATTCAGCTTCATCGGCTAAATCAAGCACGTGCACCAGCAAATACCTGGGTTCATCAACACCAACATCCAAAGGTAAAACTTCAGCGCTGACAGTACCTGGCGTTAAAGAGACTGTGCTGGCCAAAATAGTAATGGACAAATTGTCGGTCAAATCCAGCGGTATTTTAACAAAAGCAGGCTTGAGGTTTTTATTAGGCCCGACCACCAGCTTTACCACCTGCATGTTCGCGACAACAATATCCCAAAGCACCATAAAACCATAACGTAGCGCTGCGCCAGGGTTTTTCATACCAGGCTGGATCAAGCGGAATTTATGAATAAGCTGCGGGATCAACCATGCCAGCACCAAACCGAAAAACAGATGGAAAAACTCCACACTGTTATTCAGTAATAACCAAACCAGAAATAAAAACAGACTACGGACAGGGGTTGGCCACCACTTCTTTAATGATTTCATCAGAGGGCTCCCGGACTGATATTAACAATAGTCTGCAATTGAACCGCAGCAGCCTGACACCAGTCAGTTAAAGGTCCGGCAAACAAACTTAATAACGGGCTGGCCAATACCAGCAGCACTAAGGCAGTCCCTCTGCGTCCACCTGCCATACGGGCTTCGGTATCAGCACCTGCAACCTGCCAGAATAAAATGCTGCCAGCTCTGCTCAGCGCAATCAGCAATAACAGACTGCTGCCTAACAAGGCAGACCAGTACCACAAAATAGCCTCGCCTTGCGGCACAGCTTGCAGCAGCAATAACTTACCGATAAAACCGGAAAATGGTGGCATGCCTACTATGCTCAGAGCCACTACTATAAAAGCAGAACCAAGCAACACAGGCTGGACAATTTTCCGGCCATTGACCAAACGGTCTCCGGCTTTGCCACGCTGATGAGCAATCAAATCAGCCAGTAAAAATAAAGCCGCAGTGGCTAAGGTTGAATGCACCAGATAATACAACAGTGCCTGCACTGACTCTGGCGTGCCTAACGACAGCATAGCGACTAAAGTCCCGACTGATACGACCACCAGATAACTAGCTATTTTACGCAAATCTTCACTGGCTAAAACGCCCAGCACACCCATTACAATGGTCAGAAGACCAGTCCACCACAGCACCGGAAATACCCAGCTTGCGACAAAACCAGCATCTTGCAGCACCATGGCAAAAACCCGCAGCAAACTGTAAATACCTACTTTGGTCATAATGGCAAACAAAGCAGCCACAGCTGGCGTGACTGAAGAGTAAGCACTGCCTAACCAGAAATGCAGCGGCATCACTGCGGCTTTTAAGCCAAACACCACCAACAGCAGCGCCACAGCGGCCTGCAATAACTGCAGTTGAGTGTCAGACAAAGTCGCGACTTTAGCACCCAAATCCAGCATATTTAACGTGCCTGAGGCGCCATAAATCAGCGCCAGCGCAAATAAAAATAAGGCGGAGCCGACCAGATTCAGAATGACATAATGCACAGCAGCTTTCGTCTTTGCCTTGCCACCTCCATGGATCAACAAGGAGTAGGACGCAATCAGCAGCACTTCAAAAAACACAAAGAGGTTAAATAAATCTGCGGTTAAAAAGGCACCGTTAATGCCCATCAGTTGGAAATGCAGCAAAGAGTGAAAAAAGAAGCCCCCTTCATCTTCGCCACTGCTGGCATATAAACTGGATGCAACCGCCAGTACAGCAGTCAGACACAACATCAGGCTACTGACCTGATCTAATAATAAGCTGATGCCAAAAGGTGCTGCCCAGTTCCCCAGCTGATAGAGCTGTGCAGGACTGTTGGTGCTTTGTATCGCCAGCAAAACACTGAACACCAGCAACACCACAGAACCACCAACACTTAAATACCGGCGTAATAACAAGCTTCGGTCAAAAGGCGGCAACAAGGTCAGCAAAGCCACCAGCAAAGGCCAAATGATCGGCAGAATAATCAGATGGTTCATGACGAAGCTCCCTGTCGGGTGTTTTTCGCTACGGGTAATTTACCATCCACATGATCATTGCCTAAATCAGCGCGGGCACGGATAGACAATACCACCAGAAAAGCCGTCATCGCAAAACCAATCACAATAGCAGTGAGCACCAGAGCCTGAGGCAAAGGATCGGCGTATTCCTCTGTGGCATTGAGCACTGCTCCAACGCCTATTTTTAATCCACCGCTGGAAAAGATGAATAAATTTACGGCATAAGACAACATGGTCAAACCCAGCATGACCGCAAAGGTTCTGGCCCGTAAAATCAGAAAAACAGCACAGCAGGTGAGTACACCTATAATAATAGCGACCAGTAATTCCATTAGCTTTGCCCCTTATTTACAGGTCTGTGTTCAGTGGTCATTTTGCCTAAATTAGCCAAAATCATCAGAGTGGCCCCCACTACTGTCAGATAAACCCCTAAATCAAAAGCGATAGCACTGGCCAGTTCAATTTCGCCAAAAAGTGGCAGTTGGAAATAATCAAACCAGGAGGTTAAAAATGGTCGTCCAAAGGCCCAACTGGCAACCCCGGTTAAGGTGGAGATCAGCACTCCGGCCGCAACCAGGCGATGATACTCCAGCGTTAAACGTTCACGTACCCAATCCACACCTTGCGCCACGTACTGCAAAATAATGGCTATGGCAGTCACTAAACCAGCGACAAATCCGCCACCTGGTAAGTTGTGACCACGGAAGAAAATATACACAGAGACTAACAAGGCTAAAGGCAACAAGGCTTGAGAGACCACTGCCAGCAACATCGGATGCTTATCCAGCGCCCATTGCCGCCCTTGGGCATCTGAGCTGGATCTGAACAATGGTAAGCGCGTCAGTAGTTTAAATATGCCCAAAGCGGCAATACCCAACACAGTAATTTCACCTAGCGTATCAAAACCACGGAAGTCGACCAGAATAACGTTCACCACGTTGTAGCCACCGCCACCAATTTTAGAGTTAGCGAGGAAAAAATCTGAGATACGTTGCTGCGGTTCCAGCATCAATGCATAACTTAAACTGCCAATCACCACACCACAGATGGAAGCAATGGCACCATCGCGGATCAATCGGCCAGCGTTGGATGCCCTGCTGATTTTATGCGGCAGAAAAAATAACGCCAACATCAACAGCACTATAGTCACCACTTCCACCGACAACTGAGTTAAAGCCAGATCAGGCGCGGAAAACCGCACAAAAATCAGCGTGACCACTAAACCAACAATAGAAATCATCACTAAAGAGAGCAGGCGCTGGCGCTGACATAACACAGTAGCTATAGCAGCTATAGCGGCGACAAAAGTGGCGGCAAACATCAATGTATCAGGCGCTTGCACAGCGTTGTGTCGGGTGAATTCTCCCATTTGCTGCAAAGGCCAAATCAGTAGTATCGCCACTATGACAAACATCCACATCAGGTAGCGTTGCAGCGCGGCGGACTCAATACGGTGATGCCATTTTTTTGCGAAGCCTAATAACGCATTAATTTTTACTTCAAAAAACTGCAACGGGTTCAGCTCTGGCAATTCAGCCTGAAAACGAAACAGATGCTTGCGGTTGAAATACAACACAATACCTAGTGTTAAAGCCAATACACTCATCATTAATGGCAAATTGACGCCATGCCAAATCGACAAACTGTACAGGGGCAAAGGACCAGCGAGCACAGCTGTGGAAGCAACGGCTAATAAATCCCCTACGATATAGGCAGGTGCCAGTCCGACCAAAATACAAAGCGCGACCAGCACTTCAACTGGCACCCTCATATAACGAGGCGGCTCATGAGGAGTGCGTGGCAACCCCTTAGGCTGACCATTAAAAAACACATCGTGAATAAAGCGCGCTGAATAAGCCACAGACAAAGTTGCAGCGACAGTAGCAAGCACGGGGATCAACCAGGACAAGGCCCCCAATACTTCCTGATGCAGAGTTTCGGCAAAAAACATTTCTTTGGATAAAAAGCCGTTAAGTAGAGGCACACCCGCCATCGAAGCAGATGCCACCATAGCAAGAGTGGCGGTCACAGGCATAAATTGCCAGAGACCGTTGAGTTTTCGCATATCACGCGAACCCGACTCATGGTCAATAATACCTGCAGCCATAAACAATGAGGCTTTAAAAATAGCGTGATTGATAATGTGGAAAATAGCAGCAACAGCGGCCAGATCTGTGCCTAAGCCAAACAATAAGGTAATTAAACCCAAGTGACTGATGGTGGAATACGCCAGCAAGCCTTTTAAGTCATGTTGAAACAACGCCAGATAAGCACCAACCAGCAGAGTGGTCATGCCGGTGATAGTGACCATCAAAAACCATAAATCACTGCCTGCCAATAACGGATACATCCGGGCCAGCAAAAAAATGCCAGCCTTCACCATAGTGGCCGAATGCAGATAAGCGCTGACTGGGGTTGGCGCAGACATCGCATTGGGCAGCCAGAAATGAAACGGGAATTGCGCAGACTTAGTAAAAGCGCCGAGCAATACCAGAATTAAAATCACCGGATACAAGGAATGTTGTTGCAACACATCGGCCTGAGACAACACTACATCCAACTCAAAACTACCCAGTACATTGCCAATCAATAAGATACCGGCCAGCAAGGCTAAACCACCAAAACCTGTGATCATCAGCGCCATACGGGCGCCTAAACGGGCGTCCGCTCTGTGCCACCAGAAACTAATGAGTAAAAAAGAACTGATACTGGTCAGCTCCCAGAACACCCACAACTGCAACAGATTATTCGACAACACTATGCCGAGCATGGCCGTCATAAACAGCATTAAAAAGCCGTAAAAACGCGCCATAGAATCTTTTTCAGACAAGTAATAACGGGCGTATAAAATGATCAGCAAACCAATGCCAAGGATCAGAAACAGAAATAAAAGAGACAGACCATCCAGCCGGAAGCTTAAAGACAAGCCTAAAGCCTCAACCCAAGGTAACTTATAAAATAAGGTTTCACCGGAAAAGACCGCTGGTGCAAGCTGTAATACGAAAACTAAAGCGGCCAGGGGTAATAAAGCTGTTGCAAGAGCACTGTAGCTACGTGACCACCGCGCTGTCAGTACTGGCACTAAAGAGCCTATTAAAGGAAATAAAACTATAAACAAAAGCTCAATCATGTACTTGCATCCTCTTAGCGGGCTGAGTTGTGTTCACTTGTATTTACAAAGAAAACACCCTGAGCAATATGGCAAGCAACAAAAGCTATTGCGCCTGACAGAGGGTAAAATGCCCTGAAAATTTTACATGCCGTACTTTATACCTGTCTGAATACAAGCTGTCCAGACGTTCTGACCTGCGACAAGCTGAAGGGGGTAAAAATAAGGATCAGAGGAATTAGACCTCTGATCCATAACAACTTAATGTCCGCCAGCTACTGCAGCAGCGGCCGCTGCCGCATCATAAGGCTGGATCCAACCCGCTGCGTAAAGCCAATGAATCACTTCAGGCAACAGGAAAGTCGTACTTAGCAGACCCACTAATGCCAGCACTATAGTGTAAGGCACAGCCATCCAGACCATTTTCATATAAGACAAGCGAATAAGCGGAGCTAATGCACTGGTCAGCAGGAACAAAAATGCAGCCTGACCATTAGGTGTCGCTACACTCGGCAGGTTTGTTCCGGCATTAATAGCGATAGCCAGCATTTCAAACTGCTCCCGGCTAATGTCACCGGCCTGCCAGGCTGCTTTGACTTCATTGATATAGACGGTGCCGACAAACACATTGTCACTGACCATAGACAATAAGCCGTTGGCCAGAAACAACACTGATGTTTGTTGCTGACCATCAAAGGTTAAAACAAAATCAATCACAGGTTTAAATAAGTGCTGGTCGATAATGACGGCAACCACAGCAAAAAACACCACCAATAAAGAGGTAAAAGGCAGGGCTTCCTGAAAGGCTTTACCTATAGCGTGTTCATCTGTTACACCACAAAAAGTAGTGGCCAGAATAATCACCATTAAACCAATTAAACCCACAGAAGCGAGATGCAAACTTAAGCACAGGATCAGCAGAACGGAAATAACACTTTGCACCCATAACTTACTGATATCCGAAGCCGTCATACGCTCAGTCTGATAGTTATCATAGGCAATCAGAACATCCTGCACCGCCACAGGCAAACGCACACCAAAATCAAATAAGCGGAATTTTTCCAGCACTACAGTCGTAATTAAACCTGCTATCAGCACAGGAATACTGACCGCAGCCATACGTAATGCAAACTCGCCAAAGCCCCAGCCGACAGCTTCGGCAATAATCAGGTTTTGTGGCTCACCGACCATAGTAGAAACACCACCTAAAGCGGTTCCCACCCCGGCATGCATCAGCAAATTACGCAAAAAACCACGGAAAGCATCTAAATCTGCACGGGATAACTCTGCTACTTCATGATCTTCATTATGATTGTGAGGGTCAGGAAACTTTTTGCCCGAGGATATTTTGTGGTAAATCGCATAAAAACCTATACCCACAGCGATGATCACGGCAACAACAGTCAGCGCATCTAAAAATGCCGATAAAAAAGCCGCCATACAAACAAATGCTAAAGATAATAATGTTTTGGAACGTACCCGGATCAACAGCTTGGTAAAGACAAATAACAACAAATCTTTGACAAAGTGAATGCCGGCCACCATAAAGACCAGCAATAAAATCACTTCAATATTGACTTCAATTTCATGCATCACTTTCGTGGTGCTGGTCATACCTATCGCAATAGCCTGCAGCACCAGCAAGCCACCTGGCTGCAACGGATAACACTTCAGCGCCATAGCCAGAGTGAAGATAAACTCCACCACTAACACCCAACCCGCTAAATAAGGGTTTTGTAAAAACAATATAGGATTAATAAACAAAAAAGCGATGATAGACAGTTTGTACCAGTTGGGTGCCTGCCCAAGAAAATTATTGTACAAGGCTAAAGACATGCCGGATGCTTTCATAATGATTACTCAGGTTCGGATTGTTGCGTGTTGGATTTAAGTTTTGTTATTTACCATAGTTCAAATCTGTGTAAAGGTGATGACAACTACACAAAAATTATCAGGTAGTTCAGTTTGTTATACCTAGCGCTCTTGTTTTTGTCCAGACAGATAACTGGAACAAAGAGACTAAAACAATAAACAAAACGACCAACCCGTGCTTTGCAACTAAATCTGGCTAAAAACTCACTTTTGCCGACGAAATACAATGTCCTGGACATAAAACAAAGAAAACTCAAAAAAAACACAAAATTCACAGCGCATCAGTTGTCACACCGGCAAAAAGTAAGTAAAACATCAGTGCTTGTTAAACTTTATTCACTAAAATAAAAATATCAGCTTAAATTAATTCAAATAATTACTGCAGGAACTCATTATGGCAATACTCAACGTTGCAGAAGTCGCCGCCTTTTTAGGTATTCAGGAGATCCGTGTTGAACGTCTGGCACGCGAAAATCTGTTGGTTGCAAATGGCAAAGACGAACAAGGCAAACCAGTGTTCGATGAGGAAGATGTAAAACGTTACAAAATTCTGGCCGAGCGTTTAGGCGGACTTTAAAGCCCTAAGCTTGAACAAGCCGCAGTAACAGCTGGTAACAGTCTGCTGCGGCTTGTTTGTATCTGGGATCCTGATTGTCCAGTTCTTCCTGCCAATACCACAACCAGCAAAAGCCTGAATACACTATTTTCGCCAGCGCCACTTTTTCCAGTAACTGCACGCTGCAAGCCGAACCTCTGGCAGCTCTGTAACTATCCAGTAGCTGCTGTTGTTCAATGTCAGACAAGTCAAACTGCACTATTATTGCCACTAAATCAAATACCACATCTGCCAACTGGCAGTATTCAAAGTCAATCAGCCACAATTTCTGTTGCCACACCAATAAATTTTGCTGATGCAAATCCATATGACACAAACCAATGTCCGCCTGAAAATACTGTAAATCGCGGGCAGCGTTGATTAATGGCAACCAGATGTTTTGTGCTTGTGCAGTCCAATGCGGTTCCAACTGAGTTTTTAATTGCTGCAAATACAGCCAGGGGTCCAACACAGCGGTTTGCACCGGTAACTGATGTAAAGTGGCCAGCTTGTTAGCTAAGGCCGGAATACTCTGCCGGATATACGCCACGGAAGGGCTTTGAGCTTCTGGTAAAAATTCAGTGATCAACATACGTTGATGGTTATTCAGGCACAAAGGAGCTGGCGCTAAGCCTGCAGCTGCGGCCGCATGCTGACACCTAAGTTCCTGCTGACGGCAAACTCCCAGCACCGAAGGGCCATAGTGGCGCAACACATAATGGCCTCTGTTGGTTTGCACCTGATAAGAGCTGGTTCTTTTGCCTTGTGTCAGTTGCGTTAACAACAACGGTTCGTGATCAGCAAAAAACTCCAGTTGCTGGCATAAATGCCAGATCAGGCGGGGTTGATCTGCTGTTGTTGCTGATAACTGCTGCGCCATACAAAAAATCCGATCAATGCAATAATGGTATAGAGTACAAAAAGTGCCGTCGTAAAATACAGATGTTTTTGTATATACACATAAATACAGATGGCATCGATCACCACCCAATACAACCAGTTGGACACCACTTTACGTGCCACCAGATAGGTTGTCATCACGCTAAAGGCCGTAGTTTGCGCATCTATGTAAGCAAAATCTGCATGAGTGTACTGGTCCATCAGATAACCCAACAGCAATCCACAGAGCGCTGTACCACCGATTAAATTCAGATGGGTACTGGCTGACCATTCGGTCATACCCGATTGTCCAGCGGGCAGCTGCAGCTGTTGTTGCCGCCAGCTGTACCAGCCATACAACGCCATACCTGCGTAATACACCTGCAGTAAGGCATCAGATAACAAGGCCGAATGCCACATAATATGGGTGTACAACAAAGTGCTGAGTAAAGCGGCTGGCCAACACCATAAGCTTTGTTTCATCGCCAGCAGCACATAAGCCAGCGCCAGCAAAGTAGCGGCAAGCTCAAGCTGAGTCAGCGTTTTCCAGCCGCTAAACACCTGCAGCCATGCGTCTAACATGGTCGTAAATCACCATGCAGAAATTTCACCACAAACACCACTTTGCCATAGGTCTCAAAGGACCAGCGAATGCCTTGCTGTAACAATGCCATCACTTCGTCGTAATCACCAAACACCTGAGTGCTTAATGTATTGGTGATCACCAGTACATTTGGATTGCTGTTCAGTAATTCGATAAAACCTTTTATAGGCTCTATATAGTCACTGGTTAGTGGGTACTTACTGATTTCAATAGATAATTTCATGATTCACCCTTTAAAACTGATAGCTGGCGGTGAAACCTATACGGCGTGGTTCACCCAATTGTTCATAGGTATGAGGCTCGTAGCCATCACGTGGATCGTTGCCAAAATAAAAGCCCCGCACTCCGTATTCTTCATCCAATGCATTGCGGCTCCATAAAGCCAGCTGAACTTGATCCCACTGGTACTGCAAACGTAAATTCACTAAGTGCATTTGCTCTGAACGCGAGTCGTGACTGTCGGAATAATAAAAAGCAGCTTTGCTTTGCACGCCCAGATTAAAACTCAGATCAGTAGTCAGTAACCACTCACTGCTGACACTGTATTGGTAGTGTGGAGCATGGGCCTGATCACGACCGGTTTTATCTACACCCTCTTCAGTGATAAAACCACGGATTTCACTTTCAAGCCAGGCAGCATTGGCGAATAAAGTCCAGCTATCCGTCAGTTGAACCCGACTTTCCACTTCCAGCCCATGATTCCGGCCTGAAGCGGCGTTATCAATAAAACCGACAAAAGACTGATCTCGTGTTACCCAGCTATTCACCTGCATATCATCACGCCACATGGCAAATACCGCCACACGACTGACAATAGTCTGATCGGCAGAACTGCCTTTCACACCGAATTCAGCATTCCATAAGGTTTCAGGTGAAAAATTAGCTTTGCTGTTTAAATAGTCTGACATTTCTTCAGAGCCACTGCCCAAAGCTTTGCCTAATGCTTCGCCATTCACACCACCGGCTTTGTAACCTCGTGAACCCAACAGATACAAACTGGTTGAATCCGTCAGCGCTAAGCTTAAACTTAGTTTTCCGCCCCACATCAGTTCGTCGTTTTGCTGGGCAATCCCATTGCTGTCGCTGTACTCATCATCATAACGCTCAGCTCTGGCGCCCGAGGTTAAACTCCAGCCATCGCCTAAATCTGTAGACCACTCGCCAAATACCGCCATATTCTGGCGCTTAAAATCACTGAAAAACTGTGCGGCCTGCCACAAATCCCAGTTCCAGAACTGGCGCTCCAATTCAGTTTTTTGACCACTGGCATACCAGCCGGCAACCCACTCCATCTGATCTTTGCCTAAAAAGCGTTGCTCCAGACTCCACTGATCACGCACTCGTAAATAGCGGTCCTCAGTGGCATAGCCATCAGGATGAATACCTTCATAACTCCAGTCTTCATCAAAACCATAGTCAGTGTCAGCTGTCAGGCCACTTAATTGGGTATAGACATTAGCCCAACTTAAGCCCTGGTAATCAGCTTTTATTGCTAAAGCCCGGCTTTGTTGTAAATCCTGACCAGGCTTATCCGATAAGGTGGTGCGGTTACGATCCAGTGAAAAGGCATCGTAGCCATTGTGGATATCGCGGTAGTGAGCAATAAAATCCAGCGTCAGATCTTTGCTTGCCAGATAACGCAGCGCAGCACGAGCCGAGGTTTCGTCAATATGGTTGGTATCGTCACGGTTTAAAAAGATATTGTCGATAAAACCATCTGAGCTTTGATGATCGACAGCCAGCCGATAAGCCCACTGCTCGTTGATCGCATTGCTGTATGCGCCAGCTAGTTGATAACTATCGTAATTTGCCAGGGTGGCACTTAACTGACCTTCGCCGTCAAAGCTGGGGGCATTGGAGGTTAAATTCAGCATACCGGCCATCGCATTGGCACCAAAACGAGTTGCTTCCGGGCCACGAAAAATTTCAACTTGCTGCACGTCAGCTAAAGAGCTGACACCTAAAGCTGAATAATCAATGCCGTCAATCAGCACGCCTACAGAAGGATTGATACTGTCGACAAATTCACTGCGCTCGCCTATGCCACGAATTTGCAAAAAACGGCCACGGGACGCACCAGCTGAAAAGTTCACGTTGGCGGCTTGTTGCAATACATCATCTAAATGCTGGGCGTTCTGACGGCTGATATCCTGCTGACTCAATACCAGAATACTGCCCGGCAGCTTTTGTAACTGCTGCTGCCGAAAATCGCCTTGCACCAGAATACGCTCTACAGCCTGTTCGGACGCAGGGTTCTCTTCAGCACTCAAAGTGGTTGATAACGCGGCCAGAATGGCCAAAGACAAACAAGAAACTCGAGACATATGATTCTACTCCATATCGAAAAGTAGGATCACCAAAGCAAAAGGAATACAGAAGTACCATCCCTCCGCCGGTATGATCCGGATCAGGTTCGAAGGGTTCGCGTTTGACGGCGTCTCAGCTAAAAGCACCCCTTGGTTCGCGGCGGAGTGTAACGGCTTTTTTTCAGACAGGCAATCGACGGATCTGCAAACTTTTGCAGATCCGTCCAGAGGCTCAGACTAAAGCAGGTAAATACCAGCTGGCAATGGAGAAATAAATCACGACACCAGCTACATCGGCGATGGATGTAATAAGAGGTCCGCTGGCGGTTGCAGGGTCCATCCCAAAACGGCTGAGTAAAAAAGGTAAAGACAAGCCAACTAAACTGCCCACCAGCACCACAATCAGCATAGTGGCAGCCACCACTAGCGCTATGTCCAGCCCGCCACGCCAGTAGCCCAGGGCGTAGACAGCAACGGCCATAGTGATACCTAATAAACCAGCCACCAGTACTTCTTTACCCAACATCTTGCCCCAGTGTCGTAGCTTAATGTCGCCAGTGGCTAAAGCCCGCACCATTAAAGTACCAGCCTGAGCACCGGCATTACCGCTGCTTGCAATCAACAAGGGCAGGAAAAACAACAGGGCTATATGTTCAGAAATAATCTGCTCAAAAGCCGCTAAACCTGCGCCTGAGAAGATATTGCCAAACACCAGCACCACCAGCCAGACCACTCGTTTACGGTATAACAAACTGATTTTGGCATCTCTGACACTGCCTTCCAGCTTGCCTATAGTGGCGGTTTTGTGAAAGTCTTCAGTGGCTTCAGCGGCGGCTACGTCCATTGCATCATCGTGAGTGACAATACCAACTAACTGACCTTGCGCATTGACCACCGGAATAGCTATTAAGTCATATTTAGCCACGAGCGTGGCCACTTCTTCCTGCGCCGTATCGACTTTGACATGAATAGGATCATGTTTCATCACGTCATCAACCAACGCATAAGTTGGCGCCAGAATTAATTCACGTAACGACAAAGCCCCTATTAAAGTGCGGTCTTGATCCACCACGTACGACAGATAAATGGTTTCTTTATCCGGCGCTTCGTTACGAAGCACTTCAATAGCCTGAGCAGCGGTTAAGTCTGGCGATAGCATGGCGTAATCTGAGCTCATAATGGCACCTGCTGTGCCTTCTGAATACGCAGATAAACTTAATACATCATCGCGCTCTGCCTGAGCCAAGGCGGGTAACAAAGCTTGTTTTTGTGCATCAGACAACTGGTTAAATAAGTCAGCTCGTTCATCCGACGACATCTGCCGGATCACGGGCATAAAGTCCTGCCGACTGACATTATGGGCCAGCTCTACCTGTTGGTCTTCAGGTAAATAACTGAACACGTCCGCTTGTGTGCTTAACGGAAAACAGCTCAACAGTTGCCACAAATGCTCTGTGTAAAACTCAGCCAAAGCGCCAGCTAAGTCGGCGGCATGAGTATCAGCCAAACGAACAGACAACACAGATAAATCGCCGCTCTCAAGAGCCGCGCGTAATGTATGGATCAGAACTAAAGGTTCCATGTTTTCACCTCGAACTACTGGCCGTAGTCGCAAGGTCAGGACAAACCAGCGGTCTACAGCAAAACTACAATGCTAAGTTATGTGTCAGGCCAGGCCTGTGACTGGGAATGTCCATAAAAACGGAACTCTCCTTCTTTTAGATAGGAATATCGGCTGCACGTATTACTGATACAGCAAAAACGGGCATCATTCCTTCTTTTCATGATTAGGCAGGAATATCAGCTTAACTTATTGCTGATACAGTAAAAAACGAGCATCATTTTACTCCTGTAACCACTTAACCTCAACTTAATAGCGGTCATTAGTACGCGATTAAATTCTGCCCGTACTCTTTCGCTGCAAGGATTGTGCATGTTTGCTGAAAATCAGGCGCTGTGGTGGCAACCCCAAACGCTGCTGAATGAACAAAGCTGTAAAATTTTGCTTGGGCCTTTACAGATTTTTTTACAGCGTAATGCCGGAGAATGGCGGCTTGCTACAGAATTATTGACACAAACAGAGCATCAGCATGTGGAATCGCAACTGCTGACCCAGTGGCCCCAACATCGTCAGGCCAGCCGCTTTGTATTTGAAAATGAGCCACTGCAGTTTTGTCTGAAGCCGGTGCTGGCTGACAGGCCTGTGGTAGTTAAAACTCACCAGCCTGTTTATGTGCCGCCTGGTGAACAAGTTACTTTTTATATCAGCAGCCCGGTCAGTATTCGTATCGAGTTACAGCAGCCCGTTTTATTGCTGCAGGAAGTACAGACCCAGCGCTTATCAGACACCTGGTTTGGTCCCAATACACAAATAGGTGAGCTTTGTTATGCTGATAAAACTCAGGCCAGGCACAGCAAAGAGGAACTGCCAAAACGTGTGCATAAAGCCGTGACCCCTGTCACAGTCAAAAATAATTCCAGCCAGATGATGAGTATTGAAAAACTCAGCTTACCCGTACCTTATTTATCCTTGTATGGTCTGGCCGATGGCAGCTTATGGACAGATCAGGTGCTACTGGATCATCAGGACGATGCCGAATTAAGTAGGTTGCAAATCAGTAAAAAAATGCCTGCGGGTTCTGATGGTGCTGAACGTTTGGCCAAACCACGTTTGTATATGGAAAAACATGGCCTGTTCCGGGCTTTCAGTGATTTATTTGCCCATGCTGCAAGCAGAGGTTCTTTATGATCGACCTGGTGATTAACTATTTAGATTCCGACAAGTTTTTCTCTTTGCTTCAGGCAAGCCTGTTATTTACAGTCGGCTTTTTAGCGGCCAGTTTATTATCTCGCGCCACTTTTAAAATCTGCTTAAAACGTTTTAGCCCCCATCACGCCAGTTTAAGCCGCCGCCTGGTGTACTGGCTGGTGTTAGCCTTGTTTATTGCCAGCGGTTTAAAACAGTTGGGTTTTAACTTAGGTGTATTGCTCGGAGCTGCCGGTGTTTTATCCGTCGCCATAGGTTTTGCTTCTCAAACCTCAGTGTCGAACCTGATTAGTGGCTTATTTTTAATTGGCGAGCGGCCTTTTCAAATTGGCGATACCATTCAGGTAGGTAACACCACAGGCGAAATTTTGTCGATTGACCTGCTTTCCGTTAAATTACGTACCTTCGATAACCTTTTTGTTCGCATACCAAATGAAAGCTTGATCAAAACTGAAGTAACCAACTTAACCCGTTTTCCTATCCGACGACTGGATTTAAAAATTGGGGTGTCATACAAAGAAAATATCAGTCAGGTTCGGCAGGTGCTGCTTCAGGTTGCCGAACAAAATCCGCTAAGTCTGGATGAGCCCAATCCTGTATTTCAGTTTTTAAGTTTTGCTGATTCTTCCCTCGATTTACAATTTTCTGTCTGGACCAGGAAAGAAAATTACCGGGATCTGCGTACTTCATTGCTGGAAGAAATCAAAGTAGCTTTTGATCTGCAAGGTATAGAGATCCCCTTCCCACAACGTGATCTTAACCTGAGTAAAGACACTGTAGCTCTGTTGCAGCAAAATCGACATGACAAAACCTCAGGATAAACTGGCAAAGCGCTGAAACTGTCCTAGAGTTAATTTGGCTTACCTAACTCTTTGGTAAGTGTAGTTAAATCAAGGACTCATATGAGAAATATAAATAAAATCTGTGTTGCGTTACTTTGCTCGGGAACAACTTTTGCCACTGTAGCTGAAGAAGAAGTGGTTTATTCAACTGAAGGTTACTGTGTATTGTCCAATGAAGATGTTGATAGCCGAATGTTAGAGGCTTACGCCAAAAAGCTTGGAGATGCTCCCTCTAAAAAAGTCTGTAACGCCTTTAAAGAAGTAGTAGCTGAAACACGACCAAAAGCATGGGACTACCCTATGGGAAAACCTTATCCAGGTAGTGCCATCCGCCTTTCTAAAAAGCAGATTGAAGCTATCAAAGCTGCTGCAAAATAAACCAGTTTTACTGTTGCGGACTGAGAACGATAGTGTTCTCAGTCTTTTCTGCTACCTCTTGCTGTAAATTGTGTCATGATAAAACTCGATCAACAGAAATGGATATTGTAGTGTTATCGATGCTGATGATGTTTAGCCGTATTTTACGTGCGACAAAAACCGCAGCTTTTGCTGTTTCTTTGCTATTGTTCAGCAGTCATGCGCTGGCATCTGACTTGTGTACAGAAGTAACTCAAACCACTGATTTTAGTGCCTATCAGGGGCAAACTATTTCGCAAGTGCGTTTTATCCGCAACGATGTCTTTGATTTGGAACAGCCTAATACCTACTGGTTTCATCGCTTAGCTAATCGTACTCATATGATTACGACTGAAGAAACCTTGCTGGAAGATGTGCTGTTTAAAACCGGTGAGCCACTGGATGCCGAAAGTCTGGCAGAAACCGAACGTTTATTAAGAACCAGACGCTATTTACGTAAAGTAGAAGTTCGGGTGAGTCATCAGTGCCCGGATCAGCAAGTCATAGTTACAGTCCACAGCTGGGATAACTGGTCGCTTTTACCAAAAATATCCTTGAGCCGGGAAGGTGGAGAAAGTCGTTCTACCTTTGGTTTGGCCGAAGATAACCTGTTTGGCACTGGTAATCAGGTGAATCTGGATTATGAGCACGACAGTGAGCGTACCAGTTACCTGCTCAATTTCCGTTCGCCGAATATGTTTGGCAGCCACTGGGGCTTAAATACCCGCTACGCTGACAAATCAGATGGGGAATCTTATTTAATCGCCATCGAAAAGCCGTTTTATCGCCTGAATGCACCCTGGTCTTTTGCCTTAACTCTGGAGCAGGACAGTCAGGATATTAACGAGTATCTGTTAGGTGACGAAGCCAACGAATATCAAAAACAAAAAAACTACTTTGAGGTTCAGGGCGGCCTGAAACTGCTTTCTGCAGATAATTGGGTACAACGGGTTTTTATCGGCGCAACCCACAACGAAATTGAATTCAGGGAAACCCCTGACACCTTTTTTGGTACACCAGAAAAACGCGACTTATCGCAATTTTGGCTGGCATGGCAATACCTGCAATCCAACTACCGTCAGATGTTTAATATTTACCAGTTTAACAGGGTTGAAGATATTAACCTGGGTTGGCAGGCCGATGTAAAACTGGCTTATCTGACGCCGGTGCTGGGCGCAGACGATCATGGTTGGCAAGTGAAGGCATCTGCGTACAAAGCAACTGAACTTACAGTAGATAACTATCTGCTGACGTCAATGTCAGCCAGTCAGCTGGAACAGGCAGAACTGAGCCAAACCTTGCTGAAAAGTCATTTAATGTTGGTCCACAAATTGGATCCACAGCATAGCCTGGTGGGCCAACTCACTTATCAATATGGGAATGACTTATTCCGTGATGAGCGTTTAAGTTTGGGTGGAGATACTGGATTGCGGGCTTTCCCGCTGTATTATCAAACAGGCGAACGTTTAGCCCTTGCAACCATGGAATATCGTTACTACAGCAATTTATCCATAGCGCAGATTTTTGATGTAGGCTACGCCACCTTTGCTGATGTGGGCCGCACCTGGGGTGATAATCCGGATTTACCTGGCAGTTCAGGCGATCAAACCTTATATGGTGTAGGTGCCGGTATACGTTTGCTGTCCAGCCACAGCAGCCGTGGCACCATGATCCATATCGACCTGACCAAAGCTTATGGCGGTGATGACGACTTATCCGGAGTGGAGTGGCGAGTGTTAGCTAAAAGTAGTTTCTAGTGCTCATTTTGGCATTGTGGGCAATAGACTGTGCTGCGCTGACCTAAACGTATTTCCTTCAGTTCAGTCTGGCAGCTGAAACACTCCTCACCACCACGGCCGTAGACCAACAATTGCTGGGCAAAATAGCCCGGCTTGCCATCGGTTTGGCTAAAGTCTTTCAGCGTTGTGCCGCCCTGAGTAATAGCTTTGGCCAAAATTTGTTTCACCACCTGCACCAGCAATTCAGCTTTTTCTGCGGTCAATTGATTAGCGGGCATTTTTGGATGAATACCGGCCTGAAACAAGGCTTCATTGGCATAAATATTCCCTACCCCAACCACCACATGATTATCCATCAACACCAGTTTGATGGCGCTACTGCGTTTTTGACAAGCGGCCAGCAGCATAGCGGCATGGAAATCACCGAGTAGAGGCTCTGGTCCTAAGTTCGCCATCAGCGTATGCACACTGTCTTTCGGCTGCCAGAGCACAGCACCAAAGCGTCTGGTGTCGTTTAATCTCAGCACTAAGCCATTACTTAAATAAATATCAACATGGTCATGTTTCCCAGCCGGAGTATGTTGCGGCACCACTTTCAGATGACCTGACATGCCAAGGTGAATAATCAATTCACCTTCTGGCAAATGAATTAACAGGTATTTAGCTCGTCTTGTGATATCAAGCACAGGCTGCTGGTTAATTTCCAACACTTCATCCGGTATTAACCAACGCAACTGACGTTGCCGTACTACGACTTTTTCGATACGTTGCTGCTGTAAATGGGGGCTGATACCTAAACGGGAGACTTCTACTTCTGGTAATTCTGGCATAACACCCTCAACGTAAAACGGCTGGAAATAATAAGTCGGCCTGGCCTTGTGGCAAGCGGTACCACAACTCTGCATCAACGGCTTTCAGCCAATGATTGTCACCTGCCTGATACAACTGCCAGTGCTGCTGTGCCGGTTTGCCGGTCAGCCAGACTGATACTTCGGTGATCAATACGGGATTAACTGGATTTAACGGTGACTGGTCCGGCAAAGCCGCTTGTTGCCACTGCTGCAATAAAACCGTTAGTTCTTCGTCGGTAAGCACCGCAGGTTGCACACGCCAGTTTGGCCCTGCACGCTCAATTTGATGCTGTGGAAAATGCAAAGCTAGTAGTGTCTGATTTGCAGAAACAAGTTGCGGCTGAGGTTCGTTGCGCCCTTGCTTAAAGTATTCAGGCAAACCAATAAACAGGGCGATTAAAATCACCACTGTATAAATCATGACGTTATTCCAGCCTTTTTGACTTAAACGGATCATAAAGATAAAAACCGAGGCAGAAGAAAAACAGCAGTGTAAACCAGAGACAGGCAGAACAACCAGAAGAAATAACAAAGAAGGTCAGTATGGATCGCGGCGAATACAAAAATATCGGGATATATTTTTCACTCACATCGTCCATGATGTTCGCCTTCGGCAGCTTACGCTGTGCAAAATAGCCGTCCTGCTATTTTGTGAACAATTTTACTTGATGGTTCTTGAAGCGTTTTATACCGATGTT